>JAUHJS010000009.1 GCA_030412945.1 Shiella aurantiaca | reverse complement strand
TTCCGCTACGCTCCACTCTGTCCCTGATGTTTTGATGATAGATTGAAAATGAATATAAAAAAGTCTACTTTAGATACGTACTAAAAAGGGGGAGCCTACAATGACAGCAGGACGAAAGAAGTATATGCACACTTCGGACTCACAATCTTCATGTGTCAATTGATAGAACAGCAATCAATTAACATGATTGCTGTTTTGCGACAGGTTACAGGTAAAATAGTGACAAAAGAACAAGTCACTGCTTTGTGGGACAACTATGATTACGGCAAAAGAACATTCGGGACTTTGATAAATGAAATCAAGCAACTTTATCAATTGACGGACGAGGATAAAAATGAGTTGAAAGAATTGCTAATTCTTCGAAATTATTTTGCTCATGACTATTTCCGATTTAATAATGAATTGTTCTTTTCAGACTCAGGAAAAAGAAGAATGATTAAGGACTTTGTAGAATTCAAGAAAAGAGTTCGAAATCTAGACAAAAAACTAATTGAGTACATGCGAGTTTATCGAGAAAAATGCGGGATTACAGAAGAGGTGCTTGATAAACTTGTAACCGAATTGCGACAAGAATGGGAGACCAAGGAAATTGGTGAAAATCATAGTACAATTAAATAATAACTACCCTCAACAACGTATATAAAGCGTTGGTGGCAATTTATTTTATGAGAAAATGCTGGGCTTCTATACTGAATGATTGTGAAGGTGAAATAACACGAGAACATATTATTTCTGATAATCTTCTCAACAAAACTGTCATTACAGAAGGGTTGGCATGGTGCAAAGATTCTCGTAAGGAAATTGGGGCTTCTAATTTTACAGTAAGACACTTGTGCAAAAAGCACAATAATTCTCTATCTGTTTATGATAGTGAAATCAAATATTATGTTGAAGTTTTTAAGACACTCTATAGGGTAAACAATAAATTCAACAAATATGGATTCTCAATCAAGAAAGTGCCTATTGTATATAAAATCTCTGGCAAAAAACTTGAAAAGTGGTTTTTTAAGACCATGCTAAACATTGTACTTGTAAACAAACCTAACGTTATCTTGGACTTTGAAAAGGTTGCTCAAATAATTTTTAGCGACCAAAGTTTCGAAAAGCCTTATGGGTTAAGTTGGGCTGTAAAAACAGGTCAAGTATATGAAGGAGATGATTCGATTAGTTTTGTACCAATTTTTAGAAATGAGAATGAGCTAGTGGGATGTCTTTTTGATTTTCTTACGCATAAATTTGTAGTTTTAGTACCAAATGAATTTAGTCCATTAGATAAATTTGGGAATTTAGACCTACCCATAGGTAATGCAGAAGACTTTGACAATCTTCAAATTAATTGGCATAATAAGACGATAACTACATCAGCGATAATAGGACGAAAACGTATTGTGACCCAAAGACTAGAAATAGAATGGTAAAAAGAGCCATCCCCCCCCATTCCCGCCATGCTCTGCATAGCCGTCTAAGACATTTTATACCAATTTAACTTCTACCATTCCTTTTGCCCTGTTCCCGCCATGCTCTGCATGGTGGCCTAATACATTTTAAACCATCCATTTAACTTCTAGCATTCCTTTTCCTCCTGCATACAAAAACGCTAGCAAAGCGCATGAAATACCATCCACTTGGATTTTGAAATCTATAGTTTCGGCCCATTCCATTAGGATAACAAGTCCTTACGAATACCACCAGGCAGAGCATGGCGGTAACAAAGGAATGATATGCTTGCTATCAGGTAAGTTCTACAAAGTTGTCTTCCAGTTTTACACTAAAGTGGATATCGGCTTTTAGTGCTTTAAACACTCGAATTATCGTATCAATTGTCGCGCTATTCGCGCTACTTTCCAGTTTTGAAATTTGAGCTTTCTGAACCCCTACAAGCCGCCCAAGTTCTTCTTGTGTCAATTTCCTTTCCTGTCTGGCAGCCTTTATCATTTTTCCCAATACATCCATTCGAAGCTCGTATTCGTATTCATCACGTGCCTTTGTCCCAACAGTGCCGATATACTTATCTTTCATTTCGGCCAATGTGAATTTTTTTAACGCTTTAGTTCCCATATGATTACTAAATTCATGTAATGTGTAAACCTAGCGATTGGCTAGGTATATATTTCTAAGTCTTACCGCTCGCCCCCGTTACCGCCATGCTCTGCATGGTGGCCTAATACATTTTATACCATCAATTTAACTTCTACCATTCCTTTTGCCTCTGCATACAAAAACGCTAGCAAAGCGCACCAAATATCATCTGCTTGAATTATGAAATGTATGGTTTCGGCCCATTCCATTAAGAAAACAAATCCTTACGAATACCACCATGCAGAGCATGGCGGGAACAAAAGAAGTAATTTATACTCCCCCCCAAGACTTTGAAGTAATAAAGGACTTAATGACGAATCTGGAGCATTTTATTAATAACAAAGAAATTAATGATTATGACCCTATCGTTAAAATGGCAATAATACATTACCAATTTGAAAGCATACATCCATTTTATGATGGTAATGGAAGAACGGGAAGAATATTAAATATCTTATACTTAATACTTGAGGGCCTACAAAACCTTCCCATTCTATATTTGAGCAACTATATAATAAAGAATAAATCAGATTATTATAGATTGCTACAAGAAGTAAGAGAAAAAAACAACTGGGAAGAATGGATACTTTTTATGATTAAAGGAGTTGAACAAACATCCAAAGAAACCATCCAACTCATCATTCAAATTAAAGAATTGATGAAAAAATTCAAACATACATTAAGGGGGAATTATAAATTCTACAGTCAAGACTTACTGAATAACTTATTTAAGCATCCTTATACTAAGATTGAATTCCTTGTAAGTGACCTGAATGTCTCAAGAATAACTGCAGCAAATTATCTTAATAAGTTAGCCGAAGATGGGCTTCTAAGGAAAGAAAAATTGGGAACAGGTAATTATTACGTAAACACTTCACTATTTGAATTATTAACGAAAAGATAAAGAAAACACTGGTGATAACATCAGGTTGTCTCAATGACGGATACTTTTGCACCCCGAAATCTGCGACAAGTGCCAAAACCGCTAACACTACGTAATGTCGGCTAGCTCTTTCCACCCCTACCCCAAAATCCCCTTCTGCTTCAATTCCTCTATTTGCTGAAGCGAAAAGTCCAACACTTCTTGTAAAATCTGCTGCGTTTGTTGTCCGTAATCAGGTGGGGCCAGCAAGGCCGATGTATCTGAACTACTTCCTTCTAATTGCGCACAAAACTGGCGGATTCCCGCTTTTTTATCCGAGTGCAAAAGCAAGGGCTCAGCCTCTTCCCTCTGCAAGGCCTTACTGATGGGCTGTATCCCTCCGGCCGGAATTTTGGCTTTATCCAGCTGCTTGAGCAGTTCTTCCTGCGGCCAAGTGGCAATAAGTGCTTGAAGATGCGCATTTACTTGTTCGCGGTTTTTCACACGCTGGGCATTCGTGGCAAATTCCGGCACTTGTGCCAGTTCTTCTTTGCCTAAAATCCGGCACAACTGGGCAAACTGCTTATCGTTACCCACGGCCAAAATCACCTGTCCCCCATCGGAAGTATCAAAGGCGCGGCCATAAGGCACAATATTAGGATGCTCCGATCCCATCTTTTGCGGCTCCACACCCGCCTGCAGCCAATTAGTCGCTTGATTGACCAGAGAAGAAATAGCGGCTTGGTATAAAGAAACCTCCACATAGCTACCTTTTCCACTTTGCATTTTCTGGAGCAATGCAAGCAAGATGCCTTCTTTTAATTGATGTCCGGCCAACACATCTACCAAAGCCACAGGCATTTTTACCGAGGCGCCATTGGGCTCCCCATTGAGGTACATAAAACCCGATTCCGCTTGGATGATAGCATCATAGCCTACCTTATCGTTTGTTCTTCCATAGCCTGTGATATGCCCATAAACCAAGCCTTCCTTGTAAGCAGAAAGCGTGGCATAGTCAACACCCAGCTTGATATCGTCCCCGGGTTTATAACTGGCCAAGACCACATCCGCCCAAGCAACCAATTGCAGCAGAACTTTATAGCCTTCCGCTTGCGTTATGTCCAGAGCCAAGGATTTTTTCCCCCAATTGACCGAGGAAAAATAAGCCGAAACCGAGTTTTCAGGATTTTCTGTGGACAATTTCCATGAACGGGTAACATCTCCGGTCGTTCCGGGGTTTTCTACTTTGATTACCTCCGCCCCACATTCGGCCAAAAACTGGCCAACACTGGGGCCGGCTAGTACAGAGGCCAACTCCAATACTTTGAGGCCGTTTAAGATTTTTATATTTTGCACCACTATGAATAAAATTATGACAAAGGTATCAAGTTTACTGATGGCAGCAACGAGCTTAGTCCTACTTGCTTGCAGCAGTCCTAAAGAAACAAACATGAAACCCATTACCGAAGGGCCTTGGCGGGCCAGCCTACAAACGCAAGGCAAAGAAATCCCTTTTATTTTTGAAGCGCGCTACCAAGGCGACACGCTTAAAATCGACCTCATCAATGGAGAAGAGCGCATTGCCATCAGCGATATTCAGCAAAGCAATGACACTCTCTTTATTCCCATGCATATTTTTGATGCCGATATCATTGCCAAAATCACCGACCAAGGTACTTTGGAAGGCTTTTGGGTAAAGAATTATGTAGAAAACTACCGCGTACCCTTTACCGCCAAAGCGGGAGCGGCTCCCCGATTTAGTGCCTCCGGAGAATCGAATTCCTTAGTCACAGGCAAGTGGGAAGTAACCTTTACATCTGATGGAAAAACCTCAAAAGCCATTGGTATTTTCGATCAAAACGGGCAGCAACTTAGCGGTACTTTCTTAACCGCCACAGGCGATTACCGCTACCTCGATGGTGTGGTGAATGGCAATAGTTTTGCGATGAGCGCTTTTGATGGAGAGCACGCCTACTTGTTTGAAGGCACCATGCAAGGTGATAGCATCCAAGGTGAATTTTGGAGCGGATTGGCGGGTTATAAAACCTGGCAAGCGGTGCGCAATGAGAGCGCGGAACTACCCGATGCCCATTCGCTTACGTTCTTAAAAGAGGGTTATGACAAATTAGCTTTTGATTTCCCCGGTATTACCCGCGAACGCATTTCGCTCAATGAT
Source organism: Shiella aurantiaca (assembly GCA_030412945.1). Taxonomy (GTDB): domain Bacteria; phylum Bacteroidota; class Bacteroidia; order Cytophagales; family Cyclobacteriaceae; genus Shiella; species Shiella aurantiaca. The sequence goes on along the minus strand of JAUHJS010000009.1, from coordinate 104,955 downwards.
GAGAAATACCAAGGAAAAGTGGTGTTGGTGCAAATTTTTGGTACATGGTGCCCCAACTGTATGGATGAAACGGCCTTCTTGAGTGACTGGTATCGTAAAAACCAAAGTCGTGGAGTAGAAATTATTGGCTTGGCCTATGAGAAAAAAGACGATTTGGCCTATGCCAAAACCCGTGTTGAAAAGGTCATCAAGCGATTCGATGTGGGCTATGATTTCGCCTTTGCAGGGATTTCGGATAATGCCAAAGCTGCAGAGACTTTGCCTATGCTTAACCACGTAATGTCATTCCCTACCCTTATCGTGATCGACAAAACCGGAAAAGTAAGGCGCATCCATACCGGATTTAGTGGGCCGGGCACAGGTAGTTATTATCAGAACTTTGTAGAAGATTTCGCTCGATACACCAACATGCTGTTGGAAGAATAAATGAATAAGGCCACTTCGGTGGCCTTTATTTTTTTCGTTCGATGGTATATTGTACCAGTCCTTTCAAGGACGTTTTGTACTCGGAATCAGGCAGTGGATCCAGCAAGGCCAAGGCTTCTTGATAAAAAGTGTTCATCACTTGGGTAGCGTATTCCAAGCCTCCTTTTTGTTTCACAAAGGCAATTACCTCATCTACCTTCTTAGGCTTATCGCTATTGTTTTTCACGATATTGATGATGTTCCGCTTTTCAAGCCAAGAGGCTTGCTGTAAGGCGTATATGAGCGGAAGGGTCATTTTCTTTTCTTTGATGTCAATCCCTAGCGGCTTGCCAATTTCGGCCGTTCCGTAGTCGAACAAATCATCTTTGATTTGAAAGGCCATTCCTACCTTCTCACCAAATAAGCGCATGCGCTCAATATGCTCGGAATCAGCCCCAATAGAGGCGGCTCCCACAGCACAGCAGCTGGCAATAAGACTGGCGGTTTTCTGACGGATTACATCATAGTACACGGCTTCGGTGATATCCAGATTGCGTGCTTTTTCCATTTGCAGCAGTTCGCCCTCACTCATTTCACGCACGGCTTGCGATACGATTTTCAACAAATCGAAATCCCCGTGATCTACCGAAAGTAAGAGTCCGCGTGAAAGCAAGTAATCGCCCACCAACACGGCAATTTTATTTTTCCAAAGCGCATTGATGCTGAAAAATCCTCTACGATAATTGGCATCATCCACCACATCATCGTGTACCAACGTGGCCGTATGCAAAAGTTCAATAAGGGCGGCTCCTCGGTGGGTCGCTTCATTGATGCTACCATTGGCTCCGGCCGTAAGGAAAACAAACATGGGGCGCATTTGCTTACCCTTGCGTTTTACAATATAGCCCATGATTTTGTCGAGCAACATAACATTGCTTTTCATGAAATGACGGAATTTCTTTTCAAATTCGTCCATTTCCTGCTGAATGGGAGCTTGTATCTGACGGATGTCTGAGGCCATAAACTGCTGCAATAATACTACGGAAAAAGGCGATTGCAAAATATAGACCTACCCGTAGTCAAAATATAGTTGATAAACCCACAAGCTTGCCGATAAGTTGTGCATTTATGGAAAAAACACGGCTTTTTCCGTAAAATGCGGTCATAATACGTATATTTGGGCAAAACCTACACTATGAGCGAAACTGTAGTTGGCAAGAGGAAACCTGTAAAATATTCCCCGATTCTTCCCGGTACCGAAGACTGGCCAGTCGTTCAGCTTAGCCGAAACCGCAAGCAGTTTATCCAAGAAATCATCACAGAAAGTGAGCTGAGAGTAAAGGGCATCACGATTAACCGTAATGCCTTGATTGATGAACTGGAATCGACTTTATATACCGAAATGCTAAGGGTAAAAAAGAACCCTTGGAAAGTAGACCCGGAAGATGAATACGCTTTTTGGCACAAAATAAAGAGCAACTTGCTCAACCTGACCAATGATAGCCAAGCCGCAGCGGCCAAAACCGAAGAAAAGCTGCTCAAGGAAATCATTAGTCGCTATACCGAAGAAATAGCCGGCAACTTTAAGCCCAGCCATTACCGCTTGGCGCGTACACTCGTTACTTATGGTTTCTCGCGCTTGCTCAATGCCGCCCGTATTAAAAAATTTGGCGCATTTTGGCGCAATGACTATACGCTGCAAGACAAAATCCATATCACCGGAGAGATGGAGCACGTGCGCGAACTGGCCAAAAAAGGGACGGTAATTATGGTGCCTACGCATTTCAGCAACCTCGACTCCATCCTTATTGGCTGGGTGATTCATACCTTGGGGCTTCCGCCTTTTATCTATGGAGCAGGACTTAACCTGTTCAATATTAGCATTTTTGCCTATTTCATGAATAGCTTAGGTGCCTACAAGGTTGACCGCAGGAAAAAAAATGTGCCGTATCTGGAGACCTTAAAATCCTACTCCAGCATGGCCATACGCAAAGGTTGCCACAGCCTGTTCTTCCCCGGAGGCACGCGCTCACGCTCGGGCTCTATTGAAAATAAGCTCAAGTTGGGCTTATTAGGAACTGCTATTGAGGCGCAGCGCATGAACTACGAGCAAGATGGCGATAAAGCCAAAAAGGTGTTTATCGTGCCCGTGGTACTCAATTACCATTTTGTACTGGAGGCTCCCAGTCTGATTCATGAGCATTTGGCCCAGCAAGGCCAAGAGCGCTATTATTATGAAAACGATGAGTATTCTACCTCCTACAAGATTTTCAAGTTCATGATACAGTTCTTTACTAAGGGCTCGGATATTTCCGTGTCTATCGGTAAACCTATGGATGTGCTGGGCAATCCGGTAGACAAGGAAGGAAATAGCCTTGACCCACACAATCGAATCATTGATACCAAAGACTATTTTACTTCTAACCAGAAAGTAACACGCAACAAACAGCGTGAAGATGAATACACCCGCATGCTGAGCCATGTGATTGTGAAGCGCTATCACGAAATCAACCGGGTATTTTCAAGCCATTTGGTGGCCTTTGTCGCTTTTGAAATCATCAAAAAACGCCACCCTCGACTCGATTTGTTTAATCTCCTTCGCTTACCCGAAGAGGAGCAGGTAATTAGCTATGACGAATTCAAGGCGAAGTGTCAGCTTCTGGCTACCGAAATTTTACAAAGAAAAGAAAAAGGACAAATTGACGTGGCCTCCCATTTTTATGAAGATTTGGACGAGTTGATTGCCCACGGCCTCAGCAACGTGGGCATGTACCACTCCAAGCGCCCACTGATTCGGGATAAGAAAGGAAACATTACTACACAAGATTTAGCAACTTTATACTACTATCATAACCGATTGGATGGCTATGGCTTCGAAAAATTCATCAAATAAACCCATAGGTGTAGTTGGCTCGGGAAGTTTCGGGGCAGCAGTGGCTAACCTACTGGCTCAAAACAATGAGGTTTTGATGTACGCCCGTAGAAAAGAAGTGGTGGAAGATATGTTGCAAAACAGAGTATGCCATGGCCATACCCTGCATGAGCGCATCACCCCTACCAATGATTTGAAATACTTGGCCGAACAATGTGAAATTATTTTTCCGGTTATCCCTTCGGCTAATTTCAGGGAGATGATGAAGCAGCTTTCGCCTTATCTACACCCCTACCATATGTTAATCCACGGCACCAAGGGTCTTGATACCTCTTTGGCACCCAGCGGGGCTATGGAAAGTGGAGCCAAACTTACCCGTGAGCATGTAAAAACCATGAGCGAGGTAATTCGCGAAGAAAGCGTGGTAGTGCGTATTGGTTGCTTGGCAGGCCCCAATTTGGCCCGTGAATTGGCCGATGGACATCCGGCTGCTACGGTAGTGGCCAGTCATTTTGATGAGGTAATTCACGAAGGGCAACGCCTTTTGCGCAGCGATCGCTTTCAGGTATATGGCAGTGCCGACCTTATTGGTATTGAGCTGTGCGGTGTGTTGAAAAATATTATTGCCATTGCCTCAGGCGCACTCAGCGGTATGGATTTGGGCGAAAATGCCCGCGCCCTGCTTATTAGCCGTGGCATGGTGGAGATGATTTACTTAGGTCGTGCCTTGGGCGGTAATACCCAAGCTTTTATTGGCTTGGCCGGAGTGGGCGATTTGGTAGCCACTTGCTCTAGTAAGCTCAGCCGCAACTATTCGGTAGGTTTTCGACTGGCCAAAGGAGAAAAGCTGAACGATATTATTGGCAGTATGGATGAGATTGCGGAAGGGGTAAATACGGTAAGGATTATGAAAAAACTGGCCGACCACTATAAGGTACGCGCCCCTATCACCGAAGTGCTACACAAGGTGCTTTTTGAAGATATGACAGTACAGGAAGCCTTACAATACCTGATGAAATTTCCACTGAATACGGATATCGATTTTATTTAAACACAAAAGAGGCTGCCTTCATCATGAAAGCAGCCTCTTTTGATAATAGCGCTTATTACTTCGCCTCCTCTATCAGCTTAATCGCCTCAATACCAAGGTGCTCTATTAATATCTGCTTGTATTCCTGAGAATTCGTGTATCCGCCATTGGCATCAAAAAACTCTTGCATTAACGGTGCCCAATCGGAGTTCATGGGCATCACAATTCCGAATTCCTCTGACTTGGTGTCGGCAATTTCATGGCGCTTCAAAGGATGGCGGTTTTTAAGCGCATCCAGATAAAAGGCCAAATCGAGATACGAAAACGATTTGTTATTATTAATCACCTTGGCCAATACTTCTGGCGAAGAGCTTGTCTGTACAATTTTCAATCCCGGATAATACTTTTCCCTCATTTCTAAGATACGCCTCTCATTCAGCGTACCGCGCCCCGTATAAGCTGTATATCCTTTAAATACTTTTTCAAAATCCTTCATATTGGTAAGTGTGGGCACCGAATTGTGCGACACCAGCACCGAATAGTTTTTGATAATGGCTGGGCTAAACTGCACCTCGGCTCTTCGGGCATCGGTGATAGTGACATTGCCCAATCCAAAAACACCATCTTTCCCCCCTTTGGCCCCATCGTACATGGCGCGAAAACTGCTACCATTTCCGGCAATCTTCAGGCGGAGTTCGATACCGTGATTCGCTTCCACATAATCGATGAAGTCGTACATTATATCCATACAAACCCCAGTAAGGCGTCCGGTATTTTCTTTGTACAGGAAGCCGGGGGTTTCTACATAGGTAACGAGAATGGTTCCCTTACCTTCGCGTTTGGCTTTTTCATAGCTATCACCTACAACCTGTTGCGCTTGTAAAACAGAAGCGCTGAATAGCATGCCGAATAGCAATATTGATTTAAAAAGATATTTTGTAAACTTTCCCATGGATAAGTAATTAAGCCTGAGATTTATCCGTAGCACCTTCAAACATAAGAAAAGGGAAGCAATACAACAACCTTCCTTATGTATTGTATACAAATAATTTACTCAGCTCATAAAGCTTTTTAAAACCATCTAGCGTTTGTATTTTTCAGGCTAAACCATGAGCAAGACTTTCCTTATTATCCTTTCCATCTGCTTAGCTGCAGTCTGTAGCCATCCGCTTTGGGCGCAGCGCGATTCACTGGTGATTCAGTTCGACACCTTGCAGATTAAAGGAAATAGTTATTTCATGCTGCGGGATAGCCTCTGGTTTAGCAACAAGGACACCACGGTGATTTTTGCCGACACCTTGTTTCGGGTAAACCGCTACCGAAGAGGACTCAAAAACACCGAATATTTTTACGAAAACCTGGAATCCAAATTTCAGGGAAATCGCCTCACCCGCGAACTTTACGATATATTATTCACCACCCCTAAAAAACCGTCTTCCCATTCGGCCAAGCCCGCCATAGCAGCCGAGCGCTATCAGGAATTTGTAGGGAGCACTATCGATCGCATCATCATCAAGCGCCTCGATGTATTCGGCCCCAATGTGACCGACACGCTTCGGCAAGCCAAAAACTGGGCAGAAAAGGTGGGCAATAAATTGCACATGCATACCCGAAAACATGTAGTGCGTAATGCCCTACTGATACAGCCGGGCGACAAACTTGACCCCTACCTACTAGTAGATACCGAACGCTTACTCCGCCAGCTTCCCTATATAAAAGATGCGCGGATTTATGTAATTCCAAAAGAAGACAATAATCGAGCGGTAGATATCTTGGTAATTACCAAAGATGTATTCGCTTTTTCGGGAAACTTTCAGCCCAATAGCCTTAGCAGCGGAGAGGCGGGCATCGACTACATCAATATTTTTGGATTGGGCCATGAGCTGGATAGCCGCTTTTTCATCAATCCCGAACTAAGCACTCCGCTGGGGTACGCCCTCAACTATAAAATCAACAACTTTTCTAATACCTATATCCGTGGGGAGGCTTTTATGCGTAATTCCTACCTCAACGAGCAAATGGGCCTACGGATAAACAGGCGCTTTGTGACGCCTCAAATAAGAAACGCAGGCGGTATAGAATGGAGCACGAGTAAGCAGATTTTTGCTTATCAACCCCCCGGGGGCGATTTACACATTCAAGGAGCAGCTTTTGAACGCAAAGACCTCTGGCTCGCCCACGCTATTGAATTCCCTTTTGAAAACAAATCCTTGCGCGACCGCGCACGCTGGGTATGGGCAGGCCGTGTAAATGACACCTACTTTTTCCAGCGCCCCACAGTGAGTATCGACAGCAATCGGCAGTTTCAGCAGAGCCGCCAGTATTTGGGCAGTATTTCCCTCTCCATTCGCGATTTTTATAAAGACCAGTTTATCTATGGTTTTGGGCGCACGGAAGACGTACCCACGGGCTACCTTTTTCAGTTTACCACCGGACTAGAGCAGCACGATTTTGGTGAGCGCTGGTACTTGGGCGCCTCCTTTTCCAAAGCCTTTCAAGACCCCACTTGGGGCTACTTCTATTCATCCAGTGCGTATGGAACCTTTTTCAACCCCTCGATAACCGAGCAAGGGGTATTCCGACAAGACATTAAGTACATTTCTCCTATAAGCCGAGGAAAGCATTACCGATTTCGCCATATCCTGAAAGCTAATTATACCCAAGGCTTTCAAAGATTTCCGTATGAATACCTTTCCATTGCCGGCAATGAGGGCATCAGAGGGCTTTCGGGCACGGGGATGCTCGGAACACAAAAACTGGTGCTACAAGCAGAATCCTTTGTTATTACACCTTTCAACTACCTCGATTTCCAACTCATTGCCTTTCTCTTTGCCGATATTGGTTTTATTGGTACCAAGCAGGCACCTGTTTTATCGGCTAGTCCTTATCAGGGCTTTGGCATGGGCTTGCGCCTGCGCAACGACAACTTGGCCTTCAACATCTTTCAGCTTCGCTTGGCCTTTTATCCTCGCGTTCCCATTGGTACACAAGCCTACGATATTCTGGTAACGGGCGAAACCAATACCCGTTTTGATGAATTTGACACGGAAGCCCCGCGAGTGCTTTCTTTCCAATAAAAAAGGGCTTCCATTTTCATGAAAGCCCCTTTAAGAAGTCTATTTGTGTTTATTCAACTGTATTCAAATCCACCAGCTTGATTTCTACCCTACGGCCTTCCGTGGGGTCGGTTTCATTGGCCGTGGCTCCATATCCTTTCGCCACAATGCGTCTGCGTACCACGCCTTTGTAATTGAAATAATTCAATACAGCAATGGCTCTTTCGTTTGAGAGTCTGCGGTTATAGTCGGCATTTCCATCCGATGAAGCATATCCGGCAATCTCAATACCCAACTCAGGGTGCTTATTAAGGGCATCCATGATGCTATTCAAATCGGCATGATATTGCGTTTTCAAATCGCTTTTATCACTATCGAAATACACTTTGGAAACCTTATTCAACAAGGCTTTATCATAGGTAATGGGTTCTTTCTTTTGTTCTTTTTGCTTTTGAGCTTCTTCCTGTACCATAAAAGTAGGTAAGGAGAAGATCGTTTCGCCTTCTATCGTTCTTTGCAAGAGCTTGGTGGTATCACTTTCATCGAAATAATACACACGCTTAGCGGCCTCCAAATCTTCATTGCTTTCATCAAAAGTAATGGCATCGATAGGGTTTACCTTGAACATCAAATCCAATAGGTAATCGTAGGCCTCTTCATCCGAAGCAGCAATGATGCCATCCATCAGGTCGTAAATATCCAAACTATCATTTTGTACCAGCATGGCTTCATTGGCCAGCTTAGGATCTACATATTGCGATTGCTTGGTATCGTAGAAGGCATTTTTCACCACCACTTCCTGTCCTACTACCACATCAAACTGCTTGATTAATTTCAGTTGAATTTGTTGATAGAGTTCATAGAAATAGGTTTGGTCAGGCACATTGATATTCAAGGTATAAGGCAGATACCCTTCCGATTCGATAATCATATCGTAGTTTTTCCCTGGAGGGAGGATAATCAAATAGTTACCCGTTTTCGGGTTAGGATTGTACACGAAGTCAATTTTTTGAGAGCTTTCATTATCTACCACCAAAATACGGGTAGGCAAGGGTTGCAAATCGTCACCGGCCAAAATACGTCCTTTCACCATTGTCAAAGGAATATTGGCATACTGATCAGGCATGTTGAAGTAATAAATATCCTGTCCGCCCAATCCGCCTTGGCGATCGGAAGAGAAGAAGCCTTTGCTTCCATCGGCCGTTAGCGTAAAGTAGCTATCATTGGCTGGTGTATTAATCGGATAGCCCATGTTTTCGGGCTTGGTCCATTTGCCACCCATCAGCACCGATTTGAATATATCGGAACCGCCCATAGTATTGTGACCTGTAGAAGTAAAAAACAAGGTTTTCTGATCGGGGTGAATAAAAGGAGCATCTTCATCAAAGGCCGTGTTAATGGTGGGTCCCATGTTTTCCGCACGTCCCCATTGGCCATTGTCTTCTTTGCTTACTCTATAAATATCAAAGCCACCGTATCCGCCCGGGCGATTGCTGGCAAAATACACTGTTTTCCCATCAGGGGTTAAACTGGCAGTACTTTCCATGTATTGTGAGTTCACATGGTTACCGATGGTTACCGGAATCGACCAGCTATTTTCTTCTCTTTTGATTACATAGATACTTCCGGTATTATTAACACCTCCAATGAATACCAGCATTTGCTCGCCATCGGGTGAAATCCCTGCCGTTCCTACATTGTATTTGGTTTCGATATCGATTTTAGAAGGAGGCCCCCAGTTGCCATTGTTATCGCGTAGGCTGATGTAGATTTCTTCCAAAAACTTTAGTTCCGGGCGCGAGCGGTCGGTATTGGGCTTAAGGGCCGTATAGGCCATAATGCTCTGGTCAGCCGCAATTACTGGATTGTATTCGGTAAACTCCGAGTTGATAGGGGAAGAAAAACGGCTGATTTGGATATCTTTTTTCTCGCCCATCAAGAAAATGGCATTGTTACAAATTTCCAGCTGGCGCTTTACTTCCTCTTGCCCCTTTTTGTCATAAGGCGAGAGCAGTTTTTTATAAGCCTCATAATTGGTGATAGCTTCTTGCAAGCGGATGTCTTTGTGTAGCATCTCTCCCAAATAAAGGTACACCTCATTGGGTACATTATTGTTTTTATTCTTGGCGGCAAATTCAAAATAAGGAATAGCCTGAATCTGGTCGTTCAAATCATTCATGCTGAACAAGGAATATCCGGCACGGTAATGTACCAAGGGGTCAGTATTGCCCGATTCGATGGCCGCTTTGTAAAGTTTAATGGCTTCGGAGTAATTTCTGATGCTGAAATACTTATCGGCCTTGTACACGTTCTGGTCGGACTGAGCCAAACTGACACTTACTAGGCTCAAAAAGGCCAAAAAGGTCATCACTGTTATTCTCATACTGATTTTCATATCCTGTATATTCATTTAGATGATGCTACATTGAGTCAATAGACTATTACAAGTTAAATATATTTGTGAAAATACGCTTATTACTATCACAATACTAATTTAAGCGTAGACGAATTGCACTAATCTTATGTAATAATACAGTCTAAGATGTGAAAAAAAAAGGCCTACTCAAGGCCATATTCATAATTTTTACACAAAATCACCCATTACGCATCCTTAATGCAGAAGTAAGACCTTTTGTAAGATTTCATGTTTTGACAGGAATTCTAATCCCCACAAATCAGAATTTAGGACAGGGAACGCTCATTTTGTCGCGTGGCGGCTTACGCGGATCGCGCAGCGGAAATTGGTATGAAAGGGAGATCTCATGAGCTCCACCACTGGCTATGCCTAAGTTAGAAATGGTGTAATCGTAACTATAGCCCATATTCAGGCCTTGGTAGGTATAGCCGATAAGCAGAATTATGGCCTCATTATTTCTCAAGCCTTCGTAGGGTTTAAAAGGCAGGCCTCGGTACCAAATCCCCAATACCAAAGGCTCTAAAGTAAGGTAAGAACCGACATCTAGCTGATCGAAATCGCCTTGCATCTTGTACTGGAAGGTAGGCGTAAAACTGCGCTCACGAGTAGCTTCGCGATAGCCGCCTTTGGTGCGCTTGGGCTCCAGCAGAACCTTATAACCACCATGTATGCTATGCTTGATAGACAGCGGGTCGCTATCTCCTGTAAAGCTTTGATTGGGAGTATTCAAATGATGAGCAGCATAACCTATCCAAAACAACTTACTGTACAACAATCCGCCAAGCCCCAGGCCCATAAAACGCGCACCAAGCCCACTGACATCATTCACCGGAGGTGCACCATCGAAACTTCCTGTGGTGGGGTTCCATTGCGAATTGAAATAGAACTGGTCAAAATTGGCATCGCGAAAGGTATAAGAAAACTGCGCACCCGGCCTAAATGCCAAGGTTTTTGAAATGCGAATTTGATAGGCGTATTGTGCCGATAAGGTATTGGAGCGCAAACCCGAGCGGCTCGCTTGGTCCGACATGACCATAAATCCCAAACCGCTGTTATAGTCTTGAAACATGTAATCGAAGTAAGCCGAATAGCTCACAAAGTTGGCCTCCATGGCGGGCCATTGGTTGCGGTAGTTCAATCCGGCACGCGCCTCTTGCGTAGAACCCGCAAAGGCAGGGTTCAAATATAAAGGAGATGCATAAAACTGCGAAAACTGCGGGTCTTGCGCACGAACCGACAAAGCCGTGAGCAGTAAAGTAGCCCACAATCCGAAAAAATACCTGTTTAACATGTTTTCTTAAGCCAAAATAATCTCTCCAAGGCAGACATTATATCCTTCGAAGATAAAGAAAAGATTTTAATATCCGTTCCAATAACGGAGGCAGAACGTTATGTTACACGATTTTGTATTATTTTAGTAGAAATTTTTATACGAAACGAAGCACTTTCACGTGATAGTTGCTCTTGCTTCGCCAAATATTTACCACTATGCCACGATTTGCTTATCGATTTTTTACACTCTTACTGTTCGGACTTTTTTATTTTACTCTTAGCCCAAAGGCTATTTCGCAAGGCTATGCCGACACCCGATGGTATTTTGGAAACTCCAACCTCATCCTGAATTTCAACAAAGGGGCAGATCCCACTATTTACCTGGGCAATGATAAAGCCACACCTTTTGGTGTAGGTGGAAGTGCCGTAGCTACCGACCTCAATACTGGAAATCTGATTTTCTATTCTGATGGATCTACCCTTTACGATTCCGATAATCAAGTGTTTGCCACACTACTGGGCGATAGTACCCAAAATCAATCTGTGGTAGTGCTACATGTTCCAGGTAACGAAAACCAATTCTACCTTTTTTACAAAAATACCACAGGAGAACTCTTATATGCAGTAATAGACCGCGCGGAAGATGGCACACTTACGGTAGCGAGCCAAGATCAAGCAACAGGACTAACCACACTCAGCGAGGCGCTTACCCTAGTGAGTGGTGGCCCTGTAAATGCGCCCAATTACTGGCTGGTGGCACAATCGGGCAATGAACTGAAAACCTTGGAGGTGGGCACCGATATAGCCGCTCCTCTAACGGAAACCAGCACTCTCACCTTTCCATTTCAAATCCAGAATATTCACGCAGCAGCCGATACACTCAATCCTAACCAAATCAAATGGCTTACTTTATCGCCTGCCACAGCCGGACAAAATGTGCAGGTTATCAACCTGAATGCCAGTACCGGACAATTAGATGAAGCCAGCCTGCGTGAAATCCCTAACTCCAACCGCAACGGTCAAACAGTGTTCGACACGCAGTGGTCGGCCAATGGGCGCATGCTCTATATCTCGCGTAGCACTTCTAATGGCGCCAATGTGTTCCAATTCAATGGTTCGCAGGGCGTAGCAGCCGATACGGCCGTGCAAAGTGTATTGCCCAATGATGTAGCGGAAAGTTTTGGTTTACAAACCGGCCCCGATGGAAACATTTACCATCTTTTCCGTGCTAATCCCGGGGATGGCATTACGCTAGGCCGCCTGAGTCAAACCGATTCAGCTGCCCATCAGGTGATTTATGAAAGGCGCATTCGCGGAGGACTAACATTTGATGGAGAGCAATTCCCTCAATTCCTCTCTCCTATTGTTACAGATGTCACAATCACCATTTTACCTCTGGGCAATGCCTGCCAAAATCAGCCCATAGTATTCACCTCCTCTGTAATCAATGCCGATGGCGAGATAGTAGAGCCTGAATCCTATTTTTGGGAATTCACCAATGCCGATTTTAGTACCAACACAAGCGATATTAGCCCCATTGTGGCCTTTCCCAATGCTTCGCCTTACAGTGCACAGCTGACGGTTTTTGTCAATGGATTGCCCTATACGCAAACCTTTACGAGCAATGTTACCTCATTCGATGTGCAGTTTACCAATCTTCCGGCCGATAGCACCGTATGCGAACTTCCTTTTACCTTCACCGCGGAAATCAGTGGAAACGCTAGTATCTTCTGGAATAATGGCGACCCAACCGTGCCCAATCCGGAAGGGACTTTTACCAAATCGGGTACCTATTGGGCCATTGCCGATAATGGCACTTGCCAAACCTTCTCTACACTTACCCTTAGGCTGTATGGCGAGACCAAGACCACGGCTAATATTTGGTATTTTGGTAATCAAGCAGGGATAGATTTCAATGAAGTTCCTGCAGTGGCGCTTAACAATAGCATCATGAATGCGCCCGAAGGCTGCGCGGTAATCGGAAATAGTAATGGTGAAATATTGTTTTATACCGATGGGCAAACCGTGTATACCGCTACCGACAAAGAAAACAATACGGACCATGTAGTAATGACCAATGGAACGGATATCGGTGGTGATCTTAATTCCATACAATCTGCCCTGATTGCCCAGCTTCCCGGAGACGAAACTATCTTTTATATTTTTACCACCAAGGAAGTGCCCAATGCCACCCAAACCTATTTGGTTTCTTACACCATAGTAGACATGAAAAGAGGGGGCGGTGCTGGAGAAGTGGTGAGCAAAGCCAATCCACTGATGCTTTCTAGCTCAGAAAACCTGAGTGGTGTAGGAGGTGGTGGTGGCAATGTGCGCCTGTATGCCCACGAACTAAACAGCAATGTATTCCGCAGCTACGAACTCAGCGCTACGGGCATCAGCGAACCTAGCTTTATTACCGCAGGAAGTACTATAGGGGAAAATGTGTACACAGGCTACATGAAACTTTCCGGTACGGGCGATATCCTAGCGCAAGCATTGGAAATTGGGGGCAATCAGGTAATAGAACTCAACCTATTCGATACCTTGGGTGTGTATGATGAAACCCATCAAATCATTCTGGAGAATCCGGTTGGCCGTATTTATGGCATGGATTTTTCACAAGGAAACAATAAACTTTTTGTATCGGTAAGCGGTTCGGGGAACTCCCAGATTTACGAATTTCAAGTAGATAGCCTAGCCCAAGCCACCGAAACCTATCCTTTCCGTGTGATAGACGTGGCCGGCTTAGAACTGGGCGCGATACAGCGCGCACCCGATGGACAAACCTACGTAGCCGTAAATGGCCAAAATTCCTTGGCAGCTATTAGTCCCAATGAAAACACTATAGATTTCCCCACCGATCCGGCCAGCCATTCCAGTTTTACGGCTCAAAGCTTTGCCTTAGCAGGGGGTACTTCCAGTGCGCTAGGCTTACCGAATTTTATTCAGAATAATTCTGATGCACCCGAAACTCCCGGCATGACCCTTGCCGACAATGCGTGCGTGAATACGCCTTTTGCCATGAGTGCTTCCGGCTCTTCTGATATCGACACCTATGAATGGGAAGTGCGTAATGCCAATAACGATGTGGTATTTACTTCTAACCGTCAGGATACTACTTTTATTCCTACCCTACCGGGAATTTATACTGTCAATTTGACCATACGAAATCAATGCTTAAGCCCAAGCGATGTAGTGGCTACTTTCAGCGATACCTTTGAAGCGTTTGCTTTGCCCGATGTCACGGGCATAGCTACTTATCGGGTAATTTGTGGCACCAATGTTGAAATTGGCCCTGATCCCGAGGCAGGATTTGTTTATCAATGGTTTACCGGAGAAACCACTTCTAAAATCACGGTGGATGAGGTCGGTTTGTATACCCTCCGACTAACCAATGAAAACGGATGTAGCGAGGATGTAACCATACAAGTAGCCCCTCCTTATGCGGTCGACTTGGGACCTGATAGAAGTATTTGTTTGAACGATGCCTTAACCCTCGATGCTCAAGCCGCTGGAGCCACTTATCAATGGTTTGTAAATAATGTGGCCGTGGGCGGAGCCATCAACCGTACCTTTAGCGTACCAACCAATGTGGGTGGAGATTTCACTGTAAGGGTAGATATTGCCGATCCGGCTGATCCTACCTGTACCGTTTCCGATGAATTGATTGTTTCGATTAACGAACTCAATGTAAGTGCAATTGCTACCCCAAGTAGCTGTGCTGGAACTGATGGAAGTATTGTTGTAAGCATAACAGGAACAGACAATTACACCTTCTCTTGGGCGGATAATGCGGGTATCACTACTGAAGACCGAAGCGGTTTAGCTCCTGGGGTGTATACCCTTACCGTAAACTCCGACAACTGTACGCGCACCTTGGATATTACAGTAAATAATACCGATGGATTTCAAGCAGAAATATCTGGTGAAACATGCGAAGATGACCCGATTGCGGCATTTGTTGAATTTGTAGACACCGCTCCATCACCTACTTTCCCAGTTACTTATACCGTACTAGAAAATGGACTAGAAAGGGATAATGGCACATATAATGGACCAGAACCTGAATTTTTTACGAATGAACTACCTATAGGTAATTATGCCATCATCATTGAGGATGCTGCAGGCTGTACCTTTTCTCAGAATTTTAGTATCACCAGCCTTCTTCTAGCTGATTTGCAAATTCAAGCACCAGATGAGGATGGAACTCTTGTTTTAGTAGACCCAAGTGTCAACTTTTGGGATATTTGTACAACGGCTTCTACAGTAAATATTCCTGCAGGAAGCACCAATGGTTCAGTAAGCATACGGTCTAGCAATAACCCACGCTTATCATCACCAGTAAGTAGCCTCCAATTAACTTCGGTCGATTATGGTACCTATGAGTATATTTTTGAAGTAACCCCTAGCAATCCGGCTACCCATTGTCCTACAGAACGAACTCTTACTATTAGCTTCTTACCTCAGCCTGAATTTGAAGTGCTGGCTGAAGAACAATGCAATGGTTCGGTCATTCTGAGCCCTGAGGGCTTATTACCTGCTCCCCCTAATACCAGCTATAACTTCCAGTGGATACGCAACGGACAGGTAATAGCCAATACACAAACCCTTACCATTAACCATTCAGGCACAGATTTGCTGACTGTTGATGCTGGAGAGTATACTTTGTTAGTAAGATATGATCAAAATTTGAGCTGCTCGGGTTCAGCCACTTCACCTTCATTCAAACTTCGCCCCCCTATCACCATCAGCCTAGGCTCTGGCCCGGCTTGCGAAGATGGAGAAGATATATTGCTCACGGCCACTACGATTCCTAGCTTTGGAGATGGTCTTGGACGCATTTTCCAATGGATAGGGCCTGATGGGGAAGTGATTCCAAATGAGAGTGGAGAAGATATACTAGTACAAGAGGAAGGTACTTACACGGTTCATGTCAGTTATATTGATGGTCCAGCTGATTGTCGCACTTCGGCTACCTATACTGTAAATCGGAATCCTTTGCCTGTATCCAACTTGGAACCTCGTGTATTGTATTGTGAGGAAGAGTCCCTTATGGTAAATCCTGGGGTGTTTGAAAGCTATGCGTGGACATTACCCAACAGTGGTACTTCCGATGTACAAAGCATTGATGTGGTCAGCGAAGGCCCTGGCCCTTATTCAGTCGACCTCAGCATCAATGGCTGTACCATCACCGAAGAGTTTATTGTGATTCAAGACTGTAAACCCCAAGTGGTGGTGGCCAATGCTTTCAGACCAGCCTCCTCCTCGGATAACAATGTATTTAAGGTAGTTTTCAATGATTATGCGGTAGATTTCTCCATTTTCATTTACAACCGCTGGGGTGAGCTGGTTTTCCAATCCGAAGACATCGCTTTTGAATGGAACGGCACCACGGCCAATGGCGCTCAAGCTCCTTCGGGAACTTACGCCTATGTGATACGATTTGCGAGCGAAACCAATACCAGCAAAACCTTTGAACAGCGTGGAGCCGTAACCCTGATTCGGTAATTCGATTAATACACCAAGGCTTTTCTTTTGATTAGTGCATCCTCCGTTTGAACATGGAGGATGTACACGCCTTGGGGCAACATCTCAATGGAGATAAAAAGTATATCCGCTTCTTGTTCAGGCACTTCCGATGCAATGACTTGCCCCTGCGCATTGACCCAATAAATGGATTTAATCGATGCACTAGGCACACCTTCCATGCGAAGGTATTTGCCTGTAATAGGATTCGGATAGATAAGTAAAGGAACTTCTTCCTCTTCCTCCTCCTCGCGCGGTAGCACAGTCACTGCATTTACTTGCTCAATTGTGCTCGTTACACCTTGGCGGCTCACTTCCAATCGTATAGAATAACTTCCGGCTTGCGGCAAAATAAAACTCGGATTGACTTCAAAAGAAAGCTCGGGTTCCGCTCCGGGCACTTCCCAGCGGTAAGCATCGGGCGCTCCCTGACTTTCGTCCCTCAGGTAGAGTGTATCGCCCTCCAAAAGCTCGGTAGCACTTAGTGAAAAAGCGGCCTGCAAAGCGGGCATTTCGCCACAAGCATTGAGCTTATCGGCTACATTTTCGCGAATGGTTTGCAATAATTGATAGGCATTCTCACCCGGGCAAGCCGTGCTACAGCCATTTCTATGACCTGCAATCACACCCAAATCGGAATTGGCCGGATGTGCGGAACTTGCCAAAGGATTCAGTCCTTCCTTTTTGAGTTTCCATGTAATCAAATCTTCCAGCTGGCCCAAAGTAGCTTCACTCACTTGGGCGGTCTCATAATTCCCCAAAAGGCAAATGCCCATAGTTTGGGAATTGCTACCACAGAAATGCGCGCCTATCACATTGTCTTGCGCTCCATCCAAAGGGTCGCGGCCCTTAAAAATGGTACCATCTTGGGCTATGAGGTAATTATAGCCTACATCCGACCAACCGTTCGATTGGGTATGGTAAATATAAATATCTCGTACTACCTGCTGGTAGTCGGTAGCGCTATTGCTTCCGGCACTGTGGTGCACTATCACATGCTCCACTTGGGTAAAACTGCGGGAATAATTAGGAGCGGGAAGTCCGGCTCGCCATTCACTTTGAGGAATACTGGCTGGCTCTTCACAGTTTTCTGCTTTTATCCGTTTAGGAGAATCTGCTAGATGGCTGTAGGCACCATTAATAAAATGTAGGCTCACCTGCTTTCCGGCACTAGGATCTAGCAGTAATTGAACCGACTCTTGTGGGCTATTAAAATGCAGTAATTGGGAAAGCTGCTCATTTACCTCCTCCGAAGCATGGATTTCTTGACGAATAAGTAGGGTATCTTTGTCCAGTACTACTTTCGATTGGCCGAAATCCGCTGACCTGTCAATCCCGAAAGCGAGGGCGGTGAAAGTATGCGAAGCATTCACCACTTGGTAACTGCGCGCGGAGGATGCATTTACGTCTATGGCTATCCGCTCAAAATAATCTCCCCTAAGGTTTCGTTCTTGTACGCTTAGCGTTTGAGAAAAGGCCGCCTGACTGAGCAGCAACACTACAAAAAGTTGAAAAAATCGATACATACGGTTGGTTTTACTCTATTGCTGAACGAAATTACACATCAACTGTTGTAATATAGTTAGCATTAATTAGAATAAACACCTAGTACAATAATAGATGATTGGAAAAATTAAACATATAATCGTACTTGAAAGTTTAGATGCTACTGATGGTGGCCGTTTTACTGGTGAAACATTATATAATGACTTCATTAAAATGAGAATAGATTCATATCAGAAAAACTTTACGCATAAATTCTACAAAGTAAATTCAAAAGAAACTTTTTCTGAGATTATTAAATATATCCAACATAATGCTGATTACATGCAAGAAGGAATTGTTATTCATCTTGAAATGCATGGAGATAGTAAATTAAATGGATTGGTCTTTTCAAATGGAGTGCTGATTAAATGGGACGAAATCTGTGATTTATTACGACCAATTAATGTAGCAACGAAAAATAAGCTCTTCCTAACAATGGGGACATGTAATGGAAGGTATATTTACAAAGGGGTTGACCCATATAAAAAATCCCCATATTCAGGATATATTTCAGCAAGTAAGACCGTAAAACCCGAAGAAATATATACCAAGTTTGGTTTGCTCTTCGAACACTTGATTGAAAACGGGAACATTGTTAATTCATATCTTGAAATGGAGAAAACTGAATCAAACTTCTATTATAAAGACTCAAAAAGAGTGTTTAAAGAAGCTTTCTCTGAAACAATGGAAAACTTAACTAATAATCTAGATTTAAAAGAAGAAATTCTAAAAGTTTCAATTGAGCAGACTAAAAAGGCAACAGGAAAGGAATTAACAGAACAAGAGTCTGAAGCTATATTAAAAAAAGCATTAAGAGATATATATGATAAACAGCTCAAAGCCTTCGATTTTGAGGAAGAATAACTAATATCAACATCGAATAAACCTTGTTTCACCTTAATTTTTTAACCTATGAAAAAGTATACCATTCTTTTATTTCCCCTTTTATTCACTACGCTGGTACTGGGACATCAACTCATAAAAACCTCCCTCAAATTCACGGTGCGCGATACCTTGGGCAACTTGGTAGAAGGCGCCTCCGTTAGGCTTTATGCCACTTTGGAAGATTACCAAAAAGAGATAAATCCGGTAAATGAAGAAGCCATTACCAATGCCAAAGGAGAAGTAATTATCCGCGAGCTGGAAAGCAAAGCCTATTTTGTATGGGTAGAAAAAGAAGAAATGAACAACATGGGCCTAGCCAACCAAACCGACACGCTGCAGGCCTATCGCTTAAACAAACTCACCATCATCATCGAATAAAGCTTTTACCATGCGTTTACTGTATTTTTTGTTAGGACTTTCACTCCTATCGCAGTCGGCTTTTGCCCAAGAAGATTCGCTCCGAACCTTGCTTCGCGAGCGGGATTCGTTGGTAGTAAAATATTATGATCTACAAAAACAAAACAGCAGCTTCTGGGGCACCAAAAGCAAGGCCGACCTTCGAGCCATTATCGAAACCTTGAAAGGGATTATCCAAAAAGATAATCAGGTAGTGCAGGTAATTAAGATTCAACATGCACAAAAAGCCAATGCATTGAACTCCAAAAACATGGCGGGTACGCATAGGCTTTATGAATTGGAGAATGCCTTGTCAAGTGCACAAAGCTTAAATGCAGTAAAAGAACGCAAAATTCGGCTCTTGGAAGAGGAAGTGGAAATGCTCAAGCCCTATCGATTCAAGTTCCATGGTGCAGTTAGTATTATTTTACTGATAGCGGCATGGGGCGGCTACAGGACTTACCGAAAAATCATTAGTAAAAAGTAGGAAAAGGCCTATATTTGGGCAAAAGAATAAACTATGCGTCTATTGTACTTTTTATTGATAGTGGTATTGGCCACCGCCTGTTCAGAATCTACTACAGAACTGAACGAAAAAGGAAAACGATTTTTGGATGCTGGCGCCTATAAAGAAGCGGTAGCCATTTTCAACCAGTCAATAGCCAAAGAAAAAACCTTCGATGCTTTCAACATGCGCGCAGTGGCTTTTATCAACCTTGAGGCGCTTGAGCAAGCAGCATCTGATTTCTCAGAGGCTATTTTACTGGACTCTACTAACTATAAGGCTTTTTACAACCGTGGAAATGTATACAGGGAACAAAAGAAATTGGAAGAAGCCTTGGCCGACTACAATAAAGCCATTCAGCTAAAGCCTAATCTGGCCGACTTGTACGTAAACCGCAGTGCCGTATTGTTCGAGATGCACCAAATGCAACTGGCCATGGCCGATTTGGATTTTGCCGCGCAACTAGATGCGCAAAATCCGGTGATTTATTTCAATAAAGGGAAAATTTTTGTGGTACTGGATAGCGCACAGCAAGCCAGCGAGCAATTTACAGCCGCCATTGAGCTGAACAGCCAATATGCCGATGCCTATTACTGGCTAGGCCTTACCCAAGTGTATGTTGATAATCTGGAAGCCGCATGCCAAAACCTGTCGCAGGCTCTGGCACTGGGCCATCCGGATGCCCAAAGTACAATGGATCAGTACTGTAAGGCGCAATAATACTTACTTACTACTCACCAATACCATTGTGAAGGAGATCAGCATAAGCCAGAATTTGTGCGGGTTTAAAGCGGGAATACTCACAATATGGAGTTCCATCAATACGCAAATGCCCACAATCAGCAAGGCAATTAGTTTAATCAGGTTACGGGTTTTGTTACTCATAGCATCTTGTTTAAAACTAACATTATTCAAAATCAGGTCAAATACCTAAGGATAGCAACAAAAATAGTATTTTCGCCCCGTGGCTGAAATAAGCACCGATATTGCCAAAGCAAAAGCCTTATTGGAAAACAACCAACTAATAGGCTTCCCTACCGAAACGGTTTACGGTTTGGCGGGTAACGCTTTGAACGAAGAAGCCGTGGTGGAGATTTTCAAAGTCAAAAATCGCCCCTACTTCGATCCGCTTATTATTCATAGCCACTCGCTAGAGAAAATCAGAACTTGGGTAGAAGAAATCCCTCCGCAAGCCTTGGCATTGGCCGAAGCTTTTTGGCCGGGACCGCTTACACTTTTGCTGGAGAAAAAAGATATCGTACCCGATTTGACTACCTCGGGTTCGCCCAAAGTGGCCGTTCGCATCCCTAATCATGCCTTGAGTCTTCAACTTTTGGCTAGTTTGGATTTTCCTTTGGCTGCGCCTAGCGCCAATCCCTTCGGCTATATCAGTCCTACTACCGCCCAGCATGTCAACGACCAACTAGGTGATAAAATACCTTTTATCTTAGACGGTGGACCAAGCCAAATTGGTATAGAATCGACCATTATCGGTTTTGAAGAAGACCAAACAATTGTGTATCGATTGGGCGGAAAAGCCTTGGAAGAGATTGAACGCGTAGCCGGAAAAGTGCAGCTTATGCCGCATTCCAGCTCCAATCCGCAAGCTCCGGGCATGCTAAAAAGCCACTATGCACCCAAAGCCAAGCTTACCCTTTTGAATGATTGGTCCGAAATGCCTGCCATCAACAAGCAAAGTCTGGGCGTTTTAGGCTTTGACCAATATGTGCCTAACATCCCCAAAGAAAACCAACGATTGTTGGCGCCTCATGGAACTTTGGAGGAAGCCGCCAGAAACCTTTTTTCGGCCCTTCGGGAACTAGACAAGCTACCTATTTCAGGAATTGTTACCTGTCTTTTGCCCGCACAAGGCCTCGGCCGAGCCATCAACGACCGTCTCAAACGAGCCGCAGCAGAATAATTAACGTAAGCCATATAGTATGAAAACCGTTGACAATTTTAATTTTAACAACCGCAAGGCACTTATCCGAGTGGATTTCAATGTGCCTTTAGATGCCTCTTTTCAAATCACCGATGATACGCGCCTTAAAGCGGCCATAGCCACTATCGAAAAAATCCACAAAGATGGCGGCTCGGTTATACTGATGTCGCACTTAGGTCGCCCAAAAGACGGCCCTACCGAAAAATATTCACTCAAACATGTGGTAGGCTATCTTTCGAAGGCTTTACATACAAACGTGCAGTTTGCCGATGACTGCATAGGCGCTCAAGCCACGGAGAAAGCGAAAAACCTGAAAGCGGGCGAGGTATTGTTGTTAGAAAACCTTCGTTTCTATAAAGAGGAAGAAAAAGGCGATATCGAGTTTGCTAAAAAACTGGCTCAACTGGGTGATGTCTACGTAAACGATGCCTTCGGAACGGCTCACCGTGCGCACGCCTCTACGGCCGTTATCGCTCAGTTTTTTACTGATAAAGTGTGTGGCTACATTATGCAGGCCGAACTCGACAATGCCAAAAAGGTGTTGGAGAAAGCCGAACGTCCTTTTACGGCCATCATGGGCGGTGCCAAAATCTCCGATAAAATCCTCATCATTGAAAAATTACTCGATACGGTAGACAACCTCATCATCGGTGGTGGTATGTCTTATACCTTTTTCAAAGCTATGGGAGGTGCTATAGGCAACTCACTAGTGGAGGCCGACAAGCTGGATTTAGCCAATGCTTTGATTAAAAAAGCCAAAGAAAAGGGTGTGGATTTATTACTTCCTATCGACTCGGTAATAGCCGATGCTTTCTCTAATGAAGCCAATACCCAAACGGTAATGAATGGCAGCATACCTGACGGCTGGATGGGATTGGATATTGGCCCACAGGCAGCTGCGGTATTTGCCAAAACCATTGCCGAATCGAAAACCGTACTTTGGAACGGCCCTATGGGCGTATTTGAAATGGAGAACTTTGCCAAAGGCACCATTGAAGTAGCCAAAGCGGTGGTAAAAGCTACCGAAAACGGAGGCTTTAGTCTGATTGGAGGTGGCGACTCTGCTGCTGCCGTAAACAATCTGGGCTATGGCGACAAGGTATCCTACGTATCTACCGGAGGGGGCGCTCTTCTAGAATATATGGAAGGGAAAATTCTTCCCGGAGTTGCCGCACTAGAGCAATAATTCCGTATATTCAAGCCCAATAAAATGAATCCCTCCTCGCGAGGGATTTTTTATCTCTTATGGAAACGAAATTACTTACCCTCGAATACCAATATTTTGCCCGCTGGGAAGACCTAAGTCCCGAAAACCAAGCCCTAGTAGCACGAGCCGAAGAAGCCAGTAGCCACGCCTACTCTCCCTACTCACATTTTCAGGTGGGTGCTTGTGTTTTATTGTCTGACGGGCAAATGATTACCGGAAACAACCAGGAAAATGCCGCCTATCCTTCTGGGCTTTGTGCCGAGCGTGTAGCCTTTTTTCATGCGTCTTCTCAATTCCCCCAGTTGACCATCACCAAGGTAGCCATTGCCGCCAAGCCCGAGTCTCACACCAGCTTCATTCCGGTCAATCCCTGCGGAGGCTGTCGCCAAGTCATGCTGGAATATGAGAAGAAGTTTCAACAACCCATTCAGCTAATCACTCGCTTGGGCGATGGCTTTGCGGTATTCCCTTCTTGCCAAACACTCATGCCTTTCGCATTTGACAAATTCAGCCTGCAAAATTCGCGTTGAGCCTTATAATAAGGGACTTCATCGTAAGATATCCGGCTTGGTCGGAAATCCTACAAGCCAAGGCACTTGGGGCCTTCAATCTATTTTTAGGTTTTCGGTTATTTTTTCCAATCTTATCGTGTAATAAATACATACTTTTTTAAATTGTAGGGAAATTACAAGTTCCGATATTAGAGCATGCGTTTACCCCATGCAGGCTAAGCGGACTGTTTGAACACGAAAATTTCCCTACATGATGCAGGATATCGAAATATCTGATCTGAGAAGGATTACAGAGCTGATAAAAGAAACGTATAACTATGATTTCACCAATTATGCCATGTCCTCCTTCAAAAGAAGGATTCTCCGCATATTGGAACTCTATAAATTTGGCTCGGTAGATCTTCTCATCAAACGATTGAAGGAAGACAGGGCCTTTTTTGAGGAATTTCTGGCTGAACTCACAGTTAATGTTACTGAGATGTTCCGTGACCCTTCTTTTTGGCGCGAACTACGCGATCAAATCATCCCCAACATCCTTCTGAACCACAATACCATCAGTATTTGGCATGCCGGATGCTCTTCGGGCGAAGAGGTGTTTTCCATGGCTATTCTCCTTAAAGAAATGGGCATTCTGGATCGCTCCAAAATCATTGCTACCGATATCGATAAAGTGATTCTGCAAAGAGCACGCAGTGGGGTTTATGCCTTGAAAAACATGGAGCTCAATGAGAAAAACTACATACGCTACCAAGGCACTAGCTCGCTATCCAACTATTTCAAAGAAGAAAACGGCAAAGCCGTGATGGACAAATCGCTGGTGGAACATGTATCCTTCCGTGAGCACGACTTGGTGCAAGGCATGGTGTTCAATAAGTTTGACTTAATCCTGTGCCGTAATGTGATGATTTACTTCAACCAAACCCTTCAAAATACCGTGCTGAAAAAGCTTCATGAGAGTTTGTTCAAATACGGGTATTTAATTATTGGCTCCAAAGAATCCTTGATATGGTGCGAAATCTCCAACAAGTTCATTGTGGTGAATAACGAAGAAAAAATCTACAAGAAAATTAAAGATTAATACGCCAGATCGAAGTAAATCTGCATGAGTCGGTATAAGTTCAATACACAATACAAAGCCGTGGTAATCGGTGGTTCGGCCGGAAGTTTTCAGGGTATCACGCGTATCCTGCAAGCGCTTCCCTCCGACTTCGATTTGCCTATTATTATGGCTTTGCACCGCCTCAAGCACGTTCGCAATGGCTTTGAAGAAGCACTATCGATCAAAAGTGTAAAGCCCGTAACGGAGCCTTTCGATAAGGAACAAATCAAGCGTGGCAAAGTGTATTTGGCTCCGGCCAATTACCACATGTCGGTAGAGCTGGGTAATACCTTTGCTTTATCTACCGAAGAAATGGTGAACAATTCGAGGCCATCCATTGATATTACACTGGAAACAGCCGCCTATGTGTACAGCACCAAACTCGTGGGCATTTTGCTTTCGGGCGCTAATAAAGATGGTGCTTGGGGAATGAAAAAAATCAAAGACAGAGGAGGTCTCACCATTGTGCAAGAGCCTAGCGAATGCATGATAGATACCATGCCCACCTCCGCTCTTAAGATTACACCGATTGACCATATATTAAAAATTGACCAAATAATTGAATTTTTAAATGAATTACACAAGCATACTAAGCAATAAAAAGCGCCTTTGTTTTAATTGATTATTTTGCATGTAAATAACAAGGCCCAAGTGGCATCAAAATAGTAAACCTATATGAAAAGCATCTATCGAAATCTAGGCTACGTATTTATCCTGTTCTATACCATAGGTATTTTTATATCCGCCTATTTCCTATACATGCTCCCCCAAGAACTCATCAACAACGCCAAAGTGCTGAGTTATGAAGACGCCCGCGCCTCTTCTTGGATTTTCAATCAAGCCAATATCATCATCGGCATCGAGCTTTTTGTGGGTATCATAAGCATCATATTCTTGGTGATTTCTGAGCGCAGCTCTGCTACCGACAATGTAGTGTACATCGAAAGCTTTAAGAAAGAAAAAGAAAAGACCTCGCGGGCCAGCTCTGAGCAAGAAGAAATCACGGATAAAAACTACGAAGAGCTAAAAACCCAATGTGTGCAAATCGCACAAAAGGAAACCGACCTTAAAAAAGCCTCTGAAAAGATATTCTCTTCCTTGGCCAAGCTTATGGAAGTTTCACAAGCCGCTTATTACAAAACAGTTACCGAAGAGGGACGTCATTACCTAGAGCTAACAGGCTCTTACGCCTTTGTGATGCCCGAAAGCAAAAAGCTAAAGTTTGAGTTTGGAGAAGGCATTATTGGCCAAGTAGCAGTAGAAGGCAAAACTGTAGCCATCAATTCCGTGCCGGAAGGTTATATCACCGTGCTGTCAGGCTTGGGCGGTACCACTCCTTCTTTTATGGCTATCATTCCGGTGAAAGATGGTGAAAAGGTAATAGGAGTTGCCGAATTAGCCTCCTTCAAAGCCTTTAAGAACAAAGAAGTGACATTATTGACAGAAATATTCAGTATGCTTGCAGCGAAAGCCACAGCGTAATTACACATTAGAGAACCACTAAGGATATGTTCAAAAGTATACGGATAGGCAGTAAAATTACCGGTTTGGTATTTGTGGTGGCACTTATCTCAGTGTTGACGGTCAGCTTTATTACCTTCAATCTGAGTCGTCAGGCTTTGGAAGAAAAGCACCTCGAAAACCTCAACGTAATTGCCAGCCTCAAAGCAGAACGCATCGAAAGCTTTTTTAAGCAAACCCGGGTAAATGCCCTCCTCATTCAAGATTCGGAACTCATTCGTGCCGGACTTGATGTGGCTTCAGAAATCGATGAATTCAACTTAGAAGAAAAACTGGTGGAGATTGACTACACCGTAGGTCGTTATCTGCAATCCTCTACTTCTACTTTTGCTTACTCAGGGGTGTATATTGTAAATCACGAAGGTTTGGTACTGTATAGCACCAGCCGCGATTACCAAACCCCGGGCCAACTATTTAATGACCCCGATGGAAACACCCTGAACAAATCGAAAGTAGGCCTACACTTTAGCAACGTATTCTTTTCCAATAACTTACCTAATATCTTGGTAGGCGCTCCGCTTATCGATAGCTACAATACACCTTCGGGCATGTTGCTTATTCAAATCAGCATTCAGCCGATTTATGAAATGCTGCAAGACACCACCGGACTAGGAAATACTGGCGAAACCTACATCGGAAAACTGCTCAACAACAAAGCAATTTTCCTTAATCCTCTTCGCCACGATGCGGAAGCCGCCTTGCAAAAAGGCGTTTATCAAAACGAAAAGAAAGAAGCGGCCCTTCAATTTGCCGTAAAAGGTAAGCAAGGCTCTGGAAAAGACATTGACTACCGTGGCAAAGAGGTAATTTCTTCTTGGCAATACATCCCTACAGCCGACTGGGGCTTTGTAGCAAAAATAGACTTAGACGAAGTACACGAAGGGGCCAATCGACTGCTCAACACTTTCTTAATTGCCTCAGCCATTATTCTGATTCTTTCTTCCCTTATCGCCATTACCTTCTCCCGCATGCTTATTAATCCGCTGCTTTCCCTTAAAGGAACCTTGCAGATGATAGGAAAAGGGATTTTGCCCGATCAGGTAGAAATCAAGAGTAATGATGAAATTGGCCAAATGGCTGCCACTACCGACAATTTGGTAAAGGCGCTGAAACGAACCGCCAACTTTGCCCATAAAATTGGGGAAGGGGATTTTGATGCTGATTTCAAACCATTGGGCGAAAACGATACCTTGGGCAATGCCCTTATCACCATGCGTGATAGTATCCAAAATGCGGAAAAACAAGACAAGGAACGTAACTGGATTGTAACTGGGGTAGCCGAAATTGGTGAAATCCTGCGTAGAAATGACCATTTGGATGAACTGGGCGATCAAATTCTGGCCTATGTCACCCAAAAAATTCATGCCATTCAGGGTGCTTTCTATGTGGTGAACGATGACAACCCGAAGAGCGAGTACATTGAAATGACCGCCAGCTATGCCTATAATAAGAAGAAATACCTCAAAGCAAGCTTTAAATTTGCTGAAGGACTCATCGGTCAGGCGGCCATTGAGCAAGATACCATCATCCGTACCGAAATTCCAGATGATTACGTGACCATCACTTCCGGCTTATTAGGCGATAAGCGACCGAAATGTATTCTTATTGTTCCTCTCATCACCGATGAAAAGGTATTTGGGGTATTGGAATTTGCCGGATTTGAGAAATTCAATGGTACCGAAGTGAAGTTTGTACAGGAAATTAGTATCATTCTGGCCCGTACCATCTTCAATATCAAGGTAAACGAGCGCACACGCAGGCTCTTGGACGAATCACAAAAGATGAGTCACGAGCTGCAAGAGCAACAAGAAATCCTCCGCCAAAATGCCGAAGAAATGGAGGCTACGCAGGAAGAACTTCGCAGAACCAACCAACGTCTAGAAGATCAGATAGAGGAAGTAAACCGTACGCAAAAACGTATGCAGCTCTTGCTAGAGAATGCGTCTGAGGTAATTACCATCTATGAAGAAGACCTATCGGTGCGCTATATCTCTCCTTCGGTTGACCGCATCTTGGGCTGGAGCCAAAACGACCTCATTGGCAAAAAAGACACCGACAAGGTACACGAAGAATGGAGAGAAGCCGTGGCCAATATGTTTAAACAATTGCTGGAAAACCCGAAAGAACAGGTCACTATACAATATATCTATACCCGCAAAGATGGAGGTTCTATTTGGCTGGAAGCTACCGGAACCAACCTGCTTTCCGACAAAGCCATTCAAGGGATTATCATCAACAGCCGCGATATTACCGAACGCAGAAGGGCCGAGCAAGAGGAGCGCATGAGATCCAAAATGCAAGCCCTATCGGAAAACTCTCCGGATTTGATTACCCGCTTCGATCAGCACGGTAATGTGTTCTACATCAACCCGATGATTGAAACCTATACCGGAAAGAGTCCAAGTCACTTCCTTCAAAAGCATATAGGAGAAGCTGAAATTCATACCTCCATTGTGGATGAGTGGATGCAGATATTGAAAGAAGTACACGAAAAAGGGGAAAAAGTATCGCACGAAATTGATTTCCCTTCAGAAATCGGTGATCGTATCATGCAGGTAAATGCCATACCTGAATTCGATGAAGAGCAAAAACTTGAATCGGTACTGGTGGTATCGCATGATATTACCAAGCGTAAACTCATCGAGCTGGAAATCCAGACCAAGAATAAAAAGATTACAGAAAGTATCAATTACTCCAGACGTATCCAAGGAGCCATCCTCCCCGATACGGTAATTGTAAATAAGGTATTGCCTGAATCCTTTATTCTATACAAACCTCGCGATGTGGTAAGTGGTGACTTCCCTTGGTTTATCCAAATGGGCGATGATATCTATATCGCAGCGGTGGATTGTACGGGCCACGGAGTACCAGGTGCCTTGATTTCCTTGATTGGCTATTTCTTGCTCAACGATATCGTACGTTCACGCAAGATTTCCGACCCGGGACAAATCCTCGATTTGCTGGATGAAGGGGTAACCCAAACTCTCCGTCAGGATCAGGATGATTCCAAAACCAAAGACGGCATGGATATCGCCTTCTGTAAAATCAACCTCAAAAAAGGCGAAGTGGAGTACGCAGGTGCTCACCGTCCGCTTTATTGGTTGAAAGGAGCCGAATTAGAAGAAATCAAAGGCAATAAGTTCCCGATTGGGGGTGGTATCTATAAGAACCAGACCAATTTCACCAATACCAAATTCAAGGTAAGCAAAGGCGATTCCATCTACTTCTGTTCCGATGGTTTCCCCGATCAGTTTGGTGGTGAAAACAATATGAAATTCGGCCCTAAGCGTCTTCGCACCATCCTTTTGGAGAATCACGACCAGTCCATGGAGAAAATTCATGAGGCCCTCGATACCCAGTGGGAAGCATGGAAAGGCGACTATAAACAAACCGATGATGTATTATTAATTGGAATTCGATTTTAAAAACAAAAAAGTTTAATATTTTTAAGAAATAATACTTAATTTTCTTCCATCAAGTAGCTAAACTTAAGGAAAACCCGTAATTTGATTTTGTCTTTTAAACTGTATATTACATCTTTATCTAAATAATTAGGAAACTATGAAGTATGTTTATGATTTGCATAAAACAATGCTTGCCAGGAATCTTATCCTGATATATGAAGGTGAATTCACCCAAGAGATTACCAAGTCGGTATTGGCTATGGCCGAGCGTAACATGGATTCGATGGGCGAAGAATCTAGCATCAAGAGAAAAGTGTTCAACGTAATGGTGGAGTGTTTACAAAATATCGTAAAACACTCGGATGAATACAACCCCCTTACAGAGAAAAGACACACCGCAATCTTCATGATAGGCAAGCATGATGAGGAGTACATCATCACCTCAGGCAACCCAATAAAAAATGAAAATGTTGATGGCTTGCGTGAGCGTCTTGAGCGAATCAATGGTTTAGATAAAGAAGGTTTAAAGACATTGTACAAAGAAATCATCAAAAATACCGCCCTATCTGATAAAGGAGGTGCCGGCTTAGGTTTCGTTGACATGGCGCGTAAATCCGGTCAAAAATTGGAGTACGATTTTGAAAAGATGAACGACCGTTACTCATTCTTCTCACTTAAAACAACAATTTCACGTAGCACCACTGGTGAATAAAAAAGTATATTATGGAAATCCTTAATTTAGAGGGTGCAGAGGATACCCCAAAAATCATGCTTGATAAGGCAAATGGTATATTCGAAATCTCAGGCCGTTCACTTCCTGAAGATTCAGCAGAATTTTACCAGCCTGTACTTGATTGGCTAGAAGCGTATGGAGCCTCTCCTAACCCAAAAACTGAGTTTGTTTTCAAGCTAGAATACTTTAACACCGCCTCTTCAAAGTTGATCCTCGATATTCTTTCTAAATTGGAAGATATTGATGGCATGACCGTAACTTGGTACTTCCATGAAGATGATGAAGATATGGAAGAAGCTGGTGAGGAGTTCTCCGAACTCGTTGATATTCCTTTTGAATTCAAAACGTACTAAGCGTTTTTTACGATAAAAATATAGAGGCTTGGTTGCTAAAACTAAGCCTCTATTTGTATATTAAGACCCTATGTTCATCATTTTTAACCTGTGTAATAGCATCGTACAATGAGTGAGGAAATATTAAAGGCATTAACGCAGCTATTTGCTATTATCACCAAACAGGACGGAGGCGTTACCGAAAAGGAGCGTAACTTCGTTGTTAGCTATTTTCAACAAGAACTCGACCAAGATTCGGTCAAGGAATACTTGGAGCTATACGATCAGTTTGTAGGCTACAATACCCCTGAGGAAAGCGAAGACGGCAAGAAAGAAAAGAAACTTACCTCGGTTCGCGATTCGGTAAAAACCCTTGCCATTTGTAAAAAAATCAACAAAACACTTACCCAGAAACAAAAGGTGGTGGTGTTGATTAAAATATTGGAGCTAGTAGGTTCTGATAAGAATTTTACGCCACAGCGGATGGAAATCATTGATACCATTTCCACCGTATTTAACATCGAAAAAGATGAGTTCAAACTCATTGAAGGCTTTGTACTACAAGAAAGCTCCAAAGATTTAGACTTCGAAAATATTCTCATCGTAAGGCATGAACCTCTTGATGTAGAAAAACTCAAATACGTACATGCCGACTTACATGGAGAAATCATCTTCATGAAAGTGCCTAGCGTGGATATGTATTTTGTGAAATACATGGGGCCAGATGAAAACGTAATGAACGGATTCATCATGAAGAACAATCAGGTATACCTGTTCTCCCATGGTAGTACAATCAAAACCATGAAAGGTAATGCTTTGTACTACAGCGACTTGATAAGCCAATTCATGTCAGCTTTCAAAGCCACTAAATTGTCGTTCAATGCCATCAACCTCGAATACAAATTCCCCAACGGAGGCATTGGCTTACGCAACATCAATATTTCCGAAGGCCCAGGAAAACTCATTGGTATTATGGGTGCCAGTGGCGCTGGTAAGACTACCCTACTGAATGTGCTGGCCGGTATGAACGAGCCTTCTTCGGGAGAGCTCAAAATCAACGGCTTCAATGTATTTACAGAGAAAGACAATATCCAAGGAGTAATTGGTTATGTCGCTCAAGACGACCTTTTGATTGAAGAACTTACGGTTTACCAAAACCTATACTATAATGCCAAGCTGTGCTTTGCCGGAATGAGCGAAGCCGAACTCGATAAACGCGTGATGGACGTGCTTACCAGCCTGGGTCTGGAGCAAAGAAAAGATTTGCGCGTGGGTAGTGTTCTTGACAAAACCATTTCCGGTGGACAAAGAAAACGCCTCAACATCGCTCTGGAGCTTATCCGTGAGCCTTCGGTGATGTTTGTAGATGAACCTACCTCAGGGCTTTCTTCCCGCGATTCGGAAAACGTAATTGACCTTTTGAAAGAGTTGACCCTCAAAGGAAAACTCATCTTTGTGGTTATCCACCAGCCTTCCTCTGATATCTATAAGATGTTCGACAAGATGTACATCATGGATACCGGAGGATACCCTATTTTCTATGGCAACCCGGTGGAAGCCGTTACCTATTTTAAAAGTGCCACTAATCAGGTCGATAAAGACCGTGGTCAGTGCCCTACCTGTGGTAACGTAAACCCCGAACAAATTTTTAATATCATCGAGGCCAAAGTAGTAGATGAATACGGGCAGTTTACCAATAAGCGTAAGGTTAATCCTATGCAATGGCATGAGCAATACGAGCAGCTTTTTAAAGTGCCTATCGTGCCAGAGGAAACCGAAGCTCCGCCCAAAGGATTGGATATTCCTTCCAAAATCAAGCAAACGAAAATTTTCACCGTTCGGGATACCCTAGCCAAGATTAGCAATAAACAATACTTGCTTATTAACTTACTGGAGGCTCCGGTACTGGCGATAATTCTTGCCTTTATTATCCGATACAAAACCGGAGCAGGTGACGAGAGCTATGTGTTCCGGTTCAACGAAAACATTCCGGCCTTCCTATTGATGAGCATTATCGTAGCCTTATTTATGGGGCTATCGGTAAGTGCCGAGGAAATCATTCGAGACAGAAAAATTTTGAAAAGAGAATCGTTCCTTAACCTTAGCTGGGGAAGTTACATCTTCTCTAAATTGATTATTCTGTTCGTTCTCAGCGCCATACAAACACTCACCTACGTAATTATTGGCAACATGATTCTGGAAGTCCAAGGCATGACGCTCAGCTTTTGGCTGGTTCTATTCACGGTTTCGTGCTTTGCCAATGTGCTCGGGCTGAATGTGTCTTCTGCTTTCAATTCGGCTGTAACGGTCTATATCTTGATTCCGCTTTTGCTTATCCCTCAGATGATTCTGAGTGGCTTGCTCTTCTCGTTCGATAAGCTCAACAACCTGATAAGCACCAAAGGAAAAGTACCCATTGTAGCCGATTTTATGGCTTCAAGATGGGCTTATGAAGCCTTGGCAGTGGAACAATTCATTCATAATGACTTTGAAGAGCCCTATTACGAGCTGGAAAAAGAAGAAATGATGGCCGACTTTAAGGCCTCCTATGTAGAGAAGAAGCTTCGTGAAAAAGTGCAATACATAGGACAAAACAAAGACAATGAAGATCCAGAAACACGCGAACGAGTGTTGGATGATTTAACAATTGTAAAAAATACCTTGGAGCGGGAAAGTTTCCGTGAAGGTTTGGATAATCTTAACCTAGAAGTAGGTTTGACACTGGAAGGCTTTAGTAAAGAATTTGAGAAAAGCCTCAATAAGTATTTAGATGCTATGCGCTCGCATTACCTCGACCAATACAATTTTGCGGTTAAGAAAAAAGAGACCCTTATTTTGTATTTTGAAAACGATGAGTCGTTTGACTATAAGCTTAATGAGTATAAGGATAAGTACTACAATGAGAGCATGGCCGACTTGGTGCGTAACCTAAACGTGAAGGATCGTATCATAGAGTTTGAAGGAAGGTTAATCCAACAGATTGATCCGGTTTTTCACGAACCAGCATTCCCTAACCATGCCTTGGATTACCGAACACACTTTTTTGCACCCAAGAAACATTTCGTAGGTCAGCTTATTCCCACTTTCACCTTCAACATGGCGGTAATTTGGCTTATGACAATAATCCTTTGTGTATCACTGTATTTCGAACTTTTCAAAAAGTTTTTGGAATCATTTGGTAAGATCAAGCTTAAGAAATAAGTTTTTATATGCTATGTTTATGAATAGTTTGTAATACATAGTAGAATTTCTATTTTTGTTATCATTAAAAATGCAGTCTATGAAAAAACTGTACATCGGCTTGTTGGTAGTCGCTATGTCGGCTTGCAACTCAGGAAAGAAGCCTAGCTCTGCCGATATCGAGAACGTTTTACAAGATGTGAAAATGGAAGAACCTGAGATTTCTCAGGAAGTAATTGCGGATATTATCCAGCAGATACCCTCTCCTATTGAAATATCGGTATTACTGAAAGAATCGGGGATTAAGTACGACAGGAAGATGCTGAATTCTCCTGAAAACACCTCTAATTACAATAGCAATTTCAAGAAAGCCCTGAACCTTGGGATTTATGGCACGGATCTTGGTTATACCAATATATATGAGCAAAATCAGGATGCCGTATTTTACTTGAACGCCATCAAGGAAATGGCAGACGGATTAGCCATCGGACAGTTTTTTGATTTTGGCGTAATTAAAAAATTGGCCACCAATAGCAAAAACCTTGATTCTTTGTTGCTAATAACTACCAAGAACTTTAATAGTATAAATGCCTATTTGCAAGAACAAAAACGTGCGAATTTGAGTATTTTATTATTAACTGGTGGCTGGTTAGAAGCGCTTCATGTAACGTGTAAAGTCTACGAAAAAAATACAGACAATACCCAGCTACGTGAGACCATCGGTGAACAAAAAATCATCTTAGATAACATTATGCTTTTGCTTTCCTTCTATGGGGAAACAGATCCGAGCATACAGCAACTGATTTCAGACCTTACTCCTCTGCATCAGGAATTTTCTAAGATTGAAATTGTGTACACCTACAAAGAATCGACTTTTGAGGTGGTAGATGGTGTGTTGGTCATTAAAGACAACAGCTCAAGCACAATCAATATTACCGATGAAAACGTAAAAAGCATTAGTGCTATTACCGATGCTGTACGTTCAAAAATTATTAGTTAAACAAAATATTCTGCTGCATATATGAAAAAGGTTATAGCTGCTTTAAGCCTGTTTATACTACTTGGTGTTGCCTCACCGCAGGTATTCGCGCAGTGTGATACAGAAAAATATACCGAAGCGTGTATTCCTAAATTGCCTGAAGGCTTTACTTACTTAAAAAGTTACAAAGTAGATGGCGATGGCGGAGCCAAACAAAAAGTGGAATATTCCTACGTTTTCACTAAAGGTGCCCAGTACATGATTAATGTGTGTACAGAAGGTAATGGTGCAGACGGAATTGTGGTCACTCTTTATGATTCAAACCGTAACAAAGTGGCTTCCAGTCTTTTCAATGGACAATTCCTTACCGCTCTTACCTATCCTTGCAATACCACAGGGATATACTACATCACCTACACCTTTGAAGGCTCAAAAGCCAATTGCGGTGGTAGTGTATTAGGATTCAAACGTTAATACTAACTGAAAAAAGATAACGAGCAGGAAGCAATTCCTGCTTTTTTTTTGCCATGCAGAAAGAGATTAGTTTTCAATATAAGGCACGATACTTCACTTTAGGGCAGTTTCCCGCACCCAAAGTTTGGCTAGTATTCCATGGATATGGACAGCTAGCGCCATATTTCATTCGCAAATTTCAATTTCTGGCTGATGCAGGACATTTTGTGATTGCACCCGAAGGATTACATCGCTTTTATCTTCAAGATGCCAAAAATCGGGTGGGCGCCTCCTGGATGACCCGCGAAGAACGCTTGCAAGATATTCGCAATTACCTAAGCTATATCAACCAAATAGTGAATTATGAGCTAAAAGGAGAGTTTCCTTCTATTGGCATAATAGCATTTAGCCAAGGGGCGGCCACTGCTACCCGTTGGGCTTTACAATATCCCGGTGCAATCACTTCATTGGTTCTTTGGGGTGGAATTTTCCCTCCGGATATCGATTTTGAAAAGGCACAAGATAAGTTCAAGGCCACCCCTACCTATTTTGTGTACGGAAATAGTGACCCATTAATTACCGAAGAGAAGAAGGAAGAGTTTACTCTAATCACACAAAAACTGGGCATTTCGCCCAGCTATCATACATTTGAAGGCAAGCATGTGCTTCCTCCTCAAGAGCTAAAACACTACCTTACAAAGTTTTCTTTACTATAGTAGCACTTGCTTGGGCCGTAGGCAAGATTACAATATCGCTCAATACTACATGTGCAGGAGCACTTAAGACAAAGCGAATGGTCTCCGCTATATCTTCCGCTTGAAGGGCCTTGTACCCTTTGTATACAGAAGCAGCTCTCTCGGCATCTCCTTTGAAGCGCACCAGAGAAAAGTCAGTTTCGACTAAGCCGGGATGAATAGCGGTTACTTTTATACCAAAAGGATTAAGATCCATGCGCATGCCCTGGGTCAGCGCATCCACCGCAAATTTAGAGGCACAATACACGTTTCCGTTGGGATATACCTCCTTCCCAGCAATCGAACCGATGTTAATAATATGACCAGAACCTTGGTTTTTCATCTTTTCAATGATGGGCTTAGATACGTAAAGAAGTCCCTTTACATTTCCATCCATCATGGCATCCCAATCCTCCACACTTCCATCTTGAATGGGCGCTAAACCATGTGCATTACCTGCATTATTTAGCAAAGCATCAATCCTGCTCCATTCATTGGGTAGGCTGTCTATAGCCGCAAACACGGCCTGCTTATCGCGTACATCAAAAGTAAGTGTATGTACTTCGGTAAGGGAGCTCAGCTCACGCTTCAATTCATCAAGAACTGCCTTCCGTCTTCCGCATAAAATCAGTCGATACGTAGGCGCTAAGGCTTTAGCAGCGGCCTTTCCTATGCCCGAAGTGGCTCCTGTAATCAGAAGGGTAGGTTTTGTCATTATCCTGCAAAATGAAAGTATAAAGTAACAGAATTGGTCACCATGCGCTCAATGCCTATAGAGTATTTGTTGTTCTGTTGATCAATGATATTGAGTAGACCATTAGAAAAGCGTATTTCAGGAGAGAATTTGAAATAGGGATAATAAAAATCCATTCCAAAACCGTATTCGGCAGATAGGTTAATCCCTTTGGTAAGTAGAATCTCCTCTACTCCTTCCCGCTTATTCCGAGCCGAGGCTTCAATGGAAGGATTAATCCCTGCCACCAGATACATCCTAAAATTCTTCCTTCGCTGCGATTTGTACTTAACAAGCATGGGAAACTCGGCATTTACAGGCTCTTGCAGCTGGGTATCCACTATCTCATTGGCTCCATCGAAGTAACGATATTGCACCTGATATTCATAAATCCCCACTTGCGCGTTGAGTTTTACATCCAAATTATCGGCAAACCGAAAATTGAAAATAAAACCAGCTGAGAGACCCGTGGTTTTCAAAGGAGTGATTGAATGCAGGGTATTCAGGCTGGGGTCGCTGACAAAGGCTTCTGAATACCGAATATTGTAACTTCTTGAATGCAGGCCAAAAACTGCTCCGTAGTGTATCCTACGGTTATCGTGATTGGGTAGATTGATTTCCTGACTCAACTGCGCCCGGGCAGGTAAGAAAGAGGAACAAAGTAAAGCCAGAACGATTACTTCTTTCCGGTATATATGGAGCTTATGCCAAAAGTTAAGGGTATGCATTGTGTTGATTTAAAGCCCACTTGGTGCATAATATCCAAAAAGCGCTGCCCATCCGGAAAAGCATCTACCGATTCGGGCAGATAGGTATAGGCGGAAGAGTCTTTGGAGATCAAACGACCAATTCGAGGTAAAATGTACTTAAAATAAACGTTATAAACTTGCTTGAACGGGAATTTCCTTGGCTTTGAAAACTCTAGTACGACCAATTTCCCTCCCGGCTTGAGTACCCGAAGAATATCGCCTAGCCCTTTCTCTAAGTGTTCAAAATTCCGCACTCCAAATGCAACGATAGCCGCATCGAACTTATTGTCGGGGAAGAGTAATCCTTCTGAATCGCCCAGTTGAAGTTCAATAACATCGGAATGTCCCAGGCGGGCAATTTTCTCACGGCCCATTTCCAACATACCTTCCGAAATGTCCACACCTATTACTTTTTCAGGCTGAAGTTTGAGCGAAGCAATAGCAAAATCGGCTGTTCCGGTAGCAATATCCAGTATAAGCTTAGGCTGATCTTCCTTTAACAAGCGAATGGCTTTTTTGCGCCACTGCACATCTATCCCCACACTCAATATGCGATTAAGTAAATCGTAGCGCTTACTGATGTTGTTAAACATGGTAGCTACTTGATCTTTCTTACTTCCTTGGCTCTCTTTATACGGTACTACGGTCATTGGTATGAATTGAAATGCAATAATACTAAGTAAAACCCTTAGTGCATGGGAAAAGTTAGAGGAGTATCAATAAAAAAGGAGGCTTTCACCTCCTTTTTGCTAAGTTTAGACTCTTTAATCGGCCGTGACTTTAAATTCTACCCTCCTATTCAGCTCACGTCCATCTTTTTCATCATCATTGCTCGCCATAGGCTTTTCTTCACCATACCCTACGGCTTTCACCCTTCTACCATCAATTCCTTTATTTTTCAAATAATTGACCACAGCATTAGCACGTAATTGAGATAAACGCTTGTTGTAATCGGCTGCGCCCACATTGTCGGTATGACCAGATATCTCCACGGAGATATTAGGGTTTTCATACAACATACGCTCCAATTTATTCAATTCATTGAATGATTCGGTAGTAAAGCTTGCTTTATCAAAATCAAAATAGATATTTCTTAATACCGAGCTTACCCCTACCTGAAGGCGCTTCATTTCCAATCTTCTTTTCACTTCTTGCGCTTCCAAGCCAGCGGCCGGTACCGGTACTTTAAAGTTTTGGAACAAGAAACCGTCTTTTTCAGCAGAAAGCATGAACTCGGTATTCTCATCCATATTTATTTGAAACTCATAAATACCCGTGCTGATTCGCTTACCCGGAACCTCAATGCGCTCATCTACAGAAATTAAGCCTACACGTGCATCCATAGCTTGTCCATTGGAAGCATCTTCCACACGTACTAGTAAACTAACGGGTTTGATTTGCTGATTGGCCTGAGTATTCTCCACTTGCTTCACCTCAGTATTGGCTGTAGAATCTACTGCCGACTTGGTATTGGCATTTTTAT
Organism: Shiella aurantiaca; assembly: GCA_030412945.1. Classification (GTDB taxonomy): domain Bacteria; phylum Bacteroidota; class Bacteroidia; order Cytophagales; family Cyclobacteriaceae; genus Shiella; species Shiella aurantiaca. The sequence goes on along the minus strand of JAUHJS010000009.1, from coordinate 65,986 downwards.
TAGCAATCTGCTCGGTATTTTCAGCCAAATGCTCAGGCAAAGTTACCATGTAGATATCGGTATATCCTTGTCCATCTTCTCGTACCGAAGCATAATAGCCCCTTTTACCGTCTTTGGTGGCTACGAAATAGATGTCATCATCGGGCGTATTGATAGGAAAACCTAAGTTTACAGGCTCTGTCCATACCATATTGGCGCTATCGTATTCACTTTTGAAGATATCATGACCGCCCATTCCTTTTCTTCCTTTGGAGGAGAAATATAAAGTTTTTCCATCATAAGAGATGAATGGTGCGTCATCATCAAAATCGGTATTAATTGTCGGGCCTAGATTCACTGATTTAGACCAGTTGCCTTGCTTGTCTTTAGAGCTCACATAGATATCTAAGCCACCAAAACCTCCCGGTCTATCGCTAGAATAGAACATAAGGGAATTTTCCTTGTTTACCGATACCGATTTTTCCGCATAACCTTCAGAGTTAATGGCATTACTCAAAGGACGTGGAGGACTCCAAACATCTTCTGAAATCATGTCGGATACATAGATATCCCCGTTATTAACATCCTTATAGATAAACAGCTGCTTACCATCAGGAGAAAGACCGAGATTACTATCGTGAAACTCGGTATTGATTACTTCCCCAATATTGCGGGCACTTCCCCATTTATCACCTTCTTTTCTGGAAATAAAGATATCCTCGAAAGCGAAGTTATCTTGATCCACATTGCTGTTGGTGTTATCCTCAATTCTACGGGTGGTAAAAATCATTACTGTTTCGTCCGCATTTACCACTGGGGCATAATCCCAGAATTCAGAATTTACCCGAGTGCCTACATTTTTGATGGCATAATTGGTAGGGTTGGCACGAAACTCAATGGCATTTTTACATTCAAATATCCTACGGTCAACTTCCGTAAGCGTTACTTTGTCATTCCCTCTGTAATTTCTCTCCTTGATTAACTTAGTCTTGTACATTTCATAATACTCCAAGGCTTTATCAAATTCGTAGCCCAAGTGGTAGCCAAGACCGATTTTATAGTAGATATCAAACCGGTAGTTTTCATTCAGTTCTTTTACTCGTTCAAAATACTCTGCGGCACGCCCCTTGTTTACGGTTTTCAAGTAATAATCTCCAGCCATATAGTTGGCCTTGATATTATTGGGGTCGGCCGCTGCGGCCATCTCATACATGTCTCGGGCCTGATCCAAGGCTTTGGTAGACTCCATAATCAATTCAGCCGTTTCAATCAAAGCAAGGGCTTCTTGCTCAGGGGTTTCTTCAGCAGCCACGGCCGTTGTATCTTGAGCGTCCTGGGCAAAAGACAGAAAGGTAGTAAAACAGGTAAAAACAACTATGAGCAAAAAATGCTTTCTCATTCTCTATAATGATTATCCTACTAATATTAGCAATATATTACACTCCTTCCAATTAAAGCAAATACAATTTATTATTTGATTGAAGTGAAAAGGTTTAATTACTTAAAAATAAGTGTTTTATACTAAAAAGGCGAGTAGTATAAAAAAATTACTCCACCGTATTTTCAAAGGTATTACTTATTTTTAAATCACAAAACATTAAAAACCCTTACTTAATGATAAAATCAGCGGCTTTTGTAACCAGTAATACCGATTATAAGAAGTGCCCTCCGGCCAACAAACCCGAATTTGCCTTTATTGGGAGGTCGAATGTGGGCAAATCGTCTTTAATAAATATGCTTACCGGACAAAAAAAGCTGGCAAAAACCTCGGCAAGACCCGGAAAGACCCAATTGATCAATCACTTTATCATTAACGAAAAGTGGTATCTGGTGGATTTGCCCGGCTATGGATGGGCCAAGGTAAGCAAGACCCAAAAAGCCAAGTGGGGGCCTATGGTGTCGGATTATTTAACCCACCGCGAAAACCTCGCTTGCCTATTTGTGCTGATTGACAGCCGCTTAGAACCTCAGAATATTGACATTGAATTTATTAACTGGGTAGGTGAGCAAGGGATTCCTATGGCTTTGATTTTTACCAAGGCGGATAAGCAAACCATGAATAAAACCATGGCTTCAGTGGCGCTTTTTAAGCGAACCATGAAAAACACCTGGGAAGACCTACCCGATATGATGATTACCAGTGCAGAAAGTGGGGTGGGAAAAGAAGAGGTATTGAACTTTATACAGGAAGTGATGGATAATAGCACTAACTAAGCACCTACATCGGAATATTTCCTATATTGCGCGCCTTAAACTACAAATCATAACACATGGAATTGAAAGAAATTGCTGCTGTTTCGGGAAAGGGTGGATTATTTAAGATAGTAAAACCAACCCGTACTGGCGTAATCCTTGAATCGCTTGATGAAGCCCGCACCAAATTGGTAGCCAGCGCCAGTCAGCGTGTATCGGTATTGAGCGAGATTTCTATTTACACCACCACGCAAGAAGGTGCCGAACCTTTGGAAGCGGTACTGCAAAAAATATTTGCGGAGTTTGGCAATGATACCGGAGTGAGCGGCTCATCGGATGGCGATGAGTTGCGTTCGTTCTTGCGCCATGTCCTACCAGAATTTGACGAAGACCGTGTATATGTATCTGATATCAAAAAATTAGTAAACTGGTACGGTATCCTAGTAAAATATGCGCCAGAGGTAATGAAGCCCAACGTAGAAGAAACAAAAGAGGCTAAAAAAGCTCCTAAAAAAGAAGCAAAAGCGGAGATAGAAGCATCGGAAGTGGAGGCTAAACCCAAAGCCAAAAAAACAACAAAAAAGAAGAGCGAATAATCGCTCTTCTTTTTTGTTTTAGGCATTTTGTAATTGCATCAATTCTTTTACGCGGTTCACCATTTTGGTAGAGCCTACAAAGAAAGGTACCCGTTCGTGAATCACTTCGGGCGTTAGTTCCATAATCCGCTCTGTACCGTTAGTCGCCTTCCCTCCTGCTTGCTCCACAATAAAAGCCAGGGCATTGCACTCATACATCAGGCGAAGTTTTCCATTTTTATCTTTTTTAGTAGCCGGATAGATGTAAATTCCGCCTTTCAGTAGGTTGCGGTGAAAATCAGCCACCAGTGACCCGATATACCGAGCACTTAAGTTTCTTTCTTTACACTCTTCGATATATTGCTTCACAGGCTCTGAAAAACTGTGGTAAGACCCCTCGTTGATAGAATAAATGCCACCATCTTCAGGAATACGCATATTTTGGTGCGATAGGAAAAACTCACCCAATGAAGGTTCATAGGTAAAGCCGTTTACCCCATTTCCGGTAGTGTATACCAGCATGGTAGAAGAGCTGAACAAAATATAGCCTGCGGCCACCTGAGCGGTTCCGCGCTGCAAAACATCTTCTTCTTGCACAGGGCCACCCACAGGGCTTATTCTGCGATAAATCGAAAAAATAGTACCGATGGATACATTTACATCAATATTGGAAGAACCATCCAAGGGGTCGATAGCGATGATATAGCGCCCATTGGGATTGGCCAAATCCACGATTTTCTCTTCTTCTTCCGAAATAATGGCACATACTTCGCCCCCGTTCTTGAAGGCTCGGGTAAAGCGTACATTGGCCACTACATCTAACTTTTGCTGTTGTTCTCCTTGCACATTTTGCGTTCCAAAGGCTCCAGCCAAATTAGAAAGTCCGGCCCTGCGGATTTCACGATCCACTATTTTCCCGGCCAAGGCGATGTCACGCAACAGTTGTGAGAGCTCCCCACTGGCAAAAGGGAAATCATCTTGCTTTCTTTTAATAAAACGGTCGAGGGCTGTGCCTACCGGCAAAGCGATATGGGAAGTATCCATTCAATAAATTAAATAGGTAATAAAATGCTTGTTCGAATTGCCGCGCTTTATAGTACATTTGCGCTTGTCGCAATTTTGGAGCGCAAGTTAATAAAAAAGCATCCGAAAACGTTTGCAAAGATACTTAATTCCTCTATGAAAGTTTTCAAATTTGGTGGCGCATCGGTACGAAATGCCCAAGCGGTAAGAAATATGGCTTCGATTGTGGAGCGTTACAAGAACGAAGAATTGCTGATTGTGCTTTCCGCTATGGGCAAAACCACCAATGCGCTGGAATCGATTTGGCAAGATCGGCTAGCCGAGAAAAACATAGCCGAAAAACTGGAAGATCTGCGCACCTATCACTTCGGCATTTTACACGAATTAATTCCTGACACACAGCACCCTGCTGCTACTGAGCTGGCGCAATGGTTTGAACAGTTGAATAACTACCTTCAAAAGGTGGATAGCAATGCCAACCGCTATTACGATGCCTTGATTTCCTTTGGAGAGCTGGTTTCTTCTCATATTGTGGCCCACTATCTCAATCACATCGGCTGCCCTACCCAATGGCTGGATGCCCGCGAGGTGATTGCAACCGATAATACTGCCCGCGAGGGGAAAATTGATTGGGAGAAAACCCATGAACGGTGCAACCAGCTTATCAAACCAAACATTAAGAATAAACGCATCATCACCCAAGGCTTTATAGGAAAAAGTGAGGACGGATACACCACTACCCTAGGGCGTGAAGGCTCCGATTTCACCGCTGCTATTGTGGCCTCTTGCCTTCAGGCAGAATCGGTAAGTATTTGGAAGGATGTTCCTGGAATATTAAACTGTGACCCTAAGCTTTTTGCTGATGCAGTAAAATTTGAGGAGTTATCCTATCAAGAGGCGGCCGAGATGACCTATTATGGTGCTTCCGTAATACACCCAAAAACCATAAAACCGCTTGCCAACAAGAACATTCCTCTGTGGGTAAAGTCTTTTGAAGCCCCTGAGGAGCGTGGCACCTTGATTCATGATTGTATCATGGGGCAATTGCCCCCTTGCATCATCATTAAGCCTAATCAGTGCTTGATAACCTTTAAAGTGACGGATTTTACCTTTATCAATGAGGAAAACCTCAGCCTAATTTTTCATTCGCTGGATGCCTTGAATATTAAAATCAATGTGATGCAGAATACGGCTATTTCCTTCTCCATCTGTGTGGATAATCAAGACTATAAGATTAAAGCCTTGATCAATCGCCTACAGGACCATTTCAAAATCTTATACAACGAAGATCTTACCTTGGCAACAGTCAAAAACTACAGTCCAGAAGTAATTAAAAGGATATCGGAAGGCAAAAAAATCTACTTGGAGCAGCGTAGCCGCAGTAATTTTCAGGCGGTAATGGCTTGATTCACTTTTTTAGATGTTCTTTTTCTAAGAAATCGATGAAGTTGAGCACGGAGCGGTATAAAATACCATACACCTTTTGAAAGCCGCTCTCCCCACCAAAATATGGATCGGGTACATCGAGTGTATCGCGGATTTCCTCAGGATCAAAATGGCGCATGAGTAAGACTTTGGCCCGTGGCTGAGGTACTTGTTCTTTAAGCAATTTCACATCTCTGTGATTTTTGGCATCCATTACCACGATGTAGTCAAAGTTCATAAAATCCTGTAAATCAATTTGCTGGGCTTTATGCTCCAGAGCTATACCATTCATTTTGGCATTATTGATGGTACGCTTATCGGGTCCTTCGCCTACATGGTAATCGGAAGTTCCGGCCGAATCACACACTAAGCTATCGGATAAGCCTTTCTGTTTCACCATTTTTTTAAAAATCCCCTCGGCCAAAGGCGAGCGACAAATATTCCCCAAGCATACAAAAAGAACCCGAATAGGAAGAATCGAAGAAGGCAACATAAAAGCTGGTAAAGTAATTAAAGGGCAAAAATACCATATTTCATTGTATTGTCAGCAAATATAATCCTGTCAAAAAGTGGCTAAAATGCACAGAATCCATACTTTGAAAATATTTTTGAAGAAATTCTATTTTTTTCTCCGATGTAAGGTTACTTCTTTTCGATAAACAGTATTAACCTGTACATAACACAAATTTTATTCATACACCTGTTTAACATCTTAAGAAAACCTCCTTTTTTTAAAGGAGGTTTTTCTTTTATATATGCCTACCAATTTCTTTTTTTGGTGACCTAAAAATCACCACTATGGAGTTTATCAAAGTTACCCCCCAATATCAAAACCACATTGCTTTAATAGAACTGAATCGTCCCAAAGAGCTAAATGCGCTCAATTTGCAACTAATGGGCGAGCTGCGCGATGCCTTAAAAATGCTTGATGCCGAAGATTCGGTGCGGGTAATTGTGCTCACTGGCAACGAAAAAGCATTTGCAGCCGGAGCCGACATCAAACAAATGGCAGGAAAAAGTGCCATTGATATGTACCTAGTAGACCAATTTAGCACCTGGGACCAAATCAAAAAGACCAAGAAGCCCCTGATAGCAGCCGTATCGGGCTTTGCTTTGGGTGGTGGCTGCGAGTTGGCTATGACCTGCGATATGATCATCGCTTCAGAAACAGCCAAATTTGGACAGCCCGAAATCAAGATTGGCGTGATGCCCGGTGCAGGTGGCACCCAGCGTTTGACCAAAGCCATTGGCAAAGCCAAAGCCATGGAAATGGTACTAACCGGAAAATTTATTTCCGCAGAAGAAGCTGAACGCTATGGTTTGGTAAACCGCGTGGTACCCGTGGCACTTTACCTAGAAGAAACCATGAAACTGGCCAAAGAAATTGCTGAGATGTCACCAATTGCCACCCGATTGGCCAAGGAAGCCGTAAACCGCTCCTTTGAAACCTCGCTAGAAGAAGGCCTTCAATTTGAGCGTAAGAACTTCTATCTTCTCTTCGCTTCTGAAGACCAAAAAGAAGGCATGAATGCCTTCATAGAAAAGCGTAAAGCCGACTTTAAAGGACGCTAACTACGAAAAGAGGAGCCATTTGGCTCCTCTTTTACTGTATCTTATGCATCGATCTGCTTAACGAATATTGATACCAAAGCCGAAAGTAAAGGTATTGTACTTAGCTACCGTATATTCCGCATGCATAGCAAGCACCCAAAGGATTTTCACCTGAGCACCTACACTGGCCATAAGGCTTCCTTCTGCTACTTTTAAATCAAGAGGCGTATTTACCAACACGTTGCCTTGTGAGGTGGCATTTTGGAAATGTATATCATAATCCCCTTCCATCGCTAAGCGTGTAGATACCCGCTGAAAACCAATACCGACATAAGGAGTAAAGAATAGGAGTTTTTTAGAGATAAATCCCTGGATTACAGTTCCGTTTGATGAGAAAACAGCTGCCTGATTGTTATTAGGATTACGAACTTCGATACCATCATTGGCCAAAGTAAGACCCAGGGACTCTGAATCCACTCCATAGTTAGCTTTCAAACGGGTAAAACCAATAAAACCAGACATATCAAAAGGCAAATGCTTAATGCCCGGTATCCATTGTTTGAAGTCATGCTTCACACCCATACCGAACATACCGATTTCTCCGGCATCACCCAGTGCAATGGTAGGCACATAGCGTAATTTAAGCTCAGTTCCTTTCACAATACCCACACTCAACTGCGCCATAGGCATGGGAACAAAGTTGTACCCAATATCTTCCTTGAAACCTAAACCGGCATTCATAGGGAAGTTAGCGGTAACTGTTTCCCCTGCCAGCGCAGGTTCAAAATTCCCCGCATCAAATTCAACTTGCAATTCAGGAATATTCGCATCTCCGCTCTCATACTGGGGGCCAAAAATGGTAGAAATTTGATCAGAGGATCCTGGCGCGAGCTGAATACTGGTATACTCGGCATTATTGAAGGTAAACACCTCATCCGCAGCTGGAATGAATACAGGGCTAACCGTAACTGTTAAATCAAAGCCTAGGGTTTTATGAGGACGGGCCGTATTGTTCCAGCCGGCATTAATGCCATAACCAAAGCCTTTCAAAAAAGGAGCAGAATAACTTTCTGTGATTTTTTCAGCATCGCCTCTACTGGCTAGGATGAATTTAATCATGTCATCGGCTCCTTGTGCATACGCGGAGGGCGCCCATGCCATGGCAAACATCACCATGAGTAGGCCTACAAATACTTGGGATAGACGTTTTTTCATACGAATAGTGTTTTTTGTTCTAAGATAATGGCTCAAATTCAAATATAAATAAAGACTAAAGGTTTTTGCACTTTACCACCTGCAATATCTGTTTTATTTTTCCCAATCACCATACCGCATATTCGGTATTTTACATGTATGCTTGTTACAACAAGTATTTATTCCTACTTTTGCAGCCTTCTAGCAGGAGAGAAAAACCTTTTATACAAATTTGAAAATCAATAATTTATCTTAAAAAGATGAAAATATCCCATTGGTAAAAGATAAGTTGGAAACCGTAAACAACACAAATACATATTTCATAAAAATCCATTAACATGTCATTAGTAGGAAAAAAAGCTCCTTCATTTAATTCTCCTGCCGTAATTAACGGTGAGGAAATCGTTGAAAACTTCAGCCTTGAGCAATACATCGGCAAAAAGGATGTGGTTTTATTCTTTTATCCTAAAGATTTCACTTTTGTGTGCCCTACCGAAATTCATGCGTTCCAAGAGAAGCTCGCTGAATTTGAGAAAAGAGATGTAGCCGTAGTGGGTTGCTCTTGCGACACAGAAGAAACGCACTTGGCATGGTTAAATGTAGCCAAAGACAAAGGCGGTATTGCCGGAGTTACCTATCCTTTGATTGCTGATTCCTCTAAAACCATTGCCAAAAATTTTGGTGTATTGGCCGGAGATTGGGCGTATAATGAAAATGATGAATTGGTGTTTCAAGGGAACCCAGTTTCTTACCGCGGCACATACTTAATTGATAAGAATGGCGTTGTAAGACAAGAAACCGTGAATGATTTGCCATTGGGCAGAAATATTGACGAAACCCTTCGCTTGGTAGATGCCCTGCATCACGTGGAGAAATTCGGGGAAGTTTGCCCTGCCAACTGGAGCGAAGGCAAAGATGCCATGCAGGCCACCCGCGAAGGCGTAGCCAGCTATCTGGCCAGCCATTAATTTGTAATTTCATGTTCATTTAGGTTTAAGAATGCCCCTCTTTTAGAGGGGTTTTCTTTTTTAGGGCATTCCCGATTACTTCTGTTGGCAAATCAGGGTATTCGGCTAATTTTGCACCATGGGTTTAATCTTTTATCGCGTAGGTCTTGCCATGTATTCGCTTCTGCTGCGACTGATGGCTCCTTTTCATTCCAAAGCCCAAAAGATGCTGGCCGGTAGGCGTGAAACCTTTACGATTTTGGAAAGGGCGCTGCAAGGCAATACCCAGCCCGTAGCTTGGTTTCATTGCGCTTCTTTGGGTGAATTTGAGCAAGGCCGACCGCTCATGGAAGCTTTTACGGCCCGCTACCCGCAATATAAAATCGTGCTGAGCTTTTTCTCGCCTAGCGGCTATGAAATCCGAAAAAATTATGCCTTGCCCACGGCCATTGTTTATTTACCTTTTGATTCGCCCCGACAAGCCACTCGATTTATTGATTGCATAAATCCCTCGGTGGTATTTTTTGTCAAATATGAGTTTTGGTATCATTATCTCCGCACTTTGCACCAACGTCAAATCCCCCTATTTTTGGTCTCGGGCATCTTCCGAAAAGAACAGATATTCTTTCGCGGATATGGAGGATTTTACCGCAATATTCTCGGCTTTTTCCAACACCTTTTTGTGCAGAATGAAGCATCTCAAAAGCTCCTTCAGCAAATTGGTATCAGCAAGGTAAGCATAGCAGGCGATACCCGCTTCGACCGTGTAGCCACCATTGCGGCTCAAGCGAAAGCCATTCCTCAAGCCGAAGTTTTCCGCCAAGGAAACAAAATCATGGTGATAGGAAGCTGCTGGAAAGAAGATTTGCAGGTATTAAAATCCTTCATCACACAAGGGCCGGCTGAACTTAAATGGATCATTGCCCCGCATGAAATTGATGCGGCCACTATTCAGTTTTTTGAGCAAGAATTGGGCAATACACTCATTCGCTTTTCCGCTTTTGAAGATTTTCAAGCTTCCCAGCATCGCATTCTTCTAATTGACAATATGGGTATGCTCTCTTCGCTCTATCAATACGGGGATTATGCCTATATTGGAGGGGCTTTTGGTAAAGGATTGCACAATATTTTGGAAGCGGCCACTTTTGGTTTGCCCGTGTTTTTCGGAAATAAAAATTATCAAAAATTTCAAGAAGCGGTGGCCTTGATAGCAGCTCAAGGAGCTTTTGCTATAGGTTCAACCGAGGCCTTTACGGAAGCCTTTATGAGGCTTTGGAATCAGCCTGAACTCGACCAAAAAACCCGCCTTTTGATAAAAGAATATGTAAAAAGCAATACGGGCGCTACCGAGGCTATCCTGTCGCAGCTAAAAACCTTACCGAGCCTATGAAGGGAAAAGTAATCAAATCGACCGGGTCGTGGTATCAGGTACTTACCGAAGACAAGCAATTGATCGAGTGCCGCTTGCGAGGGAAATTTCGTAACGAAGGCCTGAAAACTACCAACCCCATTGCGGTAGGCGACTGGGTGGTCTTTCAAGTGGAAGAGGGAGAAGAAGGAACCGCCATTATCACTGATATTGAGCCGAGAGAGAATTATGTGATACGGAAATCACCCCACAATAAGCATTCTGCCCATATGATAGCGGCCAATGTAGATCAAGCCTTACTCTTAGTTACCCTCAAACAACCGAGAACCTCTTTGGGCTTTATCGACCGTTTTTTGGTTTCATGCGAGGCCTTCCGTATTCCGGCTGTTTTGGTTTTCAATAAAACCGATTTACTGAGCGAAGATGAACGCGAATACCAAGAGGCCATTGCCTATTTGTATACTTCCATTGGCTATACCTGCTTGGCGATATCGGCCACGGAACAAACCGGACTCGATCCGCTTAAAGCTCTCATTAAAGGAAAAACTTCGTTGATTTCGGGCCACTCGGGTGCCGGAAAATCTACCCTCCTCAATGCCTTGGATAGCCGTATCCAACAAAAAACATCTGAAATTTCCAGCTTTGCCAACAAAGGCGTGCACACCACCACTTTTGCAGAGATGTTCCTCCTTCCTGATGATACCTTTTTGATTGACACTCCGGGCATTAAAGAGCTTGCCTTGGTGGATATTGAAGAAGAAGAACTGGCTCATTATTTCCCCGAAATGCGTGCCCTTCTGGGCGAATGCCGCTTTCACAATTGCACCCATGTGCACGAACCCGGCTGTGAGGTATTGGCACAAGTACAGGCCGGAACCATTCCGGAGACGCGCTATGAAAGTTACCTTTCTATGCTTAGCGGGGAGGATAATCGAAGATAAAGGTCTTTAGATTTCGTAGGTAATCCGGCAACGCTCCTCTTTCAGGATTTCTTTTGCTTTTGCTACTTCCACTGTTGATTTGACATCATCGAGCTGCTCTTTTACCATCCGTTTGATGGCGCGCATCCGCACCGCTTCAATAAATCGCCTCACATCGTCTTTGGTTTCCAAAATCAACTCGGGCACCTCGGTAGGCTTGTTGTCATCGCCTTTGGCCACCATGGTTACATAGCAGGTGTTGGTGTGCTTCACCGTCCCTTGTTTCACATTTTCAGCAATCACTTTAATCCCCACAACTAAGCTGGTTCGCCCTACATAATTCACCGAAGCATGAAGGCTCACCAGGTCGCCCACTTCCACGGGTTGCCAGAACTCCACATCGTTTACCGAAACCGTTACGCAATAATTGCCCGCATGCTTACTGGCGCAAGCATAGGCTACCTTATCAATCAAAGAAAGCAAAATACCTCCATGGATTTTTCCACCAAAATTGGCATAAGAAGGAATCATGAGTTCGGTAATGGTGGTACGCGAATACTGAACCGGACGGGCATCGGGAAGAATCATAGCATTGGCTTTTCGTATGAATTTAGGACATTTTATGGTAACGCAGCAGAATTTGCAGGGATAAAATCAGGTATCGTCCCGCGATAGCCCATCTTCCTTGTCGCAAAGCATGTCCCATTTCATAGCGTATGCGCTGGAGTAAAGCCCTCTCTTCTTTTTTGTAGGTATGCTGAAGAAAGGCTTTGCAGCACACTTTGTATACATCCATCAGATGAGCATTCTTTCCTTTTTTCTGTGCTTGGGATAAGGATTTATCATGGATTCTTCGCCTCACCGTGGGGATGGGAATGTATTGGTATTTCCATCGCTGGGCGGTTCGTACCCAGGTATCAAAATCTTCAAAATGCAGGCTGGCATCGTATCCACCCACTTCTTCGAGCATTTTCCTTCTAAAACACATGGTAGGGGCCAAAAGAAAATAGCGGGAGAGCAAATACTCATAAATCATCCCTTGAGGAATGCTTTCATGTGGGTAAGCATCTGAATGCAAGCCTAAATAATGACCCTCCTGTGAAATCAAAATAGCATCGGTAAACTGTACACCCAATCCTTCTTCCTCTTGCATTTTCTCCACCGCCCATTCGGCCCTTTGTGAAAGTAGCATATCATCGCCCGCCAAATCAATAATATAGTCGCCTTTACTTCTTTTGAGCCCCTCATTAAATGCTGCCGGATAGGTTTTGGTCTGCTCGAAGAAAATCGCCTGTGCATCAGGATGCTGAGTAAGAAAAAACTTGATTTCTTCTACGCTACCATCTGTGCTACCATTATCTACAATAATAAGCTCGCAATGCGGATAGGTTTGCTGCACTACGGAACGCAGGGCATTAGTAATGTAGGCTTTATGCTGATAGCACACGCAAATAATGGAGACGAGCGGAAGTTTCTCATTAGCCATTAGTTCAGCAGCTTACGGTTCAGGTATACCAAAAGTAGAAAGAAAAGCATGTAGCGCACCATGTGGGCCATGGCGAAGCTCATTATTCCCCATTCGCTAAGGAAAACGTAAATGCAAAGCATGTAAATGCCCGCTGAAAACGCCTGAATAGCAATAAAAGTAATGGTTCGCGCTTGTGCGGAGAGCACATAGGCCAATAAAAAGGAGCACATAGCCAAAAAATCGCCTATGAATTGGTAAGGCATAAAAACCTTTGCTGAGATGAAATCGCGGGTATAAAACAAGCGTAGCAGCCATTCGCCCATGCCGTACAAGACCAGAAAAAAAACCAAGAGAACGGGAATCAGTACCTTAAAAACTTCGCGAATGTATTTTTTCAAGGCCTCGAAATCAAAAATCAAACGGCTGACTCCCGGATAAAACACCGAACCTACTACCGAAATAAACAACATGATGTACATATCGGAAAGGCGTACCACCGACTGCCAAAGACCCGTAGGTTCTGCCCCAAAACGATCGATACTGAAGGCTCTCACCAAAAAATCGATAGTCTTACCAAATAAAAGAACACTCAAAGCCATCCAAATAAAGCCAGACAGCGGACGGGAGTAATTTACACTCCATAGTTTGCTCCAAACAATCTGCTTACGGTATTGAACCACGGCTATAAAAACCAATAGCAAACCACCACTAATATGGCTCCAAAGAAAAGCCTCAATGGCTTTTTGCACGCCTCCAAAGTACAGACTACCACCCAAAAACAGCATTTGTACCAAGGCCAGCAAAAGTTGCCCATAGCTATGGCGCATAAACTGTTGCCGCGCTTGCAATACACTGAGCAGCAAGGCCTGTAAAATCATTCCCACCACCGCAGCCAACAAAAGTAATTGAAAGCCTAGGGAATGAATTTGGATTCCAAATACTTCGGTCCAGTTGGGGAACAATACCGCATATAGGCCCCAAGTAAGCAGGAGAATCAGTAAGGACAGCCAGAAACTATTGCCCAAAAGGGCGGTTTTCTGCTCGCGGTCGGGTAAATGAGAAAAATTACGGATGAAGCCGCGATTGACTCCATCCATAGGAATCTGTACCAAAATGGACAGGTAATTTTGCACATGAGTTATAAGGGATATTCCGGCAGCACCAAAGAAAAGTGCAAAAACCTTGTTCAAAAACAAGCTCCCAATTACTTTGGCGGCCACCCCCAAAGAAGTTTCCAGACTATCTTTTATAAAACCCATGTATTACAATTCCCAATCAAGTACTGACTTATGATACACTTGCCCTCCTATCCTTTCTTTAAACTGAACGAGAGAGGGCAATATAGCATTATTTACTTCCGAAGTACCCAAATCAATTACGCGATAGCCTTTGGCTTGCGCATGATCATACAAGGACTCTGTGAGAAATACCATCGGGCTTTCTGTTTTAGCCTCGGGAGCGGTAGCCGGATAAAAATGGTACAAAACATCTTGACTGATGCGTACGCTTATCGTTCCGGCTACATAGTGTCCTTGCTTTTCTATCAACCAAAAACCATAGGCTTCGGGAGCAGCCTGCACTTGTTGCATAAAATCCTGCTTAGTAAGCGAAAGCGGTTTTTCCGAGCTCATCCGCCACTTTTCTAAGAGTTCAAACACTTCTTCGGCTTGTTCAACAGGAGCTTGATGGATTTTCCAGCCCTCTTGATGTGCTCTTTTCAGTTTGCGTTTCTGCATAGTATGCACTTTCTCCGAAAAATCGTTCGCATCAATAGGCAAGTAATGACCGATTTTGATGTGTTCCTTTAGTTCTGCCAGTTCAGGTACTTCAAACGTTAAACCACCCAACACAGCAGGGGTTTGCACCCAGTGTAGTTTTTTTACGCCCTTGCTTGCTAGCGATTGCCTTATCCAAAGAAAAAAATCAGTCAACACATCCTTTGCTATGGACTCTGTTCCAATAAGTCCTGCATAGGAACTCATAGGCAAGCTATGGGCTTCTTCCCATTTCCTCACAAAGCTAATTTGTGCAAGACACAATTTATTGGGAATAGAAAGGATGAAAAAGGATTGAAAAAGGCTCAGGTTTTTACTTTGGAGATGAGCCGGATGGTAGTACAGAAAATCGGGCAGCTGTGAAGAGTAACCCGAAGGGATTTCTTCAGAAAAAGCATACCAATCGCTATGTCTATACAAATGCATCCGTAATTTCGTGCTAAAATACAAAATCCCTCGGGGCATGAGTAGTTTGGACGAAGATATCTACCTAAGCATAAAAGAAGAAAGCAGCGGATTGTATAAAGAAAAAGGCAGTAAATTTCTGTCCTTCGCATTTCCTGTGGCAACCGAAGACTACATCAAAGGCCATTTGACCGACTTACGAAAGAAATACTTTGATGCGCGGCACCATTGCTACGCCTATGCACTGGGGAAAAATCAACACATCTACCGCGCCAATGACGATGGCGAGCCCAACCACTCAGCCGGAGACCCGATTTTAGGCCAGATTCGTTCTAAGGGAATTTCGGATGTATTGGTAGTAGTGATACGCTATTTTGGAGGCACCAAACTCGGTGTGGGTGGATTAATAACTGCCTACAAAACCGCCACACAAGAGGCCCTAGACCAAGCCGAATTAGTAGAAAAGCTAGTAACTGAAGACGCAGAATTCCTCTTCACCTACGAGGTTATGAACGAGGTAATGCGGATAGTGAAAGAATATGAGCCTCAGGTACACAATCAGGAATTCAATCTGCAATGCCGTTTAAAACTTCGGATGCGCTCAAAACAAGCCCCAATCATTACTGAGAAATTGCTCAAAGCGGGTTGCACCTTGGCTGATTAATTAATCAATCAGCGCCCAGTTTTTAAGCTTCTGATAAATCTCCAAGCACACCCAGGCATCGGTAGCGGCATATATTTTTTGCTTATCGGTGAGCTCTTCGCGCTCCCAATTGGTAGTTTGCTGGCCTTTGGAAATGCGGAAATTCAAAAAAATGGCCGCCATATTCCTTACGCCAATGTTCTGCACCCCTATTTCTCCCATCAGCTTGTTCAAATCCACAAAGCCTTGGGGACGAAACGCATACATTTTGTTCAGTTCTTTGAGTTCATCGTGCAGCCCTACCCCTATTTTTAAAGTGCGATCGGAAGAAAATAAGCGATTCAGAAGCGGGTGAAAACCCGATAGCTGGTTGCGAACTAGGTATACTTTTTCCGGACTGGCAATCTGAATCAGGGAAATAGGATAATAATCGCCTTTGCGAAAAGCGGGGCGAGTTTCGGTATCAAAGCCCAAATACGGAAATTCCATAAGCTCCTTACTGGCCTCTGCAAGCGCATCGGCCGTTTCTACCATCACAATTTCACCCTCATAGTGGCCAATGGGCAGTTGGTTAATTTCCTCTTTGGTAATAGACTTGGGAAACATGAAACTCCGGTGTTATTCAGGTTTAATTTTACGGATTTTGATATTCAGATACGCAAACAGGATCGTCATAAAGGGGCTTATGATATTAAAGAAACAGTAAGGCGCATAGGTGAAGGTAGCCACGCCCAGCACCGATGCCTGAGTTGCCCCGCAGGTATTCCAAGGAATCAGCACAGAGGTAACTGTTCCGCTATCCTCTAAGGTGCGGCTCAAGTTTTCTGGTGCTAAGCCTCTGTCTTTAAAGGTCTGTGCGTACATCCTCCCCGGCACCACTATGGCCAAGTACTGATCAGAAGCAGTGATATTGAAGAACACACAAGTTCCGGCCGTAGAGGCAATCAATGAGCCCGTAGAATTTGCCATACCAATAATAGCCGAAGTAATGCGGTGAAGCATACGGCTGGTTTCCATAATACCGCCAAAAATCATAGCGCACAAAATCAGCCAAATGGTATTGAGCATTCCGGCCATTCCTTTGGTAGTAAGCAGCTCGTTTACGGTTTCATTATCGGTAGTAACACTGATACTTCCATAAAGTGCCTTCATTACGGCCATATAGCCTTGTTTGGCAGCTCCCTGTACATCTCCGGCTACTTCAGCCACCACTTGCGGCTGAAAAATCACTGCAAAAACTCCACCCAGCAAAGCACCAATCAGCAAAGCAGGAATGGCAGGTACTTTTTTCAATATCATGCCAATTACCACTACCGGCACAATGAACAGCCAGAGATTAATGGTAAATTTCTCTGAAATGGCTTTCGTAACGGCCGCAATATCGTTTACCGAAGCTTCTTCATTCCCGGTAAATCCCATTATTAGAAAAATAATTAGAGTGATGGTAATGCTTGGCACCGTAGTATACAACATGTAGCGAATATGGGTAAACAAATCGGTACCCGCCATGGCAGGTGCCAGATTGGTAGTATCGGATAAAGGGGAAATCTTATCGCCAAAATAAGCTCCGGAAATAATGGCCCCTGCAATAATGGCATCATCAAAGCCCAAGGCTCTTCCGATTCCCAAAAGGGCAATCCCTACTGTAGCTACGGTAGACCAAGAACTTCCGGTAGCCACCGAAACCACTGCACAAATAATACAAGCCGCTACCAAAAAAATGGCAGGACTCAATATCTGAAGGCCGTAATAAATCATAGCGGGAACAATCCCGCTGAGCATCCAGGTACCGGCCAAGGCCCCGATAAGGAGTAAAATCAAAATGGCTGACATAGCCGAATTTATACTTTTCACCACCCCGTCCAGCAGGTAATCAAACGTATAGCCCATTCGTAGGGCCACTAATGCAGCAACCGTAGCCGAGAGTATGAGTACAATTTGATTTGAACCGGATATCGCATCATCTTTGAAAATTAACACATTCAAAGTGAGCATGATAATCAAGAAAAGTATAGGAAGAAGGGCTTCCCACAAATAGGGCTGTCTTTGGGTTTTATCCATTTTGTCCAATATATTCGGTCGGCAATTTACTAAATCTTTTAAGTTTTGCTAGGCTAAAACCTGCAAGGCCAAGGTTTCGCCTACTTTGCTCCCTATGGCTACACCCATGCCGCCCATACGAACCCCCACGAGCATTCGGGGAGAAACACGCTGTACAATCGGCTGTTTATCAACCCCAAAAGCCATAATCCCACTCCATGCCATTTCGATTTCCGTAGGCTGATTCGGAAAGATTACTTCTTTCAAATCCTTTTTTAAGCGGTCGAAAATCCGTGCATTAATTCCAAATTCAGTAGTTGTCTCCTCCTCCATCGCTAAGTTTCTTCCTCCACCAAACAATACCCGATTGCCTACATTGCGGAAATAGAAGAAGCCTTCATCGTAATGAAAGGTTCCCTTGAAAGGTACTTCTGCCATTGGCTTGGTCACCAGCACCATGCCCCTTCCCGGCTTAAGCGGTAGTTGCGGGAGCAGTTTTTTAGTAAATGCATTGGTACAAACGATTAGTTGCTGCGCTTCATAGGCAAATTCTTCGGAGCGATTTACCGGATTTCGTACCCATATTTTCACTTTGTTTTCTTCTTCCTGAAAGGAATGCACCTCCGCTCCGGTAATCACCTCTACCCCCATTGCCGTAGCCATTCGATACAAGTTTTTCAGAGTTTCTCCTGTGTGGATTTGTCCCTCAAAAGGATTACCTATGATATGGCGTACTTCCTTTTTATTGAAGCCGAAGAGGGAAATTAGCTCGGGTCGCTCTAGAAATACTTTTTGTTCAAAGATGGGTTCAAGCCAATCGTTCAATTTATCTATAAAATTAAGCGCATATAGCTCAGGCAAGCGGATAAGCTCATATCCACCTAGGCGTTCAAAACCCATACGCTCCTTTCCCAAGCGTCTTTCGAGCAATTGCAGGCCTTCCCAGCGTAGCTTCACCAATTCCAAAGCGGCCTCCTCGCCCATGGTGTTTATATCGCTAATTAACTCTGTTGCGCTTCCAAAGCAGGCAAATCCGGCATTTTTGGTACTGGCACCGCTGGGCAATAGGCCACGCTCTAGCACCAACACGCGCGCCTTGGGGGCTTTTTCTTGTAAAGAAATAGCGGTAGATAAACCTACAATTCCGCCTCCCACGATTACATAATCATAGGCCACAAACGATTGCTTCTCCCAAAAACTTAGCATACTTGTAAAATAATTAGCAAAGGTAAAAAACCGGGAATTGGAGGTTTAATCCAAAAAATATTTAACTTAAATGCGTATGAACACAGCACAGATTTTAGAAAAGGCAAAAACGTCCAAATTTTACCTTTGGCTCCTCAACTGGGGCCTTGCCCGCATGATTCCGTTTAACAAACCGCACGGGTTCAAGGTGGAAGCCTTAAGCGATCAGAGCATTGCAACTAGTTTACCCTATAAATCGTCCAATTTTAACCACATTCGTGGGATTCATGCCTGTGCCCTAGCCACTTTATCGGAATTTACCACGGGAGTATTGCTCATCTCACGCCTCGACCCGGCCAAGTACCGCATCATTCTAAAAACCTTGAGCATGGACTACCATTACCAAGGTAAGATGGGTGTGAAAGCGCAGTTTGAAATCACCAACGAATGGTTGGAAAGCCACATACTGACTCCGCTCAAAAGCGCAGAATCTACCGACATAATATGTGAGGTAAAAACCTACGACACCGCTGGCAATCACATCTGCACAGGACAAGTAAACTGGCAGATAAAGAGCTGGGATAAAGTAAAAATGAAAGTATAATCAAGAAAACGAAATACCATGAGAAAGATTGACATGCTTTTAAATGAATATGGCGAGAGCCATCAGAATGCCACCAACAAAACCATACACTGGATTTGCGTACCGCTGATTTTTTTCAGCGTAGTAGGTTTGATTTGGTCTATCCCTTCGGGAATTCTTAGCTCCACCCTAGGCGAATGGCTGGGAAGCTGGGCCAATTGGGCTACCCTCACCTTGGTGATTGTACTGGTGTATTATATCAGCCTTTCCTTCCCGCTAGCGATAGGTATGCTGGCCTTCACTTTGGCTTGCACCTTTGTGGCCAATGCCATTGTTCAAAATGGCTGGAACCTTTGGCTAATCAGTATCGGAGTATTTGTTGCCGCCTGGATAGGTCAATTTTATGGTCATAAAGTAGAAGGAAAAAAACCTTCCTTTTTCAAGGACCTTCAATTTCTACTGATTGGGCCGGCTTGGCTCATGCATTTTGTATACAAAAAAATGGGAATCAAGTATTAAATACTCTATTTAACAAGCACCCAAATAAATCCTAAGCTTGCAAAAAACAATACTAACAATAAATAAAACAATACCACAAACCATACGGCCTTCAAAATACCCAGGAGGCCTTTTTTACTTCCTATGCGATAATAAGCGAAAACAAAATATATATTAAAAAGCAGATTGAAGGTGTTATAATAAGGCATCAAATCTACGGAAATGGTAAATGGTAACATTCCAATGGTAGAGATTAGGGTCATAAAGCCCGACAAATAGCAAACCATAGCGACATGCTCAGCATAGTTATATCCCTCCTTTTTATATACTCGATAGGACACCCAAGCATATAAGGGTACGATAAGCAATTGTATGGCAGTAAAGTACTGTCGAAGAATATCAATTATATTCTTCCCCATTTCCTCCGATTCAGGGTTGGATGGAGTATTAAACATTTGACTAGGCTTTAATGCCTCAAAATCAATAAAAGAGGCCGCGATTGCGGATAGAGTCGCTAAGAAAAATACGTACTTAAAAGGATTTACATAAGACTGCGTTTTCCCCCGAATAAAATCTTTTACTACCACCTCAGGCGATTTTAACAATAAGAGTGTGGTAGGAATAGCCCCTCTTTCGGCATTGAATACATTAGAAAAAAAATCGGTAAGGAGGTATTTTACGCTTAAGCGTTCTTTCCTCACTTTTTGCCCGCAAGCATGGCAAAATTCCCCTTTCAGCGTTTCACCGCAGTTATAGCACTCTTTTTGCATCGTCATAGTTTTGGTATTTTATCATTCCCCAAGCAATAGCCCCTTGTGCCAAGGTATAGGTAAGCATGATTAAAAAAGAAGCATTGGGAATCGCCTCGCTAAACTTATTCACCGCCAATAGGGAATCGGAAAGGGCAAAACACAAAGCCCCCAATAGCACCCATCGAAAGCTTTCCGCTGTGGTGGCCTTCAGTCGGAATGCCGCTGCCGATAGCATGGCACTAATTACCAAAGCGTATAAGGTGACGGGGATTCGCATCTCCCCTAAATCGGCCCATAATTGATAGACAAAGAAACCCGCATAGCCTAAAAACACCAGACTCACTCCCAATTTATACACACTTGGGATTCCGCTCTTTCCCTGTGCCTTAGCATAGGCCCACACATAGGCAATATGCGCTATGAGGAAGGCAGAAAGACCAAAAACAAAGAAAAGGGAATTATCAGTTTGATGCATCAGCAGTATATCGCCCAACCATGAAAAGAATAGGCCCATTAGTAAGGGCAAGCGGTACGCTGTTGAAGGTAAAGAGCGCATCACAAAAGCAAGGAGCAAGGGCATCAGAATCGGTTTTGTAAACCGTACAATGGATTCATCTCCCACTATAATGGCATAAAGATGCAGGATAACTACCAGCAGGTAGGCCACCAAAAGGCTTTTCTTAATCGGTTTCATCACTGAGGGCTAAGGGTGTTTCTTCTTTGGAAGAACAGCAAATATAGAAAAGCTAGGAATGCCAACGCACCGGCCAGCCAAAAAGTGTAGGAAAAATTTGTTGCCTGATTTCCGTATACCCATCCTGATACAATAGCTCCTAAGCCAATGCCCACTTCCAAAGCAATATAAATGGTAGCCAAAGCCTTTCCTCTCAGGGATTCTTGACTTAAATCAATGGTCCAGGCAAATAAAGTAGGTGCATTCATACCATGGGCTACACCAAAAAGGACTCCGGCCACCAAAAGCTCAGAAGGCGTTTTGGCCATTCCTACCACAAACATAGCCAGCGAGAGCAAAGCTGCGCCCACTTTCAACACCGCCACCCTCCCGTATCGGTCGGAGGCTTTGCCTGCCAGAAAACGAATTGCAAGAGAGGCTAGGGTGAAGGTAGTGAAGAACAACCCTTTGTTTCGAATACCTAGGTGTTCGCTAAAATCTGGGATGATAGTGAGTACCGTACCAAAAGCAAAAACCGAAAAAATCATCACGATGGAGGGCGGCATCACCCGCACTTCGATAATCTCATGGCGCTGTATTTTCAGCATGGGCAAAGCAAAGCGCTGGGTGTCCGTCAAGGTTTCTTTCAATCGGTATAAAATCGCTACCGATAATACAGAAAGCAGTGAAGAAGCATAAAATAGGTATTCTATCGGAAATGCAAGCGCTATCTGACTACCCAAAGCGGGTCCCGAAGCCATGCCTAAGCTTCCGGCTAGTCCCAACATGCCCATGGCTTCTCCCCTTCTATTTTCCGGAACCACATCGGCCAAATACGTAGCCGTACCTGTGGGTTTAAATCCGGCCGAAAAACCATGAAAAAAGCGAATCAATAAAAATCCCGCCACCGAACTGATAAGCGGATACATCAAACTAGCTATGGCTCCTACCAAGGCTCCTATTACCATCACAGGCACGCGCCCCACTTTGTCTACCAACTTTCCGGTAAATGGCCTCGAAAAACCTGCGGTAAGGGTAAACAAGGCAATGATTAACCCTTTGTAGTCCGCACCGCCCAACTGAGTAAGGTAATTGGGAAGCTCCGGGATGATCATGTTGAAGCTGGCAAAAAACAAAAACGAACTCAGGCAAAGCAGGATAAACTGTCCGCTATAAATGCTTTCTTCTTTCTCTTTTTTCATAGTCAAAAAAAAATGGTGACACTCGGCCACCATTCTGTTATTGTTGCATCAAAAATGCTTTGATATAATCGTCTAAATCTCCATCCAACACAGACTGCACATCGGTACGCTCAACGCCCGTACGGGCATCTTTGATGAGTTTGTACGGATGCAACACGTAGTTGCGGATTTGTGAACCAAAGTCGATACGTTTTTTAGAGTTCTCTACCGAGGCTCTTTTTTCATTGCGCTTCTCCACCTCCAATTGGTAAAGCCGTGATTTCAACATTTGCATGGCACGTTCGCGGTTAGCCAACTGTGAGCGTTCTACCTGACACACTACCACAATTCCCGTAGGCTTGTGCGTAAGTTGCACCTTGGTTTCTACCTTGTTTACGTTCTGACCACCTGCACCACCTGATCGTGAAGTATGCATTTCAATGTCAGCTGGATTGATTTGGATATCAATATTATCGTCAACCACTGGATATGCATAAATAGAGGCAAAAGAGGTATGTCTGCGGCCATTACTATCGAAAGGCGATACGCGCACCAAACGGTGTACCCCTATTTCCGATTTCAACTTTCCGTAGGCAAATGGCCCATCGAATTGCAAAGAGGCAGACTTTATTCCGGCCACCTCGCCCTCTTGGTAGTCGAGCTGGGTTACTTTGTATCCGTTTTTCTCTCCCCACATAAGGTACATGCGGTATAAGATAGAAGCCCAATCGTTGCTTTCGGTACCACCGGCACCTGGGTTGATTTCAATAATAGCGCTGAGTTGATCCTCTTCATCACTCAACATTTTCTTTAGCTCCAGCTCTTCCACTTGGTTTTGTACCTTGTGATACTCGGCATCCATTTCGGCATCCTCTACATCACCCGCTTCATAGAATTCATTGAGTGCCTCAAGGTCTTCCATGGCAGCTTCTACTTCTTTGTAGCTATCCGTCCAGAGCTTAATTCCTTTTATTTCTTTAACGGTTTTTTCTGCGTGACTGGGATTGTCCCAAAAACCGGGCTCAGTAGTGAGCGCTTCTTTCTCGTTTAGTTCAACAACTTTATTGTCGTAGTCAAAGATACCCCCTCAAGGCATTAACGCGAGCCTTTATATCTTTCAATTGTTCTGTGGTCATGAATGTATATTTACCTCTTGAAAAATGAAATGCAAATATAGGAGGATTTGCTGCAATGTGCTACGAATGGCCGGAAAGGGGAAAATAAAAAAGCCGATGGGGTTTCCATCGGCTTGTGATTATAATTTGGTAATCCAATTATGGGTATCGGGTGCTATCCCGTAACGAATGTCGTTGAGCGTTTTCAAAATCTTATTGGAAAACTCGCGGGTTTCAATAGCTGGCAAGGTATAGTCTACGCCATCATGATTCAGCAAAGCAATGGGCGCAATGGTAGCGGCTGTTCCGGTACCAAAGGCTTCTTTCAAAGTACCGTTCTTTATGGCTTCTACCACTTCTAGAATAGACACTTTGCGCTCTTCTACCTTCACGCCCCACTCACGAGCCAGTGTAAGTACACTTTTACGTGTAATACCATCCAAAATGGTATCTCCGGTGGGTGCGGTGATAAGCGTATCGTTGATAAGGAACATTACGTTCATCGTGCCCGATTCCTCAATGTATTGGTGAGAAGAAGCGTCCGTCCAAATCAGCTGATGATAGCCCAGCTTTTGCGCCTGCTTGGCCGGATATAAGGCTCCAGCATAGTTTCCGGCACATTTGGCAAAGCCCGTACCACCCGTGTAAGCTCTGGAATAATTGGTTTCGATACGTACACGCACCGGCTCAGAATAATACGATCCCACCGGACAGGTAAATATCATAAACTTATAGGTATCAGACGGACGAATACCGATATACTCATCGGTAGCGAACATGAAAGGGCGTATGTATAGTGATGAACCAATTTTAGACGGCACCCAAGCATTATCTAGTTTCAAAAGTTCCTGCAAACCACTCATAAATACCTCTTCAGGCACTTCGGGCATGCACATCCGAGCCGCAGAGCGGTTCAGGCGTGCCCAGTTATCCATGGGACGGAATAATAAGATTTCGTTTTCGGGACTTCTGTAGGCTTTCAATCCTTCAAAAATCGACTGCCCATAATGAATAGCTGAATTGGCCGGACTTAAGCGCAAATGCTCGTAAGGAAGCACTTGAAGATTGGTCCATTCCCCATCTTTATAGTCGGCCATGAACATATGGTCGGAATACACCTTGCCAAAAGCGATATTATCAAAGTCAACCTCAGATATACGGGATTGGTTTACCTTTTTTATTTGCATAGAAAGAGTATCAGTCATGATGCTAACAGTTGTTAGCTTGCAAGTTAAGAAAATGTGACTAAAATCGATTTGTTTTTCGACAAAAAGCACACGAGCGGCTGCTATGGCCTTTTATCCCCTTGGTTTCCAAGCTACTTCTTCTGCTTGTAATTCTGCGGCCATCTTCCTTCCCAATACAAACAGGTAGTCGGAAAGACGGTTGAGATATACTATCACCTCTTCCGCCACGGGTTCTTCTTGTGCCAATTTGATCGCCAACCGCTCGGCCCTACGGCAAACACAACGCGCTATATGGCAATACGATACTGAGGGATGGCCTCCTGGAAGGATAAAATTACGCATCTCGGGCAATTGCTTGTCCATAGCATCCATTTCATTTTCCAGTAGCTGAATATCGCTTTCTTTCAAATCCGGAATCTTCATACCACTTTTCTGCGGGTCAGAAGCCAGATTAGCTCCTATGGTAAACAATCGATCTTGAATTTCTTTGAGTATTTCTTTGCGCGTGCGGTTCACTTCCTGGTCGCGCACCAAGCCAATATAACTATTGAGCTCGTCTACCGTGCCATAGGACTCAATGCGGTCGTGAGACTTAAGCACACGGGTGCCGCCTAGTAGCGAGGTAGTTCCTTTATCGCCTGTTTTAGTATAGATTTTCATACCCGAAATTAAGATTTAGCTTCGAAGGCTTGCTTAAGCAGGGCGGGATCGGTGATGTTTTGGTTCACCAAATCCGATTCAATCAATCCATCACGCAGGCGAATAATCCGGTGCGCATAATGCGCGATGTCGTCTTCGTGGGTTACCATGATAATAGTATTGCCTTTACTATGCAGCTCAGCAAATAAGTCCATGATTTCGTAAGATGTTTTGGAATCGAGGTTACCGGTAGGCTCATCGGCCAGGATGATACTGGGGTCGTTTACCAAGGCACGGGCAATGGCCACACGCTGGCGCTGACCACCCGAAAGCTCATTGGGCTTGTGATGCGCACGACTTCCCAAGCCTACGCTCTCCAGCATGTGCATGGCTTTTTCTTCACGAGCCGACTTGCTCAATCCGGCATACACCAAAGGCAGGGCCACATTTTCAAGGGCACTGCTGCGTGGCAATAAGTTGAAGGTTTGGAATACAAAGCCGATTTCTTTGTTGCGTATTTCAGCCAGTTCATTTTCGGTCAGGTCGCTTACGTCATTGTTGTTCAACACATACGTCCCGCTGGTGGGCGTATCGAGGCAACCTACAATGTTCATAAGGGTAGACTTGCCCGAACCGGAAGGTCCCATAAAGGCAACGTATTCGCCTCTATTGATATGAATGGATATGGATTTGAGGGCGTGAATGGTTTCACTACCCATTTTGTACACTTTGGAGATTTCGGTGGTTTCAATGATGGTGCTCATTCGCAAGGGTCGAGGTTTTGAGTGTGGGTAAATATCTTACATATAAACCGCTCTCGCAAACCCATTAGTATAAAAGCGGCCAGTTTTCCACCTTAACGGCCACTTGGAGTTTTAGTTTAGATTGAAGCCCGATAAATGTTTAAGCAGGGGGTTAATTGTCCTCTTGCCTAGGGGTTCTACCTTTTCGATTTTCTTGCTGATGTGGTTATACCAAATCTCTACAAACTCATCCGCATGGCGGTAGAGCATAATGTCTATTCCTGAAAATTCAGCTGTAGAAATATAGGTTCCTTCTTCTAGTACTACACCGGCTTTCTCGTTGATAGTCAAATGTTCAAATGATGTCTGTCTCATGTTCTTCGGGGTTAATGATTCAAAGGTATATGGCCCTTTGGAAATCATTTTGACAATAAACGGGCATTTTATTCTTACGTAAGAAAGTACGTAGAATATGAACATTTCAGATTGGGCGGATATGCAAAAAAGACCCAAGAGGGGTCTTTTTCAAAAAAATCTATATAAAATACTATTTAAAAGCTTCGCATAAAGGCGAACATTTTACGAAGTTTTTACTCTTTTTAGGGATTCCAATCCATTGCCTTACTTGCCAAGCCTTTTACCTCTTGCTCAAATCCTGAAAAATCTTCGGGTTTCATTTTCTTTTTCAGGTCATTAAGCACCATGTAGGCATAAGAATCCAGGCCATTACGCAGGGCTTGCAATACATAGGCTTTGGCAATAGGTATACTATACGGATTGTGCTGAAGAGCTTCCACTAATAGCAAATATGCTTTATCCGATTTGCCTTGCACCTCAAAATAGTTAGCCGCGGCAACTACGCCTTCTTCAAAGAAGATGTTTTTTGCCAGGTGCGCATACAGGGCCGCAGCTTGCTCGGGAAAAACCTGTGCTCGCGCCCAAAACACATAAGGATCATTCATTTCTTGAATATCCTGTGCGCTAAGTAAAGCGGCTAGCGCTGCTTTATCGGCCTTTTGGGCCAAAGCCAAGCGCAATTGGGCAAAGCGCAACTCCTTGGAAAACTCAGCAGGCGCTATCAGTTCCCATTGAGCCAAAATTTGCTCGGCCTCGAATAGATTTCCTCGATTGATTTTTTCAATTATCAAATCATAATAGCTACTGTGTTTTAAGATATCGGAAGAGATGGACTGAATAGCTTGAAGGCGTTCGGTCAAATTCCAGTCGGGCTCAAACATGGCGCGCCAATACGTAGCAAGCTCCGTTTGCACACTATCCGAACCTGTAATACTTGCCCAAAGGGCATATAAACCTTGATTTCCTTTTATTCCTTCAGCTATAGGTTCGTTTTTCAAGCTATCGGCCAATGTTTTCCATTTGCCCAGGTGTAAGTCGCTTATCCATTTTCCGGCTTGTCCATACGCCACTCCTTTTTGGTACGCCTCCTCAAAAGAGTGGGAAGCGTATTCCCACTGACCATACTCAGCGGCCATGCAGCCAATTAAGTAGGCATAATAGCCAGAAAACTGGCGAGAGCTCAGTTTATTGGCTTCTAACAAAGGAATGGCTTGGCGCACATTGCCCGACTCAAAAGCAGAAAGGCTATAAAGAATTTGAGTAGTTGTGAAAAAGCCAGCATTGGTGGAGTCATTGGCATACCAAGC
Source organism: Shiella aurantiaca (assembly GCA_030412945.1). Lineage (GTDB taxonomy): Bacteria > Bacteroidota > Bacteroidia > Cytophagales > Cyclobacteriaceae > Shiella > Shiella aurantiaca. The sequence continues at coordinate 38,259 of JAUHJS010000009.1, read as the reverse complement.
CAAAACTTGTGCCTGAGTGGAATCCATAAAAGGCAAGGCGGATAACACACTATTGTTCAGCCAAGCCAATTGAAAGCCATTGATGCGCAAAGAATCGTAACCCTGCTCATTCGGTTGGGGCAAAAGCAGGCTATTGCGTAAGTGTAATTGATTGGACTGGGCGGGCAAATACTGATATTCTTGTCCCAAAAGGGAATCAAGAGCGAATTCAAGTTTATCTTTGGCAATAAGTGCCAGCTGATTTGACCGCGCCTGTTGGGCAAATGGCCCATCTTCTGCCAATTGCAAATACTGCATGGCCGAATCTACCACGCGGGTTTTACCTAGCAGCACGCCCATATTCACCAGTAAGGCCTGCTCTTCAGGATATTTCTCCAAACCTTCGCGCAGCACAAAAAGTGCATCGAAGAATTTTTCGCGCTCGGCAAAGTTTAAGCTAAGATTTGCATAGGCATATGGGCTCGGATTTTTCCTAACCGCCTGTTGCAAATAATAATTAGCTGCATTTTTATCACCCACACTATTTGCTAAAGAATACAAGGCATAGTTGGAGCGATGATTGGTATATCCGTATTGGCTTCCCAATTTATAATATTGCTCAGAGGTAAAGACATCTTCTTCCAAAGCATACACATCGCCCACATAATTATAGTATCCCGCCCAACCTTGGTTGATAGACACCATATCCGACTTAAAAAAGAAGGCCGCCATGCCAATCACACCCGCTAGGCGTGCCGTGAAATAAGGCATGTTCATGGGTTTGTACAGAATCTTATACACAGACCTGCCTTCGGCTAGCAAAGAGAAATAGTTGGCGTATACATATACAATAAACAAAAGGCCTACGCCCATGTGTGACCAAAGGATTACGTCTTCGGCAATCTCCACCATAGGGTCGTTATTGGTCACATGAAAATAACTAAGCGTAAACATGCTAAGCACAGCCATGGCTAGATACAGCAAAGAACCCAAAGGTTCGAAGGGCAATATTTTCTCGAAATTCGCCTCTACCCGCTGGCGCATAGCCCAAAGGCCTACCAGAGCTGAAATCGGGAATAATACAAAAGGATGGATATATAGCAAGGACCAATCTACACTGCGTGATATCAATAAATACGCTACAAACAGATTGCCCAAATAAATAAGCGCAAAAACAAAAAGGTGCTTGTGATTACCAGAGGTGAGATTATTCTCCTCGCTAGCATGATTTTTAGTAAGTAGGTAAATAAATCCTACCAAAATATCATGGGCAACAATAACCGCAAACACCACAAAAATGGCCAAAGGACTCAGTATCCCGTAATGCATCACCCGCACCAATGGAAAGGACATTTCGCTACCCCAAACAATCAGCCCTGCCCAAACTGCCGTATTGAAGGCGAAAACACCTATGCGCAACCAAAGGCTACTTTCGGGCCGAAAGGAGTGAAAATAGTAAGAGGGTAAGAGAAAAAGAGCAATCGAAATCCCCATAAGGGTGTGATTGTATTGACCTACAAAACCCAATTGCTCTAAACGAAAACCAATAAGGATAAGTAAAAAAAGAGGAATGCTTACCAAATACCAAAAGCGGCTCAGGTAAGTAGTAGTACTCAAAAACACTATCCAACAAAGGCAAAAAACCACAAAAAACAGGGTAGCATAGCCCACCGAAATCTGTAAATCGCTGCCATAGATGGTTTCTGTAATCCGCAAGCTCTCAGCAGTGATGGGCAACTCAATAAAATTGAGACCTAGTTTTTTGACCACCACCTGCACGGGTTCTATCAGGGCTTGAGTTTCCCACTGAATAACTCCGGATGCCCCAAAAAGCCAGGCTATGATACTGCCTAGTATGCCTACAAAAAACAAACCCAGAAAAGCCAAAAACAGGTTCTTCTGGGACTGCGGCCATTTCCGCCAAAAAAAATCTATTTCCATGTATCTTTATTCCATTACTTTCGGCACTCGGAAATAATCAGAGTCGCGCTTTGGAGCATTTTGTAATCCTTTTTCATGAGGCAATTCCTCTTTTACCACATCTTCGCGCAGCTGGTTCACCTCTTCCGACATGGTGATAAGCGGAGCCACCGCATCGGTATCAATCTCGTTGAGCTTTTCCACCCAGTCCAAAATCTCGTTCATGCTGTTGATCATCTTCTCCCCATTGGCTTGGTCAAACTCCAAACGCGAAAGGTGCGCCATTTTTTTGAGGGTATCGTGGTCTACTTTTTTCATTTCTTTATGTATTAAACTCATACTGTGTCTCTGTTCTTTGTGCTTCTTCCGCCTGCGGATTATAGGCCCAAAGGGCTTTTTGAATTACTTGGTAGGTCATATTCTTCAACTGCTCTACATCATCCAAGGTCATTCCTTTAGTTTCGATGGGGCTATGGTAAATCACCCGCATTTTGGCAAAATTAAGAAGAAATCGGCCATCATCGGGCAAAATTATCCAATTGCTTGGAATAGTTACTGGAACAATAGGGATTTGTTTGTCAATAGCCGAACGAAAAGCCCCGTCTTTAAATTTCACCATCTCAGGAGGATTTTTTGTGATAATGCCTCCCTCCGGGAAAATCACCAGACTTTTGCCTTCATCAATGGCCTCCTGAGAACGCTTAATTACCTGATACCGACTGCGAAGGTTTCCCCTATCCACCATAATATGCAGGCGCTTGAACATATAGCCAAACAGTGGGATAGCCGAAAGTTCGCTTTTGCCCACAAACACATAAGGCACAGGCGTAAAGGCAAAGGAAGGAATATCCAGATAAGAAAAATGATTGGCACAAAACACATAAGCCTTGCGCTTATCTAGCTTGGTTTCCATTTTCCGCACTACCGGCATACCTATAAGCCCAAAGAAAAGTATTCCCCACAGGTAATTCAAGCTCCCGGTAAACCGATGCAAGGGTTTAATGGGGATTATGAGCATAAAAAGCGGAAGCAGCAGTATGAATACTACCACAAACACCAATAACGCATACAAAGAATACAACCTACGGAGGAAAAACATAGGGCTAAAAATACAGGTTTTGTTGGGTTTAAAAAATCAGGCCGCTTTCGCAGCGGCCTCCTTCGAGGCTGCTCGTAAACGCTTGGTTTGCTTATGAAAACGGATAAACAAGAGCACTCCCGCCACCGAAAGCCCTACAAACAATCCGTACCACACCCCAATGGGACCATAGCCTAATTTATGCCCTAAGAAATACGATAAGGGCAATGCCAACACCCAATAGGCAAAGAAGCAAATTAGGGTAGGAATTTTGGCATCGGAAATACCACGGAGCACTCCGGTGCCCACCACCTGAATACCATCTGAAAGCTGGAACAAAGCGGCAATAATCATAAAAGAGGCGGCCGCTTCTATCACCGCGATATCATCAATATACAAGGAGGGTAGAAAGTATCGACCTAGGGTAAACAAAACCGCTCCCCCCGTCATAAACATGATAGCCATGGCATAGGCCATAAATCCGGCATCGCGTAGCGACTGAATATCATTTTTCCCCCACTGATTGCCCACGCGCACGGTAGCGGCTGCCCCTATGCCCAAGGCCATCATATAAGTAATAGAGGCCAGATTAATGGCAATTTGGTGAGCGGCCAAAGGTACGGTACCAAACCAGCCCATCATAATAGCGGCTGCTCCAAAGGCACCTACTTCAAAAATGTATTGAAACCCCGTAGGTACACCGATATTCAACAAATCGCGGATGATTTTCTTACTCCATTTCTTAAACTGAAAGCCTTTCAAATACGCCCTAAAGCGTTTGTTGTTCAGCACATAATAGGCCATCGCTACGGCCATTACTACGCGACTTAATAAGGTAGACCAACCTGCCCCGTTTAAACCCATGGCCGGAAAACCCCACTTCCCATAAATAAGCAGGTAATTTCCTAAAATATTGAGTCCATTGGCCAAAAGGGTAATTACCATAGCCTGACGTGTCATGGAAAGTCCTTCGGCAAACTGCCGGAACGACTGAAAAATCAAAAAGGGAAGAATAGAAGTAGTGATAATCCACAAGTAGGGAATAGCAAGCGTTACCACCTCTTCGGGCTGATCGAGCCAACGCAGAACAGGGCTTGCCAGTACCAATATCAGCACCAAGCCGATACCAAAAATCGTGTTTACCAATAAGCCATGCGAGAGCATGCGCCCCGCCTTTTTGGGCTTTCCTTCCCCATCGGCCGCGGCCACAAAGGGCGTTACGGCCAGGGAAACACCAAGTCCAAAAGTGAAAAACACATAAAATACGCTATTGGCCAAGGAAGCTGCCGCTAGAGGCGTTTTGCCCAGCTGCCCCACCATAATATTGTCAAACACGCCCACCATTACGTGGCCTAACTGCGAAAGCACCACCGGTAAAGCGATCCAGAAGGTTTGCTTAAAGTGCTGCTTGTATTTATTTGCTATCATCAATTATATCCCTCGTAATCGTGCGGCCAACAAAAGGCCTGCTATTGAAATTCCGTCTGTTATTTTTCCTTGTTCCACCCATTGTACGGCTTCGCGCAAAGGGAGTTTTTTTATCGCCAATTGCTCGGTTTCTTCAAACTCAGTTTCGCCTTGGCTTAGTGCTTCCGCCAAGAAGACAAAACCCTCCTCATCTGTTACTGAGTTAGAGGTATGTATGCGCATAATCTTAGTCCACTTCTCGGCTGTCAGTCCGGTTTCTTCCTTTAATTCGCGTTGGGCCGAAAGCAGCACATCTTGTTCTATTGGCCCTCCTCCCATTGGGATTTCCCAGGAATATTCCTTCAAAGGATAGCGATACTGCCCTACCAGCCAGGTATATCCTTGGTCATCGACAGGAATAATCCCAATGGCCTTGTTTTTAAAATGCACCATTCCGTAAATCCCCGGCTTCCCACTCGGTATAATCACCTCATGCTCTTCCACATGGATCCACTTGTTATCGTACACCTCTTTTTTCGAAAGGGTTTGCCAAGGATTGTGCTGCTCGTCTATCATGGCACAAAACTACTGATTAGTTTTTGATGTGCGAGGGGTTTATTTACTTTGCATCATGCTCAAGCCTTTTTTGCACGAAAATATACGCGAAGCGGGTTGCGATGAAGCCGGAAGAGGCTGCCTAGCCGGCCCGGTGGTGGCCGCGGCCGTTATCCTTCCGTCCGATTATCACCATCCTTTGCTCAACGACAGTAAGCAATTAAAAGCCTCGGTGCGCGAAAAACTACGTGCCGAAATTGAATCCGAAGCCATCGCTTGGGCCGTAGGCTGGGTCAGCAATCAGGAAATCGACCAAATCAATATCCTCAAAGCTTCCTTTTTGGCCATGCACCGCGCCATTGAGCAATTGCCGCAAGTCCCTGAACATCTGCTGATTGATGGTAATCGTTTTACGCCCTATCCGGGCATTGCCCACACCTGCATCGTGAAAGGCGATAGTTTGTATTATTCCATTGCAGCTGCTTCCGTATTGGCAAAAACCTACCGCGATGCTTTTATGAGCGAACAAAGTCAACAGTATCCGCACTATCAGTGGCAACAAAATGCGGGCTATCCTACCCTAGCCCACCGCCAAGCCATACAAGCCCACGGGCTCAGTCCCCTGCACCGCCTCAGCTTCCGTCAGCTCCCCGACCAGCTGGAATTATTTTAGGGCAGCGGCCGGGCTTTCGCCACTCGCCAAGCCTACACGCAGGCCATTTCGGAGCCAGTCTGCCTTTGGCAGGCTCAAACAATGGCCTGTCTGCCGTCAGGCAGGCTCTATCCCTGCTGCAAAAAAGTATCAGAAGGGTGTAAAAAAAGAAACGGCCACCCAGTGGGCGGCCGTTTACAAAAGCTATTTACTCTTGTTGGGTTTACCTAATGTTCAAATTAATAAAAATTTAATCTGGAAAACAACAATTTTACTGAGTAAGCGCCATCAAGAGGTCGTGGCGAGTAATAATATGTACTTTATTGGCCTCATCGCGCACCAAAAGGGCCTTATTGTTTTTATTAATCATAGAGGAAAGCACGTCCACGCTGCTGTCTAAAGCCACAAACTGGAAAGACGGATCCATCACATCGGCAATCGACTTATCTTTGATGCTCACATCGTCTATCAATTGGCCCAGGATTTTCGAATCGGTTAGGCTCCCTACAAACTCTTCTCCCTGCACCACCGGTATTTGGCTGATTCCTTCTTTATTGAACAACTTAATGGCATCGGCCACCTTGCTGCTGGCATTTACGGTAAGCAAAGCGCTACTTCCGTTGCGGCTTGCCACAATATCTTTGGCGGTAGCAAATTCGCGGGCTTCCAAAAAGCCGTGGTCGCGCATCCAGTCATCGTTATATACTTTGCCAAGGTAGCGGGTTCCGTGATCGGGCAAGATAATCACCATCACATCGTCTTCTTTCAAGTGTTCTTTGGCATATTCCAAGGCACCGTACACTGCGGATCCGCATGACCAACCCACAAACATGCCTTCTTCTTTGGCCAGTCTGCGCGTCATGATGGCCGCATCTTTATCGGTTACCTTTACAAAGTGGTCTATCATATCGAAATCCACATTTTTGGGCAAGATATCTTCCCCTATACCTTCCGTTAGGTAGGGATAAATTTCCTTCTCATCAAAAATGCCCGTTTCCTTATATTTCTTGAATACCGAACCATAGGTATCGATACCCACCGTAACTACAGAAGATTTTTGCTCTTTCAAATACTTGGCCGTTCCGCACATGGAACCTCCCGTACCTACACCTGCGGCATAATGGGTGATTTTGCCTTCGGTATCTCTCCAAATCTCCGGCCCGGTAGTTTCATAGTGAGCGGCTGCATTGGAAAGGTTATCGTACTGATTAGGATAAAATGAGTTAGGAATATCGCGGTTCAGCTTGCGGGCTACCGAATAGTAAGAACGTGGATCATCAGGCGTAACATTGGTAGGGCAAACCACCACCTCGGCACCTACGGCTCTCAAAATATCCATTTTCTCTTTAGACTGCTTATCGGCCATGGTGAAGATACACTTATAGCCTTTGGCAATAGCGGCCAAGGCCAAGCCCATACCTGTATTGCCCGAAGTTCCTTCGATAATGGTGCCTCCGGGCTTAAGCAAACCTGCTTTCTCCGCATCTTCCACCATTTTGATGGCCATGCGATCTTTCATTGAGTTGCCCGGGTTAAAATACTCTACCTTAGCCAGCACCGTTCCTTTAATTCCTTTGGTCACTTTGTTGAGTTTCACTAAGGGGGTGTTGCCTATGGTATCGATAATAGAATGATAGTATTGCATAAATTATTTGATTGCGAATGAATTATAGAGGCAAAGTTAGCAGTTAAGGCTGCGATTAAAAACAAATTTGCAGGAGAGTATCAAGACTGCGCCAATAAATACAGCACGGCCATACGCACGGCTACCCCATTTTCTACTTGTTCCAGAATGATGGAATGCTCTGAATCGGCCACATCGCTGGATAGTTCCACCCCGCGGTTAATAGGGCCGGGGTGCATAATCACGATTTCCTTATCGAGCTCGCTAAGCATTTTCTTATTAATGCCGTAGTACAAGGAATATTCGCGCAGGGAAGGAAAATACTTAATCTGTTGGCGTTCGAGCTGTATGCGTAGCACATTGGCCACATCGCACCATTGCAAGGCTTTTTTCACTTCGAGTTCCACTTTCACGCCTAAGGCTTCGATATGGCGAGGAAGTAGGGTTTTAGGCCCACATACCATCACTTCAGCGCCCATCTTTTTGAGCAAAAAGATATTGGACAAAGCCACCCGTGAGTGCAAAATATCACCAATGATAGCTACTTTCTTGCCTTGTAGGCTGCCCAGCTTTTGTAGCATGCTGAATCCGTCCAACAGAGCTTGGGTAGGATGCTCATGGGTACCGTCTCCTGCATTAATCACATTGGCTTTGATATGCTGGGTAAGAAAATGCGGAGCGCCAACGCTGGCATGGCGCATTACCACCATATCTACCTTCATGGCCAAAATATTATTTACTGTATCCAATAAAGTCTCTCCTTTCTTTACCGAGCTATTGCTGGAAGAAAAGTTTACCACATCGGCCGAGAGGCGCTTTTCGGCCAGTTCAAACGAAAGACGGGTACGGGTAGAGTTCTCGAAAAAGATATTGGCAATGGTGATATCGCGCAGTGAGGGGACTTTCTTGATGGGTCGATTGATAACTTCTTTAAAATTAGCCGCGGTATCAAAAATGAGGGCGATGTCATCGGGTGTAATGTCTTTGATTCCCAATAAATGTCGTACGCTTAGTTTTTGTTGCATGCTAGGCTATTATCAATCGTTCGTTATCAACCATATTTGATCCTGAGCGGCCCCTTGTTCGGTCCATTCAGCTAAAATTTTCTGCGAAAATACTGTATTTACGTGCTTGCCCACGTAGTTGGGCTCAATGGGCAAATCGCGGCTATAGGTGCGGTCTATCAGGGTGAGGAGTTCCACCTTACGCGGACGGCCAAAGGCTATCATGGCATCCATAGCAGAGCGCACTGTGCGACCTGTGAACAACACATCATCTACCAGCACCACTTTTTTATCTTCAATGATAAAAGGCACATGCGTGGCATTGGCTACCAAAGGCGTTTCGCGCCTGCGGAAATCGTCACGGTAAAAGGTGGTATCCAAATAGCCGAGCGGGCACTCTATCCCTTCGGATTGCAACTTGGCCTTAATGCGCTCGGCCAAGAAAACCCCGCGCGGCTGTAAGCCCAGCATCACGGTATCTTCAAAAGCACCGTGGTTTTCAATCAGTTGCTGGCAAAGCCGACTGATTGTGATGTCTAATAATTGGGTGCTGAGTATAAGGCGCTTTTGAGTCATAGTTTGTTGCGCAAATATATACAAATCGCAGGAAATGACGCCTTATTTGTAAATGACTTTATTCAGATAGAAAACCCTGCGGTTGAGCTCTACCCCCGATTGACTTAGGTTTTTGATGCGCTGCACGCCATAGGCATAAAAGGTATTATCGTACCAAGCCTCCAGACCATTGAGGTCGGAGCCATCTCTTTTCACCTCATCGCTTTCAAATTTTAGGGCCACGGGGTTGAAGGTTTTGCCTTCCAGCACCTCATTGCCCATCACGATTTTCGAGCGGATGACATCATCGTACACATATAAAAGCACGGTTTTTTCACCATCTAGCGCTACCTGCACAAACTTGCGCAAGGTAAATGTTTTGATATCATTAATCTCAAAGCTGTTATCCCACAACACCTCTCCTTTTTCATTAAAGCCAATCAACACGGCATGCGTATAGCGGTATCCATCAAAAATCAACCCGCTGGTATTTGCAATTCCACTATAAGCCAAGGTACTGGGATTGGTATATACCGGATAATAGGCTTCGGCCAACATTACATAGGTGTCGTCCATTTTCAGCACATCGTGCACCATCAGGCGATAATTGAAGCGAATCCGTTTACCTTTTATTTTCCGTCTTTCTATGCGTTCTTTTACACGCTCTTGCCTGCCGGCCCGCATATATGTAAAGAAGTTTTTAAGGTCGGCATAATTGATAAAGGTGAAGTCCTGCTCGGCTTTCCTATTAATACGCGATATAAAAATCCCTCGGGAGTAATTGCCCGGCTTGGGCGAATAGGTGCCGGCAATCAATCGGGCATCATTCTCAAAAGCCGTAGTGCTACCGAAGAGCAAGTGCATGCCGTTTTTAGGCTCCAGAATAATATTTTGGAGCAAATCCCCTTGAATACTGTAAGTTTTGGTGGAAAGGGTATACCGATTGGCCAGCCGCTCGGTTACCAGCACATCAAAGGCCGAATCGTATTGATCTACTTTTATCTGCAAGAGTTCGCTTCGGTTGTTGTAAAAGCCCGGAACTACTTTTTGCTTATTGGTGGCAAAATCAAATAGCATCACAACCGAACGATAATTGACCGTGCCTCCTAATATAGCCACATTCTTTTTCACAAAAAATTCGGTAAGCACTAGCGGCAGGGCATTTTTAAAGGTATGTTGCGTGGTATCACGGGTATAAAGATCCATCACCACAAACTGGTATTCGTAGAGTTTGTATTGGCTCTTTTGGTAAAGGAGATACAACTTGCCGTCTATGTATTCATAGCCATTGAGGATTAGGTTGATGTCCAAGGCCATCAGGTGCTTCCACTTCACATTGAGGGTAGTATCCAACAAGGTAAATTCCCAGGAACGAAAACCTTCTTGAGGCCGTACCTGCGCCTCACGGAAGAGCAACACACCTTCTTCTTTGGCCGATACCACAAAGAAATCATCATCCCCTTCTTCCAAAGGCGCTTCATAGCGGTAAGGTTGTACGATTACCTCACTTACGGGTTTTTCTTTGCGCTGCGCCCATGATGAAAAGGAGCACAGTAGGAAGAGGAAAAGAAACAGTATCAGCCGAGGTGTTTTCATCCGGCACTAAGTTCAAGAATCACATCAAACTCCTCTTTTTGCAGGGGCATTACCGAAAGCCTTCCTTGGCGCACCAAGGCGATTTGCTGTAAGCGATCATCGGCTTTGATTTGCTCAAGAGTCACCGATTTTTTCAACTTTTTATAAGGAGCCAAATCCACCACTACCCAGCGGGCATCTTCGGTGGTAGGGTCTTGGTAATGTTCTTTCACCACTTGAGCTATACCCACCACTTCCAGTCCTTCATTGGAATGATAAAAAAGCACTAAGTCGCCTTGTTGCATGGCTTTGAGGTTGTTGCGCGCCTGATAATTGCGCACCCCATCCCAAAAGGTTTGTTTGTCTTTTTCCAGTTGGTCCCATGAATACTTAAAGGGCTCCGATTTCACTAACCAATAATTCATCGTATGTCTGTCAATAGGTATGGAAAGATATTGCCTAATGTGTAAATAACAAAAAAGGCAACCCAAATGGATTGCCTTTCCTGTAAAATATTTTCCTTTTGCTTACTGCACAATCAGCTTAGCTTTCGATTGGGCACTTGGAGTGCTTACCGTTACCATGTATACACCCGGTTTCAGTTTGCTATCAAACTGAGTGGCAATGCCCGGCTGGTATTCCGATTCGTTTACCAGGTTTCCTGATAAATCATATACGTACACCGTGCCTTGCTCTTGCAATTCTTCCGAGCGAATCACAATAGACTCACCTTTTGAAGGATTCGGATAAAGCGTGATAGCGGCTGATTTACCCGTGGTATTGAAAGCAATGATATTGCTGTATTGGTAGCTACCGTCAAAATCGATGGCGTTTAGGCGATAATAGATGCGTCCGGCAGGAGCGCTTTCATCGGAATAGCTATAATTAAGGATAGCACGGCTAAAGCCGGCTCCTTGGATTTGCGCGATTTCTTCAAAATCTTTTCCGTTCTTGGAGCGCTGCACACTAAAGTAATCGAAGTTTTCTTCCATGGCCGTAGCCCAAGAAAGGTTTACTGCGCTAGCTGAAACGCTACCTTTGAAGAAAAGAAGTTCGATGGGGAGAGGTGAATTTTCCTGAATACTTATCCAATCAAGAAAATCGGGGTTAGTGTCTATCAAAGTTTGCTGATCGCCAAGGTTAGTAGTTGTACTTGACCCACCACCTGTATTTGTGATATCTCCATTAACATACAGACCGAAAGGAGAAACAGTATTATTATTCTGAATTGTGGAACCACCACCAGAATAATTGACATCACCATGAACATAAAGCTGAGCTCCATTATTAACTCTGAGAATTGTACCACCACCACCATTGTCTGATACATCCCCAAAAACAGCCGCTCTGGCATTTCTGTTTAAGATTACATCTCCACTGGTAAATGCATTCAGGTCGCCATTTACAACAAGATCCGCATAGGGAGGAGGAGCAACATTTGTTCCTATTATTAAATAATTAGAAGAATTAACCCTCACATCTCCCTTAGCAATTAATTTGCCTCCGGGCAATACATTAATTCTACTATTTAAAATGATATCACCTTCAACTACCAATGTTCCACTGACATTTATGGTGGCACCACCACCTGAGGTAAAATCCCCATTTATTGTCAAGGTTTTATTCAGGGCAATGTTTAAAGTTGAGCTACCATTTTGAAAATCATCATCAATGGTTTGGTCATGATTGAGGTTCCAAGTACCATACCCCCCTAAAATTGGCGGTGTATTGGCACAACAGCCACTGTTTCTTGTCCAGTTTGCGGTAGAGGTCCAATCACCGTTTCCGGCAGAGGTGAAATTTTGAGACAATACATTATTAAAAATTAACAATTGAAACAACATTGCCGTTAAGGCAGGGTAGTAAACCTTATTAATCATAAACACATTCAGTATTAACCTGTTTTATTTAACCACCAATTTGGTTTTCCCTTGAAAACTAGGAGAACTCAATGTGAGTATGTAAATACCTTTCTTTAAACTACCGTTAAGATAAAGCTCAGTTCTTGGAAGATATTCTAGATCTTTAATTAATACTCCAGATAGATCATAAATATGTACCCGAGATTCTTCATTTAGGTTAAAGGCATCTATGCGGATACGATCTCCATCAAGGGGATTAGGAGATACACTAATGTTCTGAAATTCTTTCCCCGTTTTAGAAAAGACAATAATTGGAGAATATTCGTAGCTGCCATCAAAATCGATGGCATTTAGGCGATAATAGATGCGTCCGGCAGGAGCGCTTTCATCGGAATAGCTATAGTTAAGAATAGCGCGGCTAAAGCCAGCTCCTTGAATTTGCGCGATTTCTTCAAAATCTTTTCCATTTCTAGAGCGCTGCACACTAAAGTAATCGAAGTTTTCTTCCATGGCCGTAGCCCAAGAAAGGTTTACTGCGCTAGCTGAAACGCTACCTTTGAAGAAAAGAAGTTCGATGGGAAGGGTTACACTAGGCTCAGAGCAAAAACCCGAACCAGCACCACCATCATCACAAGTACCCGCAGAAATTGTAGGGCAAGTACCGGTTCCTCCTGAAGAAGTAGAACAACTAGTTGCACCAGCTCCAATAATTTCTCCAGCCGATATGGTTCCAATACCGTCTATTTCCAAGTCAATATCTCCAAAATCCAGGGTCTCTCCTACCTCTAAATTTCCATTTACAGTAAGAAACTTATCTTGAACCACAGAGGTGAGGTTCATTATAAGATCATTTGTAACAGTTAAAGTTACTCCTGCAGGAATGATTATCTCTAATGGGTTATTCCCGGCTTTGTAATTTAAAGTAAGGCTATTTAATGTTATACTTTGATTAAAAGTTACTGTGGAGTTCCCGTTTTTATCATTCAAATTGCTTAGAACCAAATCGCCAGAAGGACAACTTGCAGGATTATAAATTGCACTCAAATTCACCTGAGCATCAAAGTTGTTTGGAAATGTAATTGTACAACCCGATTGCGTTTGTCCAAAAGAGTTATTTGAGCTTAAAATCAAAGCAAAGATTAAGAATACTATAACTGGGGTCTTTCTCATATGTGTGTTAGTACACTAATTAATCTTCAAAATTACCACATAGTAAGTGGCTCAAAACCGATTACTAGATGAGCTGAATACTGTTTTCGATAAACCCTATACAATTCCCCATTAAGCATATTGTAGAAAACAGACATTTTACAAGCCCAAAGCCCTAAAATACCTCCAAAGAGGTATGCGCCTTGGTTTTATACAAATCTAGCCGCCACAATCCTCATTTGCCGAGGTATTTACTAACTTAGTCGCTTGATTTGAATACTATGAACAACGAGCAAATACTTGATACCCTCCAGCAATTGGCTTCCCTGATGGAATTGCATGGAGAGAATGATTTTAAAGTGAGAGGCTATCAATCGGCTATTTTCAATTTAGAGAAAAGTACGGCCGAGCTTTCCAGCCTCAGCGCAGCCGAACTGGAGAAACTACCCGGTGTAGGCAAAAGCATTGCAGCTGCTATCTATGAATTGGCGCAATCGGGAGAACTGGCAAGTTTGCAGAAACTGCGCGAAGCCACCCCTGCCGGAGTCATAGACATGCTCAACATCAAGGGGATAGGCCCCAAGAAAATACGCCTGATTTGGAAAGAACTGGAAATTGAAACCCTAGACGATTTGCGAACGGCCTGTGAGCAGCACCAAATTGCTAAGCTCAAGGGATTTGGCGAAAAAACTGAAGAAAACATTTTAAAAGCGCTCATCTTCACTTCGGCACAAAAAGGGAAACTACGCTATGCCGATGCCGAAAAGCTTTGGCAACCTCTCGTGCAGGCTCTTCAACAGCAATTTCCTGAAGCTAAAATCTCCGAAAGTGGCCTTATCAGAAGGCGTTGGGAGGTAATTGATTCCATTTTGCTTGTTGTGGGAAGCAGTCAAAGCTCTTCTGTTCGTGCATTTTTAAATACGCAACCCAACCTTAGCCATCATGCAGCCAAAAGCAGCCCCTATTATTGGCGTGGAGAAGAGAAAAGTCGTCAAATACCCTTGGAAGTCCGCTTTTGTAGTCATGAGGAGTTTGCCTCTGTCGTAATGAAGACAACGGGCAATGGCCTCCATCTGCATCAAATCAAGAATGAAACCGAAAGCCTCTTTCAATACCTGCAACACACGCATATTAGTAATGAAGCCGCTGCCTATGCCCATTTCGGCCTTCCCTTTATTGCTCCCGAGCTTCGCGAGGGTATGGGAGAAACACAAGCAAATGAAGCGACTCCCGCCCTTGTGGAATTGGCTGATTTAAAAGGTATTTTGCACAATCACTCTACCTATAGCGATGGCAAGCATAGTTTGGAAGAAATGGCAAGCTATTGCAAAGCATTGGGCTATGAATATCTCGGTATTAGCGATCACAGCAAATCGGCCTTTTATGCCAATGGACTGAAAGAAGACCGCATTGTGCAACAGCATCAGGAAATTGATGCGCTCAATGCGAAGCTTGCTCCCTTCAAAATCCTGAAAGGCATAGAATCGGACATCCTAAACGATGGCGCACTCGACTATGACGATAAGGTGCTGGCCAGCTTTGATTTTATCGTAGCCTCTATTCATAGCAACCTGAAAATGACCGAGCAAAAAGCCACCGAGCGCTTGCTCAAGGCTATTGCCAATCCGTACACCACTATGCTGGGTCACCCTACCGGCCGTCTTTTATTACAACGTGAAGGCTACCCAATCGACCACAAAGCAGTAATTGATGCCTGTGCCCAACATCAGGTGGTGATTGAAATCAATGCCCACCCGTGGCGCCTCGACCTCGACTGGCGCTGGGTACGCTATGCCTTGCAGCAGGGGGTAATGCTGAGTATTAACCCCGATGCGCATGAAAAAGATGGTTATAAAGACATGTACTATGGGCTTTTAGCAGGCCGCAAAGGCGGATTGCACAAAGCCATGACTTTCAATGCCCTTTCGCTAACAGAGGTGGAAGCATACCTGAAAAAGAAGAAGGAGGGTAAATTAATAGCAGCTCAATAGGGCCATTAGCCTATATTTTCTTAATCCTTTCGCTAATTTTGCTCTTTTGCATTGTACCCGTAACCTGCTTTATGAAAGTATTGATTCTTCGTTTTTCCTCCATTGGCGATATCGTTCTGACCACACCCGTTCCCCGTGCTTTGAAAATCCAGAAAGAAGCCGAGGTACATTATGCTACCAAGCCCGCCTTTAGGGGAATCCTTGCCAACAACCCTTATATAGATAAGGTGTATGTGCTCGACCAAGGAATCAATGTACTCATTCAGCAACTCAAAGCCGAGCGCTACGACTATGTAATCGATTTGCACAATAACTTGCGTACGCGACTTATCAAGCTTAGACTAGGTGCAAAGAGTTATGCATTCGATAAATTGAACTGGGAAAAGTGGCTTTGGGTAAACCTGAAAATCAACCGCATGCCCAATGTACACATAGTAGACAGGTACATGGAAACGGTGCGCGCATTAGGGGTAAAAAGGGATTCCCAAGGCCTTGATTATTTCATCCCCTCACAGGACGAAGTACCCATGGAGTGGCTACCCGAAACCCATCGCAAAGAATATGTGGCCGTGGCCATAGGCGCTCAGCATAGCACCAAGCGCCTTCCCTTGAAGCGCTTGATTGAATTGTGCGATAAAATCAACAAACCCATCGTGCTGCTGGGCGGTAAAGAAGATGCGGCTACGGGTGAGGCAATAGCGGCCTTTTTTGAGCAAACCACCCAATCAGAAGCTATGGAAGAAGGCTTGAAAGCTTTGAACAAGAAAACGCTTATTTTTAATGCCTGCGGAAAGTTCAATCTAAACCAATCAGCCTCCTTGGTAAAGCAAGCACGTTATGTATTCTCCCACGACACCGGACTGATGCACATTGCGGCCGCCTTTAAAAAGGAAATCTTTTCCATTTGGGGCAATACCAGTCCTTTATTGGGCATGTATCCCTACCAAACCAAGTTTACGGTATTGGAGAATAACAAGCTGAGCTGTCGCCCCTGCTCCAAGATCGGCCACGATGCCTGTCCCAAAGGACATTTCAAATGCATGAATGAGCTGGTGTTTGATTTTTATATTCCTTGAAATAGTTGTTGGTTGATAGAGGGCTATTGGCCATTGGCTATTAGCCTTTGGTAATAAGCTTGTAAATTTTGTAATGCTTCAGCCAATAGCTAAAGGCCAAAAGCCAATAGCAAAAACTAAAACACCGAAACCAAGTATTCTACATAAAAAATCCTACCTTTGCGCCCCGTATGCCAAAGTGGAACTTTACCGACCTGATTGCTTTTGAGAATGATGATTACCTGCTGGTGAACAAACCATCGGGCATTTCTACTTTGGATGATCGCGGAGGAGAGCCTCATCTTTTGGCTTTGGGTAAAGAAATCCATCCTGACCTTCAAGCTTGTCATCGTTTGGACAAAGAAACTTCGGGCACCTTGGCCTTTGCCAAGAATCCGGAAGCCTACCGTGCCCTTGCCATGCAGTTTGAAAGGCGACAAGTCAACAAAATCTACCATGCGATTTGCGATGGCCTGCATGATTTTGACCAGCAAATGGTGAACGCAGGCATCAGTATGCTTACAAAAGGCATTGTGAAAATCGATAAGAAAGACGGAAAACCCGCCACCACGATTTTCAACACCTTAGATGTATATAAGGCGCATACCTTAATGGAATGTCGCCCAGTGACGGGCCGTATGCACCAAATCCGCATACATTTGGCCTATTTAAAGGCTTCTATCACCGGAGATACACAGTATGGTGGCAAACCTCTATACCTCTCCGACCTGAAGCGCAAATTTAATTTAAAGAAAGATACTGAGGAGCTTCCTATTATGCAGCGTGTTGCTTTGCATGCGCAGGCATTGGAATTCACCTTATTAAATGGGGAAAAAATCAAAGTGGAAAGCCCCTACCCCAAAGATATGGCCGTGGCCATCAAGCAGCTTGAAAAGAACCGCTAGTAAATCACGGGGCATAAGTAACAGAATCTCAAATAAATGAAATGATTTTTTATTTGAGGTGTTGCATATAAAATTAATAGATTCTATCTTTGTGACCCTTTTTGAAGGGAAAGTGTGCGTAATTGAATAAAAATATCAATAAAAAGTGGACGTATTAAGCTATAAAACCGTATCGGCAAATAAGGCTACCGCGAAGAAAGAATGGGTGGTAATAGATGCTGAAGATCAAACATTAGGTCGCTTAGCCAGCGAGGTTGCTAAAATGATCAAAGGCAAGCACAAGACAAATTACACGCCCCACATCGACTGTGGTGACAATGTAATTGTAATCAACGCGGAAAAAATCCGATTAACAGGTAAAAAGTGGAACAATAGAGTACACTTCCGTCATACGGGATATCCTGGTGGTCAGCGTTTTGTAACGCCAAGACAAATGATGGAGAAAGCGCCTCGCAGCGTATTCGAGAATGCCGTAAAAGGTATGCTTCCTAAAAACCGTTTAGGCAGAGCCTTATTTGGCAACTTGCATGTATATGCGGGCACCGAGCACCCTCATGTGGCTCAGCAACCTAAAGAAGTAAAACTGTAATTAACTGATTAATGGAAGTTATCAATACAATCGGTAGAAGAAAAACCTCTGTAGCCAGAGTATACCTTGCACCGGGTAAAGGAAATATCGTAGTAAACGATAAAGATGTGAAAGCCTATTTCCCATCTGAAATCCTTCAGACCATCGTTAAGCAACCTCTTACCATTACTGAAACCCTAGGCAACTATGATTTCAATATCAATGTAGATGGTGGCGGCTTAACCGGACAAGCCGAAGCAATTCGTTTGGGTATTTCTCGTGCGCTTTGTGAGGTAAGTGCAGAAAATCGTCCCGCTTTGAAAGTAGAAGGATTCCTTACGCGTGACCCACGTATGGTGGAGCGTAAGAAATACGGTAGAAGAAAAGCGAGAAGAAGATTCCAGTTCAGCAAACGTTAATATTTACCTATACATTATTATTTAATGGCTAACAAAATCGAGTACAAAGACTTACTGGATGCTGGTGTTCATTTCGGACACTTAACAAGAAAGTGGAACCCGAAGATGGCTCCCTATATCTTCATGGAGAAGAATGGGATTCACATCATCGATCTAAACAAAACGCTCGTTTGCCTTGAGGAAGCATCCAACGCAATCAAGCAGCACGTTCGCTCTGGCCGTAAAGTAATGTTCGTAGCTACCAAAAAACAAGCTAAGGACATTGTTGCGGAAGAAGCAAGACGTCTTAAAATGCCTTACGTAACCGAAAGATGGTTAGGTGGTATGCTTACCAACTTCGCTACTATCCGTAAATCGCTTAAGAAAATGAGCGGTATGGAGAAAATGATGAAGGAGGATGCCTACTTGGCAATGAACAAAAAAGAGCGTCTGATGATGTCTCGCGATAAAGAAAAACTAGAAAACGTATTGGGCGGTATTGCTGACCTTACGCGTTTGCCAGCGGCTCTTTTCGTGGTAGATATTAAAAGAGAGCACATCGCAATCAAAGAAGCACACAAATTGAATATTCCGGTATTTGCTATCGTGGATACAAACTCTGACCCTAACGAGGTTGAGTTCCCAATCCCAGGTAACGATGATGCCTACAAGTCGATTTCTTTGATTACGAAAGCTATCGGACAAGCAATTGAAGAAGGCTTAATGGAGCGTAAGAAAGACAAGGACGATGCCAAACTTCAGGAAGAAGAAGCCGATAAGCGTGCCGTAGACGCTGCTGAAACAGAAGAATAATACACATTACGTATTTTAACGCATAAAAAAATTGAACATTGAGCGTCTGTTTCGGTGTTCAATTTTTTATTTACTCACGCCCCAAAGGCCTGAATTATCCTCATTCATAAAAATTGTAATTAGTAAAAAACAAGATTATGGCTATTACAGCGCAAGACGTTAACAAACTAAGACAAATGACCGGTGCCGGTATGATGGATTGCAAAAAAGCTTTGACAGAAGCTAATGGCGATTTTGATGCGGCTATCGACTTACTACGTAAAAAAGGACAGAAAGTATCGGCTGCCCGTGCAGAGAACGCTACTTCTGAAGGAATGATCCTTACTCATATTTCTGCCGATGGTACTAATGCCAAATTGGTAGCTTTCGCTTGCGAAACTGAGCCTGTTTCTAAAGTAGAGAACTTCCGCGAATTAGGTCAGGCAATTATGGATGCTGCTGTTAAGCACAATCCAGCTGATACTGACGCCCTTTTGGCTTTGAACCTAGCCGATGGAAGAAGCATTCAGGAGAACATTATCGACCTTACCGGAAAAATCGGTGAGAAATTGGTTATCCAAGCGTATGAGAATATCACCGCTGAGAAAATGGTTTCTTATATTCACTCTAATGGCAAATTAGGTGTATTGGTAGCCTTGAAAAACGTAAACGGTGCCTCTGTAGAAGATGCTGGTAAGGACGTGGCTATGCAAATTGCCGCTATGAACCCAGTAGCTTTGGATAAAGATGGCGTAGATGCTACTATCATCCAACGTGAAATTGAAGTAGGTAAAGAGCAAGCACGTGCTGAAGGTAAGCCGGAAGAAATGTTGGAGAAAATTGCTCAAGGTAAATTGAACAAATTCTTCAAAGACAATACCTTGCTTGAGCAAGCTTTCGTGAAAGACAACTCCGTATCAATTGCTAAATACCTAGATAGCGTAAGCAAAGGGTTGACGGTATCAGCTTTCAAAAGAGTAGCTATCGGCTAATTCCGAATCACGATATACATTAAGTAAAATCCCGGGAAGCAATCTCCGGGATTTTTTATTTACCTTCAATTATGAAAAGCATTGCAGTATTCTGTGGCTCAAGCGAAGGGAATCTACCAATCTATTCCGAGCAGGCCGCGCAAGTGGGGACGTATCTCGCCAAACAGGGAATTCGCTTAGTATATGGTGGTGGGAAAAATGGTTTGATGGGTGTGGTAGCCAATGCCGCCTTACAAGCCGGAGGCGAAGTACTAGGTGTGATTCCTCACTTTATGGCGCCCAAAGAAGTAGCCCACAAAGGACTCTCCCAATTACTTTGGGTAGATTCTATGCATGAACGCAAGCAAAAGATGTTTGAGATTTCTGATGGCTTTATTGCCATGCCCGGAGGCTTCGGTACGCTCGATGAACTTTTTGAAATTGTGACTTGGGCACAGCTAGGCTTGCACCGCTACCCTATTGGATTATTGAATGTACAAGGCTATTTCAATCCCCTACTTCAGTTTGCAGACCAAATTGTGGCGCATGGCTTTACTTCTGCGGCCACACGCTCTTGTGTGCTACACGCGGAAGAAATTGATGCTCTTATCCAAATCATGAAAGCGTACCAGTACCCAGAAGGAAGCCAGTGGCTCAAACATACCGATCAAACATAAAAAAGCCCTAGCAACGAATCGTTACCAGGGCTTTCATCAATAGTTTGCCTGAATTACTTCACTGCAATCAAACGCTTGGTTACTTTCTTCTCATCTTTGGGAACGATAACATGCAAAATCCCATCGGTATATTGTGCTTCGATTTTCTCAGGATTTACTGTATCGGGCAAATAGAACGAGCGGCTAAAGGCGCCATAATGCGTCTCACGCGCATGGAAGTTTTTGCCTTTTTCCTCTTTCTCTAATTTGCGTTCCCCACTAATGGTGAGCTTGCCTTCTTCCAAATTGATTTTGATGTCTTCTTTCTTCAAGCCGGGTACAGCCAATTCGATTTCAAAATGTTTTTCCGTTTCGGCAATATCTACCTGCGGGGTAAACTGAGCCAAGGCTGTGCTGCGCACCGATTCATTGAAAAAACGATCGAGCATGGTGCTAAAACTTGAATTTCCTAATTCATCAAAGTTTCTGTTATATCTTAGGAGTGTCATAGTGGTATATGTTTAAGGTTTTACTTGTATTTTACTCTTCGGTATCACCTACTATTAAAAAATATACCAATTTAAAATCGGGGACTTTTTTAAGCCATTATGTCATAATAATTCATAAAACACTGTAAAAATAAGTCATATTGTCTTACTTATGTCGAAAGCAAATCGTCAACCTATTCCTCTAGGCCCAGGCCTGCTCTTTGCCGGAACCGCCATTGGCGTCTCACATTTGGTACAATCCACCCGTGCCGGAGCCGATTATGGACTAATCATGGTGATGTTTATCGTATTGGCCAATGTGCTTAAGTATCCTTTCTTTGAGTTTGGCTCCCGCTATGCGCAAGTCACGGGCAAGCATCTTATTCAAGGATACGCTAAGCGCAGCCCCTATTTTCTTTACCTCTATGCACTAGGCTTGCTACTTACCATGTTCACCGTTACGGGTACGGTCACATTTGTAACCGCTGGTGTTTTACAACTCCTACTCCCGATACCTATAAATGCACTTTGGCTTACGGCTGGCTTATTACTCTTTGCTATTATTCTGACCCAAGTAGGAAAACTAAAAGCCCTAGAAACACTAATGAAGGTAATGGGTGTGGTGCTAATCGTATGCACCTTACTGGCCTTTGTAAACGTATTGAAACATGGACCAA
This sequence comes from Shiella aurantiaca, assembly GCA_030412945.1. Taxonomy (GTDB): domain Bacteria; phylum Bacteroidota; class Bacteroidia; order Cytophagales; family Cyclobacteriaceae; genus Shiella; species Shiella aurantiaca. Next base: position 16,398 of record JAUHJS010000009.1, on the reverse strand, counting down.
GCTTTAGCCAAACCGCTCAATGGGACACCAGCAATCTATTTAGCCACCCCTCATTCCTCTTCATCATTGCACTAATGGGCTGGATGCCTACAGCTGTTGATCTTAGTACATGGAACAGCATATGGACAGTGGAAAAAATTAAAAAAGAAGGCGCCATTTCCCTACCTAGGGTACTGGCCGAATTTCGCTTGGGCTATTGGATATCGGCCGGACTTGCCGTTTGTTTTCTTTATATAGGCAGCTATATCATGCGGGGTAGTGGAATTACTTTCTCCAACAATGCTGTGCAATTTACCCAACAAATTATTGCGCTATTCACTCAAGCTCTCGGTGAGGGTTGGTACTATATTATTGCTATTACCGCTTTTATTACTATGCTCAGCACCAGCCTAACTGTGGTAGATGGATACTCGCGCTCGCTATCCGCTACGTATTCTTTGCTTTGGCCACAAGGCATTGCGGGCATCAATCGGCTTTTTCCTTGGTTAGTATCAGCATGCGGACTACTGGTGATTAGCGTATGGGGCAGCAATATCAAAACTTTGGTAGACATTGCTACAAGCCTGAGTTTTCTCATTGCTCCCGCTATAGCGCTCATGAATCATCAATTAATTTTCAGCGCAGAGGTACCAATCCACGCCCAACCCAGTAGATGGATAAAAATTTGGTCAATCAGTGGTATCATTTTCTTAATTTTATTCGCTGTGGCTTACGTAGTTAGCTTTTTATTGTAAAATTTTACAAATTTTTTCTTGAGCGCATATTGCACAAATCAAGAGAAGGTACTAATATTGCATTCCAATTCGGAAACACTCCTCCTTAGCTCAGTTGGTTAGAGCACATGACTGTTAATCATGGGGTCCTAGGTTCAAGCCCTAGAGGGGGAGCAAAAGCCTCAGAGCAATCTGAGGCTTTTTTATTTTATGGCCGTAAAAACAATTCTAGTTCCTTTTCGGTACTAGTCGTACCTTATGAAACAACTGTTCAATATTATTCGGGTGGGCAAGCAATTTACCCTCACCAATTATGGCGAAGTGTACGACTTTGAGGTGGTGCGAATTTTACCCAATGGAAAAATTGAGGTAAAGGATTTACACACCTTGGAAAATTATCTATTAGACGACCTGCTGAAATTTGGAAAAGGGAAAGACTATTCCCTTATAGAGAAATAAAAAGCCCCAACCGAAAGGAAGGGGCTTTGTGTTTGGTATTATTCTTCGGCCAAGAAGGGATATTTGTAATCCACAGGTGGTACGAAAGTTTCTTTAATGGTACGTGGCGATACCCAACGAAGCAAGTTGAGCATAGAGCCCGCCTTATCGTTGGTACCGGAAGCACGCGCCCCACCAAATGGCTGCTGGCCTACAACCGCACCAGTCGGTTTATCGTTGATATAAAAGTTTCCGGCTGCATTGGCCAATTTTTTACTTGCCAGTTCAATGGCATAGCGATCTTGCGAGAAGATAGCACCTGTAAGGGCGTATTCCGAAGTAGAATCTACCAATTCCAAGGTTTCTTCGAAGCGCTCGGCTTGGTACACATAAATGGTCAGTACCGGGCCGAAGATTTCCTCGCACATGGTGGTGTACATCGGGTCTTTAGTAAGCAATATGGTAGGCTCAATGAAGTAGCCTTTCGATTTATCATACTCGCCTCCGGCAATCACCTCCACCATCGGACTTTGCTTGGCATTATCAATGTATTTGGCAATCTTATCAAAAGACTTTTCATCGATTACGGCATTCACGAAGTTGGAGAAATCTTCCACTCCGCCCATGCTGATGTCTTTCAAATCTTCCACCACATATTTCTTCACATCAGGCCACAAGTTATCAGGAATGTAAGCACGCGAAGCGGCTGAACATTTTTGACCCTGATATTCAAAAGCCCCACGGGTAATGGCCGTGGCTACCGCCTTGGCGTGCGCAGATTTATGGGCTAGGATAAAATCTTTCCCTCCGGTTTCCCCTACAATACGCGGATAGGTTTTGTAGCGATGGATATTCTCTCCAATGGTTTTCCAGATGTTCTGGAACACACCTGTGCTTCCTGTAAAGTGAATTCCGGCAAATTGCGGATGCTTGAAGATTACGTCTCCAGCCACAGGACCTTCTACATACACGAGGTTAATCACGCCATCGGGTACGCCTGCTTCTTTGAAGATTTCCATTAATATATTGGCAGAATATACTTGTGTGTTGGCGGGTTTCCAAACCACCGTATTACCCATCATGGCAGCTGAGGTGGGAAGGTTTCCGGCAATGGCAGTGAAGTTAAATGGCGTAAGCGCGAACACGAAACCCTCTAGCGGACGGTATTCTAAACGATTCCAAATACCGGGGCCTGACTCGGGCTGGTCGGCATAGATTTGGGTCATATAGGCTACATTGTAGCGCAAGAAATCGATGATTTCGCAGGCACTGTCAATCTCCGCCTGAAAAGCACTTTTAGATTGCCCCAGCATGGTGGCGGCATTCAATTTGGCACGATACGGACCGGCAATCAACTCAGCAGCTTTTAAGAAAATACTGGCACGGTGCTCCCAAGCCAGATTGGCCCAAGCTTCCTTAGCGCCTAAAGCTGCATTGATTGCTTGCTCCACATGAGAAGCATCGCCCATGTGGAAATGACCCAAGGTGTGCTGGTGGTCGTGGGGAGGAGCCAAACGTACCAGTTTGTCGGTACGCACCTCTTCGCCCCCAATGTACATGGGGATATCTAATTTTTTAGCACGGGCTTGCTCAATCGCGTGCTTAAGAGCCGCCTTTTCTTTAGAGCCTGGTGCATAGGCAAGTACCGGTTCGTTTTTGGGAACTGGCACTTGAAAAATTCCTTTTGGCATATCGTTGTGTGTTTTATAAATTCTGGTCACAAGTTAGCCATAGGCTTTAAGCTGACCAAAACTATTAACACAATTGCAATCGATATAATTACAGGTGTTGCTCGATTTCTTGCAAATGTTTTACTTCAATTTGAACATCCTCCTGATGAGGTTGCTGAAAGGGATTATAGAAGATATGAGCCATCTCGGCCAATTTTGCCCCCTTAATGTCCGTTTCCAGATTATCGCCCACCATAATAGACTCGCTGCGCTGTGCATTAGAAACCTCTAAGGCATAGTCAAAAATTTTGCGGTAAGGCTTCTTTTGTCCGGCTTTATCAGAGGTTACCACCTGATTAAAATACCCATCGATACCAGAAGATTTCATTTTGATATGCTGCACATCTTCAAAACCATTGGTAATGATGTGTAGCTGATAGCCTTGGCCACTCAGGTAATCGAGGATTTCCTTGGCATAAGGCATCAGGTAAGGCTTTTGTGGGCATAGTGCGATGTACTCTTCCCCTAAATCCACGGGCACTTCGGCTTCGGGCAAGCCCAGCTCGGTAAGGATGCGTACAAAACGCGCTTTGCGAAGCTGCTCCCGCTTGATAAGGCCGTGGTTGTATCGTTCCCACAAGTAGCTGTTGATTTTGGTGAACATCTGCTGAAACTCAGCAGGGGTAAATAAACCCCACTGCTTCATCTGATACGATTCATAAAGCTCATTCAGGGCTTCTTCCGAGCAGCGTTCAAAATCCCACAGGGTGTGGTCGAGGTCAAAAAAAATATGATTGATTTTCATTTAGAAAGATTCTGTTGTGCCATCCATTTTTGTACTTCAGGCTTGTTAAGGGCTAGCTCGCGGTTAGAAAAAAGTATCCGAAAGGTTTCGGCATCTTTCAGCAGCATCTGGTCTTTATTTAAGAATTTAAACATTTGGCTCAAGATTTCCAGTACTTCGTCTTTGATGGTGTAAAACACCCACTGATCAAACTTTTTAGCATTGACGATACCGCTGTTTTTTAGGTATGACAAATGGCGAGAGGTTTTGGTTTGGGTAAAGTCTAAAATATGTTCCAAGTCAGAAATGCACATATGTTTGTTCTGAAAAATAAGAAACAAAATGCGGATGCGCGCCTCATCCGAGAAGGATTTAAAAATTTGCAAGCCATAGGCCACACTAAAATGTTTTAAGCGCATATTTTTTAGTATAATCGTATATCGTTTGAACTATTTTGCAGTTATAAACTTATATTCTTGTAAAGATTGAATAAATTGCTGACTAATGAAGGACGAATTGGTAAAGAAACTTAAATATACGGTAGTTTTCCTATTCTTAAGCCTCTTGGCCCTACCGGAAGTATTGGCGCAAGGGAGTCGTCCTATTATTCAGTTTTCGGGAATTATTGTAGGTGAGGATACGACCTCTGGCGTTCCGGGCGTGCACGTGTATGTTCCAAAAGCCGGCCGTGGAACCACTTCAAACTACTATGGTTATTTTTCTATGCCTGCCCTAGCGGGGGATAGTGTGGTAATCAGCGCGGTGGGTTATAAAAAGCAGTTTTTCATTATTCCGCCCGATACACGTTCCGAGAGCCTTACGGCAGTAATCGAACTTTCGGGTGACACTACCTACCTACCCACAGTAGATATTTTCCCCTACCCTACCGAGGAACTTTTCAAAGAAGCTATACTGGCCTTGCAACTACCAAGCGAATATGGCTACATGGCCGAAAACATGGATCCTAATGTACTAGCGCTCATGTTTAAAAACATGCCCATGGACGGAGCACAAAACTACCGATGGTATATGCAGCAGCAAACCATGTATATGTCTGACCGCTACGGCTACCGCTCCAATCCACTCCTGAATCCTTTTGCCTGGGCTAAGTTTATCCAATCCATCAAGCGGGGCGACCTCAAAAAGAAAAACTAAGCGGGAAAAGCATTTTTTTGTCAGAAGTTTTCTATTCAGTAAAACTTCTCTATATTAAATGATTATCCAACGCTCCTATGAGATTTGCTGGCATATTACTTCTGTTGCTTTGCTTGGCCTACCTTCCCCTCAGCAGCCAACCTATGCCCAAACTGAAGGGTGACTCTTGGAAGGAAATCAACAAAAAAGGCTCAGGAGAGATAACGGTGTTATGGTTTGATATCGAACCCTACATCTACCTAGACGGCTCACAGATTGATGGTATCGAATATCAAATCTTTCAACGATTCATTGCATTTTTAGAGAAAGAGTACCAGCTGAAAGTAAAGGTAAACTGGCAAAAGAGCAGCAGTTTTGCACAAGTACTTGAACTTATCAAAAACAGTAAGGAACCAGGTATATTTGGCATTTCTTCCTTTTCGATTACTGACGAGCGGCAACAATACGTAAACTTTAGCCCTAGCTACATTCCGGATTTATCGGTGCTGATATCAAGTGAGAATATCCCCATAGCGCAGAATGCGAGTGAATTTGCCAAGATTTTTAAAGACAAAAAGGCGGTAACCATACCCAATACCACCTTTGAAAGCGATTTGCTTAAGTTAAAAAGCAAGCTCTTGCCTGATATTACAATTGATTATGTAGCCAACGACAATTTTATTATTGATAGGATTTCGAGCGAAAAGGACTATTTTGGATATTGCTCCCTACCCATTTATATTCTCGCCCTGCAAGATGGCTATGAGCTGAAGCGCCAAAACTATTTCCAAATCAAGCGAGAAGGTTACAGTTTTATTTATCCGCAAAAAAGTGACTGGAGTCTGCCTCTGGAGGATTTTTTCAGCCGAAAAGAAAATAAGCAGCAAATCAATGCCATAATCAAAGAATACCTCGGACAGAATGCTTCAGAGCTAATTTGGGAAACGCTCAGTTGGGACTCGGTGTATTACCGTGAAAACGAAATCAACATCCTGACCAGAGAAAAAGAAATTCAGCACAATCAGTTGATGGAATCGAGTATCCGTACGGAGCGTCAAAATATTATTTTGATTGCGGTGATGCTGGTACTTGCCCTACTCTTGCCTTTGGTGTTTTTTCTTTACCGATCAAACTACCAACGCAAGCGTACCAATGAAATGCTCCTGAAAAGACGGGAAGAAAATGACCGTATCAACAAAACCCTGCTGGAGAAGTTTGATGAGATTGAGAAGCAGCGCGAGGACATCCGCCTGAAAAACCTAGAGCTGGAAGGCAAAAATGGAGAACTCACTAACTTGAACCATGAGAAAAATGAGTTGATTGGCATTTTGGCTCATGACTTGCGAAACCCTATCAGTCAAATCATAGGCTTAGTGCATATATTGGAGCGCTCGGAAACCCCATTAAATGAGGATCAAGCTGCTTTGGTACAGAAAATAGATCAAAGTGCACAACGACTTATCAGCATGCTAAATAAAATTTTGGATGTAGAAGCTTTGGAAGCCAAAGGCAGTAGCATACAATTACAGAAAAGTAATTCGCAGGAACTGCTCACCGAAATTATTGACGGCATGGAGCCCTTGGCTTTGGAGAAGCGCATCACCTTGGTGCGTGATTTCCAGGCAAAAGACCTCTGCATATATGTTGACCCTACTTTTTTCCGTCAAGTTATTGAAAATGTGGTAAGTAATGCCCTAAAATATTCTCCTTCCGAATCGCAAGTGATTATACGAAGCGAAGAGTGGCATAAAAAACTGGCTATTACTGTTCAGGATTATGGGCAGGGAATATCCCCGGAAGAACTCAATAAGCTATTTACCAAATACCAACAGCTCAGTAGCAAACCTACGGGCGATGAGAAATCCACTGGATTAGGCTTGGCCATTGTGAAAAAATACGTGGAAGCCATGAATGGCCATGTGGAAGTAAGAAGTGAAGTAGGGAAAGGCTCTAGTTTTATCCTCACCTTTCCCCTCAAATAATCTATATTTACTTATCGGGTAATCATGAATTTCAGGTGAGTGCTTGTGCCTGAAGCTGATTTCAAATGGATAAAGTACACCCCTTGGCGGTAGGCCGACACATCTAAACTGAACTGACTTTGTCCACCCGCAAGCACCCCTTGACTTACCGTTGCCCCGCGGCTATCCACTAGTTGATAGCTGATGTTATCGTTTAGGGCTTGATCGAACCGAATAGCTACTTCTTGCGAAGCTGGATTAGGATATAGCTGAATAGCTCCGGCATGGCGAATCAAATCATCGACCCCACTGATCACCGGTGCTACTTTATTGCCACTAACAGGAACAAAAGCCGACTGAAGTACTTCCTTGGTTCTACTATTTACAACAAAGCATACAATGCCCAGATTGGAGACATCATAAACTGATTCAATATCCCAAGCCATGGTAAACTCTTGCGCTTGAAGCAAGTGCTCGATACGTAAACCTGTAGGGTCGGGAGCAAGTCTACGGAGTAGGCCTTTAATGCTCTCTCCATTAGAAAGATTCACTTCGTTTTCCACCACCCCAAAATACACATCCAGCGGTTCTTCTATAGGTGTGAATGGCTGTATGGTGGCTGCCGCAGCCACTATGGTAGCAGGAGAACTTGCATCATAGCTCAGATTTATCAATACCTGTGGAACCTCTAAGCTTAATGCCACCAAGGTGTCAATAATAGCTTGTTCAGAAGTAGCTTCTATTAATCGTCCGTTTGCCACTAATGCCGGCACCTCCGATAATCCATAATTTAGCGCACGCGTATCACTATCTACACTACCTCGGGCAGAAATAGAATCTTTTTGAGGGAAACTGGTATGGTATTGCAGATTAATAACATCTTGGGCAAGCACCGGATTCGACAACACATCACTAAACTCAGCAGATCGGCTGTAATTAGAGGCATTGAAATTGGTAAAATGCTCAATGAGAAGGTTTTTATTGCGCTCTCCTACATAGAAATCATCAAAAGCGAAGCCTTCACCATCAGAGAAACTACTACCATCGCTGGCAAACACTACCCGGAAAGTCACTTTATCGCCCAAGGCTTTTAGCTCATCGAGCGCATAGGAAGCGGTATACCACCCGTCTGAGGTATTTGACCAACCCACGTTCCCTACAATGGCCTCCAAAGCTTGAGGATTTGACACAATATTTTCTTGGTTATACCAACCTAGCCCTCGGCCCATATCACCTAATAATGTCCAGTTTTCCAAATCAAACGAATACTGAATAACGGCTCCATCGCTTTGGCGCGCCACATCCGACCATAAGGCTAATGAAAGCATAGGTTTTTGCAGTTGGCTAAGGTCGAAGCAAGGGCCTACCACGTAAGAACGTTCGTTGGCAGGATATTTTCCTTCCAGACTGGTTACCCAGGCCTTAATGCCCGACTTAGCCGCATTGATAACTTCTCCCTCTGGAGTTCCGAATTCCCAAGTAGAGGGGCGATTCTGACGTGTTCTATCATAGTCAGCATACCATCCGGCTTCCCCGTTTTCAAAGTTTTGAAGATAGGGAGATTGAGCCGTTGGAGAAATCGATGGTAAAATGTTTACTGTCTTACTTATTTCTTGTGTGCATCCTTTGTCGCTACTTACCAATAATTTGACTTGATAGGCACCAAATGAGCTGAACACATGAGATGGATTCTGCAGATTAGAGGTGTTGTCGGCACTGGAAGGATCGCCAAAGTCCCAAGTCCACGATACTGCATTGCCAAATTTGAACTGACTAGCATCTGTGAAACTAGTGGCTTCATTTTGACAAATACCGCTCAGGCTAAAATCAGGCTTTGTGGTCACTGAATTGACCGTGAAGCCCCCATTGAACTCTTTGGAGAAGGTACAACCGAGGCTGGTGTGCACAAAAAGAGTAATTGTGTACAAGCCTGCACTTTGGTTGAACTCATGCACATACTCACGGCCAATACCCGTTACGGTTATTCCATCCTTGCTTACCGTCCAGCTATAATCTTCATCTTCCAGCACCTCATCAGGTGCAATTAATCCGTTAACCAAGGCCGTAAAGCGAACCCGATTATCGCACAAATCTAAAGGCTCGATAGTCAATTCAGGGGCTGGAAGCACCTTAATGGTACGGGTAAACTGATCGGTACAGCTATTATTTTGCGATATGCTATACGTTACTTGATAGGTGCCCGAGGCCAAGCTAGATGGATCAAAGGTAGTCTCGCTTCCAGTGGTGGTGATTCCGGCAATTTGAGAGAAAGTTCCCCCTTCTACTACCGGGTTTAGGATTACGCGTGATTGGTTTTTACAAAGGATTACTTCCTCGTCTAAATCATATCCCGCAATATTAAACGTGGCCACCGGACCGGTAGAAACTTCAAATTCTTTGCTTACCTCACTGGTACATCCGCTGGCATTGGTGAAGCTGTAATTCACCACATGGGTTCCCAAATCGGCAGTGGCTGGTGAGAAGTAATATCGATTATCGTCAACCGATAAATATACACCCGTGCCACTGAATTCGCCACCTGCTGGGAAGGCGCTCAGTAATACATCATCATTACTAGTCACGCAGAGATTGGTTTCTGTATTTTGGAAACTCAAAGCCGTGCGTGTGTTGATTGTAACAAATACCGATTGCGTTTTATTTACACAAGGGCCATTTCTGTCGGGGTCGGTAGCAGTAAAGCGGAACTCGATGGTGCGACCGTAGTCGGAAGGCACCATTTTATAGATGGCCTCATTGGAGAATTGATTGATAAAGTTTCCTCCGGCACCTACTTTCTCCCAGAATACTCCATTGACATTTCCACTTGCCGTACCACGAAGAATAATATCCTCTCCTTCGCACACAACAAAATCGGGCTCTACGGACACGAATACATCAGGATACACATACACGGTCACTTCTTGACTCTCACTGCGGCAATCATTAGCCACTGCATTAATGGTATAGGTGAGCGTATCTACTTGAATGTCTGTATTGATAAGTGTCGGATTTAAGACAGAACCGCTACCCGCATTGGCTTGCGAATTGTTTGCAGAAACCGTCCATTCGTAACTCGTACCAGATACAACATTAGGATTGCTTAAATCAATACTTTGGGCATTTCCACTACACACAAAATACTCGGTAGCACCTAATGTCAGAGTAGGTTTAGGTTTTACGAATACCAATAATTCCTCCGATTCTCCGGTACAGATTGCTCCTTCCTCGGTAATTGGCGTGATGGTATAAATCAGGGTTTGTTGTTGATTGGTAAGATTCTCAACCACATCACTAATTTCCCCTTCGCCAGAGGTGGCCGTATGAGTTACATTGGTTCCCGGCTCAGTAAGAACCCACTCAAAACGTATTCCAGACAGATTAGAAGTAGGTACAAGGCTCACTAAATCGCCCGAACAGATGGTTTGGTTTAGTTGAAGAGCCGAATTGGTAATTCTTGGGTTCGGCTTAACTACAATATTGAAAGAACTCAGCTGACTCACACATCCATCGGGTGAAGTCGCCTCTACACTGATTTGACTAATAATATCGCTTGTTCCAGTATTTACCGCATTGAATGGAGGCAATTGTCCGCTTCCGCTCGGGTTGAAAAGACCTACTGCGGTATTGCTGTTTGTCCATGTGTAGGTATGTGTTCCCGAGGTATTTTGCTCGAAAAGAATATTGGCTGTTTCACCATTACACAATACCACATCGGTATTGGTAAGTACTGGAGTAGGATATACTGTAATATCAAAACTCTCAGGTAGGCTGATACACCCATTTACCTCACTAGTGAAGGTAATAGTAGAAGTGATTGCGCTTCCTGTGGTATTTTCCGCCAAAGTAAAGGCCGGGATATCGCCCGTTCCACTTGCTGCACTCAATCCTATTTCGGCCGAATTGGTAGCCGACCAAGAGATGATTCCTAAACCTGTATTATCCGATAAATCGATAATGCTAACGGCAGTTCCACTACAATTGCTCAAATCAGCCACGGCATTCACTACTGGTTGATGTTTGATGGTGATGGTGAAATTTTTCACTTCACTGATACAGCCATTTCGAGTAGCGGAGTAAGTGATTGTAGAAACTATATCAGAGCCGCTGGTATTGGCTGTAGCCTTGAAGGAAATATCGCCTGTTCCAGTAGCTGCCAAACCTATGGCCGGATTGGAATTGCTCCAGGTAAAGGTTTCGCCAGTGGTATTGGCAATGAAATCTACCAAGACATCCTCTTCAGGACAATAGCTTTGATTAATAACTGTTTCTATTACCGGAGTGGCTTTTAGGGTAATGGTAAACTCCTTATCAGGTCCTGCACAGCCGTTGGCGACTGGGGATAATACAATGGTGGCGACTATATCGGCTCCGGTAGTATTGACTGAACCTGTGAAAGAGATATTTCCTGTGCCGCTAGCCGCTAAACCTATTGCAGGATTGGAGTTGGTCCAGCTGTAGGTAGTACCCGTTACGTTAGATCCGAAGTTGTAGGAATAGGAATCACCTGCACAAACGGCTATGGACGGGATGCTGCTATTAGTAATAATAGGCGTTGGCTTGACGGTGATAGTGTAGTTAGCCGCCACCGAAGTACATCCATTCAATGAACTGGTAACCGTTACCACTGCCTGAATGGGATTGCCCGTATTATTGGCATTTGCAGTAAAACTAGGAACACTGCCTGTTCCACTCGCGCTGGATAAGCCTACGGCTGATGCATTTATCACGCTCCAATTGAAAGTAGTTTCGCCAGAGAAATTATCTGTAAAAATCTTCTCTGGTACTACTTCTCCCGGGCAGACACTAATTGAACTAGGAGCGGTAAGCACCGGACGAGGTTTCACTCTTACATTGAACTGGATGGCATCCCCTTCGCAGCCATCTCTCGAACCATATACAGTAATGGTGCTCACCCTATCGGATGTGGTGGAATTTGAAGCTGCCACAAAGTTTAGGTTACCGTTGCCCGAGGCCGCAATGCCCGTAAGGGTATTATCATTGGACCAAGTAAATCCGGCACCCGTTACGTTACTGGTAAAGAAGGTGGTGATAGGTTCCCCGGGACAAACTACAATTTCGCTCACCGGATTCATCACAGGCCGTGGCCTTACGGTGATACGGAAGGTGCGGTTATCGCTCACACAAGAATTGGCAGAAGCATTAAAGGTGATAGTTCCCACAAAAGACGATCCGGTGAGATTCTCAGGTGCTGTATAAGAAATATTACCACTGCCCGATGCAGGTAGTCCGATATTGGTATTGGTATTGGTCCAATTAAATGTGGCACCAGAAACATTGCTATTAAACAATGCCTCAACCGTTTCACCCGGACACACAATAATATCCGATACTGCGGTGGTAACCGGCTTAGGCTTAACGATGATAGAGAAGGTTTCGGAAGCTGCCAAACAACCATTTAAGGTATAGTTGATAGTTACTGTACTGGTTTTATTGACCCCATCGCTATTAGCATTGGCGGTTACCAAAGGCATATTTCCTGTGCCTGAAGTTGCCCCTATGGTTAATGAAGAAGTAGTAATGCTCCAGCTGAAAGTCCCCCCTGAAAGCGATGCACTAAAGGCGGGTGGTGTAATACTTTCTCCCGGACACAAGTAAATATCGGCCGGATCGTTGATGACCGGAATTGGTTTTACCGTGAGGGTCATACTGGCCGTATTGGAGGCGCAAGCATTTAAGCCAAATGCCTCAAGACTAAGCACTACGCTTCCGTTGGCTATGTCATTAGTACCAGGGGTATAAGTCGGTGCCAAAGCATTGGCATTGGAGAACGTACCATCCCCACTGGTGGTCCAAGCTAAGCTACTATAATAGTTAGCGGAGCTTTTACCAGAAAGACTATAGGTATCGTAGGCACAAATGGCGGCATCAGTACCCGCACTTACTATCGGCTCACGCTCGATTTGCAGGTTCATATCATCCGACTTCACCGTACAGGCATCCGCCCCATCGGGGTCGTTGGTGGTAAGGCGTAGAACCACTGTTGTTCCCGCATCTGAAACAGTCGGAGTATAGGTTGCCGATACATTGGTGGATACCACTGAACTAGCCGATAAGGTTCCATTTCCTGAAACGATAGACCAAGTACCCGAAGTAGCGCTGCCTCCTATAGTACCCGTTACCTCAAATGGAGCGTTTTCACAGGTCAATTGATTGCTTCCTGCATTCACCGTAGCCGCTTGGTTGATTTGAATCGTTACCTGATCCATCACCGCAGCGCAAGGGCCCGAGCCATCTGGGTCGTTGGTAGTAAGTGCTAGTGTAACAGTACCTGCTGAAATATCGGTTGCACTTGGTGCATATGTACTTGTAAGACTGGCCGGGTTAGAGAAGGTTCCTCCCATACTGCTTGACCATGTAGCCGATGAAGCAGAACCTGATATCGAACCTGCCAAACTTACCACATCACCCTCACAAACAATTTGACTTACTCCTGCATCAACAATGGCGGCTTGATTGATGGTTACCGTTTTAGTACTTGTAACAATCGAGCAAGGGCCTGTAGGGTCATCGGAAGATAGGGTAAACAACACACTTCCATTGGCAATATCCGCAGGACTAGGCTGATAAGTGGTGGATAGACTAGTAGCATCTCCAAAAGCTCCTCCTCCCGGTACGGCCGTCCAAGTTACACTACTGGTAGATCCACCCGAAGTCCCTGACAATGAAACTGTCTGCCCTTCGCAAATAGTAGCATTGCTGCCTGCACTCACCGTAGGAGCAAGGAAAATATTATGCGTAACCTCACTAAACACCACGGAACATGGCCCACTGGCATCCGGATCGTTGGTAGTAAGGCGTAGAATTACGGTATTGCCAGCATCGCTAGCGCCTGGGGTGTAAGAAGCCGTAACGGTTGTTCCGGTGGTCGTAGAAGCACCAAGCGTACCTGTGCCGCTTGTGATAGTCCAAGTACCCGAAGAGGCACTGCCTCCTATAGTTCCACTAAGGCTTATTACATCAGTTTGACAATAGTCGGAAGGAGTACCAGCATCTGCAGTAGCCGCTTCATTAACTGTCAAAACAATTTCATCCAGAACGGTACCGCAAGGGCCTCCTGCATCGGGGTCATCCGTGGTAAGGCGTAATCGCACGACATTCCCCACATCAGTGGATGCTGGGGTATAGGTAGCAGTTACATTTCCTGCTGAAGTATTAGATGCTGATAAAGAACCATCGCCAAGCACAATCGACCAAGTACCCAAAGTGGCACTACCTGAAATGGTACCGGACAGATTAACCAAATCAGTTTCGCAGACGGTTTGGTTAGCACCTGCATCTACAAACGGAGCTGGATTGATAGTCACTTCCACCGAATCAACAGCTACGATACATGGTCCTGCCCCATCGGTATCGGTGGAGAATATTTTAAACTTCACACTGCCATTGGCAATATCCGCTGCACCTGGTGTATAGTTAGGAGTCAAGCTAGAACTGTTGCTGAATGTACCATCGCCCGGAATGGCCGTCCACGAGATGGTGCTCGTAGATCCGGAAGTGGTGCCTGTTAATGCAATGTTCTCTCCTTGACAAATCACAGCTGCGCTGCTTGCTGCATCTACCCGAGGCTTTTGATTGATGGTGATTACTACTTGGTCGGAAACTACCTGACAAGGGCCCGCAGCATCTGGATCGTCTGTTTCTATCGTCAGGGTAACTGAACCATTGCTAATATCAGTAGCGGAAGGCGTATAAATGGCAGAGATAGAAGTATTATCATCGAATGTTCCTCCTGTAGGAGATGTCCAGATAATGCTCGTGGCCGCTCCTGAGAAGGATCCTGCAAGCGAAACATCCTCATCTTCACAAATCGTTTGATCGGTACCGGCCGATACAAAAGCAGCCTCATTAATGGTTATAAGTACCGTATCAGCCTGCACTTGGCATGGGCCGCCTCCATCAATATCGTTGGTCACTAAACGAAGTTCTACTTGCGTATTGGCATCGCTAATGTCAGGTACATACTCCACACTTACAGTATTAGAAACAGTAGCTTCATTCTGAAGCGAACCTGCCCCTGTGATGATTTCCCACGATGCGGTAGTAGCGCCATTTCCTCCTATCGTTCCGCTTACGTTTACCACATCAGTTTGGCATGCATCAAAATCCAGTCCGGCATCAACCGTGGAAATCCTATTAATCGTTACAGTTATACTATCCGATACGGCCAGACAAGGGCCTGCCACATCCGGATCGTTGGTGGTAATATATAGTTTTACCGAACCATTACTAATGTCGGTGGCAGATGGCGTATAGGTAGTATTGAGCAAGGAGGCATCGGCAAAGCCTGCATGACCGCTATCGCTGGTCCAAGTAATGGTACTAGTGGTTCCGGCTATGGAGGCAGATAAAGAAACCACATCGCCTTCGCAAATAGTTAAAGTTGCTGCTCCCGCATCTACTTGTGCTGCCTCATTAATGTAAATGACTACCGTATCAGCTGCCACGGCACAAGGACCTGCTCCGTCAATATCATTTGAAACAAGACGGATTTCAACACTGGTATTGGCATCAGCTGCATCCGGAACGTACTCTACTGAAGCTGCTCCAAAATTACCCACAGCATTTTGCAAAATGCCATTTCCACTGATCACTTCCCAAGTGCCCACGGTAACAGGATTTCCACTTATGTTTCCTGTCAACAATACCACATCTGTTTCGCAAGCCGTAAAATCAGCCATTACACTCACCACCGGAGCACGTGTAATTGTCACAACTATTTCATCAAATGTAGATACGCAAGGCCCTCCTGCATCGGGATCATTCGTAGTCGCTCTCAGAATAATACTTCCTGCGGATATATCGCCAGCAGAAGGGGAATAGAATGTATTGGGGTCAGTCGCGTTATCAAATGAGCCTGTTCCATCGGAGGTAGTCCAAGTCAAACTAGTTGCCGCCCCGCTCAATACAGCGCTAAGGGAAACATCATCACCTTCGCAGATTGTTAAAGTACTTGGGCCTGCATCTACTACAGCATCTTGATTAATCAGTACATTTAAATCATCTATCACCACTGTACAGGGACCTAATGGATCGGTAGAGCGCAATTCAAAAGATACGGTGTTTCCATCATCGCCCAAACCAGGAGTATAGGTAGCGGTAACTGTACCACTTGTTGTGCTGGACGCTGTTAAAGCCCCGGTGCCGGAAATTAAGAACCAAGATCCCGTATTGGCACCCCCACTAACGGTCCCACTCAATGCGATATCGGTAGATTGACATGAAGTAAAGTCAGAACCCGCGTTAACTACAGGATTTGGATTGATGGTAATAGTAGCCGCTGAGGATACCAATACACAAGGCCCTGCGGGATCGCTGCTTTCAATTGTTAGTACAACCGAACCGTTGGCGACATCATCCAGACTAGGAGTGTAAGTTGCCTGTACCAGATTATTATTGTCAAAAGCTCCTGTTCCAGATGATGACCATGTTACCGTACCTGCAGCTAGGTTAGCAGTAGCTGCCGTTAATGTCACATCACTTCCTTCACAGATAATCTGATTGCCTCCTGCATAAACTGTTGGTTCTGTGTCAATGGTAATAATTACTTGGTCCTGAACTTGCGCACATGGGCCTGCCCCGTCTGGGTCATTGCTTGTCAATGTCAGGGTGACTGTATTGTTGCTAATATCTGTGGCTCCAGGGGTATAGATGGCATTTAGGCTGGTATCGTCATCAAA
>JAUHJS010000008.1 GCA_030412945.1 Shiella aurantiaca | reverse complement strand
TTCCGCTACGCTCCACTCTGTCCCTGATGTTTTGATGATAGATTGAAAATGAATATAAAAAAGTCTACTTTAGATACGTACTAAAAAGGGGGAGCCTACAGAAGTGCATGCGGTCTTGGTCTACTTAACCACTCCTCTATTTTTACAAGCTACAAAATTCGAATATCAAAAATCATGGGAACTGTTCCTAGAAACACTAGAAAAAACCAAAAACTTGGTCATCTGCTTTGAAGAAAACATAAACGAAAATTTCAATTATTATGATTATGATTCAAAAGAGTATGTTTCAGAGCCAAAACTTAAAAAGGCTATAAAAAACCTTTCAAAAGACCTAGTAGATGCTGAGTCAAAATTTAGTAAATATGAAGCCAAGGACATTGAAAGGGGCGAGCTCTGGGCTGATTCAGAATATCGTCTTTTAAGTGGGCGAATCACTCACCTTCGCTCAATTATCAAAAAGTATAAGCTGGGATTAGACAGAATTAAAGACTATCAATCTCGGAAACAAGAAATATCAAATTTCATTGATTCACTTCTAGAAGCTAAAATTGAGCTTTGTACATTTCATAGCAAGAGTGAACTGGAACCAAGAATTGAAAACTTTATCAAAAATTTGAGTAATGATATAATTTTCTCTTTGTACGTATCTGACGAGCAGTATTTAAATGAGGAGTTTGATCAATTTCTTAAGATATTTCAATCTTATCTCGAACGTATAGAAAAAATCAAATTATCAATAGAAATTAGGCCAGGACATCAAGGAAAAAACTTTGACTTTAAAGTTAAGGAAGAAAAACTAAATGAATCCAATTTTCAAGAAGCACTTACAAGATTCGATGACTTTGTGTCACTATGTGTATCATCACCAGATGAAGTCCTAAGCCACCTTCAAGAAAACGAGTTTGATACAGCTGAAGCTATTGAGATAATAAAAGAATTCTCAAAGAAATACAAAAGATTACTTCTTGACATTAACCATCAAAAACAAAAAATCGAACTGAGCCTTAAACAAGAATTCGAAAACAGGCTCATTGAAAGCGATATTAATTTAAGTTCTAGAGAACTCATGCTGTTTAGCTCGGAAAAACCTAATTCCACTACCAACATCCTTTTGATGGATGATATGAATCGGTTTTCTAAGCAGGAATACCAAATACTTGAATTAGCAACCAAGTACTCTGAGAAATCTAAGCTTCCTGAGGTAAAGACTAACTTGGAAATTTTAAGAGACTCAGAAATACCGAGTGAAGAAAAAAAAGTTGCTTTAAACAAGTTAAAATCCTTTATCTTCAAAACAGGGAGAAAAGCGGTTAAACATGCCGAGGATATTGGCGTGAAGGTGTTACTAAAATATCTTGAAAGCCAAGTGGAATAAACCCTTGCTAGCGCACGCGTTTCGCGTGTGCATAGTTAAAACATAAAGTAAAGAACTTGTCGAGTTAAAGTAGTTATTTTGCCAATAAGTGTTCTATTTGGGATACACGCGAAACGCGCGCTAGAGAAGGGGAATTAACACGCTGCAAACGCGCGCTAGATGAACTCTTCAGTCTTTGCCAAATCTGGCCCTAACCTCCTTAAAACCCACAAAAAAAGGTGACCCACTGCTGGGCCACCTTTTTGTAATGAGAACTATTGAGAAATTAGGCTAAATCGAAGCGGTCGAGGTTCATTACCTTGTTCCAGGCGGCCACAAAGTCTTTTACAAACTTCTCTTTGGCATCTTCTTGGGCATATACTTCGGCAATGGCACGTAGCTGAGAGTTAGAACCAAACACCAAATCCACGCGTGTTCCTGTCCATTTTACAGCTCCTGATTTGCGGTCGCGGCCTTCAAATACATCCGCTTCCTGAGCCGAAGGAGACCAAACGGTATTGATATCCACCAAATTCATAAAGAAATCGTTGGTCAATTTGCCCGGAGTTTGGGTAAATACGCCATGCTTGGCCTTTTTATAATTGGCATCCAGCACGCGCAATCCACCTACCAGCACGGTCATTTCAGGCGCGCTCAGGGTAAGCAATTGGGCTTTATCCAAAAGCATTTCCTCATCGGGCACGGTAAAGGCCGCCTTGCGGTAATTGCGGAAGCCATCGGCTTCCGGATTAAGTACTGAGAATGATTCGGCATCGGTCAGCTCCTGAGTGGTATCGGAACGGCCGGGCGTGAAAGGTACGCTTACATTGAATCCTGCATCTTTAGCAGCCTTTTCTACCGCAGCACAGCCACCCAGTACAATCAAGTCGGCCATAGAGACTTTTCTGCTCGCTTGTGCGCCATTGAATTCTTTTTGTATGCCTTCTAAGGCTCCTAGCACTTTGGCCAATTGAGCCGGTTGGTTTACTTCCCAGTCTTTTTGCGGAGCCAGACGGATGCGGGCACCATTGGCACCACCCCGCATATCCGATCCACGGAAAGTAGAGGCAGATGACCAAGCCGTGTACACCAATTCGGAAACGGAAAGACCTGAAGCGAGGATTTTTCCTTTCAATGCTTCAATATCCTGCGCATTGATCAGCTCATGCTTTACGGCCGGGATAGGGTCCTGCCAAATCAAATCTTCCGCAGGCACTTCTGGGCCCAGATAGCGCGCCTTAGGCCCCATGTCGCGGTGCGTCAGTTTGAACCAGGCACGGGCAAAGGCATCGGCAAATTCAGCTGGGTTTTTATGGAAATGTTCAGAGATTTTGCGGTATTCCGGATCCATTTTCATGGCCATATCGGCTGTGGTCATCATAATGCCCACTTTGGTAGCGGCATTTTCCGCATCAGGCGCATGGTCTTTTTCGGCTAGGTTTTTCGGCACCCACTGGTGTGCACCAGCCGGGCTCTTGCTCAATTCCCAATCGTAGCCAAAAAGCACATCGAAATAGCTGTTGTCCCATTTGGTAGGCGTGGGCGTCCAAGCACCTTCAATACCACTGGTGATGGTATCGCGGCCTTTACCGCTCTTGAAGCTGCTCTTCCAGCCAAAGCCCATTTCTTCGATAGGGGCAGCTTCCGGCTCAGGGCCTACGTGTGCGGTATCTCCGGCACCGTGGGCTTTACCAAAGGTGTGTCCTCCGGCTGTAAGGGCTACGGTTTCGTAGTCGTTCATGGCCATACGGGCAAAGGTTTCGCGGATATCTTTTGCAGAAGCCAAGGGATCAGGATTGCCATCCGGTCCCTCAGGGTTTACATAGATAAGACCCATTTGTACAGCGGCTAGTGGGTTTTCCAAATTGCGCTCGCCTGTGTAGCGTTTGTTGCCTAGCCATTTGTCTTCCGCACCCCAGTAAATGTCCTCTTCGGGTTGGAAAATATCGGCACGACCTCCACCAAAACCGAAGGTTTTCAGTCCCATCGATTCCAGGGCTACGTTTCCGGCTAAGATGAACAAATCTGCCCAAGAGAGTTTATTGCCATATTTTTGCTTCACTGGCCAAAGTAGTCTGCGGGCTTTATCAAGATTCCCGTTATCGGGCCAGCTATTGAGGGGAGCAAAGCGCTGATTGCCTGTTCCGGCACCGCCACGGCCATCACCCGTACGGTAGGTTCCGGCACTGTGCCAAGCCATACGAATCATAAACGGACCATAATGGCCATAATCGGCTGGCCACCAGTCTTGCGAAGTGGTGAGTACCTTCTCTATGTCTTTCTTGGCCTGTGCCAAATCCAGTTTTTTAAACTCCTTGGCATAGTCAAAGTGTTCGCCCAGTGGGTTTGACTTAGCAGCATGCTGATGAAGGATATTCAAATTCAGCTGATTGGGCCACCAATCTTTGTTCATAGTGCCTCCTATACCTACTTTGGTATTGGAGCCATGCATTACAGGACATTTTCCTGCGCCATTTCCGGCATGTGAGTAGTTTTCCATTTTGTGCTAGTATGATTTGATTTCTAAAAGGTATCCAAAAACAAATTTGTAATAATTAATATTTATGAAACTTATTGACGCATTAGTTTTACTTATGAATCATCGCGCTTCCGCAAAGGCAATAAGTTAATGGAAATATACTACAATAGAAAGTGGTAGGAGCTGAGAGGAAAGGCCAGTAAAGATGATTTCGCTCAGGGATTCTCCTCCTTTTATCCCCTGAAAATTAATTTTATCTAGAAAAGCCAATTTCGGCATACAAGCTATGCCCCTAGCCTTTATATTTAATGCTCATTTTTACAAAACAAGGCCATGATCATACCTAAGGAATCAGAACTAACGCCCGTTCAGCTACGGGAAGTGGAAGACATTGTACAACAATACGGCTGTAAACTGCAGGCCATCGTAGGCTTTCACCGCACCATTTATGCCGTACTAGGCGAGGAACGCGAACAGGTAATGGTGAATCGGATATTAGGCCTTTCCTATATCGATCGCTTCGATGCGGTGGATTCGCCTTATAAGCTGATGGATATCCATAGCGAGCTGGCCTCTCATCAAATCCGCATCGGGAAGCATATCATGGGCGAGAGCCCCTTTATCATAGCGGGACAGTGTACTATCGACCCGGCCAATCCCAACTACTTTCTGGAAACGGCCCATGCAGTGAAAGAAGCGGGTGCAAAAGCTATTCGCGGGGGTGTGTGGAAACCGCGCACCATGCCTTATTCTTTCCAAGGAGATGATAGCAGTATGAAAATATTGGTAGAAGCGCGCGCCCAAACCGGATTGCCCATAGATACCGAAGTGATGGACGAACACCAGCTAATGGTGGCCATGGAAGCACAGGTGGATATTTTGCAAATTGGTACGCGCAATGCGCTCAACTACTCCCTACTACGCAAAGTGGGCGAACTCACAGCCAATACGAATACGGTGGTGCTGCTCAAGCGCTCGATGAGTATGGGGCCGGTGAGTGAGTTTATTGCCGCTGCGGAATACATTGCGGCTGGCGGAAATCCGAATGTAATGCTTTGTCCGCGTGGTACGGTACCGAAAATGGAAGGCTACCGCAATCATCCCGATGAAAGTATTACACCCTTGCTCAAAGAAAAAACATGGGCGCCTGTGGTGGTAGACCCTTCGCACTCGGTAGGCCGAGCCAAATACGTAGCGGCCACCTCGCTGGCTGCCATGGCGTATGGAGCCGATGGGCTGATTATTGAGAGCCATATTGAGGCACAAAAAGGCATTGGTGATGATCCTAAGCAGGCCATTCATCCGCGCGAACTAGCTGCGCTTATTCAAAAAGCGGAAGCTTTATGGGCGCTTACGCGGAATAAAGAGGCTAAATTGGCCTTATAAGTAATTTACCAACCTCATTTTCAAGAGCCAATGATTCCCAGAATAGAAACGATAAATGAAAAGAAACTGATTGGCAAACGGCTACGCATGAGCTTTGCCGAGTATAGGATTGGTGAGTTGTGGAAAAGTTTTCTCCCCAGGCGAAAGGAGATTGCCCAGCCTATTTCCGGTGACCTGATTTCAATGGTCATTTATGGTCCAAACCATTTTACTCATTTTCATCCAAAGAATGAATTTGAACGATGGGCGGCTCTCGAGGTAGTAGATTTTGAGCAGGTGCCAATCGAAATGGAAACATTTACCTTAGTGGGTGGTACGTATGCTGTATTTCACTACAAAGGCTTGTCCTCAGACCCTTCTATTTTTCAATACATTCTGGGCACTTGGTTGCCCTCTTCCGATTATGATTTGGATGATAGACCGCATTTTGAGGTATTAGGAGAAAAGTACAAAAACAATGACCCTGATTCAGAAGAAGAAATCTGGATTCCCATCCGGCCCAAATAAAGGTACTCAACCAAAAAGAGGTGCTTCAACTCATCTCTTGTTTAAGATTTTCAGTAAATTGAAGAGTAAAACCTAAACAAAACCTTATTTATGGACATGAGTACAATCAACTGGTGGGCGGTGCTAGTGGCTGCCGTTTCTTGTTTTGCGGTGGGCGGTATCTGGTATGCCCCGGCTGTATTTGGCAAAGCCTGGATGCGTGAAAACAAACTGACCGATGCCGATGTGCAAGGCGGTAACATGGCAAAAATCTTTGGCTTGGCTTTTCTTTGCGGGCTAATCGCCTCGGTTAATCTGGCCTTTTTTATGAATGACCCCAGCATTGGCGTACAAGAAGGCGCCATGTATGGTTTCTTGACCGGATTTGGCTGGGTAGGCACTTTCGTGGGTATGCACTATTTGTATGAGCAAAAATCTTTTACCCTTTGGCTGATCAATGCAGGCTATAGCACGGTGGCCCTCACGCTTATGGGCGTGATATTAGGCGCTTGGAAATAAATAAAAAGGGGAGCTCAGTATCGGCTCCCCTTTTTGATTTAATCAATTAACTTATCCAGGTTGTTCCAAACTTGCTCGGTATTGATAGTGGCCGAGAAGCGGATGGAATTGGCCCATTCTTTAAACGAATCGGGCGTTTGCTGGGTATAGGCATTGCTCAAAGCGGGTAGGTATACTTTAATAAATCCTGCTTTTAGGAAGAGTCCCGCATCGTAATAAGCCTCTCCATCTACCAAAGCGGCATCGGCAAAGGCACCCCAATTCTTTCCTGTACGCTCATACTCCCAGCTGGTGCTCAGTAAATAGTCTTGCGCGCCTACGTTTACCGCCTTCATCCGTCCTTGGTCATTGAGCAAAAGGCTATTGCCAAACCATCCCCAGTCGCCTGATTGTACGCGGTCTGTCATATAGTAATTCATGCCATAATCGGGACTGGAAGCGGTATAGAAATTGAAAAATCCGTTATTCACCTCATCTTGCAGCATTAGTCCTCCAAACCAATGCGTGCTCAAGCTCGCTTTGCTGCTGAGTTTTCGCTTGTAAGAATAACCCAATTCGAGAGTCTGAAATGGACTGTTGGCCAAGCCTGCATTCCATTCGGCATCGATCTGATGCTGCACGAGGGCATTCTTTTTATACAATTGATAATGGGCGCTCAACCACTGATAAGAATTCAGCTGAGTTGCCAGTGAATTTTGCTCTACATAATTGTATTGCATTTGCAGATAATGCAGGCGCTTGTTCCCGAAAAATCCGGTTAATGAAGGACTCAGTTTGGTGAATCCGGCAAAGCGCTTGGCTTGACCCATCAGGCGAACTTTATTAAACGTGGTGCTTTTCCCTAAGAAATCATACTTTAACAAGGCGTTTCCGGCCAATTCTTGTCGGCCAAAGCTATACATAGGAGCCAGAAAATAATTGAAGCGAGCGCCTTGTACATCCAAATTGTGCAGGGCAGCGCCCAGTAAGAACTGATCTTCGGTATTGGCACCAATGGCGGGCAAGAAATAGATTTTCTTTTGCGAGTGGTTGGAAATTCCGGTCAGCAGATTCATGCTCAAAGGCTCCAAGCGTGGTAAAAGACCTTTGGTTTCGTAGCTGTTATTTTCCAAGCGGATTTCAGGGATATCGTAGGCATAGTTAATCACCAAGCGATCGGCCTCAGCATACGGAATGCTGTATTCCTTCACGCCTTCATGGCCATCGAACCAGTGCTGGGCTATGGAAACATCTCCCTTCACTACATCTACCACAAAAGGCGAAGCGATATCGCCCCCATTTTTCACACGGATTGCATAGGAATCTCCCTTTTTCTCCACCTTTTGCAAGGCATAGTCTATCTGATCGAGGCTATTGAATAAATCACCAAAGAACCAGCTAAGGTTTTTACCTGAAACCTCCTCAAATACCTTTTGTACATCCTGCGGACTGGGGTGTTTGAATTTCCAACGCTCAAAATAGGTATGCATACAGCGGTCGAAGGTTTCTTCACCCAAATAGGCTTTTAAATAGGTAAGTAAGGTAGACGTTCTGTGATACGACAACAAACCATAGTTCATGCTGCTGAGGTCATTGGAACTGGTGTTTACCACTTCCTGCTTTCCGTATGAAGCTGGCAATATCCCCAATAAAGCATGGAAACGGTGATAAGGCGTGGACGGAATATGCGCCCATTGCATGGGTTTCACCTTTCCGACCACATTCTCAAAAGTGGCCTTGGGATAGCGTGTTAGCATATAGCGGTTCTCCACAAAGGAGTTGAAGCCTTCGTCCATCCATGCGTGGTCGCGTTCGTTGCTTCCCAAAATTCCGTAAAACCAGTTGTGCCCTACTTCATGTGTCACCACTTGATCCAGCTCGAAATCGGAACTCCCTGCAGAAATCACGGTAATCATGGGATACTCCATTCCGCCTCCGGCCAGCAAAGCGCCTTGAACAGCCGTGGCATGTGAATACGGATAGTCGCCCACCCATTTGGAATAATAATACAAGGCACTATCGATATACATGGTGGCCTTATTCCACAAATGCGCTTTTGAGCCTAGGTAAAAAGCCCAGCTGTCGACTTTCTTACCACTTTCCAATTTCACTTGGCTTTTGCTCACCAAATAACGCTTATCAGCAAACCAGGCAAAATCGTGAATGGAATCTTGAACAAAGGTTAGGGTTTTGAATTCCAAAGAAGAAGGAGGAAAGCTTTTGTCGCTTGGATATTCTTTCAAAGCTTCGGTGGCGGCCACTTGCTCCATCAGCCATTGTTTTTCGGCTTCTTCTTGCAGCACGCCCGTAGCGGCTACTTTGTAGTTTTTAGGAAGCGTTATTTTCACCTCAAAGCTCCCAAATTCCGAATAGAATTCGCCCATATCGAGATAAGGAATAGGATGCCAGCCTTTGGCATCGTAAACGGCCGGCTTAGGATACCACTGGGTAATTTGGTAGCCCTGGCCTACGTGGCCCAGTCGGCTGAATTCCCCGGGAATCTGCACTCGGAAAGGCGTGGTAATGCGAATGCTTTGCTGTGGCTTTAGTGGCTGATTGAAATATACCTTGGCCACATCAATATATTTCGCATCATATTCCCAGCGCAAGGCTTGGCCTTCGGCTTTGAAATCGAGGCTGTCGATATAGCCTTTCAAACTATCGGCACTGAAGGCAAAACGGTCGGAACCCGTTCGTAGAAACTGCTGCGCTAAGGCTGTTTCTTCATTCTTATAGGCATTGGGCCAAAGGTGAAAATAAATAAAGCTCAGTTCATCGGGAGAATTATTGGTGTATTCGATAGTGGCAAAGGCATGCAGCTGATGTTTCTGGTCATCCAACCGTACGGCTATCTGATAATCCACCTCTTGTTGGAAATAGGTTTGAGAAAATCCTGCATGCATCATCAGCAGGCTGAGGACAGTTAGTAGTGTTGTTTTCATAAGGGGGTTTTTGACTTACTAGAGGCTTAGACCGATATTGCTTCCGAAAGGTTACATCAACTCAATCCTTTCAGGGCCATTTTCATATTTTCTATCCGTTGCTGGCGGATAATTTGCAAAGGTTTTTCTACGCGCTCCTGACAATCGGTGGCCATACAGCGCTCGCAGGTTTCGCCTACCATACGGATAGGGATGGAAGGATCGTTCCAGAATTTCACTTTCTTTTTAAGGCTATCGGTAAGTAGCAAGCCAATGGATACGCTATTATTGACCTTTCCTCCCTTAAGGGCGGGCTGCGCCATACTGATGATAAGGTATTCGCGCTCGCTACCGATGTATTTGCTTCTTTGTAGTTTAATGAGCGGTTCGGTTTCATCACCTTTCAGGTTTTGTAAGATATGAATAGCTACCCACCTGCGGCAGTAATGTTCATTAAGCATATTGGTGTGCGGATTGTGCAGGCCGGAAAGGTGCATTTCTTTGGTCAGTTCAAAATGCTGGGTACCCACCGTATTGCTAAAGCGCAAAAAGAAAAGCTCACTGATACCAAAATTTCGCGGAAGCAGGTTGGTGAGGCGATGCATGAGCATCTCAGGAGAGACTTGGTTCTTCTGCATAATAGCCCGCAATGCCTCTACAGATACGTTTTTCTCTTGCATACAGGCCTTGATTTCTTCTACCAAAGCATCTTTCTCCAGAAATAGGGCGCAGGCAAAATATGAGCCTTTAAAGTTATTCAGTACTTGTTCAAAATTGCTTACCTCCACCCAACTGGTAGTATACGACCTATCGGTAATGCCCATGTACTGAAAACCCAGCTCTCTTGCCAAAATAAAGCCCCGCTGCGTATCGCTCAGTTGTTTGTTTAATAGCAGCCGTGGTTTTTTGCCCGGCAAAATTACCGAACGCAAGCCTTGCAGTTCGGGCTGGGCACTTAGTCCTTCTTCGTCTATTTGGTAATGATAATGCTCTTGTAAAATCTGGACTAACTGAGCGGAGATAACAGGGCGCGTTATGGCAAACTCTTGGGTGGCCTTATCTACCGCTTGTTCTATTTCTTCAAAATAATTCTCGTGCAGCTCCTGAAAGGAACGCAGCGCGGAAAAATAAAAATGCTCCACGCGCATGCCATAGTTACGACCAATCTCGATAAGAGTATTGATAAAAGCATTCAACTTTACGGGTGCACTGCTCAGCAAATCGAAGAGTTGACTGCGGTCAATTCCGAATACATCCAGCGGAAGCTCATTGAGTATGGGCGATTTAAGCAACTCCCCAATAGGGGCTAGGTTTTTACTCAGCTGCAAGGAAACCAGCCAATCGTAACTCACCGACAGGCTATCGGCAAGTTGAGCGATTTTCTCGGGTTTGGGGAATTTCTTTCCCTTCTCAATTTCATTCAGGTAGCTCACCGAGATATCGGTCCGCTTGGCCATTTCCGATTGCGAGAGGCCTTTGTCAAGCCGGAGTTGTTTCAGTTTGAGACCAAAAATCAGTCGGACATTGGCTTCGTTGATAGGCACATGAGTTTCCATAAAGTGTTTTTTAGCATTCGCTCAGCAAGCGAAAAAAAATATTTTTCCACTTTTTTCAGCCCATTTCTTTACCATAATCAGGCAAAATGGCCGCTGAGCCTTTTCGCTAAACTAGGCATTTTAGCGAATAAAATCAAGTAGCGAATTTTCGCTTGATTATGATTTTTCAAGCCCCTAAGTTTGGCTAACACACTGACCCCTAAACTATAAAATCATGAGCTCAGTCGTACTAACCGAACACCCCCTACAAGTGGAAGGAGGAATTCCTCCTCACTTAGAAACGATTTTGTCTGCGGAGGCTTTGGCTTTTTTAGCCCATTTGCATGTACGCTTTCAAGAGAAGCGTTTAGCCTTATTGCAGCGCAGAAAAGAAAAACAGAAAGACTGGGATGCCGGAAAACTCCCCGGATTTCTGGAAGAAACCCGCAGCATTCGTGAGTCGGATTGGAAAATAACCAGCCTACCCGATGCGCTTCAAGACAGGCGAGTAGAAATCACCGGACCAGTAGATGCCAAAATGCTGATTAATGCCCTCAATTCGGGCGCTAAGGTGTTTATGGCCGATTTTGAAGATGCCACCTCGCCCATTTGGCCGGAGATTATTGAAGGGCAGGCAAATATTAAGGAAGCCGTGCGTGGCAACCTTCAGTTTGTATCTGATACGGGCAAGAAATACACCCTCCATGCACAAGTAGCAGTATTAAAAGTCCGGCCACGTGGATGGCATCTGAGCGAAAAACACCTTCGCTATGAGGGTGAAGCCTTGTCCGCTTCCTTGGTAGATTTTGGTCTGTTTATGTTTCATAATGCGGCCTATCTGCAACAGCAAGAGCGTGGTCCCTATGTGTACTTGCCCAAGTTGGAAAACCATTTGGAGGCCCGTCTTTGGAACGAAGTATTTGTGGAAGCACAAGCCTATCTGGGCATTCCGCAAGGCAGTGTAAAAGCCACTGTGCTGATAGAAACCATATTGGCCGCTTTTGAAATGGATGAAATCATTTTTGAGTTGCGCCAGCACATGGCAGGACTCAATGCAGGCCGCTGGGACTACATTTTCAGTAGCATCAAAAAATTCCGGGAACAGGAAGCCTTTATTCTCCCCGACCGCCAGCATATCAGCATGGAAGTGCCTTTTATGAAGGCTTATGCCGAACTATTGGTACAAACCTGCCACAAGCGTGGGGCGCATGCCATTGGTGGTATGTCGGCCTTTATTCCCAGTGCCGATACGGCCATCAACGAAGTCGCTTTTGAGAAAGTGCGGAAAGACAAGCTCCGCGAAGCTTCGCAAGGTTATGATGGTACTTGGGTGGCGCATCCTAAGTTAGTACCTGTAGCGATAGAGGTGTTTAATGAGAAATTGGGTGACAGATCCCATCAGAAGCACATCAGTCGAAGCGAACTACAAGTACAAGCCTCCGATTTGCTCAATCTGGCCACCACTCCGGGCCAAATCACCGAAGAAGGACTTAGACAAAATGTGCGCATTGCCTTGCTATACCTCGAATCGTGGCTGAAAGGCACAGGGGCAGCCGCTTTGTTCAATTTGATGGAAGATGCCGCTACGGCCGAAATTTCCCGTGCGCAAATCTGGCAATGGATTCGGCATAAAGCCCTGCTAGCCGATGGCCGACAGGTGTCGGTAGACCTTTATCATCACATCAAGCAGGAAGAGATGCAGACACTGCTTATCAACCGGAAAAGCAAGATGGAATCAAGCAAACATATAAAATTAGCCGAAGCGGTGCTGGACGAACTTGTGCTAGATACCGAATTCGCAGAGTTCTTAACCTTAAACGCCTATTTATTACTCCCTTAAACCCTTTTCAACTATGACAAACTTAGCCTACACCGATCAGCTCGTGCATGATTGGAACACCAACCCTCGCTGGAAAAACGTAGAAAGACCTTATGCCGCCTCAGATGTGGTGAAACTGGCCGGAAGCTACCGCATCGAACACACCTTGGCGCGCTTAGGTGCTGAAAGATTGTGGAAGATGCTGAACAGCGAAAGCTATGTATCCGCCCTTGGCGCCCTCACCGGAAACCAAGCTGTGCAGCAAGTGCAAGCCGGTCTAAAAGCCATTTACCTCAGCGGGTGGCAGGTGGCTGCGGATGCCAATCTATCGGGCAATATGTATCCCGACCAAAGCTTATACCCAGCTGATAGCGTGCCTTCTGTAGTGAAACGTATCAACAATGCCTTGCTTCGTGCTGACCAGATCCAGACGGTAAGCGGTAAAGGCGAAGTACATTGGTTAGCACCCATCGTAGCCGATGCCGAGGCCGGATTTGGAGGAAACTTGAACGCCTTCGAACTCATGAAAATGATGATAGAAGCCGGAGCAGCCGGTGTGCACTTTGAAGATCAGCTCAGTTCGGCCAAAAAATGTGGCCACCTAGGAGGGAAAGTATTGGTGCCTACCCGCGAAGCAGTAGATAAATTGGTAGCAGCTCGCTTAGCTTCCGATGTTTTGGGCGTGCCTACTTTGCTGGTGGCCCGCACCGATGCAGATGCTGCTAACCTCATTACCAGTGATATCGATGAGCGCGACCAGCCTTTTATTTATGGCGAGCGCACGCACGAGGGTTTTTATAAAGTGAAAAACGGATTGGAGCAGGCCATTAGCCGCGGCCTTTCCTATGCCCCTTATGCCGATTTGGTATGGTGCGAAACTTCTCATCCAGATTTGGGAGAAGCTCGCGAATTTGCTCAGGCTATTCATGCTAAATATCCGGGAAAAATGCTGGCCTATAATTGCTCACCTTCCTTCAACTGGGCATCTAAACTCAGTCAAGCCGAGATGCTTTGCTTTAGGGAGAGTTTGGCCGAAATGGGTTATAAGTTTCAGTTTATCACCTTGGCCGGATTCCATAGCTTAAACACCGGCATGTTTGAACTGGCACAAGCCTATAAAGAAAAAGGCATGGCCGGATACAGCCAATTGCAAGAGAAAGAGTTTGCCTTGCAGGAGAAAGGTTTTACTGCCGTGAAGCACCAAGCCTTTGTGGGAACAGGCTATTTCGATGCCGTGCAAAATACCATCACTTCGGGACTAGCCTCTACGGCTGCGCTGAAAGGAAGCACTGAAGAAGCACAATTTTAATTCATAAAAGGGGAAATAAAAAAGGAGTCGTGCACTGTGCATGACTCCTTTACCTTTGGTTGACCAGACCTTTCATTTTTTAATTCAGCAGATAGTAATAATTAGCATCTACCTCCGCCATAAAATCGCATTTATTAATGATTTTGCGAAAAGCCTCCTCGTTCCACTCGCTCTTTTTATATTCATGCACCAAGTTGCCTTTGGCATCATAAATATACACGCTGGGTTCGGTTTCGAAGCTGGCCATAAATGCCATCTCCGACTGCTCTTTCTCTAAAGTTTCGGCCATAAGCATTTGCTCTTCGGCTACTTCCATTTTGTTTTTGATACCGGCTTCTACGGTGTGCACCATGGCGATAATTCCTATTGCGATGATGGTGATGAGTTGATTTTTCATGATGTTGTTGTTTTTATTTTGTGACCTGTCAACCCTTTTCCAAAGGCCGTGCCAATAATATATATTATTGATAATCAAAACATTGTATAATGTGCAAATATTGGTAAGTGTACGGTGGCGTACACTTACGTGCACTTCCGTACAAGGTGATTAGGGGATGTAACCTTTTAAATAGGCTTGCGTTTGAACCATAAGCGACCGAGTAGTCGCTTTTAGAATATAGGATAAAATGGACGCAAAAACCACATTCTTGAACTTAAAGGAAGCACGCCAAGAGGAGATCCGTTTGGTCGCCTTAGAAGAATTCTCACGATATACCTACACCGAAGCTTCTTTATCGCGAATAGTCCAGTCGCTTGGCCTTGCCAAAGGGAGTTTTTATCGGTACTTCAATGGCAAAAAGGAGCTATATCTCTATTTGCTAGATTATTGCTTTGCCTTTCGCCTGCAAAATGAGAAGCAGATCCTTGATGGAAGCATCCCCGATTTCTTCGATATGTTGGAAGCAAATATTGCGGCCCGCATGCGCTTTGGCTTGGCCTACCCACTACACATGGCATTTATGAATCGCGCGCTGGAAGAAAAAACGGATACCGAGCTGGGCAACCTATCGGCTATGTTGGAAGATAAAATCCTCACTCAAATTGAAGCTATACTAAAGTTTCCCGCTTACCAAAACCAATTTACTTCTACTGTCCCCAACAATGTGGTGGTGTTCAGTATCTACCAAATGAACCGTGGTATTTATCAATACTTACAAAAATTCCCCCCAGCCAATGATGAGGCGGTGATTTCGGTAGCGCGCTCATTTATTCACGTACTAAAAAATGGAATTAAAAATATATGATTACACTAGACAACGTATCGTTTCGCTATAAGCAGGCAGCGGAGAACACCTTGCATAATCTTCAGGTAACTATTGCTGAAGGAGAAGTCTTTGGCTTTTTGGGCCCAAGCGGTAGTGGAAAAAGTACTACCCAAAAAATTCTTTATAAGCATCTTGTAACAGAACAAGGGAGCGTATCTGTGAACGGAAAGAGTCTACGTGATTGGGGTAGAGAGTATTACCATTTTATTGGGGTATGTTTTGAATTGCCCAATCATTACCTCCGGCTTACGGCACGTGAGAACCTTCAATTTTTCTCCGCCTTTTATCCACAGATAAAACAAGAAACGATTAACTATTGGCTCGATAAGATGGGATTGCTCGAAGAAGCCGACAAGCGTGTGTCGGAATTTTCGAAAGGAATGAAGATGCGATTAAACTTTATTCGCAGTGTGATGCACAATCCCGCTGTGGTTTTCTTGGATGAGCCTACCTCGGGCTTGGATCCAGGCTATGCCCATAAAGTAAAAGAAGCCATAAAGGGACTAAAGCAACAAGGCAAAACTATTTTCTTGACCACCCATAATATGAACGATGCCGACCAACTGTGCGATAGAGTGGCTTTTCTACATAAAGGGCACATCAAGGAAATGGACAGCCCAAGAGTGCTCAAGTTGAAATATGGCAGCAAGAAGGTGCAAGTGACGGATATCCACGGGCAAGCTCACTGCTTCGAAATGAGCGATTTGTCTTCTGATCCGGATTTCCAACAATTGCTCCAAGGAAACTTGATAGAAAGTATCCATTCAGAAGAAGCAAGCCTAGAGGAAGCATTTTTAAAGACCACAGAAACGGTACAGGCATGAAATTACTCAAATGGGATTTTCTCCTTTTCTCCCGCTATTATGTGATACAAATATCACTTGTATTGGCTGTATTGTATGGACTAAGTTTTTACCTACTTGGGCAAGGGCTCTCGTTTGAACTGTTTTTGGTACTTTTTTGCAGTGAAACGATGATTATGAGCATTATGTATAGTGGCACACTAGCCCTGCTCGACAAAAGCCAATCTACCTTCAGCGCTTTGTCGGTAATTCCTCAGCCAATCCACAGAATTTATATAGAAAGGAGTTTAGTGCTGGCTTTGATTGGTTGCTTAGGTGGGGTTTTTCTATTGGTAGGATATGGCCTAATTTCTTCTATTTTGCTTGCTTTGCCTCTCCTATTTCTACTGGTGATGGCTTGTAGCCTGCAAGGATTCTTCTTAGGCCATGGCGCTCAAGGTTTCACCGACTTCCTGCTGAGGGTGGTAGGCCTGTGTATGACATACTTAATCCCCTTTGCCTCCTTATTTTGGAATAGTGGACATTGGGTTTGGTGGTTATTTCCAGGATATCCGCTCATCCATTACTTCAAGTATGCCCTAAGTGGTGAAACAAATTTTCTGTCTTTGCTTTTGCCTTACATTCAAGCCACAGCATACCTTTTCTTAAGTGTCTATTTATTGAAAAGAAAACTAGAAAATCTACCGCAGTCATGAACTATCTACAAATCATCCGCAGCGACTTAAAAATAGGGTTTCGAGACCCCTTATTAAAAATCATTTTCTTTTTCCCGCTTCTGGTGATAGCCGTAGCGGTGTGGATAGTTCCCCAACTCATGGTGTGGTTTCCTGCACTTAGCTCCTATACCCTACTGATTATGGCCGGAGCAGGCATGCAAACGGCCATAATGTTTGGCTTTATCAGCGGCTTCCTTCATTTAGAGGAAAGAGAAGAGTTTACCCTTCAAGCCTTACAGGTGCTGCCTTTGGGTCTAGATAAATTGCTCGCATTGCGCATGGCAAGCGGTAGCTTTATTACCCTAGCCAGCAATATGTTAATTTTTCTGTACAGCCCTTTAGTAGCTATCGATACATGGAAATGTACAATACTTGCTATCAACAGTGCCTTATTGGCGCCTTTGATTTCTCTGTTGATTATTACTTTCTCAAGTACACGGGTAGATGGAATGGCCAAGATGAAGATTATCAATCTGGTGGTGGCACTTCCCCTTGTAAGTACTCTTTTTATTTCTCAGTGGATATGGCTATTGTCACCCATTCCTAGTTTTTGGGTGGTTCAGTCATTAGTAAACCATACGCATTCCGATATATTTATGGCTTACAGTACAGCGGCTGTTATTCTCTATATACTTGTCATTGGCTTTTTTGCTAAAAGATTGGCAGCCAAACGGGGAAATTTATAAACCCAGCACTTCCTTTATCTTGGCATAGCCTGCGCGGCTCACATTCAGTCGGTTGCCGTTTTTGAGTAAAGCTAGTTGAGTATCTTTATCATAGGGTTCGATGCGGGTGAGGTAGGCCACATTGAGCAGATAAGAGCGATGCACGCGTACGAACTCCTGCGCATTGAGCATATTTTCTAAACTTGCCATGGTGGTTTTCTTTAAGAAAAAGCCCTGAGAGGTGTGGATTTTCACGTAGTCGTCATAGGCTTCAAAATACATAACCTCGGGCAGGGCAATGATTTTGATAACGCTTCCTTCCTTCACCACAATACGGTTTTTGTTTTCAGGATTTACCGGAGTCTCTTGTAGTAATTGTTTTACGGCCGCTGGCTGGGCTTGTGGCTGGCTCAACCATTTCTGTACAGACTTGGCGAAGCGCTCTTGGCTAAAGGGCTTGAGCAAATAATCGACTGCATGGGCTTCAAAAGCTTGCAGGGCAAATTCGTCAAAAGCCGTAGTGAAAATCACGGCAGGGGGCGTTTCAACCAATTCCAGCATTTCAAATCCATTGATTTTGGGCATTTGGATGTCCAGAAAAATCAAATCCGGCTGATGTTCCTGAATGGCTTTGAGCCCTTCGTAACCATTGCCGCATTCGGCCACTACCTGAAGTTGGGGGAAATCTTGCAGGTATTCCAGCACCAGATTGCGCGCCAGAGGTTCATCATCAATCAGAAGGATTTTTTTTGCTTCGCTCATTTTTGTTCATTGGTTTCTTGGGGGATCTTCACAAGCACGGCATAGTGCGTATCGGTCTGTTTTATCTGCAATAAATCGTTGCGGCCAAAAAGTAAATATAACCTGCGTGCCACACTTCTTTGCCCAAATCCGGTGCCTGCGGCCTGCCGCGTGGAAGAATCGAAAGGGTTTTCTAGGCGGATTTGCAGCATGTCATTTTTTCGTTCGGCCTTTAGGATGATTTCTATGGGTTCGAGGGTATCGTAGAGTCCATATTTGATGGCATTTTCTAACAAAGGCTGCAAAAGCAAGGGCGGAATGTGGGCTTGCAGGGCTTCCTCGCTTATCTCCAGACGGCTTTGTAAACGGCTACCAAAGCGCACTTTTTCTATAGAGAGGTAAAGCTCCATCTGTCGGATTTCTTCGGCCAGACTTACCATTTGCTGTGGGTCTTTGCGCAAGGTTCCCCGTAGGAAATCTGACAGTTGCTGTATCATACCGCGCGCCTCTTCGGGTTTAATTTTTACCAAAGAGCTAATAGAATTGAGGCTATTGAATAGAAAATGGGGCTGTAATTGCTGACGCA
Source organism: Shiella aurantiaca (assembly GCA_030412945.1). Classification (GTDB taxonomy): domain Bacteria; phylum Bacteroidota; class Bacteroidia; order Cytophagales; family Cyclobacteriaceae; genus Shiella; species Shiella aurantiaca. The sequence continues at coordinate 202,521 of JAUHJS010000008.1, read as the reverse complement.
GATTGAAGAGCTCAGCCTCTTTGCGCATATTATCTACCTCACTGATATGCTGGTTTTTGCGGTGTTGATCTTTCACATAAAACCATAACCAACCAAACAGCACCATAAAAGCAATCATCAGGCCTTGGTAGGCAATCCGAAAAGGGGCTGCTTTTTGGGCAAATGCCAAATAAGCTATATCGTTACCCAGCAAAAGATAAGGAAAAAGCCACTGAAAAACCCATTGAACCAAAAAAGTAAGGCCAATGGCCAAACTCATCAGGTAAATAATATTTTTGCCTTCAGGCTGATAAAAACGGAAGATATTGGCCACGGCCACACCGGCCAAGCCCAGTAAAATATGACTGAGAAGGGCATCGCTAAGCGCGCTTTCCCAAGAAAACGAAAGCGTATGAAGTGCATAGGCTTGTAAGGCGCTCCAGAAAAGCCACCACGAAACATACAAAACCACTTTTAGCCAAGTTGCCATACGCATGATTAGAAAAGGGAAATTAGGAAATAGTATCTGAAATAGAAAAAGGACACCTCAGCGAGATGTCCTTTTCCGATGACCTGTTTATTGTGTTGTTGTGTATTTGAGTTTGTTGTTTTAATAACTTTTGATTTCGATTCCTCCAAGGATGGCATTGCCTCTTAAGACAAGTACTTTGTTGGGGTCACCTGGGGTACTCACAGCCCTTTTATCATCCACCCCACCCAGTACAGCTACTAATTCAGATTTTACATCCCAGTTAGAAGGAACAATCAGCTTGGTTCCGGCAAATACGCTGGTGATTTCCAGTACTACAGATCCTTGCAAATCGGCTTGCGAAAGATTCAGCTCCGTGCCACCGAAGAGGGTTACTACTTCACCGCCTTTGAAGTCTTTGCTGATGATGTGCTTTTTCACGCCACCAAATACCGAGGTAGAATCGAGGTAGTCGTCTTGGCTACCAGCGGTTTCCGGATTTTTGTTCATCCAGTTGTTCCATTTTTTTTTTTGACCGCTAGGCGACATAATCAACCAAACGCCCGCCAGAATCACCAATAAAGGCCAGAAATATACGCGGAAGGAAAAGGCAGGAAACATATCGTCCAACAAGAAAATCGTACCAATCAGTACCAATACTATCCACGAAGGATTTCGGAAAGAGTGGCGGAAACCGATGAACAAGCCGAGGGTGATTAAGAAGGTCTCCCAGCTGAATACCCAGTAAGGTAAATCGATAGCATCCATGCGGTCTACCAATAAAAGTATACCAATGATGACAAAGAATAATCCACCGATTACTCTGCCGGAACGCTTAGGGTTGTTGTCCCAGTTGTTCCATTTTTCTGTTGTGTTTTCCATATGTGTAGGTGTTGTTGTGTTTTACAATTAATTTCTGAACAATATTACGGCAGCTAGTGCATTTCGCCCAAGGGCAATAGGCTAGCCTCCGAAGAAAGTAGGTAAATGCACGAACGGAGTCGGTGAGTGACGAGTGGTCGGTGAATGCCATTAAGAGTAGCTAAAATTCACAAATGCTGCGTATATTTAGGCATACTATAATCTGCATGTAGGTGAGATTCCCCGGCAAGCTCAAATCCATTCTTCCCTTAGCCCTTGGTTTGGGCACCCTACTGATAGGCTTGCTTATTAGCATCACTTCTTTTTATTACCATACCGAAATGGTAAAGCGCAACCTGGAGCGCTATGATTTGCCCGTAGTGGCCGATGCTTTTGAAAATGAGTTTATGCACTTGGCCGGAGAGCCCATTTACCTCAGCGAGTTTGCCGCCAACAGCCAGTACATACGCGAGTGGCTACAAGGCGACCAGCGTGATAGTGTGGTTTTACTTCAATACTTGCGCAGCCTCGTTCGGGAAAAAGACATTGAAAGCTTGCACATAATTTCAGGAAGCTCGCTCCATTTGTATTCCAGCCGCTGGCCGGGGCGTGTGGTAAGTCCACAAACCGACCCCTTCTATTGGCGCTTTCTCCGCCAAACCCAAGCCCGACAGTTCAACATCGATATCGACAAGATTTATGGAACTGATAACCTCTACTTTTATGTAAACAATAAAATTTACGATGAAAAGGGGCTCTATCTGGGCATGGCCAATATCAGTGTTCCATTCGAGCGTATGCAGCTGTTTGTGGACAAGGGTGCCCTGAAAAACAAAGGTGCTATATATATTGTAGATGGTCAGGGGCGTATCAAACTCCATCAAGACCGCACACTTATTAGTACGCCCATCAACACCATTAATGAGGGAGACATTACTCAGCGAGAAGGCATTGCCCAAGTAGCACGAACTATTCTCTCCGAAAAAAACCAAATGCTAAGCTATGAAACCGATGACGACCAAGTCTGGATTATCTCTCGCTTCATTCCTGAGTTTGGTTGGTACCTTATTATAGAACTTTCCCAAAAACAGGTATTGGCACCTTATTTCCGCTTGCTGTGGAATAACCTGGCTTTTAGTGCCGTGGCGGCCTTGCTCACCGCCCTGCTTTCTATACTGATTGTCAACCAATTGTTGATCAATCCGCTCATTCGGTTTAAGGATACCCTGATGGCTTTTTTCGATTTTTTGAAAAGGGAAAGAGCCAGTTTGCCCGCCATGAACAAGGAAGGGAATTCCGAAATTGCCGAAATGGCACGCGAGGTAGCCAATGAAGTGGAGCGCATTACCCAGCAGCTACAACAAGACAAAGAGGTGATTCAAGAACTCTACCTGCTGATTTCGCATATCAACGAAGGTCGACTGACTCATAGGCTACAAAAGCAAAGTAAAAACCCCGAAATGCAGCTACTGGTACAGGAGGTAAATGGCATGATGCAGATTTTGGAACGTAAGGTGGGCAGCGACTTGTATGAAATCATTGAGGTGCTCAAATCCTACGCCAGCATGGAGTTTCGCTATCCTTTCATCCGATCGAATGGGGAGCTGGAGCAGCAAGTACACGAAATGGGCAAGCAGATTCAGCAGTATGTGGAGGAAATCCAGAGTCAGAACGACCTGCTATCCGAAAACCAAGAAAAGCTGAACCGCCAGAATCAGGCCATTGAAGAGAAGAACCTCGCCCTGGAAGAAGTGAACCAGCGCATGCAAGAAATGAACCTCGACCTCGAAAGCGTAGTAGAAAAGCGCTCACGTGAGCTCAGCATTGCCTATCAGGAGCTGGACACCTTCCTGTACCGCTCTTCGCACGACTTGCGCAGACCACTCACCACCCTTAGCGGACTTATTCAGCTGGGACAAATGTATACGAAAGACGAGCGTGTGACAGAAATGCTTAACTACATCATGCGGGTAGTCAACGGCATGGACTATATGCTCCGCAAACTGATTAAGGTAAGCGAGATTAATAGCACGGGTGGGGAAACAACACTAATGGAGGCCAATAGCCTTTACACTATGGTGCAAGAAGTATTCAGGCAGTTTCAAGAAAGCCTTGAGGCGCACCATATCGAAACGCGTGTAGAGATTGACCCATCGCTGCATATAATTGCTCAAGAAAACCTGATCAGGGAAATCCTGCACAACCTGATAGAAAACGCCATCCATTACCGCGGCACTAGCCAACCTTTTGTCAGTGTTCGCCTCAAATCCAGCGAAACGGGCATTATTCTGGAGGTGGAAGACAATGGACGGGGCATCTCACCCGATATTGAGGGGCGCATCTATCAAATGTATTTCAAAGGAAATGAACTTTCTACAGGAAATGGCTTAGGGCTATATCTTGTCAAGAAAATCTGCGACAAACTACAGGCGACCATACGCTATGAAAGCGTGCTACATGAATTTACCCGATTTACTGTCCTAATTCCAACAGGGCGTTATTCCAAGCCCAAATCCAGCGAATCTTTGTAAAGGATTTCTGACAAAGGCTTGCGCGTACGGGCATTGAGCTCACGGCCACGGAAAGGTTCTTCCAGACTATCTGGTGAGGCTAAGTAACCCAAAGCAATAAAGCATACTATTTCCAGATGATCGGGTATTTGCAATAGGCTGCTGGTTTTGGCTCGGTCAAAGCCTCCCATCATGTGCCCATAAATGTCCATAGAGGCTGCCTGCAAAAGTAATGAGGTATTGGCTGCACCCACATCGTGCAGGGCGTAGGCGTTGGGCTGTCCTGTTTTTTGGTGGTTTTTCTCTGCCAAACTCAAAAGTAATACATCGGCATCCTTAGCCCATGGTTGATTTCCGGCCATTAAACAGGAATGAAAAGCCTCGAATAGTTCAGGATTTCTGCGTGTGGTGTACAGGTAGCGCCAAGGCTGCTCGTTCATGGAACTGGCCGACCATGCAGCCGCTTCAATCAAGGTATGGAGTGTATCTTCACTGATTTCTTCCTGCGAAAAGGCGCGGGCGCTCCAGCGCTTTTTTAATAAAGGATGAACCGGATAGTGGGTGTTTGCTTCTTTTATCGCGAGACTTGCTACTTGTGTTTCCATAATGTGTACTTACAAAGGTAAAACCAAAAATTGGATAGAGTGTTTGAAGAGCTATATTAATGTAGCTACATATATCTTACATAAGAGGCTAATTTGGAGGGAAAAGTTCATTCCTCTGCAATAATTTACTAGCTTACTCTCCCTAAGATTATACACCTAAACCTTTGTACCCACATGTATCTCGAATTATTCGTTCGCTACCTCCACTTTATTAGCATTTTTGGCATTGTGGCCAGCTTAGCGCTAGAGGTGGTATTGGTCAAGCCTGTATTGAACCGTCAGGAATTGGCGAGGCTGAGCAAGATAGACGCACTTTATGGCATCTGCGCCCTTACGGTGCTAGGGGCAGGCCTCAGCCTGTGGCTTTGGCTGGGTAAGTCGTCCGAATTTTATCAGCAAAATCCGCTTTTCTGGTTAAAGCTGAGCCTATATAGCCTTATTGGTATTTTGTCTATCTATCCCACGGTATTTTTTATTAAAAACCGCAAGGGAAATCCGCAAGACGAATTGCAGATCTCTTCTTGGCTGATTTGGAGCATTCGCATAGAGCTTATCTTGCTGTTAGTACTGCCCTTTTTGGCCATTTTGATGGCACGCGGCATTGGGTATCAGGCTTAAGGATAAAAAATAAAGTGCCTTGGCGGCCTTAAATGCCACATAACCAACAATAATTGGGATTTATGCGAACAATCTCAATTTAATTACCGTTATTTGCACTTTAATATTATAATACTAATGAAAAAAGGAACAGTAAAATTCTTTAATGACACCAAAGGATTTGGTTTTATTAAAGATGATGAGTCGGACAAAGAGTACTTCGTACACGTAACCGGTCTTATTGACGAGATCAGAGAGAATGACGAAGTTACATTCGAATTGAAAGACGGAAAAAAAGGAGTGAATGCAGTAAATGTTAAGTTAGCTTAATTTAATTAATTTATAATTCATTTTGCCGAAAGCCTTGCTAACCATAGCAAGGCTTTTATTTTACAAGAGCAAATACACCTACCATTTGCTCATCAATTACACAATTTTTTGCTGCCCATTCTTTGAAAATCATGTATTGGCAGCCCTATGCAAATTTATGATAACATTTCAAGAATTAGGGCTTATTGAGCCCTTAACCCGGGCGCTGGCAGCCGAAGGATACACACATCCTACCCCTATTCAAGCCCAGGCCATCCCACTAGCACTTAAAGGCCACGACATCCTCGGAACCGCCCAAACAGGCACCGGAAAAACAGCTGCTTTCACGCTTCCTATTCTTCAACTGATGGTAGCCGAGAAACCCGCTGCCGGAAAACGAGTAGTAAAAACCTTGATACTCACCCCCACACGCGAACTGGCCATTCAAATTGGCGAGAGCATTAGCACCTATGCTGCCAATACCTCGCTGCGCCATGCGGTAATATTCGGTGGTGTATCGCAAAAAGCACAAACCGATGCTTTGGCGCGCGGAGTAGACATATTAGTCGCCACACCCGGCCGCTTGTTGGATTTGATCAATCAAGGATTTATCCACCTGAAAAGCGTTTCGTTTTTGGTACTCGATGAGGCCGATCGTATGCTCGATATGGGTTTTATCCACGATGTAAAGCGTATTATTCAGCTGGTGCCTAAGAAAAGACAAACGCTGTTCTTCTCGGCTACCATGCCTCCGGCCATTCAAACCTTGGCCGATGTAATGCTGCAAGCGCCCAAGTCGGTGGAGGTGAGCCCTGTTTCTTCTACGGCAGAAACCATTCAGCAGGCTTTATTCTACGTGGATAAAAAGAACAAGAAAAACCTCTTGCAACATCTGTTGGAAAATAAAGAGATGGATCGTGTGCTGGTATTCACCAAAACCAAGCATGGTGCCAATAAGGTAGTGCAGGATTTAGAAAAGGCACACATTAAAGCGGAGGCCATTCATGGCAATAAGTCGCAGAATGCGCGCCAAAATGCACTTTCTAATTTCAAGAATTATAAAACACGCGTGTTGGTAGCTACTGATATTGCCGCAAGAGGTATTGATGTAGACGACCTGGCTTTTGTTATCAATTATGAACTTCCTAATGTTCCTGAAACCTATGTGCACCGCATTGGTCGTACGGGCCGTGCCGGAAGTAAAGGAAAGGCGATTTCTTTCTGTGAAGAAGAAGAGCGTCCTTTCTTAAAAGATATCGAAAAGCTGATTGGTTTGCGTTTGCCTGTAGAAGAAAACAATCCTTTCCCTCCGGTAAAAGAAGTTCCCTCCAGCTCAGAAGTGAAGCAACAGGTGAAATCGCAGCGCAGTGGCGGCCGCGGAAGAAGTGGCAAAAAGCCTTGGCGCGGTGGTAATGGAAATGCCAATCGCCCAAAGAGACAAAGCTAATTTAGCTTAGAGGTAACCCGATTTAGGCAGATAAATGATAAATCGGGTGCCTTCACTCAAGGTGGATTCTACCTTAAAATGCTGAGTAGCGCTATCACTCCATTAAAGTCCGGTATTCTTGGCCCGTACCCCTCCTGACTTTACTTTCTTTTCAATCGATTGAATTCAAAGAATTTCATTGTTCCTAATTGAACTATTAGAAGGACTTACTTATATCGCGCCTTAAAAAACAGGATGGTTCCGGCTAGCAGACCGGTTACCAAATTGGCCACAATAATCGGTCGATTGCCAATTAATAGTCCGTAGCTTAGCCATAGGCATACGCCTACAAAGAAAAGCAAGAACATACCCAAGCTGAGGTCTTTGGCCGATTTCGATTGCCAGGTTTTTACAACTTGTGGTACAAAAGCCAAGGTAGTACAAATGGCGGCCAGCAGGCCGATGATTTCGATATAATCCATTACTGATAGAGTTCTTTTATGCGTCTGTCCATGATGATGTCTGAAGGGCGAATGGCACGTTCCAAACTCAGTCCTTCAAAACTTTTGATACGGCTCAGCGCCACATACAATTGCCCGTGGGCAAAGCAGCCTTGACCGAGGTCGATGTGGGCGCGCTCCAGGGTTACGCCCTGCGATTTGTGAATAGAAATGGCGTAGGCCAGCTTGAGCGGGTATTGGCGCAAGCTCCCTTTCTCAGACTGTTCTAAGCTCCCAGTTTTTTTATCGATATCATAACTGAGATTTTTGTAGGCAAAGCGCCTTACATCCACCTCATCGCCATTGTCTTTTTTTACATGCACAATGCCGCGCAGCAAATCGATATCGCGCACGGTGCCCAATTCCCCATTAGAAAAGTAGGGCTTTCCTTCTTCCATCACATTGGCACAAAGCATTACCCGACAACCTACTTTTAGCTCTAGGCGCTCAGGCACCAGCAAATCGCGGGGTGCTTCGCCTTCTTTCTCTGCTTCAAAAATATAGGCTTTGCCTTTTAGCTGCTCAAATCCTTGGGCATTGCGCGTGGCCACATCGGCATTGCGCGTACACAGGCGGATTACACTTTCATCAGCCTCGCGATGCACGGCCTGATTGAGAAATTGCAAAGTGACGGCACTCTTTTCGCCATAGCGTATACTGTTGAGCGCCTGAATAAAGGCTCCATCCTTTTGGCGGAATACTGTCTGCAGTTCAAATGAATCGAGGGTGGAAGAAGGCATAAGCGGACTGTCGAAAAAGTATTCGCCTCGGGCATTTTCCAAAAAGCGTTTGAAGAGCACATCTTCTTTGCGCACCACAGGAGCGAGCTGGCACAAATCGCCCATTACTATCACCTTTTTACCTCCGAAGGGAATCCTGCGGTTCAGTTTATCACCCGAACTACGCAGGGAGCGGTCGATTACGTACATAAGGTCGCTGCGCACCATAGATACCTCATCAATAATAAGGGTATCAAAGCTCTTGAAGAGTTCTTCTTCCAGCGGGAACATATCTTCCAAAGTAAAACTGCGCACAGGCAGCTTGAAAAAAGAATGAATGGTAGCACCTTTGATATTGACCGCAGCCACGCCCGTGGGCGACAGGAGTACGGGCTTTTTCTCCAGCGATTGCATAAAATACCGCAAGAGGGTACTTTTCCCCGTACCTGCCTTTCCGGTAAGGAAAACAAAGGGGATGTCGGGGTTATTCATGGCCTGCAAAACTGCAGCGCGCTCTTCATTTATTTCAGGTACAGTCAATCGGATGAGTTTAGGCAATCAAAAGGCTAATTTACCGAGCTTTGTGTATATTGCCTCGCCCCTATCCGATAATTCTGATTATTTCATGTATTTATTCTTTTTATCCCACAGCCTTGGTGTATGAAAGCCGTGTTTACGCTTTATAAAAATGCTTTTGGCGGCCTAAGTACTCCCGCTTGGATGCTGGCCCTAGTGATGCTGGTAAATCGGAGCGGCACCATGGTGATTCCCTTCCTGAGTATTTACCTCACCGGAGAACTGGGCTTCAGCATACAGCAGGCGGGTTATATCCTAAGTATTTTTGGCCTTGGCTCCATGGTAGGAAGCTATCTGGGTGGCTACCTAAGCGATAAAATCGGGCATTTTTGGGTGCAATGCTCAAGTTTGGTATTAAGTGGCTTGCTCTTCTTTTGGGTGGTTCAGGTAAGAAGTTTCCATTGGCTAGGGCTAAGCATTTTTATACTTAGCATCATTGCCGAGAGTCTGCGTCCGGCCAATATCTCCTCTGTAGCCTCTTATGCCAAGCCGGAAAACATTACCCGTGCCTTTTCGCTCAACCGTATGGCTATCAACTTGGGTTTTTCCATTGGCCCTGCATTGGGTGGGCTCTTGGCGGGCATTTCGTTCAAGTGGTTGTTTATAGCCGATGGTTTCACCTGCATAGGGGCGGGCTTGCTGTTTTTTCTGTATTTCCGCACGCGTAAAGGACATGAAGCCCATAAAAGCAAGGAGGCGCTCACCCAACAAGAGCTTCGTAAACCACACAAAGACCGCCTTTTTCTAGCCTTTGTGCTGTTGGCTACGAGCTATGCGGTGGTGTTCTTTCAGTTGTTTGGCACTTTACCCCTGTATTACCGCGAGGTATATGCCCTTTCGGAAGGGAAAATTGGCGGACTGCTGGGGATTAACGGCTTTGTGATTTTTGCATTTGAGATGATATTGGTTTACCTCATCGGGCAGCGTTTCCGCAGTCATGTGCTTATTATTGCGGGGGTCCTGCTCAATGGCTTTGGCTTTGTATTTCTAAACCTTATGCCGGGCCCGATGTGGTTAATTCCCGGCATGGTGATGCTCAGCTTTGCGGAGATTTTGGTGCTTCCTTTTCTTTCCACCTTGGTTGTAGCGCGGGCAGGAACTAGAAACCGTGGTGCTTATATGGGCGTGTATACGCTGAGTTTTTCCTTAGCCCATGTGCTGGCGCCTTATCTGGGTACGCACCTTGTGGCCAACTATGGCTTTGATACACTTTGGTGGGCGAGTGGAGCTTTGAGTATATTCACGGCTTTGGGCATGTGGGTGGTGGTGAGGAAGATGGAGTAGATTGGAAAAGGGCAGTAGGCATTAGACAAGATTAGGCTATACAAGGATGATATTCTGCAAGCCTTGCCTATTAGCTACAAGGCTGTAAACTGATAACAAAGCCTCAAAGGATGCCTAGATTTATTGTTCCACCGTGCGCGGTGTGGCGGAACTAAAAGCGTTTTAATAACTCTTCTTTGGATATATGTATGTTAATCCGTAGAACACTGATTCAAATCATACCAATTAATTCTTTTAAAGGTAAAATCACAATTATCAATTACTATTGAGTCATTTTGATTGATAGTATTATACAGTGTTCCGGAAAATCTTCCGCGAATTCCTATTAATCCACCTTCTTCAATTGGCATTAATTCGAGTATTTCTACTTTAGCGCTATTAAGGGTATCGTTCATATAAATCTTTTGCTCATTATTTTCGTTTTTTATAAATTGAAAATAACTATTAAAATCGCCAAAAGTATCCGAAATAGGAAAAATCCCAACATCATTTACATTCATTATCTGAAGCATAAGAACATTTTCACTCTCAAAATTGGTCGTAGATTGAGGGTCTTTAGATGCTTTTATAGTATAATAAATTTTACCACCAATTGCGGATTGATCGCATCTAAAAGTTTCTTGACAGGGCTTATTATCGATAACCGAAGGCTTCCACAATTCGCCATTTATTGTCATTTGAAAGGTATTAAGCCTTTCATTGCTTATCTCATCTTTGGTATTACAGCTCAAAAGAGTAAGTTGAAATATCACGATGATTAATAATGGATTAAGTTTCATAATATGTGTTATTTTTAGTTAAGGTTAGGCCTACGTTTTCCGAAAAAGAAGTAGCGGATTTTGAAACGCTAAAACTCCCTAAACAGCAACAAGATAGAAAATGAAATGCAGATTCTGAAACCACTATTTTTTTAATACCGTGTTAGCAGTAGGCATTCTTCTCATTTTAGCACTGTCTTGAAAAATTTCGCTGTCCACGTTTCTGTTATTTCGTCACTTGTATAGAAGTCGGTTTTACTTTCTTGATTTCTCCATCCAAAAACTCCGTTGTCGTCAAATGAAAAGTCAAGTCTTATAATTTCTAAAAAAGTTGGTGGATAAAACGGGTCTGCATATCCATTGTTATCAAACAATCCGTGAACCACAGCAAACAATAGATATGAGTCATTTGCTACGTTACTATATGCTTGATAAAACTGAACAAGTAAAGTGTGTCCTTTAAATCTTATGTCACAAATATGTTGGTTATTATCTCTTGTCTGAATATGGTAGCTTGGGGCTTTTTCATTTAAATCTGAAACAATTTTCGTTACAGCACTTTTTATTTTTTTTACTTCAGAAAAAGCAATTTGAAGCCCTTCATGTGATTCTAAAACTTGCCTACTTGACTTTATATTCATTTCAATGTCGTGTTTGCTTGTGACGAAATCCAATAGTTCAGATAATTTTGATTTTGGTACTACTTCTTCATAGTTTTTAGTTCCGTCAAGGTTGGCTTTAACCCAGTTTTCGTGGTCTCTTTTAATTGCTAATAATTTGTCTTCTGGAAATTCCTCAACTTGCTCATCAATCATTTTGTGATGATTACAACATAACAAAAGTAGATTTTCACTACTGTCATAATCAAAATTGTCTATTAACATATTTCTAGGTCCATTCGGTTGTTTGCTTATTATATGACATTCCTCTCCAATGTTTAAATGTTTATTGAAAGGGTCTTTTTCAAGAACTAATTCAGTCTTGCAAACTGCACATCTGTTTCCAGAACGTCCCCATAAAATTTTTCTGCTTTTTTCAGATATTGCCATTGTCGTTGTGTGTCTGTAAATGCTTGCTGCCAACGGTTATTATTTTTGCTGGGCCGACTTAACCGCTCAAAAGCCTAAGCCCAACCTAAAGCTAGAAAAATGCAGCGAACTTTCGTAACAGCTTAACCAGCCTTGCAAAAATAAATTGTTGTGTGCTGCCATTTAAAATCACTTTCTGAATTCAATACTATTATTGTCTAATCCAACCTCTTTCAGACCTATCGCAATAATCCTATCAATGTCCTTCTGTGAATCTCTAAATTTTAAATCGATACGTAAATATTCTAATGAAACAAATGTTTCGATTCCTTTAAGACTAGTTAGGTTATTATTTATACAATCTAAATAATTTAAATTCTGTAATAATGAAATTGATTCCAAGGAGCTAATTTTATTATTTGAGCAAGTAAGCTTCTCTAATTGCTTATGCCCACTAATAGGGTCAAGTTTTGTTAAACTGTTATATGAGCAGTCTAGTATTCTTATATTCTTTAATTCACGAATTCCATTCAGGGTTGTTAATTCATATGGCTCTTTGGTAGTTTTATTATAAGCCTTAAATTTTTGACAATTTATATAGTCGAGTGAAAGTAGTCGTTCTAACCCATCGATATCAGGCATATCCATTATTGCACCCCTTTCAAATACTTTACTATTGAAGAAAACTTTCCAATTGCTATCAAGAGATTTCCACCAATCAATTAACTCTTCAGTACTTTTTAAAGGATATGACTTTGAACTATTAATTTGGTTTGAATCAAGAGATAATAAGCTATTCAAAGGTCTATCAAGCACTAGACTTTGTGATTTTATCCTTTCAATTCCCATCATAACAGATATTGGTACTTCCTTATACTTTATAATACTATTCTTCAAATTCTCAATTTCTTGCTGCATATCACCAAGAATTGCAACTGTCTCCTCAATGTAATGAAATTCTTCTTCTAAAATTCTATTGAAACATTGAATGAATGTACTATTTATCTTTACGTTATTTTCTAGTACTATAATATTCTCTAGATTTCTGCTACTTGCAGCATATGTCCAATTATAAGAACCTGTAATTAATGTGTGTTCGTCTATTACACAAAATTTATGATGCAATAAAACGTCATCTTTAATAAGTTTAAACACTTTTCCGCCCAAATCTGAAATTTCTTTGAAATTCAAAGAATTGTTTTTTTCATCGTTAGCAACGATAATATTAATATCAACACCAGAATTTGCTTTTTCCTTAAGTATTTCAAAAATATCACTATCGTTAAACCATGCAACAGCTGCAAAAATACTTTTTGATGATTTGCTAATTTCTTCGCAAAGTATAGCCTTAATTTCGCTATCAAAATACGCCTTGGCTTCCATTTATATTTTTTATTTAATTAATCGATAATATTTTTGCCCCAAAATCATTGTCTCAATATCTTTAAAACCTATCTTATTTAATATATGGATTGAAGCAATATTGTCTGGATGGCATAAAGCAGAAATTTTATTTATGCCCTGATTCTGCATATTTTTTACTATTGCATTTAATACACCTGATATAATCCCTTTCCCCCAAAGGGTCTTATTTAAGTAATATTCGATAAACCATTCATCAGATATATTGTAGGCTATTTTAATTTTTTTAGGTGGTATAATGTTAATTCCTCCAATAATTTTATTGTACTTTTTGTGACTTAAAAAATGTGTAAATCCTTCTTCCTTTTCGTAATTTGAAACAAATCCAATTAATCTTAACTCTATTTCTTGTCTGTCCTTAACGAGTTTTTCTGGAATAAATTTCATAGTCTCCGCATCACCAAGTATTTCATAAAGGTCATTAACTACCCTAACCATTTCACGAAATTCTCTCTCTCCTAAAGGATGTATCTCAATTAAATCGCTTTCAAGTCTAATTGGAATAAATTTGTTCATAATTATAATCTCTAATGGTTGCACACAACTTCTGTATAATCGCCACTCTTTGGCCATTATCCCTCCTAAATATAAGCGATAATCGCAATGGTAAAAATTTAAACGTTTATTAATACGGCTATTGCTGGCCAAAACCCTTATTTGGGCAAAGGGGAAAAATAGGCTAATTTTGCCCCATGCAGGAGAACGAAGGCACACGCATCAACAAATACCTTAGCGAGGTGGGCTTTTGCTCGCGCAGGGCGGCCGATCAGCTTATTGAGCAGGGCCGCGTAACCATCAATGGGAAAGTGCCTGAAATGGGCACTAAGATTCAGCCCGGTGACGAGGTGCGGGTCAATGGTAAGCTCATCTCCCCGCCCAAGGAAGATTTTGTGTATATCGCTTTTCATAAGCCCGTGGGCATAGTGTGCAGCACCGATACCAAAGCCGAGAAGGACAATATCATCGATTACATCAATCACCCCAAGCGCATTTTCCCCATTGGCCGCTTAGATAAACCCAGCGAGGGCCTGATCTTCCTTACCAACGATGGCGATATTGTAAACAAAATCTTGCGCGCCAAGAATAACCACGAGAAAGAATATATCGTGACGGTGAACAAGGCCATTACGCATACCTTTATTGAGAAAATGAGCAAAGGCGTGCCCATATTGGACACCATTACCAATCCTTGCAAGGTGGAGAAACTTACCAACAACACCTTTCGCATCATCCTTACGCAAGGGCTCAACCGCCAAATCCGCAGAATGTGTCAATACCTCGACTATGAAGTGGTAAAACTCAAGCGCGTGCGCATTATGAACGTACACCTCGATATCCCCGTGGGCCAGTGGCGTGACCTCACCGCTGCTGAAATGGCCGAAATCAATCGCCTCGTGGCCGATTCGTCTAAAACTTTTGATTGAGCTTAGTCTATGGTCTTGTATTGTGACTGACCACTCAAGGATACCGATTCTAATTGAAGTTGGGTAGGTCTTTCCCATTCGGCCTCCATACCCCACTTAATGCCTCGCAGAAAACCAATAATCGCTGGATCATTCCAAAACTCTTGATCTATCAGCACGGTGATATGATAGGCATCCCCTTGCGCTTGCAGCCGTACTACATTGCCATATTCGGGGCCAAAAAAGTCAACCTCTTGCAGCCTATCCACCAATTTTTGTACGTCTTCGGTGGCAATCTCTTCATCGTGGTATAGCTCATTACCGTTTACGGCTACCAAAGTGCCTTCATAAAAGGGTTGGTTCATGGAAAGCACCAGAATCAAAGCCAAATTAAGTGCGAGCCCACCAATAGTGAGACCTGCCACAGCCCAGTTAGAACCCTTACTGGCTCCAGCGGCAAAAGCCTCTGTAACCTCCTTTGCTAAATACTTTTGATACAGAAAATATATTATAAGCCCATATAGCCCGTTGTAAACCATACTGGGGATTTTATCACCAATTTCTTGAGGGATTTGGATTATAATATAAAAGAAAACTAGGGTAAACAGAAAGGTACCTGCCAAGGTGCGATAGGCTTCTTTTTCTTTGCCTAGGGCCTGATAGTTTTTATAAATAAGCAAACCCGGAGGTATAGGGCCAGCTAAAAATGCTGCAATATTGATTTGCTTTTCGGTGAAGAGTTTCTTTTCCATTTGCAAGTATATAGAAAGGAAATCTTACCGCCAAAAGGTAAAAAGTAGGATAGTGATTAGTATGAAATTGTGGCACTTGCCACTAATCGTAGCAAAATATGCAACGATTAAGGCCCTTATTCGTGGCAAGGTGATTTGGTTTTGCGAATCCGCTGCTCCCAATCACCTTGCACAAGTGCACCCAAAATACTACCTTTTGCCATGCTTATTCACTTGGTTTCGGGGCCGCGCAATATCAGCACTGCCCTAATGTATGCTTTCGCTCAGCGCCACGATACCGTAGTGCTCGATGAGCCTTTTTATGCGCACTACCTTACACAAACAGGCCTTCCGCATCCGGGTAGGGCGGAAGTATTGGCCAGTCAATCGGCTGATGCTACGGAGGTGATGCAGCAAATTCAAGCATTGGAAAAGCAGCAGGAGGTGGTTTTTGTTAAGAATATGGGTCACCACCTGAGCGGCCTGGATTGGCAAACGCTAGCCGAATGGACTACGGTTTTTCTGGTGCGCGACCCTGCTCAAATGCTTTTCTCCTATCAGAAAGTGATTGAAAACGCCAGTTTGGACGACCTGGGCCTAGCGCAACAAGAGGCCTTTCGTGCCTATCTGCAAGAAGCCGGAAAACCCTATGCCGTACTGGAAGGCAATGAGGTACGTAAAAATCCGGAAGGGGTGCTGAACACTCTTTGCCAACAAATCCATCTGCCCTTTGAAAAAGCCATGCTGCACTGGCCTGCCGGGCCCAAAACCTATGATGGAAGCTGGGCACCTTATTGGTATGCCAATGTGCACGCCTCTACCCGTTTTAGTCCGCCCGATACAAAGGAAATACACCTAGATAGCACCAGCCAAGCCGTACTGGCGCAAGCTTTACCTTATTATAAAAATTTTCAAGAACTAAGCATCAAAGCCTGATATGTTACAAAAGTACAATCCTCAAAATGCCGAAATATGGGTAGGCATCAACGATACCGTAGTGCCGCGCCAAGAGGCCAAAGTAAGCGTGTTCGACAGCGTAGTGCAAGGAGGCGATGCCGTGTGGGAAGGCATACGGATTTATAAAGATTATGTGTTTATGCTGGAGCAGCACATTGAGCGCATGCAGTATTCCGCTAAGGCGCTGGATTTTAAGCAAATCCCCTCGGCTGACTACATCCGCGAGGCGGTATTCCGTACACTGAAAGCCAATGACATGCGCGAGGGCGCGCATATTAGAATGACGCTTACCCGTGGGGAAAAAATCACCTCGGGTATGGATCCTCGGCTGAACCAATCGGGCTGTACACTAATCGTATTGGCCGAATGGAAAGCTCCGGTGTATAATAATTCCGAGGGAATACGCCTAGTTACGGCCAGTATCCGCAGAAATAATCCGGCCTTTTTAGATTCGCGCATTCATCATAATAACCTGCTTAATAATATCTTGGCCAAGATAGAAGCCAATTTTGCCGGAGTAGATGATGCCCTGATGCTGGATAAGGATGGCTACGTAGCCGAAACCAATGCTACCAATGTGTTTTTGGTGAAGAAGGGCAAACTTTTCACGCCCTATCCGCAGGCCTGCTTGCCGGGCATCACGCGCTGGCTGGTGATTGAAATGGCCAAAGAACTGGGCATAGCCGTGGAAGAAAGAAACCTGAGCGTAACAGAGTTTTATAATGCCGATGAAGTATTTACCACAGGCACTATGGGCGAACTTACACCAGTGAAAGAAATAGACGGGCGCAGCATCGAAAATAAAAACCAATCGACTGTGCTTAGCCAATTGCAGGCGCATTTCGTTAAGCAAATTCCTAAATATGGCGTGAAGTTGCCGTTTTAAGACTTTTAAATCCCAAATCCGGCACGGCCTTGCAAACCTCCGGTGTGGATAAATAGGATTTTTGAACCGCGCGGGAAATAGCCTTTTTCGGCCAAATCGAGCAGGGCAAAGAAGGCTTTGGCCGTGTACACCGGATCGAGCCTAAGGCCGAGTGCGTCCATTTCTTTGATGCCTGCAAGGAGTTCGAGCGATACCTTGGCATAGCCGCCTCCATGGTAACCTTCTATGATGTCATAATGGCTAACATCAGGAAGAAGGTAAGGCTGAATCGCTTCTTTTATAAAACCGCCTTTCAATACCGGAATACCCAAAATTTTTGATTTTCTATTGGGTGTATTAATGAGTCCGGCTACGGTGCCGCCTGTGCCGCAGGCCACTAGGGCGAAGTCATAGGCATTATCTTCGGGAGAGAGGATTTCGGCACAACCTTTCACCGCAAAAGCGTTGCTTCCGCCCTCGGGGATAAGGTAAAAATCGCCCCAATCCTGCTGTAAATTTCTTATAAAATCTTCTTCTGTCTTTTTTCGATAGGCTTCGCGACTCACAAAATGGAGCTTCATGCCTTTTTGTTCAGCTACTTGAAGCGTGGGGTTCAGGGGCTCGCTGCGCTCGCCCCGAATGATACCTATTGCTTCAAATCCATAAGCCTCAGCTGCATGTGCCAAAGCATAAATGTGATTGCTAAAAGCACCACCGAAGCTCAAAAGGCGTGTATGGCCTTGCACGCGGGCGGCTTGCAAGTTGTATTTGAGTTTGAAGAATTTATTCCCCGAAATGCTGGGATGCGCCTGATCCAAATATTTTATCGCAAGCTCTACGCCTGCTTTTGTCAAACGCGGATGTTCAAAAGGAACAGGCATGATATACGGTACGGCAAACTCCATTAGGCTCTACTTTTTAGTCCTTGCCGTATGCTTTGCAAAAGCACAATGCCAAGGATAATTCCACCCCCGATAAATACCCGAGGCGGATTGTGTTCGCTCATCAACACAGCAGCCAAAGCAATGCCATATACAGGCTGTACACTGGAAATAATACTGGCGGTGCTGGTGCTGAAGTTTTTCAGGCTAATCACAAAAAGCGTATGCCCCAGTGCCGTTGCCACCAAGCTTAGGATGATGAGCAAGCTCCAGTCATTGCCCTGCGGCACAATTTCTTCAAAAAACAAAAAGGGAAAGAGCCATACCACACAACCCAGCAATTGGTAAAACATGACCGAAGTACCCGTGTATATGCTCACATATTTCTTGTTCAGAATATTGCGTATGCTGTATGCGAGAGCCGATACTAGGCCAATAAGTACACCTAAAGTAATGGGATTATCTACCGAAAATTCAGGAACGATAAAGGCCAGCCCCGCTAAAGATAACAAGGAGGTGAAAACATTGAAACGCTCCAACTTCGTTTTGAAATAGAGCGGCTCCAGCAAGGTAGTTATCAGCGGAAAGGTAAACATGGATAACATGCCCACGGCCACTCCCGCTACCCGTATCGACCAATAATACGTAACCCAATGCAAGGCTAGAAAAAAGGCACCCGATACCATAAAGGCAAAGTGCTTCTTCGGATTGATATGCAGGCTGATTTTAAATAGGCGAGCAATTAGAAATAAAAAAATAGCCGCCAACACACAGCGATACAAAATAGTAATACTGGGCGGAAGGCTAATCATTTTGCCCAATACACCCGAACTGGAAACCAACAAAGTGGCGAGGTTGAGCTCCAGTATATGCCGAAAGGAGTTTTTCACGCCCGAAGTTATTGAATAATAGCTGTATCTTTGTGCCGATTGATTAAAATACTCCATGGAAAACCACCTTCCCGAAGAAGAAAACGAAGAATTATACGAGCATCATCGCATTGAGGCCGACCCCAAGCAAAGCCTTATCCGCATTGATAAGTTTCTGATGGACAGGCTATCCAATGTGAGTCGTAATAAAGTGCAAGAAGCCATCCGCAACGAATTTGTGCGGGTAAATGACAAGGCCATTAAGCCCAACTACCGCGTGCATCCCAATGATGTGATTGTGATTGCCCTGCCCGAGCCACCCCGCGATACAGATGTGGTGCCGGAAAATATTCCTCTGAACATTATGTATGAAGATGACCACCTGCTGATTGTGAATAAAGAAGCAGGCATGGTGGTGCATCCTGCTTATAACAATTGGAGTGGCACCTTGGTAAATGCGCTAAGCTATCACTTTAGCCAATTACCTCAGCTACCCGGCAATGATGGTCGCCCCGGACTTGTGCACCGTATCGATAAAGATACTAGCGGCCTTTTGGTGATTGCCAAAAGTGAAAAAGCCATGACCCATCTGGCGCGTCAATTCTTCGATCACAGCATTGAGCGCACCTATTATGCCTTGGTATGGGGTGAGGTAGATAAAGATAGCGGAACCATAAATGCTAACGTGGGCCGCAGCCTGAAAGACCGCAGGATAACTGATACTTTCCCCGAGGGGGATTTTGGCCGAACGGCTATCACGCATTATAAAGTGCTGAAGCGCTTGCGCTATGTTACTTTGGTGCAATGTAATTTGGAAACCGGGCGCACGCATCAAATCCGGGCGCACATGAAATACCTCGGCCATCCTTTGTTCAATGATGCCACCTATGGTGGCGATATTATCCTGAAAGGAACTACCTTTTCTAAATATAAATCCTTTGTGGACAATTGCTTTAAGCTGATGCCGCGCCAAGCGCTGCATGCCAAAACCTTAGGCTTTATTCATCCGGCTACGGGCGAACACATGCAGTTCGATTCGGAACTTCCGGCCGATTTTAGCCAATTGCTGGATAAGTGGGAGCATTATGTACAGTATACCTAAAGGCTTTTCCCTATAAAGAACATTCCCAATTAAAGCCTCTTTTCCATTGTTTTGCAAGTGGCAAGCGGCTATTTTTGTGCAACATTTACGCGCCCTATCATGCAAAGAGACACCGTCATTTTCGATTTAATCCAGAAGGAATACCAGCGCCAAGCCCACGGTATTGAACTTATTGCTTCCGAGAACTTTACCAGCAAACAGGTAATGGAGGCCATGGGAAGTGTTTTGACCAATAAATATGCCGAAGGCCTACCGGGCAAGCGCTACTACGGTGGTTGCGAGGTAGTGGATGAAATCGAACAATTGGCGATTGATCGCTTGAAAGAACTTTTTGGCGCAGAATGGGCCAATGTGCAGCCTCACTCGGGTGCTCAGGCCAATGCGGCCGCTTTTTTGGCCGTATTGAATCCGGGCGATAAAATCCTAGGCTTTGACCTTTCACACGGAGGTCACCTTACGCATGGTAGTCCGGTGAACTTCTCGGGCAAATTATACAGCCCTTCTTTCTATGGAGTGGAGCAAGAAACCGGGCTGATTAACTGGGACAAAGTAGAAGAAACCGCCAAAAAAGAGAAACCAAAATTGATTATTTGCGGAGCTTCGGCCTATAGCCGCGACTGGGACTATGTGCGCCTGCGCGCCATTGCCGATGAGGTAGGTGCCCTGCTGTTGGCAGATATTTCTCACCCTTCGGGATTGATTGCCCGTGGTCTATTGAACGATCCTTTGCAGCATTGCCATATTGTAACTACCACTACCCACAAAACCTTGCGCGGTCCTCGCGGTGGCGTGATTATGATGGGCAAAGATTTTGAAAACCCTTTCGGTCTGAAAACGCCTAAAGGAGAAATTCGCATGATGTCGAGCCTATTGGATGGGGGTGTATTCCCAGGAACGCAAGGCGGTCCGCTAGAGCATGTGATTGCCGGAAAGGCCATAGCGTTTCAAGAGGCGCTTTCGGATGAATACATGGACTATATCGTGCAGGTGAAGAAAAACGCGGCCGTGCTTTGTCAGGCTTTTGTGGATATGGGCTACAAGGTAATAAGCAATGGTACCGACAACCACTTGATGCTGATTGACCTACGTTCGAAAAACCTGACAGGGAAAATTGCTGAAAATACTCTTATCAAGGCCGATATCACCATCAACAAAAACATGGTTCCTTTTGATGATAAATCACCCTTTGTAACCTCAGGTATGCGCTTGGGTTCGGCTGCCGTGACTTCACGTGGTATGAAGGAAGCGGATATGAATCAGATTGCCAGCTTTATCGACAAGGCCTTGATGAACCATGAAAATGAAACCGAGCTAGCCTTGATTAGAAAAGAGGTAAACGGCTGGATGAAAAACTTCCCTCTGTATTAATACTAAAAAGTGAGTAAGGAAAAAGAAATGTCGTTTCTTGACCATCTGGAAGAACTCCGGTGGCATTTGATACGCTCTTTTGCGTCTATATTTATATTTGCGATTATCGCCTTTGTATCGAAAGATTTCATCTTTCATGAGCTGATACTAGGCCCCTCACGCACTGATTTTTGGACCTACCGCATGCTGTGCGAGCTGGGAGAGAAGATTGGGAGCACGGTACTATGCATTGAATCCCTGCCTTTTGAAATTCAGAGCCGTACCATGACGGGCCAGTTCACCATGCACATTACGGCTTCTTTCGTTATTGGCTTGATTTTGGCTTTTCCTTACTTTTTTTGGGAGATATGGCGCTTTATTAAGCCGGCATTATATAGCACGGAGAAAAATCTTACGCGCGGAGCGGTATTTTTTGTAACCCTACTTTTCGTTTCGGGTATTTTATTTGGTTATTACATTGTTTCGCCTCTGTCGATCAATTTCTTATCCAATTACTCCATCGACCCTTCCATTAAGAATCAGTTCGATATTATCAGCTATGTAAGTACCGTAACCATGCTGGTGTTGGCTTGCGGACTGATGTTTCAGCTGCCTATGGTGGTGTATTTCTTGGCCAAAGCAGGTATTGTTACGCCTGAGCTTATGATTTTCTTCCGTAGGCACTCGGTAGTGGTAATATTGGTGATTTCGGCCATTCTTACTCCCCCCGATGTAATGAGCCAGATATTGGTGGCACTGCCTATCATGTTGCTCTATGAAGTTAGTATCGTGATTGCCCGCGTGGTAGTAAGGCGCAAGCGCAAAAGAGAACAACGATTAGCCAAAAGAGATTAGGCACTAAAACCATAATACCATGAAACTAGCCATAGGAGGTGATCACGCAGGATTTGCCTACAAACAACAACTGATAGAATTGCTTGAGGCCGCAGGCCACGAAGTAAAAGATTTTGGTCCGGGCAGCGATGCCAGTGTGGATTACCCTGACCATACGCACCCTTTGGCCACAGCCGTAGAAAAGGGCGAATCTACTTTAGGAATCTTGATTTGCGGGAGTGGCAATGGTGTAGCCATGACGGCCAATAAGCATCAAGGCATACGTGCCGCCCTTTGCTGGAATACGGAACTGGCCGCTTTGGCCCGTCAACACAACCAAGCCAATGTGATTTGCATTCCGGCCCGCTTTGTAGATTTTGAATTGGCCAAGCAAATGGTGCTTACCTTTATTGCTACCGAATTTGAAGGAGGTAGGCATCAAAACCGAGTGAACAAAATAGCTTGTTAATAGAAAAAGGCGCCTTTAGGCGCCTTTTGTGCTATATATACCGTCCGTTTCGATACGGATTCTGCGTTGCTTAAATAGCGAGCCTGCAGCCTTTTTAAAGACCTTTTTGCTCATTTTTAGCACTTTACTCACTTCCTCAGGCGCACTCTTATCAGTAAGCGGCAAAAAACCTGAATGGTCTTCCAATGCTTTCCAGAGCTCTTCAGCTGCGTTTTCTACCTCCGTATAGCCCTCCTTGGTGAGGCGTACGTCTATTTTATTGTCTTCCCTAATCTGCTTCACAAAGCCAAGCATGCGTTGGCCGGGCTCCACTTCTTGAAAGATTTCGTTGTGGTAGAGCATCCCCCGGAACTTGTTGTCAATAATTACCTGAAAGCCCAATTCGTTTTCGCGGGTAATCAATAAATCTACTTTTTGTCCTTTCAAATAGGTAGGCGGGTTGAAAGAAAGAAAGGTATTTACTTTGCTCGTGCCCACCAAGCGATTGGTTTTGGCATCAAGGTACATATACACAAGGTAATATTTTCCCGCCAGCATGGTCACGCTTTGGTTGTTGAAAGGCACAAGGAGGTCTTTTTCCAAGCCCCAATCCATGAAAGCGCCCGTTTTGTTTACTTCTTTCACACGGAGGTAACCAAACTGATTAACTACCAAAAAAGGTCTTTCTGTAGTAGCCACCGGACGATCTTCCGAGTCGAGGTAAATGAATACTTCTACCTGTTCACCCACTTTCATGTCATCGGTGATGTATTTGCCGGGCAAGAGCACCTCATTGCCTTGCTCATCGCCCAGGTACAAACCAGGAGGCGTATCGCGCAAAATGGTGAGGGTGATATAATTTCCAATAGCTACCATGGTACAAAGGTAGGATATTATTATGGCAATTCAGGATGTTGTGAGTGGTATTGATGAATTCGTGATTTGTCACTAATCTTGACCATGCAAAAGATAAATCCCTTTCACTTGGCGGTGCCCGTGCACGATTTGGCCGCTGCCCGCCATTTTTACGGAAGCATTTTGGCTTGTGAAGAAGGCCGCAGCTCCGACCACTGGATAGATTTCAACCTCTATGGGCATCAGTTTGTGGCCCACTTGAAAGAAGGCATGCAGCCCGACTTGCACTATAACTCGGTGGATAGCCATGCCGTGCCCGTGCCACATTTTGGGGTGGTGCTGGATATGCCCGACTGGGAAGCCTTGGCCGAGCGTTTGAAAAAAGCAGGCGTGAAATTCATCATCGAGCCTTATGTTCGTTTCAAAGGACAAGTAGGAGAACAAGCCACTATGTTTTTCCTAGACCCTTCGGGCAATGCGCTGGAGTTCAAATCCTTTCAGGACATGAGCCAGATTTTTGCCAAGTAACTAGGGCTTAGGTAGGTTCAAATACTGCTGCAAAGCTTTTACATATTTTTCAAAGGCTTCAATACCTTTGGGACTGATACGACAGAGGGTTTGAGGGAAATTATCCTTAAACCCTTTTTCTACTTCAATATAGCCCGCCTCTTTCAGCTTGCTGATTTGCACGCTCAAATTCCCTGCGGTGGCTTGGGTTTTTTCTTTGATGTAGGTGAACTCGGCCTCCCGCACAGATATCAGTAGCGACATCACCGCCAGTCGGAGTTGGGAATGCAACAAAGGGTCGAGTTCTTCAAACATGCTGTTTTTTATGGGTAATCTTTAGCCAATGCCCCGGAATAATGTAGCTGCATGCAACGGCAAGGGCCAAAAGTAGTAATTGTTCTTGAAACGGACGATAAAATGCAAAGAGTGCTATCGCCCAGTTGAGCGCCCCTCCTACCATGAGTGGTTTGAAACGCAATGCCCCACCCGAAACAAACGTACCTATGGCGTACAAAATCATCACCAAAGGGAAGGTTTTGGCATAGCCTATTTTGGGCATCAGCCACATAAGGCTAATCATACTGATGATGAAGGCTGTCCAGAGGTACATCATAAATTCGTCTACTAAGGTGCGCACCCGCGCTTTTCGGCTCATGCGTGCTACATATATGCCGGTAAAAATTCCGGCCAGGGGCATGCTTAGCCATACCATATACGGATGGGCGTAGGAAGTATGCGCCATCAATGCGTAATGTCCGATAGAAGAAAGAAAAACCAGCCAACCCCAGAGCAAATACAAGGTACCATCATCGCGTAGCGAATTTTTGGATGTTTCTATCATCTGCTGAATAATCCGCAGGCTTTCTTCTTGGCGCAAGGGGGCTTGGTTTTCCATGGTAATAGGGTTTAAACTAAATGTACGAATTAGATTTTATCTAAGGTCATTTCAAAGGTTTTATACCAATTGTTGCCATCGGGGCTATAATGCCCGATTTCGTACCATTGCCCTTGTTCATTGATTTGAATCACATATTTGATTTTCCCACCACTAGGGATACTAAAGCCCCACTCTAGGTTTTTATCACCTTTCACTTCTAAATAGGCATCGGTAAATAGGCCGTTGTCGCGGTAAGCCCTGAATTCGTAGGCTTGCTTATACGTATTGTAGCTCATCAGGCCAAGGGCTTGAAAAGCCACCGCCCCGTTTTCGCGGCCGATGCCTTCCACCTGCACTACGGTGCCATTGAGCTTGAGTTGTACTTTTTCGTGCTGGTCGAGGGTGTATTCTTGGCCTTTCCCCATGCTGGTCCAGGCTTTTCCTTGCCATTCGCCTTCCAAGAAATGAAGTTTTTTCATAGCCTCTTCGGCTGTCATTTGCGCTTGTGCAGCCATAAGCCCAAGGCATAAGCTACAAGTAAATAATAGGGTTTTCATAAGGTATAATTTGGGTTAAGTTTTTACTTATTTTTCAGGCTTTTTCCGCCCTCTTGCATCCAGTATGGAGCCTTGCGCTGTATAATCCATACACCTAATAGAACAACAGCCCCTGTACCAAGGCCGACCGCTGTGAAGAAGGAAATACCCAAAGGCACACGCACTACTATTTCAGAGATGAGCGCTGCATACAGTCCCACCACCGAATAGTGCATCCAATACATATGCCTCCGTATCCAATCCGGATTTTTTCTACTGATGGCCGGATACATGCCCATGCATAAAGTAAGCAAGCTGAAAATGGCCGCTACGTGAAAGGGACCAAATCCACCAAATAATTGAAAAAGCATAAAGGCCGTAGCATTAGTGGCCAACATAGCACCAGCATACCCATAGCCCCATATTTTGTGCATTTTCCCTCCTTTTGCTAGCAGCAGGATACGCGTTCCTGCCAGTAAGGCAATCAGAGAGGCGGCTACATGTAAGCCACCCATGGGGCTATGAATGAGTGCAAGGTGTACGAATTTCATTGTATTCTATAAAAGTATAAGGCAAACATAAACTAGTTTATAATATAAACCAAATAAAATCAACGAACTATATTTTGCTCCATACACTTTATCAGGGATTTACTGCGCTTGTAGGGTTTCTATTGGTTGTTTTTAAAAAATCTCCCAACTTGTTGGCCTTGAATACATACGATATGATGAAAAAACTCTTATTCGGCTGCTTGGCCTCCTTGAGCTTCCTGAGTGCCATGGCGCAGGTGAAAAGTCCTGAACAGTTTTTGGGCTATGCCTTAGGCGAGCGCTTTACCCCGCACCATAAGGTGATGGATTATTACGAACATGTGGCCTCCGAAACAGGCATAGTGCTCCAAAACTACGGGCAAACCTATGAAATGCGTCCACTGGTATTGGCCTACGTGTCGACTTCCGAGAACCTAAAGAATCTGGAGCAAATCCGTAATAACAACCTGAAAAGAGCTGGCTTACAGCAAGGAAATCCCGAGGGCAAAGAAGTGGCCGTGGTATGGCTCAGCTATAATGTGCATGGCAATGAATCGGTCTCTACCGAAGCCTCTATGCAAACCATTTATGAGTTACTGACCGATCCGGCCAAAAAAGTCTGGCTGGAAAACACCTTGGTCATTATCGACCCTTGTATCAACCCCGATGGACGCGAACGTTATGTGCAGTGGTACAACCGTGTGGCCAACCAAGCCTATAATCCTAATCCTGATGCCTTGGAACACCACGAACCTTGGCCGGGCGGAAGAGCTAATCACTATCTTTTTGACCTCAACCGCGATTGGGCTTGGCAAACACAGGTAGAATCGCAGCAGCGATTGAAGGAATACAACCGCTGGCTGCCTCAGGTACATGTCGATTTTCATGAGCAAGGCGTGGACAACCCCTACTATTTTGCTCCGGCCGCAGAGCCTTTGCATGAGCAAATTACGCCTTGGCAGCGCGAATTTCAGGTGACTATCGGGAAAAATCACGCCAAATATTTCGATAAAGAAGGCTGGCTGTATTTCACCGGAGAGGTGTTTGATTTGCTCTATCCGAGCTATGGTGATACCTATCCTATGTACAATGGCAGCATTGGGATGACTTACGAACAAGGCGGTTCCGGCCGTGCCGGACTCGGCATCATCACCGAACTGGGCGATACACTTAGCTTAAAAGACCGCATTGCCCATCATTACACTACCGGAATCTCCACGGTAGAAATCAGTGCGCAGCATGCCAAGCGTTTGCTCAGCGAATACCAGCAGTTTTTCAAAAACAGCAGCTCATCACCCAAAGGCAAATACAAAAGCTATGTGATTAAAGCCGAAAATGGCTCCGATAAACTGAAAGAACTTACCACTTGGCTCGATCAGCTGGGTATACAATATGGACAGGCAGCAGCGGGCAAAAGTGCCAAAGGTTTTAGCTATCAGTCTGGTGGGGAGGAAAGCTTCACGCTTAGCACCCGCGATGTAGTGATTAATGCCTACCAACCGAAATCGGTTTTGGTACAGGTGCTTTTTGAACCTAAAACCCAGCTGGCCGATTCTTTGACCTATGATATTACCGCTTGGGCCGTCCCTTATGCGCAAGGTTTGCAAGCCTACGCCTTAAGCGAAAAAATCGGAACCAAAGCCTACGAAGCACCGAAGGTGGAAACACTGGATAGCATCCAAGCCGCTTATGCCTATGTACTCAACTGGCAGCATCATGCGGATGCTCGCTTTCTGGCCGAACTGTTGCAAATGGGCATGATCGTTCGCTATGCCAGCGAGCCTTTCAGTTTGGATGGACGCACCTTTGGCAGGGGAAGCTTAGTGATTACCCGCAGGGGCAATGAGTCTTTCGGGTTAAAATGGTTTGCTTTGGTGCAGGAAACAGCCAAAAAACACGGTCGAATCCTCTATGCCGCCCAAACAGGGTTTGTAGATAGTGGTAAAGATTTTGGTTCTGAGTCGGTGCGTATCATTCAAGCGCCCAAAGTGGCCTTGTTGGCTGGAGATGGCACTTCTTCCTTATCTTTTGGGGAAACCTGGTACTACTTTGAGCAGGAACTCGGCTATACCGTAACGGTTATCGATACCGATGATTTCAATCGTGTAAATCTAAGTACTTACGATGTCCTCATTTTACCCGATGGGTATTATGGAAGCTTTGCCAATGAAAACCAATTAAAAAGCCTTTCGGCTTGGGTGCAAGCTGGCGGAAAGCTGATCCTGATTGACAATGCCCTTTCGGCTTTTGCCGGAAAAGAGGGATTTGATTTATCGTCTTACCAAGACGAGGAGGAGAAAAAACTGCTGGAGAAAAAAGAGAAAAGCTATGCAGAACAAAATCGTTTGCGTGTGTACGCCAACCGCGAGCGCGATGGCATAAAAGATTTTGTAGGAGGAGGAATCTTCAAGCTACGCATGGACAACACTCATCCGCTGGCTTTTGGCTACAGCTCAAGCTACTTCACGCTTAAAACCAATAGCGACCGCTACGCTTATCTGAACGATGGCTGGAATGTGGGTACTTTTGCCAATGCCAAAGCCAATGTAAGTGGTTTTGTAGGAGCACGGGTGGAAGAAAGGCTGAACAACACTCTTGTGTTTGGCGTCCAAGAAAAGGGCCGCGGTCAGGTAATTTACCTAGGGGATAATCCTTTGTTCCGTGCCTTTTGGAAAAACGGACGATTGTTAATGGACAATGCGCTGTTTTTCGTAGGTCAGTAAGAGAATATGAATCCATAAAAAAACCACCTCCCATTGCTGGGAGGTGGTTTTTTGTTTTTGGTGATACCGCTCATTTTATACTCAGTAGGGTCATCGAATTGAGTCACTGTTTCCCTTAGCAAAGTAGCTAAACCCATTGAAAGAATTTAACCCACAAAATCCCTATTGAATAAACACACTGTTATGGGGAGTTTTTTTGTTTAATGGAGAACAGCCTACTTAATATGAATAATCTTGAAATAAAATTTTTCCAAAATCTTTTTGAGTACTTATATTTTCTTTTAGATCTCCCTCTGTAAAATATCTATGAATTAACTTAGAACCTTTACGATGTAAATACCAACTCTTATCAATATCTGAATATTTGAAGGTAATGATTTCGTAGCTGCCCGATGTATTACCATATCCTATATATTCAAGTGAAAAATAGCCGTTTTTTATAACAATTTTATCAAAAACAGTTCCATCAACATTATCAAATTCAAGAGAATCATTTTTAGCACCTAACTCATATTTTCCATTTTTTTGTCCTAT
The DNA here is from genome assembly GCA_030412945.1 of Shiella aurantiaca. Taxonomy (GTDB): domain Bacteria; phylum Bacteroidota; class Bacteroidia; order Cytophagales; family Cyclobacteriaceae; genus Shiella; species Shiella aurantiaca. The sequence goes on along the minus strand of JAUHJS010000008.1, from coordinate 173,479 downwards.
TAAGAGGTAGACATGTTCTTGGTATTCTGGTTCGTTTGTCAGTTTAAATCGTAAAATGATATCCTCTAAGTCATCCCGATTCAAATCACCTTTAAACACTCTGATTTCATTCTGAATTGCTGATTTAGGGATGAAATGTTTAACTTCTTCTAAGATTGAATCCTGACCTTTACAATATGTAATGCAGCAAAATAAGAGAATTACAATCACTAAAAGTGAACTATTCTTTAATTTACTCATAAAAGGTTCCTTTATTAAGATCCGTCAGTTTTTTCGTTTCCTAGATGCCCATAACTTATTTATTCTTAGGCTTTTTCTCTTTATCTTCTACCTTGGTGCCTTCTGCTGGCTTCTCAGCTTCGGGTGCTTCTGGGTCATTTCCTTTTAAATAGGTGGGAAGATTGAGTCCCGCCATGTTAAAGAGATCGTTGAGAGGAGGTACAGTTTTCATCATGCCCGATACAAAATTGGCGGTAGAAGAATTACCGTTTTCATTGGCTGCATTTCCCGAATCCCATACGGTAATTTTATCAATTTTGATATTCTTCACGGCTTCCACCTGCGTTTTCACCAACTCAGGAAGTTTCTCTATCAATAGCAATTGGAAGGCTTTGGTAGGATCTCCTCCAGCAGCGCTTACTACTTCTTTATATCCTTCCGCCTGCTTGGTCAAGATTTCAAACAAACCTTTCGCCTCGGCTTCCATTTTGGCATATATTGCATCGGCTTCCCCTTTGGCCTGCTCACGGATACGCTCTGCTTCGGCTTGGGCCTCGATGATGGCACGCTGTTTGGCAATTTCGGCCGGAATCACCACGTTGGCATTCTGAGTAGAACGCTCACGCTCGGCACGGGCTGCTTCCGCCTTTTGTTCCGCTTGGTAGGCTTCTTCCAAGGCTTTGGCTTGCTGCACTTTTTCAGAAGCTAAAGCAATACGTAGGGCTTCGGCTTCTTTCTCCCTTCTTTGGGCTTCCGATTGCGCAATGGCGATTCGGGCTTCGTTTTCCCCTTTGATGGCAATGGCATTGGCCTCGGAAGTTTTTACACGGGTATCGCGCTCAGCCTCAGCCTTACCAATGGATTCATCTTTTTTGGCCGAGGCAATACTGATTTCTTTATCCTTTTGCGTGATGGCGATTTTCACATCGCGATCACGATGGGTTTCGGCTATTTGCGTGTCTTTTTCGCGGTCGGCCATGGCCTTTCCGGTCTCCCCGATTTTTTCTTGCTCGGCCACACTTACTTTGGCCTCGTTGATGGCTTTGGCTGCAGCTTCTTTACCCAATGCTTCGATATAACCCGACTCATCTTTGATATCGGTTACGTTTACGTTGATCAGCTTCAAACCAATTTTTTTCAATTCACTGTCTACGTTTTTTGAAATGTTGTCCAAAAACTTATCGCGGTCGGAGTTGATTTCTTCAATCGTCATGGTGGCAATTACCAAGCGCAACTGACCAAATAAGATATCTTTTGCCAACTCTTGAATTTGCTCCGAAGTAAGCCCCAATAGGCGTTCCGCAGCGGTATTCATATTATCAGCCTCGGTGGAGATGGCAATCGTAAAGCGGCAAGGCACATCCACACGGATATTCTGGCGGCTCAGCGCATTGGTAAGGTTGGCCTCAATAGACAAAGGCTTAAGGTCCAAAAAGGCATAATCTTGAATAACAGGCCAGATAAAAGCACCGCCTCCATGGATACAGCGAGCCGAGGAACCACCTGTGCGGCCATAGATGACCAAGATTTTATCAGAAGGGCAGCGCTTATAGCGCGATACCAAGGCCGAAATAGTAACAAACAGTACTACCGCGGCAATTACGATTATAATAATAGGTGACATAAGGTGTGGGTTATAAGGCTTCTACGATGAGTATATTTTCACTTTCAATTCTAATAATTTTTACGGTCCGGCCCGATTCCAAAGCTTCGCCCTCCGTCATGGCATCGAGCTCGCGCACGGAGCCTTTTACGCTCAGCATCACCTTTCCCTTTCCCTTCATGTTTGCCGGAATACTAAGGTAAACATCTGCCATGCGGTTTACGGTGCTGCTGATTTTGAAAGAGTTGTCTTCGGCTAGTTTCTGCACCTGACGTATCACCGCAAAAAACACGTACACAAAGGCCAAGCCCACCGCCAAAGCTATGCCTATAAGCACATAGGGGTTGGCAATGGATTCGTACAAGGATATGCCCGTCCAGCTAAAACCAATCAAAAAATTGGTAAGGTTGCGGAAGGAGAAAAGCTGCAAAGGGGTGTCGAAATCGGCTTCCAGATTACCATCAAAATCGGCCGAAAGCCCTTCGTAAGCATCGCTGCCTGCGAAAGTCATCAATACCTGAAAAACGAAAATAAAGCTCACCGGAATGGCAATGTACCAGAAGGTGCGCAAAAGCGGGTCGAGGGTTTCGAAAAATTCCATGAGAGTCAAATTTACAAGGAATTTCGAGAATTCATAGAGGGGCTACACTTATGGGAACACCTTCTCCAAATAGTCCAATGCCTTTTGCATGCGCTGGGCTTCTTGGGCGTCCTTTAAAGAAGAAAGAAGTCGCAAAGAACCCTTTCCTTCCTGTTTAATTTGGCCTTTGGCCGAGAGAGTTTGTATCAAATGATTCACCGTTCCCAAATTGCCATCAATAATCTCGATATGGGAGGGCAAATAGGCTTGTAAATGAGGGCGAAAAAAGGGGAAATGCGTACATCCCAACACCAGTGCGCCATATTGTTTCCAATCAACAGCACCTAGGGTTTCTTGTAAATACCGCTTAACGGAGGCTTCGGAAAAATCCAATTGCTCCGCCAGCTGAACCAAGCCCGGCATGGGGCAAGCATCGGCCAACTGCAAATGATCGATATGGGATACCAGTTGATGGTATTTGTCTTCTTTTAGGGTAAGTGCGGTTGCCAATACTAATATGCGCTTTTGGGCGGGGGCATATTTTTCAATGGCGGGTTTTACGGCCGGTTCCATGCCAATGATGGGAAAATCGTAGCGGGCACGTAACTCTTTGATAGCTATGCTAGTAGCGGTATTGCAGGCCACTACCAAGGCTTTAATGCCCAGACTCACCAAATGCTCTGCAGCTTCCATTACAAATTCCTTCACCTCTTCGCGCGACTTGCTACCATACGGCACGTGCAGGGTATCGGCAAAATAGATAAAGTCTTCTTGAGGAAGTCGCTTGCGCGCCACCTGCAACACGGACAGTCCGCCAATCCCTGAATCAAAAAATGCAATAGCCATGCTGCAAGTAAGTGGGAATTGACCAAAAAACCAATGCATGCGCCTCTCGTCCGATTCCATCAGCGGGGCTTCGCATTTTTTTGTATCTTTCTTCAAACCCTCTGCCTCGTATGAAAAAACTTGTCCTCTTTATTACCCTTGTGGCCACTTTTCAAAGCCTCAAGGCGCAGTCTGATTACGAAATCCTACCGCTGCGCGAACAAGCCCGTGTCATTGATCAAATTCTGGAAGAACGAGTAAAAACCGTATTACCTGCACTTATGCGCAAATCGCAGATTGACATGTGGGTGGTAGTGGCCCGCGAGTATAATGAAGATCCGGTGATTGAGACCTTGCTACCTGCCACATGGCATGCCGCTCGCAGGCGCACCATTTTGGTGTTTTTTGATCAAGGAGAAGCCAAAGGTGTGGAATGCTTGGCTGTGGCGCGTTACGATGTAGGTACCGTGTTTAAGAAGGCCTGGGATCCTGAAAAAGAACCCAACCAATGGAAACGACTGGCTGAAATCATAACGGAACGCAACCCTAAAAAAATCGCCCTCAATAAATCGACTCACTTTGCTTTGGCCGATGGCATCACCGCCTCGGAGTTTGAGGCACTCATCAACCATTTGCCCAAAAATTTCAACGAAAAGGTGGTAAGTGCCGAGACTTTGGCCATTGGCTGGCTCGAAACGCGCAGCACTTCCGAACAGGCCATTTATCCGCGTATTTGCCGCATAGCCCACCAAATTATTGCCGAGGGCTTTTCCGATAAAGTCATCCATCCGGGCATTACTACCACCGAAGATGTGGTGTGGTGGTTTCGCCAGCGCGTATCGGAACTCCAACTCAACGATTGGTTTCACCCTAGCGTAAGCATACAAAGGGCCGACCCGGAGTCTTTTGACCATCTTCGCTCCTTTTCTTCACGCCCTGAGAATAATGTAATCCAAGCCGGAGACTTGCTCCATGTAGATTTTGGGATTTATTACCTGCGTCTCCATACCGATACCCAGCAACATGCCTATATACTGCGCCCAGGAGAAACAGATGCACCTGAATACCTCAAGAAAGCCTTGGCCGAGGCTAATCAATTGCAAGATATCTTCCTGAGCCACTTTGCCACTGGCCAAACGGGCAATCAAATCTTGAAAAATACCCGAGAGGAAGCCATCAAGAAAGGGTTGAAGCCTAGTATATATACGCATCCTATTGGTTTTCATGGTCATGCGGCCGGACCCACCATCGGCCTGTGGGATCAGCAGGGAGGCGTACCCCACACGGGCGATTACCCGCTGTATCCGAATACCGCCTATTCCATTGAACTGAACAATGCTACTTTTATCAAAGAGTGGAACAAGGAAATCCGCATTATGCTGGAGGAGGAAGCTTTCTTTGATGGGAAAGAGGTACGCTATATCGATGGCCGCCAGCGTGAGTTCTTATTGATAGGGAAGCCGCTTAAAGAAACCTACTAAAACAAAAGCCCTCTTCATCACTATTTGTGGAGAGGGCTTTTGTTTTAGGTTGAATTAGAATCAGGTTACAGTTCCACGATAATCCCCAAAGTGGGCTGCGTGATACCAGCCGTATTTTTCAGGAATTTGGGTTGATAATAGCCCGGGCGGTTAGGGTCTTCTACAGGCATGCCATTGGCATCGCGCACCACATCAATGTTGTCTTGCTGCTCAAAAGTGTAGCCATAGGCATTTTGCACATCAAAGTAGAGGTTAAGACTCCAGCGATCGAAGAAGAGTTTCTTATCCACACGGAAATCCAGCTGATGGTAGGGCTGAATGCGCTGTGAGTTCAGCAATTGATAATTGACTACTGGAGCTCCGCTGATATCCCAGTTTTCCATACGTACCGTTTCGTCTACGTTATAAGGAGTGAATGGTGCACCACCGCTAAAGAGCCAGCGCATCCCGATTTCCCAGTCTTTCTTGAATTTTTTACCGCCTGTAAGGCTGATAAGGTGACGGTAATCCCAGCTGCTAGGGGCGTAGTTGCCCAAAGCATCGGTAAATTCAGAGCGCACCAAAGTATACGCCACAATACCATAGAAGCCGCGCGAGAGCTTTTGCTGAGCCAGAAACTCCATCCCATAGCTACGACCTTCGCTGGTAGATACAAGTTCTTCATTACCAATTACCCCGAAATCGGCCCCTAGATTGGCCAGCGAAATGCCTTTTTCTACAGACAAGGGATACTGATCATACCATTTGTAAAATCCTTCTACCGTTATCCGGGTATTGGTATTGAGGCTGCGCTCCACACCCGCTACCAAGTGGCGCGAACGTAGGTATTTGAGTTTATCCTGATTTACAAGCGTACCGCTAGCATCGCGATAGCCCAAAGCTGGGTAGCTTGGCAGTTGGTAATATTGTCCGGCATTGAAATTCAGACTCCACTGCGGGGCGAAAGCATAAGAGGCAGAGAAACGGGGCGAAAACTGATCGAGGAGGTTTTTCATTTGTGTACCATAGCTATTGGCATCCGCACGCATGCCCAGTGAAAGGCTCAGACGATCTGCCCAGAAGCTGCGACTAAGCGTACCAAAAACCGCCCATTTATAAAATTGCAAATCGCTGGTGAAATCCAACAGCAAAGGCGACTGATTAGGCACAATTACTTGCTGCGTGAGGTCTACATTGTATTTGGCTTGTTCAAATCCCGCTCCAAAGCTGATTTTGAAACCGTTTTGCTCAATGTATTCTTCCCAACGTAGCTTGTTCTCTATTTCTTGCGAGAGGTAGTCTTGCAAGAGATTATCGGGGTCGGAATCATCGTTATTGGCATATTTGGTAATGGTATTGTTCAGCATATTTCGGCTGAGCACCAAGGTACTGAAACCCTTATCGCGGAAGCGCTCGTATTTGGCGCCAATGGTATAATTCCACTGCTCGGTTACGGGCAGGAAATTCAAGATATAGCGTTGCTCTTCGGTTTCGTTGGCATCGAGGTTAAGCTCAAAATTATCTAAGGCACCGAGGCTGATGATAGACAATTGATTTTTATCATCCAGCTTCACTTTATACTTGAATTGGTAGTCATTATAAATGGGTAAGAAAGGTAAGCCCAGCGCTTTGAACAGAAATTGCAGATAGGATCTGCGCACAGAAAAAATGAAAGTTGCATTATCGCCCACAGGGCCTTCTAAGGTCATACCAAGGTCGGAAGCGCCCACTATGCCGTTGAAAGTCAGCTTATCGTCACGGCCATCTTTTTGTACAAAGTCAAATACCGAGCTAAGGGCATTGCCACGGGCGGCCGGAAAGGCCCCGCTGTAAAAGTTTACTTCTTTGATAAAGTCCACATTAATCAAACCTACCGGACCACCTGAAGAGCCCTGCGTTTGAAAGTGGTTGATGTTGGGTACTTCGATTCCATCTAAAAAGTAGCGGTTTTCGCTGGGTGCACCCCCGCGTATAATAATGTCGTTGCGGAAAGAAGGTGTGCTGGCCACCCCGGGCAATGAGCGAATCACACGAGAGATATCGCGGTTTCCTCCAGGGTTTCTGCGGATTTCGTTCGCACCAATAGACCGAAGCGAAACAGGGCTTTCCTCGGTTTTGCGAAAAGGGTCAGCGGTTACCTGCACCTCGTCAAGCTTAGTAGCCGATTCGTTTAAAGCGAAGTCGGCAATGGCGGGGCGGGCATTCGTTACCTCTATTTCAAAAAGTACTTGGGTTTCGTAGCCAATGTAACTTACTTCAAGGTTGTAAAGCCCCGGTTGTAGGTTTTTGATTTCATATTTGCCGTCAAGGTCGGTGCTGGCTCCGGTGGTAGTTCCCTGAATGACCACATTGGCAAAGGGCACCGATTCATTATTTAATTTGTTAAAAACTTTACCTCGAATAATACCGGACTGTGCCCAAGTGGCCCCGGTTCCGAGGACTAAAAATGTTAAAAGAAATGCGAAGTACTTTTTCATGATTCGAATTTGTTATGAGCACCAAACAATAGTGCTACAAATTTGTTTTATTTTTATTACAAAATTGTAAGAAATATGCAGGAGACCTTTGACGAACTGGAAGATTTGCTGAAAAACTACCGAAATTTTAAAATGGAGGGCAGAAAAGGTTTGTCCAACTTTGGTGTATTTCTGCAAAAGCAAAGCGAAAACAATGCTTCACCTCAGGAGGTCAAAAGCTATCCTCCGGGCGTACCCTTACCCGCTTTGATTGCCCACTTATGGGGGCGCATGCTGCGGCACACAGCCTTTCTCACTAAAAAAGCCTTGGAGGAAACAGAGCTGCGTTCCCTAGATGAATTTGGAATTTTGATTACCGTTGAACAGCATCAGAAGCCGAGCAAGAGTCAGATTGTACAAGAAACTTTGCAAGAACCTACCACCTGTTTTGAGTCCATCAAACGGCTCGAACGCCTAGGCCTCATAAAAGAGCAGCCCGATGCGGATGATAAGCGTGTGCGCAGGGTTAGTTTTACCGAAAAAGGAGCGGCTCACTTCCGGATGGTGAAAGGAAAAGTCTTTCTACTTGCGCAAATTTTGGTGGGAAATAGCACAGAGGCCGAGCAAGTGCAACTTTTGCAGCTACTGAAAAACCTAGACGCATATCATTCACAGTTGGCTATAAATGAAAGCAAGGAAAAGATTGAAGCAATAGTAGCAGAAAGGCGATAGTAAAAAAGCCACCGATACGCAGGGGTAAGGGTGGCTTCTTGATTTGTGATCCCGACAGGAATCGAACCTGTATCAAAAGTTTAGGAAACTTCTATTCTATCCGTTGAACTACGGGATCCTGCCTTAGCGGCTTGAGCCGCAAATCTATTTAATAGGTTTCATTTTGCAAGTAATTCGGATAAATCCTCATATGGATTTTCTTCACTTCCTGGAACAAAATATGTCGAAGCTCTTCGATGTTTTCTTTGTTCACAGCCGAGATAAACACCGAATATTCATTGCCCCTGGCCATGTAAGTCGCCTTTAGCTGCTCCAGCTTTTGGCTTACGCTCAGGCCGTTTTCATGCAGCACATCAGGCTCTTCGTCTTTCAGCTGATCTATCTTGTTGAACACATAAATGGTAGGCTTATCCTTCACCCCAATGTCGGTAAGGGTAGTTTTTACCACTTCCATATGATTTTCGTACGAGGGGTGTGAGATATCAATCACATGCATCAAGATGTCGGCTTCGCGAATCTCGTCCAAAGTCGATTTAAAAGACTCTATCAGGTGAGTAGGGAGCTTACGGATAAACCCTACCGTATCGGAAAGCAAAAAGGGAATATCGCCAAAGTTGACTTTACGTACCGTAGAATCGACCGTAGCAAATAACTTGTTTTCAGCAAAAATATCGCTTTTCGATAGCAGCTGCATCAGGGTAGATTTGCCCACGTTGGTATAGCCCACTAAGGCTACGCGTGCAATACCATCGCGCGATTTGCGCCTTACTTCACTCTGCTTTTCTATTTGCTTGAGCTTTTGGCGTAGCAAGGTGATTTTTTCACGGACTACCCTTCTATCAGTTTCAATTTCCTTTTCTCCGGCACCCCCGCGTGTTCCGGTTCCTCCACGCTGGCGCTCAAGGTGAGTCCACATGCGGGTAAGGCGAGGCAAGAGGTATTGAAAGCGTGCCAGCTCCACTTGGGTTTTGGCTTGGGCGGTTTGGGCACGCTTAAGAAATATATCCAAAATGAGTAAAGAGCGATCGTAGATCTTTACTTTCAGCTCATTTTCAAGATTACGCATTTGCGAAGGGCTCAGGTCATCGTCAAAAATTACCATATCAATGCCCTTGTCTACCACATAGGCGCGTACATCTTCCAGTTTCCCTTTTCCTACAAAAGTGCGGATGTCAGGTCTTTCGAGCTTTTGCATGAAGTATTTTTGGCTTTCAACCCCTAAGGTTTCGGCCAAAAAGGCAAGCTCGTCAAGGTATTCTAATGTTTGCTCTTCCCGTTGTCGGCCTACGGTCAATGCCACCAGTACTGCTGTTTCTTTCTTCAGGGCCGTGGAAAAAGTTTTTGTCATACGCTTATTTTAGTGTTTCGATATAGCTCACCACCGATTCAATGTCTTGAGCGGAAAGCTGGTCTTTGTAGGCTTGCATGGTGCCTTTCCCGTTGCTTACAATTTGTATTTTTTCTTCTCGGCTAAGGGCAGAGGCACTTAAGTCTGCTGCTTTAAACAAACCTTTTTTACCATCCGTTCCATGGCACTCTACACAAGCGGCCTCGTACAGGGCTTTTCCATTGCTGATTTGCGTATCGGCATTGGCCTCTAAAATGGTGTCGCTAGCTTGTTCTACCGTGATTTTATCTTTCTTAAACTTATAGCTCTTGGTTTCGGCCACTCCGTAGATGTACACAATCAGTACCAAAGAAAGCACGGCCAATACTTTGTTGCCTTTTTTTAGACCAATAATTCCGAGAGGGATAGCGGCCAAAACAGCCACGATTTTAACCATTATATAGGCAGGTACACTGCCCTTAAATACGAGTAAGCCGATACCGGTAACTAACAACAAGGCGCCTAGTATCATATCTACTACCTTGGTTTTATTACGTACGGTTTCTAAAAGTGAGGTTTTGTTCAAAACCAATAAAACCACCTTGAAAGCCATGAAAAGCAGAAAAAGGGTGGTCACAAACACGTGAAGATGCAAAAATCCTGTACTCATAATGTAAATGTTTTTACAAAGGTAGTGTTTTATGGGTTTTGTACTATTTTTGCCCTGCTTTAATATTCAAAGGGTTAATAGAGAATAAGCTTTCCTTTAGAGGGATAGCCCAAGTTTTCATCGAATACCCCTGTTACCTTCCTCTGTAGTGATGTATAAATAGATACATTTGTAACCTTACTTCCCCATATGAAAATTGCAATTGTCCTTAATACATCCTGGAACATCTATAATTTCCGGATGGGCCTTATCCGCTCCTTGCAGGCCGAAGGGCATGAGGTGCACGCCATTGCACCTACGGATAAGTACAGCGAATATTTGGTGGAAGCAGGTTGCGTTTTCCACAAAGTGAAGATGGATAGCCGTGGGGCGAACCCCATTAAGGATTTGGCTCTTACTTTTGAGTTGTTTTTCATCTATCGCAAGCTCAGACCAGACGTAATTTTACATTACACCATTAAGCCTAATATCTACGGCACCTTTGCGGCTCATCTGCTCGGAATACCTTGTGTGAATAATGTGTGTGGACTGGGAACCGTTTTCTTAAAAGATAATTTCGTATCGTGGGTGGCCAAAGCTATGTATAAAATGGCTTTCCGCTTTCCGGAGAAGATTTTCTTTCAGAATATACAAGACCAAGAGTTTTTTATTGAGAGTAAGCTGGCACCTGCCAAGCATACGGACTTATTGCCCGGCTCTGGAATAGATTTTAACAGATTTGCCCCTCGTCAGAAAAATGCAAATCCTAAGAAGTTCACTTTTCTGATGGTATCGCGCCTGATTCACGACAAGGGTGTTTTAGAATACATTGAAGCCATTCGTCTATTGAAAAGCGAAGGAATTGAAGCTGATTTTCAATTTTTGGGAGCTAAAGATCCCTTGCATCAGCGCGGAATTTCGGTAGAACTAATTGATAGCTGGATAGAAGATAAAACCATCAACTACCTGGGCACTACCGATGATGTACGCGATTTCATCAGTGCAGCTGATTGCGTAGTACTGCCAAGTTATAGAGAAGGAACGCCCCGTACCTTGCTAGAGGCGGCCAGCATGCAGAAACCCATAGTAGCCACGGATGTTCCAGGTTGCAATAATGTGGTGGACAATGGCAAAAATGGACTTCTGTGTGCCATGAAAGATGCCTCCGACCTTGCTGACAAGATGCGCCAAATGATGCATTTGAGCGAGGAAGAGCGTAGCCAAATGGGTGCCTATGGCCGCGATAAGGTGATGCACAATTTTGATGAGAAGATAGTGATTGACCGCTACATCGAGACCATTCGCCAGTACAAGAGCGCTTAATGCGCTTCAATGCCATCACCAATCTCTTACTTTACAGCTTTTTTCTTTTATCTTAGCATTTTAAGCTAAGACTGAAATATTTTGAAAAGATCATTCCTTTTTATTGCCTCTTTGGCCTTGTTGCTGGCCTTTTCCGGTTGTAAGGTGTACCGTCAGAATATTATGTTCAAAACAAAGGCCAACCGACTGCCCGAGGGCTTAAGTCAACTGAGCCAACATGCCGAGCGCAACTACATTCTGCAGCCTTTCGACCGCATCACGGTGCAGGTGTATACCAATAAAGGCGAACGCCTGATTGACCCTGATTTTGAACTCATGGAAGGAATTAATCCTAACATGATGAATAATCGACAAAATTCCGAATATTTTTTAGATGAAAACGGCATGGCAAACATCCCCATGCTAGGCTTTGTAAACCTGAAAGGCCTGCGCCTCGATCAAGCCGATAGCCTGTTCCAGCAAGAGTACCAGCAGTTTTACAACGAGCCCTTTGTAATTACCCGTATTGCCAGCAAAAGGGTAACCGTGCTAGGCGGAACTACCAGTCAGGTGATTCCTTTTCAGAACGAAAATATGAACCTGATAGAGGCCATAGCCTTGGCAGGTGGAATGCCCGCCAATGGGAAAGCCCAAAACGTACGCCTTATTCGTGGGCCTTTGGACAATCCGCAGGTATTTGTCATTGATTTAAGTACCATAGAAGGTATGGTAAGCACCCAACAGCCTTTGCAGGCGGGAGACATTATCTATATTGAACCTGTACGTAGGGTTTTGCCGGAAACCATTCGCGACATTGCCCCGCTGGTGGGTTTAATTACCAATGTGATTACCTTGGTGGTGGTATTGCAAAACTTGAATTGAGCCGTGGAAAGATATCCTTATAATTCGTCCTTCAACCACCTGATTAGCGAAAATCCGGGTTTCTTGTCCGATTTAGATAAAGACAAGTTTCTGAGTGTGTTTCGCAAGGTGCTCCCTTGGATTATCCTCATCTTCTTATTTACCAACCTCACAGCCTATTTGGTTATCCGATGGACTAAGCCCGTTTATGAGGCCTATTCCGACCTGAAACTGGACGTGAAAAGCGAAGCTTCCGTGTTGGGGCTAAATGGGCTAATGGCCGAAGAGGACAATTCGAATAAGCTGGCCGGAGAGATTGAAATTATCCGCTCCAAACTATTTTTCAATAAGGTTATCGAATCACTGGATTTAGAAACCAGCTATTATAATTACGGAAACGTATTGAACGAAGAGCGCTACCGAACCTCTCCTTTTCGGGCACTTTATGTCATTAGCAATCCGGCCATGTACGATAAAAATATCGATATCGATATTTTGAACGAAAAGCGTTACCGGATGAGCTATGTGCTCAATGACAAAGAAGTTTCGGGAGAATATAACTTCAACGAAAAAGTAGAAACGCCCGATTTAGTGGTAGAACTTAAGCTCAAGGAGAATGTAGAACCGGAGAATCTTCAGCTTCAGTATTTCTTCCGGGCCAATAGTCGGCCTGCTTTATTGTCCTACTTGGATAATAACCTGAGTGTAGAGCCTTTAAATTATAATGCCAATATCATCCGCATTCGCTTCAAAGACCACAACGTAAGAAAGGCCACTGACCTAGTGAATGCCATCGATACACTGTACCTCCGCTACACCATTGAAGAAAAAAACAAGGTAAACCTTCAAAAAATCAATTTCCTCAATGAGCAGTTAGAAAACACTTCTAACAAATTGGAAGAATATGAAAGTTATTTTGAGAACTTCACCATTCAAAACAAAACCGTAAATCTCGATACAGATATTGGCCGAACCATTGCAATGTTGGAAGAGTTAGATTCGGCTCGTTTTCAGATTGGCCTTCAGTTAGAAAAAATAAAAGAACTCAAGCAAACGCTTAATCGTGAGGAGGAAAACTCCTTCCTGCTTATTCAGTCGGGTATTAATCCGAGTTTTGCCAAGCGATTTGAAGAATACAATACCCTCATTAATGAGCGTAGTTTGCTCAAAAACAGTTATAATGAAAACACCTTTGCCGTAAAGAAATTCAATCAGCAATTGGCGGTAATTAAAACGGAACTGAACGATTATCTTGACCAATGGCAGGAGAACTTGAAAGAGCAACTCAAGCAGACCAATCAGAAAAAATCGGCCTTGGAAAACTCCTTCGTAACTTTGCCTGCCAAGGGCACAAGCTACAATAAAGTAAAACGCTTTTACGCGCTCTATGAGCAATTCTATCTATCGTTGATGCAGAAAAAGGCGGAGTTTGAGATAGCGCAAGCAGGTATCACTACCGATTTTAAGATTCTTTCCTCCGCTTCGGCCAGTTCCAATCCCATAACACCTAAAGTAATGCTGATTCACGGAATTGGATTTGTGTCGGGCTTAATCATTAGTATTCTCATCGTGCTGGTAGGCTATGCGATGCATAATAGTGTGAGCAGTCAGAATGAAATCGAACACCTCACTAAAGCGCCATTGTTGGGCGTGGTGCCGTACTACGCCCTAGAGAAATTGCCCGAAACGGGCTTGATTGTCAATAAAAGGCCCAAATCCTCCATCAGCGAATCTCTACGGACCATTCGTACCAATATGGAATTTTTGCTCAATACAGATAAATCTAAAAAGGTAATTTCATTTACATCCACTATCAGTGGAGAAGGGAAATCGTTTATAGCGGCAAACATGGGCGCTATTTTAGCTTTCAGTGGGCACAAGGTATTGCTGGTAGATTTGGACATGCGCAAGCCGCGCGTGCACACCACCATGGGTCAGGAAGCCAGCGATAAAGGGTTAAGCTCCATTCTCATCAACCGCTACCTGTGGGAAGATGCATTGCATCAATCAGAAGTGGAGAACTACCATTTCATTACCTCCGGCCCTACACCTCCCAATTCTTCCGAGCTAATTGGCTCGCCCCGATTTGCCGCCATGGTGGAAGAGTGGAAGCAACATTATGATTATATATTGTTTGATACACCACCAGTAGGCTTGGTGTCTGACGGCCTTGTGGCTATGAAGCAGGCCGATTTGCAATTGTACATCATCCGTGCCGATTACAGCAAAAAGGCATTCCTCAATACTGTGAACAAGCTCATTGCTATGCCGCAGTTTGAAAAAATGGCCTTGATTCTGAATTCGCTTAAAACCAATAGCAACCGTGGCTATGGCTACGGATATGGCTATGGAGCGGGTTATTACGAAGAACCGAATGCACCAAAGGGACTACGCGCTATTTGGCATAATTGGGTACATAAAGTGTAAGCAATGGGTCTATTTTCTAAGAAAACACCCGCTCCTTTTCATTTTTCCTTTGGCGCAGATATGCATTCGCACCTGCTTCCGGGAATTGATGATGGTGCCTCCACTATCGAAACCAGCCTTATTCTGATTGAGAGAATGCAGGCCTTGGGCATAAGGCAATGTGTAACCACGCCCCATATTATGGGCGATTTCTATCGAAATACACCCGAAATTATTAACCAAAAGTTGAAAGAGGTTCAAGTGGCTTTGCGTGAGCATTCTTCTTCTTTTGTCATACAGGCGGCAGCGGAATATCATATAGATGATTTCTTTATGAATTTGCTGGAAAAACCTGAACCCTTGCTCAGCTTTGGTAAGCGCTATGTATTAGTAGAAATGCCTTTTATGAGCATCTCCATCATGTGGAAAGAAGCCTTGTTTGCGCTCCAATCTATGGGCTATCAGCCCATACTGGCGCACCCCGAGCGCTATGTGTATTTCCATGAGAATGAGCGCTATGTGCAGGATTTTCTGGACAGAGGCGTATTGATGCAGATAAATCTCAATTCCCTCACGGGCTATTATTCCAAGCCTGCACGGAAACTGGCCGAGAAGCTTATCGATAAAAAGGCTGTACACTTTGTAGGTACGGATTGTCATCATATAGGTCATTTGGAAGTATTGGAGCAGCTGGCCGCATCTAAATACCTGAAAAAATTGCAAGCCTTGCCACTGTTGAACGCAAGCCTTGTTGAATAAAATTACCTTATCATGAAGATTTTTGTTACCGGAGTTAATGGACTGATTGGTTCATATATCTCGGAATATTTGCTTTCCCAAGGCCATACTTTGGTGGCGCTAAAGCGGAAGACGACTCAGATTCAACATTTGTCCTTCAAAGATCAGGTAGAGTGGGCAGATGGTGACGTAACCGATGTGCTTTCTGTGGAAAAAGCTATACAAGGAGTGGATTTGGTGGTGCATAATGCTGCCATTGTTTCCTTCAACAAAAAGCATAAAGGAGCCCTCATGAAGACCAATGTAGAGGGCACAGCCAACGTGGTAAATGCGGCCTTGGCGGCTGGAGTTAGCCAAATGATTCATCTCAGCTCGGTAGCGGCTCTGGGCAAGCCAAAGGATGCCCAAGTAGCCATAGCCGAAAACTCACCTTGGCTCGACTCGGCAGAAGTGAGCGCTTATGCCGAATCGAAATACCTGAGCGAGCTGGAAGTATGGCGCGGTCATGAAGAAGGCTTGAAGGTATGCATACTCAATCCCTCGGTAGTGCTGGGTGTTTCGGATTGGAAACTAAGCAGCACTCAGTTGTTTCACTACGCCTATCAGCAGCGCCCTTTTTATCCGCAAGGCGTGCTTAATTATGTAGATGTGCGGGATATTGTAAGCGTAATCGATGGGGTGATGCGCCAAGGCATTGCTTCGCAGAAATACGTGCTCAATGGTGGCCAAGTAAGCTATCATCAGTTTTTTACAGAAGTAGCCGCGCAGTTTGGCAAAAAAGGGCCCTCCATCTTGATAAAAGGAGGCATGCTGAAGGTATTGGCGGCACTGGAGAATTTAAGAAGTACTCTTCTGGGCACCGACCCGCTCATCACCAAAGAAACCGCCCGTATGGCCGACAAAACGTTCACCTACGATACATCACGGGTGCAAAATGAACTAAACCTAGGCTTTCGCTCGTTAAGCGACAGTATCCAATGGGTAAGCGAAGGCTTAAAAAACCGCTATTCATTGAAATAAATCTTCAGGAAATATTTGAACAAAAAGCTTTTCAAAGCCTGATCCTTTTCAGTATATTGATTTATACTTATCCTTAATTTCAGCACATGGGAGAAGACTTTAGACGCAGAGAAGAACAAGAAGTGATAAAACGCTTCGAGCTGGCCGTGAAAAACAAAACCTACACGTTTTTCGACTTGGAGGAATTTGAAGAAATCATCAGCTATTATTTACAACACCAGAAATACAAAAAAGCTCTCAAGGCCTGCGATGTGGCCT
Organism: Shiella aurantiaca; assembly: GCA_030412945.1. Taxonomy (GTDB): domain Bacteria; phylum Bacteroidota; class Bacteroidia; order Cytophagales; family Cyclobacteriaceae; genus Shiella; species Shiella aurantiaca. The sequence continues at coordinate 157,043 of JAUHJS010000008.1, read as the reverse complement.
TGAACCAATACCCTTATTCCAGCGAATTGCTCATCAGCAAGGCGCAGGTCTTGTCCAATCTTGAGGAGTTTGACGATGCTTTGGTATTGCTCGATACCGTCAGCACCTTGTATCCATCCGATCCGGAAGCCATCTTTTTAAAAGCCACTATACTTTCTTTGTGCGGACGCTTTGAGGAGGCCATTCAGGAGTATGAAAGGGCTTTGCCCATGATGGAAGAGAAAGATGAGGTGTACTACAACATGGGGCTTGCCTATCAGAGCTTTTCCAAATATACCGAAGCCGTAGAGTGCTATAAAAAGGCCATTGAGGTGAATATCAACCATGAAAATGCCCTGTATGAACTGGCTTTTTGTCTGGATGTAACGGGCGAACTGGAAAGCAGCATTACCTATTACGAAAAGTTTATCGATGCCGATCCCTACAGCTACCATGCATGGTATAATTTGGGAATAGTATATAATAAATTGGGTCAGTTTGAGAAGGCCTTGCAGGCCTATGATTACGCCATCCTGATTGATGACTCCTTTGCTTCGGCTTATTTCAATATTGGTAATACCCAGATGAATATGGGCAATTTCCAAGCCGCTTTAGATGCCTACCAGCAAACCATCAAATGTGAAGGGCCTTCTTCGGAAGTGTATTGTTGCATGGGCGGTGCCTATGAAAAAATGGAGCAGTACGAATATGCCATCAAATATTATCGCAAGGCCACCAAAATTGATAGCCTATACGATGAACCTTGGTATGGGCTAGGCTCGGTGTTTTGCAAGCAAGAAAAACATTTCGAAGCCTTGCACTTTCTGCACAAAGCCATCAAGCTGAACAGCGAGAACATGATGTACTGGTACACTTTGGCCGATGCGGAATTTAAGGTCGGCAATATCATCTCCAGCCTTGAGGCCTATCAAGAAGCCAATGCCATCGATCCGGCCTACCTTCCGGTATGGCTCGATTGGTCTTTTGCTTACCACGAGCAAGGCGACCATGCCCGCGCCACCGAAATCATCTTGCAAGCGATTGAAGAGGCACCAGAAGAGGCAATTTTGTACTATCGAGCTACGGCCTATCTCATTGCCGATGGCAAATACCAAGAAGCTTTTCGTTATTTAGAACAGGCGCTTATTTTGAACTTCGATCAACACACCGTACTTTTGGACTTTTTCCCGAAGGTGGAAACCCAAAAAGCACTTTTTAAAATTATCGATCAGTTTCGAAATAATAACATCTGAGATGAACTTTACCCTGAATAACGTTCCTGAAAGAACAAGCAAACCCCGCCAAACCGGATTTACCATGGCCATGGACAAAGGCCTAAGCGTTCGCGAAGTAGAAGACTTCATTGAAACCTGCGGTGACTTTGTCGACATTGTAAAACTAGGTTGGGCTACCTCCTTTGTTACTCCCACTTTGAAAGAAAAGCTGGCGGTTTACAAAGTCGCAGGAATCCCTACCTATTTTGGTGGAACCTTGTTTGAAGCTTTTGTAATCCGCAATCAGTTTGATGACTACCGTAAGGTGTTGGACAAATACGATATGTCTTTTGCCGAAGTGTCAGATGGTTCTATTGAACTGGCTCATGACCTAAAATGCGAGTACGTGCGCAAGCTGAGCGAGCAGGTAACCGTACTTTCGGAAGTGGGTAGCAAAGATGCCGAAAAGATTATCCCTCCCTACAAATGGATTCAGCTGATGCAGGCTGAATTGGACGCAGGCGCCTGGAAAGTGATTGGTGAGGCGCGCGAATCAGGCAATGTAGGCCTTTTCCGCTCTAGCGGTGAAGTGCGCGAAGGCTTGGTAGAAGAGATTTTGACAAAAATCCCTTTTGAGAAAATTATCTGGGAAGCTCCTCAAAAAGCACAGCAGGTATTCTTTATCAAATTGTTGGGCGCCAATGTAAATCTTGGAAATATTGCCCCTAATGAGATAATTCCTTTAGAAACCATTCGTTTGGGTTTACGAGGCGATACCTTCATGCATTTTTTGAATCAAAAATAAATTTTAGAGGCCTGCAAAGGCCTTTTTGCTTGCCTATACTACCATACAAATGAGAAAGTTGATTGATTATGTGCTATTGTTCTTCAAAGGCATAGCCATGGGTGGGGCCGATGTGGTGCCGGGCGTTTCAGGAGGCACAGTAGCCTTTATTACAGGTATTTACCAAGAGCTGCTCGACAGCATAAAATCGTTTGATAAGCAAGCCTTGCAATTGCTTTTCAAAGGAAAGTTTAAGGATTTGTGGCTGCATGTGAACGGCAGCTTTTTGCTGGTACTTCTGAACGGTATTTTTGTCAGCATTCTGTCATTAGCTAAGCTCATCTTGTTTTTCATGGCGCACTATCCGGTGCAGCTGTGGTCCTTCTTCTTCGGTCTAATTATCATTTCTTCGCTTCTGGTCATCCGCGAAGTAAAGAAATGGTCAGTAGGAGCGGTGATTAGTCTGATACTGGGCGTGGTAGTAGCCTACTTTATTTGTGTTTCTACGCCTACCCAAACTACCGAAGCCTTTTGGTTTATATTTTTAAGCGGTGCAATCGCCATTTGCGCCATGATTTTGCCCGGAATTTCAGGTTCTTTTATCCTATTGATTTTGGGCAAGTATGAGTTTATCATCAGTGCCCTACGCGATTTTAATCTTCCAGTCATTATCGTGTTTGCTTTAGGCTGTGTAGTGGGTTTGTTGAGTTTTTCACGCGTGGTATCTTATATGCTTCATCATTTCCAAGCCCTTACTGTCGCCTCCCTATCGGGTTTTATGATTGGTTCTTTGGTGAAAATATGGCCTTGGAAAGTAGTGACGATTTTCCGCCTCAACAGTAAAGGCGAACAAGTGCCCGCTTTTGATACCAATGTGTGGCCGGGAGCATACATGGAAGCTACTCAGAAATCGCCCTATATTTTGCAAGCCGTGGCTTTTATGGCTTTGGGAATTTTGCTGGTGGTGATGATTGAAAAGGTAGGCAATCGCTTGAAAAGAACAGATTTCTGATGCACACCTTTGGCTTAATTGGCTACCCATTAGGTCATTCCTTTTCTAAGGCCTACTTTACCCAAAAGTTTCGGGAACTAGGCCTGAGTGCGTATCGCTATGAGCTGTTTGAGCTTCCGAATATTAGTGATTTTCCTCAGCTTTGGAGCAATGCCTCTATCCAAGGCTTGAATGTAACCATCCCTCATAAGCAGGCCATTATTCCCTACCTCGATGCATTGGCTCCTTCTGCAAAAGCCACGGGAGCTGTAAACGTAATCCAGCGCGTAGGCAGTAAAAGCGTAGGGCACAATACCGATGCCTTTGGCTTTGATCAATCGCTTTCCCGTTTTTTACAGGGGCAACAGCCCCACGGAGCATTAGTATTGGGTAAAGGCGGAGCCGCCAAAGCAGTAATGTATGTGCTTGGGCAGAGGAATATTCCTTACCGAATCGTGAGCCGCACTCCTGCAGCGGGCGAGTGGCACTACAAAGAGTTGAGTGAAGAAATACTCAATCAATATCCCCTGATTATCAATACTACACCCTTGGGGATGTATCCGAAAACCGAAGCATTTCCTGAAATCCCTTATCAGTACCTGAACCAAAATCATTGGCTTTTCGATTTAGTATATAATCCTACCGAAACGGCATTTATGCTAAAAGGTGAAGCCAATGGTGCCCAGGTATGCAATGGCTTAGCCATGCTGTATGCGCAAGCCGAAAAGGCCTGGGAAATCTGGCAGTCGGAAATGTCCTAATTTTTGTCTGCATTGGGCTAAGGGTAGGATTTTACGTATATTATCGATTCTGACAACACATCATGGATTTTACCCTCACCTCACATTATCAGCCTACCGGAGATCAACCCAAAGCCATAGCTCAGCTTGTGGAGGGAGTTCAGCAAGGAGAACGATTCCAAACCCTGTTGGGTGCTACCGGAACGGGCAAGACCTTCACCATTGCCAATGTGATACAGCAGGTGCAGAAACCCACGCTTATTCTTTCGCATAATAAAACACTGGCCGCGCAGCTGTATGGTGAGTTCAAACAGTTTTTCCCCGATAATGCCGTAGAATACTTTATCTCGTATTACGATTACTACCAACCCGAAGCTTTCATTCCCACCTCGGGTATTTATATAGAAAAAGATTTATCCATCAATGAAGAGATTGAAAAGCTTCGCCTCAGTGCCACCTCGGCCTTGCTCACGGGCAGGCGCGATGTAATCGTTATCGCCTCGGTAAGCTGTATTTATGGTATCGGAAATCCGGAAGAATTTGGGAAAAATGTGGTTCGATTGAGCGAAGGCGACCGCATTCCTAGGAGTCAATTACTCTTTAATTTAGTAGATATTTTATACGGCCGCTCCGACCACGATTTTAAGCGTGGCACCTTTCGGGTAAAAGGCGATACGGTAGACATCTTTCTAGCCTATGCCGATTTTGGCTACCGCGTCATTTTTTGGGGGGATGAAATAGAGGCTATTCATAGAATTGACCCGCAATCGGGTAAGAAGATTTCCGATGAGCGTATGGTGACCATTTTCCCGGCCAATCTATTCGTAACCGGAAAAGATACTCTTCAACAAGCCATTAAGGAAATTCAGGACGATTTGGTAGCCCAAGTGCGCTATTTTGAGTCAGAGAGACGCTTTTTAGAAGCCAAGCGCCTTAAGGAACGTACTGAGTTCGATATGGAAATGATGCGGGAGCTGGGCTATTGCTCGGGAATAGAAAACTACTCGCGCTATTTCGACAGGCGTAGTCCGGGGGCTCGCCCTTTCTGCTTGATTGATTATTTTCCGGATGATTTTCTGATGGTGATTGATGAAAGCCACGTAACTGTGCCCCAAGTGCGCGCCATGTGGGGAGGTGACCGATCGCGCAAGGTTAATTTGGTGGAATTTGGTTTCCGCTTACCTTCCGCTATGGACAACCGTCCGCTTACTTTCAATGAGTTTGAAGGCCTCATGAACCAAGTGGTATATGTTTCGGCTACTCCTTCGGAATTTGAACTGCGCAAAACCGAAGGCGTGGTGGTGGAACAAATCATCCGCCCGACAGGCTTGCTCGACCCAATCATTGATGTGCGGCCAAGTGCCAACCAGATTGACGACCTTATGGAGGAAATCGATGAGCGCATCAAAAAGCAAGAACGGGTACTTATCACTACCCTCACCAAACGCATGGCCGAAGAATTGACCAAATACCTACAACGCGCGGCTATCAAATGCCGCTATATCCATTCCGAAGTGGATTCGTTGGAGCGGGTGGAAATCCTGCGCGAACTGCGCTTGGGCGTATTTGATGTGCTCATTGGAGTGAACTTGCTGCGCGAAGGCCTCGATTTGCCTGAGGTGTCTTTAGTGGCGATTATGGATGCCGATAAGGAAGGATTCTTGCGCAATGTGCGCTCCTTGGTGCAAACCATCGGGCGGGCGGCCCGTAATGAAAATGGCCGCGTGATTATGTATGCCGATAAAATGACCGATAGCATGCGCATAGCCATTGACGAGACTAATCGAAGGCGAGCTATCCAAATGGCCTATAACGAAGAACACGGCATTACGCCCAAAACGGTTCTTAAATCAAAAGAATCCATACTGGGTCAAACCAAGGTGGCCGATTCCAAAAAATCGACCAAGAACTACTATGTGGAGCCGGAGGAAAACAATATTGCAGCCGACCCTATTGTGGCCTATATGGGGAAAGAGCAACTGGAAAAACTAGCTGCTCAAACCCAAAAAGCTATGGAAAAAGCAGCCAAAGAGCTGGATTTTATCGAAGCGGCTCGCTTGCGCGATGAACTTTTCCAAGTGAAAGACCGTCTGGCAAAAATGACTAAGGCTTGATTATCACTTTTTATTTATCCCTTTGATTACTACATACACTTCCCGACTGGCGACTTTTCAGCAGCAACAACAGCAACTGGAGCGACAGCTTACGCTCTTGGCTTCCTTGCGGCTTGCATTTTTTCTGGGAATGGCTTTTGCCCTATACTTATATCTGGCAAAGGGTATTTCATTAATGCTTCCTATTAGCCTGCTGAGTCTATTGGCTTTTTTGTTTTTTCTGTTCCGATTTCAGAAAACGAAAAGAGAAAAACAGAAAACCGAAAAACTGATAGCTTTGTGCCAATTGGAACTTGCTCAGTTGCAGAAAGGCCACTTGCAAGTGCCCGATGGGAAGGAATATCAAGATGCCAAGCACCGCTACACCTCCGACCTCGATGTATTTGGTTCTTCTTCCCTTTTTCAATTGCTCAACCGCACCTCTTCCAAATCGGGTAGCGAGCGGCTGGCCGAACTTTTGAAAAACCCGCATGATAGCTCGGAAAAGATTGAAGCCTATCAGCAGGCGGTTCGGGAATTAGGCCCTAAGGTAGATTTCCGCCAGCAGTATTGGGCCGAAGGCCAATTGAATACCGAAACAGCCAAAGAACGCAGGGAAATTGAGGAATGGCTTCAAGAGCCACCGCAGTTTATTACTTCTTCCCTTTTCACTATTCTGCGATTCACCATTCCTTTGTTAAACACGGGCTTGGTGATACTGACTATCCAAAGTGAAAGGTTGTTGTTTATAGGTTTGGCTTTGGTCATTTCGATGCTGAGTATGTCAGTGTTTTTTAAGCATATCCAAGCTTTTCATGCCAAAGTTAGCCGCAAGAAAAGCCAACTCGATACCTATGCCTCTTTAAGCCGATTGATAGAAAAGGAGTCTTTCCAATCCGAAAATCTCGCCCACATTGTTCAAGAACTCCGCGATGCCCAGAAAGCCTTTCAGCAATTAAGTACCGCCAGCAGTCTCTTTGACCAGCGACTAAATATTCTGGCCAATATGGCCTTGAATGGTTTATTCCTATTCGATTTTCAATTTATTGCTTATCTCGAAAAGTGGAAAAATAAGCACCGCGAACAGGCCCTAGGTTGGATTCAACACCTGGCCGAATTGGAGGTGTACACCAGCTTGGCTACCTATCATTATAATTACCCGCACTACTGTTTTTCGAAAATACACGGAGAAAATGCTTTGGTGATGGAAAACCTAAGCCATCCGCTAATACTATCCGAAACCTGTGTGCCAAACAGCTTGTCTTTTGGTAATCCTGACCAGTTTTTATTGATTACGGGTTCCAATATGTCGGGGAAAAGCACCTTTCTGCGCAGTGTAGGCACGAGTCTGATTCTTGCACAAATAGGAGCACCCGTGCCCGCTACCCGATTTGAGACGCCAATCATTCGGGTGATGAGTTCTATGCGTATCAGCGATTCGCTGAACGACCATGTATCGTACTTCTATGCCGAGTTACTCCGTCTGCAAAGCATTGTGGAGGCGCTTGATCGGGGCGAATATGTGTTTGTTCTGCTTGATGAAATCCTGAAAGGAACCAATTCGGAAGACAAATTGGAAGGATCTCGTAGGCTCATCCGTAAGTTTTTGAGCTATAAAGGTTTGGGCATGATTGCCACCCACGACCTTGAATTGGGCGCATTGGAACAAGAAACACAAGAGCGCGTGCGGAACTATTGCTTCGAAAGTACCATTTCTCAAGGAGAGCTTCAGTTTGAATATCAGCTTCACCGAGGGGTCGCTACCAACAAAAACGCTACTTTTCTGCTAGAGAAAATGAAAATAGTATAAGAGGAAAGCTTCCCTATTTTTTTCTCGGAAAAGCCTTAAGAATCAACGAACTTTGCACTTTACAAAAAACACGAATTATGATTATTGAAAAAAACAAAGTAGTAGAACTTACCTATGAACTTTGGGTAGACAAAGGAGACGGAAACAAAGAGTTCAAGGAAAAGACTACGAAAGAAAATCCTTTAGCTTTTTTGTTCGGAGCCGGCAATTTGTTGCCTCTCTTTGAAGATAATATCGAAGGTAAAAAGATCGGTGATACGTTTGCATTTTCTATCGACCCGGCCAATGGCTATGGCGAATACGATAGCGAACATGTGGCCGAAATCCCAAGAACTATATTCGTAGGTCAGGACAATCAGCAGTTCGAGCCTAAAGTGGGTCAGCAAATCCCTATGCAAGACAACCAAGGCAACCATTTTATGGGCTTGGTGAAGTCGGTAGGTGCTGAAAAAGTGACTATGGATTTCAATCATCCTATGGCAGGTTTCAACCTTCATTTCACGGGTGAAATCGTAGGATTGAGAGAAGCTACCACCGAAGAATTGGCCCACGGCCATGCCCACGGACCAGGCGGACATCATCATTAAGTGCTTTTTTGGGGAACAATTGTTCCCCAAAAAATTCTCCTTAGTGTAGATTTTGCGTATCTTTCATTACTTTTTAATTACTGAGGTAAATTTTTTCTTATGGAACGCATTCCATTGGTACTCTTGCACGGAGCCTTAGGCAGCAAGGCCATGCTTGATCCACTCAAGCATTTGTTAGAAGAAGACTACGAAGTTTATTCCTTTGATTTTCCGGGGCACGGAGGCAGCATGCTTTTTCCTGAGCGTTTTGATTTGGCTGATTTTGCCCGCGAAATCCATAGTCATCTCGAAGATCTGCACATATCTAAAGTGAATATTTTTGGTTATAGCATGGGTGGATACGTAGCCTTGTGGATGGCCAAGCTTTTTCCTGATTCGGTCAATAAAATCGTCACCTTGGGGACTAAATTTGATTGGACTCCCGAAAGTGCCAATCACGAAATCCGTTTTTTAGACCCTCAAAAAGTGAAGGCCAAGGTGCCTGCTTTTGCCCATGCTTTGCATGAGCGCCATGAGCAGCACGACTGGGAGAAAATCATGACCCAAACGGCCGAAATGATGCAAGGCCTAGGCAATGGGAAAGCCCTCCAAACCATAGATTTTATCCAAATTCATCATCCAGTGAAAATTATGGTGGGAGACCAGGATAATATGGTGAGCGCAGAAGAATCGCACCGCGTGGCTTCCGATTTGCCTTTTGGTGTCTTCAAAATCATGCTCAACGCCCCTCATCCTCTCGAAAAGGTGTATCTGGGCAACCTCAAGAAAGAAATCAGCGAGTTTTTATAAGCTTACCACCAGTCGCCTGTTTCGGTGGCCGAAAGCTTCTCTCCAGCGATACGGGCAAAAGCCTGAAAATCGTATAAATCGGTATCGTACAAGTGCGAAGCCGAAACGTTCGAAAGAGCGTTGAAAATGATTTTCTTGCGGTCAGGGTAATCAGCTTCCCAAGTGTTCAGCATCTGCTTAATTAGCTTACGTTGCATATTGGGCTGCGAGCCACAAAGTGTGCAAGGAATGATGGGAAATTGCTGAATTTGTGCATAATGCGCAATATCCGATTCTTTGGAATAGGCCAAAGGACGTATCACCACATGTTTCCCATCGTCTGTTTTATACTTGGCCGGCATGGTCTCCATTTTACCACTAAAGAAAAGGTTAAGGAAGAAGGTCTCCAACACATCATCCATATGATGGCCGAGGGCAATCTTAGTCGCGCCCAATTCTTCCGCTGCACTGTATAAATTTCCCCGTCTCAGTCGGCTGCATAAGCTGCACATAGTTTTGCCTTCGGGTACCATGGCTTTTACTACCGAATAAGTATCCTTTTCATAAATTTTGAAGGGTACTTTTTTCTTTTCAAGGTATTCTGGCAAAATATGCTCCGGAAATCCAGGTTGTTTTTGGTCGAGATTGACAGCAATGATTTCAAAATCCCGCTTAAAAGCCTGAAGCTCTATCAGCATATCGAGCATGGTATAGCTATCCTTCCCGCCCGAGAGACACACCATCACTTTATCCCCCGGTTCCACCAATTGAAAGGTTTTGTTTAGCTCCCATACCGATTTGCGCAGGCGCTTTACTATCTTATCTTCAGGCTCTTTGCTCATGTTTTTTTCAATAATGTGCAAATTTACGAATTAAGTCCTCTATCTGTCGAGGGTAATCCGTCAAACATTTTGTAAATTGTTCCTTTCTTATCCGCCTAGCTATGATGCCCAAGATTTGTCCTGATCTGCAAAACCTATCCATCAAACCTACCTTACACCATGAATGCGATGCCTGTATAGCTATGGGGAGCACCTGGGTGCATTTGCGCACATGCCAAACCTGCGGTATCACACTCTGCTGCGATTCGTCTAAGAATAAGCATGCCACTCACCATTATCACGAAACAGGGCATGCCGTTTTCATCTCTGCTGAACCCAATGAACATTGGGCCTATTGCTACGAGCATGATTCTTTGAATCCCAACGCTTTTTGATGATTGAATTCTTTTTGGGGAGACTTGAAACTATTTAGTAGTAGATGTCGTTATGCACATTAAATGTACAAACACTTAATGTATAGACCTATGAAAAAAACACGTTTCCTCCTGTTAGCCAGCGCATTGGTAATAGTTGCCATGAGCGCATTCACTTTTTTTGCTCCTAAAAACTGGGCAATTGACAAGACACATACCTCTATTTCCTTCAAAATCAATCACTTCTTTACTCCGGTAAATGGAAGTTTTGATTCATTTAAAGGAAACATCGCATTTGACCCAGCTAACCTTGCCGAAAGCAAAGTGAATTTTACGATAGATGTGGCGAGTATAAACACCCGCGAGCCGGATAGAGACAAGCACTTACAGTCACCCGACTTTTTTGATGCCGCCAAATACCCTCAGATTTCTTTCGTTTCCAGCAGTTTTGAAAAGAAAGGTGACAATAGCTATGTGGCTAAAGGAAAATTGACCATGCGCGATGTAACGAAAGATATTGAGCTTCCGTTCACAGTATTGGGTGTCCAAGATCACCCTTTTCAGAAGGAAAAAACCCTGTTAGGCTTGAAGTCTAACCTAAGCCTTGACAGAACTGCCTATGGCGTAGGTACTGGGTCTTGGGCCGCTACTGCGGTGGTAGGAGACCAAGTGGATATTGAAATCTTTATGGAATTAATCGCTGATAAATAATTACAAGGATTAATTTGGTTTGACAAGAATCCCATCACACCCGATGGGATTTTTTTTTACGTGCTAGCTGTGGTATACTTGCAGTAAATACATCAACTATGTGGTATCTCTCCCTTATTCTCAGCTTCTTTGCTATTGCTTCTCCCGGCCCAAAACTCAAAAAGGTAAAAGTGACCGACCGTATTACGGTTTCTTTACCAGCTGATTTCAATCCGGTAACCGATGAGGACATGATGAATAAGGCGATTAGTTCGCAGCGCCCAACGGCTATGTATACCAATTCGGAACGTGTGGTCGATTTCAGTGTAAACATTACCAAAAACTCTTGGCCGGATGATAACCTTGCACTCATGAAGGATTTCTATAAAGCCAGTTTGTACACCATGTACAGCGAGGTGGAAATGCTGAAAGAAGAAGTGCGTGAGGTGAAAAAGCGCAAAGTGCTTTCGATGGCGTTTATCTCCACCGTAAAGCCTGAAGAAAATGCCTTCAATCAAAAATCGATAGTAAACTACACCTACGTGCAATATGCTTTGGTGGATGGTCGCGTGATCGTGTGTAATTTCACCTGTCCGGTGGCTATTTATACCCAATGGCAAGAAACAGCAGAGGCCATTATGAACACCGTTAAAATCAAGTAATGGAGCTGAGCATACATAGTGATGCTTCTTATATGAAAGAGGCACTCAGGCAAGCCCAATATGCTTTTGATGAGGGGGAAATCCCTGTGGGAGCCGTCATTGTATGCCAGAACCGCATAGTGGCGCGCGCTTATAACCAAACCGAAAAACTGCAAGATGTAACGGCCCATGCCGAAATGCTGGCCATTACCTCAGCCGCTAATACCTTGGGTGCCAAATACCTGAGCGAATGCACCTTATTTGTCACCTTAGAGCCCTGCCTAATGTGTGGAGGAGCTTTGTATTGGTCGCAAATGGGTCGTGTAGTGTATGGTGCTAGCGATCCTAAGCGAGGTGTATTGCAAGTTGGGGCTTCGGTATTTCACCCTAAAACACAAGTTCAAGGGGGCGTGATGCAGGCTGAGGCCAAAGCCTTGTTAGACACCTTCTTCAAGAACCTTCGGGGATAGGAATTTCGATTTTACGAAACTTTTTGCCCGTTTTGGTGTATATTTGTTATGACAACTATTTATGTATAATCTTTAAAAAATTACCAATATGGCATTTGAATTACCTGCATTACCCTATGCAAACAACGCACTAGAACCTCATTTTGACGCATTGACCATGGAGATTCACCACGATCGCCACCACAATGCCTATGTAACCAACCTCAACAATGCTGTGAAAGGCACCGAGATGGAAGGTAAAAGCTTGGAAGAGCTTATGGCCGGCATCAGCAAACTACCCGTAGCCGTGCGCAACAACGGTGGCGGACATTACAACCACAGCCTTTTCTGGACCATCCTTTCTCCCAATGGTGGTGGCGCTCCTTCGGGCGATTTGGCCGTAGCCATTGACAAGAAATTCGGCTCTTTCGATAAATTCAAAGAAGAGTTTAGCCAAGCAGCCGCTACTCGTTTTGGTTCAGGCTGGGCATGGCTTTGTGTAGACGCCAACAAAGAATTGTGTGTATGCTCTACTGCCAACCAAGATAACCCGCTCATGGATGTTGTCGAGAAAAAAGGTACGCCTATCTTAGGACTTGACGTATGGGAGCATGCTTACTACCTAAAGTTCCAAAACAAGCGTCCAGATTACATTGCGGCTTTCTGGAATCTTGTGAATTGGAAAGAAGTAGAAAAGCGCTATGCTGCTGCTAAATAATTGATACAAAACTCAGTTTAGATCTAAGCCCCATTCTTGGGGCTTTTTTATTTTTCCATCGGCCTTCCTCCTCTTTTTTGATGTGGCTATACGCAATTCAGCATTCTCGGCTTCTCAAAAATACTTCCTCCTTCATGAATCCAATCCCGAGAAAATATCGTATATTTAATATATTCTGTATAAAATAGAATTATTTAAAGAAAATGAAAACGTTCAACCCTTCACTAGGCGGAGAACCGGCTATCCCCCAAGCTGGCTCAGAGCTTGTCAAAGTGCTGATGATTGGCAATAACCCTATCGAAATGAGTACTTTGTTTGATACCATGCGCGCGCAAAACCATAGTGGATTAGTGCTAGATACCTCTTTTACCCTAGAGGATGCGCGACATAAGTTGCAAAAGAACACCCCTCATGTACTTCTGATTGATGAAAATCTTGGGGTCAAAAATATTCAGGAGCTTATGCAGCTGCTAGAGTCGGATGAGACCTATAAAGACATTCCGGTGGCATTGTTGAAGGACAGTAATTATAGCCGGGTGGCCTTTAATGGCATCCAAGAATATGTGCTCAAATCGGATCTTAACGTAGAGCGCTTGGTAGCTACCCTTATTCAAGCGATTAGGTTTCGTAAAAGTCACTTGTATTTATACCGTGCCTATCGTGCCGGTAAGCAAGAAGTAAATCGCTTGATTAGAAAGCGAAAGAACCGCATTCGCCAAATTGCAGTTTCCTTACAGCTGTGGGCCTCACAGCGTGCCAAGGTTTAAATGAGGCGTTCCAATACGATGGTTTTCTTTATCACTTGCTGATTTCTAAGAATCTTCAGGTGTATCTTCCTGCCCGGTTTACTATTGAAGATACGATAGATTTGACTGAGCGTGAGTTGGTAAGCTCGGCTATGATTGATTTTAACGATTACATCACCTGCTCGGATATCGGCTCGCTGAGCTGGGGTATTTTCACGTACTTCATTTATCAGGAAAATCTTAAAGTCAACTCCTGTGGCCAGTATTTCCATGCCCGTCATGTCGGTATCAAAAGGTCTGGAGTAGCCACTCCCTTTTCGTACATAGAGTTTCTTTTGTGAGTAGTCGAAAATCAGATGAAGGCGGTTCATCAGATTACCACCTATCGTTCCTTGCCGCTTGGTTTCTCCAATTATTCCCTGATACGAACTGGAGTCGGGGAAAGAGGTAAGCACACTATTAAAATTGAATTTGCCCAAACTAATGGAGGAAATCCTTCCCACCTTTCCATAAATGTCACCACTAAGGCCGCGACCGAGAAGGGCGCTGATATTAGGTTCCGGAACATAAATTTTCTCATTGGAGCCCACATGTAGCATGGCCGAATGGCTGGCTCCGGTATCTATCAAAAACTTCCCATCAAAAGTACTCGTATCGCCCTGAACAATGCTCGCTCGGATATAGGGTTTTGATTCCTCAATTAACAAGTCATACACTTCATAGCCCCGAGGGTTTCGTTTGAAGGCACTAGGTTCGTAGAGGGTTAGGGTGCGGGTGGCGTAATTAACTTTTACTACAAAGCGGTTGAAAAGTTCACTCCCCAATATGCCATGCACACTTATACCAAGGCTATTGCCAAGGCGCAAATAGTCTTCCGTCATCACAAATATGGACAAGCCATGGCAGGTAAGTCCGGGCATTTCGAGGCTTACATTATTGGCAATTAAGGCTTCTACGCCTATGCCTCCGGCTGCACCCACCAAGGTAATACTGCGGTCATAATCCACATGGAGGATGTCGAGGTAGATTCTATCCGCCAGAATGCTGGTTTTAACTCCGGTGTCCACAATGAATTTAAGTGGAATCACTTTGTTCAGTACCACATCTACTATGATGAGGTTGTTGTAGATTTCAAAGGGGATATCAAGCTTTTTCTTTCCTTGGGCTAATTCAAAACCAAACTTTGTACCCATATGCTGGGTATAGCCCAGCTGAGCTAAACAAAGGCTGAGAAGAACAAATACGGTTTTACGCACCAAAGACATAGAAAAACAATATACTCAGGTAATATAAGCAATTGACCTACATTTTAACCAATAAAGGGAGTAGGATAATTTTAAGATGCCCTTCGGAAATGCTTTTTATAAATAGGCTTACGATACAAAAACTGCAAATAAAGCACAGGGTATAGCAAAACATCGAATAGAACAAAGCCGGAACTGAAATGAATGGCATCGGTGATAGTTGTGTCATTTTCCGATTTTTCCAAGCGATGCCTATGCTGCCAATGCTTCAAAAAGAAAGGCAGTACCTTCCCCTCATCTACAAATTCAAAATGCTGTTCCGACTGTGTGTGGTGTGGAATATAAGAATGCCATTCTTGCCGGAAAAGGAGAAAGTTGAGCTCCAGTTTTACCCAATCACCGCCTTGGCAGCCATCGAAACGAAGAATCTTTACGGGAGGAAAGGGCGGATTGAGTTTTAGGAATAAGTCTTCCGTAAAACCGTGTATACAATCTGATAAGGAAGCATCAACTACAGTGGAAATTGAAATTTGCATAACCGAACTATTCGGCCTGAAGCAGATATTCTCGTTTCAACAAAGGGCATATTTTGTATCGCTCGTCCTTGGTGTCTTCATAGAGTGCTTCAAGCAGTTCGTAAACAGCCGTAAGGCCTATTTTGTTACACCATTCAAAGGGGCCATACGGATAATTGGTGCCCAGTTTCATTCCTAGGTCGATGTCTTCTCTGCTGGCCGTGCCTTCTTGCACGGTGAAATAGGCTTCGTTAATAATCATACAAATCACCCGAGGGCTCGCCATGCCTACACGGTCGGCTACCCATTCATGGGCAATCTGCAATTCATCAAGAACTACTTTCGCTTTTGTTTGGGACTCTTCATGAAGTGCGCTTAACTCCCAAAGCGATCGATTGATGCAGGTATGTAGTCCGTTAAAGCCTATTATCGTAAAGTCAAATTCGCCTTGCATATAATAGATTTCGGCTAGGGAGGTATTAATGCAATGGGCAAATACCACCAAATGTTCGGCACCGCGGTATTCTTCCAGTATTTCAGTGTTGGTTTGTACGGTGAAATCAATTACAGCCGAAAAACCTTTTAAAAAGGTGCGACCAAAATCGTGGGAAGATTGATAGTGAAAAAGCTCCTTGTTCGGAAATTTCTCTTGCATTTCTTGGTGCTGAGCTTCATTGCCCACTACAAGTATTTTCATCATTAGGCGATAGAAACGGCAGGTATAGCCTTTCTTTTATAGGTAAATGATCAATTATGATTAATTTGAAGCCTTAAATATCACATTATCTTATGAACAAAACAATTATCGAATCGGCCAAGGCTCCGGCACCTATTGGCCCTTATAGCCAAGCCGTACAGGCGGGCAACACCTTGTACATTTCTGGCCAAATTGCTATCGATCAATCCAGCGGACAGCTATTGACCCAAGAAATTAAAGCCGAAACCCACCAAGTGATGAAAAATCTGGGATATATCCTCAACGAAGCTGGCTATGATTTTTCTCACATTGTGAAGTGTTCGATTTTCGTGAAAGACCTGGGCAATTTTGCCACCATCAATGAAGTATACGGTACGTACTTTACCAGTAATCCGCCTGCTCGCGAAACCGTGGAGGTAAGTCGTTTGCCCAAAGATGTGAACGTAGAAATTTCCTGCATTGCTGTGAAATAATATGCTGCTGCCGATCAAAAATGAAATGCTGGTGCTTCCTTATGAGGCTCCTCTTGTATGTGGGCGCCTGCTGGCGCGCACCCGCAAGGTGGAGAAAGAGTACGTGGAGCAAGCCCATGAGGGGCATTGGTTTCATGGTTGGATTGGCAGCAATTTCCGTTTTACGATTTCTCGCAGAACCAAGCATGTAGAACATTTTCTTCCCCTCATCAGCGGTTCCATTGAGCCTACCAGCAAGGGATGCATTGTTTTTATCCGGTATCGTTTATTTTTTGGCACCCGTTTGCTGCTTTTTTTGTGGCTATTAGTAACGGGTTCCATGGCCTTACTTTTTACATTTCAAGAAAAAAACCTGCTTTATGCCAGTATTTGCGGTTTTTCAGGCCTGCTGTATTTTGTTTTCCTACGGATTAATTTCTACATGCAGTGCAAAAAAGACCAAAAGCTGCTGCACCAAACCTTTGGAATCGAGTAGGAAGCCGCATTCTTCTTTTTATACTTATACAATAGTTGTATTTTTGCGCTTCAATTGACGAAAACCATTCGATGGAAAGAGAAGTACGCGTTCGTTTCGCTCCTAGTCCTACAGGAGCTTTGCACATTGGTGGCGTTAGAACCGCCCTATATAACTATTTATTCGCCCGCAAAATGGGCGGAAAAATGCTTTTGCGCATTGAAGACACCGACCAAACCCGCTTTGTGCCCGGTGCTGAAGAATATATTCAAGAAGCCCTTCGCTGGATAGGCATTGAACTGGACGAAAGCCCTTGGGTAGGTGGTCCGCACACACCGTATCGCCAAAGTGAGCGCAAGCCTTTGTACATGCAGTATGCCTTGCAATTGGTAGAATCAGGCCACGCCTATTATGCTTTCGATACGCCTGAGGAGCTGGATGCCATGCGCGAGCGCTTAAAAGCAGCTAAAGTGGCCTCTCCGCAGTACAATGCCATTACCCGTGCTACCATGAAAAACTCCACCACTTTGCCGGAAGACGAAGTGAAAGCGCGCTTGGCCAGTGGTGATCCGTATGTAATTCGCCTAAAAGTGCCTCGCAAAGAGGAGGTTCGTTTGAATGATATGATTCGCGGCTGGGTAATGGTGCATTCGGCTACGCTGGACGATAAAGTATTGATGAAGTCGGACGGCATGCCTACCTACCACTT
This sequence comes from Shiella aurantiaca, assembly GCA_030412945.1. GTDB lineage: Bacteria > Bacteroidota > Bacteroidia > Cytophagales > Cyclobacteriaceae > Shiella > Shiella aurantiaca. Next base: position 139,546 of record JAUHJS010000008.1, on the reverse strand, counting down.
AGCCAATATTGTGGACGATCACCTAATGGGTATTAGCCACGTAATTAGAGGAGAAGAATGGCTGCCTTCAGCCCCCATCCATGTGCTTTTGTACAAATACTTGGGCTGGGAAGACACCATGCCACAGTTTGCCCACTTGCCTTTGCTTTTGAAGCCTGATGGTAATGGAAAACTTAGCAAGCGTGATGCCGATCAGCACGGGTTCCCTATTTTCCCTATGGACTGGACTGACCCCAATACCGGAGAAAAAGCTATGGGATTCCGCGAATCGGGTTATTTGCCTGAAGCCGTGACCAATTTCTTGGCTTTCTTAGGATGGAATCCCGGCACACAACAAGAGATGTTTACCATGGCCGAATTAATAGAGGCCTTTAGTATTGAACGCATTGGTAAGTCAGGAACGAAGTTTGACATCAATAAGGCCAAATGGTATAACCAACAGTACCTGAAAGCCAAAACCGATGAGGAACTTACCGCTTATATGAAAGAAGCGCTAAACGCGCACAGCGTATCAGACAACGGTCTTGATTTGGCCAAAATCTGTGGCTTATTGAAAGAGCGCGTTACTTTCCCAGCTGATTTCTGGCAAGAGGGGAAATACTTCTTTACCGAGCCCGAACAATATGATGAAGAAATCGTAAGTAAGAAGTGGACGGCTGAAGCAGTAAGCGTCATTGAAAGTTTCCAATCGGCCTTGGCTGCAAAAGGTAGCATTCAGGCGGATGAAGCCAAAGCCCTGTTGGAAGGAATCCTTACTGATAAGGGAATCAAGATAGGAAAGGTGATGCAGGCCATTCGTTTGGCTATTACCGGAGTAGGTGCAGGCCCCGATTTGATGGTGATCATCGAAATACTAGGCGCTGCTAAAACAGCCGAACGTATGGCGAAAGCCCTCCAAACATTAAGCTCTAAAGTAATTGCATAATATGGCGAAGTCAAAGAAATCCAATAAGCCCAAAGAGGAGGAAGCTCCCAAGGTAAATGCCGAACTGGAAGGCTTTGATATTACCATTGATTCTTTTGGGGAGATTAAGTCGAGCTTTGATATTGATAAAATCAACGCCTTCCTCAATAAGCATGTAGACGATAAGAAGCTCCGCGATCGGGATGATCTGGAGAAACCCGAATAAACAAGAAAGCCATCGATCAACGATGGCTTTCTTGTTTTATATCTATAAGCGGATTATACATTTACATTGCCCAGCACATACATAGTTCCTTGCGGACTTGGATTGCCCCCTTTGGTTTCTAGTGTAATAGCAAAGGCTTGTGCTTGTGGTATGTTTTTCAACTGCTGTACCGCTTCAATGGTATCAAAAACACCGGCATCTACGGGCTTGCCGTCCACGATTGCCCAAAGCTGATATTGCTGGTCAGCACTCGGTTCGGGTAGGTTTTGCGCCATCAGGTACACATCCTTGCTTTCTTTGTTCCAAAGAATAACGGCCGTAGAATTAGGGCTATTTTCTAATCCTTTTAGGTTCACAATTACATTGTTGGCATCTTTTAGCATAGCCAATCGCTCTTGTGCACCTTCCAGACTTTGACCAGTTACCTTGAGGTTATCGGCCAGTTCGCGGTTGTTTTCTTCCAGTAATGCCAAGCGGCCTTCCGTATTTTTCCACTGCTGATAGAAGAAGAAATTACACGCCACACTTACCAATAGTAGGGTAATGGAGGCCGCTATCGCCCAAGGAAAGCCTTTGGATGGCTCATTGCCAAGGCTGCGTACCGGTGTTTCGTCCTCTTCTTCTTCCTCGAAGATAGTTTCCAGAAGCTTGGTTTTTACCGAAGCCGGAGGTGTCATCTGGAATTCTAAGGCATAGGTTTCAAAAGCTATTTGTATAGCCTCCAGTTCTTCCCTAATTTCGCTATGCGCTTCGGCCAATCGTTCTACTTCACGCGCTTCCGCATCCGTAGCCTGACCCATTGCATAGGTTTCTAAAATTCCTGACGATATGTATTCTTGTATGTCCAACGTATCTTACGTCATTATATAAGTTCTCGTAAATGGTTAATAGCGAGTTTTACTCGGGTCTTAACCGTTCCTAATGGGATATTCAATTCCTCTGCTACCTCCGACTGGGTATAGCCTTGCAAATAGATAAGGTCAACAATGGATTTGTGTTCAGGTTTTAGTTTTTCTACTAAATTTCTGATTCCAATGTATTCTACCTTGTTTTCTATTGGATTACGCTTTTCTACTTTACGGAAGGTATCTTCTAGTGGTTGGTTTTTGGCTACTTTTTTAAATTCAGCCGAACGGGTTTTATCAATAGAAGCATTGCGGGCTATGTTGAGCATCCAGGTGAAAAGTCGACCTTTGCTGGCATCATATCCGGCTATGTTTTCCCATATTTTCAAGAAGACTTCTTGAAGCACATCTTGCGCCATTTCTTCTTCTTGCACCACACGAAATACCACCCCGTACAAAGCGGAGGAATAGTTATCATAAAGCTGGGAGAAGGCCTTTCTATCCTTGTTTTTCAACAAGGCAACCAACGCGCTTTCGTCTATATGTGGCTTAGTTTTTTCCAAATCGAAACCAAGATAAGTCTCAAACCACAGACAAAAAATTAAAAATGCGCAATTTTTTTTGATGGCGAAGATTGGTTCGGTTCAATCCTCCCAAATCTTCCGTCCCAATCTTGCCATGCAAAAGTATGATACATTTCAAACTTCCCCTACATGTACGCAAGCGCCTTAGCGCTTGGATTTTAGAAGAGCAATAATTTTGAGCGCTATGTAAGCATTTTGCGTGCTATGTGCCATAGCGTCTCCAAAAATGGGCATCATCAGGAAAGGGCGTGTAAGATATCAGCCCAAAGACCCTTGAATGAATCGGTGAGGATTTTGCAAAAGAATACTAAAGAATGAGGGGAAAAGGGTTTACCCTTTAGAGCCAGCGGGTATTAAGGGTATAAGAGAATGGGAACGGTTGAGTGAGACTCAGGTGATTTCACCACATAACCCCTTTTGTGGAAAATACCCTAATTATAAACATGAAGCACAATTAGAATCTCCCCAACCTGTCCCCATTTTTTCTTTTCGCGTGTTGCACGCGTGTAAAAACCAAAACTAAATGTTGTGCTATACGAAGTCTGCCCGGCTGGGTTGGCTTACTTGTGTGAATTTGGCGCAAAAATGCCTTTTTTTATTCAATATTGTATATATGCGACACCAAAACACATAAAAAAAGGAGTCATCGACTCCTTTAATTTTTGTTGGGCTGTTCTTACATGGTGCTAATGTCGCCACCACCCGATTCTGATTTATTAAGTTTTTCCGGATTGCCTTTGTAATAAATATCCGCACCGCCACTGGCTTTGGCTTCTAGCGATTTGGTGGCGTGTACCTTTATATCGGCACCACCACTGGCGCGAGCCGTACAGCTAGCACTCACTAGGTCAGCTGCATCAATATCTGCCCCGCCCGAACACTCTGCATCAAGAATCTCAGTTTTTCCGCGAAGTTCCATATCTGCTCCACCGCTTGACTCTGCCATAATTTTGTTAGCTTCCACTTCCAACTTCAAGTCGGCACCACCGGAGCATTTCAACTTTAAGTCTTTGCTTTTGATGATATTTCCGCTGAACACATCAGCTCCTCCACTGCTTCCGATATAGCTAAACTCAGGCGTAGAAATGTAAATCTTTACCTTCTCGCCAAAATTCCAGTTCAAGCCTATGTTATCGACATTTACATAAAGAATGTTGTCTTTCACGGTAGTGGTAACTTTCTTGAGGTAGTCTTTATCGCCTTTTAATTCTACCATTTGCGCTCCTTGAGACACATAGGCGGTAAGTCCACTTCCTATCGAAACGCCTGTAAAAGCGGCTGTTTCGCGTTTTTCGCTTGTTTGAGCACTACTAAACTGGTATAAGCCAATAACTAGGCCAAGGATGAGACTGAGTGATTTTTTCATAGTATAAGGGTTTTTGTGTGCCTATAGGATGCTATTATAAAGGCAAAGGTTGCATAAGTGAATTTATGAAGTAGAAAATTCCTCTTTAAGTCTATTCACTATCACTCTTACAGGTTCTACGGCCTTTACATATTCAATCGATGGGCCCGCACACCATACCGTTTTATAGGTGGCTCCAAAGGCCGCTTTTTCCAAGGATTTCATCCCTCGGTAGAAGGTGAGCATCTTGGCCAGTTTCTTGAAGTTTCGGTTTTTATTCAAGAAGGCTTCCAACCAATTCTGCTCCGTTCCGATTTTTTGCATGTAAGGGGTGTTGATAACCGTGCAGGGTGTGCCCGAGAGCTTGGTGGTCATCACGATATCTTTGGCGCCATATTGTACCACGGCTTCTTTGTATTCTTTAGATACGCCCGCTTCTTCGGTGGCAATGAAAATACTGCCCATAGACACCCCGCAAGCACCCGCATCCAGTTTTTCTTTCATCTGCTTCCCATTGCCTACTCCACCGGCTGAAATTACGGGGAGGTGCGATTTTTCAACGAGCATCTTGATAAGTTCAATGGAGGGAATTCTTCCGGCATGGCCTCCGGCTTCACTGTTTACCGCAATAAGAGCATCTGCCCCTAAGTCTTGCACCTTTTGGGCGTATTGCCAATCGGTCACATCGCAAAATACTTTTATGCCATGTTTATGCGCCTCATTGATGGTTTTCTCGGGGCTGCCGAGTGAGGTGATGATGTAATGTACGCCCATTTCGCAGCAAGTGCGCAGCTGTTCTTCAAAACGAATATTCGATTTATTCACAATCAAATTCACGCCAAAAGGTCCTTTGGTACCCTGCTTGATTTCCGTAATGGCCTTTCTGAAATCGGCATCGGTACGGTAATTCAAAGCGGGAACGGCTCCGGTAATTCCTGCATTGCCCGCTTCTATGAGCATGGCAGCGTTAGAAACTAAAAACATGGGAGCCATAATAATCGGGAACTCGATTCCCAACATTTCGGTTAGGGCTGTTTTAACCAGAGGAGTTTGCATGGGCAATTGTATAGGTTTGTATAAAGATATTGCTTGAGGCTTGAAATTCCGATTTTTGCTACGGATTAAATTAGCTTCTTATTATTTCATATTTTTTATTCAATTTTGCATTCGTGTATTAACATATACCTTCTATGACGGCTCTTACCGACAATAAAAGCGGGATTAAAAAACAGTTGATTGACTTTTGTATCCAAAAGCAGAATATAACTATTGAAGCGGCTCGCGAAGCCATGATTCGTGTGCAAGACAGCGCCAATGAAGAAACGGCCGGAGGGGAAGATAAATTCGAATCCTTTCGTGAGCAGTGCCAAATTGACCGCGACATGTATGCCAAAAAAATCAATGAAAGCATGCAAGGCTTGGCGATATTGAAAGGGCTAACTACCAAGCTGCTGTTTGAAGCTACCCTGGGGGCGGTTATTATTACGGAGACTCAGCGTTTCTTTGTGTCGATAGGCTTAGGCGAAATCGTGCTGGATGGGGTTTCGTATTTTGCTATTTCTACGCAGTCGCCTTTGTACTTGGCCATGAATGGTAAAAAAGTAGGCGAACACTATGAGTTCCGTGGGCAACGTTTCTTGATAAAAGACGTATTCTAAAACCGAGATTAATAATTCTATAATGCCCTCTTAATATTTACTTGACATACAATGTGTTATTTTGTATTGTCAATCATCTAATTATGGATAAGGTAAGACCTACTTTTCACAACGGACTCGAATTTATTCAGGTGAGCAGCCTACCCGGAAGCCAAGCGCAAAGCTTAGGAGAGTGGCTACCTATTAGCAGCTACATCAAACTCATGGTGAATAATATCAGCTTGGAAGACTGCGTACTGTACAAAGAATATGAGTACTGGTTTGAATACTGCTACCAGAAAGCGGAACGACTCGTTCAATTCGATTTTTAATCCCAAATGCCGGGAGGCACAATTTCTAACAGATGCCCTGCGGGATCGTGGAAATAAAAGCTGTATTTCTTGTTCTTCCATTCTTGCTCGTGTACAATAGCAATGCCGACTTCGGTAATTTTTTGCTTCCAACGCGCATAATCCTCATCACTGGCGGCCTCAAAGGCAATATGTTGCACGCCTTTGCTCCCATGGGCGGGTAAATCTTTTTTCTGCTGGGCATTCTCTGCCTGAAAACACAAAAGCATGCTAGTGCCACAACGAAAAAATGCATGCTTGTTTTCCAAATAATGATAAAGGCTTAAGCCTAGAACATCCTGATAAAAATGCAAGACGGTTTGTAAATCCGAATAATACAAGCAGGTTTCTTTGATTTGGCTGAGACGCATGATTCAATAGAAATTAAAAAAGCCCCTGAGGGGCTTTAGACAGTTTGATTTACTAATACGTTTTCATTTACAATCTCGAAGTACTCTTGAAAGGTGCCTCGGCCGATTAACTTGCTTTGACCACCTCTTCCCCAGTGGGGGGAGACTTCATACAATCCGTTGAAGGATCGGCCATCGTATACTTTACCTGCCTCAAAGCCACTCAAGCCAGAGGAAGGTTTAGGTAGATGGACACATCGAAACCTAATCTTAAACTTATCCATAATCTTTACACTCTTAATTGTTGGGGAACAATTATTATGCTAAAGTTCATCATACTTAATGAATAAAAAAACAGGGCTTCGATGAGGAATGCTAGGCAATACTTGAATAGTGGCTGCCTATATGGCTACTTTTCAGGGAGATATATGGTGTGTTAAATATTTCACGATTCGATGGAATATTTAAATATTAAGACCAAACGGCTGTTAGGGCATTTGACAGATTTGTTGCCGAACTGACAGGTATTCCTGCCATATATCCTGCACTACAGCTTCGGCCGACTCTTTTTGCTTTATCATGGCGCTTATTTGTCCAATCTCCAATTCACCTTCTACCATGTCGCCTTCAAATATTCCCTTTTTAGCCCTGCGTGTGCCTAGCAGCTTTTCAAGTTCTTCTTTATTGGCTCCGGCTATTTCGGCTTGCTTCACTTGTTGGTAGAAATCGTTCTTCAATAGGCGCACAGGGGCCAGCTTTTTTAGCACCAAATCAGTATCGCCTTCCTTGGCTTCTCGCACGCGCTGCTTAAAATGCTCATGGGCGGAGGATTCCTCGCAAGCAGCAAAACGGGTACCTACCTGCACCCCTTCCGCGCCTAGGGCAAATGCGGCTAACATGGCTTTTCCACTGCCTATTCCTCCGGCTGCCAACAGGGGCATTTGCGTAGTCTCCCGTACCATAGGAATGAGGCAAAAGGTGGTGGTTTCTTCACGGCCATTATGACCGCCCGCCTCAAAACCTTCCGCAATTAGGGCATCTACCCCTGCGGCTTCCGCTTTTTGAGCAAAGGCACTTCCAGAGATGACATGCATTACCGTTCGTTTTTCCTCTTTCAAGATTTGCGTCCACGTTTTAGGATTTCCGGCTGAGGTAATTACGATAGGCACCTGCTCTTCGAGGATGATTTTCATCAAGTCTTCAATATCCGGATAGAGCAAAGGCACGTTCACGGCAAAAGGCTTCCTAGTAGCAAGTTTGCATTTTTTGATATGTTCGCGCAGTACATCAGGGTACATAGATCCGGCACCGATGGTGCCCAAACCTCCGGCCTCGCTCACCGCTGAGGCCAATCTCCAGCCGCTGCACCATACCATACCGCCTTGCACGATGGGGTATTGAATCTGCAAAAGTTGCGTAACGCGGTTTTTCATCAAGGCATAAAATTGATTTCGGTGTTGTCACCAATATTTAAACTTTGGCTGAGGCCCTTCAAGCTGGAGTCGTTACCAATGATGGAGTGTTCCAATACCACGCTTTCCAGCTCGCTATAGGCACCTATAATGGAGTCTTTTACGATGGTATAGTTCACTATGGCATTGTCGCCAATGGCTACATTAGGCCCAATGATAGAATTACTGATACTGCAATTTTTGCCAATACTCACCGGAGGGATAATGATAGTCTGCGGCCATTCTTTATGTACCACACTTTTGAAGACCGGATTGCTGAGTAGTACGGCATTCGCATGGAGAAGTGATTCTTTTTTCCCACAGTCGTACCAATGATCTACAGTGAAGGTTTGGAATTTCTCCCCCTTTTCTATCATGTACATAAGAGCATCGGTTAGTTGAAATTCCCCATGGGTTTTTTTATCGTTTTCCATGAGGTGCTCAATGCCTTCCAACAAGAGTTTGGGGTTTTTGATTTTGTATATCCCCACAAGGGCTAGGTTGGATTTAGGGATGGTGGGTTTTTCAATTACGCGCTTAATCCATCCTTCAGGATTAATCTCGGCTACACCAAACATGCCCGGCACTTCCACTTTTTTTATGCCCACTACTGAATGCTTTACTGAGAGAAAATCCTTCAGGTTCAAGTTCAGAATGGTATCGCCCAGCATGATTAATACTTCTTTTTCGTTTTGAAAAAGCTCACGGGCAAACCAGATGGAGTGGCCTATGCCTTCACGAGGTTCTTGTTGCACAAACTGAATGGAGATTTCGGGAGAGGTATAGTTATTTTTGATATACGACTCCACCTTAGGGGCCAGATAGCCGGTGATAAAGATGAAATCTTTGATGCCGCCTTCTACTAATATGTCAATAATATGTCCAATAATAGGCTTACCGGCCACTGGAACCAATGCTTTGGGCTGTGTATGCGTATGTGGCCGAAGTCGGGTACCGATACCTGCCACAGGAATAATCGCCTTCATGAGTTAGAGGGTATGTGAAAAATGTAATGGTTTGGAAAAGGTAAGTTAGGCAATATCGTTCGTTCAAAAAAACGCTGATTGGGTATAAGCCCATAATAATAAATACTTAAGTTTACCCTTTGATTTGAGCGGTAATAGTAAACCCATGAGAATGAAGGTAAATGAGCTACTGGTAAAGTTTCTAGTGTGGCGCATTAAGCATATTGATAACCGGAATTTTGTGCTACTGCTAAGTGGCGTGATTGGTGCCTTGGCCGGCTTGGCCGCGGTACTACTCAAGCAAAGTGTCCACCTGATTCATCAGGCCCTCACGCTGAGTTTCAAAACGGAATATGCCAATTACCTTTACCTCAGCTATCCCCTTATCGGGATTTTGCTTACCGTGCTTTTTGCCCATTTTGTGCTCAAAGAAAAGCTTGGCCATGGCGTAACCGATATTTTGTATACAATCTCTAAGAAATCCAGCATTATTCAGCGAGGCAAGATGTACTCCCGCATGATTACCAGTGCGCTTACCGTGGGTTTTGGTGGTTCTGTGGGCTTGGAGGCGCCCATTGTAGTTACAGGCTCTGCCATTGGCTCCAACATTGGTCGGCTCATGCACCTCAATTACAAGAAACGTACGATTTTATTAGGCTGTGGAGCTGCTGGGGCTATTTCCGCGATTTTCAATGCGCCTATTGGTGGTGTTATTTTTTGTGTGGAGGTGATATTGGCCGAAATATCTATCGCTTCCTTTATTCCCTTGCTCATCGCATCGGTATTTGGTTCCATTGTTTCCTTACTACTTTTAGGTGACGATGTGTTGTTTTCTGTAAAGGTCACCGACCTGTTCAAAGCCAGCGATACCCCTTATTACTTGATGCTGGGCATAGTATGTGGCTTGGCTAGTTTGTATTTTACCCGTGCTACCTATTGGGTAGAGGGCAAGATTGGAGGAATTAAAAAGACCTACAAAAGGATATTAATTGGCGGTTTGCTGTTAGGACTGATTATTTTCGTATTACCTCCTATATATGGCGAAGGATACGAATCCATCAAGGCGCTTCTTTCCAATAATGGTTCAGGCTTTTTAAATCGAAGCTTGTTCTTTTCCTCAGGGGGAAGCCCCTATATATTGTTGTTTTTTGCGCTGGCTGTATTTATTGCCAAGCCTATTGCCTCCGCCCTTACCATTAGTTCCGGTGGAAGCGGAGGGGTTTTTGCTCCTTCGCTCTTCAGTGGTGGTGTGATTGGGTTTTGCTTTGCGATAGGCATACAAATGCTTTTGGGCGAACCCATAAGCGTGAGCAATTTTACCTTGGTGGGCATGTGTGGCGTAATGAGTGGGGTACTGCATGCCCCTCTTACAGCCATATTCCTTATTGCGGAAATCACAGGCGGCTATGAGTTGTTCGTTCCCTTGATGCTGGTTTCTGCTATTTCTTATGTCACGATTTCGTATTTCGAAAAGCACTCAATCTATACCAAGCATTTGGTGGAAAGAGGGGACTTGATTCAGCATGATAAGGATCGTCAAGTATTGAGCTTGATTGATATGAATAAGATTATCGAAACTGACCTTTTGACCATAGAACCTACTCGTTCTTTAGGCGATTTGGTAGAGCTCATTAAGGTAAGCAAACGTAATGTTTTCCCCGTGGTGAATGATAAAGGAGAGCTTATGGGGATAGTGACCTTAGATGATATCCGTGAAGTGATGTTCGATGAGGCTTCACAAAATAATCTAACTATCAAAGAATTAATGCACAGCCCGCCCGCGGTAGTTTCTTCCTATGATTCGATGGCTACCGTGATGAAGAAGTTCGAAGAAACTCATGCTTGGAATCTTCCGGTGATTGACAATGGCAAATACACAGGTTTTATTTCTAAGTCGCGCATTTTCAATGCGTACCGAAATCGACTCATACGCCAGCATGCCGAATAACTTCATGACGTTTCTGATTGTCTGTCGGTTTCCCACCCTATAGGGTTGTTTTGCGTATCAAAAAAATGCCTAACAAGCGTTATCCACAAAAATTTCCCTTAAATATTTGGGTTTAATTATTTTAAAATCAGCAACTTATGTAACTTATTGTGGATAATGTGGATAACTTTTTCAATCTGTGGAAAACTAGCCTTTCAAATTTTTGCTTCTTGTTTTAATGACAAATTTTGCCAGATTTACCTGTGTCGGTACAGAGAAATTGAGAGGCGTGTATAAAATTTTCTTTGGTGTAAAAGCACCGCTTACTCTGCTTAGTCCGCTTCTACGTATTAATACGTAGTCTAGTCAAATATTTCTGCCAAGGGTTACCCTAATAAAATTTGTTAACATTCGCTTAATGCCAACAAAGAGACATTTTGGCGTATTATTAAAAAAGTACAATTTTATTTCATCCTCTACAGCAGATGTTTTCCTTCCAGAGGAGAGTTGGATAACTTTAGGCTCCGTATTTCGTTTGTATGTAAGTATGTATAGATTTTTGTTCATTTTGCTTTTTAATATGCCCTTAGTAGTACAGGCGCAAGAGGCTGTTACGATTGTGAAGTTTGAAGACTTGCATAAAGAGTTAAGTGCCCAAAGCGATAGCGCCACTGTCATCAACTTTTGGGCTACTTGGTGCAAGCCTTGCGTTAAGGAACTGCCCTATTTTGAAGAATACCATCGTGCGCATCCTGAGGTTCGTATGTTACTGGTAAGTCTTGATTTTTCGGAGGAAGTGGAAAAGGTCAATACCTTCTTGGCTAAGAAAAAAATCACTATTCCTGTGGTTTTACTGGATGAAACCGATTATAATTCCTTTATTGATAAGATAGAGCCCACGTGGTCGGGTGCTATACCTGCCACTATTTTTTTACGAGGCAAAAAACGCATCTTTGTAGAGCATGAGCTAGTAGAAGGAGAAATTGATTTATTGATTCAACAACTAAACCGTATACCCGAATGATGAAGTATGTACCTGTTGTATTGCTTGTGATGACTTTAGGACTCATGAGCGCGCGTGATGTGGCCGAAGGCTACCAAGTAGGCGATGTGGCCATGGACTTTTCGCTCAAGAACATCGATGAAGGCATGGTGTCTTTGAAGGATTATTCTGATAAAAAAGGGGCTATTGTGATTTTTACGTGCAACCACTGCCCCTATGCCAAAATGTACGAACAGCGTATCATTGAACTGGATAAAAAATACGCTTCTATGGGCTATCCGGTGATTGCTATCAATCCAAACGACCCTACCCAAGAAGCGGAAGATTCTTTTGAAGAGATGCAAAAACGCGCCAAAGAAAAGGGGTATACTTTTCCTTATCTGGTAGATGGCACACAAGAAGTGGCCAAGACCTATGGAGCTACCCGTACGCCTCATGTGTATTTATTGAAGAATGATGGGGGGAAATTCACCGTAGCCTATATTGGTGCAATTGACGATAACCATAAAGACGCCAAGGCCGTGACAAAACGCTATCTGGAAGACGCTATTCAGCAGCTAGATGCGGGCAAGAAGGTAGAAACCAATTTTACTAAAGCCATTGGCTGCACCATTAAGTGGAAATAAGCGTATAGAAATTACTTAAACAAAAGGGTCACTAAACTAGTGACCCTTTATTATTTGCAGCAATTCCTCGAGATATTCGCGGTTGTTGGCTAGGCGAGGTACCTTATTCTGCCCGCCCAGTTTGCCTTTGCTTTTAAGCCATTTGTGAAAGGTGCCTTCGGGCGCCATGTGAACAGTCGGAAGGCTCAGGGCAATATCTTTATAGCGCTTGGCATCATAATCCGAATTGCTCTTGCGCAAGGCTTGATCTAGTTCTTGCACAAAAACCTCCATTTGATTAGGCTCCTTGGCGAATTCTATAATCCACTCATGGCATCCGTTAGAGCCTTCGCCAAAATACTTGGGTCCGGCTGTGAAATTATTAATGCTGGCATCCGTTTCTTGGCAAGCCTTTGAAATGCCTATTTCTGCATTTTCAATGCTGAGCTCTTCCCCAAAGGCATTGATAAAGTGCTTGGTACGCCCTGTGATTTTTATGCGGTAAGGAGAAAGGTTGGTAAACTTCACCGTATCGCCTATCATATAGCGCCAAAGTCCGGCATTCGTAGTAATGAGTAAGGCATAACTTTTATTAAGCTCTACCTCCTCTAAAGAATAAACCTTAGGGTTTTCAGAATTTGCCTCTTCTGCAGCTATAAATTCGTAATAAATACCATAATCCAGCATCAGTAGCATTTCCTCCGACTGGGGTAAATCTTGAATCCCAAAAAAACCTTCGGTGGCATTGTAGGTTTCCAGATAGTTCATGCTATCCGAAGGAACAAGTTTTTTGAACAAATCGCGGTAAGGGGTAAATGAAACCGCTCCGTGGATAAAAAGCTCCAAATTGGGCCAAACCTCCAATATGTTTTTCGCGCCTTTGAGCTCCATTATGCGGTTTATAAGCACTATAGTCCAGGTGGGTACACCCGCCATGCCCGTTACGTTTTCGGCTAAGGTTTCGTGCGCCATCTTTTCGATTTTGGCCTCCCATTCATCCATTAGGGCTGTTTCCAGACTTGGGGTTCGGTTGAGCTGTGCCCAAAAAGGCAAGTTTTTCATAATCACTGCCGACACATCACCATACTGCGATTTAGAACTCTTATCTAAGGTGTTAATCTGATGACTTCCACCTATGGAAAGGAGTTTTCCGGTGAATAGATTACTGTTGGGGTTATTATTCAGATAAATAGAAAGTAAGTCTTTGCCGCCTTTGAAGTGGCATTCTTCCAGCGCCTCATTTGACACGGGAATAAATTTACTCGCACTGGTAGTGCCCGATGATTTGGCAAACCACGTGATTTCCGTAGGCCAAAGCACATTTTGTTCTCCCTCCATCAGTCGTTTGATGTAGGGGTAGAGGTCGTTGTAGCTGTGAATGGGTACGCGTTCGCGAAACTTATCGAGCGAGGTAATGGTAGAAAACTCATATTTCTTCCCAAACTCCGTATCCTTAGCCGTATCGATAAGGTTGAAAAACACCTCCGTTTGTACCTCATGCGGATATTTGATAAACAATTCCACCTCATGAATGCGTTTTTTCATGATCCAGGTGATAATTGAGTTGTAAATAGCCATATAAGGGAGGGTTTTGCTAGTTATACTTTGCGCTTGAGTTCGAAATGCTTGCCTAGGTACACGCGTCTTACCTGCTCATCAGCGGCTAGTTCTTCGGCTGTTCCGGCTTTTAGCAATTTACCTTCAAACATCAAGTAGGCCCTGTCGGTAATGGAAAGGGTCTCGTTTACGTTGTGGTCAGTGATAAGGATACCAATGTTTTTATTCTTCAAGCGAGCCACTATGGTCTGGATTTCCTCCACTGCAATAGGGTCAACTCCGGCAAAAGGCTCATCCAATAATACGAAATGTGGGTCTACCGCTAGGGCGCGGGCAATCTCCGTTCTTCTGCGTTCCCCGCCAGAAAGCACCATACCGAGGTTTTTTCGAACATGGGTAAGGCTGAATTCCTGCAAAAGACTCTCCATTTTATCTTTTTGCTCGGCCTTGCTCAGCTTGGTCATTTCCAGTACGGCCATGATGTTTTCTTCCACGGTAAGGTTTCGGAACACGCTGGCTTCTTGGGCGAGGTATCCAATGCCTTTTTTGGCACGCTGATACATAGGAAGAGCCGTGATGTCTTCGTTTTCTAGGTATATTTTTCCTTCATTAGGCTTAATCAAGCCCACTATCATATAGAAAGAGGTAGTTTTTCCGGCCCCATTGGGCCCTAGTAAGCCTACAATCTCACCTTGCTTCACTTCTACAGAAACATCGTTTACAACGGTTCTTTTCTTGTATTTCTTTACTAGGTGCTCTGCTCTTAGTATCATCTATCTAAATTTTCTTAAAAATAATGATTACACTTTTATGTCCTTAATATTGAGTTGTAAAGTTTTCGTTCCTTTAAACTCATTTTGTTCTATACTGTAGGCAATGTCGAAAGAATCGGCCTCGCAAAGTGCGGGATAGAGGTCTCCCATTCCGAACGCAATCGCTTCTAAGATATTGCTATGGCCCTCTTGCACCAATTTCAGCTTTAGGTGTTGTTCTTTAAGTAACCGAGGGGATTCATAGCAAGTAACGTGCCTACTTATGAATACGGGTGCCATATTTCCGGGGCCGAAGGGCTCCATTTGGCTCAATACCCGATAAAACTTCTCCGTGATTTTGCTAAAATCCAGTTCGGTATCAATTTCCAACTGAGGTGTGAGTAGCTCTTCGGTAAGTTTGCGCTGTGCCACCTCTTCAAAACGTTTTTGAAAAAGCGGAATATTGGCAATGGGTAATGTAAGTCCTGCCGCATACGTATGTCCACCAAACTGATCGAGTAAGTCAGAGCACTCTTCAATGGCTTCGTACAAATCAAAACCCGGGATGGAACGAGCCGAGCCTGTGGCTTTATTGTTCGACTCGGTAAGAATTACCGTAGGTCGATAGTATTTCTCAATGCAGCGAGAAGCCACTATACCTATCACCCCCTTGTGCCAGGTGTCTTTAAAAAGCACGGTAGATTTTGCCTCTCTTATCACTTCATTTTCCTCAATCATATTGAGGGCTTCCTGCGTAATAGTGCTGTCGAAGTTTTTGCGTTCGCTATTTCGGTCGTTTACACGCTCCCCTTGGGTGAGTGCCTCTTCATTCGTGTCAGATAGGAGGAGTTTTACCGCTCCGTGGGCATGGGCAATGCGCCCCGCAGCATTGATGCGAGGGCCAATACCAAAGACCACCGAGGTAATATTCAGTGGCTGACGGATTCCGCCCAGTTCAATCAAGGCTTTCACCCCAGGCCGGGGATCGGTATTGATTTTCTGAAGGCCATAATAGGCCATTATTCTGTTTTCACCCGTAAGCGGTACAATATCGGAAGCGATGCTGATGGCCACCAAGTCCAGAAAAGGATAAAGGCTTTCCAAATTAATGGCATTCTGCATACAAAGGCCTTGCAAGAGCTTAAACCCTACACCACAACCTGAAAGCTCTTTATACGGGTAGGGACAGTCGTCTCGTTTGGCATCTAGTACCGCTAAGGCATCGGGAAGGGTGTCTGAAGGGCGGTGGTGATCGCAAATGATGAAATCAATGCCATGGGTTTTGGCAAAGGCTACTTTTTCGTGGGCTTTTATGCCACAATCGAGGCTGATAATGAGTGCAATACCTTGTTGAATGGCATATTCAATACCCGCTTGGGAAACCCCATAGCCTTCAGTATATCGGTCGGGAATATAGTATTCTACACGTGCACCCAGCTGCTGAAGAAACTGGAACACCAAGGCGACTGAGGTGGTGCCATCTACATCGTAATCACCATAAATCAGAATGCGCTCGTTTTGCTCTAGTGCTTCACTGAGCCGTGTAACGGCTTTGTCCATGTCCTTCATCAAAAAGGGGTCGTGAAGTTGAGAAAGCTGAGGTCGGAAAAAATCTTTGGCTTGGTCGAAGCTGTGTATGCCTCGCTGCACGAGCAGTGTGGCCAGGCCTGTGCTGATATTTAAAGCCGCTGATAAATCAGAAATGGACTGAGGATGGGGCTGGTCGGAAATA
The DNA here is from genome assembly GCA_030412945.1 of Shiella aurantiaca. Taxonomy (GTDB): domain Bacteria; phylum Bacteroidota; class Bacteroidia; order Cytophagales; family Cyclobacteriaceae; genus Shiella; species Shiella aurantiaca. The sequence goes on along the minus strand of JAUHJS010000008.1, from coordinate 123,313 downwards.
ATCCATCTTTTCTGCATAGCCGGTAAATTTACACCCTATTTGTTCAATTAAAAAGTATTCGCAAATTGCCCCATGATTGCATGGATAAGAAAAGTTTACGAAGACTATAAGGAATACATCCAGGTAGATTTGCTGATGTATGGCGTAATGATTTTACTCATTATCATTTTGGCTTTAATCTATTTGTAAATAAAAAGCCCGAAACCGTGAAATTCCACAGGTTTCGGGCTTTTTACTTATGTGTGAGTTGGCTTATTTTACTACGCCTTCTAATACATCTTTAATAGGTACACGCACACCGTCTTTGTAAGGAACAATCCACGCTTCTTTCACGCCCATTCTTCTTAGGTTCTTCTTGAACTTGTCAGCTTCCCAATAGTCGGTAAAGCTACCCAAGGTGATTACCTGAAGACCATCTTCGTTAGTTTCTCCGGTGAAATTCTCGCTGCTCTCAAAATAGTTGCTCAAGTCAGTTTCTTTGAAAGCCCCTACTTGTACTTTGAAAACTACGCCTTTCATTTCGCCTGGCTTTTGAGCCATAGCAGCAGATGCTTCCGCATCTTTGATGGCTTGGTCGGCTCTTCTCTTGGCTTCGGCAATTTGCATTTCGCTTTGCGATACTTGCCCTTCTAGCTCAGCAATACGTGCATCTTTGTCGCTGATTCTTGACTGTAAGCTAGAGATTTGGCCATTCAGGCCGCTTACTTGGCCTTTCAAGTTTTCGTTTTCTTCGAAAAGGTTTTTAAACTCTTCTGCAGAAACGCTCTTTTTCTTCTTTTTCCACTCTTTGGCTTCTTTTTTAGAAAGTTGAGCTACCGCTTGGTCAGCAATCACCATGCTGAATACTAGGCAAAAAATGAAGGTGATTTTTTTCATGTGTATGTATGTTTTTTTAAATATCACTCAGATTTAGAAGGCTTTACAGGTGTGCAAAAATTGAGTTTTTTACGGTCAGTTTTCAGAAATCACCAAAAAAGCAAGCTAATCTTGCGTTAAATATAAGGAGTTCAATGATATATTGACAATTTCGGGCATAAAAATAATGTGATTATACGCCCTAAGCTTGTATTATTTTAAGCTGCCTATCATTTCATGGGGCTTCACCCATGCATCAAACTGCTCATTGGTCAATAGGCCGAGTTCAATAGCCGCCTCGCGTAAGGTTTTATTTTCTTTGTGCGCCTTTTTGGCAATTTTGGCTGCGTTCTCATAACCAATATGGGTATTGAGTGCTGTTACGAGCATCAAAGAGTTCTCCATATGTGTTTGAATCACAGGAAGATTTGGCTCAATTCCTTCGGCACATTTATCGTTGAACGATACGCAGGCATCGCCAATCAAACGGGCCGATTGCAATACATTGGCCGCGATAAGTGGTTTGAATACATTGAGTTCAAAGTGCCCGTTGGAACCACCAATCGAAACAGCTACATCGTTGCCCATCACCTGCGCGGCCACCATAGTAAGCGCTTCAGGCTGAGTAGGGTTTACTTTGCCCGGCATGATAGACGAGCCTGGTTCGTTATCGGGGATGATGATTTCACCAATGCCACAACGAGGGCCTGAGCTCAACATACGGATGTCGTTAGCGATTTTCATAAGTGATACCGCTGCACGCTTTAAGGCACCGGAAAGCTCCACCATGGCATCGTGTGCGGCCAAAGCTTCAAACTTATTAGGAGCCGTTACAAATGGATATTTGGTAAATTCCGCGATTTTCTTGGCTACCAACACATCGTATCCTTTGGGGGTATTAAGTCCCGTGCCTACGGCTGTTCCGCCCAAAGCCAATTCGGCTACCATTTGCAGGGCATTATTAATGGTGCGTATGCTGTTGGTAAGCTGCTGTACATATCCCGAGAACTCCTGACCCAAGGTAAGCGGTGTAGCATCCATAAAGTGGGTGCGGCCAGTTTTTACAATATCTTTATAGGCTTCGGCTTTCTTTTGCAGGGTATTGCGTAGTTTTTCCATTCCCGGAAGGGTCACCTGCACCACTTGCATGTACGCTGCAATGTGCATGGCCGTAGGAAAGGTATCGTTGGATGACTGCGATTTGTTTACATCATCGTTGGGGTGCAATATTTTTTTCTCATCGGTAAGTTTGCCACCCGAAAGTACGTGAGCGCGGTAAGCCACTACCTCATTTACGTTCATGTTGCTTTGTGTACCTGAGCCCGTTTGCCAGATTACCAAAGGAAATTGGTCGTCTAAAGCTCCAGTAAGGATCTCATCGCAAACCTTGCTGATAAGGTCTCTTTTTTCAGCTGAGAGAGCACCCAAATCGTGGTTGGCGTGAGCTGCTGCCTTTTTCAAATAGGCAAAGGCATGGATTATCTCCTTAGGCATAGAAGCCTCAGGGCCAATTTTGAAATTGTTTCTGGAGCGCTCCGTTTGTGCTCCCCAATACTTGTCAGCGGGTACCTCAACAGGTCCCATGGTATCTTTTTCTATTCTAAAATTCATGGGTATTGCGTTTTATTTTGCGAAGATACGCCATAATCTATTTATACTAAACGAAATACTTGATAAGTGATATAGGATGAAAGATTTGGGCGAACATCTACCACGCGCATCGGTAAGAATCAATTTAATATCGGAATAATTAAACTATTTGTTGAGCAATAGAATTTATTCGCTATATTTGTCCAAAGTTTCCCTCGAACTTAAATGAAGACAGTTTTTATCAGAGTAGCAGTGAGCGTGGGTTTGATGTTTGGCATGGCCTGTGTCTTATATTCTTTACCTTCTTCTACCGAAATTTTTATCCGCACGAAAGTGGAGGTAAAAGAATGGGAGGTAATGAACAAGCGTACCTTTGACAAGCTTTTTAAAGTAAGTGCTGTAAATAACTGGCAAGGAGCTAGCCCCTCAGCTCCTGCACGATATGCCCCCAGTGATTCTTCTTTTTTTGAGTTGTATTCCAATCAGCACATTAAGCGAGCTGTTTATTGATGCTTAATTTCGGCTTTTAGGGAGTAGGGTATAGGATCTTTGAAGATCATTTTCTGTATCCCCTCGATGCTATAAGATACCAAATTTCCCGCTTCATTGAATTCTAGCCTCATCTTTCGCTCAGAAGTGTAAATGCTGTTTTTTTCTGAGAATGAAATTGAGATGTCTTTCAAAATTCCAGAGAGGTTTTGGGTAATCGTCATGTGCTGTACCCGCACCTTATCGGGCGCTACGGCTTCATAGGAGATGATAGTTTCTTCCCCTTGTTTCTCTTCTTTTACTTGATAGGCATCTTTGAAAGACGCTTTGTTCAGATCGGCTTCCATTAACAAGGAGAGCTCACGTTGCCATTCATCTGTATTCTGAGGGGTCACTACAATCTCTTCCTTGTTGCCATCCAATACGAGGGTTTTATGAAGGCTTGCTTTTTCTTGCACCCATTGTTCCATTTGTTGGTCAAGAAGATGCGCTACTGAAAAATAAATATCCAGTTCTTTCTCTTTAGAAACAGGACTATTGCAAGAAGTGAAAAAAATGAGGGCTAAAAGAAAAGCCCCCAGTACTGATGTATTATAGATTTTGCTCATGTTAGAATAATTCTTGTCCGCTCATTTCGGCAGGTTTGCTCACACCCATAAGTTTTAAAATGGTAGGCGCTAAGTCAGCCAGTTTTCCATTCTTCATACTTGGGCGCAAAGTTTTATCCACCAAAATGCAAGGCACTAAATTGGTAGTATGGGCCGTGTTGGGCGTTCCGTCCGGATTAATCATACAGTCGGAGTTGCCGTGGTCCGCAATGATAATGGTAGTGTAGTCGTTGGCAAGAGCCACTTCTACTATCGCTTGCGCACAAGCATCTACTGTTTCGCAGGCTTTTACGGCTGCTTCAAACACGCCCGTATGACCAACCATATCGGGGTTGGCAAAGTTCAAACAAATGAAATCAGGCTCGCGGCTTTGCAACTCAGGAATGATGGCATCGCGGATATCGTAGGCACTCATCTCGGGCTGTAAGTCGTAGGTGGCCACTTTGGGCGAAGGGCACAATAGGCGTTTTTCTCCTTCAAATACCGTTTCACGACCGCCACTGAAAAAGAAAGTCACGTGCGGGTATTTTTCCGTTTCGGCAATACGAATTTGCTTTTTCCCTGCTTTGCTGATGACCTCTCCAAGGGTGTTTTCCAGATTGTCTTTCGAGAAGATAACTTCCACATTTTTAAAGGTGTCATCATAATTCGTAAGCGTAATATAGCGAAGAGCCAAAGGCTTCATTTCTTGTTCAGGGAAATCCTTTTGCGTAAGCGCTTGGGTGATTTCGCGCCCTCTGTCGGTACGGAAATTAAAGCAGATTACCACATCGCCCTCGGAAATGGTAACACTTTGACCACGAACCAGAGCCGGTTGAACGAATTCATCGGTCACATTATTGGCATAGGAATGGGCCAAAGCCTTTTCGGCTGAATCAAAGGTTTCTCCTTTGCCGTGTACCAATAGATCGTAGGCCAATTTTACGCGTTCCCAGCGATTATCTCTGTCCATGGCGTAATAGCGGCCTATCAGGCTGGCCACCTTTCCCGTGGTTTTTGCCATATGTTTTTCCAAGTCTTGGATATAGCCTATTCCGCCTTTGGGGTCGGTATCGCGGCCATCGGTAAAGGCATGGACGAATACCTCACTTAGCCCGTGGCTATGAGCGATGCTGAGCAAGCCTTTAATATGGTCGATATGGGAATGCACACCTCCATCGGAAACCAACCCGATTAAGTGAAGCTTTTTGTTTTCTTTTTTGGCAAACTGCAAGGCTTCGGTAAGCACGTAGTTTTGTGCAAGCGAACCATCCTTGATAGCCTCATTTACTTTCACCAGATCTTGGTATACCACCCGTCCGGCACCAATATTCATATGGCCTACTTCCGAGTTGCCCATTTGTCCGTCCGGTAAGCCTACGGCTAAGCCCGAGGCTTCCAACTTACTGTGTGAGTAGGTGGGATATAAAGAATCTACAAAGGGGGTTTTGGCTTGGTCGATGGCGCTCACTTTCGGATTGGTGGCTATTCCCCATCCATCCAAAATCACCAGCATTACTTTTTTATTCATATGCTGCATTTCAAAATTTATACCCATCATTGGGTATTTTGGTTACAAGAATACAAATATACACAGGCAGGGTTGTACTATACAGTTTATAGTTTTAATTTCAGCAATTAAGCCAAAATAGTTTGGCGTACTTTTTGACAATACCTTTGAGGAGCAAATACCTGTCATATGAAAAATTTACGTAGGATATTTTTTGTTTTTGCCTTGATAACGGGAGCTTTATCCTCTCCGCTTCATGCTCAAAACGCAGAGGCAGAACAAGTTAATGCCATACGGGCAGCCATTAAAGCGGGAAGTTCCAAGGAGCTGATTCGCTATATGGATGAAAATGTAGACCTCAATCTTGCCGCTCAAAAAACTAGCTATAGCAAGTCGCAAGCTGAATATGTGCTGAAAGACTTCTTTAAAAAGTACCCTGTGACGGATTTCCAATATGTGCACCAAGGGAAATCTAAAGAAGGACATAAATATGCCATCGGTAACTATGAGTTCGATGGTGGAAGTTATCGGGTGTACATTTTGCTAAAACTGAAAAATGGGGTCTATAAAATCGACACCTTAGATTTCAGCGAAGAATAAGTCCTATTGAATAAGACATTACCAAGCACTTAAATCAAGTGCTTTTTTTATTTTTGTGCCGTGAGACCAACCTACCTAACACCCGAAGCCCTCGAGGCTTTTATTACAGCCGCTCTGAAAGAAGATATTGGAGAAGGCGATCATTCTTCTCTGGCCTGCTTGGCTCCGGAAGCCAGCAATCGTGCAAGGCTGATTGTGAAAAGCGAAGGCATATTGGCCGGAGTGGAAATGGCCCAGCATATTTTTGCCCGCTTTGATCCAAGCTTGCAAATGGAAGTACACATCAAAGACGGGGCTGCTGTTAAGTATGGCGATATCGCTTTCACCGTGCAGGGTTCATCGCGCTCCATTTTGAGTACGGAACGCTTGGTGCTAAACTGCATGCAGCGCATGAGCGGTATTGCTAGCTATACACATCGTCTGATGCAATTATTAGAGGGAACTTCTACCCGCCTGCTCGATACCCGAAAGACTACACCCAATTTTAGAATTGCCGAAAAATGGGCGGTGTACATAGGCGGTGGTACCAATCATCGCTTTGGCCTGTATGATATGGTGATGCTGAAAGATAATCACATCGATTTTGCCGGAGGCATACCATTGGCCGTGGAAAAAACCAGAAATTACCTTAAAGAAATAAATAAGCCGCTTCGCATAGAAGTGGAAACCCGCAGCTTGGGGGAGGTAAAACAAGCCTTGGCCGCCAAGGCCGATGTGATTATGCTCGACAACATGAGTCCGGCACTGATGCGCGAAGCTGTGCAGCTCATTTACAAGCAATGCGCTACCGAAGCCTCGGGAGGGATAACCGAACAAACGCTAAGGGAAGTAGCCGAAACGGGTGTGGACTTTATTTCGGTGGGGGCTTTGACGCATTCTGCCAAAAGTATGGACATGAGCCTAAAAGCTTTTTAAGCCGTATTTAACCTTGTAAAAGGGTAATTTTCACCTTATTCTGATGAATTGCGCCCCGGGCTGGTTTGAAATTGCTTTCAAGTCATTAATTTCGCAACCTGATTGATAACAGAGAGAAACGCGATGATTGTAAAAACAAAAAAATACAAGCTGGAAAACAAGACCTACATTAAGCTGAGTCTTTTGAACATCTTAAAAGAACAATGGTGGGTAGGTTTGATATATCTGGCCCTTAATGCAGGTGCCTTGATTTGGCCTAGCTGGTGGTGGTTCGGTGGAGCTACTACGGCTTTGGTACTATATGTTTTGTTTTGGGTGATTCAGTTTGTGGGCGTAACCCAACTGGAGCAGAACAAAATGCTTTTCGAAAAACTTTCGTATGAGATAGACAGCCGCCAAGTACTGATTAAGCTGAACAGCAAGCAGGGTATGCCAATCAACTGGGACATGATTAAAAAGGTGAACATGACTAAAGATGCCTTTATGCTGGTGATGTCAAAAGCTCAGTTTATTCATCTGCCATTCAAGATTTTTGCTACTGATAATGAGAAGAAGTTTGTGGAAACTATTCTCAGAAGAAAAAACTATATCAAATAAAAGAGAGTCCTCGGTATGAGGACTTTTTTATGCCCTATGGATTCGGAAAAGCCCCGAAAAACCCTCAGCGAATCGGAAGCCCGCCTAAAGGCCGCCAACTTTTGTGCCTACCAAGAGCGCACCCAGCAAGAGGTGCGCGATAAACTTTACGAATACGGCCTGCACCGCGATTCGGTAGAAGAGGTGCTTAGCTGGCTTATTACCGAAAACTACATCAATGAGGAGCGCTTTGCCAAAGCCTTTGCGGGAGGCAAATTTCGGATTAAAAAATGGGGACGGGTACGCATACTGCGCGAACTCAAACAAAAAGGTCTCAGCGACTACTGTATCCAAAAAGGCATGGCCGAAATAGAGGAAGAGCAATACCAACAGCACCTGCGCGAGTGGTTGGAAAAGAAAAATGCCGAGCTAAAGGAGAAAGATTTGTTTATTCGAAAGCGCAAACTTGCCCAGTTTGCTATTTACAAAGGCTATAAGCCCGAAGAGGTCTGGGCTAAGTTGAACACCTTACTTTAACTTAGGGCCATTGGATGTAAAGCCCATCTGCCTGCCACAGAAGGGTGTATATACGAAGCGAAGGGCTTCGGTTTTCGGCCTCACGGCCATTGCCGCAATGGTAGCGGTAGGCATGCAAAGGACAAACTACCTCTTGCTGAAAATTGAGGCTGCCTTGTGAAAGAAAAGCCCCTCGGTGCGGGCATACGTTTTGAAAGGCTTTGATGTCATCTTTCGAGAATACGGCAAGGCAAATGGAAGTTCCTCTCACCTTGATGTGAAGCATGCGATTGGCCGGAATGTGTGGTTCCAAGGCCTCCCAGGATGAAAAAAGCCGTATTGCTTCCATTAGTTGAATTCTAGTGATTTGGTCATGCCTGCCCTAAAGCCCCAGGTTTCATAACGGCCATCGCGGAAGCCCGCTGTTACTTCTACGCGGAATAAGCGCCAAATACCATCTATGGCATAGCCAACTTCTGAGAAATAGCCGTTGTTATTGGTATGCAGGTGATTCAGGTACAAATCTTCGTGTATGCCCATCACCCGTAGGGCGGCCACATTGGTAAACACTAGTCGTCTGAATTGTTGATTTACGTGCACTTGGGCATAGTAGCCATTGGTGCTCATGCGGTAGTAATCCAGTAGGCGGAACTTGTCGATTTTATTGACGAAGAACAAATAGGTTTGGTTGCCATAAAAGTGCTTATAGTCAACAAAACTCATATTTCTGTTGTTCAGAAAACCTCCTATTCCGGCATAATAATGGAGCAAACGGCCCACGTTGCGCTTTTTCCCTTCTAAGGAGAATTCAAGGAAGTCGTAATTGATGCTACTGCCCAGCAGGCTATTGATGCCTTTCTCGTAATTCATTTTGATTACGGGAGAGATGTCTTCAATTTTGGTTTTAAAGCCATTGTACTTTTTGTAGCGTACTATTGGCTCATAGGCTAACTGAAAGCCTATTTTTGAGGCCCGGTTGGTGGCAAATCCTGTATTGGCCAAAAGGTCGTTGAGTGGGCGGTTAGGTGAGTAAACGCGCTTTTCCCAATCAAAAAGAGAGTAAAAATTAGTGTTGAATAACTCATTTCTTTCTTCCCAAGCGGCATGGAAAAGTCCAGTCCATTGGTCATTGAACGAATAATTGAGCTTGCCGCGTACAAAATCCTTTTCATAGACCTTTGCGAAATTGCGCTCATACACCAAGGAAATAAATGAGTTGAGCCAAAATGGGATGGGATTCTCCTCATTGATTTGATAGATATATCGGCCGGCCTCCACTTCCCATTCCCTTTTCAAGAATAGGGTGTTTTTCTGAAAACTGGCCAATACCGTACCGTAAAACTCCTCACTGGAAATGCCATAACGAATCGTGGGTTTGATGGTGGTATGCCAAGGGTCTTTATGCCGATAGGTCATTTCCATGCGGCCGTTAAAGCCCTCCACGGTGTTGTAAGCGAGGCCTTTTAAGAAGGGTTCGAAGCTAAGTGAATTTTTCTTGTTTAAGTTAAACGTACCGCCCGTAACTACGCGTTCGGGGTAATACTTGCGCACACGTTTCGGTTTTCCGTTTTTGCCCGTAGTTTTCGTGGTATCCGCTACGGCTTTTTGGATGATGAGGCTGTCTTTTACTTGATAACTTTTTTGCTCCACTTCTGAAAGAGGAACCGGGCGCATAGTGGCCCAGAATTCCGCATCTTTCTTACGTGCCAGCGAGTCAATAATCAAGGTGCGATTTTCCTCAATTACATCTCCAATTGTATCTTGCTTTTCAAGCGCCACTACTTCTTTTTCGTATTTACGGATGCTTTTGCGGAGCTGCCTACGGGTAACTTTGCTGTTGGCGTTGAACAGGGTAGTATCGCTCAAAAAGCCCATATCGAGTTCTTCTTTGCGACCCGGGAGGGCTGGAGGTGCTTTTTCTACTTTCTCGTCCACCACAGTCAGTGGTATGTTCAGGTCGGGGTTTAGTTCTACCTTGTAATTACTGAGAGCGGCCACATACGCTCCCTCCAAATCAAAGCCCAAAATCGAACCACTTACATCAAAAGTATAGCTAACGGGCATCCAAGCGTTTTCCTTTACGGGCGCATAAATCTGATCCATATTGATTTTAAAACCCTTTTGGCTAGTGCTGAGCTTAAGGCTGTGGATGTTCCACAAATCTTCATTGATGTAAATGACCCCTTCAAAAACCCCCTCGCCCCTATTGCGCGGGATTACTTTGATTTTATTTACCTCGCGCCCATTGTCATAAAAGCTGCCGATAAGTTCGAATTTGTAATACGAAAAAGCCTTTGGCGAAAGGGGAGAAACCGCCTCCACCACTTTTTCTTCATAAAAACTACTCTGCACATACTGCATGGGGCTTACGCTTTGGTCACTGTCAATTTCATTGCTTTGTACCGAAAGCACCGTTTCTTTATAGGTATTGGGCTGCTCAAAGCTGAGGTCAGAAATAGACTCCACCAGATACACCTTGTTTTCTTCTACGCCCTCTTTCTTCATCATCGACTTGGCATAGAAAGGAATACCCGTGAGCTTGCCGCTGCCTTTGATGTATACGCGCGCTTGGTATTGCTGGACCAATAGACGATGGTAGCCCGCTTTAGCAATCGCCTTGCGCATGATGGTATAGGCCGGGTTTTCACCCCGCGCCTTGTGAGTATACTCTTGCAAAAGCATAGCCTGGGGCTTGAGCACCACTTCGAGCGACTGAAAATCTTGCCCGACTGTTACCGTTTGCTCATGCTTGGCATAGCCGAGGTAATGAAACACCAAATGGTAGGTGCCGGGAGTAAGTTTGATTTCAAAGTAGCCGTTGGCATTGCTGGTGGTGCCTGTGGCTAGTTCTTGCACATAAATGGTGGCAAAAGGAAGCACTTCTTGCTCAGGCGTGCGCACATAGCCGCTTACCCCTTGGGCCCACGCAGTGCTCACAGTAAAAAACAGAAGAAGGGATAGTACGAAGGGTTTGGTTTTTGGATACATCGTAATCTGATTAACTTTGTCCATGCCGCAAAGCGACCTTGGCCTATATTTTATTGCTCTTATTCCTCCTGAGCCTTTGCGAGGCCAAATGATGGAGGTGAAAAAACGCTTAGCAGAAACCTTTCATACGCAAGCAGCCCTGAAATCGCCTCCCCACATTACCTTGCACATGCCTTTTCGGTTAAAGGCCAGTAAATATGAGGCGCTTGTGCAATCCTTAGAAGAATTGGCGCAAGCCTTTTCTCCATTTTCAGTACAGCTCCATGGCTACCGCGGATTTCCCCCAAGGGTAGTTTATGCGCACGTGGAAAATTCGCCAGAGTTGTACGCTCTATTCAAGCACCTTGCCCAAGTGATGCGCGGCTTTCAGCAGTTTCAGGCCGACTATAAAGGAAGGGGATTTACCCCACACCTTACCGTAGCCTTTCGCGACCTCAAGCCTGCACTGTATCCTGAGGCACTTGCCATGGTTCAGCAAAATCCCTTAGCGGAACACTTTGTGGCTGAGGGTTTCTATTTGCTGCATCATGACGGCCATCAGTGGCAAATGTTACAGCACTTCTTATTTAAAGCTTAATTTTTTCTCGGGAACTTCCTTCCCTAGCCTTGCACTCTTAATGCTGCCTTCTTTCTTTACATGCACCAGGTTTTCCTGACTTTCGAAAGTTTGTACCAGCATTTGGTTTCTCACCGTTACAGATGACAGGCTCTTGACTTTGGTTGCTTCTTGATAGCACCAAAAGGCATCTCCCTCTATTTCCCAGCCGATAAAGGCCAGATTTACAGGCTTATCGTTTACCTGAAGGGAGAAATTTTTATTGAGGTATTTTACAAATACGGCATTGAAGGCAACAGTATCTTCAATCGCCAAGAGGTTGATTTTGGTCGGGCTGGTTTCGTTGAGGGCTTTTTCCAGATCGTCCCAGAAAATCTTATGGGTGATTTGTACCGACTGCTGGCTGGAGCGGTAGTCAATTTCCGTTACACTGACAAAAAAAGGGTGTCTTAGAAAAATCCAGACTAGGAGCGGGAAAAGTTTCATTTGTAGCATCATACGGTAAAAAATATAAGAATTTTGCTGCGCTTAGCTCAACATGTTTTAATTTTAGCGGTTTCGGTACTCCGAAAGGGTGGGTAAATTTCCGTAGAAATTTTTGTACTGCCCATCATTTTTTAAAAAGATACATCCATGTCTGAATTTGTTTTGTACTTCCAGCTAGGCCTCGACCATATTTTGGATACCAATGGCTACGACCATATTCTGTTCGTACTGGCATTGTGCACCGTATATCAACTCCGCGACTGGCGCAAGGTGTTGATTCTGGTTACTGCTTTTACCATTGGCCATTCGGTTACTCTAGCGCTATCTACCTTTAATTTGGTGCAATTCAATAGCGAGTTGATTGAATTTCTGATTCCGGTTACCATTTTAGTTACCGCAGTAGCCAATCTATTCAAAAAACAATACTCTTTGAATACCCGCAAGATACAAATTAACTACCTCTTTGCTTTACTGTTTGGCTTAATCCACGGCTTGGGTTTTTCCAATTACCTAAAAAGCCTGTTGGGGCGAAACACCTCGGTGGTGCAACAACTTCTTGCCTTTAACCTTGGCATTGAAGCCGGACAAATAATAATTGTAGGTATCATCCTTACTATTTCGTTTATTTTGGTCAATTTATTTAACGTAGACCGCAGGGACTGGAATTTGGTCAGCTCTTCGGCTATAGCCGGCATAGCACTTACCATGGTGCTGGAGGCAAAATACTGGTAATCTTAATTCTTCAACTATGAGAAAAATTTTTCTATTGGCAGGGGCTCTCTTGGCTACCGTAGCGGTAAAAGCCCAAGACAGAAACCATGCCTACAAGTTTGAACAAATGGGCACTTTGCTGCCTACACCCAACGTCTATCGTACCGCTTCAGGGGCGCCTGGCCACATGTACTGGCAGCAGCAGGTAGATTATGTGATTGATGTGGAGCTTGATGAGAGCATTCACCGTATCAATGGTAAAGAAAAAATTACCTACACCAACAATTCCCCTGATCAGCTGACCTACCTATGGGTACAGCTTGACCAAAACATGCGTGCGGAAGATTCGGATACCTACAAAACCGAAACCGGTAGCATGGAAGATAAGATGACTAAGCGTTCATTGACTCCCATTTTGGGCTATGGATTTGATGGTGGTCATAAAATCCAGTCGGTGACCGATGCCAGCGGCAAGGCCATGAAATACGTAATCAACAAAACCATGATGCGTGTGGATTTGGAGAAACCTATCAAATCAGGAGAGAAATTCGAGTTCAACATTAGCTGGTACTATAATATCAACGACCGCTTACTAATGGGTGGCCGTGGTGGATATGAGACTTTCCCTGAAGATGGCAATACCTTGTATACCATCACGCAGTGGTTCCCTCGCCTAGCGGTGTATAGCGATTCTGACGGCTGGCAGCATAAGCAGTTCCTTGGTCGTGGTGAGTTTGCCCTGCCTTTTGGAAATTATTTAGTGCGTATTACCGTGCCTTCCGACCATATTGTAGCCTCTACCGGAGAATTGCAAAATGCCGAGGAAGTGCTTACTGCCAAGCAGCGCGAACTTTTCGAAAAAGCTAAAACCGCTACTCGCCCTGTAATCATCGTTACTCAAAAAGAGGCCGAGCAAAAAGAAAAAACCAAAGCCAAAGACAAAAAGACTTGGATATATAAAGCGGACAATGTACGCGATTTCGCCTTTGGTTCTTCTCGTAAGTATATCTGGGATGCCATGGGCGTGAAAATTGGTGATCGCACCGTTATGGCCATGTCGTACTACCCTAAAGAAGCCAATCCTTTGTACGAAACCTACTCTACTGAAGCAGTAGCCCACACCCTACGTGTATATTCTAAGCATACTATCGACTATCCGTATCCGGTAGCTATTTCGGTAGAAGCGTCTAACGGTATGGAGTATCCTATGATTTGCTTCAACTATGGCCGCCCAGAAAAAGATGGTACGTATTCAGAAGCTATTAAATACGGAATGATCAGTGTGATTATTCACGAAGTGGGGCACAACTTCTTCCCTATGATTGTAAACTCAGATGAGCGCCAGTGGACTTGGATGGACGAAGGTCTTAACAGCTTTATGCAGTTCTTGGCCGAGCAAGAGTGGGACAAAAACTACCCTAGCCGCAGAGGCCCTGCTGCTAATATGGTGAGCTATATGAAGAGCAGCAAAGATACCCAAGAGCCTATCATGACTAACTCTGAGCAAATCATTCAGTTTGGTAACAATGCCTACGGAAAGCCTGCCACTGCCTTGAATATCTTGCGCGAAACCGTAATGGGTCGTGAACTGTTCGACTATGCCTTTAAAGAATATGCACGCAGATGGGCATTCAAACACCCGAATCCGGCTGACTTGTTCCGCACCATGGAAGATGCCTCAGGCGTAGACTTAGATTGGTTCTGGAAAGGATGGTTCTACACAACGGAAAACGTTGATATCTCTATCGATGACATGAAATGGTATGTATTCGACAGCAAAAATCCGGAAGTAGAAAACCCACGTATGGCAAAGGAAAAGGCTGATGCTAAGCGCCACGTTTCGCAAACCATCAATGAGAAAACTGCCCCTAAATCGGCAGTAGAGAGCCGTGCTGAGCTGCGCGATTTTTATAACTCTTACAATGAGTTTGAAGTAACGGCTGAATCAAAAGCTGCTTATAAGAAATACCTAGAAAGCCTAGATGCTGAAGAGAAAGCCATGCTAAACTCAGGATATAACTTCTATGAACTTTCGTTCTCAAACAAAGGCGGATTGGTAATGCCGGTTATCCTTAACTTCACTTTCAAGGATGGCTCTAAAGAAATGGTGCGCATCCCTGCCGAGGTGTGGAGAATGAACGAGAAAGAGTTTACCAAGGTATTCCCATTCAAAAAAGAAGTAGTATCGGTTGAGCTGGATCCACAAAGAGAAACAGCCGATGTAGATACCGAAAACAACTACTGGCCACGCCAAATGTTGCCTTCACGCTTCGAACTGTATAAGTACGAAAGACGTCCATCGTCTAACCCTATGCAGAAGAAGAAATAATAAAATTATAATCGAAATGAAAAAGACCGGTGAACAGCCGGTCTTTTTTTTATGGGCAAAAATGAGATGGGTATTGCCTCTACCTATTCTCGTCATAGCCCACGGTTTAAACCCTGGGCTATGACGAGAAACTATGGCTTCTCCTTGCTTATTTCGGTTTGAATAAATGTGCGTAAAAAACTTTCTGTAGAGGTTTTGTCCTCTGAGGTGCTTCCGTTGGGATTCCAGGGGAAGGCTCCATTATAATATTTTTCTACCTCAATAAAGCGGAGAAATGCCGGACTTTCTGTAACCCAAAAGGTGCCTTGACCACTAGCATAAGCGCCCACGGGCTTGAAATAAGCATGAAAGGTACGATTGTCGAGAACTAGTGAAGGATAGCTTTGGGTTTTAAAAATTGCCTTTGAAAAGGGTAATATTAAATACAATAGGTAGAAACCAAAAATTACAACAAGGTATACCAGAGCTAATACCTTATGAAGGAAAACATGCTTTTTATAAAAATAATAGTAGTTGCCAAAGGAGAGCAATCCGGCCACTAAAATATCTGTCCAATAGCCTGTGAGGGAAAAGGCTGTGAGGCCTACTACTACAAGATATAGGCCTATACTAATGCTAAAAAATGAACGCATAGGCTAAAGGTGGTGAATCGGATAAAATACTCAATCTGAATAGTGGTTTATAAAATCGCTAATGCTACTTGTTATCTTCAAACCACTTCACAATAGAAGGCATATTTCTCTCAAATCCACCGGGAATAAAGAAGTTAAGCAGCCCACATCTTTCATTTGTTCGGTTTGCGAAGTCGTGGAGGGTTTTTGCAGGAATTCGCAGAAAGGATCCCTTTTCAATATCTATCCACTTATCACCCACCAATACAGAGGCAATTCCTTCCAGACCATAAAAAACTTCATCATTCTCCTCGTGCAGGTGAGCGCCCGGTCCGCCCGAGTGGGGCTCAAGCCACCATTCCGAAATGCTGTATTTGTTGGCTGTTTCGTTTTCGTCCGCCTTGAAAACGGCCGTCATGCTTCCGCATTGATAGATTCTACCTTCCCCTGCTTTAAGAAGAAGTGTGTCCGTTTCATGCTGTTTGTGTTTCATTGTCGATTTGTATAGTTGTGCTTTGGCAGCGTATTCTTATTTTTAAGGTTTAGCCTAGTGGATGAATTTGCTCGTTTATTAAGTTCAATCTCCTTAATAACGCCAATTTCTAAAAAAACTTTTATGTCTAATGACGAAGATTGAGGAAAGCGTAAACTTGCGTAATGAAGGCCTATTAAGATTCTTCTTTTAATATCCGCAAGAGCTCTTTAGGGTCTTGTCGATTGTCCCAAAAGGCGGTTATGATAATTTCATTTTCAGTTACTTTATAAAAGATACTGTAATTACCAAAGGAAGCCACTCTTGTATCTATAAAGTTGGCTAATTTGTAGGCGAAAGGTCTTTGAGCAATGTGCTTTGTTCGGTCCGAAACAATTTTGATCAACTTCTTTGGGTAGGTGTTCGATTTGTTTCGATTCACCCAATACTCAAGGGTTCCCACCAACTGAAGATCGGCTGTACGGGTCCATTTTACAGTCCGTTTAGCCATTCCAGATTTCGTTTGTCCATGGCCTCTTGAGAAATCAGATGCCCTTTTTTAATGTCCGCCTCGCTCATTTCGAGCATTTCTTTTTGTTCAGGGGTCAGTTCTGCCGAGCCAGAGTCTGCGGCATTGGACGAAACCAGGGTGTTAAGCGCCATAAGAAAATCCTTGTTTTTAATAGCCAAGATTTTATCAATCAGCTCGCTGCGTATTTTATCAACTGTTGCCATGGTCTTTTTGGATTGTAGTCTAATTTCAGAATTTTTTGTGGGTTTACATAGTGAAGCCTAAGGGTTTTGCATTGTAGCGAACGTATTTGCCCTACTCTGCTCTTTTTGTTTCTTACTGGAGCACTAAGGTTAAAGTGCTTTTTAGGGGCAATTTCTACATTTAAACACAAGCTTAAAGAAAGCACAAGCGGATGCTGGCGCTAGTTGGAGTACTCAATTAGGCTAATTTGAAGAACATCCTTTTTCTAATATGTAAAGTCTGGCGAAAGAGAAAGTTTTCGTTTGTTATCTAAACAGGTATTTCCTTATTCATCGTTGTTTACAAACACGTATTTTATCCTCTTATCTGTATGCTTTTTTTTATAATCTAGCACAGTTTGAATAAGTTTTTGGCTTTGCCTGCCATGGTAGATAGACCAATAAGTTACTATGATTAGCTCAAAATCTTTAATATTTTCCTCATTCAGGGCGTTTCCTGCCTCATTGATAAAGTGCGGAGAAAGTTGAGACAGTTTTAACTCCTTATTAAATTCTTTTAAACTATTATCGCTGGGTGGATAGGTGCTAAAGGTTCCTCTCGAATTATAGTCCCAGTCATTGGCAACTATTTTAGTGCGACAATTAAGCTGATACGATATAAGGTTTTCATCGGCATTGAATACAAATAGTTGATGCCATTGATACAAATCATGGGTAAGCCGCTTGTTGTTTTCGTAAAAAGACCAAATTGTTTTTTTATAACTCTCTTGGTCTAAAATGTATAACTCATTGGGCTCAATTCCCCATTTTGATGCATAAAGACTTATATTCTCTTTGCTAGGCTCTATGCTATCCAAATATCCAAACTTTTGGATAGCATGTATCTTTCTTTGTTCTGCCGATTTGCAGGAAGTAAGTATAAGTATTACTAAAAAGAAGAGTTGAATTTTTTTATTCATTTTAATTGTTTTCTGACGCAATTTTTGGTTTTGATCCCTCCTTGGTCATTATTATAAAATATATTGCTTACAGCAGAGGAATTTACTATCAGTTACATTTCCCCCTCAAAAATCCACCCACACAATATCTCCAGTAGTATAGCTGATGGTGGTATTATTGCTTTTGGTTAGTTCGATGCGCAGGGTATAGGTACGCTCGGTGTTTACGGGCCTTGCGCCTGTTTTTATCTGAAATTCCTCCCACTCGGTATTGAGGCTAAAGTAGTTGCGGTCGTCCAGCGATACATAAGGTTGGAAATTGTTGGTGCGGATTTCAAACAAATCGGTAATGGCTTCATTAGCGGCTCGTCCTTCTACAAATACCGAATCGGCATAGATGTCCATGCGGCTCACACTATACTTGTCCAGATATTGGGGCCCGGGACAATCGCAGGCCATGGCTCCTTGGATAAAAGTGCCTCGGCTTTCTGCATCAGAGGCTTGGCTCAAGGTAAGGAGCGCGGCTCGCTGCACCCGCATTTTGAGGGAATCGTTGAGCGGCACAATATTTTCATAAGCCACGGATAGTTCGGAATAATCTTGGTAAATGGGGGCAAATTCGGTGCAATTGCAATCAATACATCCACCAATCACAAAGCCTAGGCCATACAAAAGGCCCAATACGGTAAGTTTCTTTTTCATGTTATAGCGGGTTTGATGTATTAAATTGGGAAATAATTCGAGAATTCACACAATCGAAACACAAAATTTATGGATTAGTAGGGGCTGCTCCTATCTTTGTACCCAATGGCACCGAAAAAGCAAAAGACCGAACGCAAGGTAATTGGCCGGATTGATAAAATCGATCTGCCCGATTTGGACGTGTGGGATATTCCTGCCAAGGTGGATACGGGGGCTTTTACCTGCTCCATTCACTGTGCCGAAATACTGGAAATCGAAAAAGAGGGCAAGCGCTGGATCAGCTTTTTGATTCCGGAGTCGGAGCAGCTCGATAGCTTCAAGCGCTACCAGTCCGACAAATTTACCCAGCGGATAGTGAAAAGCTCCAGCGGCCATACCGAAAACCGCTATGTGATTAAAACCACCCTGCGCCTGTTTGGGGAAGACCTGAAAGCGGAGTTTACCCTCAGCGACCGCAGCTCCATGCGCTACCCCGTATTGCTGGGTCGCAAGGTGCTCCAAGCGCGCTACGTGGTAGATGTGGCCAAAAAAAATCAATCCTACAAAACCAAGAAGAACACCGCCCATGCGCCTAGTCATACTCTCAAGAAACCCTGAACTCTATTCCACCAAGCGCTTGGTAGAGGCTGCCGAGCAGCGCGGGCATAGCGCACAGGTAGTAGATCCGCTTACCTGCGATTTGCTGATTGAAAAAAACTTGCCTTCGGTGTATTACAAAGGACAGGTTTTGCAGGGCGTTGATGCGGTAATCCCGCGCATAGGCGCCTCGGTTACTTTTTATGGTACGGCCGTAGTGCGCCAGTTTGAGATGATGGGTGTATTCAGCGCTACTGATTCACAGGCCATTGTACGTAGCCGCGATAAGCTGCGCAGCTTACAATTACTATCCGCAGCCGGACTAGGCATGCCCAAAACCGCCTTCACCAATTTCTCGAAGCAAGAGAAAAACCTGGTAGAGCAAGTTGGCGGTGCACCCCTTATCATCAAGCTGCTGGAAGGCACCCAGGGCTTGGGCGTGGTGCTGGCTGAGACGAAAAAAGCAGCCCAGTCGGTGATAGAAGCCTTTCATGGGCTTAAGGCGCGCATTATTGTGCAGGAGTTTATCAAAGAAGCCAAAGGGGCTGATATCCGTGCGTTTGTGGTAGATGGCGAGGTGGTGGGAGCCATGAAACGCCAAGGGCGGGAGGGCGAATTTCGCTCCAATCTGCACCGAGGCGGTACGGCCACGCTTATCAAACTCTCCAAAGAAGAAAAAAATGCTGCCTTGAAAGCCGCCAAAACCTTGGGATTGGCCATAGCGGGCGTAGATTTATTGCAATCGGATAGAGGGCCCTTGATTCTGGAAGTGAACTCTTCCCCCGGACTGGAAGGCATAGAGGAAGCCACCAAGGTGGATATTGCCGGAAAAATCATCGAGTATATCGAAAGAAATCAAATCAGGAAACGTAAAAACACATTAAAAGCATAAGATGGAAAAAATCAGGATTGGCACCCGCGGCAGCAAGCTAGCCCTTTGGCAGGCTTATTATGTGCAAGATCGGCTTCAGGCGCAGGGCATTGATTCGGAAATTATCACCATAGAAACCAAAGGCGATAAGGTGCTGGATGTGTCCATTGCCAAAATCGGCAGCAAGGGTGTTTTTACAGAAGAGATAGAGGAACAGCTGCGCCAAGGCCAGATTGACATAGCCGTGCACAGTGCCAAAGATATGCCTTCGGAATTACCCCAGGGTTTTTCCCTCATTGCTTTTTCGGAGCGGGAGAAAGAACATGATGTGCTGGTGAGCACACAAAAAGGCCTCAACCTTTCAGATGCTTCGCGTCCGCTAGTGGTGGGTACTTCCAGCACACGCAGGGTGGCCATTCTCAAGCGTTTTTATCCGCATATTCGTACGGTGGAGGTAAGGGGCAATTTGCAAACCCGCATCCGCAAGATGGAAGAAGGCGCTTGCGATGCTTTGCTTCTGGCTTATGCCGGAGTACACCGCATGGGCTATGAAGCCATGATTCAGCAGCATCTGCCCCTAGCACATTTTACACCAGCCGCAGGCCAAGGCAGTGTAGCCATTGAAGTGTACGAAAATCTCTCTTCAGAAAAACGTCAAGCTGTTCGCGCAGCCATCAATCATCCGGCTACTGAGCAGCGCCTTTTGGCCGAAAGGGCTTATTTGCATACCCTTGAAGGCGGATGTAGCATTCCTTCCTTTGCTTTGGCCGAATGGAAGGGTGATCTGCTTCAGCTTCGTGCCGGACTGGTGAGTTTGGATGGCAGCCAATGGATAGTGAAAGAAGAAAGCGCTCCTGCAGAGCAGGCCGAGGCCTTGGGTCATAAGCTGGCACAGGCTGTATTGGCGGAAGGCGGCAAGGCAATTTTAGCCGAAATCAAGAAAGGTAAAGCCTAAGCTGAAATAATCTTTATTTTAGTACGTTCATTATCCAAGAATGAATAGTATTTCGTATAGATGGGGCTCTCCTTACATCTACGGAATGCATTTATCCTTTTTTGAACCTAAATTCGAAGAAACAACTCAGCTCATGGCAACTAGAAGAAATCTACTGATTCTACTAGGCGTGATCGTGCTTGCGGTGGCGTATTATTTTATGCGCAGCCAAGGCGATGGTCAGCAAGTAGAACTCCTCTCGCCCGTTAAAAAAGGCACTTTCACTATTGAAATCACCACCACCGGAGAACTGGAAGCCAAAAATGCCGTCAAAATAATGGGCCCTTCGGGGATACGCTCGGCAGGCATCTGGCAAATGAAAATCGAAAGCATGGTAGACGAAGGCACGGTAGTGAAAAAAGGAGACTACGTAGCCAATCTTGATAAAAGCGAGCTGGCCGGGAAAATGCAAAACCTGCAAACGGAGTTAGAAAAAATCCAGTCGCAGTACTTGCAGACCAAGCTGGATACCACCCTGCAAATGCGCCAGTCGCGCGATGAACTTATCAACCTGAAATATGCCGTGGAGGAGCGAGAGTTGGTTTTGGAGCAGTCACGCTTTGAGCCTCCGGCCACCATTAAGCAGGCTGAAATAGACCTCGATAAAGCCAAGCGCAGCTATCAGCAGGCGGTTGAAAATTATAAAATCAAGAGTGATCAGTCCAAAGCTAAAATGCAGGAAGTGGCAGCTAACTTAAGCAAGGCCCAGCGTGAGCTCGACAATATGGACCAGCTGATGGCAAGCTTTACCATTTTTGCTCCGGAAGATGGCATGGTCATCTATGTGCGGGAATGGGATGGCAGCCGCGTCAGTGCGGGAAGTACCATAGGAGCTTGGGACCCAACCGTAGCGAGTTTGCCCGATTTGAGTTCCATGATTTCCAAAACCTATGTAAATGAGGTAGACATCCGTAAGATTAAGGTGGGTCAATGGGTGGCGGTAGGCCTCGATGCTTTTCCGGAAAAGAAGCTGACCGGAAAGGTGATAAAAGTAGCCAATGTGGGCGAGCAAAAGCCCAATTCGGATGCTAAGGTGTTTGAGGTGGTGGTAGAAATCAATGAAGAAGATACTTCGCTGCGCCCCGCCATGACCACCAGCAATGCCATCTTAGCCGAGCAAGTAAGTGATGCCTTATTTATTCCACTAGAAGCCCTACATACGCAAGGCGATAGCATCAGTTACGTATTCAAGAAAGAAGGTCTCTCGGTAGTAAAACAAGAGGTACAGGTAGGCAAAACCAATAGCAATGAGGCCATTGTACTGCGCGGCTTGAAAGAGAACGAAGAAGTGTTTCTTTCTAAACCCAGCGGGCAAGAGGGTAAAGAATTAGTCTTACTTAGCGCTACCGAAACGCTCAGCCTGCAATGAAAGAAAAACTAGTAGCCAATTTGCAAATAGCCCTGCAAGCGGTTATTGCAAATAAACTGCGTTCCCTGCTTACGGCATTGGGGATAATTTTTGGCGTGGCTGCGGTTATCGCCATGCTAGCCATAGGCAATGGAGCGCAACAGGAGATATTAGACCAGATTAAGCTGGTGGGTGTAAACAATATTGTGATTGAGCCCATCATTGAACAGAAAGAAGAAAAACTGGAAGAGGCAGGCTCAGGTAAAGACAAAGGCAAGTTTACTCCCGGCCTTACGCTTGACGATGCCGAATCCATTGCCGAGATAGTACCCGGCATATCGGCCATCAGTCCTGAGATTGTAAAAGACACCTATGTGGTGAAAGATGGCATAAGGCGATCAGCCAAGCTGGTAGGTGTTGAACCCAGTTATTTTAACCTTTCTAACTTTGACCTAAGCCAAGGAAAAGGGTTTAATGAAGAGCAGCTTAAGAAGGGACTTCCAGTCTGTATCATTGGGAAAAGTATCAAAACCCGCTTTTTTTCTAAAGAAGATCCCATCGGGAAATACATCAAGTGCGGCCCCCATTGGCTACAAGTCATTGGTGTGTTAGAAGAACGTCTGGTATCACAAAAAAATATAGAAAGCCTCGGCATCCGCGATTATAACATGGACGTATATACACCCCTGAAAACCATGTTGATACGCTATGAGAATCGTGCTTTGGTTACCCAAAGTATGTTACAAAAAGCTGCCAGTAATAATGGGGAAGATAAAACCCAAAATACCAAGCCCAGTAATTATCATCAGCTCGACCGCTTGGTGGTGCAAGTAAGCGAAACCGAAAAGATTAATGCCACCGTAGAAGTGATTGCCAATATGCTCAACCGCAGGCATTATGGCGTGGTCGATTTTCAGGTGACCGTACCCGAACTCTTGCTCAAGCAGCAGCAGCGCACCAAGAATATTTTCAATATCGTGCTGGGTGCCATCGCGGGCATTTCGCTGGTGGTAGGCGGGATTGGCATTATGAATATCATGCTGGCTTCGGTGATGGAGCGCATCAAAGAAATCGGACTTCGATTAGCCATTGGTGCCAAAAAAGCTGACATCATCATGCAGTTTATGTTCGAGGCTGTTATGATCAGTATTACCGGAGGTGTAGTAGGTGTGATTTTGGGTGTGAGCATAGCCATACTTATCTCCAGCGTGGCCGAAATCCCTACTATTATTTCTTTTTCTTCTATTGTCATTTCTTTTGGTGTGGCCGCTACGGTGGGTCTTATCTTCGGGATTACCCCCGCACGCAGAGCCGCTAGCCAAGATCCTATAACTTCTCTCCGCTATGAATAAACGCTTTATACTTACCGCGATTCTATTGGCCTCGGTCTACTTTACTCGGGCGCAAGAATCCGTTTCTTATTCCCTTGCCCAGCTGGTACAAATGGCGCAGGAGCAGTCTCCGGCTTCTAAGCAGGCCATCACACGTAAAGAAAACCGCTATTGGAGTTATCGCACTTTCAAGGCCAATTATATGCCGCAACTGAGCCTGAATGGTACTTTACCGAATTATAATCGTAGTATCTTGCCTATTACCCAGCAAGATGGTTCTCAACTTTTCCGTGAAGTGAGCCAAAGTACCGCTTCAGCAGGCTTATCGCTGAGTCAGAATATTGGCTTGACGGGCGGACAAATTTTTGTCAATTCACAAATCCAGCGCATCGATAACTTCTCTCCCGTGGCCAATTCCTCGTATAGTGCCACGCCTGCCTCGGTGGGTTTCCGCCAACCGATATTTGCTTTCAATTCTTTGGTGTGGGACAAGCGCATTGAGCCTATCCGCTACGAAGAATCGCTGAAAGAATATGCCGAGAATATGGAGAGCATTGCCCGCAATGTATCCGATTTATATTTCAACCTCTTGCTGGCGCAGATTTCATACGAAATAGCCGAGAAAAATGTGGCCAATAACGATACCCTTTATAAGATAGCTGAGGGGCGTTATAATTTGGGGAAGATTGCCGAGAATGAATTGCTGCAATTAGAATTAAGCCTGATGAACGCCCGCCAAAGTTTGGCGCAAGCCGATTTGGATGTACAGACCTTCTCCCAACGCCTTCGGGCGTATATTGGTGTAAAAGATGCCCAGAACATCACCCTGCTGCTGCCCGAAAACACACCTGATTTTTCGGTTGATGAAACCCTTGCCCTGAGCGAAGCCCGCAAAAACCGCTCGCGCATATTGGCCATGAAGCGCGAAAAGCTGGAAGCCGACCGCGATGTGGCGCAAGCCCGTGGCGATAATGGTCTCAATGCTGATTTATTTGCCAGTTTTGGTCTTACCCAGCAAGCCACTGTGGTGCCCGATTTATACGTCAATCCGCAAGATCAGCAGCAAATACGCATCGGTTTTTCAGTGCCCATTGTAGACTGGGGGCGTTCGCGCTCCAGCATTCGTACCGCGCAGGCCAACCGCGACATGGTCTATGCTACTTTGGAGCAAGAAGAAGTCAATTTTGATCAAGAGGTATTTATCCAAGTGAAGCAGTTTCAGATGTTGCGCACCCAATTGGCCGTGGCAGAAAAGTCCGATGAGATTGCCCAAAAGCGCTATGCTATTTCTAAAAGCCGCTACCAGATTGGGAAAATTTCCATTACCGATTTGAACATTGCCACGCAAGAGAAAGACCAAGCCAAGCAAGCCTATGTGCAGGCTTTGCGCAGCTTCTGGACGGCCTATTATAATTTGCGCCTGCTCACCCTATACGATTTCGAAAAAGGTCAAACCATTAGCTACCCCTGATGAGAAGTCGACTGATCGTTTTTGCTTTAGGGCTGATGTTCGCACATTCGGCTTGGGCACAAATGCCTCGGGGAACGGTGCACTGGTCTTTATTTCCGGGCTTTAGCAACCATGGGGTGCTGGAAATGCGCCAGGAATACCGCGCTTCTTTCAACCTTACGGCCGGAACCACCTGGCAGGTGCGCGGACTGGAGATTTCAGGGCTTTCCTCTTATAATTATCGCTATTTCAGTGGCATACAAATCAGCGGACTTTCTAACGTATCGGGAGGTTACAATGCCATTCAGCCCAAAGAAAAAATAGACGAAACTTTTCGGGGCATACAAGCAGCGGGAGTCATCAATAAAACCGTGGGCAGTGCTGTGGGCGCACAAGTGGCCAGCATCAATTCCGTAGGCGGACATATTACGGGCTTTCAATGGGCAGGCCTATTCAATTATGCGCGCTCCCTTCAAGGAGTGCAATTGGCGGGTTTGTTTAATTCCGCTCCCGAAGGCATTAGCGGTTTTCAAATTGCTTCTTTGTTCAACTACGCAGGGGCGCAATCGCTGGGCATACAGTTTGGGTTGTTCAATTATTGTAAAACAGCAGGCTTTATGGCTAATCCCAGCAATCTGTTTGGGGATTTTTATCAAATAGGCCTTATCAACATGGCCGGAGTGAGCAATGGCAACCAGATAGGTATTATCAATATCAGTAAGAAAAATAAGGGCGTGCCCTTGGGCATTTTGAATGTGGATGCCAGCCACGGGTATAGCAGCCTTCGTGCCGATGATCTCTTTTTGGGCAATCTAGTTATCAGCACAGGTAGCCGATTTTATTTGAACACCTTTCGAGTAGGCTATAACTTTTCGCTGGATGGGGCGCCCGTGTGTGGCATGTCTTATGGCTTAGAACAAATGTGGAAAGAACAAGATTTAATTCCTCGATGGTATTTTGTTACGGGGGTACATTTGGTGCAATTGAAAGAAAAGGATGTAAAACTCCTAAAAAGCGGCCGCTTGCTGCGCTATGAGGCGGTGTATACCCGCAAAGTGGCCAAAGGCACGTTTATAGAAATGGGTCTGGCACTTAATTATTCCCTGCACAATCCTCAGCCAGCCGAGCAAGGATTCTTGCACCAAACGTCACAGAAAATCTGGCCGGGGCTTATCCTGGGCTATCGATTATGAAAGAGCCTTTTAAAGGAATTTGTGGAATATTCATAATTGAACATTTTCGCTAACAATCGTTCGTATTAATTATTAATGACAATTGTCATTGTATTTTTTTTATAAAAGCCTGTGTGGTTTGCTGTGCTTTCTTTAATTTAGCCTGCATCGTTTTTATTTGTTTCAGGTATGCGCACCATCATTACAGGCACCGGCTCTTACATTCCTACTATTGTCAAAACCAATCGCGATTTTGCTGTTCACGAGTTCTATTCCGAAGACCAGCAGCGGATTCCTACTCCGCCCGAAGTGATTGTTGGCAAATTCAAGGAAATTACCGGCATAGAAGAAAGGCGCTACGCCAGCACCGATCTGAATGCTTCTGAGATTGCCACCATTGCCGCCAAGGTAGCCATTGAGGATGCAGGCATAGACCCCGAAACCCTCGATCAGATTATTGTGGCCCATAATTTTGGGAATGTACTCAAGCACACCATCCAAACGGATGTATTGCCTAGCTTGGCCTCGCGCGTAAAGCACGATTTAAAAATCAAAAATCCGGCTTGCGTGCCGTATGACATACTTTTTGGTTGCCCCGGCTGGGTACAAGGCGTCATTCAGGCCGATGCCTTCTTCAAATCGGGTATGGCCAAAAAAGCCTTGGTGATAGGTACAGAAACCCTCTCTCGCGTGCTGGATATGTACGACCGCGATAGCATGATATTCTCCGATGGCGCGGGCGCTTCGGTGCTCGAATACCTGCCTGATGACGGACAGCATCGTGGCATTTTGAGTGCGGCTGTAATGGCCCACACCGAAGAGGAGGCCTATTATTTGTACCTTGGCAAATCTAATTTTCCCGATTCCGACCCACGCATTCGCTATATCAAGATGAAAGGCCGCAAAGTGTACGAATATGCCATCACTCACGTGCCACAGGCGATGAAAACCTGCCTCGACAAAGCGGGCATTGGCATTGAAGAGGTGAAAAAGGTGTTTATCCACCAAGCCAATGAAAAAATGGACGAGGGCATCATCCGCGCTTTTTTCCGCCTCTATGGGCAGCGCACTACACCCGAAGGCATTATGCCCATGAGTATTCACAAGCTGGGCAATAGCTCAGTAGCTACCGTGCCTACGCTTTACGATTTGGTGCGGAAAGGACAAATTGAAAACCAAGAACTGCATCCGGGCGATGTGATACTCTTTGCTTCTGTTGGCGCAGGCATGAATATCAACGCGGTATGCTATCGGGTTTAGAATTTCCTCGTAACTTCGCGCAAACAAATTTTACTTCCTATGCGCACGCACTATTGGAAAGAGTTCAACTCCAGCGACCACCTTTGCCCCGCCATTGCCAAGGCTGATTTTGAAAAAATGAAATCTTGGGATTTCGGATGGCTGCTGCTGGAGCCGCTCAATATTGCGCAAGACGATAAGCAGGAAGTGGAGCTAAGCAAGCGCTTTTCTCCAGGGCAAAAGGCCCTTTATTTCTTTTGGTTTATCGAATCGCAAGTGTCGAATGGAGGTTTCATCCAGTTCTACTGGTATGGCTACGACCAATACCTTCCCGTAATTATCGAAGGCTTGAACTTAGTAAAAGACTCCGACATGCTGGCGCTGATTGATGAAGCAGAGGCAACCGTAATGAAGCATAAAAAGCGTCTGATGGATTACTACGAAGCCCTCGATTTTGCCTCGGCCTATGAGGCCATGCCCGAGTTTATTGGACTCAACAAACGCTTTTTGGCCCTGCACGATGCCACGATGGATAAGATAGAAGCCTACGCCCGTAAGCACCCCGAGCAGTTTGCCCGCTTGGCTTAGCGAAAAGGGAGCTTAGCGAGGTCTACATTGCCTCCACTCAGGATAATGCCAATTTTCTTTCCCGCAACGCGTTCTTTTTGCTGCAAAACAGCCGCAAAAGGAACCGCGCACGAAGGCTCAATAATGATTTTCATACGCTCCCAAATCAGGCGCATAGCCTGAACGATTTCCTCATCGCTCACCCGAATGATATCGTCAACATACTGAAGGATAATCTCCAGGTTGCGGTCTCCCAGATTGGTTAGCAGACCATCGGCCAAGGTATTTGTACTTGTATTGATTTCCTTTTTTCCACTGTGGAAGGACCGATAAGCATCATCTGCCCCTAGTGGTTCTCCTGCTATTACCTGAATGCCTGGCTTTAATGATTTAGCCGCAATAGCCGTTCCGCTGAGCAGTCCACCACCACCCACGGGTGTAAGAATGATTTGCAGGTCGGGCTGTTCTTCCAAAAGCTCCAGCGCGGCTGTGCCTTGTCCGGCTATAATGCGTTCATCGTCATACGGATGGATTACCTGTGCGCCCGTTCGAGATACTACTTCGGCCAAATATGCTTCGCGGTCTTTCAGTTTGGGCGGACATAAAATCACCTCGGCTCCATAGCCTTTCACTGCCTCTATTTTCACTTTCGGAGCCGTTTCCGGCATCACGATATAGGCAGGAATGCCCAATACTTTGGCCGCCCGAGCTACCGCTTGTGCATGATTGCCCGAGGAATGCGTGGCTACCCCTTGGGCGCGCTCTTCTGCCGAAAGCGACAAGATAGCATTGCTCGCTCCGCGCATTTTGAAGGCACCTATTTTCTGAAAATTCTCACACTTGAAGTAAACCGTACAGCCAGCTATTGCATCAATACTTTCCGAGTGCAACACGGGCGTATGATGAATCAGGGGTGCAATGCGCTGGGCAGCGGCTTGAATATCGGGGAGCGAAACCTTTATCATGGTATAATGTTATCTCAATGTGAATAATTTTCTCCCAAATTAAGTACCTTGTCCTAACTATCAAATGCTGAACATTCCCTTATGAAAAAACTTTTATCCCACCCCCTTTGCTTGATTGCTTTTTCGGTCCTACTATTTTCCTGCGACAGCGGAGAAGATACCGTTGACCCCTCAGCCGATAACGAATACCTGGTAAGTGCTGAGCTTATCAGTAGTCAAACCCAAGCCGAGCTCGATACCTATCTCGAAAGTATAGGTTTTGGTGCCTTTGCCACCCTTACCAGCTCCGATGTGGAGGCTTATAAAGTGGTATACAATACCGTAGACACCGATGGTAATGCCATCACCGCTTCAGGAGCCATGATTATCCCTACCGACCCCGGCCTCTATGCCGTACACAGCTATCAGCATGGCACCTTGGTAGATAAAGCCCAAGCGCCTTCCAACTACGTAATCAATACCGAAGCCACCACCGTGGCTACTGCCTTTGCCAGCATTGGTTATGTCATGGCCGTGCCCGATTACCTTGGCTATGGCGAAACCGAAAACATGGACCATCCTTTTGTGCATGCCAACTCTTTGGCCCGTGCCTCGCACGATATGCTAAAGGCGGTGTACGAATTTGTGGAAGACAAAGAACTGAGCGTTTCCGATAAACTCTATCTTTCAGGCTATTCCGAGGGAGGTTTTGCCACTATGGCTTTGCTCAAATACATTGAAGAAAACTCCGATCTGGTAGTAACCAAATGTGCCCCCGGTGCAGGCCCTTACAACATCACAGGCTTTGCCGAGTTCATTGCCGACCAAAACGTAGAAATGAACTTTCTGCCCTATTACCTTTGGGTGCTCGATACCTACAATGAGCTCTACGACCTGGGCAAAGACTGGAACTATTTCCTTACTCCGGCCAATGCCGCTTTGGTGGAATCAGGTGGCTATTTTGCCGAGGGGCTTAACTTGAATCCGCAAGAGCTTTTCACCGCTGAACTACTCAGCGATTTGAAAAACGGTACCTTCCCGGCTCTTTCAGCCGCTTTGGAAGCCAACAATCTTTACGATTGGTCACCCGTTACGCCCATTGAGCTTTGGCATGGAACAACCGATGATTTTGTGCCTTACTTCCATTCCGAAGATGCTTTCGAAGCCATGAGTGCCAATGGCGCCACCATCACGCTCAAGCCCGTGGTAGGAGGCGACCACTTCTCCACTCCGGGTAGCTATTTTGCCGGCATTTACACCTTCTTCCGATTCTAAGTAATTGTAAATCCTATCTAAAAGGTTGTCCATTTTTGGGCAACCTTTTCTTTTTTAGGGCAGTGCCCAAGGGCCCGGGCTATCCGCTTGTACTCCTCGCCCAGCCGCCAAAGGCCCTCCTTCGCTGCGGGGTACCGCTACTATCCCTACTGCAGCTCTTGGGTGGTTTATTTTACAGATTATAATATACCGTTCCTACCCCATTGCCTACAAAGGTATTGACCGTTTCGATGTCATCGTTTACTTCGGCACCCCAGCCTACATACACGCCATAGCCCGGGTTGTGGTTGAAGCTACAATTCTGGATAGTGGCTTTAGTATTGTCCCATAAAGCTACGCTGGCCTTCTTGCCATCCAACAGGTTATTGCTTCCGGCATAGAAGAAGTTGGTGTAGTTTAGGCTGTTCATCACATTATTAGAATAAATCGTGATTCCTCTCCAGGCACCTATTTGCTGGGTGTATCCGGTAAACATCACCTGTTTGTCTTGTGTGCCTTGGGTATTGATATAGGCATCCCCTGAGTTGATGATGATGTGCACATCATTATTCATAAAGAATTTAGCTCCACCCATTATGTGCCAAGGAATGTCTACATCCATAGAGGCGGTAAGTCTGTAGCCCGTACCATCTTCAAAGCCTCTCCAAGTAGCTTCTATGCCCTCAGTAATGCTTCCGCCCATTACTTCTACCATGGCGGTTCCTCCAGCATAGTTGAAGCTGTTATCCGCCAATATTTGTTTGACCACATTTGGTGCTACTCGCATAGCCGACTGCTGCATACTGGTGAACGTGTTTTTCGCAAAAGCACTCAATAGCGCACCATCTTGCACATACAAGCTGTATCCGGTTTCATTGATAAAGTCACAATTCTCAAATTTGGCTACGGCCGTGCTAAATAGGGCTACACTAGCCGAAACCCCCGATAAAATGGCCGAATTCGCTCCTCTGTGAAAATCGGTATAGGTGAAGCTATTGGTTTGGTTGTTAGAATAAATGATTATCCCTTTCCAGAATGCCCCAGTAGCATTGGCAAATACCACGTGCTGTTCGGCTGTTCCGCGGGCTTGTATAAATCCATCGACATTGATATCGATGCGGGCATCGTTGCCCATCAATATTTTCACACCCGGATTCAGAATCCATCCTGCATCAATGCTCAAGCTTTCATTTACTATGTACGCGCTGCCATCGGCAGGAGCTACCCAGGTTTGTTCTTGCCCTTGTGCCAAATCAATGCTAGAGGCTAAAATGCGGATTCCGGCCAATGCATTGTTATCAGAATAAGCCGTGGCTTCATCCAGCATAAACACATAATTGGCTGGCATATACATTCCTTGCAAGGCATTGTCGGTGAAAGCATTCTCTACAAATGAGCTCAGTTCAGCCCCATCGCGCATATACATGCCATATCCGGCAGAGCCTGTAGAACTGCTATGCTCAATGCCTAACACGGCACCGCTGAATAGCGCCAAGCCTGCTTTTACACCATCCAAAATGATAGTAGCACCTGTGTTCTCTATTTGCACATAGCTTAGCTTATTTCTGTTGTCGTTCGAATACACAATCATTCCTTCCCAGCGCGCACCATTCTCATAATTCCCTATAAATCGGATAGGATCTGCGGCAGTACCTTCGGCTATAATAGCCCCGGAGCCCGAGTTGATAAGGATGGACGAATTATTTTGAAAAGAAATCACCACACCCGGATCAATGGTGAGTTCTGCATCAACGTGTAGGTCCGTAGTTACCACATAGTCAGGGGCATCACCATTCACCAAGTTGGCTAAGGTGCGGTTGGCATCAATCGACTCCAATACTACCGGCCCCGGATTTACCAACGTTATACTTACCTCATCGATCGCTTCATACAATTGGTTACTAATGGTAATTGAAAGGACATATACACCCGGCTCATCGGCTGTAAAGCTTGCTTCTAAAGCAGTAGGGTCGGTAATAGTACTATTGGCGGTTGGGCCTGAAACCAGCTCCCAAAGTACGGTGAAATCACCTCCATCCATATCTTCCGAAGCACTTCCATCTAGTGCCACACTTGTGTTCACCTCGGCTTCCGCATCTTCTCCGGCATCTGCCACCAGGCTATTTTCCACTACTCGTATCTGCACGGTATCTCTTACGGTAAAATTCTCATTATACACGCTCAAAGCGATAGCATATTCCCCGGCCATATTGGCGCTAAAGCTTGGGCTGTCGCTGGTTTCATCTTCTAATGTCGCCTCACTGCCGCTGGGCTTGCTGGCTACCTCCCATTCAAAAGAAAACTCTTTTCCTGCTGTATCTTCGGAACCGCTACCGTCCAATGTGGTTACATCTTCCAAACGCATAATCACATTTTCTCCTGCATCTGCCTTGAGCGTGTTTCTGAATTCGCTCTCATCGCTTTTTTTACAAGATGCTACTAATGAGGACAGTGCCATAATGCTTGCTAGAAAGCCCAATCTTAAATTTCTACTCATTTTATTATTTTAATTTTAAATTGAATTTTTGTCAGATTTCAATCTGCCCAAGCCTTGATACGGAGCTTGTATAAAGAAGATTGATTTTCATATGTCGGCTTTTTACAATCCTGTATTTTGCTATGTATTTTGAGTTTTTTTAGCTTGCCAAAAATCAGATGCTTATGAAACGTTCACATGAAATAGACTACAAAATTCTGGGAGAAAGTATACAGATCGTAGAAGTAGAGCTCGATCCTACCGAAACGGTAATTGCCGAAGCGGGCGCTATGCTGTATATGGAGCAGGGAATGGAGTTTGAAACCAAAATGGGCGATGGCTCCGAACCTAATCAAGGCTTATTTGGTAAGCTACTTCAAGCCGGATCGCGCATGCTCACCGGAGAATCGCTTTTTATGACCCATTTTACCAATCGTGGAAGCCGCAGGGCAAAAGTGGCTTTTTCGGCTCCTTATCCGGGCACGGTTATTCCTTTAGATCTTTCTACCTGCCGTGGGCAAGAAATCATCGTACAAAAAGATGGCTTTCTGTGTGCGGCTTTGGGTACTAAAATGACGATTACCTTCAACCGAAAAATCGGTGCCGGACTGATTGGCGGAGAAGGTTTTATCTTACAAAAACTGCAAGGCGATGGAATGGCCTTTGTGCATGCCGGAGGTACAGTGATAGAAAAACAGCTTAATAATGAAACTCTTCGCATTGATACGGGCTGCGTAGTAGCTTTTGAAAGCCACCTCGATTTTGATGTGCAGTCGGCTGGCGGCATGCGAAGCATGCTCTTTGGTGGCGAAGGTTTGTTTTTGGCTACCCTTAGTGGTACCGGCAAGGTTTGGCTACAAAGTATGCCCATTCGCAAGCTAGTGCAAGCGCTCGCTCCTTATGGCGCCAATAGCCGCAAAGAAGGAGGTGGCCTACTGGGCGAATTCCTAGAAAGATAAAAGCCTGAGCATTTTCTTTTGGCTTTTGGCAAACCTAGTGCCTAGCTTTACGGTTGTATGTTTCTTGTAGAAAAATTGAGGACATTGCTTCATGGCAAATAAAAAGAATACCACAGGGGTTTTACTGGTCAATTTAGGAACACCCGATAGCCCCTCGGTACCCGATGTGCGCAAATATCTGCGTGAGTTTTTGATGGATGGGCGCGTAATCGACATTCCGCTGATTGCCCGTGCGGCCTTGGTCAACCTTATCATCGCGCCATTCCGCGCGCCCAAGTCGGCCAAAACCTACCAAAAACTCTGGACCGAACGTGGTTCGCCTCTTTTGTATTATGGGCAAGACATCACCCATATGCTGCAAGAGGAGCTGGGCGAAAGCTATGCTGTAGAATTGGCCATGCGCTACCAAAGTCCTTCTATCGAAGATGGCCTGAAAGCCCTCATGAAGAAAAACGTGAGCCGAATGATTATCGTGCCACTATTCCCACAGTATGCGTCTGCTACCACAGGCTCGGTGCAAGAAAAGGTGATGGAACTTGTGAAAGGATGGCAAGTAGTGCCTACCATGCATTTTATCAGCAATTTTGTGGAAGAGCCCTTATTTATTGAGGCTTGGAAGCAGGTGGCTACTCCTTATCTCGAAAAAGAATACGATCACTATGTGTTCTCCTATCATGGGGTGCCGGAGCGCCACATCCGTAAGTCATCGGTAGACGGCTATTGCCAACTCAATGGCAAGTGTTGCTCCACTTATAATAAGAAGAACCAATATTGCTACCGTGGGCAGTGCTTTTATACCACCCGCCAGCTGGCCGAAGCCTTGAATATTCCGGAAGAAAAATACACGGTTTGTTTTCAATCGCGCTTGGGTACCGACCCTTGGATTAAGCCCTATGCCGAAACGGTCATTAAAGAATTGGCCGAGGAAGGACATAAGAAAGTGCTGGCTTTCTCACCTGCTTTTATTGCCGATTGCCTCGAAACCACCGTGGAGGTAGGCGAGGAATTCCGTGATGAGTTTATCGAAGAAGGTGGGGAAGAATGGACCTTGGTAGAGAGCCTCAATGCGCATCCGGCTTGGGTACAATGCCTCAAGAAAATGGTTTTAGACATCCATTAATGCACCATATCTCGTACTTTTTCGTTAGTTTTAGTGTCCAACCATTTTTTTAAACTAATGAAAAAGTACTTTTTACTCCTCACTTTCGCGGCTCTGTTTCAGTCCTGCAACAAAAAAGATGAACTCCTCACCTTTCGTTTTGATTCTTCGGTAGATTTTACCGTACCCTCAGCGGCTGGGGTAAATTTGCCGGTATCTATTCCCACGCCCGATGTGCAGAGTGGTGCCCAGCAAAGTTTTCAAAACAATAATACCCGGGCCGATTTGGTGAAAAATGTGGTGCTCGAAGAAATTGAGCTTAGCATTACTAATCCTCCCGGCCAAGATTTTGGCTTTCTGAAAGAAGTCCACCTTTTTATTTCGGCCAGTGGCCTGCCAGAAAGAGAAATCGCCTATGCAACCAATATTCCGGAAAATGCCGGAACTAAGCTGGCTCTCGAAACCACCGATGTGGCCTTGGATGAGTACGTGAAGCAAAGCACCTACGACATCCGTACGGAGGTGGTCATTCGCGAAGCCTTTTTTCAGGATGTGGATATTACAGCCGATATGGTTTTCCGGGTAACAGCTGATATTTTGTAAATACTGGAAATAAAAAAAGCCCTTTTTCGAAAGGGCTTTTTTTGTGAGAATAAGAAGGAATTAGAGCTGGAAGGTAAGACCAAATTGCCCTACTCCGAAGCTTCCCCGGCCTCCTTCTAAAAATAAACCTAAGCTAGGCGCCACTTTATAGCGGATACCTAATACCGGGCCTAATATGATACGTACATTGTTGTCGGTGATGTTATCGAAACCATTGTAGCTAGCAAATGACTGAAGCTCAAAGCCTGCAATCACCGAACCGTAGAAATCCCACTTGCTGGCATCGATGCCTACTTCCAACTCATCATTCAAAAATTGCGATAGGTGAAAGGAAACACGGCCACCGATAGAAGTGTAGGTGCCTTGCGAGAAAATGTTTGAGCCGTTGTCTTTCCAGCCCCATCTGTAAAAACCTACATAAGGGCCGGCACTGATCAAATCCGTAATGCCTTTTTCTACACTAAGCGAAACCGGAACCAAGCTACCTGTGCGGCTATAGCCTGCCCAGTTGCCCACAAGATTGTAGCCGATTAGGCCAAAAGAAATGCCAGGGCTTACCAGCCATTTATCTTGCTGGTAATAATTGCTTTGTGCGTGCACGTTTCCGGCCACTAAGCCGAGTGCCAATACCAAAAGATATACTTTCTTCATAAAAAAATGGGTTAAAGCTAAGCACGAAGTTAGTGCTTAGCTTTTATATTCAGGGTGATTGGATTACAAATCTTCAAAATAGTCTACCACATTGCCCGCATAGCTTACGTTATCAAGGGTAATAATGCACTCTGGACTATCAAGATGTAGCCCGTAGTTACCGCTATTAGCTATATGCACAAAACTCAAAGCGAGGCGTGAAGGTGTATCGTCCATACGAATATTGGCCCGAATATCAGACCCATCGAAAGGAGAGCTTCCTCCGGCCTGAATAGTAACGTGGCTCCAAGTATTGAGCAGGTTATTGGAACGAATGAAAACCCCTTTCCAGGCACCCGCCACATTCTGTATGCCTGTAAGCAATACCGGATTTTCGGCTGTGCCACTGATTTTCAGGCTTCCTTGGTCATAGATATCTAATCCCTTATCGGCTGCGAAAATGATTTCTACCCCTGCGCCAATCTCTAGGTTGTCGGCACTGAGGTAGCCATTGTAGATTTCTCCCGCCACAAAATACGGAATGCCCGGGTCGGTCCACACTTGATTGCCCAATATGGCACCAGCATCTATCCGGATTTGATTAATACCGTTATTGGTGTAGCTGTGTGTGTTGGCATTTAGGGCGCCTACCAACATAGGGTCGGTAGCAATAGGGTTTTGGCTTAAGTTGCTAAACTGATTGCTGTTGAAATTGCTCAGCACCACATCCACCTCTATGAGTACACCTATGCCTTGACTATCTCTAAAATGCGTGTTTTGTACCGTGGCACGGCTACCGCTGCGCATAAAGAGTGCTGCTCGCTGGCTGCCCACGTAGGGCTCGCTTCCGGCATGGGCTACGGTGCAGTGATTCAAGCTGTTCAGCACATTGTTGTTTTCAATGATAAGGCCTTTCCAATACCCACTTTCCTGTACAGCTCCTTGGAAAACAATAGGAGCCGAGTCACTGCCATTGGCCACTAAGGCACCTGAACGATAACATACCAGCTCGGTATTGGTACCCATAAGTAATTGGTTGCCTTCGGCAATGGTGAGGGTATTCTCCAAATACAATGAAATAGGCAGTAAGTAGGGTATTCCCAAATTAGGTAAGGTGAGTGCGTCCATTACCTCGTAATATCCATAGGACGTGAAAAACTCAATGCCATTTTGGCCATTATTCTGAAAGCTCTGGTTAGCGGCTATTCCGCCCAGCTGATTGGGCAAGAGGCGCATAGGGGCAAGGCCCATTTGTTCAATGCTTAGCTGGCTGACTTCACTCAGCACCACTTCCTCATTTCCTCCGGTAGAGATACCAAAGCCATCGCCTTCGGCAATACGAGATTGGGTGATTTTCAAACGGCTGTTGTCTGTTAGTGCGATAGCTGCTTTTCCATGGGTAGAAGAAAAGGCCTCATGTCCTGTATGTAAAATAGATACAAAGCTTAGGGAATTAGTATTGCTGGGCGTAGCTTGAAAATACAGACCATCCCAGAAACCGGTCTCTTCGGTGCTGCCTTTGAATACTATCGGGTTAGTTTGTGTACCCACGGCTGATAAAGTCCCCGTTCCACTGATGGAGAGGCGCGTGCCTTGGTCAAATACAATTACTACACCAGGGTCAATCTGTAAGTTGGCAGCTACGAATACATCTTGTGGCACACGGTAATCGGGCAAGTTGGGGTCGTCCGATATTTTGATGAGGCGCTTGTCGGCCTCTATCAGTGCGGGTAAACTTAGCGTTCTCCGCTCTGCGGTAATTATTACCACATCCTTTTCTTCGCTCAGCCCATTACTTACACTCAGCTCGATTTCGAAGGCACCTTCGGCATCGGGCGTAAATCGGGCTTGAGGGAGACTGGCATCGGAAAGCTCTGCTGTGCTGCCCGAGGGTTTGGCTAGGATTGTCCATGCGTAGGTGAGTGCATTGCCTTGCGAATCGAAGGAGGCGGAGCCATCGAGATTAACTTCTTCCAGCATGGCTACCGTGCGGTCAGATCCGGCATTAACGGTAATCACCACTTCCTCTTCGGGGGTGGTAAGGGTGTCGCAGGCCCAAAAGGTAAAGGCCATAGCGAGGAGTGAAATTCGGGTTACTGTACGTTTCATAAGAAAAAATTTGCGGTTGACGAAAAATCGTTTCAACAGCTAGTACAGGATGCTTCCGAAAATCAGCTCAGCAGATTGGGATTATTTTTTACTTTTTTTCCAGCCTTGGAGAATTGGCCATCTACTTCCATCGCTTCTAATAGATAGGCTCTCACCAGATCTTGGTCGATATCGCTGACTTGGCGAAAGATGAAATAGCGGATTTGCTTATTGGCATCGCCCAATAAGTAGTTTTCAGAATTGTCGAGCAGGTAACCATAGCAAAAGCCCAAGGCCACGCCTTCTTGCTTAAATCCGCCCCAAGGCACGCTGGCAGGCCAAATATAGGCCAGCCTGCGGTTGCGGTAATAAAATGGCACATTGTAAGCGAGCTTCTCTCTTGCCTCGGGCAGGCAGTCTTGAATGAGGCTGCGAAGTACACGCACAATTTTGCGCTCCTCCTCAGTCAGAAAATCTAAAAACTCTTCTACATCGGCAAAAGAAAAGGGCTGAAACTTACTCATGCCCTTTACACGCTTATGGTAAGTACTCGGTTGCCCGTCCGCTGGCACAAATCCACTGAATGCGGCTCACCTCGTATTGGCTTCTTACCTTAGCCCATTGGATTTGGGCGGAAATAAGGCTCATTTCACGGGCGTTTACCATAAATAGGTTGCTTTCTCCTATTTCCAGCCTGCGGTTTTCGGCATTGAGCAATTGTTGATAGTTGCTCAGGGCTTGCGAGTAAATACCCGCCTGTCGATACAAGGTTTGGGTTTCGGCATAGGCCGACAGCCATTTGTTTTCAATGGATACCCATTTCTGCATTCTATCAGCTTGGGCTTCTTTCACTTTCAATTTGGTTATCTGCCAGTCGCCACGTCCTTCGCGCAGCAATAAAGGCATACTTACCGTCAGTCCCCATTTGTAATCATTGCTATTGAATGCTCCTACATTTTCCGCTAGTGGCACTCCCGTGCGCTCTGAGAGAAAATTATAGGAAAGATTGACCTTGGGTTTCAGTTTTTCCGCTTTCAGTCTCTGCTCAAAGCCGAGTTGCTCAATTTTCCATTGATACTGCTGCAATTCGGGGTGGTTTTGTATGATTTCCTTTCGAAACATCAAGAGACTATCTTCGGTCATTTGCATAGGTGCCTCCGCTTGGATCGATACACGCGGGAAGGTGCTTTCTTCCAGTTCCATGGGTACAAGGCCATCGTACCAAAGGTGGTTGCTGAGTGTCAAACTGGTTTTGGTCCATTTCAATTGTGCCTCATTCCATGCTACCAAGCGGGTTTGCCATTGCAAATACGCTTCCACCGTGTCGATAGCCGGGCGATCTCCTTGTAAGAATCCGGCTCGGATAGCTTCAAGCCTGACTTTAGCCAAAGCCAAGGCTTCCTCGTAGACCTTGCGCTGATAATAGGCCTCCCACCATGCATAGTAGTCGATAGCGATTTGTTCTACTAAGCGGTTGAGCATGAGCAATTGCTC
Organism: Shiella aurantiaca; assembly: GCA_030412945.1. GTDB lineage: Bacteria > Bacteroidota > Bacteroidia > Cytophagales > Cyclobacteriaceae > Shiella > Shiella aurantiaca. The sequence goes on along the minus strand of JAUHJS010000008.1, from coordinate 84,073 downwards.
GGCTTCGGTCATTTTTTCCATGAGTTGGGCTTGGCGCAAAGAGGCCCTGCGGTCGTCCATCAGCAAGCCTTGCGCCAGCGGCAGGGAAATACCCGCATACAGTAAACCATCGGTAGGCGTGGTAGCCTCCGGATTTACGTATACGCCTTGGTTCTGCTCAAACCCTGTTTTTAGTTCTACACCAAACCATGTAGGCACTTTCAGTCCGGCATCAAGTAAGCGGTAATAATCGGTGTCTTTAAATTGCTTTTGGTCGTAATAGCCAAACAGCTGCGGATCGAAAGCGCCACGCGCCCTCCGAACGCCTTGCTCACCCGATTGCTGCACATATTCGGCTTGCAAGGCCACCGGGTGATGCTGGAGTACAAGGCCAAGCAGGGAATCCCAGGTCATGGGTTTTTCCACTTGGGCTTGCGTGACCAAGGGCAGTAAACACACTATAAAAATCAAACAATATCTCATTTCTTCTCCTCCTTGGGTTCGCTTTCGGTGCTGCTTACACCATAATAATACTCAGGCGGGAAGCCGTTGATCCTACGCCAGAATTCGTACCAGATGGGTACATCGTTGAGCAAAGCCATACCTTTTGCGCCCGTGCCCATGCGTAGCTCGCGTGGCCAAGGCACATCGTTGGGGTCGGGAGAAACCAATAAGCGGTATTTCCCATTGGGGTAGATGAAGTTATCTACGGCCACTACAAGGCCTCCGTAGGTACCAAAAGACGTATTGGGCCAGCCGGAGAACACAATGGCAGGCCAGCCATCGAACACAAAGCGCACCGGCTGACCGATTTTCACCAGCGGTAGGTCGATAGGTTCTACGAACATTTCTACAGCCATGGTGTAGTCTTCGGGAATAATGCTTACCAGCTGCTCACTCTCTTTGATTACCTCGCCAATACCCGCTTTGGCCATACGCACCACATAGCCGCTTTGCGGAGCCAGTATGTAGTACAAATCGGCCCTTAAACTATAATTGGAGAACATATTCCGCATTTTCACCAAAGTGCCTTCTCCTTCATAAAGTGCCGAAATGGCCGAGTATTTATCCGATTCGGCTTTGGCCAGCTTGTCGCGGTACTCGGCTTCAATGCCCGAAAGGTCGATTTGCGCATTGATAAGCTGGTTGCGGCTGCTCAAGAGTTTATTTTCAGCCGATATCTTTTTACTGGCTGCTTCTTGGGTTTTGTTTTTCAGGTTTTCCACTTCCACTACCGATTTCAAGCCTTCCTTGAACAAGGTTTCGGTACGCTGAAGTTGCCTTTCGGCAATCTGGAAATTGGTTTCGGCCGCCAGTACATCCATGCTATCGGATTCTACCTTTAGGCGCGCCTGCATCACATAGTTGCGGGCTTGCTCGAGTTTCAGCTTACGGGCATTTTCCAAGGCGATGATTTGGGCATCAAGGGCTTGTACCTTATCCTGATACGAGCGCACGGTGCGCTCTTTGGCTTCTATTTGCTCTTCCGTACGCGAAAGTAAAGCAGGGTCGAGGTAATCGTCTTTAATCTCCGTGAGTTTTACTATGGTATCGCCTTTGTTTACAAACTGTCCTTCACGGATATACCACTTGTCAATCTTACCCGGAATAATGGTGTTCACCATCTGTGGTCGTTGGCTGGGATTGAGCGTGGTGATAAATCCTCGCGATTGTATATTCTGTGTCCAGGGGAGGAACATGAGGGCTACCATCAGTCCAAACAAAAGCATCAGCACTCTTGGAAGGCTTTTGAAGTCTTCTTCCATCACCCATTGGTACGACTCATAACGATTGAGGTCGACCTTTCCTTTGATTCTATTTTTCGATATGTTCAGCATGACAAATTAGCTTAAAAAGTAAGGATGTTTGCTCACTTCTTCCCAGGGGCCGCTTTGTATCCACACCCCGTGGTTGATTAATACTACCTGATTGGCGCGTGCCAATACTTCAGGACTTTTGCTCACCATTACTACGGTGGCTTTAAAATCCGAACTGAATATGTAGTCAAAAAACTTGTTTTGTGCTTTTTGCTCTAGCAGACAGTTTTGTTCTTCCAATAGCAACAGGCGCGGCTTGTGCACAATACTTCTTGCCAGAATTATCTTATTGCGCAGGTATACCGAGTACTGTTCCTCATCCGGATTGATAATAGTTTTCCAGCCATCTTGCTGGTCGGCTATCCAGTCGCTGAGGGAAACAATATCAGCGGCTTTCTGTCGGTCTTCCAAGGTTATTCCCTCGCGGCCCAGAGTGATGTTGTCTTCCAAAGTAGCCAAAATCAACTCTTCTGAAGGAAGGGTATCACCTATGCGCGTACGCAAATCAATCAAGTTTATGTTGGTCATAGGGACTTTGTCAAAAGAGATACTTCCTTGGTAACTCTCAAACATGCCCGTCATCAAATTGGTAACCAGCGATTTGCCTGAGCCTGCAGGCCCGGTGAGGCACACCTTTTCGCCCGCTTGTATGCTTAGGTTGAGGTTGTGTATTTGGTAATCTTTTTTCTGTGGATATGTGAATGATACCTGACGGAAATCTACCGCAAAGCCTTCTTCCGAATCCTTGAGCTTTTCTTTTCCTTCCTCGCTCTCTAGGGGCAAATCAGTAACATAGCCCATTTTTTCCAAAGAAGTCAGGATATCGTAAATGGTTTCAAAACTAGTGATGAGCTTTTCTACTGAACCCAGCACCAAAAGCACGATGATTTCGGAAGCTACAAACTGACCGATGTTCATGCGTTGCTCAATCACCAGCATCCCGCCCAGTGCAAGAAAGGAGGACGCCACCAGCACTTTGAAGGCCACCATAAAGTAATATTGCGAAACCAGCACAGAAAAATGTGTATTACGGGCTCCCAGGTAGCCATTTACTAGTTTGTTGGTTTTCTTAAGTGGCATTTCAGTATATCCGGCCAACTTGATTACACCTATGGTACGGGCCATTTCTTCCAACCAGTGCGCCACGGCATATTTATATTTTGATTCCTCCAAGCTCGATTCCATACCCCGAGGGCCCAAGAAACGGAACATAAGCAAAAGGATGATGAGCAGGATAAAACCGAATATGACAAAGAAAGGATGATAGAAGGAAAGCAAAATCAAACCGAAAACCATTTGCAAGGCCGCTACTGAGAAGTCTACCAAGAGTTTGGAGAGACCTTTTTGTACCGAAAAGGTATCAAAAAAGCGGTTCATCAGCTCAGTAAGATGCATGCCCAGCACCGATTCGGTTTTTAGGCGGGGCAAACGATAGGTGAACTCAAAGGCAGCACGGGTAAAAATCCGTTGCTGTAAACGCTCGATTACACGCAACTGCACAATTTGCAGCAATCCGGTTAGGGCTATCCCCGTAATCACCAAACTCACTAGCACAATCCAGCTGGTAGATACCATCCCACCGCTAATAAAATTGATAATGGCCTGAATACCCAAAGGAAGCGATAGGTTAATCAAACCATTGAACATAGCGTAAATATAAATATGGCCCACCTCGCGCTTGTCTACGCTGAGGAGCTGCGTCAGCCGCTTAAGTGGGGTATAGGTCGTCTCTTTTTCCATACATTACTGTTTTAGGGTAGTCAATACCAAGTGTTTAAAAAATGCACTCAGGCCTTCGTTATTCATATTGATGTCGGTAAGTGAAGGCAAATGGGCCGCAAAATACACTTGCAGATGTGCTCCTTCCATTACCGTGGAGGCCAAAGCCGTAGGGTTGGCATACGCAGGGTTTACTTCCGCTATAAAACCACTCAGCCGCTTGCAAAGTTGCTTATATCCGGCATAAAAGCCTTCTTTATTTACGGCATCCACCTCTTTTAACAAAAAAGATTTGCTCGATTCGGCTATAATAATCTGATTGAGCAGGTAAATGTTTATCGATCCATGCGTGAGCGGCTCTTTCCAAGGTTCTACGGCTATCTCAATGGCCTTGGCCAAACGCTCCTCTGCACTGGCGAGGTTGTTAGTACCAAACACCATACGATACTCCAGCCAAGCCCAGTACCAAGAGCTTAAATACACCAAAAGACGGTGTTTGTTTTCAAAATAGCGATAAATACTGGCCTCGGTCGATTGAATACGCTCGCCAAGCTTTTTGAAAGTAAAGTGCTCAAAACCCATTTCATGAATCATCGGTATCGATTCCTGCAAAATCTTCTGTCCGAGTACCGAGGTTTCAGGGTCTTTGTGGTATAAGCCACTGTGTACTTTTATGTGAATGCGCTGTAATAACTCCTGCATGGCCTTTATAACGAAGGAAGGTTAAAAAAGTTAGTAAAACAAGTAAATAAATTTGTAATACATATCAATTAGATAGTAACACTATCAATTCTTGATTTTTATATTCTCCGCTAGGGCTGTATCTTGCAGGGTCAATTTCGTAATCTGTATGAGAAAAATATACCTCTCCCTTCTATTTGGAGCATTTTTGTTGGTAATGGCTGGCTGTGGCGATAAAGAAAAAATCATGGTGATTAATACGCCCTATGGCAGCATGAAAGCCCTTTTGTATGAAGAAACGCCCCTTCACAAGGCCAATTTTCTCAAATTGGTGGAAAATGGCAGCTACGATAGCACCTTATTTCATCGAGTAATCGAGGGCTTTATGATACAAGGGGGTGATGTAAATGCCAAAAAAGGTGTTCAAGAGAAAATTACTTATACCATTCCGGCAGAATTCGTTCCCCAGTTTTTTCATAAAAAAGGTGCTTTGGCAGCCGCGCGCATGGGCGATGATGTCAATCCCAAGAAAGAATCCAGCGGGTGTCAGTTTTACATTGTGCAGGGTAAAATCTTTACAGAAGAAGACCTTAAGCAGCAAATCAACAATACCCGTGAATACGGTGTGCAAGACCAGTTTCGTAAACTTTTGGGCATGCCCGAATACCTAGAGCTGCGCAAGCAAATCATCGCTTGGCAAGAAAGCAACAATGGAGATAGCATAATGGCCAAAATAGAAGAGATGAAACCACTGATGGCGGAGAAATTTGGCCCGGTAAGAAACCTGAGCTTTAACGATACCCAAAAGCAAGTATATGCAGAAGTGGGCGGAGCCCCTCACCTCGATGGCGAATATACCGTATTCGGGCAAGTGGTGGAAGGCCTAGCCGTGATTGATTCCATTGCGGCTGTGCAGAAAAACCCTATGGATAAGCCCCTTACCGATTTGTATATTACGGTGGAGATTGAAGAAATCAGTAAAAAAGAAGTGACCAAAAAATACGGATACGTATATCCGGAGGTCAAAAAATAAAGCCCATGAAGATTTTGCTCACCGGCTCTAATGGTTTATTGGGTCAGAAACTCGTAGCCTTGTTGTCCGAAAACCCCCAAATTGAGTTAATCGCCACGGCACGTGGTGCTAACCGATTGCCACAAACGGAGCGCTATACCTATGAGTCGCTGGACATTACCCAAAGGCAGCAGGTGATGGACTGCATTACCCGCCACGCGCCCGATGCGGTGATTCATACCGCGGCCATGACCAATGTAGATCAATGCGAAACCGAACAAGAAGCCTGTCAGCAGTTGAATGTGGAAGCGGTACGCTACTTAATTGAGGCCTGTGAGCAAACAAATAGCTTTTTGCTGCACCTTTCCACCGACTTTATTTTCGATGGGGCAGCCGGGCCGTATGCGGAAGAAGCTGAGGCTAGCCCGATCAGCTTTTATGGGGAAAGTAAATTGCAGGCGGAAGAATTGGTGCGCAAGGCGAATTGCCCCTGTGCCATTGCCCGCACGGTGCTGGTATATGGCATTGCCCACGACATGAGCCGTAGCAATATCATCCTTTGGGTGAAAAACAACCTGGAAGCAGGTAAAAGCATACAAGTAGTGACCGACCAGTTTCGCACGCCCACTTTGGCGGAAGATTTGGCCATGGGCTGCTACCTCATTGTGAGCCAAAAGGCTCAGGGGATTTTTAATATTTCGGGAGATGATTTCTTAACGCCCTATGAAATGGCCCAGCAAACGGCTGAGTTTTTTCAGCTGGATGCATCCCTTATCAAGGCGGCTGATTCTTCCACTTTTCAGCAAACTGCCAAAAGGCCTGCACGGACGGGCTTTATTTTGGATAAAGCCAAACGCGTACTTGGCTATACCCCCCACACCTTTAAAGAAGGCATTGCCATGGTGGCGCAGCAGATGCAGCGCGCTTAATTATCACAATAAATAAAATCGTATTCTTCGGGAGTAAACACTTGCTTGTGCAGGGTTTCTCCCTTGGCATTGAGGTAAAGCACTACATAAAAATCGGCCTCAGCCACGTGCTTCTCGGCAAAATACAAAGGCTGCTCAGCCGTACCTAAGTTCAATAAATCATTATAGGTAGGCGGCACCACCTCTCCGTGGAGGCTACTGTAAATGCCATAGCCGCTAGGTGTCAGTATTTGCAACACATTTTCCTCCGCGCTTTGGCGAATAAAGTGGAAATTTTCAATATCCTCATACAGATAATCGTCTTCATAAAAATCGTACACGCTCCAAGCCTCATCATTGCGGACCAAGGCCACGGAATCCGTCCAATAATGTACTTCATCAAAGCTAAATTCGCTCAAAGGCTGATTATCGCTAGTGATAAATCCCCATTTACCCCCTTTGGCCGCTAGCAAAACGGTTGCCGTGTAGGCTTTGAGGAGGCGTTCGTATTGGGTGGGAATGAGTTTTTTCTCGGTCAGCAAATAGGCGCCAAACTGCTTATTCAATAAAAGCGAAACCATGCCCTCGCGGTAATTGCCAATGGCCTCGTATTTCATAGGCACAAGGCTTTGACCCTGTCCATCTATCAAGCCTTTTTTCCCTTTTTTATCTGCCACAATGGCTTGTTCTGCCAGGTATAAAGGTGTCTCCGTGATATTGTTCAGGATTTCTTGCCCTTTTTGGTCGAACACCCGGATGTACCCTTTGCTATTTTGCACTTCTATCCATTCTACTTCGCCATCAAAAGCTTGATTAGGCCTGCGGACACGGATCTTGTCCTGAGCACTCAAGGGCAGTTTGCGTCCTCCTTCAAATAGGAGCCAGGTACTGTCTTGCGTAGCCAGCCATACAAAATGCTCACCCAGCAGCTGAGCACTATCGTAGCTGAAAGAGGGGAAATCGTAGCGGCTTCGGGTAAGCACCGTCCATTTTTGCTGACTTTGGGCAATCATAAACAGGGAGTTCACGGCCCATTGGCTCAGATTTTTCAAATAAGGCGTTTTGCCATCGGTACTAAAGAATTGAAAGCCTAGGCTGTCTCTGGCCATCCAGCGGTCGTCCACTCGTGCTAAGGATTCCCATTTTGCAGAAAATACGAGTTCTCCTTCGGCATTTAGCAGTCCCTTTTTCCCTTCTTGTTCTATCACTACATATTCTTCCTCAAAAACCGAAAAACGGTCTATCGCTCGTCCCCAAGGAGACAAGTTGCCATCCGCCACCTTTTCTAGTTCTTTTCGGCTAAGCCAGGTCCAGTGTTCTTGTTTTCTAAGCCACACTTGCTCCTGAACCAAGTGCAAACTATCCCATTCGGCACTAAGCAGTGGATGGCCGCCTAAAGAATAGACCGCCCATTTTCCTTGCGCCTCTGTTTGTAGAGCCAAGTAGTGATTCCCCAAACTCCGAACCTGATGCGCCATTGGCAATTCCAATAGGCCTTCGCCCACCCTATATACCTGATCCCCTTGGTCGGAGGATAAGGCAAAGATTCCTGCGGCTTCGTTGAGCACGGTTATATTTTCCCAATCACCTGTAATCACCTCTTTTCCCGCTCGGTTGAGTACCACTACATCTTCTTCGCTTTGTACCACGCTAAAATCCCGTACTAAGGCTCCACATAAATCTTCTTCTGGGATTTGCGTGTAGCGGAAGTCGGTGAGTAACTCGCCATTCTCCTTCATATAAGCATATTTCCCCTTTTCTCTGATGGGCAAGCTATAGGCAGGCACCTGACTTTGGTAAGCCACCAGCGAATCGGTAAAGGCTTCCGAGGGAAAAGCCGCTACAAAATCAGCACTCTTTCCTTCTGCCTTGTAGGCCCAATACAGGCGATTGAGCACCTTGCTGCGCCACTCCGAGTTAGGGTAGGATTTCATAAAAGCTTGAAAGCTTTCGGGCGTATTGCTGGCCGTACTGATTTGCAAAATTTGCCATTCGGCTTCTTTGCGGTAGGGTGTATTAGGATATTCCTGTAAAAACTGGCGGAAGCTGGCGAGCTTTTTATCCCTAATTTTTTCTTCAAAAAGCAAAATATCATAAAACTCACGTGCATCCTTAGCTTGCTGAGCATCGGGATAGGTGCGCAGAAAGTACAAATAGCTCTCATAGGTATTTTCCCTTTTCGCGATTTGGTAGGCCCTTTCATCGCGGAGCGCGCGTGCTGTCCTATATTCAAGGGCATCAGAGAACTCATCCAAAAAATACTGATAGGCGGCTAAGGTATCGGCTGCTTGGGCACGGGCAAAGGCGAGGCTATCTACTTGCTGCTTAAAGGCCTGTAAACCGAGTGAATCGAGGCCGTCTTTTTTCATTTTTTTCTTCATTTTTTCAGAAGAAATCGCCCAATCAGACTGAGCTTGAATAATATAGCGATGGGCCGAATCAATATGGTACTCCGGGTAGTCGGGCGTCACCCACAGCCGTGCATAGGCATAGCGCATGCCCGAATTCAGGCTGTCTTTGCTGAGTTTTCTCAGCACCGTCTTTTCCGCTTTTTCGTATTTCTGCTTTTCTATCAGTTTCAAGACCTTTTTTATCGGTCCGGCAGAGGCGGAAAGGCCGAGGAGGCAAAAAAATAAAAGGCTGTAAAGGATTCTCTTCGTATGCATGGCAAAATCAAAAAATGCGTAGGCCCATTTTTAGAAACGATGAAATTACAACCTTATGCGCGGTTTAAAAATTTGATTCAAAATTAATCCTCTTTTATATCGCTTTCATTCAAATATTGCTAACTTAAAAACGTGCCTTATGGCTCGTCACTTTTACTAGTCCACTATGCAAAAAGCCAAAAAAGAGCAGAAGATTTTTGTGCTCGACACCTCCGTGATTCTCTACTCCCACGACTCCATCATGAACTTTGAAGAACACGATGTGGGCATACCCATTACTGTGCTCGAAGAGCTGGACAATTTTAAGAAAGGGAACGATACCAAGAATTTCGAGGCGCGCGAATTTATCCGCCTGCTCGACAAGCTGGCCAGCGACCACATGCTGCAAGACTGGATTCCGCTCAATGGCCCCAAAAAGGGAAAGTTTAAGGTGCTGATGGCCAACGATAGCAAGTTGGATGCTTCGGTGATATTTAATGAAGATAAGGCCGACCACAAAATACTAAATGCCGCCCTCAAGCTGCAGCAGGAAGCCAAAGGCAAAAAGGTGATTTTGGTAAGCAAGGATATCAACCTGCGCCTAAAAGCTAAGTCGCTGAACCTGCAAGCCGAAGATTACGAAACGGGCAAAATCAAAAACGTGCAAGAGCTGCACAGTGGAAAAACCGTGCTCGAAAACCTCGACCCCGAGAGCATCAATACCATTTATGAAACCGGAGGCGCTGAGCCCAAGAAAGTCATCAGTGGGCGCAAGAAGCCAGCCAACAACAGTTATTTTATCCTGAAAAGTGATAAAAATTCGGTGCTGGCTTATTACAATGCCGCTAACCAACTGATAGAAAAGGTGGATAAAAGGCCGATTTATGGCATAAAACCGCGCAACGCTGAGCAAACCTTCGCCATACATGCCCTTATGAACCCCGATGTGCGCCTCGTAACCATACAAGGCGTGGCAGGCACAGGAAAAACCTTGCTAGCCTTGGCGGCCGCCTTGGAGCAGCGCAGGGAATACAAGCAGATTTACCTCGCGCGCCCCATTGTGCCGCTGAGCAATAAGGATATTGGCTACTTACCGGGCGATATCAAATCTAAGCTCAATCCCTACATGGAGCCGCTGTGGGACAACCTGAAGTTTATCCAAAACCAATTTGGCGAAGGCGATAAGGAAGCCACCCGCCTGACTGAAATGGTGAATTTGGAAAAACTGGTGATCACGCCTCTGGCTTACATACGCGGGCGAAGCCTTTCCAATATTTTCTTTATTGTGGATGAGGCCCAAAACCTCACCCCGCATGAGGTGAAAACCATTATTACCCGAGCCGGAGAAAATACCAAAATCATATTCACGGGCGATATCTACCAAATTGACACGCCTTACCTCGACTCGCAAAGTAATGGACTCAGTTATCTAATCGACCGCATCAAAGACCATCCTTTGTATGCCCACATCACTTTAGAGAAAGGCGAACGCTCGGAACTGGCCAATCTCGCCAATGATCTGTTGTAGACCATTCATAAAAAAGTAATGCTTACATAACAGGTTGTCGAAAGGCAGCCTGTATTTTTGTGTAACGTTTTTTTACCTCCATGAAGCATTTTTCTCTATTGACCTCCTTGGCCCTCCTGGCCTTTACTGCCTGTGAAAACCCCGCACCTGTAGCAAATCCCCAACCCAAAAATGTGATTCTGATGGTGGGCGATGGGATGGGTGTAAGCCAGCTTTCCAGTGTATTGTATGCCTCCGATCAGCCCTTGGCTTTGGAGCAATTTCCCGTGGTGGGCTTAAGTAAAACATCCTCCTATTCGCATAAAATCACCGATTCAGCTGCCGGTGCTGCGGCCTTTTCTTTTGGTCAGAAAACCTACAACAAAGCCATAGGAATGGATAAAGATAGCCTACCGGCCGAAACCTTGCTGGAAACTCTGCATGCCCAAGGCTGGAAAACCGGACTGGTGGCGACTTCTTCCATCACGCATGCTACTCCGGCTTCCTTTTTTGCCCATGTGAAGTTCCGCAAATACGAAGAGGAAATTGCCACCTATTTGCACCGCTCGGGGGTAGATTATTTTGTGGGAGGCGGAATCAATTACTTCAATCAGCGAAAAGACAGTCTCAACTACCTCGATTCGCTACGCGCCCAAGGCTACCACTTGGTGTTAGATGCCTTGCCTACGGCCGAAGAATGGAAAAACGAAAAACTGGGCTGCTTGATTGGCGCTTTGGAAATGCCGCCTATGCTCAGTGGCCGAGGCGATATCTTGGGAAAAGCCAGCATTCAGCTCTTGCAGCGTATAAAAGGCGAAAAGCCCTTTTTTGTGATGATAGAAGGCTCGCAAATCGACTGGGGCGGACATGAGAACCAGGCCGATTACCTGATTGCCGAAATGCTTGATTTCAATGCCACCATTGCGCAAGTGCTGGAATTTGCCAAGGCCGATGGGGAAACCTTGGTGATTGTTACGGCCGATCATGAAACGGGAGGCTTTGCCATTGGCAGCAATGAGGGTAAATACAACGAAATCGAATATCAGTTTACTACCGGACATCACACCGGAGCCATGGTGCCTGTATTTGCCTATGGCCCGGGCGCAGAAAAATTCTCCGGTATTTATGAAAACACCGAAATCTATCACAAAATCAAGCAGTTGATTGGCTTTTAAGGAATAGCGGACGCAGGCTTTTGTGTTCTAATACCAAGAGATAGATACTTGCCAATAACATGAGTCCGGTAATCACCCAAGTGCCTCTAAAATGCAGGGAAACGGTGATGAGAAAGATATTCACAATCAGTGGGAAATAGAGCAAGGCTCCGAGAATTCGCGTGCGCGGAATCAGCAGTAGTAATGCCGCCAGCACTTGGGCTCCGCCCAGGAAATTCCAGTAAAAGCCCGTTTGGTACATCGCTTCAAAGAAAAAGCCAATGGGCGTATCTGCCGTAAGCTGGGTAAAGCGCATGCCCAATACCTTTTTCATACCCGAAGGGATAAAACCTATAGCCAATAAAATGCGGGTGCCGAGGGCAAAAAGCTTGAAAAAGAGCTTTTGGTGAAGGGAATCTATCCAGTGTAACATAAGCAAAACGATTTTAAGCGAAGACGCCCACCCCGCAGGGGAGTTACAGGCATCTTCTCTTCAAAATGGTCGCATTTTTACTATGATGGATTGGTTTTTATTATAATGAAATAGTTTCAGTTGGTTAGTGTCACTAAGCAGTTGATTGTTTTGCTTTACTAGTGCAAGTCTTAGCAAAGCTAGACTTGTACAAGTATCCGCACAAGCCTAGCCTTTACACTAAGTGAAATTAAAAGCCTTCCACTGGTAGAGGTCAACTATTTTTAGGTATACTACTACTTTAGTTATCGTGGAATAATTATTTGTTCTTTTCAGACAATTCACCTTTTGATTGAAACTCTTTGTAATCAACATAATTCTTTATTTTATAACCATCTACAGGCCATGAAATTATCATTTGATCAATATCCAGATTTAATTTCTGCAATTTCTTAAAAAGCTCTAATGTTCTCCCCGATAAATGATTTATATTTTCATTTTCATAAACCCAAAGTAAATCTCCCACCATGAGCAGTTTGGCCTCCGGGAAATAGAATACTGAATATTGAGCTGTATGTATGGGGCCGATATTATAAATCTGTAATTGATTATGCTTGTCTTTAAGGGTATATTCCTTGTCAAAAAGCTCGTACTTTAATTTTTCATTAATTTCAGCTTGTCTGTCTGGATTTAAAGAGTGTTTACTGTTCACCATTTTTTCGATCAGCCCATAGTGCGACTCAGGAGCGATAACTGTGCCGCCATTGGCAGCAATACTTCTAACAAAACCAATGTATTGGTGGTGAAGATGGCTATAAGAAAAATACTTGACCGGGTGCTTAGGGAATTTTTCTTCTATTTTTTTTATCACTAAATCACCATGTATGCTATGATAGGAGCCTTCAATTAAAACGGAATACTTGTCAAAAAGCGCCAGTAATAACCTATTGTTAGTCTGGGGCAATAGAATTTCATAGATATTTTTTGTAATTGGATTTATGAAAATACTATCTGAGGTTAACTTATAAGTATAATCCTTAGTAGCATGCTTTATCTGTATAGAATCGGGTAAGCTCCAATCTAGCTTATCGTTTATTTGAAAGTATGATACATCCCAATCTCTAACAATTTGATTCAACCTATGTTTTTTGAATTTCCCGGGAAGCATCAAATTGTTCACCAATTTATAGTTGTCAAATTCTATAATTTCATAGGAATCTCCCATTCTATCATCAAAGTATAGATTAGTCATTTTATGAAGTAAATGGTCTTCTGTGCCGATATAAATTTGCCATATTTCATTATTAGCATCCACATAAGAAATAATATTATAATGATTTTCTTGTCCTAAATAATTTAAAGATTTTGCATTCAATTTAGCCTCATTAAGAATCATCTGTGGGATGATCTTGGAGTATTCTTTTAAGTTAGAACTTTTATCTTTAGATATTTCGAAATAAAATTGCTTTCCCTTGTCTAAATAGAAATATCTATTGGAAATAAATTTATTAACATAGCTAGTTTCTCTGTCTCCTCTTTTTTCAATACCACGTTCCTCTATATTTCCCATTTGATATACTAGGGTAGCAGTCAGGTTTCTACTTACCAGACTATCAGGGTGATATGGGTGACCCTCATCATAATATTTCCCGATAATTTCCAGCTTTATACCGATCATGGGATCTAATATTCCATGCTGTTTGATGGAACTGTTTAGTATTTCATATGCCTGATTAAAGTTTTGGTAAGCAAATGAATGTTTCTGTGACTGTGCTTTGAGAGGTATACTAAATAGTAGAAGAATTTGAAGTGTGTAGAAGTGTTTTTTGTTTTTCATATTATTTTTTTCTCAAAAATAAATGACTCTCATCTGTTATTTTGTTAATGAAATGTTAACTGTTGTTATAGATATGTTAACGGCCTTCTCCGCTCGGTCGCAATTGCATTGCGACTGCAATCGTACATAGGCATTTGCAATGCCCTCTATAACAAAACTAGAACTCAATTGCTGGCGCAATCGTATTCTTATGCCTTCTGTTTTTCCACGACCTTCTCTGGCGCAAGTCTTAGCAAAGCGAGACTTGTGTCGCGTATTTCAAATTTCCACACTTAGATTATGCGAGAGATTCGTTCCAAGAATCGCGCAAGTTTCGCCTACGCACTATGCCCAAGCCAGAAGACTTGTGCTAGTGAGCTGATTCTATTTGCCTTAATTATTCCTCGTAGTAATACGAATAGTCAATTCCTTTCATGAACATTTCGCGGTCGTTGATTTTAGAAGTCAGTGCCGGTTCTATTAAAGCTTTTAAAACACTGCTATCCACCGTGCTAATAATCATAGCATTCATATACTCCTCTTTTTTGATTTTACTCCAGTCTACACACTTTTTCAGATGCTTTTTAAGTATCAAATCCAGCCATATTCGGGTACTACGGCCATTGCCTTCCATAAAAGGATGTGCCTTGTTCATTTCAGCATACTTGTGGACAATTTCTGCGAGTGTATTTTGGGGCATGGCATCTATACCTTGCAAGGTCCCCTTCAAATGTTGGGCATATACAAACTGATAGCCTCCCTTTGAAATGCTCTTTTCCCTTATTTGCCCGGCAAAATCATACAAGCCGCCAAACAAAAATGCATGTATTTGTTGTAAGCCTTTGGTAGTACCTATTTCAAATTCGTGGATGAGAGTACTCTCAAAAAGCGAATACGCTTTCTTTTTACTTTGCCCATCTATGCTGGTATCGCTGTAAAGAAACCAGTCCAAAAATGGTGTTGCCTTGTTGTTGGGAAAGAGCTTTGCCAACTCAATCACACCACTACTGTCCAGCGTATCTGTATTATACTTTTTTCCATCAGCAGCCTTTAGCTTCAGTTGGTTAGTGACACTAACCAACTGATTATTCTCTTTTTTGAGCTTGTTTTTTAGGTATTTCCAATAGTTTCGGGTTTTGGCGTAATCCGGTTCTTCATTTAAAACCCCCACAATATCCAGCACGCTAAACCACCACTTGGCTTGGCTGTCATCCCAGAGTGCCCGCACTTCGCGGTCGTTAAAAAAGCGGATGGATAGTTTCATTTTCTGCTATGCTTCATTGTTATTGAGCGCGGTTTCCAGTTAAGCTCTTCTCTGGCGCAAGTCTTAGCAAAGCGAGACTTGTGACGCGTATTTCAAATTTCCAGACGTAGATATTCGAAATACCTATTCCATGAACAGCACAAGTCCTGCCTTCACGCAATGCCCAAGCCAGGAGACTTGCGCTAGATAGGGATTTTCAAATTCTGTTGGTATCATTCGTTAGTTTTTTTCAGTGGGTACAACGTTTTGCCGCTTTGCGAAGGCGGGGATTTTTATCACTAAACTTCATTAGATGCACAAAGCTTGAATTTAGCACTTCACTTTCATAGAAGCACGCCCCCCCCCCGCTTTTGCAAAACGGCTGTTAGCGGTTCGGGCTTCATTTTTCATTGTAGTTTTCATTTTTGTTTATACTTCATACCATACAAGTCAAACCCTTCTGCCCAATAGTCTTTTATAATTTCAAATAGTTCAAAACCTTGTTTCTCGTAAAATTTATATGCAACCTGTGAAGTTCTAACAGTAATTTTTTGAATACTGTCAATTGAGTTAAGTTTGTCAATTCTGTGCTTCAATAGTTTTGTTCCCAAAGATTTTCCTTGATAGTCAGGATGAAATATGTCCCAACTAATTTTACCTATTGTCTTGCTGTCTGCAAAATTGATTCCACCACAACCAACAATTTTTCCGTCATACAGTAATACATAATAGAGTTCTCTTTCTGTCTCTAAATATTTGTTTAAGTCTTCTTCTTCGTCAGTTGCGAAAAATTCTGGTGTATTCAACCTAATTAAATTAATGATATCATCCTTGTCGTTTGTTTCGTACTCTCTTATCGTAATTAAATTTGTCATCTTTCAATGCTCAATTATTGAATTTTTATTTCGTGGTCGTGTCTTTTTAGCCTGACCGCTAACTTGCGTATATCCGCCACTAGTGCCATTATATTTACTTTAACCGAAAAGAGATATCTTCCTTTCTGCCCTTAATTAGGTCATTTATTGGCATTTGCGCAAGCTTGGTCGGGCAATTTGTAAGGCTCATGTAAAATTCCTTCGCCCCAGCACAAAAAAAACGGGAAGCGCAGCCTAGGCCATGCTTCCCGTAAAAAGGATATAGATTACGCTCTGGGCTTAAATCTTCTCAAAGCCCAAATAGGGGTGCAGCACCTTAGGTAGGAAGATGCCGTCCTCGCGCTGGTTGTTTTCCAGCAAGGCCGCCACAATGCGGGGCAGGGCCAGGGCACTTCCGTTGAGCGTATGCAGCAGTTGGGTTTTCTTATCTTCTGATTTCATACGTAGCTTGAGGCGGTTGGCTTGGTAGGTTTCAAAATTACTCACCGAGCTTACCTCCAGCCAGCGCTGCTGAGCGGCACTGTACACTTCCATATCGTAGGTAAGGGCCGAAGTAAAGCCCATATCGCCCCCGCATAGGCGCAATACGCGGTAGGGCAGTTCCAGTTTTTGCAAAAGGCCTTGCACATAGCTGCTCATTTCTTCCAGCGCGGCATAGGATTTCTCCGGCTGCTGTATTTGTACAATCTCCACCTTATCAAACTGGTGCAGGCGGTTGAGCCCGCGCACATGGGCGCCCCAGGAGCCGGCTTCCCTACGGAAACAAGGCGTATAGCCTACGTTTTTAATCGGCAAGTCTTTTTCGGTGAGTATCACATCGCGGTAGATATTGGTAATAGGCACCTCAGCCGTAGGGATAAGGTACAAATCATCGGCTGTGGCATGGTACATTTGGCCTTCCTTATCGGGCAGCTGGCCCGTGGCATAGCCCGAGGCTTCGTTTACCACTATGGGCGGCTGCACCTCATAGTATCCGGCTTTTTGGGCTTCATCTAAAAAGAAATTGATCAAGGCACGCTGCAAGCGCGCGCCCTTGCCTTTGTACACGGGAAAGCCCGCTCCGGAGATTTTCACCCCCAAGTCGAAGTCGATGATATCGTATTGTTTGATCAAGTCCCAGTGGGCTTGCGCATTTTCTGGTAAGCTGGGCACCGTGCCCCATTGGGTCACCACCTCATTGTCTTCAGCACTTTTGCCTACGGGCACCGAGCTATGAGGTGTATTGGGGATGGTATATAAAAGCTTTTGCAGCTGTTCTTCTAATTGGCTCAGGCTATCGCCCAGATCTTTGGCAAGGGTTTTTAGCTCCGCGGTACGCGACTTTTGCTTTTCGGCTTCCTCTTTTTTGCCTTCCTTCATCAAAGCGCCTATGGATTTGGCCAAGGCGTTCGACTCCGCCAAGTGCTGGTCGAGCTGGGCTTGGGTTTCTTTGCGCTGCTGGTCGAGGCCTAGCACCTGTTCCACCACTTGCTCGGCTTGTGGGAAGTTTTTCTTCTGAAGGGCCTGAATGGTCTGTAGTTTATTTTCGCGTATTACGTGTACCTGTAGCATGTAAAAAGGGTATTTTTAAACAAATTAAGGTGATTCTGCTTATATAAGCCAAATCGCGAGGCATTTTAAGAAATTTATTCCTAAATTAGCACAAATTTAAACAGCGCTATTGACTCGTATAGATAGATAGTACTATTATTGCGCTGTCTTAAGCACATACAGAAACTTTCTCCTTTTAAAGTTAATTCTGCTACTTACAATCATTTTACCCTTATTCAAAACACATTCATTCCCGCAATGATTTGCCGTTCTGGCCATTGCAAACACTTGTATAACGTATTTTATGTATAACATTGAAGATTTAAATCTCAAACTTCTTTCTGAGTTAAAAGAAATTGCTGAAAGTTTGGGGGTGGAAAATTTCAAAAAACTTTCCAAAAAAGAACTGGTCTACAAAATCCTTGACCAACAAGCCATCACTCCCGAAAAAGAACTCGAGAAGAAATTGCCGGGTGCTAAAAGAAAAGCCGTAGTGGTAGAAGATGTGCCTGCTAAAGATAGCCGCAAGAATCTTCGCCCGCGCAGGGTCAATGTAGAAGAAGGCAGCAGCCCTGCCGCTGAAAGTCCGGCCGCTCCGGAAGCCGACAATGCTGAAGATATCCTTCGCTCGTTCAACATAGGTGCCGAAAACAAAGGCGCCAAGAATACGCAAGACAAGCCCGAAAGAAAAGACAGAAACGCCCAGCCCGTACAGGCCGAGCGCGCACCCAAGCAGCGGGAAGAAAGAGAACCACGCGAAGCCAGAGAGCAGCGTGAACCGAGAGAGCAAAAAGAGCCTAGGGAGCAGCGCGAGCCAAGAGAAGCCCGCGAGCCTAAGGAGCAAACTCCTCGCAACGAAGAAAACCAAGAGGCCAGAGCACCTCGCGAGCAAGAAGAAAGAAAAGCCCCAGCTTCGCGCTATAACCAAACCATCAAAGATTTTGATGGCATGATTGTAAACGAAGGCGTTTTGGAAATCATGCAAGATGGCTATGGCTTCCTACGCTCACCGGATTATAATTACTTGGCCAGCCCCGATGATATTTATGTATCGCCTTCGCAAATCAAATTGTTTGGTTTGAAAACCGGAGATACCGTGAAAGGCCAAATCCGTCCGCCCAAAGAAGGCGAGAAATATTTTGCCCTCCTACGCGTGGAAACCATCAATGGTAAAACCACCGAAGAAATCAGAGACCGCGTACCTTTTGAATACCTTACGCCTCTCTTCCCTGAAGAAAAACTTCGCCTCAGCACTAAAAGTCACGATAATTACTCTACCCGTATCCTCGATTTGTTCGCTCCTATAGGAAAAGGACAGCGTGGGATGATTGTGGCTCAGCCCAAAACCGGTAAAACCGTGCTTTTGAAGCAAATTGCCAATGCCATTGCCGAAAACCATCCGGAAGTTTACCTGATTGTATTGTTGATTGACGAACGTCCCGAAGAAGTAACGGACATGGCGCGCAGCGTAAAGGCCGAGGTGATTGCCTCTACCTTCGATGAGCAAGCCGAAAAACACGTGAAAGTATCGAGCATTGTATTGGAAAAAGCCAAGCGCATGGTAGAGTGCGGTCACGATGTGGTGATTCTATTGGATTCTATCACCCGTTTGGCGCGTGCCTACAATACGGTGGTGCCTTCTTCCGGTAAAATCTTATCGGGTGGGGTGGATGCCAATGCCTTGCACAAGCCTAAGCGTTTCTTTGGTGCAGCCCGTAATTTAGAAAATGGCGGTTCATTGACTATCATTGCCACGGCCTTGATTGATACAGGTTCTAAAATGGATGAGGTAATCTTTGAAGAATTCAAAGGAACCGGTAATATGGAGCTTCAGTTGGATCGTAAGTTGTCGAACAACCGCATCTATCCGGCTATTGATGTGCCTTCATCGGGTACACGTAGAGAAGACCTATTGATTGACAAAGAAGAACTATCTAGAATCTGGATACTCCGCAAGTTTATGTCCGACATGAACTCACGCGAAGCCATCGAATTCTTATTAGACAAAATGAAAGGAACCAAAGACAATACAGAGTTCTTGGTTTCCATGAATGGATAAACAGAAGAAAGCGGTGTAACAGCCGCTTTTTTTTTGCCCTTTTCCTGCGCCATGTCCTGTGTAATTCGGTCAAATGCCTAATTGGTACGCGGAATGCAAGCTTTAATCTATTAATGGATTAAGCCGTTATTTTGTATCACTTATTTTATCTATCTTTCTTTTTCATTCAGGGAGCGTATGCGTACACGAGTAGTGGTCATTTTTCTTTTTTGGACTTCGGTGGTTTTTGCCCAATCGGACAAAGAGCAAAGGCTGGAGG
The DNA here is from genome assembly GCA_030412945.1 of Shiella aurantiaca. GTDB lineage: Bacteria > Bacteroidota > Bacteroidia > Cytophagales > Cyclobacteriaceae > Shiella > Shiella aurantiaca. The sequence goes on along the minus strand of JAUHJS010000008.1, from coordinate 64,457 downwards.
CTATCAATGAAATGGTGCAATCCCTGCCCGACCCGCAGCAGCAAGCCGATACCCTCATTCAGCTGGCTAACGATTTTTACAATACGGACCTTGGTATAGCTCATGACTTAGGTCAACGCGCCCTGCAAATTGCCCTAGAAGAAGAATACCTGCTGGGCGAACAAGGCGCACACGATATCTTGAAGCGCATCAACCGCAGGCTGGGCAACCTTGACTTGGCGCTGGATCATACGCTCAAAAGCTTGCAACTAGCGGAGCAGTTTAAAGATTCGGCCTCTATTTCTAATTCTTACATGACCTTGGGCAACCTCTATTCCACCATGGGCTCGGTAGAAGAGGCACACGGATACTTACTTCAGTCCTATGCTTTGGGCAAGATGATTGGCGTAAAAAACCTCTCCTCGATTACCAATTTCCTCGGGCGCAATTATGTGTACAAGGGCGATTTTAATAGCGCCATTTATTATTTGGAAGAAGCCCTTCGCCTCGAAAAGACCCAGCCACAGGAGGATTACACCCTTTCCTACATTTATAACAATTTGGGTGAAGCCTACCTCATCGAAAAGCGCTACAGTGAATCCATCATGTATTATGATTCTTCGCTGGCCTTACCGGAAGATAAGAAAAGTCCCTTGGGCTATTGTTTTTCCTATTTGGGATTGGCCAAAAACTACCAGGCCCTGAAACAGTACGACATGGCTGTGCAGTACGTGGAAAAATGCATGGACATCAGCAAAGCTTTTGGCCTACGGCCTCAAACCCTCGATGCTTTAGCGATTCTGTATAGTTTGTATGAAGAAACCGGACGCATTAAGGAAGCCCTGGCTACTTACAAAGTGTACAATGCCTATGGCGATTCCCTGCTTTCGGATGAGAAAATAAAGGCCATAGAAAACCTGAGTATCTCCTATCAAACCGATAAGTTTAAGGCAGAGGCGGAGTTTTTGAAGCGCGAACAAGAGTTTGCAGAAAAGCGAACCAATATGTTCCTTGTGTTTTCAGGGGTCTTGCTCTTATCCCTTTTGGCTTTAGTATTGGTGCTCTGGCGCAGTACCTATCAGCGCAAGAAAAGCAATGCCCTGCTGAAGCATTTCAATGAAGAACTGATGAGAAAGGTGGAGGAGCGTACGGAAAATCTCTCTACGGTAAATGCGGAATTGTTGCACCAAAACAATCAATTACAGCAGTTTAGCTATATCGCTTCGCATAATTTACGAAGTCCGGTGGCGCGTATTTTGGGTCTGATTAATATCCTGATGCACGACCAACGCCTTAAAGGGTATCATGAGGAAATGAACCTGCTGCACAAATCGGGGCAGGAGCTGGACGAAAGCATCCGCGACCTGAACAGCATGATTGATATTAAGATTTCGGAAAGTAAAAACCTCGAATGGGTTTCGGTAGCGGAGCTTTTCAATAAGGTGCAAAATCAGTTTTCGGATACCTTAGAGGAAATAAAAGCGCAGGTGAGCATTATCGATGAACTCAAGTCGCCCATTTATACCAAAAGGGCTTTTCTGGAGAGTATTTTAAATAATCTGCTTAGCAATGCCATTAAATACCGAAGTGCCGATCGTTTGCTTCACATCAGCATTAGTCTCAAAACCTTAAGCAATGGTATTTTGATTCGCTTTGTGGATAATGGACTGGGGATGGAGCTGGAAAAGCTGAAAGAAAAGCTGTTTAATCCCTATCAGCGTTTTCATCCGCACATTGAGGGAAAAGGAATTGGACTGTATTTGGTAAAATCGCAGGTGGAATCCCTGCAAGGAACCATACAAGTAGACAGCACCCCCAATGAGGGCACTGTCTTTGAAATCACCTTGCCTTCTATCAAAGAAAAGAAGGCCTGATATTATTGAGCGGTTACGCCCAGTAGTTTATCCAGCGAATTAGAACTTACAAAATGGTAGTTAGGGCGCGCCTTGGCATAAATGGCTTTGGCCATGCGCATACCTTGTTCCGTGGCAGCCATTTGGCTGTAAATAGGCATTAAAAACTTCCTGCGGCCTGTTTTTACCAAAAAGGCCTCCATGGCCGGATAAGCAGCTTCATAGCCTAGCTTCACCGCTTGCGTAAACCATACGGTCACAATTTCCGCATTTCCGGATTGGGTAAAGCCAAAGGCTTGGTCTAATTCCTGCATTTGCTCCAAGCTAAGGGTTTCCGGCAAGGTGCGCAGGAAATATACCCACTCGTGTGTGCTCCAGGCTTTTGTATTCAAGCTGGTGGCAGCTTTTCCTTGCTCCCAAGCGCTGCGCTCGGTATCTACCTGCTCAAAGCGGGCAGCCGAAGGCTGTGGATGATTGCTCGGTAAGCCTTCGCCATAAATCCACTGGGCATATAGGGTGGTGTCTACGGCCACGCCATTTTTCTCTAATAAATGGGTGTTCAGATAGGCAATAAAGCCCTCAGTATCCATCACGCTAAAGGCATGAGTGGTGAAATATTCTTTCAAGAACACATCAAACTTGTCGCGGCCTACGCGCTCTTCGAGCAGGCGCAAGAAGAAATACCCTTTGTCATAAGCAATGCTGGTCACTCCATCATCCGGATTGCGGCCTTTCAGGTCTAGCTTCAGGCGCGTATCGCCTGCTTGCCCTGCGGCTGTCATGGCGGCTACTTCTTCCTGCAAATCTTTGAGCGATAAGCTGGCCAGCATTTCGGCATATTCTTTTCCATAAACGGCTTCCATGATGCGGTTTTCAAAATACACAGTAAAGCCTTCGTTGAGCCAGAAATCGTTCCAGGTGGCATTGGTCACCAAGTTCCCCGACCAGCTATGCGCTAGCTCATGGGCAATCAAGGAAGTTAGTGAACGATCACCCGCAATAATGGTAGGCGTGGCAAAGGTCAGGCGTGGGTTTTCCATTCCGCCAAAAGGAAAGCTGGGCGGCAGTACAATCACATCATAGCGTCCCCACTGGTAGGGCCCATAAAGTGCTTCGGCAGCGTTAAGCATTTGCTCCATTTCTCCCAGTTCATAGGCGCAGCGCTCCAGTTCGGATGGCTCGGCATACACGCCTGTGCGCGCTCCAACTGAGGCAAAAGCCACATCGCCCACGGAAAGCGCCATCAGATAAGCCGGAATAGGCTGAGGCATAGCAAATCGGTAAACGCCATCTGCTGATTTCTCGGTAGGATTTTCGGCACTCATAAGGGCCATGAGCTGAGCCGGAACGGTGATTTTGGCCTCATAGGTAAACCGTATACCGGGCGAATCTTGAAGAGGAATCCAGCTGCGTGCCAGTATGGCCTGCGATTGGGTAAACAAAAAGGGTTGTTCTTTCCCGGCTGTTTGCACAGGAGCGAGCCATTGCAAAGCTTCCGCCTCGGGTGAGGTGACATATTCTATGCGCACGCTGGTGTCGCCATCTTGCAGGGCAATCTCCAAAGCCTGGCCGAGGTGTTCCTGCGCGGGATGAAGCTTGAAGCTGCGCTCGGAGCCATCGGCACCACTGATTTTCCTGATTTCAAGAGCTTTGGTGTCGAGCCACAGGCTGGCGAAATCACTTTTGTCAAAATAAATAGTAGCACTCCCCGATAGGGTTTTGGAAGAAAAGTCTACGGCCAAATCGAGGGCTAAATGTTTCATTTTCACCTCTTCGGGCTTGGCATAGGTGTGCAGGTCTTTCATGGGCGTATTTTTTACCGTTTCGGGTGAGGAGGGAGATGAGCAAGCCGTCCACAGGCCTAAGCTGAGCGGCAGCAATAGAGCGCTACTGAGCGAGCGCCATCGAACAAAATTTTTCATAGTGTGTTGTGAAGTTTGGGTTTCAAGCTACTAAAAGCCGCTAAGATTAAAAACGATAATTGTATAGATGGTTTTGATAAAAAATAGTACTTTAAGGTGTTCGTGGAAACGGGAACTTTGATTCAAAGCTATTAGTTATCAGGCATGCTTGTAGGGTTTATTATCATGGTGATTTTACTGTTGCTCATCAGTGCATACAGCAGTGGGCCTCGGATGTCGCCATTTCGCTATGCGGTCATGATAAGCTGCTTGGCTTTGTTGGGTGTGCAAGGCGCTTGGTTGTTTTATGATATCAACGTAGAGTCGATGTACGTGCTGATTGGGGTAGCGGCTATGATTGCTATCAACTTGATTATTTATGGGTTACAGTTTTTGTATCTCTGGAGGCGCGACCGACAGAAATAGATAGGGCAAAATGCACCTTGAAATCTGGAAAAACCTTGTATATTTACTAGTTCTATAATTGTTTATGATACGAATTGAAGGAACCGATTTATCGCCCACTGTAGTGCTAGACCCTGAAAGAGGGAGTTTTGAAATTTCCGGGATTTCTGTGCCCGAAAATTCCTCCGAGATATTCTCGCCCGTATTGCAGCACATTCGTAAGTACAAGGACAAGCCTCAGGTGAACACCACCCTCACCGTGAAAATGGAATATTTCAATACCAGTACTTCCAAGTATATTTTGGATATCCTCACAGAGTTTCAGGAGATGCGCAACAATAAGGTATCGGAAGTGACTATTTACTGGTATTACAAAGAGGAAGACGAAGACATGAAAGAAATTGGTCAGGATTTCCGCGACCTTTTGCGTATTCCCATTCAGTTTGAGGTGTATTAAGTATGTGTGGGCTTAATGCCTTACTCTGCGATGACTCCCTGGGTCGGGCTGCTATTGAAAAAATGAATGCGGCCACCACCCACCGCGGCCCCGATTCCAGCGCTTATATTTCCATTCCTTGGCATAAGCAGCAAAGTTTATTTTTGGGTTTTAATCGCCTGAAAATCGTGGATGTGCACGAGCGTGCCAATCAGCCTTTCCAAAGTAGCGACAAGCGTTTTGCTCTCCTTTTCAATGGGCAGCTGTACAATTACATTGCCCTCAAAAATCAACTCCTAACAAAAGGCGTGTCGTTCAGCACGGCTTCCGATACCGAAGTGGTACTGCACTGGCTTAGCCTGTATGGTGAAAAGGGCTTGGCCGATTTTCAGGGCATGTTTGCCTTGGTATTTGTGGATGCGCAGGAGAAAACTTTTTTCACCGCCCGCGATGCACAGGGAATGAAGCCTTTGTACTATGCACAATCCGATGAAGCCTTGCTCATCAGTTCAGAATGCCGAGGGATTTTTGCTTCGGGACTGATTAGTAAAAGGTTTAATCATGAAGCTATTCCCTATTATTTGGCCTATAAAGCAGCCCCTGCTCCGGCTACTTTTTTTCAGGATGTGTGGGAATTGCCACCACAAAATATAGGGCGGTTTCCCGAAAATCGGGCAGCTGAAATCAGTTCGTATACACTCAAGAAATCAGAACATGTAGAAAGAATTTCGCTCCGCGAAGGCTTGCAAGAAGCTCTGTTCAATCACCTGCAAGGCGAGGTTAATGGAGGGATTTTTTTGAGTGGAGGCATAGATAGTACCTTGCTGCTGGCGCTCTTGCAAGATTTGGGCATTTCACTTCCTGCGTTTTCCATACAATTTACCGACAGCCCTTCACCCGATAGCGAATATGCCCAAAAGGCTGCCAAGCAATACGGTGCTGCGTGGTTTCCCACACCCGTAGACGCTTCCCTTTGGGATGATTTTGAGGCTTTTGTGCATAGTGTCGATCAGCCCATAGCCGACTCGGCTGCTTGGCTCACCCAGCTTTTGGCGCAATCGGCCCGAAAAAGAGGGATTACCTTTGCCCTGAGCGGAGCCGGAGCTGATGAACTGTTTGCAGGCTACAATCGGCATGCAGCTTTTTGGCAAGCACTGAACCACCCGCAGCTTATGCAGATTTTGAAAGCAGGACAAGGAGCCTTGCTTCCTTTGCTTGGCCTTTTCTCTTCTGAGCGGAAACGTCATGCGCAGCAATTTCTCCGTGCGCTTAGTCCTTCGGCACAAGAAACTTTCCTGCGCTTTTGTGCCATGCAAGCTGAACTTCCAGCTTTTGAAAAGAAGGAATTGAGAAATCCGGAGGAGGCCATACGCTGGGCTTTGCAGCATGATCAGCGGCATTACTTGGTAGAAGATGTGCTCGCCCTGTCCGACCGCATGAGCATGTGGCAAGCCTTGGAGCTGCGTTTGCCTTTTTTGGATAAAACCGTGGTAGAGATTGCCCAACAGTATACCGCTCAAGAGCTTTTGGCTAAAGGAAGAAAAACCCCGCTTCGCGAATTGCTAATTCAAATGGATGGAAAACCCTATGTGCAACGGAGCAAGATGGGTTTTGGGATGCCTTTGTCGCAGTTTTTCCATAGCCAAGCGGCTTTGGCCTTATTTGAGGCGAGTTTTCCCGCTGGGCATCCCCTGCATGCCTATATTCCTTCCTCAACATACCAAGCGCTTATTGCTGCGCATCGAGCGGGTAAAAGAGATTATGCCGCTGAGATTTATAGTTATTTACTGCTTTTCAGGTGGTTTTCGGTGAACTTCATCGATTAGCTGCTATTCAATGGCTTAGGCTTAGTATCTTTGCACGATAGCCGCTATGAAAATCCTTTACATCCATCAGTATTTTAAAACACCCGAAGAAGGCGGAGCCATCCGTTCTTACTATTTGGCTAAGGGTTTGGTGGACAAAGGTCATGAGGTGGAAATGATTACTTCATGGAATCAATCGACTTACCAGCGGGTAAATTACCAAGGCATAGTGGTGCATTACTTGCCTATTCCCTATGACAACCGCATGAATGCCTGGATGCGCATGATGGCTTTTATCCGCTTTGTGCTGAAAGCAATAGCACTGGGTCAGAAAATCAAACAGGTAGATGTGATTTATGCTACCAGTACTCCGCTCACTACCGGATGGATTGCCCTGCGTTTAAAAAAGCTCCTTCAGGTGCCTTTTTACTTTGAAGTACGCGACCTCTGGCCCGAAGCTCCCATCCAAATGGGCTATCTGAACCTGCCGGGTGCTAAAAAACTGGCTTTTGCCTTGGAGCGATTGATTTATCGCCATGCGGAAAAAATCATTGCTTTATCGCCCGGCATACAGCAGTCTATTGTGCAGCGCTTTCCGGAGAAAACGGTGCATTTAATCCCCAATATGGCCGATTGCGCCCATTTTAGTGCCAGTGATAATAGTGAAAGTCCTCTCTTTTCGATAGGCTATACCGGAGCGGCAGGCAGGGTAAATGCCCTGGATAGTTTGCTTAGGATTGCCCACTATTGTCAAGAGGAAAATTTGCCTATCCATTTTAAAATTTTGGCTGATGGTGCCGACTTGCCCCGCTTAAAAACCCTTGCGTATGAGTCGCGCTTGAACAACCTGGCCTTTTATCCCTTTGGCGATAAGCAGGTGGTGAAAGCATTTTTAGACAAGGTGCAGGCCGTGTATGTATCTTTTGCTGATAAGCCTATCCTGCAAACCAATAGCCCCAATAAGTATTTTGACGGGCTGGCCGCAGGCAAACTCATTGTGGTAAATATTGAAGGATGGCTAGCCGAAATGGCTAAAGACCACCGCTTTGGCTTCTTTGCTAATCCGTATTTTCCAGCCGAATTTGTGGAGAAAATTAAGCCTTTTATGATCAACCGCGACCTGCTGAAAACCTATCAGAACAATGCGCGCGAAGTAGCAGAAAACTATTTTTCTATTGACATTCAAGTTGATAGGCTTATTGGAATCTTGGAGAATAAAGCCCCAAGCCTCAGCAGCATGCCGTCACAGGCCTCCCTTAGCGCCTAAACATCTGCTTGCTTTTGAGCCAATAGAAGTCGGCATACTCGATGATGAAAAGTAGGATAAGGGCAAAAATAGTAGGCATAACGTAGGGTTTCAGGCTAAAATCAAAGCCTTCCATCAATCGGAAGCCCAGTAAAGCCAGTAAGATTCCCGATGCGACTGTGATTATAAAAAGGGCGGCCATTTTTCCCCACATCTGCATTACCCACCGTGGGTTTTCTTGGGCTTCCAGTTTCTTCAGTACATTTTCGGCAAATCGAGCCGGAATTTTTATTTCCGGTTTCTCCGCCAAGGCATTGTATAAAGCAAGATAGCGCGCTTCTTCCTCCGCCCTTTGCTGGCTGTCGCTTGTTTGTCCGGCTAGCCATTGCTGCATTTCTTTATCTAACTTATCCATACAAGAGGGTGTTTTTGGTGTTAGGACTAATTTTTTCTTTTAATAGTTTACGCGCCCGAAAAAGGTAGTTTTTCACGGTTCCTTCTGGCATGCCTGTGATTTCTTGAATCTCTTGGTAGTCAAACTCTTCCATGTGGTAGAGCATGAGCACCAATCGGTATTGAGCAGGTAGCTGATCGATGAGCTCTTGCACATATTCTTTAGTTTCGGCCTTAATCAGTGAAGTATCGGCCTTTTCCAACTGTGCCACTGCCACTTGGTCTAGTTCTTTATCGCTTATCAGCAGGCGTTTTTTATCCAAATAATTGAGCGCCATCCGATAGGCGATAGAGGCAATCCAGGTACTGAGCTTCGACTGAAACTTAAAAGAAGGCAAGTAGTGGAATATCTTGATAAACACCTCTTGGGCTACATCTTCGGCATCTTCCTTATTTTTAATCACACGGGCTATCATGTGGAACACCAACGCTTGGTAATCCACAATGAGTTGCTTGCTGGCGCGCGAGTCGCCTGCCATGACCTTTTTAACGAGCTCTTCTTCTGAAGTCATACGCCCATGTGACAGTGGAGGTATAGTAAAGGTTGCAAAAATATTTTTAGAAAAATAGTGCAACATCTTCCTAAGGTGGCCTGTCCAATGGGCAAACATAAACAACAACGCGTATGCAACAAGTATTAATTCCCATGGTCGTAATTGGCATTCCTTTTTTAGGTATCGTGTATATTATCCGGATCTACACCAATTACATTTTGAAGAAAAACATGATTGAGAAGGGTTTTGTGAACGAAGAAGCACAGGCACTTTTCCGTGAGCAAAAAACCAACAATAGCTTGGGTTCCTTAAAGTGGGGCATTTTGATGATTACCGTAGGCTTAGCCTTGGTGGTGTCGGATTTCTTGCCTTTCGCTTACGATTCTACTGCAAAGTACGGCATTATAGCCGCCTTTGTAGGGATTGGCTTTTTGGTGTATTACCAAATCGCCAAGAAAATCAGCGAGAAGGAATAATTTATTGGGGAAGGGTGAGGGTAAAGGTACTGCCCTCGCCCACTACCGATTGCACTTCAATCTTTCCATTGAGTTTTTCCACGGCCTGCTGCACGATGTACAGGCCTAGTCCGGTGCCTTCCGATTGGCTGCTGGCACGATAGAACATATCGAAGATTTTGGCTTGCGCCTGTGCATCTATTCCCTCTCCGTTATCAATCACCTGAATCACCACCTGCTTATGCTCCATGCGAACCCGTACGGCTATGTAAGGGTCAGGTTTGGATAAGTCGTGGTATTTGATGGCATTGGTAAATAGGTTTTGCAGGATGATTTTCAATTGCCTAAAATCGGAGAGAAAGGTAATGCTGGTAGTTCGGTCGTAATCGAGGCGTATTTGCGTAGCCTGCTGATAAAAATAGACTTCGTGGAGCACGGCATCGAGCAGTTCATTGAACACCACTTCTTTCTTTTCCACTTCCAGCTTCGACTCGCGCGAGTAAATCAATACCTCAGTCAGCAGCTCATCTAGCTTCACTATTCGTCCTTCAATCATTTTGAGGTATTCATGTGCTTTTTCATCGGGCAAATCGTAGCGTGCGATGTTCACCAGCCCCAGCAAAGAAGAAATGGGTGCGCGTAAATCGTGCGAAGTGCGGTACAAAAAGCTGTCGAGTTCTTTATTGGTCCTTTCCAGCTGTCGGCTTTCATCTTCGAGCAGCCACATCACCATGCCCAAGCCAATCAAGGCCATCAATACAAGTTCCACAATACCAAAATAGATATAGGGAAAGGTGATGTTGTAGCCCATGACATTGCCCATAACGGTAATGAAATAGTGCAACTGTTCCAAACCAAAAAGTAAGATGAAAAGGCTCATGATTTTTTGGCCCAAGCGCCCCCGAAAGCGCTCGTGACGAAAAGTGATAATCCCGCTTACGATAAAGGCCACTCCGGCCACCAAGCAACGCACACCCACTCGGCTGATATAGCGCACGGTGCCTCCCTCCGGATGATCGAAATATAAAAAGGAAAGGACTAAAGAAAGAACAAAGGTTCCTGCCAGCACGGCTAGCAGATACTGTATTTTCCTTTTGCCTCGGATGAGTTGATGCGTACCGGCAATTAAGAATACAGCCATAGCTAGCATGCCCACAATCTGTGGAAAGGTACCGAAGGCTATAGCTTGAATTGGGCTGAGCACGCCTCGTTCTAATAAGGTAACCAAGGATACGCCCGCTAAATGTATGGCATAGGATATCCACATCCACGCCCATAGAATTAGGTGATGGCGCTTGCCTTGCTTGCCATAATAGTAAAAAACAAAGGCCAGAATAACAGCGATGAACCCTTGGGCAGCATAGGCTGTGAAGAGACGAAGCACGAGTTCATTGGAGCTAATCATGAAGTGGCGATAGTGTACATCACCTCTAAAGTACAAAAAAAGGGCATCGAAAGATGCCCTTTGAAAAATTTACTTAACAATAATTTCCTTGGCTCGGAAGCCCGTACAGGCAAAGAATCCGAGGGCTTCCGGCCCGCTGGGGTCGCGGTTGATTATATTGCCCCGCACATTGGCCGGAGGATTGGCAAAGAGGCCACCGTTATTGACTTGCCCTATCATTTCGTTGAAAAAGGTAAACTGCTCGCGCGTAATCGAGTACATTTCTACCCGCACAGTATCTTCTAAAGTAAATGGCTCAAAGGTGATGTCGAAATTACCAATGTAACTGCCATCTACCAAAGGGTCGTCAAAGTATGCTAGGTTTCCGCCATCGTTTATAAGGGTGTCGTTTTTATAAAACTTGAGCTGCATGAAGTCGCCTTTTCCGGGGAGTTCCTGAAAAAACATCTGCACATATTTACCATCTTCAAAAGGATACTGGTCGATGCGCTCAAATACCCGCAAAGAATCGATATCTGGAATGCGTTTCAACTGCGTAATGGCCTCATACTGCTGGTCGTTCCAATTGATTTCCAGCTCATAGGTATAGCCTATGGTGCCCGCCCAAGGGCCGTAGGTATAATCTCCGGGGGCGCTTTCATCAGCCACAAAAGGATATACGGCCACGGCCTCGCCATTTTCATTGTATTCGGTAAGTTGCACCAGCGCATTGCTCACCCGTGGGGTTTGCTGATTGCTAAAGTAAGCGGCTGTAGTGCTCAGTTGTACTTTTTGTACCATCAGCGAGTCGGTAATGCGGGCTTGCACCACTAATAAAGTTTCCCCTGTCTCCAAGTCTACATCCACCACATCTTCGCAAGCACTGAAGGCCAAAAGTGAAAGAAGTAAAAGCGTATATAATCCAGATGTTTTCATAGCAATTAGAAATTGAAATTATAGGTAACGGCCGGAACAAATATGCCTAAGATGGCCAAGCGCACCGCTTCGGTGTTGGTAGGGTTATCGGCATTTTGGCGGAAATAAATGCTGTAGGCATTCTTGCGGGCATACACATTATAAATGGAGAATACCCAATTGCTATCCCAGTTTTTACGGGGCTTGTTTTGCAAAGTAGCCGCTAAGTCAAGGCGGTGATAGGCTGGCACGCGAAAGTTATTGCGTACATCATTGGTATTGTACGGAATGGTGATGCCTTCGTATTCCCAACGGGCATTGGGGAAGGTGGTAACTACCCCTGTACTATAGGTAAAGTTTCCCGAAAAGCTCCAGCGCTCATTCAATTCATAAATCCCCACCACTGATAGGTTGTGGGTTTTATCATATTTGGCCCGATACCAATTTCCTTGGTTGATACCCTCAATTTGGCGCTCAGAACGCGACAGGGTATAGCTTATCCAGCCTGTTAAGGCTCCTGTGTTTTTCTTGGCAAAGAATTCCAGTCCGTAGGAACGACCTTTCCCGTAAAGCAGATCACCCTCGAGGCTATCGTTCAGCAAAAGCTGGGCGCCATTGATATAATCAATCTGGTTAGACATGGTTTTATAATAGCCTTCCACGGAAGTCTCGAAACGGTTGTCTTGGAAATTCCTAAAATAGCCCAACACCCATTGGTCGGCTCGTTCGGGTTTTATGTTATTGGTGCTCGGTTGCCAAATATCCAAAGGCGAAGCGGCCGTAGTGTTAGAAATCAGGTGGATGTATTGCACCATGCGGTTATAACTCGCCTTTATGGAGCTATTGTTATCGGTTGCTATATTGGCAGATATCCTTGGTTCTACATTGGGATAAAAAGCGATGGATTCCCCCTTCTCAAAGGTTCGTGGATTCACTGGGCGCTTTCGCTGTCCGGTTACGCCTACATAATCATACACGGTGCGAGGACCTTGGTAATCGAAAGCCGATACGCGTAGGCCGTATTGTAAGCTCAGACGCGTCCCGATTTTCTGTTCGTTGTCTACATAGGCGGCATATTCGCGGCCATACTGCCAAGGGGCTTGGTAGGCATTGAAAAAGGAATCGCTGGTAACCGAAATGTCGCCCGGCTTGAAGGTATAGAAAATGGCGCTCGCCCCGAAAGTAAGGGTATTATTGGTGTTGAGATAATAGGCCAAATCCACCTTAGGCGACCAGTTGATGATATTGCTTTTCCACTCAAAGCCTTGTGAGGACAGGTTGCTGCCGAGCAGGTAATCGTAATTGCTATAAATTCCGGTGAAATTGGCAAATAGGCGTTCACTGAACAGGTGATTCCAGCGGATGGTGGAGGTATAATTGCCCCAGCTCATCTTAAAAAGGTCGGCAAATTTAAATACATCTTTGCCGAAGTAACCCGATAGATAGAACGTGTTACGGTCGTTGAGTTTATAATTTACTTTGGCACTCAAATCATAGAAATAAGCTGCATTTTCACGCAAATTCTCATCGGGTGATAGCTTGAGGAACAAATCGGCATAGGAGCGTCTTCCGGCTAAAATAAAAGAGCTTTTGTCTTTTATAATAGGCGCTTCTACGCTGAGTCGGCTCGAAACCGTTCCTACCCCTCCGGTACCACTAAGTTCTTTGGAGTTACCATCTTTCATGCGTACGTCTAACAGAGAGGAGAGTCGCCCTCCGTACTGGGCGGGAATTCCACCTTTTATCAATTTTACATCCTTCACCGCATCGGGATTAAAGACGGAGAAGAAGCCAAACAAGTGGGAGCTGTTGTACACCGGAGACTCGTCCAGCAGAATCAAATTCTGATCTACACCACCACCACGCACATTAAAACCCGAAGCGCCTTCGCCCACGGTAGATACGCCCGGCAATAGCTGAATACTTCGGATAACATCCACCTCACCTAGTAGGGCCGGCATGCGCTGTATGGTTTTCATTTCAAGCTTGTTTACGCTCATTTCCATGCTTTTCACATTGGCATCTACCCGCTCTCCGGTCACTACCACTTCTTCAAGGGTTGATTTTTCTTCCTCCAACTCTATCTCTAGCTTGGTATTACCATTAAGGCTTATTTTCTGCTCCAGCGTGACATACCCTAACGAACGAAACACCAAGGTGTAGTCGCCTGCAGGCAAAGTGATGGAATAAAAACCATATACATTGGTGGTGGCTCCGGAACTGATTTCAGGAATATAAATGGTGGCACCAATCATGCCTTCTCCATTGGCTTTGTCGCGGATGTGCCCGTTGATGGTAAATTTCTGTTGCGCCAAAAGGCTAGCGCCTGTTCCTATTAGTAGGAGCAGCATTAGGTAAAGTTTCTTCATATAGCTTCGTTAACTAATTAGTGCTTAATGAGTTTTCTATCTGCAGATAATTTTGAATAGCCAATTGCCATCCTTGACTATAACTACGGATACGTTGGGCGCGCACCTGAGGATCGGCCACCTCAAATACAGCCCTAATGGGAGTAATTGTATGCATGTTGAGTTTGTTGTTGTGAACAATGGGTGCTAACGACAAGCACCGCCAACAGTTACATAAGCGGAGGGAATTTTGCGTGAAATGTAGTTTTTTCTATCTGAAGTGCAGAAGAAGCCTCTAAATGCTAGAATTTGATAGTCAAATCGAGGTTCAGCATATCGTTTTTGAGTGTGTGGTTGAGATTGTTGTCGGTATCGCGGGCAATGTTCACCAAGCCTCGGCCATAGCTAAAGCCGGCTTCTATGGTGGTGCCCGGCCCTACGCGCAATTGCAGTCCGGCTCCAATAAGGGCTGTGAAGTCGAAGGTGCGAAAATCGGTGATGAGGAAATTGCTGGGACGGCTAGGCTCTTCATAGATTTTGATATCGGTGGTGCCGCCTATCACAAAGTAAATTTTCTTATCGATGGCGATTTCATCGGTATAGAGTTTCAGTGCCAAGGGAATTTGCAGGTATTGGAGCTTGTATCTTTCTTTTACTTCCGCATCGGTAGCATTGAAGCGTCTACTGATGCCCACATACTTAGGTACAAATAAAATTCCTGTGTGGAAATCGTAATTATCAGCCAGGTAAATATCAAAGGTGGGGCCTATCACTAAACGCGCGCCCAGTCCGTTGGTAGAGAAATCGTAATCGAGCTCTTTGTTGGTTACGCGGTTGGTACTAAGTGCGGGGGCTACCTTGATACCAATGGAAACTTGGGCTTGTGCGGTCAAAGCCACCACCATAAAAAAGGTTACTGCGAGTAGTTGTCTCATAATAGGCGAAGAAAGCGGATATTTTTGAATAAGCTGGCTTTTTTTGAACTTCCGTAAAATAAATAAATACTTTTGTCATTAAAAATGAATCCTGCTACGCATTCTGTTATGAGAAACATTCTATCAGCCAGTATTATTGCCCTTCTGCTTTTGGGCGCCTGCTCCAGCGAAAGCGAACGTTGTAATCTTAAGTCGGAATATGCTGCGGTTTCGGTTCAGCCTTCCATCAGCCGCCTCGACCACGAATTGATGAAACTGCGCCAAGCGGAGGAGGTGATTCATTTTATGGATGCCCATCCGGCCTTTGCCGATAACTTTCTAGGCCGTCAGGAATATCCTCACGATTCGCTAGTAGTTAATTCGCTTTTAGCCCTCGTGCAAAATCCCGGTATTGATACGCTGTATCAGGAAATTCAGGCTACCTTTCCGCAGGATTTGCTGAACAAACAGTTTACGGAAATCTTTCAGGCCATACGCTACTACTACCCCGATTTTGAATTGCCCCAAATAGAGGTAGGCCTTACGGGCTTTGCCAATGATATGTATGTAAATGATAAACTTCTTATTCTCGGACTGGATTTTTATTTGGGTGAAAACGCTACGTATCGTCCTATAAACATCCCCCAATACATTTTGCGGAGGTATACCCCTGAGCACCTAATGAGCAATAGTTTGCTGTTTATTTCTCAGAAGTTCAACCTCTCCAACGAGACTGACAGAAGTATGCTGGCGGATATGGTGTACTACGGCAAGTCGATGTACTTTATCGAAACCATGCTACCCTGCACTCCCGACAGCCTGATTATTGGCTATACAGCCGAGGAGGTGAAAGATACTGAAGAAAATGCGGACATCATCTGGGCCAATTTTATACAGAATGAGCTGATTTACGAAACGGATTATACCATGAAGTTGAAGTTTTTGGGGGAGCGCCCCAAGACGGTGGAAATCGGAAATAAATGCCCCGGCCGCATAGGCATGTGGCTGGGCTGGCAAATTGTGCGCCAATACATGGAGCGCAACCCCGAGGTGAGCCTGCCCGAGCTGATGGCTGATACCAATGCCCAAAAAATCTTTGAAAAATCGCGGTACAAGCCCCGCACCTGATTCCGTGTGCAAATTGCTATCTTTGCCATATGCTTTCCAAAAAATCTAAATATGCCATTAATGCCCTTGTGTACCTTACGCATAGGCGTGACAGTGGCCCGGTGCTGATTAGTGAGATTTCCGAACAGCAGCACATCCCCCGAAAGTTTTTGGAAGCCATACTCCTCGATCTCAAGCGTGCGGGCATACTCAGCAGCAAAAAAGGAAAAGGAGGCGGCTATTACCTGCTGAAAGATCCTGCGGAGGTGAATCTGGCCGAGGTAATGCGCCTATTCGATGGAGCCATCGCCTTTTTACCTTGTGTGACCCACAAATACTACGAGCGCTGCGAAGAATGTGCCGATGAGGAAATCTGCGGCATCCGCGATGTGTTTTTGACCCTGCGCAATCAAACGGTAGCTTTATTGAAAGATAGCACCTTGCTACAAATCGTGAACCGCGAAAACGAAAAAACTGCTTCCTTACTTAAAAAATAAGTCTTTTCTATGAAAGGCCTCTATACCATTTTGCTGCTCATTTTGTCCAATGTGTTTATGACCTTTGCTTGGTATGGGCATTTGCATTTCAAAAAACTTAGCCTCTTGCAGCACCTCGGGCTCTGGAGTGTGGTACTTATCAGCTGGGGTTTGGCGCTTTTTGAGTATATTTTTCAGGTGCCCGCCAATAAAATTGGCTTTCAGGAAAACGGAGGCCCTTTCTCTCTTATTCAGCTCAAAACCATACAAGAGGTCATCTCCCTTACGGTTTTTGCCATTATCTCGGTCTATGTATTCAAGTCCGACAAACTAGCTTGGAACCACCTGCTCGGCTTTGTGTTCTTGGTGCTGGCGGTATATTTTATCTTTAAGAAATAAAATTACACCGTGCCCGAAAGACGGGCTTTCTCTTTAGGTTTGGTATTGTACAGCACAATGGAACCTATGATGATGAGATAGGCGATAAACTGCTGTATCGAAGTTTTTTCCCCATAAAACAGATAGGCTACCACAAAATTCAGCAGCGGATTGACATACATAATGATCCCCACCACGCCCGAAGGCAAGCCTTTCAGCGCCAGTAGGTTTAGGAAAAGTGGTAGAACGGTAAAGAAAATCGCTAAAATGCCCGTCCACAGCCAGAAATAACCACTGGGCATGGTGAAGGCTTCTCCAGCCAAGGCTGAATAGAAAGGCGCAATAAGGGTAAAGGAAATAACCAGTTGTAAAGCCAGCAAAATCACCTTATCGTATAGTCTCAGCACACGCTGGGTAATCATATACAAGGCATAGGTGCCGCCAATGAACAAACTAAAACTAAGGCTGTACCAAGAGGCCACGCCTATCAGTCCGCAGCTAAGGGCGCTCAGGCCAATGGCTATCCACTGATTATTGTTGAGCGGTTCCTTCAAAATCAAAAAACCAAACAAAGAAGCCAGTATAGGACATACCAGATAGGCAAATGAGCCCGTTTGTATATCTACATGGTTGATTACATAAATGTAGGAAAGCCAGTTGATGGTAAGCAAAGCCGTGCCTAGCAGCAAATAGGCCACATCGCGCTTTTGGATTTTAGCCGATTGGCTTTTAAACAGTTGCCAGGTTTCTTTGAGCATGGCCCTGCGGAAGGCCAGTACCAGCAGCGCCAAGGCCACCAGCGAAATCAGCATGCGAAAATAGAGGATTTGCCCGCTGGCAAAATCGGTAAGATTGCGCAAAGGCATGGGAATAAAGCCCCAGATGATGAAGGCGCCAAAGCCGGCCCAATAGTAATGCTGCTGTTTCACGGACGAATACTTTTTACAAAGCTAGTTGTGGGAAGCATTGCTCGGTCTCCGGTCAAGGAAAAAATTAACTCTTTGCCCAAGTATTCGTATGCTTACAGGAATTGGGCATAGGGATGCCCAATTTTTTTGTATTTTAGCAGCCTTTAAAATCAGAAGAACGCATGATGGAAGCAACAAGCGATTTGAAACAAGAACATCAACAAAAAATCAAGCAGGTATTTGCCGAAGCCGCCAAGGTGGTGGTGGGCCAAGAGTATATGCTCAATAGGCTGTTGATTGGGCTGTTTACCAACGGACATATTTTGCTGGAAGGCGTACCCGGACTGGCGAAAACCCTTACGGTGAACACGCTGGCGCGCATCCTTCACCTCGATTTTAAGCGCATACAGTTTACGCCCGACCTTTTGCCTGCCGATTTGATTGGTACCATGATTTACAACCAGCAGGCCAGCAAGTTTGAGGTAAAGAAAGGCCCTGTATTTGCTAACCTGATTTTGGCCGATGAGGTAAACCGCTCTCCGGCCAAGGTGCAATCGGCCCTGCTGGAAGCCATGCAAGAAAAGCAGGTGACCATAGGCGAAACCACCTTTCCGCTCGATAAGCCTTTTTTGGTACTGGCCACGCAAAACCCGGTAGACCAAGAAGGAACCTATCCGCTGCCCGAAGCGCAGGTAGACCGCTTTATGATGAAAGTGTATGTAGACTACCCGAGCAAAGAGGCCGAGCTGGAAATTATGAGGCGTATGGCCAATATGAGCTTCGATAGTACGATCAATACTTTGCTGACCAAGGAGGATATCTTCCAGATCCGCAATGAAATCAATCAGGTAAGTATCAGCGAAGCCCTGGAGAAGTACATCATAGAACTGGTATTTGCTACCCGCCAGCCTAAGGAATACGGACTGAACCAAGAGGCGCAATACATACAGTTTGGGGTATCGCCACGAGCTAGTATCAACCTGAACCTGGCCGCTAAGGCCACGGCCTTTTTTGATGGCCGCGATTTTGTGCTGCCGGAAGATATTAAGGAAGTAGCCCCCGATGTGTTTAACCACCGCCTAATCCTCAATTACGAGGCCGAAGCCGATGGGGTAAAAGCCCGCGACATCGTTCGGGCCATTTTACAAAAAGTGCCTATCAATACATAAAATACAAAGCCATCGGAAGATGGCTTTTTTTGTGGCTTAGTAGGATAAGGGAAAGCTATATTTCTTAACTACTTCTTCCTAGCAGGGTCTCCCGAAAGGGACTCTGGGCCTTATGGAACCGTTAGTTTCCATTTCTCTATCTAGTGGGGTTTTCACTGTATGCTAGCATGTAGTATTCGGTCGCATTACAATTGCGACCGATTTGATGAATAAGGCGTATCAAGGCTTTATGCTTGCTAAGTTCTTTTTAATTTTCATCATCATTTTATCGGGGCTTACTCTGGGTAAATTGCTTAAAAACCAATTCATAAAACCAACTACTTTTTTGCCTTGTCCATTTAAAAACAGCTCAACGCCTGCTTGGGCTACCGCGTGGCTGGGCATGGGTTTGTTGGCACTCATAGCGTTTGTTTTACGCATGGCTTCCGTGTGAAAGGGTGTTTCCACCGTTCCGGGGCAGAGTGCCGTTACGCTTACGCCTGTTCCTTCCAACTCGGCTGCCAGGGTTTCGGTAAATGCCAACACAAAGCATTTGGTAGCAGAATAGATGGAATAGTAGGGGAAAGGTAAAAATGAAAGTAGCGAAGCCACATTCATAATGCGTCCCTTGCCTGCCTTTACCATGTCAGCACCAAATAGTTTGGTTAGCCCCACTAATGCGGTGATGTTTACGGCAATCATTTCTTCATCTTTTTTCAAAGGCATTTCTACGAAATTGCCATAATCGCCAAATCCAGCATTGTTTATCAAGCCTGTAACCAAGTAGTTCTTCTCTTTTACCAATTGATATAAATCGCTTGCCGAATTAGGCTCAGCCAAATCAAAGAGAAAATATTCCACCTCAACGGGGTATTGCTTTTGCAAATCTCTTTGAAGCTGCGATAATTTATCTTCACTTCTTGCTACCAAAAGCAAGTTATAATTTTTGGAGGCCAGTTGCTTGGCCATTTCATAGCCAATGCCCGAGCTTGCCCCTGTTAGTAAAATGTATTCTTTCATATTAGTTTTGATTATTTTCTGCTCTTTCTTTAATTGCTTCAAGCCAATGTTCGTGTAGGTTTAGTAGTTTATTGGGCTGAAACACCTTTTGTAAAAAGGTTAGAAATCCATTTTGCGATTCGGGCGTAATTAACCTACAACCATACTCAGTAGGAACAATCACCCAGGCATGATATGCCCGCAGATTGCCCCTTCGCACCTCCCAAGCCAAGCGCTCATTAGGTACAAATTCTTTGATTACCGGCACAAGCTGTAAGCCCATAGTGTGCATTTTGAAGGCCAAACCGCTTTGAAGAGTGTTTGCTGTAGTATCTAACAATTCTACCGGACTTTCTACACCCTTATAGAAGGTTTGCCAGTTCTTAGCATCAATCAAAATGTCCCAGACCACCTCCGGCTTAGCCTGTATTGCTATCTTATTGTACACATAGCACTTTGCCTTTTCAGGATTAAACTCTTGTGGCCATACCACAAGATTGGTGCTTGGGTCATAATTTTTGGTCTTTATAGATTGGGTAGAATTGCTTTGTGCAAGCATTGATGCCGACAGACCTAGCAGCAATATGCTAGAAGTGAAAATTCTCTTTGTCATTACACATATGGTTTAAATGATAATGACAAAGGTGGCTCAGTTGGCTCGTGCCAAACGATAACAAATGTTTAGGTTTTTTTTATTCCTGCTTTTTTAAGCCGACTCAAATGTATAGGTGTAATGCCTAAATACGAAGCAATCATGTGTTGTGGCACTCTGTTGTGTATATTAGGAAATACTTGGGTGATGTTGTCGTACCGCTCCTTGGGCGTTCGTATGTATAAGTTTTTTATCCGGTCATCCTGATAAATGAAATAGTACTCGGCAATGAGCCTGCCCATTTTTTGTCCTTCTTTTAAATGCTTATATCCCCACTCAATGGTGGAAAGTGGCAAAATTACCACCTCCGTTTCCTCCAAGGTTTGCAAGGTATATATGGAAGGCTGGCGTTGAATAAAATGGGAATAATCGGCAATAAACTGGTTTTCTAAGGCAAAATGTATGGTGTGTTCGGTTCCGGAGCTGTCGGTAATCGAAACCCGGATGAGCCCTTTTTTTATAAAAAATATTTCGTTTGGGATAAGGTTTGGTCTGCTGATGATTTCTTGCCGCTTAAAGGTTTTGGCACTAGCTCCGCTCAGGAAGTCGTTTAGTTCGTCTTCCGAAACGTCAATCATTTGCTTCATTACCTGTCTGATTTGTTCCATTTGTTTGGTTGATATGTTTGCTTGAAGCTTTTCTTCCTAGCAGGGTCTCCTGAAAGGGACTCTGCGCCTTACAGAACCGTTTCCCCAGTCACTGATGCAGGTCTTGGCAAAGCGAACTTGTGCTGTAAATGATCTGTTATAAGAGCCGCAAAAGTCCTGCCTATACGCCAAGCCCAAGCCAGAAGGCTTGCGCTAGTTGTGGAAGCATTCAGCAAAAAAACGGGCTAGTGGTTCTGTAATTATGGTTTCTCCGCTTGCCCCAATTGCATCATTTATACCTTCGTGATCATATTGATTTGCTGTAACCTCCCTTACTACACTTCCAACTTGTTGGAGTTTCGTAATAAAAGCATCTGAGTAGCCAATTCGTTGTTTACTACCTCTTTTTGCAATAAAGAATTTAGGATAATTTGTGCCACTAAACAAATTATTAATGGGGGAAGCCTCAAACCAAAATGTATTAGTTTGTCCAAATGCATTTAGATAAACTTGGTTGTTTTCGTTACCACGAGCTACCACATCATATCCTTCTGTATCTATACATGCTATACCTTTAATAAGATTTAAATTAATCCCTCTTGTTGGTAAGAATTGACTACTTGTGCCAGTTAATGCCACTAATTGAGCACCAGCACTATGTCCTAAAAGTGCAATTTTCTGATTGTTTCCACCATAGTTTTCTATATTGTCATAAACCCACTTCACAGCATCTGCAACATCGTTGTGATGTGTCGGATACATTATCCTGTTTGGGTCTGTGCTATAAATTTGGGGACTGAGTCTGTAATTGATGCTGATAAAAATGTACTCTAAGGAAGAAAATAAATTCAGTTTATTCGTGATATTATTTGCTTTGTCACCGAATGCAAAACCACCCCCATGTACATAAATAACAACAGGTTTTTGTGCCCCTGTTTGCCCGTAATGGTAAATATCTAGGCTGAGTAAGTTCGAATCTACACCATTAACAGACTTATACTGGAGAGTGTTTTTAGTATACTCGTTATACGGAGAACTATTACTATTGTCTTTAGAACAAGCTGTAATGCCTAATAGGGCTAAAAATAAGAATGCCATTTGGCAAGTAGATTTCATTTTTTACCTTAATTAAGTTCTCTTTTCCTACATTACTGGCATTAGTCCATGATATGCGCTAATCTCAGGCCAGTAGCTTGCACGAGATATGAGAAAAATCACATTGCTCGGTAGGAAGAATATGATTTAAATTAATATTTTTCATTTTTTGCTGGTAGCCACAGTGGGCCAACTGCGATTAGTAATACCAAAATATTGATTAAAGCATTTGATGGGTTTCCGGATGCAATAGAACCTGTACTATCTAAAAAAAACCAAGATAAAATACCAACTAATACTGCTTTTCTCACTTGCTCAGGAGCTTTTTCATGAACCCAAATTGATAAACACCAAACCATCACGCCCCAGCCGAAAAGGAATCCGCCTGTTAAAGCAGATAAGAAGCGGGTTGTTGGTTCATTGTAGTTTTGAACACCGTCAAGAGGCAAACTTAATAAATCAAGTGTCCATCTAGCAGGTTCTGAGGTTGAAACCATTGTTCCGAAAAAGAATATCGGGCCGAAAGAGCCGATTACTATTGCGGTAATTTTTAACCAAAACTTATGAAAGTTATGCGTTCTCATACATTCAAAATTATTTCAACAAACTTAATAAGTTGATGAAGTAAGATTTAGACGGTCGCGTACAAATGCTATTTCATAAGTTTTTGAATGGAAGTTTTAAGTGTTTCAAAATAATCAGTTAACCATTTATGTGTGTAATTCTTTTCAGTGATTTGCAAGAAAAAATTGTCAAGTGCTATTGAAAATATTCCTTCAATTTGGCTCATATTTAATTTCAAATTTAGGTCATTTAGCCAAACTGCAATAAATGCTTCTCCAACTAATTTATTAGAAGTAAGTAGTGCTGTTTCAAATGATTTTATATGACGATTGAATCTTAATTGTTGATTAAAAAAAATGTCAGTTTTATGCTCAATTAATATGTTGATTAATTCAGGATTGATATTTTTTGCTTTGTATTCTTTTTGAGCAATCTCCCTTGATTTTTTTAAATGATGAGTCAAAAGTTCATCAGTAAAGATTTCTAAGTCGGCAAAATGATGATAAAATGAAGATTTACTTTTATTAACAATTTTAGCAAGCGGTTCAATCTTTAAACCAACCAATCCTTTTTTTGAAAATATAAGGTACCCATTTTCTATCCACACTTTTTTCATTCCTTTTTACTTTATCAATATGTTGTATGTCTTTTGAAAAACACAGTTTTGGCGTTTATTTCTCATTTTATCTATTCCAAGAAGCGCACAAGTCCTGCCTATGCGCATAAGCCCAAGCCAGGAGACTTGCGCTAGTTGAGCATACCTGTGCCGCATAGTCAAGTTTTTATTCCGCAGCTACTTTTATTTCGGTCTCTTTTTTCACAAAATATTTTACAAAAATCAATACTATAATTGGGACAAAGACCATTCCGCTCACAAAATTCAATAATGAAGCCCAATCAGTCAATTCATTGCCACCTTTTGAAATTAGCACTAATTCACCCAGAGGTCCTTTTGAAAATAGTGTGTTATACATGAAATTCCAACCCAGGTGAAGTCCAAATGGAAGTAGTATTGATTTGGTTTTTGAAAAAGCCCAAGCCCATGCGTAACCCATTAGTCCCGTTCCAGTGAAAATTATAATCATGGCCATTACATTTCCTAAGACACCGAAAGAGAACCAATGATACACTCCGAATGCGATTGCAGAAATTAGGATGCTTTTTTTATGGCCTATTTTCTGAATTAGGATATATAATAAAGCACCCCGAAAAATCAATTCTTCTGTCAATACAGATTTCAAATCCCACCAGAATGCATGTAGAATAGTTGCACTCGAAATGCCTTCATTCAAAACCCAAGTCGATGATTTTAGGTAAGCCTCTAAATAGTGCACAAAAACACAAAGTGTTCCAGTAAGTAAAAATCCGATTGAGAATTGCTTGAGTCTTTTTGCTACAGGAAGAAATCCTAGAGCTAAAATACTTTGCTTTTCCGTCAGATATAAAAGCAGCCACGAAAGGGCAATTGCGAATACGATTCCTATCATTTACTTGATTGGTTTTAAATTGAGCTACTGTCACTGGCGCAAGTCTTAGCAAAGCGAGACGTGTGCTGCATAAGCTGTTATAAGCAGCGCATAAGTCCTGCCTATGCGCTAACCCAAACCAGAAGACTTGCGCTAGTTGTGGTTTATCTGAGTATAAATCCAAATAATGTGAAGTCAACTTGTCTCCCATCTTCGATGTCCAAATCATCATATTTGTCTGCTACCTTTTTCAGTTTAGAGTATAATCGCTTCTCCCTTATTTGAGAAATAATTATCCCAATCCAAGCAATAAAATAAGTAATTGAAAAAAAGCCCAAAATGCTCATTATCCAATAGTTGACCTTACTTTTATTTATTTGAATAGTAGCTCCAAGTTTTGTTGATAATTCATCTTTTGTAAAAGTTTGGATTTTGTCACCAGATTGATTGAGCAGAGATACCATATTTTCATTCTCTGCTGATAAGGTCACAAATTGTTTGCCCGTTTGAAGGTTGGCCTCTGTGAACACTTCATACTTTGGGAAAAGTAATTGACCAAAGGAAACATAAAAACCTCCTGCAACCATTCCAAGAAGCAATAATGATATAATAATCAATCCTCCTGCGGGCATTGGTCTGGGTATAGAATTTTCCTTGCTTACGTTTTTTAGATCGGTAATTCTATGATTAATCTTAATGTTCTTGAGAAGTTTCTTTCCAATATCAGAAGTATCATTGTCCTCCTTCTCTGTCTTATATTCGACTAAACTATCAAAGGTAAAAAACTCGCCTTCCTTAAGTAAATCCCATTCAAAAATAAGTTTGTTGTTATTGAGGGCAGATTTTACCTCAAGACCGTCAGATGTGTCAATAATTTTGTGTCTTACCCAGCTATAGTTTGTTGGTAATTCAATGTCAAGCGGCTTGTGTATAATTGTCTTTTCGATATCAATATTTCCATTATTAAAAAATGTTCCTTTGAAAAGAATCAAATTTTCACTTATTTTTTTCCCTTGGAAATTAATTTCAATGTCGTCAAGGTTCTTAACGATAGTTTTAAAGAGAGAAATGCTGGCATTCTTTAGGAAAATAATTTCTGTCTTTTTGCGGTATTTTAGAGTATATTTTAATCCTAAATACCCTAAAAAGATAGTAACTAAAAGTCCTACTATAGCTAATGCTGTGTCTATGTTCACTGTCATTGTTGTTGTCGTTTAAAATGCCATATAAAATCCGGACATCCACACCTATTGCATTTATTTCCTATCAGGCTCTGCCAGATGCTGGTACTAAAGCTATCCTTTAGCCATTACATATCCAAGTGATACTAGGCTTTTGCTTGGGTCGCTTCGCCTTCAAGGACAATTTAAATCTCTATAAAGAAATTTAAAGCCCACCAGTAGCTATGCTCGGTGCTTTGGCTGAGAAAGGAGCTTATGCGGTAGTCTAGTCCGGTTTCTATTTTATATTTTTCGGTAATGTCATAGCCCAGCAGCGGCACCAGCCGTATTTCTAAATCGTATGACCCGGCCTGTAGACTATTCAGATATTCGTTATTGATTTTCAGATAAAATTCGCGTGGGTCTACCGATTCGCCATTGAGCGGTATTTCTGAACTGAGTCGGTAACGCAAGCGAAACTCGGGCTGCTCAGCCTCCGAAAGGGTTTGATCACTCAAAAAGCGGTGCGCTAAGCGAAATCCATTGGCTTTTTGCACGATTATAAACTGCTGAATAAAGCGATGATAGATTTCACCTTCTTCCACCCGTAGCATATAGCCGCCCCCGATGCGGGAGTTGAGGCCTACGGTTTTGGCCGCTACAAAAGCCATATCGGTGAGCAGGTAATCATAGGCTTGCGTGCGCATTCCGCTGAGTTCTCCCTCTTGAAAAACCTGCCTCGATTCTAATTTGGCATTCACCGACCAGTCATTTTGAAGCTTTTTGTTGAAATTGAGCGAAGGCAAAGCGCCCAATTCGTAAGTGCTTTGGGCATAAAGGCCATGATGAAGCAGTAAGAGGCAAAATATGCCTACAAGGTAGCGGAGTTTAGTATTCAAGGTGGCTGCTGTTTTTAAATACAATCACTGATTTGGCAAGTACCTGGCCCTTATCATCGAACAAGTACTCGTATAGGTTCACATCCTTTTGGCGCTTGCATTTTGCCACAACTTCAAATTTTATATTCAGCCCTTGGGCTATCGTTCCGGTTTTCAATAGGCTATGGAGGTCTTGGCGGCTACCCGTAAACTGCTCCTGCACTTTTACTATGCTGTGTTTGTCGCAATCTTGCTCGAGTTGTGCTTTTATGGCCTTTTGCACCGCAGGCGCCATCGCTTCCCACTTTAGCTCCATTTCGGCATCTTCTATGGCACCTTCTAGCGCGAACTCGATGCTATAGCGTGTTTTCTTGTATGTGTATTTGGCTTCTATGGTGGTATGCTCCAGTCCTTCTTCGCGGTACCATTTCACCTTAGCGGGTAGGTGCAGCGAGTCGATAAAGGCCATGGCCTGCGCGGGCACTTCTTCGGGCTTGATACGGCTTTCTTTTTCGAGTTTATCTTGCGCGCTTAGGCTTGATGCCAAAGTAAGCGATAGGAGCAGCAATAGGTAAATGTATTTATTCATAGGGCTAGGTATTTAAGTCTGCGAACGGAATGATCGGTTTTAAGCATAGGTAAGTGAATATATACAGGAAAGTGGAATAAGCATGAGTTTCCGTCCTTTCGAGTAGAGAATAATTGGATTTCTTGAGGTTTTATAGAAAGCAGAACAATCAATCCGGCCAATAGTTTTGCCTTCTTATTTGGCCATATTTTCATACACTTTCTTACATAGGGCTGGGGGTTAAAATTACCAACGGCTTGTCATTCGTAAAGGCTTTGCCTAATTTTGCGCACCAAAATGGGAACCGGAGGTGGCAGATGGGTAAACTTAGTAGGCAACACATGACATTTTACAGAAAGCTGACCATCAGTCTATTGCTCACACTTGGACTACTCTTTAGTGCTGAGGCGCAACAAAGCGAAACATCCGCACCCGTTGTCAGCAAACCTTGGTACGATAAGTTTGCCATCCGTGGCTATGTACAAGCCCGCTACAACCGCCTGCTTGAAACCAACCCCGACCTGAAATGTGAGCAGTGCGACCGCAGCTGGGGCGAAAACGGAGGCTTTTTCTTAAGACGTGTGCGCGTGATTTTCTATGGCCAAATCAGTAAACGGGTGTATTTCTATATCCAGCCTGATTTTGCCAGTGCCGCTTCTTCTACTAACCTGCAATACGGTCAGCTCCGCGATGCTTATTTCGATATTGGCTTTGATAATGACAACGAGTTTAGGGTTAGGCTAGGTCAAAGCAAAATCCCTTTTGGCTTTGAGAATATGCAGTCGAGTCAGAACCGGGTTCCCCTCGACCGTAACGACCCTTTGAATAGTGCAGTAAGCAACGAACGCGATTTGGGCGCCTTTTTCTACTGGGCACCGAAAGAAAAACGCGAAATTTTCAGCCGCGTAGTGCGCGATGGCCTGAAAGGATCGGGCGATTATGGGGTGTTTGCCTTGGGTGCTTTTAATGGACAAACGGCCAATCGGCCAGAGATGAACAATAACCTGCATGTGGTTTCGCGCTTTAGCTATCCTATGGAAATAGGGACTCAAATTATCGAGCCGGGCATACAGGCCTATACCGGAAAGTATGTAATCACCTCGCTTTCGGCAGGTGCAGGGGTAAATGCTACCCGCAACTATACCGATGAGCGTGCCGCAGCCACCTTTGTGCTGTATCCTAAGCCTTTTGGTATACAGGCCGAATACAATGTGGGCCGAGGTCCTGAATTCAATGTAGCCAGTGACTCTATAGAAGTGCGCTCATTAAAGGGAGGCTATGCCACCTTTACCTACCTAATCAAAACGAAGAAAAATCAGGTATTTATTCCTTTTACCCGCATCCAAACCTATGAAGGAGGTAAAAAGCATGAGCTCGATGCGCGCAGCTATCGCCTACGCGAACTGGAAGTAGGGGTAGAATGGCAGCCTGTAAAGGCATTTGAATTGGTGGTGATGTACACGATGTCGTCTCGCAGGTTTGAAGACTATGCCTTGCAGGATAACCTGCAAAAAGGTCGTTTGCTTCGCTTACAGGCACAAATCAATTTTTAAGAAATCTCCTAAAACTTAAGGATAAACTCCGTCAGGTTTTCGTTGCGGTCGAGGTTGAGCTTTTTGCGTAAGCGATAGCGGCTAATTTCTACGCCCCGTACCGAAATGCTCAAGAGTTGGGCTATCTCCTTGGTATTTAGGTTTAGGCGAAGGTAGGCGCTAAGCTTGATCTCCTGCGGGGTAAGCTGAGGGAAAGCCTCTACCAGCCGTTTGGTGAAGTCTCCATGCACATGGTTAAAGTGCAGCTCAAACTGCTTCCAATCGCCATCGCTATTGATGTTGTGGTCGATGGATTTGATGATCTTGCGCAGCTCCTCGCTAAAGCCTGTCCGTTCGTTTTTCTTTAAGATATCCTCCAGATGGGTTTTTACAGAGCCCATTACCTCGTTTTTGTTGATTAGGTGGATGGTGGAAGAAGTCAGTTCGCGGTTCATGTGGTCAATCTCCGACTGCAGCTTCTCGTTTCTCAGTTTCACAATCTCCTGTTCGGTTTTATCGGTCAGGTCTTTGATCAGGTGGTCTTTTTGGTTCAGCTCACGCTGTTGCTTCATCAAAATAAACTTACGCTCTTTCTGATAGCGCTTATCAATCTGGAACAAGCCTATGCCTAGTACCGTGCTGGCGGTAATAAAATAGATGATATAGGCCCAGGTGCTACGGTAGAAGGGAGGCGCTACCACAAAGCTAAAAGGCTTGGCAAGGCTTTCTTTACCATATACATTGCGTGCTTTCAGATGAAATTCATATTTGCCTTCGGGCAAGTTGGTGTACTCTTTTTCGGTATTGTGGCCCCAGTCTGACCAGCCCTGATCGAAGTTTTTCAAGTAATAGCTGTACTGGGTTTTGTTGGCATCTTCAAAGTAGGTGGCGGTGTACACCAGCCGCAAAGAGTTGAGGGTGTAGGGCAAGGTAAGACCTTGAGTAGCAATATTCGGCCCGGCCATTAGTAGAGAATCGGTTTCGCCAGAGGTATTGTACACATAGCTCAGGTGGGTGTGAAAAGGCAGAAAGGATTTGATTTTGTCTGCCTGATAATGAATGAAACCATCCTTGGCACCAAACAGCACATCGTGTGGATCGACCACATGAATGTAGCTGAGGTCATCGTTCAGCTTGTCCTTGATTTTATTGAACACCGACTCCTCTATTTCAGGCTTACCAAAGGAATCGAAACTCAGGCGCCCTACCCGGCTTCCGGTAATAAAATAGATATTGCCCAAGATGTCTTCCTCCATTTCCACAATGTGCTCATTGGGGGCAAAAATCCGCGAATAGCGCGTATTGAGCACAAAGCTGTCGCTCTCAGCCTGATAGGAAAATACTCCCGCTGAGGCCGGAAAAATCAGTTCGTTGCGCACTTGCTCCATATTAATCAATTGGTCGGAAGGGAAACCCTTGCGTGAATTATAGAAGTGGATATCGGTAATGGAATCGAGCGAAGCACTAAAGCGAAAGGAGAAAATGCCCTTGTAGCCGTGAGCCATCCATAAGGTGCCATCTTTATCAAAGGCCAGCACGCGCGAGGATTCATCAAAACCCGAAAAGCTACGGGCTACCGATAGTCTTTCGCCTATCGATTCGAGCAGGCTCAATCCCGAATAGCTGCCGACAATAATTTTATCACGTTCCTGTGGATGTGCGATGAAAGTCCAGGTTCCGGGAGCAGTACCTAGGGCATTAGCAATCCCATCTTTTAGGTAAAAAGCGCCATTGTGATGGCCCATGAGCAGGTGACCATTGATTTTGTTGAGGTGATACACCTGTCCGTTGCTATTGGGCACCGGCTGAAAGGCGGCAAATCGATTGCTGAGCTCACGGCTAAAAAGGCCATTGTTGGTGCCGAGGTATAATACGCCTTCTTCTTGTATGGCCGCATAGCCCGTTCCCGCCAAGCCCACCTTGCCATCGAGCAGGCTGAAAGGCGAGCTCAGTTCTACCTGGGCAATGCCATTGTTCAGTCCCAGCCATAGGTTCTGATGATTATCCTGATAGAGAGAGTGTACGGTGCGGTCTTGCAAGCCGTTTTCTTTGCTAATGAGCAGGGGCACTTCCCCATCGCGGGTAAGCAATATCAGACCATAGTCTTGCGTACCCACGGCAATTTGCCCATCGTGCAGCATGATAGCCTGATTGATAATGGGTGTTTGCGGAATACTGGGTGGGAGCTTCCACCGAAAAGGCTTGGCCTCATGCCCATCGAAGTGAAAGATGCCGTCTTTGTTCGTGAAGATCAGGAAATTGCCTTTTTCGAAAGGAAGGATGGAAACCACCTGCTTCCCGACAAAAAAACGCCCACCCGGCAATGGGTGCAGGCTGGTGTCTTTCAAAAAGGAAAGGCCTTTTTGTGTTTCCTGCGAATAGAGGGTTTTGTTCACCAAAAAAGAAAACTCCAAACCCTGACTAGGAGCAATCACCTGAATGCCTTTCCCGGGCGTGTAGCGGAAGATGTTTTTGAAGGTGAAAAAGTAGATATGTCCATTGAGTGGGTAAATCCGCCATACTTCATCAAAATTTCGAAATTTTCCTGCCAAACTATCCGCTAAGGAGGTATATTCAAGGAGGCCCTTCGCATTAGGAGAGAAATAGCCAAAGTCGGCCTGACAGCCAATATAGATAATATCGGCTTGGTCGATGTATAAAGAGCGTACCTTGGTGCCATTTTTTACGGGGTAGGCTTCCCAAGTGCTGCCATTGTACTGCAACAGGCCGAAGTTATTGGCTACGTACAGTACCTCGCGGCTGTCTTGAGCAAAGCCCCAGCTTTGAATCCCTCCACCGAAGGTTTGGGTGGAATAATTCTCGATAAAGGGCACACCATAGAAGTGCTGCTGCCCCCAAAGAGGGCTACAACAGACCAGATACAGCGCAAATAGTAAGAATGACCTCATACATCAGCTAATATACACATTTAAGGCAGTAATGATGTAGTATTGCTGAAATGTTCTTTTTTAAGACGCTTTGGCATTGAGTTGCTCATATGCGTTATAATCGGCATTTTTGACCTGTTTTGATGTATTCATGATGTAGCGTAAAAAGCCCCTTGTTGTAGTATTGATGTAGTGGTGTTTTTGGCTGTTGGGGGAATTATCGCCTATCTATGCAAACGTTTTCAGCATTTCATTACTGATACACATTTATGAAAAAAAGTATTTTGATTATTACACTACTATTCTCGGGTTTGATCGCATGGTCACAAGAAAGAGTAGTCAGCGGAACAGTAACTGCCGCTACCTCGGGTGAAACCTTACCAGGTGTAAGCATCCTTATTAAAGGCACCACACAAGGTGTAACCTCAGACATCGATGGGAGCTATAAAATTAGTGTTCCTTCTGACGGTGCCACGCTGGTCTACTCCTTTGTAGGATTTCTGTCAGAGGAAGTAGAAGTTGGCAATAGATCGGTAATCGACATGACCTTGGTGGAAGACATTCAGCAGCTTGACGAAATCATAGTAGTAGGCTACGGAGTGCAAAAGAAGAGTGTGGCCACCGCATCATTAGCCAAAGTGGATGGGGAAAAGCTGAAAGGTTTTGCCGCACCGCAAGTAGAGCAAATGCTACAAGGGCAAGTAGCGGGTGTAATTTTCAAAAGTGCATCAGGACAGCCCGGTTCGGCCACCAACATCCTTATTAGAGGTATTGGTACCAACGGCAACAACAGTCCGCTTGTGATTTTGGATGGTTTGGTGGTTTCCGATGGAGCGCTAAATGGCTTGAACCCAGATGATATTGAAAATATTCAGGTTATGAAAGATGGTGCCTCTACCGCCATTTATGGTGCTAGAGCCGCCAATGGTATTATTATGGTTACGACCAAAAAAGCCAAAGCCGGAGAAGGTAAACTGAATTATGCCTTTAATACAGGGGTGCAAAATGTGTGGCGATTGCCTAAAATGATGAATGCCTCTGAATATACGGCAGCCATTACTAACAAATACGAAAACTCTAATTTAGCATTACCTGCGGGTTTTGAAGAGGCAGCCGCTTCGGGTGTCAATACCAATTGGATGGATGAAATCTTCGAAACGGGTAGAACACAAAGCCATCAGCTTTCCTACAGCAAAGGAACTGAAAAGGGAAGCATGTTTACTTCCGCTTCATACTGGAATCAAAGCGGATTGGTAGCACCGGAAAAATCCAATCTTCAGCGCTTTACCGTACGAACCAATTTTGATCAGAAAATCAATAATTACCTAACAGTTGGGCAGAACTTATACATCAACAACACCAGCAGAGAGTCCATTGGCGAGAATAGCGAATTTGGTACGGCCATTGCCGATGCAATTGCCTACGACCCTTTGACCGCAGTATATGATGAAAATGCCCAGTTTGGATTTGCCCAGTCGCCTTTCGTTCAAAAAGAATATGTTAACCCACTTAGCCGTATCTTCATCACCAATAATGATTATTACGGTACTGAAATCACCGGAAACACCTTTGTTAAGCTAACACCTTTTGAAGGACTTTCTTTCCGCAGCGACTTCGGCTTTGTGAAAGGCTTTAACAGCGGTGGTGGTTTTTCTCCACAATACAACTTAACCCCGGCATTCTTCAAAGCCCGTAATGATATCTTCGAATATCAAAATGAATACCTACGCTGGCAGTTTGAAAACTATGCCACTTATGAGAAGCAATTTGGTGATCATGCTGTATCCGTTACAGCCGGTACTACTGCACAAAAAATCACGGCATCTGGCTTTGGCGCTTCCTCTTCAGGTATTCCGGCCGAGAAAGAATTTGATCCTGATTTCTGGGTAATCGATGTTACCCCCGACAGCTTAAAGCGTTCCAGCAGTTATATTGGTGAGCCTGAGCTTTTGGCCAGTATATTCGGAAGGGTAAATTATAACTATCAAGAAAAATACCTAGCTAGCTTCACCTTGCGTAGAGATGGTAGCTCCAAGTTTGGCCCGGCCAATCAGTACGGAATTTTCCCGTCAGCTTCGGTGGGTTGGGTAATCTCTCGCGAAAATTTCTTTAACGTAGACGCCATCACCAATCTAAAAGTGAGAGCCAGCTACGGGATAAATGGTAACGACCGTATTCCTAATCTGCAATTTGCCTCCTTAATTGGTATTACCGGAGCCTATCAGTTTGGTAAGCCTGCGAACCAAGGCGTTTACATT
Organism: Shiella aurantiaca; assembly: GCA_030412945.1. Taxonomy (GTDB): domain Bacteria; phylum Bacteroidota; class Bacteroidia; order Cytophagales; family Cyclobacteriaceae; genus Shiella; species Shiella aurantiaca. The sequence goes on along the minus strand of JAUHJS010000008.1, from coordinate 31,205 downwards.
GCCCAATCCTCTTTATTTGCGGCCAACCCAAGCATACGCTGGGAAGAAAGCCGTCATCTTGACATAGGGGTCGAGTCTAGTTTTTTCAATAATAGCTTAAGCGTTGAATTAGATTACTTCCATAAAACCACTAGCGGCCTATTAATGACAGCCACCGTAGGAAACTACCTAGGCAATAAGCCTCCTATTAGCAATGTTGGTGAGGTGGTTAATAAAGGATTTGAATTTGATATCAATTATCAGCGCTCTATCGGTGAGGTGAAATTAAATGTCGGGTTCAACGGTAGTACATTGGTAAACAATGTAACCAAAGTAACGGACGATGGCTTTATTCAAGGATATACTTGGCCTATTCGAAATACCCCAATCACCCGTATGGAAGTGGGGCAACCAATTGGATTTTTCAGAGGCTACAGAACCGATGGCATATTTAGAAGTCAAGACGATATTTTTGCCCACATCAATGCCGAAGGTGATCCTTTACAGCCTAATGCACAGCCGGGTGATTTGAAATTTGTGGATGCCAATGGCGATGGTCTTATCGATGCAAACGATATCGTAAATATTGGTAAACCTTGGGCAGATTTAATGCTCGGTCTGAACCTATCGGCCACCTATAAGAATTTTGATGCGCGTGTACTTTTTGCGGCTAGCATTGGTAATGATGTGTACCGCTCATTCGAACGCCAAGATGTGGTAAACAATAATTATCTAGCCGTTTGGAACGATCGTTGGACAGAGGAAAACCCTGATGGGGAATACCCTCGCTTAAGTGTCAACGATCAAAATAACAACGCCCGAGCCTCAGATTTTTACGTAGAAGACGCTTCTTTCCTTCGCCTACGTACCATGCAGATTGGTTACAATGCCCCTGCCAAGTGGTTGGAGCCTCTGAAAATGACTAACCTGCGCGTATACGTTTCAGCCGATAACCTATTGACTATTACAGGCTATACAGGCTTTGATCCTGAAATCGGAAGTTCAGGTTGGATTTTGGATACAGGTATCGATAAAGGTTTTTATCCGCAGTCCCGCACCTTCTCCTTTGGTCTTAATGTATCATTCTAAATCAGTAAAAGGATGAAAAATATAATTACAAAATATAGCACGCCAACTCGTATGAAAACCAAAATCACTCTTTTCCTTGGCTTGTTGTTTATCTCAGTTGGTTGTGATGATAAGTTTTTAGAAATCACACCTAAGGCGAAGTACTTTGCCGATAATTTTTTCGCAAGTGAAGATCAGGTCTTTCAAGGCTTGGTGGCCGCTTACGATCCCTTGCAATGGTCTTTTGTAGATGGCCGCTGGACAAGTACTGTGATGTTGGGCGAGATTTGGTCAGACAATGCCAATGCCGGAGGTGATAATACCAATTTTGATCAGCCCGGATGGCAGCAAATAGATGATCTAACTGCCGATCCGCTGGTAGGAGAAGTTCTTTCATTCTGGAAACGCGGGTACTTTGGTATCAACAAGGCCAATTTGGTTATTAATAAGACGGAACTCGATACCGAGCTTACCCGCCAGTACATTGCTGAAGCCAAATTCCTACGTGCCATTTATTACTTTGATTTGGTGCGCATCTACGGACCCGTTCCGGTCATTTTGGAAGAGTTAGATCCGGCCGATAAAAATGTGAGCAGAAATACGCTTTCAGAAGTATATGGTCAAATTGTAAAAGATCTTCGTGAAGCCATCCCTTTATTGCCCCTAAGTTATCCGGATGCTTTCAAAGGAAGAATCACTCGTGGCGCGGCTCAGGCATTATTGGGTAAGGCCTATTTATATTGGGCCGATTTATTGAACGATGATGTTCAGCGATTCGACTCAGCGGCCTTCTTTTTAAATGAAGTAATTGCCTCAGGCGAGTATGAACTTGTAGATGATTATAATCAACTGTATGATTTTGGCGCGGCCAATACTTCAGAATCGGTTTTTGAAATCCAGTTTAGCAATGAAGTACCCGGTGATTTTGGAACTCCCTTTGAGTTCTTGAACGGAAACGCTATGGTGCAGCTGTGTGGTATCCGTGGCCTTTGTGCCAGCCATCCACTGTATGCCGAAGGCTGGGGATTTATGCTCCCTACGCAGAGCCTGTTTGATTCCTACCTTGCAGATGATCAATACCGTAGAAATGCCTCCATTATCACTTTGTTTGAGTTGAACTTGGATAATTGTCCGGTAAGTTCTAACCAGCAAAACCCTACCGACTACACCGGTATGTGGCAAAAAAAATACGCGAATTATAAAGCCTATTCTACACCCAATGGTGGTGAGTTGAATCTATTGAAAGATCCAAATCAGCCTTATATCCGCTACGCTGAAGTGTTGCTGATGTATGCAGAGGCGCTGGTAAGGGGTTCCGGAGCCGATGCAGAGGCGATGACTTATATCGATATGGTGCGCGAACGCGCGGCCGGCCCGGGCGATAACACCGGAAACTTCCGTACCGCTTCTCAGCTCATGGGGCAAGAAGGCCTCAGTTTGCTAGAGGTAATCTGGTACGAGCGTAGAGCCGAATTAGCAGGCGAAGGCGACCGCTGGTTCGACCTAGTACGTAGCGGAAGAGCTGCTGCCAATAATTTCCCTTCGGGGGATTTGCGTCAGGCTAATTTCAGTGAGCGATCCTTGTATCTTCCTGCTCCTCAGGTAGATGTTGACTTTACAGAAGGTAAACTTACTCCGTATCCTGACCCATCATTATTTCAATAAAATAACAATCAAATAAACACCTAACATTTCTTAACTTATGAAAAATCTCCTGAATACCCGGTGGCTATTACTAGCCGCAACCACCCTCCTTTTGTCCTGTGATAAGGAGGATGAAGAGAAACCAACCATCGCCAGCTTCCAGTTTGAAGTAAGCGCTGAAGACTTTCTAACTGTTCAATTTACTAATTTCTCACAAAATGCAGCAAGTTATTCTTGGGCCTTTGGTGATGAAACTACCTCTACTGAGGAAGATCCTTCTCATACGTATGCTGCAGCCGGAGTGTATACCGTAACCTTAACTGCTACCGGTGCCGATGGAAGCACTTCACAAAAATCAGAAGAAGTAACCATTACCGATCCTAATGAGGCTCTAACCCTTTTGACTGGCTTGGAATCTAAAACCTGGAAACTTTTCAGAGAAGGAACCTCTATGTCGGTTGGCCCGGATGCTTCTAATCCAGCTGGTTACTGGTCAGGTTTAACTAACAACGGTACTAGACCTTGTTTGTATTTACAAACCTTTACTTTTAACAGAGATGGTAGTTATGTTTTTGATGATCAAGGTTCTTTCTGGGCGGAATATGGCGTGTTCAACAACAATGCCGCTCCTGGCTGTGATGTAAACAATACACCAGAATCTTGCTTTGATGCTACCGCAGAAAATATGGTAAATGCTTGTGGAACAGATGTTAGCGCTTGGTTGTCAGGTACGCACTCATATGAGTACAATGCTAGCACTGGCGAATTGACCTTGTCAGGAACTGGTGCTTGGATCGGTATTCCTAAATTGGGAACTTCCGGAATTGTAACAGAGCCTACCAATGAAGTAAAAGCTAAAATCACCATTACCGAGAACGAAGGCTACGATGTGATGTTGGTAGAGTTTATCTACGCGGCTGAGTACTGGCCAATCTACTATGTAAGCTATTCTGATGCTTCTTTGGAGCCTGAATTGGTTACTGATGCTCCTGTATTTGGTGAAGATTTAGCAGATATTACGCCTACTGTCTTCGGTCATACTTTTGAGTCGGCCACAAGTTTTGATGAATTAGGCTTGATTGCCGGTGGTTCTATCATCACTGTAGGTCAAGATGACCCTACCGATGCTAATGCTACTAAAGTAGGTATGTTCGAGCGTATTGCTACTGATTATCAAGAAGCACAATTGAGAACAAGTCCTGATTTGAAGGATGTGAACTTCTCAAACTTCACTACCGTGTCTGTAGATGTTTACTTACCAAGTACTAACACCTACGATCCATTGACCAAAAAGGTAATCATTGGTTTTGCTGATCAAAGCCAAACAGAACAGTGGTGGACTAACTTGATTCAATACGAATCAGAAGAATTGGCCCTTGATACATGGGTAACAGTTACCTTCCAATTGGATGCTCCTTCATTCTCTTCTACGGCTGGTCAAACGCCATTCGATAGAACAGACCTTGATATGGTGTTCTTGCAAATTGGCGGTGGCGGTCACTCTGCTACCGGTACATTCTATGTAAGAAACTTGGTTTTTGAATAATCAATTGGGAAATGGGAGGGGCGCTCATACGCCCCTTCCTTTCTTTTTTCTCCCTTGCTTTTCGGGCTTGAGCCCAACAATTATAACCTCATGTATTTAACTCATAATTCTATGAGCCTTTCCTTACGTTTCCTCTTTGTAAGTACCTTGTTTATGCTTGCTCAATTGAGCGCCCGTGCCCAATGCGAGCGCCTGGTATGGAGTGATGAATTTGAAGGCACAGGCCTGCCCAATAGCCAGTACTGGGGCTATGATTTGGGACAAAACGGCTGGGGAAACAACGAAGTACAGAACTATACCAATACCACCAATAACGTAAGGCAAGAAAATGGCCTGCTTGTTATTGAAGCAAAAAAATCAGGAAGCACTTGGACTTCCGCACGGGTAAAAACCCAAGCAAAATTCAACTTTACTTACGGACGCATAGCGTTTCGTGCTAAGCTCCCCCAAGGCTCAGGCACCTGGCCTGCCCTTTGGATGTTGGGAGAAAATATTAACACGGTAGGCTGGCCTGCCTGTGGCGAGATTGATGTGATGGAACACGTGGGCCGCGATCCTGGTCGTATTCATAGCACCTTGCATACGCCCTCAAGTTTTGGCAATAGCCAAAATACTTCTACCAAAATTGTAAACGATTATAATACCAATTTCCATATATATGAGGCGGTGTGGACAGAAGAGTCTATCAAGTTTTACATCGATGGGCAAATCTTCTATACCTACGCCCCCGCCACCAAAAATAGCTCTACCTGGCCTTTTAACAGTCCGTTTTTTATCATCATGAATATTGCTATGGGAGGCAACTTCGGTAGCGACCCACAGTATGAAACCAACGGACAGAAAAACGGTATCGATCCGGCTCTTACCCTTGCCCGCATGGAAATAGATTATGTGCGGGTGTATGAAGTAGACGCCAATCCGGTAATTGAAGGGCCTACGGCTGTAGCCGAAGGCGAAACCAATTTAGTTTTTTCTACCACCGATTTTGGAGATGGCATTAGCTACAATTGGCAAATCCCGGCTGATGCCACCTTGGTAAGCGGTCAAAACACGCCTGAAATTGTAGTAAACTGGGGCACTACTGATGGAGCCGTACAAGTAGAAATCACCGGAGAAACGGGCTGCAGTACTAATACCAGCAGCTTAACGGTACAAACGCGCATCGTACCGCAAGGGGCTGCTTATACGCTTGATACCTTTGCCGATAATGCCATTAGCGGCTGGAGTAGTTCTTCGGCTAATGATGTGCAGCTTACCGAGGAGGCCGCAGCTTTACACGTTACCCATAGTACTTATTCTTTGGCCAGTTTTGAATTTACCAGTGCCAGGCCTATCGATTTAAGCGCCTATGGTCTGTTGAAAATTCCTGTGGAAGTACCTGAAGGCAGTACCACTCCTCGTCTTGTTGTAACCCTGCTCGATGACCAAAACCGAGAGACCATCAACCAAACGTTTGAGATATCTCCTGCGCAGGCAGACGGAGAAAAACGTATCTATTCTTTCAATTATTTGAACTGGAACGGTCCTGATGATTTTGTAGCAGGTGCCTTTAAAAAACTTAGAATTTATATTCAGTCCGGTGAAGGAGAATTTTCGCTACATCCTATTCAATGGGTAAAAACAGGAATTCTACCCGAAGCACCTCAGGGCTTAGATTATACTATAAATAATTCTGGAATAGGGATTTTACGCTGGACCGATGTGCTGAACGCACCCACTTATAGCTTGTACCAATCCACCACCGAAAACGGAGAATATACTAAAGTAGGAGGGAACCTAAGTAGTGATAAAAATCCATTTATTCCCTCTGTAAACCGAGGTGTCTTTTATAAAATCAGTGCCTTGAATGAAATGGGTGAATCACCCTTAAGTGCTGCCGTTTATATAACAGCCGATATAACGGGTATTAATGAGTCTGCTAGCCCCGAAATCATAGTGTATCCTAATCCTTCATCGGGTGTCTTTTTTGTCAAAAGTGCCTCTTTAGTAAATAATTGCCTTTTGTTTGATACAAAAGGGGTTCAACAAGAGATAAAATGGATACAGAGGGAGGATGAAGTACAAATCCAATTGCAGAATGCTACTCCCGGCCTTTATCACCTACGGGTGCAAAGTGCAGGGTTTATAAAAACATGTAATGTATTAATTCAATGAAGAAACGACTAATCCCTGTGCTGCTCTTAGGGCTATTGGCTTGTGAGAGCCCGCAACCCCAATCCGATTCTGCGGTGGAGGAGCTTTTGGCACAAATGACGCTTGAGGAAAAAGTAGGCCAGCTCAATTTCGTGGTGGGTGATTTGTTCAATACAGGCCCTACGGTGCGTACCTCTGAGTCTCAGCGCTTCGATGAAGCCATTAAGAAGGGCGAAATTACCGGACTTTTCAATATTCACGGAGCTGATTATGTAAATCGCTTGCAACGCATAGCGGTAGAAGAATCGCGCTTGGGCATACCTTTGCTCATTGGTGCCGATATTATTCACGGGTTCAAGACTGTTTTCCCGCTGTCTATTGGCGAAGCTGCCAGCTGGGATTTGGCCATGGTAGAAAAAGCGGCTCAGGTGGCTGCACAAGAATCAGCTGCTGTGGGTATTAACCTCACCTTTGCCCCTATGGTAGACATCTCGCGCGATGCCCGATGGGGAAGAACCTCAGAAGGTTCAGGTGAAGATCCCTATTTGGGAAGCCGCATGGCCGAAGCACGCGTGCGGGGTTTTCAAGGGAAAGGCCTTGCTGATCCGCTGACTATTGCAGCCTGTGTAAAACACTTTGCCGCTTACGGAGCTGCCGAAGCTGGCCGTGATTATAATACGGTAGATATTTCGGAATATGAACTGCGCAACACCTATTTGCCTCCTTTTAAGGCGGCTATTGATGCGGGTTCGGCTACACTTATGACGGCCTTCAATGAACTAAATGGCGTTCCGGCTACGGCTCATACCTTGCTTTTACAACAAATTTTACAAAAGGAATGGCAGTTTGAAGGAGCCGTTATCTCCGATTGGCAAAATATCGGGGAGATGCTAGCCCATGGTTATGTGGCCGATTCTGCTCAGGCCGCTCAATTGGCCTTGGAAGCAGGCACCCATGTAGATATGATGGCGGAAATCTTCTTAAGAAAGATTCCTCAATTGGTGCGCGATGGTGTGGTGAAAGAAACCGTACTCGATGAAGCGGTTAGAAAAGTACTTCAACTTAAAATGGACTTAGGACTTTTTGATAATCCCTACCAATACGGTTCAGCCGAAAAAGAAAAAGAATTGATTCGTTCCGAAGCCTTTTTGAAAACCGCACGTGAAATGGCGGAGCGTTCTATTGTATTGTTGAAAAATGAAGGTCAAGTGCTTCCCTTGAAAAAAGGGAAGAAGAAAGTAGCGGTAATTGGTCCTCTGGGGAATAATAAAGCCGATATGAACGGAAGCTGGTCCTTTTTTGGGGAGGAGCAGCATCCTGTAACGATTTTGGAAGGTTTGAAAGCCTTTGATACCGAAGCTGAATTTACCTATGTGGCGGGTTGCGATTTATATACCAATTCTACCGAGGGATTTGCCGAGGCCGTGGCCGCTGCCCGTAAAGCAGATGTTATCATTCTTGCTATAGGCGAAAGCGCTCCCATGAATGGTGAAGGGGCTTCGCGTGCTTCTATTCATCTTCCCGGAGTACAGGAAGACCTAGTAAAAGCCCTGCATCAAAGCGGAAAACCCATGATTGCACTGGTAAGCAGCGGTCGTCCGCTTGTGCTCAACTGGCTGCATGAAAATGTGCCTGCTGTGCTGGCTATGTGGACTTTAGGTTCGGAAACCGGGCATGCCGTTGCTAATGTGTTGTATGGAAATTATAATCCTTCGGGCAAATTGCCCATGAGCTTCCCACGTGCAGAGGGGCAGTTGCCTTTGTATTATAATCATAAGCAAACCGGAAGAATGTACACAGGCGACCACAGCGAGCCCGGCAGTGAGCGGGTTTATCGTTCGCGCTACCGCGATGTGCCCAATAGTCCTTTGTATCCATTTGGTTATGGACTTAGCTATACCACGTTTGAATACTCCGATTTTACCATCGACAAACAAACTATCAGCCTAGCCGATAGTGTGAAGCTCAGCGTGACGGTGCGCAATTCAGGCACACTTGCCGGAGAGGAAGTAGTGCAATGGTATATCCGCGATGAGGTGGGCAGCATTACCCGCCCGGTGAAAGAATTAAAAGGTTTTGAGAAAATCAGCTTGGCGCCCGGTGAGAGCAAAACGCTTAGCCTACACCTTTCTGCCGATGACCTTGCCTTTTGGCGTGCCGATATGACTTTCGGTGCCGAACCGGGTAGTTTTCAGGTGTTTGTGGGAGGAAATTCCCGAGATGTGTTAAACCAGTCCTTTACTTTAAGCCCTCAGCCATGATTGCGAGCATGATATTTTATTTTTGGGCGATGGCTTTTGCTTGGATCTCAAATGATCCAAAAGAGAAGCTATTGTGGAGCGATGAGTTCAGCCAAGAGCTGGATACCCTTAAGTGGACGATAATCACCGGTGACGGCTGCCCCGACTTATGCGGCTGGGGCAATAATGAGCGGCAAGTGTATGCGCAAGCCAAAGAAAACCTACGGATTGAAAATGGCCTTTTGGTATTAGAGGCGCATTATACCGATAGTGTTTTCTCCTCGGCACGGATTACCTCACGTGGCAAAGCGCAGTGGAAATACGGATACATTGAAGTGAAGGCAAAACTGCCCCAAGGGCGAGGTACTTGGCCTGCTATCTGGATGCTGCCGGAAGTATTTCAATACGGTAATTGGCCGCACAGTGGAGAAATTGATATTATGGAGCACGTGGGTTATGACCCGGGTGTGATACACGGAACGGTGCATACAGGAGCTTTTAACCACATCAAAGGAACGCAAAAAGGGAAGCAGATAGAGGTGCCTGATTTTGCAGAAAACTTTCATGTGTATGCCGTAAACTGGCTGGAAGACCGGATAGAATTTTATGTAGATGATGCCTTATACCATGTGTTTTATAACACCGGAGAGGGAACAGAAGATTGGCCGTTTGACCATCCCTTTTATTTGTTGCTGAATGTGGCCGTGGGAGGCAACTGGGGTGGGAAAGAAGGCGTAGATAGCCTTGTATTTCCACAGCGTATGGAAATCGATTATGTGCGAGTTTACCAAGCTCGGGAACCAAAATCCTGAGGATTTTTTTAAGGGGGGAGGTATATTTTGTGTGTTAGGGCCTCTCCCCCTTTTTTTATCAGTCAGCTAGCGTTTTACAAACCACATCTCAGTGGCTGAATGGTTGCCATCAAACCATACGTTCAGGCAGAGCTTGTTTTTCGAAATCTGGTGTATTTCCGCGTAGGCATCTTCTGGCCATTCTTCCTCGTGTAAAATGAGCTCTTTTTGTGTGCTTCCAAATCGCCAAAAGCCTTTTTCTTCGCTGGCTCCTTTTCCTAAAAGGAGCAAAGTGCCATCAGGTAAGAAACTCATCAAAAGAAAACCCATGCTGCGTTGCAATTTTTGCTGCCATTGCTGGTCCGGATTGTGCAAACTAGCCAATGACCAAATGCCAGAGGTGAGAAGGCGTTCGTGATTGTTGGCTTTAAATAAGGCTAGTTGAGGGAGACTTAGAGGTTTTCCGGAAAGGAAACGATGGTAAAAGGGATAGGCCAAGGTATTCATATAGATTGCCGTTTGGTACTATATAAATTTACGCATTAGGCTAAGCAAATGTTTACCAAGTGCTTGGTATATTTCCCTCGGTAGTTGTACGGAGATGTAAGGTTTCTAAACGATGCAAATAAATGTCATTCGTTTGAGCCTTTTACAAAAATAAACTCACCTCCTTCATCACAGCTATTAAGGAATAAGGAATCCGAGCTTGCCTAGCCCGGATTAATTTTCACTTCAACTTTTGCTGCAAACTATACCAGCCTCCGCCATTGTATACCTGCGTATAGCCTTTGCTTTTCAGAATGCCTTTGGCAATGCCGCTGCGTCTGCCCGATTGGCAGCAGGTAATCACTACCTGCTCTTTACTTTTCAGCTTACCCAGTTGGTTTGATAGCGTATCCAAAGGGATGTTTACTGAATTGCGGATGTGTCCTCCGGCATATTCTGCCTTGCTGCGCACATCTACTACTATCGCTCCCTTTTTGATTAGTTCTTTATACTCTACCGAAGGCCCAAAGCCCAGAAGATTTTTGATGGCTTGCCACATATTAGGATGCTTGTAAGGTTTGTAATTCATGAATATAATACCAAGGCCCGCCATTGACACAATCTAAGCCTTCCGAACTTAGTAAAGAGGTGGCCATACCGCTGCGGTTGCCCGAAGCACAGCATAGTACCAAAGGTTGCGGCAATTGCTTTAACTCCTCCAGTCGCTCTTGAATCTCATAAAGCGGAATATTGATGGCGCCTTTGGCATGACCATATTCAAATTCTTCTTCACTGCGCACGTCTACTACGGTGCCTTTGTTTTCGCGGATAATGTGTTCTACCTGCATAGGTGTAAATGATTTGTTATAAGCGAATTAACGGCTCTTTTTGCCCCGCGTTGGTGACTAAAGTTACGCACGCAGCCCTAGAAACAGTACGATGGTAAATAAAAATACCATCTGTATAAGTAATATCACCACGCCAAAGCCAAGTCCCCTGCGGCCCGATTTCAATAATGCAGAAATACGCACTTTAAGCCCTATGGCTACCATGGCGATTGTTAGAATCACCTTGCCTATGGTGTCGAGCGAGGAGAGCAGGGAAGAAGGAAGGGTCCAAACCGTGGTAAGGATGGTAATGAGCACGAAGGTCCATACATACCAAGGAAGCTTAAAGTGTTCGCGCCAGTGCAGGTCCTTGCCTTTGTTGATCAAATAATTGAACAAGATCAGTCCGGGTGAAAGCATAGCCACGCGTGCCAGCTTTACAGTAATGGCCGCATCGCCCACACCTGCACCCATGCTATAGGCCGCTCCGGCCACATTGCCCACCGAGTGCAGTCCACCGCCCAGTATAATGCCATTGTGCAAATTGCCCCAGGCAAAGGGTGCCAACATAAAAGGGAAGAGCACCATGCCCAAACTGCCCAGCAAGTTCACCACGGCCATGCTAATGGCTACATCCTCTTTCTGAGGACTCACCGAAGGCGCCAAAGCCGCAATGGCCGAAGAGCCGCAAATGGCAGTGCCAAAGCCCACCAACCAGCCCGTGCTGCCGGGGCAGTGCATGCGCTGAGCGAGGTAATAGGTGATAAGCACCATAGCGATCACCATCAGGGCAATGAGTCCGAAGGGTGTCCAGCCTAGGGCCGAAACATGGCTAAAGTTGATGCTGAAGGCTAAGAAGATAATGGAAATCTCGAGCAGCTTGCTGCTAGTAAAACTAATTCCTGATTGAAAACTCGCGGATATCGTAAAGACATTGCCCAGCGCCATGCCCAGTAGCAAGCCCAGCATCAGGCTATTGATGCCCAGCCAAGGGGCAAAAAAATAGGCTGCCAACCCTAGGGCGGCAGCCAGTAGTATTCCTTTTACTTCTTTTTTGAGTAGTTCCATTTATTTTTCTATTGTACCCGACCAGCCCAAAATGCCACCCTTGAGGTTGTACACCTGGCTAAAGCCGTTTTCGGCCATCCAGCTGCTGGCCTTGCTGCTTCTAGCACCACTACGGCAATACACCAAATAGGTTTTGCTTTTGTCGAGTGCCTGCATTTTTTCAGCAAATTGCGAATCGTTGATATCAATAAACAGGCTGGCACCCGCTATGCGGCCTTCGGCCACCTCCTGTGGCGTGCGCACATCCAGTATAATAGTGTTTTCGGCTTGGGCCTTTTCGGCAAATTCTTTCTCCGAGATATTGGTGAAACCCGTGGTGGACTGGGCATTGCAGGCCATTAGCCCCGAAGCCAGTAGCAAAAGAGTAAAAAAGGTGTGTAGCGTTTTCATAGGAGTATGTGATATAGATTCTGACAAAAGTAGGGGAAAGCTTTTCTTCCCTATGTGCCTAAAGTTACAAAGATTTAAGCAAGGCAGGCCTTTTAGGTGTAAAAACCTCCTAGAAAGTAGCGCTTACCTAAGCACGGTGTGCTATGCCTATGTAAGCCTTAAAGGCTTCGACCAACTGAAAAGCCCTCTCGATAATTTGCATATATGGCTACTAAGGGATAGCTTTAAGAAAGGCATTTGGGCTTAAGGCATACCTAAAGATATAGCGGAAATAAACGCAGTACTGCGGATATACAGATGTTGGGCCCAATTACAAAAAATGAGACTACTACTAATTTCATTAGGACTATTTATCAATGCTTATCAGTCTCATGGACAAGAAATTAATGTGAGAGATGAAATATACCCAGGTGTTACAAAAATCATTGTAAAGTCTGTTGGACATGGAATACATAGATTAATCAGGTCGCCACACAATGGTTACAGGGGAGAATATTTACTAGATGACAATGGTCGAGCTAAAAAAGAGACTAGATTTAAGAGGCGTGAGCATCTTGCAACCTATGAATATGAGTTCTTGGAAAACGGGTTGTTATCAAAGCAGACAACAACTTTTGACATAAATAATCCAAAAAGAATTCACTCAATTTACTACCACTATGAAATCAAGGAAGACCATGTAATTAATGAGATTTGCTATACAGCTAATGACACTTTGTACCGAGTTGACAACATAGAATTCAATGACAAAGGGCAAAGGACAGTTTATATTAGAAATGTTAATGAGTCAAAAAATTACTTAACATATGACAATGGATACTTAAAAAATTGGAAAAGTATTGATTTCAAAGACAGTGTTGAGAGAATGTACGAATTTGGTTATGACGAGAATGGAAATCTAACAAAGTTTGATTTTAGCCAAGTTCCCGAACCAGAAATGAAGGAAGTTTGGTTACACGTATATGGAGACGGTAATCATAGGAATTATAAGTATAAATATGACAAAAGTGGCCGCTGGATTAAAAAATATCAGATTGTGGACAGAAAGAAAATATTACTTGAGAAAAGAAGATATGTAATGTAACTGCGCCCAACAACGGCTATGCATCATTGCTTTTATTTAATTATTTTTAAAGGAGAAAAGCAACGCTGCATAGCCAAGCGTTGACAGCAATTTTTAAAAACAAGAACACTGGACAATGGGAATATTTGACATTTTCAAAAAACAAGATAACGACAACAGCCCAAAGACTGCTGAACAGAGAAAAAGGGAAACTGAAAAACTGCTAAGGTCATTAAACATTCCATACATTGACCACTTGCCGTTAGTGGAAGAAGAAAGTGAAGTTAAAGTCAGAGTAGCACAAGAAGTAGCACAACGAATTTTAGTTTTGGTCTTCGCCTTGGTTCGTGTCCTCACGAACCTTTAGAATGAGTAATGTAGGCTCTTATATTACGGTCAGTGAAGACACTGACCGTGGCGGAATTTTAAATAAATCATTTAATACAAATGAAAAAAGGTAATAAAACAGAATTGATAAAGGATGTTCTAATTACGATGCTGATTATGTTGTTGTGCTTTATCCTAATAGATTTATATGTTCCGATAAAAAAAATGATTTTAGGTGATGCGTTGAAATTTGGAGAGATACTTTCATATGTAAAGATTAGTCAGCACATACCCGTTAGTATTGCTGTATCTGTTGCCTTGGGATATAAAAGAAATAGGAAAAGCAAATAGTGAATTTTCCACTAGCCCGCGTTTGTAACTTGTGCTTAGCAGTAATTTGATAGGCATTAACACGCGTTGCAAACGCACGCTAAATGAAAGACCATTAAACATACATTTAGATAAAACAACAAAGCCAACCCTGAGGAGTTGGCTTTTCTATTTAGAGCATTTTCTCAATCAGCTGCATTACCTGCTTGAGGTAGTGCGCATCGGTTTCATCAAACTCGTTGAGCTGGTCACTGTCAACATCCAAGATTAGGGCTACTTCGCCTGAGGAATTAAAAGCAGGTAGTACAATCTCGGATTTGGAATCGGAGCTACAGGCTATGTGGCCGGGAAACTCATCCACATTGGGCACAATAATGGTTTCTTTCTGCGCCCAGGAAGTACCACATACCCCTTTGCCTTTCGCAATGCGGGTACAAGCAATAGGCCCCTGGAAAGGCCCGAGCACCAGCTGGTTTTCTTTCACCAAATAAAAGCCTACCCAGAAAAAGCCCATGCCATAGCGCAGAGCCGCGGCTATATTGCTGAGGTTGGCAATCAAATCGGGTTCGCCCATAGTGAGCCCTTCGATTTGGGGAATCAGGCTTTCGTAGCGTGATTTTTTATCGGTAGCGGTGGATATGATTAGGTTTTCGGCCATGAGGGGTACAATTAAATTTTCTGCAAGTTAGTACGTGTTCTTTCATTTTCAAGGTTTCCGGTGTTCACCGTGCTGGCGGGTTCAAATAGCATAATCTCCACTTCCTCATCGGCAATGGGCTTATGCTCCACACCCCGAGGCACCACAATACATTCGCCCGGTCCAATGCTTACCTCCTTGTCGCGAAAGGCCATGCGAAGCGTGCCTTTGAGCACATAAAAGAGTTCATCTTCGGTTTCGTGATGATGCCACACAAACTCGCCTTTCAAACGGGCCAGTTTCACCTGTTGCCCATTTAGCTCCGCCACGATGTGTGGATTCCAATAGCCCTCCACACGGGTAAATTTCTCTTGAATGTTAATTACTTCCATAGCGGTAATGTATGATTAGCGATAATCTAAAGGTGTTTTTTTGCTGAAATGTGCGTATAGTCACCTCCTTTCCTTATAGGAAAAAGACCAAATTGACAAGCTTAGGCTTTCTCATAATACCAAAGAAAGTGTTTGTAATTGAGTGATACTTGACTGCTAGAGATGGTCACAATCTCAATTTTTTCTTGGTTGGCATTCACAAAATCTACGAGCTTTTGCTTTTTATCAAATTCCTTTACTTTCAATTCCTTTTTCATACAGTGTATAATTTATCAATCTCAATAGTAGGTATGTAAAAAAGCTATTGTTGAATCCCCCGCCTAGCGGGAATTTATAAGTACAGACAAGGTATCGGTGCTTATGGTTTCCTGATGCACACATTTTCCTCGTAGCACAGGGGCGGCTAGGCCTTCGCCAAAGCTCGTACCCGACTGAAAGATACGGGCTTCGTTCCAGCAGTTTTCCGAAACAAAGGCTTGCAGCATCTGACTTCCCCCTTCTACCAACACCGATTGGATTTTTCGCTGGTACAAATCGGCCAGCACCTGTTCGATAAACCCTTCTTTCTTTAGCAAAGGTGTTTCGCAAGCATGCTTTGTATGGGCTTCCTCCGAACTGGTGTAGTATAAAGTAGGCGCTTCCGCATAGAAAACCTGAAAATCGGAATGCAATACTCCGCTTCTATCCAACACTACGCGAATAGGATTTTTGCCCGGCCAATCGCGGGTAGTGAGCTGAGGATTATCATGCAAAACCGTTTGACTACCTACTAAAATGGCATCTTCCTCGCTCCGCCATTGGTGCACCCGCTGGCGCGAAAGAGGAGAGCTGATCCATTTGGAATCAAAATTGCTTCTTGCCACAAAACCATCGGCCGTTTGTGCCCACTTAAGTATTACGTAGGGGCGCTTGTGCGTCATGTAGTGATTAAATCTGCGGTTGAGCCATTCGCCTTGTTTTTGCAAGAGGCCTAGTTCTACCGCTATTCCCGCTTCTTGCAGTTTTTTAATACCTTTTCCGGCTACTAGTTCGTTGGGGTCGGTATGGCAAACCACCACGCGTTTTATCTGATGTTTGATAAGCAAATCGGCACAGGGAGGGGTTTTTCCGGTATGCGAACAGGGTTCTAAGCTCACATACACGGTGCTTTCTTTCAATACTTCCTTATCCGCTACGGCTTCCACGGCATGTACCTCGGCATGAGGCCCACCATAGCGCTGGTGCCATCCCTCGCCTATGATTTTTCCTTCATGCACAATTACGCAGCCTACCATGGGGTTGGGGCTAACCTTGCCTGCTCCGTACTGAGCAAGCTCCAAGGCACGCTGCATAAATAAATAATCCTCGTTCACGTGGTTTTTTGCTTTAAATTTACCCCGATTTCCGAAAAAGCAGGCAAACGTGACCCTTCTAAAAGCAAAAATTATCCAAAAGCAGCTCCTCGATTCGCTGATTCCCTTAGTAGGAGATGAGGAAGCCAAAGGCTACACCCGATTGATTATGGAAAAGATCTGGGCTTTGCAAAGCCGCAATTGGCTGCTTAATCCTGAGCTTAGCTACACGGATGCGCACAAACAGCAGCTGGAGGAAATCATCACAAGAGTGGCTAGGCATGAGCCTATTCAATACATTTTGGAAGAAGCCTGGTTTTACGGGCGCAGCTTTAGGGTAAATCCTTCGGTGCTTATCCCCCGACCGGAAACGGAAGAATTGGTCCACTGGATAGCGAGTGATTTCCCTAAAAAGGCGATTCAAGTACTGGACATTGGCACGGGTTCAGGATGTATTCCTATTACGCTAGGCTTGGAAAACCCGAGCTTCCACTGCTATGGCTTGGATATTAGTGAAGAGGCCTTGAAAGTAGCCCGCTCCAATGCCGAAAAGCTGGGGGCAAAAGTGGAATTTTTTCAAATAGACATCTTACAGCAAGAAATTCCCTTACCTAAGGTGGATGTGGTGGTCAGTAATCCTCCCTATATCCGGCCAAGCGAACAAGCCCACATGCAGGCCAATGTGTTAGCACATGAACCGCATCTGGCTTTGTTTATTGAGGAAAATGACCCCCTGCTTTTTTACCGAACCATTGCTCATAAAGCCAAAAAGTGTCTAGTCTCAAATGGTTTGCTATATTTTGAAATCAATGAGGCTTTTGGTGCCGAGACCGTGGCTTTACTGCAAACCGAAGGCTATACCGAAATAGAACTCAGAAAAGACATGCAAGGCAAAGACCGCATGGTGCGCGGCCTCTGGAAAGGCTAATATCTTTGTCTGATTTGTACCAAACATCGCTTTAATGTAACCCAAGGGCTTCCCCAACAGTTTAGAGAGCTAAACATGTAACCCTATGAAAAAAATTTCACTTCTGGCTTTGGCCGTACTGGCTTATACTAGCCTATTAGCACAGTCCTTCTTAACCCCCGTGGGCGGTATGATAGGCAAACAAGAAGGCTATGTCGTGCTTCTTTCGGGCGATACCCTACAAGGCAAGCTTACCATGGCTACCCAAATGAACGGCTTGCTAAAAACCTTCACTTTTGTGACTACCGCAGACGAAAAACGCAAACTAAAAGCCGAAGAGGTACAATGCCTGTGGCTAAAAGCGGGCACTTTAGCCAAACTAGAGGCTATGAGCGAAGCCAGCAGAAGTCTAAAGCGTATGGCCAGCACGGATTTTGACCAGATCATGAACCGCGAATACATTGTGTATGAAAGAGCGCTGCTTCCCGGCAAGAAGGAGAAATATGCCCTCTTACAATTGCTGAATCCGGGTTTTGATCATACCATAAAAGTATACGAACACCCCAACGGTGGCGAAACAGCCGAAACCTCCATAGGAGGCTTGACAGTATCCGGTGGGGAAGATAAAAGCTATCTGGTAGTGAAAAATGGTGCTCAGGCACAGGTAGTGAAGAAAAGAACCTATACCGAATCCTTTGCCTGGCTTTTTGGCGATTGCCCCGACATGGTGCGCCACTATTCGGAGCAGAACGAGAAAATCAGTTTCTGGGATTTTGCCTCCCACACCTTCGACTACGACCAAACCTGTCAATAAATCATCAAAGGCTGCTTCTCACCATAGCAGCCTTTATTTTTTCTTCTTGAAATCTTTCACGCCCGCTTTTACCGGGATCGGAAGGTCATTTTCTGCCGGAGGAATGGGGCAAGAATACTTGGTATTGTACACGCAGTAGGGATTGTAGGCCTTGTTGAAGTCGATTAGTATGCTTTCCCCTTGTGGGATGCTGAGTTCGATATAGCGGCCGCCTCCATAGCTTCCCTCTCCATTGCTGGCATCGGTAAAGGGTAGAAAAAGATAATCTTTATACTCCTCCGTTTCGCGGAGCTGATGGTTTTGATAAATATTCAACACATAATTTTCGCCTTGGTAGGTAAAATGCGCCTCACCATATTTTTCATAAATCGGTAAGCGACTGGTAGTGGTGGGCATTTCAAAAGGCTTTTCATTGGGCGTACGCACAAAGCGCGCCTCAATGCGCCAAGTAGAATCAATAGGGAAAAAGGCCAAGCCCTTAAATTTTCGCAAATCCTTTTTGGTCAAAGGGGATTTTTCTTTATCAGCAAATTCAGCATTGAGTTTTTGTTGCCAAGCCTTAACTTCCGCAGTATGATTTTGGGAATAAACCATACTTGAAACGCTCAAAAGGAGTACTAAAAGACAATATTTCATATCGATATCGGTTCTTTGATCCAAAATCCTTGGGGCTGACGAATGTGTATGAGTTGGTCGGCTTCGGTTTTCCATTGCCCGTTTCCGAGGTTTTGCAAGCCTTGTATTTGGGTTTCGGGAGAAGCCTCAAAAGCGAGTAGCACGCCCTGTCTCCACCATTTTTCATAGTGTCCATCGGCTACCCAAAAGGCCTTGAATGAGTCGGTAAGATGTACGATTTGCATCAAACCCTCAAAAGGAGGTGGCTCTTGGTAATTGATAGTACCGCCTATGCAATTAAGTGCTTTGTGCTTGCGCGCCAGCAGGTAATTAATAGCATCTTCCAGATAATTGGGCTTTTCAAAGCACAGAAGCTGCACCGGATATTGCTCCTGAAGTGCCTCGCGCAGAGGGTGTTCTTCCGATTTTGGCCCTATCACTACATCCACTTTTATTCCCCAAGCCAATACGTTTGCCAAACAAGTACTTGCCACTACCACCGTGGGGCTCCATTCTAGGAGAGAAAGAATGCTTTCCGAAGGATGTTCGCTAGCTTCTAGCAGCAAAAGAGCAGGTTCTTGCTCGTCTCTAACAATGTGATGTGATGACATGGCGAAATTTAGTCATCCGACTGGCTTTTTCCGAATACTTGCTCATGAAAAGCAGCGGTTTCGGCCCAGCTCCATCCGCCAGCTTGTCCTTGTGTATCTTTATAAGCCGCACTCAAAAAACCAATCACTTCAGCCTTCCATTGCTCAGGCGGAATGGAAGAAGAGGGAATTTCGCGTCCATAGGGGTGATGGTAACGCTCCTCTTTACTCAGTTTTTTATGTTGCAGGCGCAGCAGAGGCCCTGTATCCTTATGTCCATCGGCCACCCATTGCAAGCCACTCTTTTCTAAGGTATTCAGCCTTTCGGCCAAAGTTTTCAGAGGAAGCCGAGGCATGGTTTTACGCAGCGAAGTGGTTACCCAGCTGCTGTATTTATTCTCCAACTCATAACGATTGTCGGGGTAGAGGCTCATTACATAATCTACCGATTCGGAATGGGCAAAAAGGGCGTAGTAGTGCAGCGGTCGGCTGGCCTGTACTTCCATCAGGCTGGCTTCGCCATACAGTTTACGTTCGTTCACTAAGGCATAATCGCGCAAAACCTCCTCAAATTCCTCTTTCCATTCGGCTTGGCAAGTTTCCGGTTTGGCCAAGGCAAATTCAAAGCGCGGCAAAAAGTATTCGTACTTGGGGACACACATACGCGCTTCCTGCGGAGAGCCAAAGGGAGCATAAAAACGTTTCTTTTCCACAGAATTGAGCCAGCATACCAAGGCGAGTGCCTCCAAAGCCTGAGGATGCGTGGGGTTAAACTCCCTGAAATCCCCGATAAGGGCCATCTGGCGTAAGGTTTCTTCATGCGCTAAGGCTTCATGCGGATGCAGATAGGCCCATATCCCCAAAAAACCATCGGCATCAAAGTGGTTATTGCTCACATAAGGCCAATTGGTTTCGGGGAGCATTTTTTTCAAGGCATTGAGCACGATGCCGAGGCTGGTATCGTCTTCACAGCCCAGAGGTTGTTGTACACCTTTCCAATGTGAAAGAGCAAAAGCGTAGGGATGGTGCGCATCCACCACCACTACGCGATTTTTATAATTCTTTATCTCCGAAAAAGGAAGGAATTGCGCCATATCAGAAGCTAAGGCTTAGTCCGGCCAAGAAATTAATACCCGCCTGCGGATAGTAATAATTTTCGGTGTACAAGGTGCCCTCATAGCCATAGCTGAAGGTATAGCCATTGGACTCGTACATTTCATTTAATACGTTATTTACTAAGAGGCTAGCGCGCACTTCTTTCAGTCCTTTCACTGGAATTAGGTAGCTGATACGCACATCATTTACCCAGTAGGCATCCAAGGCGCGGTTGGCATTGGAGGTATTATCCAAATACTGAGCCCCCACATATTTCGACATCCAGCTGATTTCGGCTCCTTTCCAAGGGCGAAACACCACATTGCTCCCCGCAATTACATTGGGCGAGAAGGAAATGTCCGTATCCTGATAGACATTTTCCTCTACCGTTACGCTTCCATCATCAAAATACCCGTACAGCACCTCGGTAAAGGAAGCAATTTTGTTGCGGCTCAGGGTGATATTCCCCCCCACATCTACCCGCGGATGCACGCGCCACAGTCCGGCAAGCTCTATACCCGTGCGGTAGCTAGTGGGCACATTGGTACGGATACTGGAGCCCACATCGTTGAGCTCTCCGGTAAGCACCAACTGATTTTTATAATTCATCAGATAATAAGTAGCTTCTAGGCTGTATGTACTGCCCGATTTCTTATAACCTAATTCCAGATTTTGTAAGTTTTCAGCTTGAGGCGTTCGTCCTTCGGCAGCATCCACAAAATCGTTGCGCACGGGCTCACGATTGCCTATGCTGAAGGATACATAATACTGTTCCGAGGCACTGCGCTGATAGGTAAGTCCGGCTTTGGGATTAAAAAAGGCATAGGAAAAATCCCCTTCAATCGCTCGCTGGTCATTATCAATTCCAGAATAGTTATATTCAATTACACGCTGCTGAAGGTCGAGGAAGGCTACCCATTTGGGCGAGAAGGAATAAAAGCCTTTGGCATATACGTTCCAGTCGTCTTTGGTGGCCGAATTGTCATAATAGCGCTCGCGAATAGAGGAAGTAGAAGCGTATTGAGCCCAGATAATTTCGCCAAAGTGGTCGCCCAGGTAGCGGTTAGCGCCACCGCCCACTATAATCTGCAAAGCATCACTCGGTTTATAATCAGCCGAATAGGTGAAGCCAAAGAAATGATTGTCGAGCCAGCGTCTGCGGATCAGATCGGTGCTGCTAATGAGTGTATCGCCCAATTGTACATCGGGCAAATTATAATCGGCCAGGTCATCATCTTCCCTAAACTGCTCATAATATCCGGCTCCACGGGTATAATGCAGGGCTAGGTTTAAGGTAAGAGCCGAACCAAAGGAGTGCGCGCCAATCAGCTGATAATGGGTTTGCTGGTAATTGTCCGTTTCGTTTTCGTAGGTATAATAATTATCGGTGCGGTCGGTTTCCAACAAGGCTTCGGGTAGTCCCCACCAGCTTTGGTAAGTCACTTCTTTTCCGCTAAACATATTGGCTTTGATGATGGTATTTTCGCCATAATATCCACCCGACACAAAGTAGGATTTGAGGTCGGAGAAAGCCCTGTCGACATAGCCATCGGAATACAAGCTACTCAGGCGGGCATCAAAGGCAAAGCGATTGGCCAGCAGGCCCGTTCCGGCTTTTACGGTATGCTTGCGGGTATTAAAAGAGCCGAAAGAATTGTCGATAGTGGCATAGGCTTCCGGATTGAGGGTTTCCGTTTGGATATTCACCGTAGCGCCAAAAGCCGCAGCGCCATTGGTACTGGTGCCTACACCGCGCTGTATCTGTAAAGAATTAACAGAAGAGGCAAAATCGGGCATATTCACCCAGAAAACGCCATGCGATTCGGAGTCGTTTAGCGGAATACCATTGACCGTAACATTGATACGGGTAGGATCAGAGCCACGCACGCGAATGCCCGTATAGCCCACGCCATTGCCCGCATCGGAAGTTACCACTACCGAAGGACTCAGGTTCAGCAAAAAGGGCAAATCCTGCCCCAAGTTTTGGGCCTGAATATCGGCCTTTTTCAGGTTAGAAAAGGTAGTGGCCGTACGCTCCGAAGCACGGGTAGCATTTACGATTACCTCATCGTTCATACGGATTTCCGGCACCAAGGCCACGGAAAGCGGTGCTGCTTGCGGCAAGCTAACTTGCACCTGCTGCGAGGCAAAGCCCACATAGCTGATCAGTAGGGTGTACTCACCGGAGGCCAGATCAGAAAAGAGAAAACGGCCTTCCGCAGTGGTGGCGGTAGCCAAAGAGGAGGATTTCAGACGGACATTGGCTCCGGAAAGCCCTTCACCGGTCTGTTGATGGCTCACCACACCTTCTAAGGTATGCTGAGAGAAGGCCTGAAGCGCACTAAGCACAAACATGCCCACGAACATGAACTTTTTCATGTGTTAAAATGGATTAAAATTGGTTAACTAGAGGGAAGCGGGGACTCCCCTTTTCCGTTTACCATACTTTCCCTTCGGCCGCATTACCGGCATCAGGTTCAATGGGTATGATCTCAGCCCGATAAGTAGGGCACCCCGATTATGTAGCACAAAGGTAAGGGCGAATTTTTGAGAAATGCAAATGAGGGAGGATTTTAAGGGCATACACTAGCCATAATACCTAACTAATGGAGAAGCATTATGAAAGTGTAGAAATTGCCCTGTTGAATCCAATAAACGTGAGTTTAGTTTTATAATGATTTTATTTCAATTAGTGGGATTTCAAAAAGAAATGCCTTTGATGGATCGGTTCATGTAGTCCTGCCAAGTAACGATACTGATTTTTTCATCGGGCATCAATAAATAGCCGTATTCATAACAAAAGTAATATACGCTGCCTTGGTTGGTCCTGAACTGATGTGTGTAAAACGAAAAGTTAAAACCTTGAAGTACTAATACCTCTCTTCTGAGTGTGGTTAGTCCTATGGGGTTGAGGTCGTGCAAGATTTTTCGGTTTTTCCGTAAAATTTTATTGATAGAAAGTATGGTTAACTCGTGCTTTTTCCGGCTCTTGTTGTTGAAAAGGCTGCGGCACTGGTCGGAGCAGAAGCGCTTGTCGGCTCGCCCAACCAGTTTTTCGCCACATTCGGGACATTGGTTTTGGTCATCCATGCTGATGGGTTTTGGTAATTGATTGAAAATAATGGGTATGCCCTTAATTGGCAAGGGATTATCCGTATTAATAAACGGCTATATCCGTTTATATCCGTTTATTAATTGGGTAAGGTCTATGGTTTTTAGGTAATTCGATGGATTCACCTAAATCAATCAATTATGAACCCATCGCGCTACAAAGGAATTTATCTAAAGAAAAGGCAAACCGATGAGGGTTTGGTTGTGTATTTCTCTTGGGTAAATGATAAGGAACTGACATCTCGCTTGGCGGGCTGTCAATGGATTAGCAGCGACTCGCAGCAGAGGGAGTATACATTTAAGTTGAACACGCAGAATATTGACATGCTGGTAAACCTCTGCGCGCCCGAATACCGTGTGTCTACCTATGCATTAAATAAGGTGGACTTTGATCGGCCCAGCACCTGGGAACTCAAACCCGAGCCTAAAAGTATGGCTGATGCAAAAGAGGAGGCTATTTTGTGGGTGGCGCCTTTCGTGCATGAAGGGAGGCTGATTGTTCAGTATAAGTTCAATTACAATACCCAAATCTGGCGGGCACTGAAAGGAATAGAAGGCGTACGGTGGTCAAAAACGTATCGCTGCATGGTGAGCCGCTCGGATGTGGCCTTGTTCAAAACCCTACTGGCCACTATGAAAGGCATCTGCTATGTACGGTTTCGGAATGGTTTGCAAATTAACGACATGGAGCTGCGAAAAGCGTATTTGGACCAAGGGCTATCCAATACGATGTACACCTGTACGCAAGGTTTTTTAGAGTTTATGCGACTGAAAAACTATAGCGATAATTCAATAGAAACCTATTATAGGCTCATAAACCGATTTCTGATAAAGGAAAAGGTGACTTTGACCGGTCTACGGGACTTTAGCCCAGAGGAAATTAACCGCTACCATGCCCAGATGAGGGAAGAAGGGCTATCTACCTCTAGTATCAACCAGTCGGTAAATGCCATAAAGCTATATTTTCACTTCATATGCGGTCAAGAGCTTAAGCTAGACCAAGTGCTGCGCCCCAAGCGGGAAGACCAATTGCCCAAAGTGATCAGTAAAGAAGAAATAGCAAGGCTGATAGCTGCAGCGGAAAATATTAAGCATAAACTGGCGCTGCTTCTACTTTATGGTTCGGGACTGAGGATGAACGAGCTTATATCATTAAAAATATATGATATAGAGCGAGAAAGGGGCTTGATAAAAGTGGTAGCCGGAAAAGGGAAGAAAGATAGATACACATTGTTTCCTTCTAATTTTGGAGGTTTACTAGAGGCCTACCTAAAAGAGTACCAGCCCAAAGAATACCTGTTCAACGGTCAGTTTGGCGGAAAATATTCGGCCAGAAGTGTGGCCAATATACTAAAGCAGAGCCTAGAAAAAGCAGGTATTAAAAAACATGTGAGCCCACATATGCTACGGCATTCTTTTGCTACGCACCTGCTCGAAAATGGTACCGACCTTCGATATATACAGCAATTGCTGGGGCACAATTCAAGCAAAACCACAGAGATATACACGCATGTAAGCCAGCGCTATTTGGGAGCGATCAAAAGTCCCGCGAGTTTCTTGCACGTATAATGGCAATAAATGATGAAAGGGGATTTGGAATATTCTTGTAAATAACGTTCATTTAACAAACCAAGCGGTGTTTTGCCACCTAGCACCAATGCGGATATAACCGCCACAGTGGCGATTATACAGAAGTTATAGGCTATGTTAAAGAACAACTCAATCAAAAGATGAATGAATAAAACTTATGATTATATAATTGCAGGTGGTGGACTAGCAGGACTAACCTTACTTTATTACATACTCGAGGAACCAACCTTGAAAAATAAAAGAATTCTAGTTATTGATAGCGACAGGAAAAATAATAACGACAGGACTTGGTGCTTTTGGGAAAAAGAAAAAGAATTTTACGAACACTTAGTCAGTGCCAAATGGAATAAACTTAAGTTTGAGTCCCCATCATTAAATCGAATTTTTGAACTTAAAAAATATGAGTATAAATTAATTAAGTCTATTGACTACTACAATTTTATTATAAATAAAGCTATAGATAATAATGTTGAATTCAAAATAGAAACTATAAAAGCAATTTATGATATAGATAGCTTGGTTCGTGTTGAAACTGATTTGGGAGAATATAATTCGATATATGTTTTTAACTCAACTAATTTATATACTCCAATTATGTCACAAAAAGATACTTTGCTACAACATTTTGAAGGTTGGTTTATAAAGTTAGATAACAATCATTTTGATAAGAGCATTGGTACCTTAATGGATTTTACTCTACCACAAGATAATGGAGTTACATTTATGTATGTACTACCTACTCAAGCTGATGAAGCTTTAGTTGAATATACTTTATTCAGTGAGAGTTTATTAGATAGAGAGGAATACGCTTTTCAATTAAAAAAATATATTAAGGAGAAATTGCTTATTGAGAAATACAAAATCATCCACAAGGAATTTGGCGTAATCCCTATGACTAAAGTTAAATTTAATTCCAACCAAAATAAGGAATCAAATATAATAAATATTGGAACAACTGGTGGCTACACCAAAGCTAGCACAGGATACACATTTAGATCTGTACATAAGAAAGTTAAAAAAATAGCAAATAAATTAATTGAAAATAAAAAGCCAATTTTGGCCCATACTTTTAGAGAAAAGATGTTTCGCTGGTACGATTTAACATTGCTTGACGTTTTGATTGAAAAAAAATATAGTGGAGAAAAAATCTTTACAGACTTATTCAAAAAAAATAATCCAGAGAGAGTTTTAGCATTTTTAGCTGATGAAAGCACACACTTAGATGAATTTAGAATTAGAAATAGTGTCCCCCTTGCACCATTTATATCATCTGGTCTTAAGCAACTGTTAACGTAATAAAGTAGCATAGATGTATAAATTAATGAATATGTTAATGTTTAGAAATATGAGGTGAGAAGAAACACAGCCTATAACAGCACCTATAAGAAATTGGCGGTTCAGTGGTTAAATCAAGCTTTGTGCTTCTATCAAAGTTCGTGCTTGGTTGACAGTGAAGTGCTTCGAAATCGCCAACTTCTTATAGCTGCAAACCGTTAGGTGCAAGCCTAAAGAACGACACCACCGAGACAAACCAACAACCAAATTCAAAATTTCTACAAAATTGAAATGGTAACTTTGACGAATGAAAATACTGATTATAGAAGACGAAAACGAACTTGCCGACAGCATTTCCGAATATCTTTCGGAAGAAAACTATTTGTGTGAGTTTGCCCGAACTTATAATCAAGCATTGGAGAAAATCGAATCATTTCATTACGACTGCATCTTATTAGACATTATGTTGCCAGACGGCAACGGAATGAACATTTTAGAAGAACTCAAAAGACAAGACAAACAAGACGGTGTAATTATTATTTCGGCAAAAAACGCCTTGGACGACAAAATAAAAGGCTTACAAATTGGTGCAGACGACTATTTGACAAAGCCTTTTCATCTTTCGGAATTAGCTGCAAGAATTTACTCCGTTATCCGTAGAAAACAATTCGGAAATTCAAATACCGTTCGACAAAATGAATTAGAAATAGACTTACTTGCAAAGACTATTCTAGTTCATAACAATCCTGTTATTCTGACCAAAAAAGAATTTGATTTACTGCTCTACTTTATCGGGAATAAAAACAGAGTAATTTCAAAAAGCACCTTGGCTGAACATCTTTCAGGCGATTTTGCCGATATGTTAGACAATCACGATTTTGTGTATGCTCATATCAAAAATCTCAAAAAGAAATTAAGTGAAGCAGGATGCGAAAGTTACTTAAAGACTGTTTACGGAACAGGTTATAAATGGGAAGGATGAATAAATTACTAAACAAATCGCTTAAATCATTCACCATTTACGCACTTATTGTTTTAGCGGCAAGTGTTCCAGCATACCTTTATTTGGTTGATAGCATTTGGCTTCGAGAGTTAGATGAACACAATGAAATTGTTGCCGACAGAACTGAAAACGAACTCAATAATTTAAATCTATCCGAAACCGAATTGAATCAAAGTATAATGCTTTGGAACAAAATTCAACCCGGAACAAACCTGCAAAAGACTACTTTAGAAAAAAACAGAAAGGACAGCACCTATACAGTATCTAGAAAAAATCCTTATGTAACCCACGAAGATATTGACCGATTTCGTGGGCTTTCGAGAGTGATTGAAATAAATGGACAAAATTATTTACTCACCTTAGAAACCAATGTTGAAGAAACCGAAGAAACCGTTGTTGCAATCGCTATTCTAACCTTTTTGTTTTTTCTGATTTTGGTTGTCGGTTTTCTGATTCTAAACAGACGACTATCCGTCAAGTTATGGCAACCCTTCAGAAACACCTTGGCGAAGTTAAAAGCCTTTAATCTCAATACTCAAAGCAATATTTCATTTGAAAAATCAACTATCCTTGAGTTTGAAGAATTAAATGTGGCTTTGAATAAATTAATAGAACATACTGTTTCGGTTTATAAATCTCAAAAAGAGTTTACCGAAAATGCCTCTCACGAATTGCAAACACCTTTGGCAATCATTAAAAACAAACTGGATATACTTCTGCAAAAAGAAGCTCTAACAGACAGGCAATATCAACTAATTGAAGACATCAATAAAGCGTTGACAAGGGTTTCTCGAGTTAACAAAAATCTTTTGTTGCTTGCCAAAATAGAAAACCATCAGTTTGATGATAGCGAAACAATAAATTTAAGCGAATTAACCCAAGAATGCATAGAGCAATTGCAAGAACATTTTTCAAACAAAGAACTGAGCCTAAAAACATCGATAGAAAAAGATTGTATCGTTACAGGAAATAGAATTTTGATTGAAATTCTAATCAACAATTTATTGCTCAACTCGATTAGGCACAACTTACTAAAAGGAACAGTTGAAGTTAAGTTGAGCAAATCGGGCTTTATTATTAGCAATTCAGGAAGGACTGCATTGGAGCAAGAACAGCTTTTCAAACGGTTTAAAAAAGCTTCTGACGAAAGTTCAGGAAGTGGGCTCGGCTTGGCTATTGTTGAGCAAATATGTAAACGACATCATTGGGAAATCTACTACGATTTTCAAAAAGAAACACACACTTTTAAAATCAGCTTCTAAGGCAATTCAAAATTTCTTCTAAATCGCTTCTGAACTTTGCAGGGTAACTTAAAAATTATCCAATTTATGAAGCGTATCATAGCAACTTTGTTGATTCTGTTCTCCATCACCATCGTAAAGGCTCAAGAAATAGATAGTCTTTCATTCATCAAATCGAAAAGAATGTCTGATGATGACCTTGCTAAAAAGAAAGAAGGAACATTTATTACAGGAATTCCAGACTTCTCTTCCGACCCAGTTACGGGATTTGGCTTTGGTGCAAGAACAAACATTTATTGGAATGGCAACCGAGATAACCCTTTATTCCCTTACACGCCTTATTTAATGAAACTGACAGCCAATGCGGCTTATTACACTTCAAATGCAAGAGAATTAATTTTAAAATTGGATGTTCCCTACTACAAAGGAACACGTTGGAGATTTAAAGTCGACTTCAAAGCACAACAGAATCCTGCTAACCTTTATTTTGGACTAACTGAATCCACGCTCGGACAACTTCGATTACCCTCGGACGAAAACACAACCTTTTCAACCTATAAAGAATTTGACAGAGCGAGAAAAATAGTAAGACCAGGTGGAGTTGGAGAAGCTGATTTGGTAACAGATGCACTCTCAAACCGATTTAGGGAAACCGAATATATGCTCAACCTTAAAGCCGATTATGCACTTGGAAATGGTAAGTGGCGGATAATGGGTGGTTATGAAATACAACATTTGAGCTACGCCACTTTTGAAGGAATGGAAGCGGATGCAATTGACCCAATTACAGGACAGAACACGACCGCTCCAAACGGAATTTCACTTTTAAGACGTGATTTTGAAAACGGTTTAATTTCGGGCGTTGACGGTGGTTGGGTTTCCATTATTCAAACAGCGTTGATTTTTGACACAAGAGATTTTGAACCCGACCCTACAAAAGGTTATTACTTTGAAATAGCAAATGAATATTCCAGTAAATACATTGGTTCACAATTCGATTTTGATAAACTTTTCATTCAAGGACGAGCCTATCAGAAAATACCAGTTGGAAAAAGGACTGTTTTAGCAGGACGATTCGGTGTCGGAAACATTTTTGGAAACAATGCACCATTTTTTGAATTTCAAGACCAATGGAGTCCAGAAGGAAGTATCAACGCATTGGGTGGCAGACAATCATTGCGTGGCTATCGAGCCAACCGATTTTTGGCTCGTTCAATGTGGTTTACCAATGTAGAATTGAGAGTTAGACTTGCAGAAACTCAAATTGGAAAGCAAAGATTTGCCTTTGGAGTAGCACCGTTCTTTGACGCAGGTACAGTAAGAGACCGTTGGCAAGACTTGAACTTTAAAAACATTAAAACTTCCTATGGCGGTGGACTTAGAATTGCTTGGAATCAATCCACCGTTTTATCATTTGACTATGGACATTCAAAAGAAGACAGATTATTTTACTTCGGTATTGGACAAGCATTTTAGACCTCAAAAACGACTGACTTAAACATAAAAAAAGTATCTTAGTCGAACGAAAAACAAGAAGGCCAGCACCTAACAGCGGCTTGGCGTAATGGCGGGTTCAGTGCTTCGTATGACAGTTTTGTGGTAGGTTCAAGTGCAGTTCTTCGATTGAACTTTTGTGCTAAAAATCCGCCACTACGCCAAGCCCCAAAACGTTGTGTGTAATTATGGACAAAAGGAACCCAATACCAAGTGACGTAAAAAGAAGACTCCGACAAGAGTCTGGATTTGGTTGTTGTAAATGTGGAAAACCAATAATAGAATATCATCATATAATACCTTACACCAAAATTGATCCGCATTTTAGAGTTGAAGATATGATGTGTTTATGTCCTTATTGCCATCATGAAGCAACAGTTGGCGCTATGAATCTTGAGGAACAAAGGAAATTAAAAAATCACCCTTTAAATATTAGGAATAAGAAAGCGGAAGGTTTTTTAAAAGTAAATCAAAATTCACTTGTTATTACATTGGGAGATAATCAATTTATTACAGATAATTCTATAATTAGTATTGATAATAACAATTTAATTAGTATTAAAATAAATTCAGAAGGACAATTAGAATTATCATTAAAACTATACAATAAAGAAAATAAGTTAATCCTTGAGATAGTTGAAAATGAATGGAAATCTGGCGATTATTTACCTTGGGACATCGAAAGCAGTTTCCAATGGTTAATAATCCGAAACAAAAAATATGATATTTCAATAGAAATTAACGCAAAACAAATCCCATTAATTTTAACTGGAAAACTTTGGTACAATAACCATGAAATAAAAATATCTCCCAATGGAATATTTTTTAATGCAAAAAAGAGTTCTGGACAAATTAGTAATCTTTGTTTTGTAGGTTCAAATTTAGAATTAGATACAAATCTGGGAACTTTCTCAATTTGTCCACATCCAATATATAACAAGCATTCAATGGTCCCAGGTGTTTTAGAAAATAGAATTAGTACTGGACTACAAAAATTTAAAGAAATAATAACTACACACAACAGCGGTTTGGCGTAATGGCGGGTACAGTGCTTCGTATGGCAGTTTTTGTGGTAGGTTAAAGTGCAGTTCTTCGATTGAACTTTTGTGCTATAAGTCCGCCACTACGCCAAGCCGCAAAACGTTACCTACAATTATGAAAAACACTGCATTACTCATATTAACATTGATTTTAATCACAAGTTGTAACTCAGAACAA
>JAUHJS010000007.1 GCA_030412945.1 Shiella aurantiaca | reverse complement strand
ATTTACTCCGTTTCATCTTACAGTTTTAAAGTTAATTATTCTACTTTTAAACCGTACTGTTTTTGGGGGAGCTTACAACATAATGAAGTCAGTAGCATTTATTGACTTAAATAACTCAGTCAGTTTTCCTGTTAACTTATTTGTAAAAGTGTCAATGTCTGAATGGTCTAATCCGATAATTTTATTGAAAGTCGAATAGTCTGTTTCTTCATTCTTTATGCAGTCAAATTTTTCCCAATACAAATGCTCTTCATTGTCGTCCTTATAATATTGTAGCATTTCTTCATCGTAAAACGCTTTCTGCATTTTAGTCAGTTCAGAGCCAATAATTCTCTTTGTCTTTACAATTTCGTTTCTTGTAGTGAGTGTCGTCATAATATCACAGCTAACATCTGTATATTCACAACTACTATGGATATTTCCTAAATATAAGATATATCTCCAAGTATAAAAATCCCCCCAGCCAAAAGCCAAAGGCTAAAGGCTAAAGGCCAATCCCACAGGGATGCCTACAGCAAAACCAAAAGCCATTCCCACAGGGATGCCTACGGCACAACTAATTAAGGTTCTATCGTAGCCGATTTACCCAAATAGGGTAGCCATTCGGCTTTATTGTATCCGGCAAAGTCGCGGAGAAAGGTAGCATAGCTAGGCTTAATGGGGCGTTTGTGCAGGGCCATACCCACCTCTTCGGGCGTATGGTCGCCTTTGCGGGTATTGCAGCGCTTGCAGGCCGTTACGAGATTGGTCCAGCTAGATTTCCCTCCCTTGGAGCTGGGCACTACGTGGTCGAGGGTGAGGTCGCGGGTGCTGCCGCAGTATTGGCAGGTATGATTATCGCGCCTGAAAATATTGTGGCGGGTAAGTACCACGCCTTTGTAGGGGATATTGATGTAGCGATTGAGCCGTATCACCGAGGGCATAGGAAAGCTCTGGTTTACACTGCGCAGGCTTTGGTTTACCGCACTCGCCACCAGTTCGGCTTTTTCGAGAAATACCAATAAAAAGGCGCGGTGTACACTACAAACCGTTATGGGGCTGTAGTCCTGATTCAGTACAAGCACGCTGGATTTTATCATTTTTTCAGTATCCGTTTGAGCGATGCCAGCGTGTGGGTGTACACCCCGGTATCGGTATTGAGTATGCCTTTGGTATCCAGTAAGTCGATACGCACCTTGCCCGAAGCGTGGATAATGTGCTGGTCTTCCAGCAATATGCCCACATGGCTGATGGCGCCCTTGCTATTGGTAAAAAAGGCCAAGTCGCCCGGCTGCGCCTGTTCCAGTCCCGCTACCTCCTGCCCTTGCAGGGCTTGCTCGTAGGCATCGCGCTTGAGGCTATAACCACAAATCTTAAATACTTGTTGGGTAAAGCCACTGCAATCTATCCCAAAGGGTGTTTTACCTCCCCATAGGTAGGGTGCATTTAGGTATTTTTTGGCCATGAGTTTTAAGAAATCATACTCGCGCTTTTGCACCAGACTTTTCGATTCCCCATTAAAGGCCAGGTGTTCTTCCGGACTAAACAGCTCTTGGGTGGAGATAGGCAGAATGCTGCCCAATACAATGGACATGGTGTGTTTCTTGTACAACATGGTAGCGCATACATCCAGACTGATTTTATAATCGCTGTGGCTGATTTGCTCAAAGTATTCTTCGGAAATGGAATAATGCTGATTGGCGCTTATCCAGCCCATGTAGTCGTCATAGAAAATCCGAATTTGCAGCCAAGCCCCACCATGGGTAGCCCCGATGATGGAATAATGATCCCCAAAAAGCAATTGGGTCACCATTTCGCTCTTTTCAGAGGCTTCGGCCCTTACGGGTACAATACTTAATCGACAAACTCCTTTTCCTAATGTATTCATAACACCTTTACACTACCTCACGCGGTATTTTGTTATTAAAAATGCTAAAATATTTAAGGATTATGCCATTATCACCCAGATTTTTATTGCACTAGGCCTTCATGCTTTCCACAAAGAGGCCTATCAACTCCGCGGTATTGTTTACCTGCATTTTGGCAAGGATATTCTTACGATGGGTTTGTATGGTGTGCACGGAAAGAAAAAGCTTATCGGCCATTTCTTGATTGGTCAGTCCTTCTTTTACCAAGCCAATGATCTCAAATTCACGCTTGGTGAGCTTGAATTTATTCACAAAATGCCTGCTAGCTTCGGTATAAATAGGCAATTCGGCCTGACGCACGATATGCGAGAAATGTAGCTGATATTCGCCCGACATCACTTCTTTGATGGTGTATATCAACTCATCGGGTTCCGCATCTTTCAAGAGGTAGCCATCTATCCCCGCTTCCTGACAGCGCTTAATCATCTCTTCCTCGGCATACATGCTCAATACAATAATTTTGGCTTTATAACCCGCTGCCCGCATTTGGCGCATGGTTTCCAAGCCATCCATTTGGGGCATGTTCAGGTCCATCAATACCACATCGGGCTTTTCCGTTTCCAGCAGGTGCAGCAGCGCCCTGCCATTATCCAGTATGGCCAATACAGAAAATTCGGGATCGGATGCCAGTAGCCTCGCCACACCCTGGGCAAATAGTTTGTGGTCGTCTACCAATACTAATGTGGTCATTATAGGGATTTTAGGGTTTCCCTAAACTACTGATTTTTGTCAAAGATTAAAAGAGATTTGCACTTGCGTACCTTTACCCGACTCGGAATACCACACCATACGGGCGCCAATCAAAGAGGCACGGTGCCGCATATTGGCCAATCCGGCTCCCAGTTTCACTTCCTCTTCGTTAAAACCTATGCCATCGTCATGCAGGGTAATATGGCGGCCTTCGAGCTGCACGCGCAAGTGGTGGGCCTGGGCATGTTTGAGGATATTGTGCAAGCACTCTTGCAGAATGCGGAAGAGGATGATTTTCTTTTGTACATCCTGCAAGTCGAGTCGGCTCTCCCCTTCTAGGGAGGTAGTAATTTGCGTAGCTCGCTTAACTTTCAAGAGCTCCCCTTCCAGAAAGTCGTTCAAACTAAGGGCATGCGCCCAATGGAGGTTGAGGCTTTGCGACATCTCCCTCA
The DNA here is from genome assembly GCA_030412945.1 of Shiella aurantiaca. GTDB lineage: Bacteria > Bacteroidota > Bacteroidia > Cytophagales > Cyclobacteriaceae > Shiella > Shiella aurantiaca. Next base: position 277,077 of record JAUHJS010000007.1, on the reverse strand, counting down.
CTTCTTTGATACACTGAGCCAGCAAGTGCCTACTTTCGTTGCGGGCTTCTTCATCGGGCCGGCTGAGGGTGAGTTTGATAAGGGAAAGCAATTGCCCTACATTATCGTGCAGTTCTTGCCCCACATGGGTAAAGGTTTGTTCCTGAATTTCACGCTCCGAATCGGCCAAGGCCTTTTGAAACTCCAAGGTAAGCTGCTGTACATGCTGCTTATTTTTCAATTGCTTACCCCGGTGATAGACCACCATAAAGGCTATAAAGCTCGTCATGGCAAACACCAAGCAAGCCGAGGCAATGATGATAAAGCTTATTTGCGAAAAATCTTCTGGCATACAAAGGCAAATCCAAAGGTAAGATAGAAGAGTATGCCCAGAATTTGAACCACCTGAAACATTTTCTTGGCTACTTTATTCCCAAAACTCAACAGATAGTCTTGCATAAGTGAATGTATCAACGTACCACCAAAGAAAAACATAATGCCTGTTGCTACCCAAAAAAGAGGTTCTGAAAGAATAGGAATATCGCGTTGAAGTACTGCATAAAAGTATAATAAGGTAACAATCAATAGACATACCGAACCAATTACAAGAAGATTGGTATTAAAAACAGAAAAAAATAAAGAACGGGAAAAGGTCCAATACAAGGAATATATAAGTACTCCTACCGATAAAAGCACAGGAATGTAATTTTGCCATTTGACTAACTGGCGATAAAATAAAAGCAATAGGGAAGCCATTAGTAGCGGCACAAACAAATTAAAAATCCATACATTGTTTATTGCCTTCATAGAGAACAGTGTACCCACTGTCTCATAGGTTGCAACCATAGCACTTATGGTAAGCATTCTGAATGTTGTAGGAGATTTTATCCAACCTTTGTACAGGGCAAAAAGCCCTGTACAAAAACATAACCATACGGCTGCTGGATATATAAATAGATAAAGTATCATCTAAAAATCATGATTAAAAACTCACATTAAATAGAATCACCTATCGGAGGATCGGCACATGTGGGCGGACAAACAGTCCCCCAGTTTTCATAAACGCCACCGGAAGCAATAGCGACAAACTTTTCTTCATCCATTCTTTTCTCAGCTATGCTAAAGCCATGGTCTTTTATTACCTCCTCACCTTCATGCATTACTTTTTCTGCAGGGGTCATTACTAAGGTGAGATGGTCTTTGTACTGGGGCTTGCCTTGAACATTCTCATATTTGCCTAAGTAAAACTTAATCCCAATTTTCTTAGGATCGTACCCCGGGTATTCCTTATTAATTACATCAATCATCTCTTGTAATGATTCCATATTGAACCATACCCATTTGGTTTGGTCTTTTCCTGAGGGGCGTGGGTAGTTAGATTGCCCTCTTCTGTGTTTGTCGTGTGCATCCACCAGTTTTTTGGCGTCAGCAAAAGGAATTTTCTTGTTCATAGGTAAAATAATTTAGGTGTATCCAAATATGAAGGTTAATTCTTCCGCCACCCATACCCACTTCTGGGTATTTCCTTTCTCCTTCGTGAATACCTGCATCTTAGATTGGCTATCCTAAAATACCAATTATTTAAATAAAGCCTAGGGGCACTTAGGAATTAAGCGCTTTTTAATCATATTTATCGAAATAAAACATCAACCTATCTTATGAACACCCTTGGAAATCTTATCTGGATGCTGTTTGGTGGCTTACTGGTCGCTTTGGAGTATATGATTGCCAGCTTTGTGCTTTGCTTGACCATTATTGGTATTCCTTTTGGCCTGCAATCGTTCAAACTGGCGGCTTTGGCGCTATGGCCTTTTGGCAAACAGGTGCGTGAAACACCCGGCAGTGGCGGCTGCCTAAGCTTGGTCATGAATATCCTGTGGATTTTCTGTGGCGGTATCTGGATATGCCTTACCCACCTTTTCTTCGGCATTATCCTGGGCATTACCATTATCGGTATTCCCTTTGCCAAACAGCATTTCAAGCTGGCAGTGCTGGCTTTTACCCCTTTCGGGAAGGAAATTATTACGAAAGACTGAGCCTATTTAAAGGGCATAAAAAAACCCTCTTCCGAGGGTTTTTCTTTTTATTCTTTCTCTTCGGTTTCAGCCTTTTCTTCTTTCTTCTTCTCTTCTTTTTTCTGAGAAGTAATCATTTCCCCATCTTTGATACGTTTGCTGATGACTATAAATGGCCCCGTTACGATTTCTTCTCCATCGCTAAGCCCTTCTAGTATCTCAATATTTTCGTAATCACTTATGCCCGTTTTCACGAGACGCATCTCTGCTTTGCCCTCTTTATTGACAAACACTACTTCTTTGTTCTCGTTCTTTTTGTTTACTTTCTTATCGTCTCCTTCTGTGGCACCTTCGCTTCTGCGGCTACGCTTGCCTCCTTCTTTCTCTTCTTCCGGATTACGAGTAGTTACAGCCGACAAAGGCACAGCCAACACCTGACTTCTACGATTGGTGATGATTTCTACACTGGCCGTCATACCCGGGCGAAATGGCGAAACCATTTTTTTGCCTTTTAATAAATCTTGGTAGGAGCTGCTCAGGATTTTGATTTTCACTTCAAATTCCGTTACCGCATCCGGACTAGTTTTGTCCTTGGCCGTATTGGCAATGGCGGTTACGATGCCTTTGAACTTCTTATCCATATAGGTGTAAGAATCCACATCAATAATGGCCGTATCGCCTACCGATACACGGATGATATCGTTCTCGTTCACATCTACCCGTACTTCCATCTCACGCAAATCGGCTATGCGCAGCATTTCCGTTCCTTGCATTTGGCTGGTTCCTACCACGCGCTCTCCTTTTTCTACGTTCAGTTTAGAAACGGTTCCGCTCACAGGCGAATTGATGGTGGTCAGGCGTAGGTTTTCTTTGGCTTCACGCACGGTAGCTTCGGCACTGATCACCAAGAAACGACCTGCCTCTACCGACTGCTTAGCGCTTTCCACGTTTTGCTTGGCCACTTTATAATTGGCCTGAATCTGCTCCCAGTCGGCATCGGAAATCACCTTTTCTTCATAGAGCTTTTTGCTACGGTTGTATTCCAATTCTGAACGTACCAGTTGTGCCTCGCTACTCGACAAACGCGCTTTGGCATCGGCATAGTTGGCACTTTGCTGATTCAAATTGGCCTGCACGCGGCTTAGGGCCGACTCGTAATTATCCGGACGAATACGAATTAAGAATTCCCCCTTACTTACTGAATCTCCTTCCTCTACGGTCAGTTCCATGATTTCACCCGATACATCGGGGCTGATTTTCACTTCGGTTACGGGTTGAACCGTGCCCGAAGCACTTACTTTTTCGGTAATATCTACTCGTTTGGTGCTCCCCAGCTCCACTTCCAACTGCTTGGGCTTGCCAATCCATCCGGCTGATTTGCCGATAATGGCCAAGGCGATAAGTCCGCCTACTACGATTAATAAAATATACAGAATGCGATTGTTTCCTTTAGCTTTTGCCATGTTTTTTAGAGTTCTAGGGGTTTTCCTTGATAAAAGTCGAGTATTTTGAGTTTGAATATATAGTCGTACTTAGCACGAATCAAATCTGATTGTGCTCGGTTGAAGTCATTGCGGGTTTGGTTATATTCCACCACATTAGCGGCTCCTAGTTGAAAGCGCTGCTCGATGTTACGGTTCGATTCTTCCAATGCAATTACCTGCTTTTGTACGGCATCGAAGGTTTTGGCAGCTGCTACCACATCGTAATAGGCTTGCTCCACCGTTTGGCGCAACTGGTTCTTTACATTCTTCTGATTCAGCTCCGCCCGCTCCAAATTGATTTTGGCATTGCTTACATTATTACGACTTTGGAAACGGGTAAAAATAGGAATACTCAACGTGAAGCTTAAGTTTTCCCTACGGTTGAGGTCAATTTGATCGGCAAAAGAAATACTTGATACTTGTGTTTGCCCATATTCAAATGGAAATACCGGAATAGCCGTACCGGTTTGAGAAGGTGATGAAGCACCTAATGGTAAGCCTTGATCCAAAAGCAGAGGCGTATCATACGGAGTAAAAGTACGGGTTGTACCTATGCTGGAATATTGGGTAAACATATTCCCCGATACGGATAGCGTAGGAAAATACGCTCCACGGGCTATGCTTACTCCAAGTTTTCTGCCTTTTACATTTTTCTCGGCTTGCAATATTTGGGGCTGGGTAGTTTCCGCCACCTCAAACACCTGCTCTACCGTAGGCAAAGTAAAATTGATAGTAGGCTCATTAATAGCCGGAATATCCAACACCAATTCCGTATCAGCAGGCATTTGAAGCGCCTGCAAAAGATTAAGCTGAGAAAGCGCCAAGGTGTTTTCTGCGCGGGTTACTTCTAGCTCATCGGTAGCCAACTGCTGGTTGAGCTGCAAAAGATTGGCCTGCGGCAATGCGCCTAATCGTACTTGCTTGCTTACTTGCTCATGCTGAATACGTGTAGAGGCTAAGCGAAGTTGGGCGGCATTAAGCAATTCCTGATTGAACAGAATGGTAAGATAAAACGAAGCAATATTTAAAGAAACCGTATTGCGGGTATTTTGCAATCCATAGCGAGCGGCCTCTAAATCGGCCATGCTTTGCATATGGGCATTGTGCAACTGAAACCCGGCAAAGAGAGTCATATTCGAACTTAATGAAAAGTTATTCGACCGAACCGGATCATTGGTGAACTGGTTGGTAAAAGGATCAATGGAACGACCAAAAGCATAGTTTTGATTGGCATTAGCATTCAAATTAGGTACGCGGTTCCAAAAGGCCTGCGAACGCGCCACCTCACTGGTTTGTACATCCAGTTCGGCTAGTTTCACTTGAATATTTTCTTCTAAGGCGTAATCGATGAGTTGTTGTAGGGTCCATTTTTGTGGTTCTTCCGACTGAGACCAAGCCAAAAAAGGCATCAGGCTCAAGAAAAAAGCCAAGCGCAAGCTGAGGTTTTTCATGTGTTTGGGTTTGTTTCCTGTTTGTTTTTGAGGGATTAGAATAAACTAATGGGGTTTAATACGTGTGTCTTACATCTTTGTTTTACAAATCGATATCGGGAATGTAAATAATTTCAAATATCCATCCAATAGAGCGCATATACTCGAGGGTCAAGGGCCGCAAACCACTATCCATTTCTATCACATGGCAGGCCACATCGTGCTTGCCCTTGCGTGAAACCGTCATGGTGGCAATATTGCAGTCATCATGCGATAGGATCTCACTTACATAGGCAATGGCGCCTTTTACATCTTTAGCAGTAATAATAAGTGTGTGTGAGCTCGCGGAAAAATTGGCCGTGAAACCATTTACCTCCGCTACATTGATTACTCCACCACCGAGGCTTTCCCCCAATACCTCTATACTTCTATCGCCTTTTTTTAATTGTAGGCGAATGGTATTGGGATGAAGAGTAGAGGCATTGCCTACGGATTTAAAGGTATACTTAAGTCCTTTCTCCTTGGCATGCTCAAAACTTTCTTTGATACGCTTATCGTCCGTTTTGAAATCCATCAGTCCGGCTAAGATAGCCCGATCGCTTCCATGTCCCTCGTAGGTACGGGCAAAAGAATTGTAAAAAGTAATTACGGCTTCATCGGGCAGACTGCCGAGCACGCGTATAGCCGCACGACCTAAGCGCACTACACCTGCAGTATGCGAACTGGATGGCCCTATCATTACCGGCCCTATCATATCAAAAATTCCGCTTTTGCCTGACATATCAATTCTTTTTCAATATTACGTACTATTTTTATGGCTCGAAGATAATCTTTACCAAAGGTAAAATAAGGTAATGAGCGTACTATTTAATGGCAAAATCCACTCCGGCCCTTTACCCATTCAAGGAAATGACCGTGCGCTCCTTTACGGGGACGGTTTTTTTGAGACCTTGGTTACCGACAAAGGCAAGATTTATTTTGAACACCTCCACTGGGAACGCATGAAGCGTACTGCCGAAGCCCTTCAATTGGAAATGCCGCGCGAGCTAAACCCCAGCAGCCTCCATGAGAAGGTAAAAACCCTATTGGAAGACAATGGATTATACCAGAAAGCCCGCTTGCGTATCACCATTTGGCGCAAAGAAGGTGGCTTATACACACCCCATACCAAAGCCAGCCATTATTGTATTCGTGCCGATGCCTTCAATATCGATCGGGTGGTGAAAGATAAGGTAGGCTTTGCTGAAACTTGTTACATCTACCCCCATCGCTTAAGCGCTTTCAAAACTACCAATTGCTTGCCCTATATCCATGCCGGATTGGAAAAGGAAAGCCGGGGCTTGGATGAACTCATTCTCCTCAACGATAAGGGTGAAGTATGCGAGGCTAGCTCCTCTAATCTTTTTTGGTATGCCCGAAATGCCTTTTTCACACCCAGTCTCGAAACAGGGTGCATAGCGGGTGTGCGCAGAGAGGCGCTATTACAGCAGCTGAAGACCCAAAAGAAAACGGTAATGGAAGGACGGTTTCAAAAAGAGGAACTATTGCAGGCAGAATATATTTTCACGTCCAATGTAATGGGTTTATTTCCCATCCTTACTATAGAGGGCCAGCGATTTGCCAGCCCCAACTTATCAAACTTGCTAATAGACTAAACCGCCACTGGCGCTTTAATTGCTGGATGGCATTGGTAGTTTACAATTTCGAAATCATCGAAGGTATATTCAAATATACTCTCCGGTTTACGCTTAATCTTCAACTGAGGCAAGGGATACGGACTGCGTGATAACTGCAAATCTACCTGCTCCATATGGTTGGTATATAAGTGCGTATCGCCTCCTGTCCATACAAATTCACCTACTTCCAAATCGCACTGCTGCGCCACCATGTGCACCAATAAAGCATAGGAAGCAATATTGAATGGCACCCCCAAAAACACATCGGCACTGCGCTGATACAGCTGACAAGAGAGTTTGCCTTGGGCTACATAAAACTGAAAAAAAGCATGGCAAGGGGGCAAGGCCATGTGCGGAATATCGGCCACGTTCCAAGCGCTTACAATAAGGCGTCTGGAATCGGGACTATTCTTAATTTGATTGATCACTTCTTGAATTTGGTCAATATGGCCTCCATCAGGCTTAGGCCAGCTGCGCCACTGATAGCCATAAATGGGGCCCAAATTGCCACGCTCATCGGCCCATTCATCCCAAATGGAAACTCCGTTTTCCTTGAGGTAGCTAATATTGGTACTGCCTTGCAAAAACCACAAAAGTTCGTGCAAAATGGATTTGATATGAAGCTTTTTGGTAGTAACCAATGGGAAGCCTTCGGCCAAGTTAAAGCGCATTTGATATCCGAACACACTGAGGGTTCCGGTGCCGGTGCGGTCTTCTTTCTTCACCCCGTGGCTTAGGATGTGTTGCATCAAATCGTGGTACTGCTTCATAGGGTTCAATTTGCTGCAAGTTAGTTGGAAACTCGCTAGTACTCAAGATTCGCCTCAAAATTTCCCCAAGAAAACCCTACAGGCCTCAGGCTATCAGGAATTTGCGTGGGCAAGTAATCGGAAGGAAGATTTTTCTTAAAAAACCGTATCGTCATTCCCATCAGCAAGGCAATCATACCTACTTTCAAAAGGGCTAGTTCATAACTGAGGGCATAACTGAGGGAAAATAAAGTAAGAAAAGAAATAATGGGAAAAGCACCACCAAAGCAGCCCCTAGGTGTACCCAAAAATCTTTCTCCTGCATTCCCCCCTTAAAATCACAAGCCGGATTATTGAGCAGGCGCTCGTGCAGCTTATCAATAAAAGGTCCATAGGCAGCGGAAAGGTCGCGCCAGAAATAATCTTCAAATGAATAATTACTAAAAACAATCTTTTGGGCATTCTTAAACTCAATGCAGCATTCGTACACCTTTCCCCAGCGACTATCAAACTTGGTGCGCATACGCACCTGCTTTACCTCATAATAGGGATAATAACTGGGAATTCCGTTTTGCCAAATTTCCATATCCAAAGGGGCAAGCACGATGGCGCATCGCTTGGCAAAGAGGTGATTTTTAAATTCATATCGCATAGCACGAAGTTTGTAATCCTCGGGCGCTTTAGAAATACCTATTAATGGGTATTTTGCAGACCAAATGGGGTTAAACACAGGATTCATTCATTTTTTACACCGATTTAAGTATGCAATAGGACTTGGTATCGTTCTGGGGCTATCCTATTATTGGTCACTTCCGGCCCTCCTATTTCCCAATTCCTACACCACAGTGCTGGAAGATCGGCAGGGCGAATTGTTGAGTGCGGCCATAGCTCCTGATGGGCAATGGCGCTTTCCGCCCTTGGATTCAGTGCCCAATAAATTTTCCACCAGCCTCTTAACATTCGAGGACCAATACTTTTATTACCATCCGGGTGTAAACCCTTTTGCTATTTTTCGGGCTTTGTACCAAAACCTTCGCTCGGGACATGTGGTGAGTGGTGGCAGCACCCTTTCCATGCAGGTGATTCGAATGAGCCGAAATCAGCCTCGTACCCTGCTAGAGAAAACCATAGAAGTAATTTTGGCCACTCGCTTGGAATTGCGCCATAGCAAAAAAGAAATCCTAAGTAAATATGCCAGCCATGCTCCTTTTGGAGGCAATGTAGTAGGACTGGAAGCGGCCACTTGGCGTTATTTTGGTCGATCGCCCCAGCATATCTCCTGGGCAGAAGCTGCCCTGCTGGCGGTTTTACCTAACAGTCCGGCCTTGCTGCACCCCGGAAAAAACACTGACAAGCTTAAGGAAAAAAGAAACCGCCTTTTACTTCGCCTCCATCAAAAAGGCCATCTCGACAGTCTGAGCTATGCTTTGGCTTTGGAAGAAGCTTTGCCGCTAGCACCCAAACCATTGCCCCAGCTGGCACCCCATCTGTTGGATTTTGTCATAAAGTCGGGATATCAGGGACAACGGATACGCAGCACGCTGGATAAAACATGGCAGCTACGCCTGCTCGACAAAGTGCAAAACCACAAAAGCCGCCTCGCTGCCCAGCAGGTATTTAATGCGGCAGCAGTGCTGATAGAGGTCAATTCGGGAGCCTGCTTGGCCTATGTGGGCAATATGCCCGCTATTGATTCCGAACATGGGCCTTCGGTAGATATCGTGCAAGCCTATCGTAGCACCGGAAGTATTTTAAAACCTTTCTTATATGCGGCCAGCCTTGATCAAGGCGCACTTAGCAGCCGCAGTTTGGTCAATGACATCCCTAGCTTTTTCAATGGATTCAACCCGCGCAACTTTACCAAAAACTACGAGGGCATGGTGCCGCTGGAAGACGCTCTTGTTCGCTCTCTAAATATCCCCTTTGTATGGACGCTCAAAGCGTATGGACTTGAGCGCTTCCATCAGCTACTGCAAGAACTTCCGCTTACGAGTATACAGCAAACACCCTCGCATTATGGACTTTCCTTGATTTTGGGTGGAGCGGAAACCTCACTTTGGGAGGCTACGGGCGCTTATGCCTCAATGGGCCGCGTGCTTAATCAATATTTCAACTATGCCGAACCACACCGCTATCGTGCCGAGGATTGGCATCTTCCTTATTTCATTCAAAATGAGGCATTGGCCAAGAACATGGAGAAAAGAAAAACCAGCCTGCTTAGTGCTGGAAGTATTTACCAAACCATGGAAAGTCTCTCCACGCTGTATAGGCCTGATGAAGAATCGTTTTGGCAGCAGTTTGATAGTCCTCAGAAAATTGCCTGGAAAACCGGCACCAGCTATGGCTTTCGCGATGCCTGGGCCATTGGGGTCAACCCACAATATGCCGTGGGCGTGTGGGTGGGCAATGCCGATGGAGAAGGCCGCCCCGAACTCACGGGAGTGAAAATGGCGGCTCCTTTGCTTTTCGATGTTTGGAGTTTCCTTCCCGCCTCACCTTGGTTTGAAAAACCCAATAGCGATTTACGGGAAATCAAGGTGTGCAGCACGAGCGGACTCCTTCCCTCTGAATATTGTACCGATACTCAGGTTCTCCTTCAACCCTATACCACCGTACAAGACTTGGGCAAATGCTCGTACCATGTGCAAGTATTTTTAGATAAAGAGGAACAGTTTCAAATCAATAGCAGCTGCTATTCCTTGAGCGAAAGCAAAAGTCAAACGTGGTTTGTATTACCTCCCGTTCAGGCCTTTTATTATCAGAAAAACCACTTACATTATCAAGCACTCCCCCCCTTTGCCCCTTACTGCAGCGCTGGCCATTCGGCTAAGTCGCTGATGGATATTATTTATCCCAAAGACTTATCCAAAGTTTTTATTCCTAAAGAGTTGAATGAAGAGAAAGGCAAGGTAGTTTTTGAGGCCGTCCATCAAGAAAAAAGCGTCATTTATTGGCACTTAGACCACGAATACCTAGGAGCCACACAAGGTATTCATCAGATGGGAATTTACGCATCAGCCGGAAAACATACACTTACTCTGGTAGATGAAAAAGGCCGTAGTATCAGCCAATCCATAGAAGTATTATCAAAATAGCTAGAGCTATTGGTATATTTCCCCGATTTCCTTACATTAGATGCGCTAATTGAACCTAAATACTTTTACCCTTGAGTATACTTTTATCGCTCGTCCTTATTGTGATAGGCTTTGTACTGCTTATCAAAGGCGCTGATTTTTTGGTAAGTGGGGCTTCTTCCTTAGCCAAGAAGGCTAATATCTCGGAACTCACCATAGGTCTTACCGTAGTGGCTTTGGGCACTTCCGCTCCCGAACTGGTAGTTAACCTAATATCTTCCGTAAATGGTCATACAGATGTGGTGTTTGGCAATATCATTGGTTCCAACATCTTCAATATCTTCTTGATTCTAGGGGTAGCAGGAGTAATTTATCCCCTAAGCGTTCAGAAAAATTCAGTTTGGAAAGAAATCCCCTTTTCTTTAGCCATCACCGTTTTCCTGTTTTTTGTCTTAAACGACCGAATGATCATTGGGGGAGATTTTAATCGCCTCTCTCAAATTGAAGGACTTTTGCTTTTGGTATTATTTGTGGGTTTTATGGTATATGTTATTGCCAACTCCACCAATACCATGGAGCAGGAAGAAATTGACCCCATACCTAGTTTTTCCAATACCAAAAATGGATTACTCATAACAGGGGGTTTAGTGGGATTAGTAATTGGCGGCAAAATGGTGGTAGACAATGCCGTAACCATCGCTGAATATTATCAAGTAAGTCAAAAAATGATCGGGCTGACCATAATAGCTGCAGGAACTTCCCTTCCTGAATTGGCTACCTCGGCCGTAGCCGCCTTCAAAAAGCGTTCTGATATTGCCGTGGGCAATGTGATTGGTTCCAACATTTTCAATATCCTCTTTGTGCTGGCTATCAGTTCTACCATCAAGCCTCTCAATTTTGATACCGCCCTAAACATTGATATCTATGTCTTGCTCATAGGCACTACCATGCTATTCTTGTTCATGTTTACCTTGGCCAAAAAGCGCCTCGACCGCTGGGAAGCCGCCCTATTCTTAGTGGGTTTCTTTATCTATATGGTATACCTATTTATTAGAAAATAAACCTAGATCCCGATGTGGTATAGGGCGTCTCCGGCATTGACCACCGCTGCGTGATTAATGCCTATTAAATAGCCTTTTTGCGTACTTTTGATTTGCCAGGTGGTTTCTCCATAGGGGTCTACCACCTCCCCTATTACTTGGCCTTTCACTACTGATTCACCCAGAGACACTTTATTCAAAAATACACCCGAGATTTTTGCACGCAACCAGGTTAAATCCGTAAGCACCACCGATTGACGTACAGGCAAATTGAAGGATTTCATCCCCAGATGCTGCATCAGGCGTTTAACGCATTGCGTACCCTCTGCAACTGTCAATGGGTCAATCCGCTGCGATTCGCCCCCTTCAAACACCAAAATATTGCGCCCTTTTTTCCACGCCTCTTTTCGGAACGATTTGTCGATAAATTCACTGTTCGCTACAAAAGGCGCCCCCATAGCCAAGGACAAGTCTTTATTACTCGTTTCACTCAGCATCGCCCGTACATGCGGGTAATTGGATAGTTGATTGCCTCCCGTATGAAAATCGATACCAAAATCAACCACCGGAATAACTTCTGTCATCAAGATATGGGCAATCTGCCTCGCCAAAGAGCCGGTTTTCCCACCGGGGAAGCTTCGGTTCAAATCCTTTCCATCGGGCAGGTAGCGGGAATTTTGAATAAATCCATACACATTAACCAAGGGAATGGCCACCACCATACCACAGTCGGGCAGCAAGGCTTTCTCGGCAATCAGCTGGCGCAGACTAGCTACCCCGTTAATCTCATCACCATGAATTCCAGCTGTAAGCAAAATATGAGGGCCAGGCTTTTTGGCCCGATACACATAGATGGGCAGGTCAATTAGCGTTTGTGAAGGCAGGCGGGCAATGGCTATAGCCAAACGGTGGCTGGAACCCGGGGCGATGTTCACACCATTAATTTTTACAGAAAGGGCTTTCATAGGAAATCAAATGCGTAATTCTCAAGCTCAATAAAAAAATACAAAAAGGGGCTTTTGCTTACCACTACAAATTGATAGTATTGCTAGGCAAAACGGTTGACCAAACTTCCGCATGCTCTTCAAAGCTTTTTACATACCTACTAATTACGCATTTTTCTTCTATGTCGATATACATTGTAGTGAATAATACCAAAGATTGGAAGTTTAATATTCCCGGGGCGGAGGTCATCTCCAACAAAGCCTACCTCACCCAAGAGGAATTCACTCATGTAAAAAATGCTAAAATCTTCAATCTTTCGAAAAGCTACAAATACCAAAGCAATGGATACTATGTATCCTTGCTGGCAGCGGCACGGGGGCATAAAGCCATTCCGAGCATCGCCACCATACAAGACATGAAGTCTCAGGCGGTGATTAAAGTAATTGGAGAAGAGCTGGATGAACTGATTCAAAAAAGCCTGGCCGACCTTCGCTCCGATCAGTTCAGCATTCGCATTTATTTCGGAAAGAGTGTAGCCAAAAAGCACCACAAGCTTAGCCTTCAGCTCTTCAACCTCTTTCAGGCGCCTTTGCTAAAAGCGCAGTTTCGGTATGAAGAAGACAAATGGGAACTACACACGATTAGCCCCATTGCCATGAGCGAAGTGCCTGAAGAAGACCGCAGCTATGTGGAGGAGTTTGCGCGTATTTATTTTGAGGGGAAGAAATTCAGCGTGCCCAAGCGCGATATGAGTGGCTATGACTTAGCCATTTTGGTAAATCCTAAAGAAGAAGTACCGCCCTCAGATGCTAAGACCATACAGAAATTCATCAAAGCAGCCGAACAAGTTGGCTTAAGCGCGTATACCATTACGAAAGACGAGTACAGCGACCTGGCCGAATACGATGCCTTGTTTATTCGGGAAACCACAGCCGTTAATCATCACACCTTCCGCTTCGCTCAAAGAGCCAAGGCCGAGGGATTGGTAGTGGTAGATGATCCCGAATCCATTATCCGATGCACCAACAAAGTTTATCTGGCGGAACTACTCAAAAATAACGATATCCTGGCACCTAAAACCATTATTGTACACCGCGACAACACCAAGCAGGTGATTGAAGAAATTGGTTTCCCCTGTGTGCTGAAACAACCCGACAGCTCCTTTTCGCAAGGGGTAGTAAAGGTAGATAATGAGCAAGAATACAAAGAAACCATAGGCAAACTTTTGGATAAATCGGAGCTGGTGGTTGCGCAGGAATTCCTTAAAACGGACTTCGATTGGCGCATCGGCATCTTTGATAAAGAACCTTTATATGCAAGCAAGTATTTTATGGCGCGCAAGCATTGGCAGATTATGGACTGGAAGAAAACGGGCAATCAGCGCTTTGGAAAATCAGAGACCCTTCCGGTAGAATTGGCCCCTAATGGGGTCATCAAAACCGCCCAAACTATTTGCAACCTGATTGGCGATAGCTTATATGGCGTAGATATCAAGCAGGTTGGCAATAAATTTTATGTGATTGAGGTAAATGACAACCCCACTATTGAGACAGGCGTGGAAGATACCATACTCAAGGATAAACTCTATCAGCGCATCATGGAGATTTTCTTGAAGAAAATTAAGCGCATGAAAGACCGCAAAGAGAAATAGTAAAAACACGCCAAAACGAAGGTCCCTGTAGCCTGATGTAGAGTTATTTAAGTAAGAATCTTTGGAGGAACTTGAAGGAAAGTGTATCTTTATTCTTTATTTTCCCGGAAATATGAAAAGACTTACTATCCTAGTCCTATTTATTGCTTTAATCGCCCAATCGGCTGAAGCCCAAAACTTCTACCGAAGAAAGATTGACCGCAGGTTAATTGCCTCAGGTTCTTTAGGCCTAAGCTCCTATTTTGGGGAATTGACCAACCCCGGTGATTACTTTGATACCAAACTTAATTTTGGTGCTGCCTTGGAATACGAATTGGTAGATCGCCTTTCCATCCGTGCTAATGCCCAGTGGTTTCGCATTGGCGGTTCGGATGCCGAAGCTGACCCCAACAGAGAAAACCGTGGAACACGAAACCTATCCTTTCGCTCCGATAATTTTGAAATCACCGGAATTGCTCAAGTATACTTATTTCCAAATGATGATAAGTTTACTCAAAGACGTCCCATCAACCCGTATTTATTTGCAGGCATTGGCGTGGTGTATTACAACCCTAAAGCCGAATTGGATGGTACCTGGCATGCCTTGCGCCCACTTCAAACCGAAGGTGTGGAATACGCTCCCTTTACTACTGCGATTCCTTTAGGAATTGGTGTTCGCTTTAAATTGACGAATGAATTCGATGCCGCAGTGGAGGTAGGCTATCGCTACGTTACCACCGATTACCTGGATGATGTAAGCGATTCTTACATTGCTCAAGAGGATTACATTAGCGATTTGGCCCGTCAATTAGGCGATAGAAGAGTAGAGATTGGCCTACCTCCTGCTAGAGAAGGGGGAATTCGAGGCAATCCCGATGCAGTGGATGGGTATATGATAATCAATGCCCGCCTAGGTTATTATTTACCGGCAGGATTATTCTCTAAGGGGAATAAAAGTTCGGTGAGAATGTATGGCAAGCGATCTAAAAATATGTATAAACAAAAAAGAAGGAGATAATCCTTCTTTTTTTATGCCCTTTCACATCTTTGCTCAATTCCTGCTTATCCCTTTTTTACACTTGGGTAGGTTTATCTAACACCTCGTAGCGGCTATAATTACTTTTAAACTCAGGCACTATCTCCTTCATTTCTTTTACCAGTTGCAGGTCTTGATTCTTACTTTCTTTCTGCTGAATCTTTTCCAGCAAGAGATTGATTTTCTGATTAATGTGATGGTATTCCTCCTCTCTCACTTTGGCAATCATGATTTTGGGGTGGTGAGTCGGCAAGGTATTTTCCTCATTGGCCAATAACTCCTCCTTGATTTTCTCGCCTTCCCTAAGCCCGGTAAAACTGATTTCAATATCTTTCCACAGTTGCAAACCCGAGAGTTGTACCATCTTTTTAGCCAAATCCACAATTTTTACCGATTTGCCCATATCGAACAGGAAAATCTCCCCGCCTTTTCCCATTACTCCTGCTTCTAACACCAAGCGACAAGCCTCAGGAATGGTCATAAAATAACGGGTGATGTCCGGATGGGTAACGGTAATAGGCCCACCTGCTGCTATTTGCTTTTTAAACAAAGGAATCACACTCCCATTGGATCCCAAAACATTCCCAAATCGGGTAGTAATAAAGCTGGTAGTATCTTGAGCAGACTGAGAATCTTTCAAGTAGGTATCTAAGGCTTGCACATACAATTCGGCAATACGCTTGGAAGCCCCCATAACATTGGTAGGATTCACCGCCTTATCGGTACTAATCATAATAAAGCGCTGCACCTTATATTTTACGGATAAATCGGCTAAGAGCTTGGTGCCACCTACATTACACAATAAGGCTTCTTTGGGCAATTTCTCCATTAAAGGAACGTGCTTGTAGGCGGCCGCATGGAAAACAATATCTGGTGTATATTGGGCAAATATCTCCTCCATACGCACCGCATTGGTAATATCAGCCACTTGTGAATAGATACTTACCTGACGCTTCAAAGCACCCAAATCAAACTCCAAATCAAACAAAGGGCTTTCTGCCTGATCCACCAGCACAATGCTTTGCGGCCCATATTGTAGTAGCTGGCGCACCACCTCGCTTCCAATGGAGCCGGCTGCCCCACTCACCAATATCCTTTTATTGATAAATTTGGCAATCACATGCTCATCATCAATATGAATAGATTCCCTGCCGAGTAAGTCTTCAATATTAATTTCCTTAAGCTGTTGAAAACTTAAGTTACCGTTTACCCATTTCTCCACAGGAGGCACCACACGAGCTTTCACCCCATGCTTGAGGCATTCATCAACCACCTCATTTTTACGATCCACATCAATATTCTTGATGGCAATCACCAATTCGGCCACTTTAAAAGCCTCTAACAAATCTCCAAGACCTTTAGTGGCAGGATAAATCTTTATTCCAAGTAAGTCTTTCCCCACCTTACGTTCATCATCCTCAATAAATCCTACAATCCTAAGTCCAGAAGTACTTTCTATCACTTGCTTGGTGATAATCCCCAAATCGCCTGCTCCATAGATCAGTACATTCGAGCCTTTCTCCCAATAACTTTTATAATAATCGAATACGCTCTTAATCAGCACCCGGTAATAGAAAAGTACCAGCAAGGAAGCAAAATAGGTGATAATAATAACCGAGAAGGGAATGACATTACCTTGCCTATTATAGAAGAAAACAAGATTGACTACTGTAGCCAGACCAGCCGCTAAGGTGCTGGTATAGATGATACGGAAGGCATCTTGCAAACTGGTATAGCGAATGATACCTGCATAACTTTTGGTAATGACTGTGGCAATAATACCACACATTACACTAATGAGAATCCCCCATTCAAAATCATGAGCTTGCAGGTCTCTCCATTCAAAGTTAAACCGAAGTAAATAGCCTATAAAAGTAGAAATCGCTATTAACACAGCGTCAATAGCGATAATTACCCAACGGGGTAGTATCCGTAAGTCACTAATAAGTCGGGCTAGCATAGGGTTGGTTGGTCATTTTACAAATGTGTATTCTTTCTTTTGTCCATGAGCTTTTTGGCACCGTAGGCACCTCCTAGTCCTAGTAAAATCTCTATCCCGGTAATCGGTACGGGATTATCCGGATCGGAACCACCTCCGGGATCTCCTGAACCCGGCTGGGCAAAACCTATTGATACGCCAAACATAAATATTAGTGAGAACAGGTAAACTGCCTTCTTCACTTGCTTATCGATTACTATACGTGAAACTCTTTTCATAATTTAGGGATAAATAGCGGATTACTCTTTAACAACCCGCCAAGTATCAATATGGTTATCATTACTAATCTGTATAATATAGGTACCATTGCGTAGCTTAGCCATATCAATTTCATAGGTATTGCCTTGCGGTATAATGGATACATTGCTTAGCTCGGCTCCCGTACTACTGAACACCTTGACAGCAGAAATCGTGCCTTGGATGGTTTGCACAAACACTTTGTCGCGTGCCGGATTAGGATACACAAAACTGAATTTGTTCTGTTCTTTTCCAAGTCCCAAGACGGTAAGCACTTGCTCTGCAGAGGTAATGCAGCCTTGTGAAGATACGACCAAAGTATAGGTTCCGGATTCTATAGCCAGTAATTGTTGACCAGTCTCTCCTTCCAATAATACTCCGTCTACATACCATTGGTTGCCTTCTGAATAATTGGAAGTCAGCGTAGTACCCTCTACGGTAATCGATGCGGCTTCCAAATTAATTACTTCTACGGATACCGCCTCTCGAAGTCCTTCACAACCAAGCGCATTGTTTATGCTAACATAATACACGGCATTGGCATTCAAAGCAGGCGTGGTAAATACAGCTCCCGTGGCAATAGGGCTTGTAGAATCCAAGCTTTCAAACCACTGATAAGTAGCAGTTTCACTAGCACCTGAGGCTGTAATTTCTGCACTATTGCCTACACAAACCGATAGATTGGCGGCTACTTGCACTTGTTCTAATGAACTATATTGTACCGCAAGGGTACGGAGTTCACTCAAACATCCTTGAGCCGAAGCGAGTGCTACTGCCCATTGGTTTGCTTGATTATAATTACCTATCTCAAATTTACCCAAACTGGTACGTCCTACTTCTTCACTGTCTTTAAACCATACATATTCTTGATTAGTCCCAGCTCCCGAGGCATACAAGGTTACTGTACTTAGGTCGCAGGTCGATTGAGGCTCTACTACAGCCGGACTAGGCTGCGATACGTTAATTTGCACTTCTTGGGCAGCCCCTGCACAATTCAATGCATTAAATGGAACCGCATAATAGGTAACCGAAGCATTCACTTCGCTCAATTCTACATTATTTCCACTGAAAGCGGCCTCTTGGGTCAGCTCTGCATCGGTATACCAACGCACTTGGGTGGCATTGGTCGTTAGACTAATACTTACTGCAGCTCCTGTACAAATTTCAGTAGGTGCTAAGACTTTAATACTGGCATTTTCTAATAGGCTGAGCGTAGTGGCCACTCGACTGCCTTCACATCCATTCGCATTTACTGCGGATAGGTAATACGTGGTACTCGCTTCCGGACTAAGCGCAAAAGAAGGAGATACCGCTTCTTGCAGAGGCATGGTAGCTGATTCTGATGCATATAGTCGATACAAACTAGCTCCGTTTACCGCTTCAAAGGCAATTACCGCCTCTGCACCTATACAAAGTTCTTGACTGGCCACGGCAGGCATCTGAGGGGCATTTGAGATACTGATGGCGACTTCCGTACGAGCCGACTCACATCCATTGGCGTTGATACTGGCTACAAAATAGCTGGTATTGGAGACCACTTGGTCAATTTGTACACTTCCTTCTGTGGTACTAGCAAAAGCCGTAGGACTATCTGCGCTCGTATACCACTGATAGCTCACAGCCCCTTCGGCTACTACATCAAGAGTTACCGCTTCATTGGCACAAGAAATGGTAGCATCCGACACGGCTTGTGGTGCGGCTACCTCTTCCACCTGAATACTAACCGGAAGACGGCTTGATTCGCAGCCCGCAGCATTTAGGGCAGAAACATATAAGGTTTCTGCACCTAGCACAGCATTTCTGCTTAATGTATTATCGCTTGTTTCTTCAATTAAATCATCTCCTGTCTCACTGGCATACCAACGGTAGGCGTCCGCCCCGGTAGCAGTAACCTCTACTAATGCATCTGCTCCTACACATACATTGGCTCCTTGCGTTTCCAGCACTTGTGGTGCTTCCGGATAGTTGACAGAAACGGTATTAATTAGGGTAAACACTTCGGTACATCCTTGGCGCTGGGCAATGGCTTGAATAGTAGCTTCCTGAGCCAAAGAATCGGCAGGAATCGTAAAGCTTAGGTTTCCTCCTGCACTCAATTGCCAATCACTTAGTATCTTTTCACCTACTACTAATTGATAATTCACATCGGATTGTGTACCATTAAGAAGTACTTCCACCGATTCACCTGCACAAAGTGTGGTTTTCGGACTTGAAACAGGCAAGTCAGTTAATAAGTCGGCTACTTCAAAGGTAAGCGTGAAACGCTCAAGTCCGAAAGAAAGGGGTTCAGCTGCAATGACATCAAAGGCATATTCCGGATTAGCTTTTACATCTATAGATTCACCCGTGTAGGCATCATACAAGGTAGCACGTATCGGTTGTTGGAAAGTTTCCCAATCCGAGAAAGTAAGGGTGTAATTGCCTTCAGTGAAGTTTTCTATTGCCAAGGCAAAAGATTGATCACAGATGAGAGGCGCTACCGCATTGATGGCATATTTTTGCCCCTCTGTAATACTAGAGAGATTGATAAAGTCATTGTCGAATTTCTTTGCATCCCAAGAAGCATCATCTCCATTGGTAGCCCCTTCGGCAAAACGAATGACGATATCATCTGATTTCCCGTTTCCGTTAGCGTAGATTCGTAGAATATCCTGCAAAGGAGCTGGGTTCATGTAGAACTGAGCGGTAGATACTTTATCGTTTTCTTCAAAGGCAACACTGGTAGCTCCGGTAGATTGTACCCAAAAGGCTTGACTGGAGGCAATATTACCATTAAAACCTCCGGTACCAACCCCACCAACATAGGCAACATAAGCCCCTTGCCCATTGCTACCTATGGCTGAGTTATCTTTTAAATAAATAGCATCTGCCAAGCCCGTTTTATTGACCAAATCCCAATCGATAGGACTGGCATAGGGGTTAGCAATTAAGTTGTAACCGTTGTCAACTCCACCTGTTTGAACAGACACGGACTGGTTCCCTTGCACCAAAGTACCGGTAACATCAATGGTAATAGGTGAGGTAGTTCGAATATAAGGTGAATACCCTCTCCCTACCGAAAGTGTTTCCGTGTTAGTGGCAACAGGATAGGCTACATAACCCGTAGCCGGATCAAAATAAAACATGGAAGGATTGGTACTTATCCCAGGGCCTGTACTCGCTCCCGTAAATGTTCCAGAGATAGCGAAGTCATCTTGCCAACCGGCCACCGTTTCGCCTGATACAGGCACACCCAAATAACGATACATTTTGGCCTGAGTGCTACCATAAGGAAGGAAACGCTGCACGGTAATATTCCCCGTAACCGAAGAACCTGAGGGAATAGCAGCTACACGAGCATCTAATGTAGAAGTGGATATTAGGGTGGTGATACCTGATCCAGAGCCATCGGCATCGAAGCTTACGGAACTGGCCAATGTTAAGGTATTTTCAATAGCAATAGTACCATTATTTGTCACATCTTCATTAATAACCAGATGATGGAAATTAGTAGTAGAACTACCTGAGATGTTTTGCGTACTGGTTCCGGCAAAGGTAACCGTACCATTATTATCATTAAAGGTACCATTATTGGTAAAATCGCCCGCCAAACTAAGAGCAGAAGGGGCATTGAGCGTACCAGAGATACTGATGCTATTGAAATTACGTGTGCCTGAGCCTAAGAAAGAGGTAGTACCTGTAAAATTGACAGTAGAAGTACTGGTACCTGCCACTAAAGTGCCATCAATACGCATATTACCTGCTATATTTACATCCCGATCATCGGGATTAAAAGTGGCAGAGGGGTCTACATCTAACTCACTATTTACCGTAATGTTTACGTTGTTCAAACTTACACTGGCGCTGGTATTGCTAATCCGCAATAAATTGAAAGTTGAATTGGCAGTACCATTGATTGTTTGAGCAGTAGTTCCATCAAAAATAAAAGTGCCAGAGGAAGAAAGAATACCATTATCTATAAAATTACCACGAACACTTACTGTGTTTGCTCCCGTAGCAAAAGTGGTATTCGATCCATTAATGGTCAGATTACCATTAACGGTGAGATTACCCACTGACAATGTTTTTGTAACCGTAGAACCGCCCGAGGAAATAATTAAATTCCCATAGATTGCTGGCCAGATGCTTTGAGCTGCATTGGCAGCATATTCAACAGTAGATGAGGAATTAAGATTTATGGTACTAGGTGCATTTGATTGAAACCACCAACCTTGGGTTTGGTTTCCACCATTAAAAGTTGAAATAAGTTTTCCTGCCGCACCGATATTAATAGTATTACCATTTAAATAACGACTTGTTCTAATTTGACCATTGATATTTACAACATTGAATGAACTAGCCGTGGTTCCTCCTGAAATTGGATAATCGGTTTCAATAAATGCACCTGCATCTACCGTTAGAGTACTCGAGGCTCCTCCGATTAACTCAGCATCTGTGTCCGGAAATAAGGTTCCTGACTGTACTTTAAGTACATTAGTTACGTTTGTACTAAAAAGAACATTATAGGTATTTCCAAGACCAAAATTGAATGTCAAATTCCTAAACGATGCAACTTGAGCATCCCATGCATAAATAACATATGGACTGTAGTCAACAGTCATATTTGCTCCTGTAAACAGTATTGTTCCATTTACTGAGGTATTATAGACAGAGACAATAGGAAATTCTGGGCCATTATTCACATCATCCCAACAGGACAAAGTACCTGTAACAGTTAAAGTCCTTAAGGAATTAACTGACAAAGAGTTAACTACATCGTAACTAATGAAAATATTTCGGCAACTTGCATTGGCTGTCACAGTTATTTGATGGCCATTTGTATAAACATCATTAATGGCACTTGGCACATTAACCGTATTCGTCCAGACCCCCGGACTGGTTTCTTCTTCCCATGTATTGCTATCATTCCAGTTACCGGTTTGGCGGCTTCTAAAATTATTCTGTGCATAGGCCTCCTGAATGACCAATAACAACAACGCAAAAAATACAATCCTCTTCATAGCGTGCTTATTTTCTTATTAATGTGTTGGTGGTGCTTTGGGGTAACCCTTCGCACACGGCTTTAATTCTTTTTATGGTTCTGTCCAGCTGCTCTTCGCTCGTATTACTACCGCTGGGCAAGCAAAGCCCCGTAGTAAACAAACTTTCCGAAGTGCCATTCACATAGGCCGGGTACTTTTCAAATACCGGTTGCAGGTGCATGGGTTTCCAGAGCGGACGGCTTTCAATATTTTCTTCTTCCAAGACCAAACGTACCTTTTCGCGCAAAATGGAATTTTCTCCCTCCTGCGTAAATAGAACGCTTGTTAGCCAACGATTACTATAGGAATTTACGGACTCAGCAGGGAAAAAGACTCCCAAGTCCGAAAGATTCTGTCGATAGATTTCAAAGATTTCCCTTCTTCTTTTCACCCTTTCATCTAAAACTAGCATTTGTCCCCTTCCAATAGCGGCCGAAACGTTACTCAAACGGTAGTTGTAACCAATCTCGGAATGCTGGTAATGCGGGGCATTATCCCTTGCCTGAGTAGATAAAAACTTCGCTTTTTCGATGTAAGATTTTTCCTCAGAAACCAAGGCTCCGCCTCCTGAGGTAGTGATGATTTTATTGCCGTTGAAGGAGAATATCCCCACATCGCCAAAGGTTCCCATTTTCTTTCCGTTCAAATGGCTGCCCAAAGCTTCAGCTGCATCTTCTATCACCGGAATTTCATACTGACGGGCAATGGCCATGATACGCTCCATCTGAGCAGGCATACCGTATAAATGCACGGGAATGATGGCTTTAGGCTTTTTCCCTTTGGCCAGACGGTCTTTAATGGCCTCTTCCAATAACTCGGGATCCATGTTCCAAGTTTCCTTTTCGGAATCAATAAATACCGGAATGGCACCTTGGTACACAATAGGATTACACGTACCTGAAAACGTGAAGGTGGAACACAGCACTTCGTCTCCTGCCTTTACGCCCAGTATAATTAAGGCTAAATGTATGGCTGCTGTACCCGAGCTCAAGGCCGCCACATGGGAAACACCATTGTAGCGGGCGAGATCTTCTTCAAAACCATTGAGATGTGGCCCTATGGGGGCAATCCAATTGGTATCAAAAGCCTCTTTCACAAATTCAAATTCCTTATCGCCCATGTGTGGAGACGATAGATAAATACGAGACGCTTGTGCCGACATATGGGTTGAAAACTAATCTTCAAAGGTACAAAAAATTGATTCAGTACACTATTAAAGTAGAAAAATACCCAGATTTAGGAAGTCGTATTTAGATGATGGGTGACAGTTTTTAGTTTACCGTTTCGGGTTTTTAGTTTTGTCGATAGTCAAGGGGCATAGGCTAATGGCCAAATCTATTAAACAACTAAAAACTATCAACTGACAACCGTCAACTATCCACTATTGTCCTCTTTTGATATAAAAAAGCGGGAATAAGTAGCATGATAAGGGTGGGGTTCATCGTGATGCGATGCAGATACGAAAGTGAGGCTTCGTGCTGAAAGGTGAAACTTAGCGATAGTACCAAGTAGGGAATGAGCAAGAAAACAAAACCAAAAAGCTGCACCAGAAAGGCAAACAACACATACTTGCGCTCCTGAAAAAGGGTATAAATCATCAGTATGGCAAAGCTATCGTTCAAGACAAAGCGTACCAGTTTACTCACTACCCATTGAGCGGTTTCGTTACGGGGCCAACCTAAGATACCCCCTATCCAGGCACCATAACTCCATTCCTGAAATAGATAGATGAGAATTAAAGCCGCAAGGCTCAGCAGAAATAAAGCAAAACGAAGCATCAGGCTTTTCATGAATCGGCCTTCTGTTTTTTAGGCATCCAGTGCATGACCCACAGGTACCAAAGGCCTAAGATGATGAGATACAAAAAGCCCGTAAACAAGTATTTATGGGTAAAATACACAAAGTTGGGCCGATAGATGGTGACATAATACAAGAGAACAATACGCACCAGATTGGACAAATGGATAACAATCAGCCCCAGGGGCACAAACCACAACATACGTACATTGAGGCTGGAAAAAGCCATCACAAAAGCGAAAAAGATAATCCCCACATTGAGTCCACTACACCCTTCAAATACGGACAATATAATCTTCTCACCACTTTTGAGCCACACCTTAGGGCCTGTATAGCTGGGCTCTACGCTTACTTCTTCGCCAAGCACCTGCAACACCCAACCACTGTGGTCGGAAGCCCAGATAGTAACCGGATCGGGGTCGGGGAAATAATAATCGATGTACAGGCCGTAACTAAAGTTCAGGATAAGGTATAGCCCCAGAAATTTCCCTAGAAACAATAGTGAAGGAGCAAACTCCTTGAGCAGGGTGCGTAACTCGTTCATCATTTTCTCTCTTTCTTTAAAGGCTTGGCGGGCACCCCTACTACCGTTTGCTTTGCCAGTACCGGTCGGTTCACCAAGGCTCCGGCTCCCACAATGGCACCTTCTGCAAGGCTCAGGCCGTTGAGAATGGTAGCGCCTGTTCCCACAAATACCTCCTCTTTCAATACTACATTCCCCGAAAGATTGGCTCCGGGCATCACACTACCAAAGTCGCCCATTTGCACATCATGGCCTATGGAGGCGTTGATATTAATTACACAAAAATCGCCCATTCGAATATCGGTTGTAAGCACGGCTCCGGCCATCAGCAGGCATCCCTTGCCCCATTGTATAGCCTCCGCCTCACCCAAAATACAGTTAGGAGACACCAGGGTAGGGAAATAAATATGCGGATTGCTAATACCCTGCACCACCTTTTTCCGCATGTGCGACCAGCCTAAAGCTACCACCAGTGCCAAGGCCTCGGGATAGACGTTAAGGTCGTTTTGATTTCCCAAATAGTGCTTTCCCAGCGCGCTACTTAGGTCGCGATCATCAAAAAAACCTACAAAGTCCCACTCAGCAGGCCCCAATTGCTTAATAAGGGCATGCACTTCTTTCCCAAAACCTCCCGCTCCGTATATGGCTATTTTTTTCAATGAGATACGCGATTAAACTGTGAAGCTACACTAAGAAGGCAAGAAGAACAAATTCCGGAAACAGAGAGCCAGCTTGTTAGTTTCCTGAGTAAAAACCGCCCTACAAAATTCTTTCTGCCAAGTACCTCAAAATTCCTACCTTTAGCTATGCGTTTGACACCTTTATCCCTTCTATTATGGCTTTTCCTTGGTTTCGTACTGATTGGTTCGAGCAGTCACGCGCAAAACGCCTGGGAGCTGGGTGAAAACAAGGAATCTATTATCACTTTAGAAGATATTGAATACCTGGTAGATACGAGCAATCAACTCAGCTTTGCGGATATAGTACAGCATCCTGAATACTTCGCCTTTCACAAAGACAAGGGCAACAAGGATTTTGCAGCCGGAGCTGCCTATTGGATACGCCTTCCGATTACGCATACCAGTTCTGGCGAAGCGCTAGGCCTTTTGGAGTTTTACGACCAAACCATCGACCATCTGGAGGCGTATTTACCGCAAAAAGATGGAAGTTATAAGCATCTGATCACCGGAGATACGCATCCATTTAAAGAGCGGATTTTCCGGCACAAGAATTTTGAATTTCTGCTGGAAGACCACCCCGATTCCACCTATTGGTATTATTTCAAAGTAGTCTCCCACGATTTTGCCGACATCCGCATTGCCTTTCGGTCGGTCGACCGCTTTGTCTATTATGCGCTGAATGAATACTACCTTTTCGGGATGTTCTACGGGATGATTATAATCATCAGCTTGTACAATTTCTTGGTGTATCTGGCCATAAAGGAAATAAAACACATCTATTACATCTTGTACATTCTGAGCGTAGCCCTCTATGCCATGTGCATTGATGGCATTGCTTTTCAATACCTCTGGCCTAATCTTCCGGAGCTCAATCGCTACATGACGGGCGTGGCCTTGTTCTCGGTCATTCTCTGGGCGCTTATCTTCACCCAGCGCTTCCTCAACACACGGGCAAATGCCCCCAAGCTGCATAAAATCCTCAGCCTGACCATACTCCTGCGCTCGGCTTTGTTCCTTTTCTGCTTGCTGTTTTACCCTAATTGGTTTAGTTACCGAAACATAGAAATCATTCCGCTCTCGGTGATTTTCTACGCAGGCATTACGGTTTGGCTAAACGGCTACCATCCGGCCCGTTTTTTCGTGATGGCATACGGACTTTTATTCATTGGTTTTCTTTTGCGCGGCTTGGTGTTTTTGGAGGTACTCCCCTTCACCATCATGTCGCACTACAGCCTGCATTTGAGCTTTGTGATTGAAATGCTCTTCCTCACCTTCGCCTTGGGCGATCGCATACGGATACTAAAAGCCAATCGGGACAAAGCCATGATGCGGATTGTGCGCCAGCATGAACTTAATGTTAAACTAAAAGACAAGGTAAATCGCGAGTTGGAGATGAAGGTGAAAGAGCGAACCATGGATTTGGAAAAGAAGAAAGCCGAACTGGAGCAGCTGAATCAGAAACTGGGCGAGCAGGCACGAGAGATTAACCAAATTAATTCCATGCTCGATCTGGAAAACTGGAAACTCAAGAATAATATCAAGGAAGTACTGACCGACCGCCTCTTGGATAAAACCCTTTCGTACGAGGAATTCCGTACCCTTTACCCCAACACCCTCGCATGCCAGCGATTCTTGGAAGAACTAAAATGGTCCAAAGGCTTTCTATGCCATAAATGCGCCAATGATAAGTTCTTTGAAGGAAATGGCAAGTTTGACAGACGCTGTACCAAATGTGGCTATAATGAGTCCATCACGGCATTCACCTTATTCCAGGGGATAAAATTTCCCTTAGAAAAGGCCTTCTACATTGCCTATACCGTAATCAGCTACCGCAAGGGATTCACCCTAGAAGAAATAGCCACCAAACTGGACATGCGCATTAATACGGTATGGAACTTCCGAAAGAAGATTTTGGAAAAGATTGAAGCACATGAAAGCAGAGGAAACAAGGTGAGCACGGCCAAATGGCAGCAAATCATTCTTATGCCTCCTCACAAAAGCGTGAAACGAAAAAAAGCAGTTCCAAGCCCTAATAGCTCCCCTCAATAAATAGCAGGGAACTAATTGAATTTTTCCTATAAAATGCTCCCTAGGTGATTCTTGTTTTTATTGTGAAAAAAAATTGGGGATAATTCCCTAAAATAGCTCTGTAATCGATTGAAATTAATGT
The DNA here is from genome assembly GCA_030412945.1 of Shiella aurantiaca. GTDB lineage: Bacteria > Bacteroidota > Bacteroidia > Cytophagales > Cyclobacteriaceae > Shiella > Shiella aurantiaca. Next base: position 249,592 of record JAUHJS010000007.1, on the reverse strand, counting down.
TTTTCATCCGTGAAAAATCTTGCGAAAAAGCGTATCACTTTTCTTCTAAAATCACAGAAAACTTGAATTTATTGTAAACAAAGCCATTCGGCTAGAGTATTTTGGTAACGTTTTCGAAAATACTGTTAGTCTATGAGGCATTTGCTAGTAATAGGGATTTTTTCCCTACTTCCTTTTTCCCTTTTGGCACAAAGGAACGTAAAAGGTACGGTCACATCGGCCACATCGGGAGAAACGCTTCCCGGGGTAAACATACGGCTGCTCGGCACCGACCAAGGCACTGTAACGGATATCAACGGGTCTTTCTCCTTAGTAGTAGAGAGGGATAGCGCGCAGCTACAATTCTCTTTTCTGGGGTTTAAGACTTTTACTACCCTAGTAGGAAGTAGAAGCGTGATTGACGTACAATTAGAAGACGATACCCAGCAATTAGACGAAATCGTGGTGGTGGGCTATGGTACACAGAAAAAGAGTGACCTCACCGGCTCGGTGGCACGTGTGAAGGGTAGCGAACTCACCAAAATCCCCTCCTCCTCTCCACTACAAGGCTTACAAGGCAAGGTGGCGGGCGTACAAATTAGCAATGCAGGTGGCGCACCGGGTGCAGGGGCGGTGATTCGCGTGCGGGGAGTGGGTACTTTTAATAATTCCAATCCCATTTTTGTGGTAGATGGCGTCATCCTCGACAATATTGACTTCCTAAATGCAGCCGATATTGAAGCTATGGATGTATTGAAAGATGCCTCCGCCACGGCTATCTATGGTTCACGTGGAGCAAACGGAGTTATTATCGTCACCACCAAGCGCGCCAAGAAAGGGCAAGTGGCTCCTACCATCAACTTTTCCGCAGATTACAGCATACAAAAACTTCAAAAACGCATCGCTCTCTTAGATGGCCGGGAATTTGCCACCGTAGCCAATGAGTTGCGCCCGGGTTCTTATAATAATATCGACCTAGTGCCTAATACCGATTGGCAGGATCTTATTTTTAAAGATGGGTTGGAAGCTCCCATCCTGAATGCCCAGTTATCGGCCACGGGAGCCAGCGACAAAGGACAATACTACTTAGGAGCCGGCTATTTCAAGCACGAGGGAATTATTCCGAAATCGCAGTTCGAACGCCTGACCGTAAAATTCAATAATTCCTATCAGTTGTCTTCCCGTCTTCAGCTAGGAACCAATATCACCCTAACTCCCTTCAAGGCACAAAACACTAATAATAATGTAGTTTTCATTGCCTATAGGGCCTGGCCGGTACTGGAGCCTTACAATGCCGATGGCAGCTTTGCCGAAATTCCCGGCACGGGAAATCCTCTGGCTGACATTGAATATACCAACAGTTTTAATCAAGGCCTAAGAAGCATTGGCAATACCTATTTCACCCTCGACCTTATCGAAGGACTTCAATTTAAAAGCAGCTATGGGATAGAGGTAGACTACAGCTCTTCTGAAAGCTTTACCCCCGAATTCTTTGTTTCTCCGCAGCAGCAAAATCCGCTGAGCCGCTTGAACAAAGGATTCTACAACCGCCTCTCGTGGTTATGGGAAAATACCCTCAGCTACCAAAAAGAAATAGGCCTGCACCGCTTAGATGCGCTAGCAGGCTTTACAGCACAAAAATCCACTTCCGAATTTGTCAACCTGCCTGCCCTTAGCCTCGTGCGTGATACTCCGGATTTTTGGTACATCAACCCCAACAATATCAACCCCAATGAAGTAGGCAATGGCGTAGACGGCAGCAATTATTTCTCCATGCTTTCCCAGCTTTTTCGGGTCAACTACAGCTTCAACAATCGCTACCTACTGACGGCAACGCTACGCAGAGATGGCTCCTCGAAATTCCCCACTACCAATCGCTTTGCTCTTTTCCCGGCTGTGGCGGTAGGCTGGAACATAATCAATGAAGCCTTTATGAGTCCGTATGAGGCCATCACCAATTTAAAACTAAAAGCCAGCTGGGGCGTAATCGGGAACGACAAAATCCCTTACGACCGCCAATATTCTTTGGTGGGCAATGGCATCAACGCGGTTTTCGGGCCAGAGGATGCTATCATTCCCGGTCAAACTTACTCCAGTGCCGGAAATCCCGACCTGCGCTGGGAGAGCACGGAGCAGTTCAATGCCGGAGTAGAAATGGCCTTCTGGGAAAACACCTTGAGTGCCGAACTGGAGTTTTTCCGCAAAATCACCTATGATATCTTGATTAACTTACCCATCCCGGGATATTATGGAAACGGCAGCGGTGCCTCCATTACGACCAATTCGGCCGAGGTGCTTAACCAAGGGCTGGAATTTAACCTAGGATACCGCAATAGCATTGGCGACCTCAATTACAGTGTGGGCGTCTTGGGAAACACTCTCCACAACGAAGTACTTAAAGTGCGGGGCACCAATGGCGATGATGACTTTCTAACCAATGGGGCCGGCACCACCCGAAGCAGCGTGGGCTTACCCATTGGGGCTTTCTATGGCTATGAAGTAGATGGTGTATTTCAAAACCAATCTGATTTGGATGCCTATCCGCATCGCTCGGATGCCTTTCCCGGTGACCTTAGGTTTGTAGACACCAATGAAGATGGGCAGATTACCGATGCCGACCGAACCTATATTGGCTCTCCTATTCCAAGCTTATTGTATGCTTTTAATTTGGGCGCAGAGTATAAAGGATGGGACGTGGCTATTGATTTTCAAGGGCAAAGAGGTAACGATATTTATAATATCAAAGAAACCATCCGCCCCGACCTCTACAATTATGAACAACACGTAGCCAATCGCTGGACGGGAGAAAACACCAGCAATACCGAGCCAAGGGCCAGCCAAGGTGGCTACAACTACCTGCCTTCTTCCTTCTTTGTGCAAAGCGGTTCCTTCTTCCGCTTGCGCAATATCACCTTGGGCTATAGTCTCCCCGAAGGTATGACTAACCGCCTCAAAGCCCAACAAGTGCGCTTCTTTGTGAGCGGCACCAATGTGTTCACGCTGAGTCCTTTTACCGGATACAACCCCGAAATTTTGGGCGACCCTATCAACAGTGGCATCGACCTCGGGGGCTATCCTTTTAGTGCCATGTACTCCACCGGAATTCGTGTTACTTTTTAATTTTTTGACCATGAAGACAAGTAATATCCGCAAAAAATTAACCCTTAGCCTTGCCATCCTTGGCTTGGTTTCCTGTAAGGATTTCTTAGAACTCCCCCCACAGGGGCAGATTACACAAAGTAATTTCCCTACTTCGGCAGAGGATGCGCTATTAGCCACCAATGCCATTTATAATACCCTGCGCTTCAACGAGTTTCATTTCGGGCTTTTTCCTATTATGGACATTATGTCGGATGATGCGCACAAAGGAAGCAATCCATCGGATGGTGCGGCCACCGTGGGGCCTTATGACACCTTTACCCACATCAGCACCGAAGGCAATATTTCCCGCTGGTGGAATGCCCTTTACCAAGGGGTGCAGCGCGCCAACGTAGTGATAGAAAATGTGCCTGATATTACTATGGACGAAGACCTGCGCGACCGCTATGTAGCGGAAGCCAAATTCTTACGTGCCTTTTTCTACTTTGATCTGGTTCGTGCCTGGGGCGATGTGCCCATTATCACCACCACATTGCCCGTAACTGATGCGGAAAGGAGCAGTAAGGCGCTAGTATATGAACTCATTCACGAAGACCTTGAAGAGGCCATTGCCAATCTCCCCGAAAAATCGGAATACCCAATCGCAGATTTGGGTCGCGCCACCAAAGGAGCCGCCAAGGCCTTGCGCGCCCGGGTATACTTATTTCAAGGAAACTTCCCCGAAGCCGCCCGTTGGGCGCAAGAAGTAATCAATTCGGGGCAATATGATTTGTTTGAGAACTTTGCCGATGCCAACAGTGAGGCAGGGGAACATGGGATTGAATCCGTATTTGAGGTGGGTGCTTTCGGTCAGGAAGGACTGGAAAATGGGGGCAATCAATATGGTAACGTTCAAGGAGTGCGCGGCACGCCAAATCGTGGCTGGGGCTTCAATCGTCCATCCCTCGATTTGATGAATTCCTTTGAAACCGATGACCCGCGTATGGAAGCCACAGTCATCTTTTTAGGTGAAGAACTGGATGGCATCCTGATAGCAGGTGATTCACAAACACCCGATGAAACCACCGATGAAGACGGAAATCTGGTAGAAATAGAATGTTATAACCAAAAAGTATGGACACCTGGCTCTACCGTTCCTCCTTCTTTTGGGCACAACAGGCGCTTTATACGCTATGCGGATGTATTGCTGATGGCCGCTGAGTCCCTCAATGAAACAGGTAATGTGCCCTTAGCCCTCGATTACTTGAATGAAGTACGCGAGCGGGCACGCGGAGGCAACAATGCCTTATTGCCAGACATTACCGAAACCGACCAAGCACTCCTTCGCGACATCATCTTCGAGGAAAGACGCCATGAATTAGCCATGGAAGGCCATCGTTTCTGGGACTTGGTTCGTACCAATCGGGCCAATAGCATATTGGGGCCGCTGGGTTTCGTAAGTGGCAAACACGAGCTATTGCCCATCCCACAAATCGAGCTGGATTTGACCGGAAATCGATGGCCACAAAACCCGCAATGGGAATAATGCTTAGCACACAACTAAAACTTCAATAATTACACTTAACTATTATTACAATGAAAAATGTATTCAAATCAGTCTTATGGTCATGCGCAATGGCCGCCACTGTATTTATGTATGCTTGCGACAATGAAGACGAACCCGTAGCCTTTACTCTCGTGAGCCTTACGGCCGGAGATATTGACCTCAACGGGGCCACCACTGCCACAGGTGTGCCTGCAGATGCTTCTATCGTGGCTACCTTCTCGAAGGAAGTGAGCGCCAGCGACCTTGAAATTACCCTTTTGCAAGATTATGACAATGCCAATTTCACCATCAACACCAGTGTAGATGGTACTACCGTCACCATTACTTCCGAAGGATTGGGTAGCGGTGCATTGTACGAACTTAATTTGGCTAAAGTGGTAGCGGCAGATGGCGATGTATTGCCGGCAACTGCCCGTACCTTCTCTACGGCCGGATTCTTTGTTCCTGCCGGAACCTTTGCCTACTGGCCTTTCGATGGCGATGCCAATGATGCTATCGGTACTTTCGACCCTACAGCCAGTGGCGTAGTAGCCCTAAGCTTTGGAGCAGACCCAACCGGGGCAGCCAACAAAGCAGCTGTATTTGATGGAGATGCCACCATCGTGGAGATTCCCAATGGTGACCAATTGATGAACACCAGCGATTTCACCATCAGCTTCTGGGTGAAAGCCAGCTCTGACCACACCGATGCAAACGGCAACCCTGCCGGGCATTTTGTCCTAGGACTTGGTGCCTTCTATGGTATGCAATTTGAAATCCCCGGTGATTTTGGTTCTTGTAAATTGGCCGGACGTTATGAACTAGGAAATGGCGAAACCGCTTCTGAAGACCTTTGGTTTCCCGGAAATGGACAAGACAAAGACAATGGCGGATGGCAAGGTTGGGATTTCGTGAAAGACTTGACTACCACTGGTGGCGTAGCTGGACTTTTGAAAGACAAATGGGCGCATGTGGTATGTATGTATGATGGAACCACCAAAAAAGGAACCATGTACATCAATGGTGAATTGATGAAGAGTCAAGATTTCAACTTATGGCCTGAAGGCGATGCCAAGAGAACGGTAGTAGGTATGAAATATGGCGGTATCGAGCCGGATGTGGTAAATGAGCTTGCTTTTGGTTTTATCCAATCCAGAGCAGGCACCATGTGGGATGCTGAACCTTGGGGTGGCTATGATTTCCCTACTTCCAACCACTTCAAAGGATCTTTGGATGAAGTGCGCATCTTCCACAAGCCTTTGACTGCTGACGAGATTCGTTTAATGTACGAATCCGTAGCAGGTAACTAAGCAATGTTTGTGTGTTAGTTTTACAGAAGGGTAGCCGCAAGGCGCCCTTCTTTTCTCTTTTCCTTTTCATGAGATCATCCTTTTTTTATCTTTTCCTTTTTTTACTCCTGGCCTGCAAGCAAAAGCCTGAAGAGCCTCGTGCCGGACAGCTTCAGCTACGCTCAGTGTCGTTGGGCACTTTTCCCCTTTCCCTATCCGCTGATGTCACCACAGAAGGTGCTCCCAAAGACCAAGCTATTGTTATCCGCTTCAATAGTCCCTTAGATACCGGCAGTGTTCCTACTGCCATTAGCCTTATGAAAGGCGAAACACCCACTTCTGTACGGGTAGAATATTTAGACAATAACCAAACCGTTTCCCTACTGCCTCAAGAGAACTTACCGGGTAATACCACATTTACCTTGTTCATTTCAGATGCACTACGTGGAATCAATCAAGAAACTTTCCCGGGCCTCCAACTTTCCTTCCAAACGGAGGCTGATGTACTTAGGCTTCTTTCCCTCACCATTGATGAGCAAGAGGCTCTGCAAGCCAATCGGGTACAAAACATTTCTCTTCAACCTCAGCTAAGCCTGTACTTTTCCGCTCCAGTGGCACCGGAAAGTGTCAATGCGCAAAGTCTACGTTTAGTAAGCGCACAAGGGCAATCCATTCCCCTCAATATGGCGCTATCGGAGGATGCACGCACTGTAAGCCTAAGTACGGATCAGGCATTACTCGACTGGAATAAATATACCCTTTTTGCCCTCACGGGGATAGAAGGCCAAAACGAGGAGATTTTCGAAGGCCTCAACCTTCCTTTTTATACCCAAGGCAGTGATACGCCTAAATTTCCACTAATAGATGATGAAAGCCTGCTCACACTGGTGCAAGAACGCACTTTCGCCTATTTCTGGGATTTCGCCCACCCCCATTCGGGACTCGCGCGTGAGCGAAACACTTCCGGCAATACCGTCACCATTGGAGGCTCAGGTTTTGGCCTGATGGCGCTTATCGTGGGTATTGAACGCAATTTTATCACCCGTGCCGAAGGTATAGCGCGTTGGGAAAAGATTGTCACTTTTCTGGGCACTGCAGACCGTCATCATGGTGTCTGGCCGCACTGGATGGATGGCAACACCGGAGCTACTATTCCATTCAGTACCAATGACAATGGAGGCGATTTGGTAGAAACCGCCTTTATGGCCCAAGGCCTGATAACGGTTCGTCAATACCTCAATCCCAATGAAGCCACCGAAAGTGCCCTTATCGATGCGATTAATAACCTACTCAACACCATAGAATGGGATTGGTACACCCGCGAAGGGCAAAATGTACTCTATTGGCATTGGTCACCCACTGTGGGCTGGGCCATGAATATGCCTATCCGTGGGCACAATGAAACCCTGATTACCTATGTGCTGGCGGCCTCCTCCACTACCCATGGCATTGCACCGAGTGTGTACCACGAAGGCTATGCCCGCAATGGGGGCATACAAAATGGTAACTCCTTTTATGACATTACACTTCCTTTAGGTGAAGACCGGGGAGGACCTTTGTTCTTCACCCATTATTCCTTCCTTGGCCTCGACCCGCGCAATCTATCGGATGACTATGCCAATTATTGGGAACAAAACCGCAACCATACCTTAATCAACCGTGCCTATTGTATAGATAATCCCCAAGATTTTGTGGGCTATTCGGAGCAAAGCTGGGGGCTTACGGCCTCTGATAATCCAGAAGGCTACAGTGCGCATGCACCTAATAACGACCAAGGGGTAATTACGCCTACGGCTGCCCTTTCCTCCTTTCCTTACACGCCCGAAGAATCCATGCAAGCCTTGCACTTCTTCTACTACGGCATTGGTGACCGACTTTGGGGGGAATATGGTTTTTACGATGCCTATGACCTCACTGAAGGCTGGGTGGCCGATTCCTACCTGGCCATCGACCAAGGCCCCATCATTATTATGATTGAAAACCACCGGACAGGACTTTTGTGGGACTTATTTATGTCGGCACCGGAAGTACAAAACGGATTAAGCACCTTGAATTTTAGCTATTAATATTTCTTCAAAAACTCCCGCATTATGAAACACCCAGTATATATTCTTGCTTTTGGCTTGTTCTTAGGTACCTGGGCATGCCAGCCTCCTAAGGAAACCGCCAAGGAACCCAGTCTTTCCACGCTTTCGGATGACTCCTTGCTCAATCTAGTGCAATATCAAACCTTCCGCTATTTCTATGATGGAGCCGAACCCACCTCGGGAGCTGCGCCTGAGCGCATCCATATGGATGGCGATTACCCGAGCAATGACCAAGGCGTAGTGACCTCGGGAGGCACGGGCTTTGGCATCATGGCCATACTTGTCGGTATCGAAAGAGGCTTCATCAGCCGCGAAGAAGGGGTGGCGCATTTGCAAAAGCTAGTCAACTGGCTGGAAAAAGCTGATCGATTCCATGGGGCTTGGCCGCATTGGATGTACGGGGAAACCGGAAAAGTGAAAGCATTCAGCCCTAAGGATAATGGGGGCGATTTGGTGGAAACCTCTTTCCTGGCGCAAGGCCTGATTACTGCCCGCCAGTATTTCCAAAATGGCAATGAGGTCGAGCAAGCCTTAGCCAAGCAAATGAATGATTTGGTCAATGGCATTGAATGGACCTGGTACCAAAACGGCAAGAATGTACTTTATTGGCACTGGTCTCCGGAATATGCCTGGGAGATGAACTTTCCGGTGGAAGGCTACAACGAATGCCTGATTATGTATGTGATGGCGGCCGCTTCACCCACCTACCCCATCGCCCCGGAAGTATACCACGAAGGCTGGGCGCGTAAGGGAGACATTAAAAACGACAGCAGCCATCAGCAATATGGAAAACATTTAGCCCTCCGTCACAATTATGCCAAGCAATACGGTGGCCCTTTATTCTGGTCGCACTATTCCTTCCTTGGCCTTGATCCACGGCAATTGAAAGACCGCTACGCCAATTACTGGGAACATAATGTAAACCATGTAAAAATTGACTACGACTACTGCGTAAAGAATCCGAAAGGACATGCCGGCTATGGTGCCCACTGCTGGGGACTTACCTCCAGCTACTCTATTAATGGCTATGCCGGACATAAGCCCATGGACGAAGACCTTGGGGTGATTAGTCCCACCGCAGCACTTTCTTCTTTCCCCTATACTCCGGAAGAAAGTATGCAATTCCTCCGCTTTCTGTATGCGCAGGAACGCGACAGCCTCATTGGCGATTATGGCCCTTACGATGCTTTCAGCATAGGCTCCTCTTGGTACAAACCGCATTACTTGGCCATAGACCAGGGCCCTATTCCGGTGATGATAGAAAACCATCGCAGCGGACTGCTCTGGGAGCTGTTTATGTCGGCACCCGAAGTACAGCAAGGACTTAACAAATTGGGATTCACCTACTGATTCCTTATTCCGAATTAAAAACCTATACAAAAGACATATATGAAAATGAAGAAATTACTCGTATGGGCCCTCCCTTTGGTAGTAGTTGCCTGTGGACAGCCTACTAAAACGCCAAGCGCTTCCTCCTTAGACCAGCGCGTAGACTCCCTGCTAAGCCTGATGACTTTAGAGGAAAAAGTAGGCCAATTGACACTTTACACCAGCGACTATGATGTAACTGGCCCTACTATGCGGGCACAGTATAAAGAAGACATTAAGTCCGGTAAGGTGGGGGCGATTTTCAATGCCGTGGGTGCCGACTATACCCGTAATCTGCAAAAAATGGCGGTAGAAGAAACCCGCTTGGGCATTCCTCTGCTTTTTGGTTATGATGTGGTACACGGCCACCAAACGATTTTCCCCATTCCTTTGGGAGAATCCTGCACCTGGGACTTAGAGGCGATGAAACTTTCTGCGCAAATTGCGGCCAAAGAAGCAGCCGCCCAAGGCCTACACTGGACCTTCGCTCCTATGGTCGACATTTCACGTGACCCTCGCTGGGGACGCGTGATGGAAGGAGGCGGTGAAGATCATTACCTCGGTAGCTTGATTGCCAAAGCCAAGGTGGAAGGCTTTCAAGGGGAAAATCTGCAAGACACTCACACCATCTTATCGTGCATTAAGCATTATGCCGCCTATGGGGCCCCGCAGGCTGGCCGGGAATACCACACCGTGGATATGTCGGACCGCGTGCTGCGGGAAGTTTACCTCCTCCCCTACAAAGCAGGAATTGATGCCGGAGCGGCTACGGTTATGACTTCTTTCAATGAAGTAGATGGGGTGCCCGCTACCGGAAGCAAGTACTTGATGAATGATATCCTGCGCAAAGAATGGGGTTTCAATGGCTTTGTGGTGACCGACTACACCGCCATTATGGAGCTCTTACACCACGGCTATGCAGCCGATACGGCTCATGCCGCCCAGCTGGCCATTGAGGCCGGAGTGGATATGGATATGCAGGCAGGTTTTTACCAAGATAAGCTGGTAGAATTGGTGAAAAGTGGACGCGTGTCCGAATCCCTGATAGATGAATCGGTACGCAGGATTTTGCGTCAGAAATTTATGCTGGGCTTATTTGAAGATCCGTATCGCTATTCTGATACCGCCCGTGAGCAAGCCTGGCTTATGAGTGCAGAACATTTGGAGGCTGCTCGCGACATTTCCCGCAAGTCCATTGTCTTGTTAGAAAACAAAAACAATACCCTTCCCCTTTCCTCAGCTATTCAGCGCATTGCCTTGATAGGGCCTTTGGCCGATAGTAAGCGCGACATGATTGGGGCTTGGTCAGCGGCCGGAGATGGCAATAAGGCCGTTTCCCTGCGGGAAGGTTTAATGGCCCGCTACCCCAAGGCCACTATTGCCTATGCACAAGGCTGCGCCATTGATAGTCCGGATAAAAGTGGCTTTAGCGAAGCACTACAAGTAGCCAAAAATAGTGAAGTAGTGATACTGGCCTTGGGAGAAGCTGCCCAAATGAGCGGAGAAGCCGCCTCGCGTACTTCTATTCAGTTGCCGGGCGCGCAGCAGGCTTTGATGGATGAGCTGCGTAAACTGGGCAAACCCTTAATCGTGGTCTTAAGCAATGGGCGTCCGCTCGACCTGAGTACGCTTAGTCAGCAAGCCGATGCCTTGGTAGAAACCTGGTTCCTGGGCACCATGGCAGGCCATGCCATAGCCGATGTGCTTTCCGGTGATTATAATCCTTCCGGCAAACTAACCATGACCTTCCCGCGCAACTTGGGACAAATTCCTATTCATTATAATATGAAAAATACAGGCAGGCCCCGCGATGTGGACCCGAATGGCAAGTATACCTCTCGTTATTTGGATGTGGAGAATAGTCCCTTGTATCCTTTCGGTTATGGCCTAAGCTATACCCAGTTTAGCTACAGCAATATGCAATTGGATAAAGAAAGTGCCACGGCCAAAGATACCCTCAGGGTACAGCTTACGGTGAAGAATACGGGCAGCAGGCAAGGAGAGGAAATTGTGCAACTGTATGTGCGCGACTGGGTAGGCAGTGTTACGCGCCCCGTGAAAGAACTCAAAGGTTTCCAAAAGATTAGCTTAGCTGCCGGAGAAGAGAAAACCGTGGTGTTTACCCTTCCCATAAGCGATTTATCCTTCTACCGTCAGGATATGAGCTTTGGTACCGAGCCGGGGGGGTATGAAGTGTATGTAGGACGGAATGCGGAGGACGTACAAGGGTTGCGCTTCCAGTTACTCGAATAATAGAACTTATCTGGGCTTGTAGCGGTGTTTGATTTGCATCACCCACAAGCCCGGGTATTCTTTGCACACCGTTTCCATGATTTGTACTTTTTCCAAAGAAGGCTTCCAGTGAAAAGGAGGCCTAATGGGATCGAGGTAGATGCGCGCATTGGTAGGAGCCGGAATAGGCGCTAGTCCCCATTGCCGAAAGGCCTCCATGGCGCGGGGCATATGACTGGCATCGGTAATCAGCACCACCTGAGCACTTTGCCCGAATCGTTCTGCGTAATATCTTGCCTCCTCTTCTGTATTGCCCGCCTTGGAACTGAGCAGCGTATCAGCCGGAGAAATCCCTAAATCCAAAGCCGTAAAAGCCATGATTTCCGCTATGCTGGTTCTGCCGCTGGCCGAAAAGCCCGATAGCACCAATTTGGCTTGTGGAAACTTTTTTTTCAGGCGCAAAGCTTCCATTAATCGCCCTTTGGCGGTAAGGGATAAAAGGTCTTGCCAAGGCTTGTGCGGATTAAAGGAGGATCCGCCTCCCAGCACCAAGAGATGGATTTCAGCCTCAGGCGATAAGCGCGCATCAAAAGAAGGGTACTGCCGCTCCAAGGTATAGAGCCCATACAAGGGAAAGGGGGAAACATAGACCAAAATCACCCAAGCGATGGTAAGCAGCATCAGCACCTTTGCCGCCCTTTTCTTCTTACGATACCGCAGCAGGAAATAGCCCAGCAAAAGTAAAAGTCCAAAGAATACCGGATTGATTAAAAAATAAGCTAAGGTGCGCAGCATAGGCATAAAAGAAGCCCTAAATTACCGATTAGCAAGGGGATTACAAAAAGGAAGGTAGATTCTATCGTACCTGCAAAGACGCCTAATAATCCGGGGATCCTCAAGGCAAGTGCTTCGCGGAGAGTGCTCGCCTTCTTTCCGTCTCTGCGAGGAAGCCCCAAAGGCTGACGAAGCAGTCCCGTGTTCCTTTCGTCACTGCTAGGCACGAAGCAGTCCCCTAATTCGGAGATATAAATAAGGAGATTGCCACGCGGATACTATAAGTCGCATAAACAACAGTATGTCATTCATCCGCTCGCATGGACGAGTATATTTAGGAGGGAGCTTCGCCTTCCTTCCGTCACTGCGAGGAAGCCCCTAAAGGCTGACGAAGCAGTCTCCTTAATTCGGAGATCCTCAAGGCAAGTGCCACGCGGATATTATAAGTCGCATAAACAACAGTATGTCATTCATCCGCTCGCAAGGACGCTTTAAACCCATTTGATTGGCGTAAAACTACCATTTTCCCACCTCATACATAAGGTCTTTCCATTCCGGGTTTTGATTGTTAATCAAGTCAATCTTTCTCTGTCTACTTCCCGCCTTTAGTTGCTTCTCTCTGGCAATAGCTTCTTGAATAGTCGGAAGGATTTCATAATAGACGAGTTTGTTCAGATTATACCTGTAGGTGAAGCTTTTCTTATAAGTACCCTCCTTATGCTGCTTAACTCTAGTTAACAAATCAGAAGTTACCCCTATATATAAAGTAGTATGATGAACATTGGTCATAATATATATACATCCTCCATGTCCCATTCTGAAATACATCTATAAAATAGAGAAATAATATAAGAGGAAAATGTAATAAAACTATATTATCTATCGTCAAGCGAGCGAGGCCCTTATTTCCTTCGTCACTGCGAGGAAGCCCTCAAGGCTGACGCGGCAGTCCCCTCATTCTGTGAATGTAAACAAGGAGATTGCCACGCGGATACTATAAGTCCTATAAACAACAGCATGCCATTCATCCGCTCGCAAGGACGGGTACTTTGCGGAGAGTGCTTGCCTTCTTTACGTCACTGCGAGGGAGTCCCGAAGGACGACTGCGGCAGTCCCCTTCATTGAGGGGATTGCTTCACGGATACAACAAGTCGTATAAACGATAACGTTCTATTCATCCGCTCGCAATGACGATGCGTTTCGGAGGGTGCCTCGCCTTCTTTACGTCACTGCGAAGGAGTCCCGAAGGACGACTGCGGCAGTCCCCTTCATTGAGGGGATTGCTTCGCGGATACAACAAGTCGTATAAACGATAACGTTCTATTCATCCGCTCGCAATGACGATGCGTTTCGGAGGGTACCTCGCCTTCTTTACGTCACTGCGAAGGAGTCCCGAAGGACGACTGCGGCAGTCCCCTTCATTGAGGGGATTGCTTCGCGGATACAACAAGTCGTATAAACGATAACGTTCTATTCATCCGCTCGCAATGACGATGCGTTTCGGAGGGTACCTCGCCTTCTTTACGTCACTGCGAAGGAGTCCCGAAGGACGACTGCGGCAGTCCCCTTCATTGAGGGGATTGCTTCGCGGATACTATAAGTCGCATAAACAATAGCATGTCATTCATCCGCTCGCAAGGACAGATAAATGAAAGATTCATCACCCCTAGTCCCGAGAAAAGCGCACCCTACTGAGCTACCTTATTTCCTTTCCGTTTAGCCCCACCAGCGCTTCGCTTTCCTGCCATACAGCAGCCAGCCACTCCTTAGTGTCATACGACTGTTGAGAAGAAGGAATGACCTTGTCCCAATCAAAATAGCGACCACTAAGCCCTTGGTATTGACTATCCAGTAAAAGCGATGCCAGGATTTTTCCCGATACGGAGGGGCTGCTTACAGCACCTTTGACAAAAAGAGGCAAGAGGTATTTCAGGAAAAACCGGGTAAGGTGTCGGGTATTTAGGCCACCTAAACCTGTGTCGGGCATGAGGCCGGGATTAAAAGCATTGACCGTAATAGAAGGGGTATTCTGTAAGGAAAGCCGCCTGGCCAGCTCATAGGTATAAAACAACAAACAGAGTTTGGTGGCAGCATAGCGTTTGCTTCCCGCGTTTTTAATCGGCCTTGGTGGACTTGGCGGATAAGCCATATCGCTGACACTTTTGAAATCTGGCCGAAACGATTTCATAGGCCCGTCATTTCTATGCAATTCACTACTCACCATCAGTATACGGCCCGAGGGCCTTATATGGGGCAATAAAAGATTGACCAAGAGAAAGTGGCCAAGGCAGTTGACCTGAAAGCAGGTTTCTATGCCATCGACCGTGGTGGTAAGCGCATCGCCCAATGCTACACCTGCATTACAAATAATGCCATGAAGAGGCGGGTAATCCGCTTGAAGAAAAGATGTAACAAAACGATGAACAGAATCAAAAGAGGCTAAATCGAGTGGTAGAAAACCGATACGGGTATTGCCCGTTTCCCTTACTATTTCTTCAAGGGCTTGTTGGGCCTTTACCTCATTTCTACACGCCAGGAGCACAAACCAATCGGAATGGCCTTGGCAAATCTGCTTGGCACAAGCATACCCCAAGCCTCGGTTACTTCCTGTTACTATGACGGTTTTCAGAGGATTCATCACTAGGCTAGTGCTGAGGTGTACGCTTCAATTGGCTCACATCAAACTGCTTTTCCTTGAGCCGCAGGAGGATTTGCGCATACGTTTCCTCATCCATTTGGGGTGTTCTGGAGAGTATCCACAGATACTTCCTGTTGGGATGGCTGACTACAGCAAAACTATACGCTTCGTCCCGATCGATAATCCAATACTTGGCTTTAAAGGGCCAAAAAAACTGCACCTTCAATTTCGCATTGCCCGAATTCTTTTCTACAAAGGCTTTGCCCCTAATATAGGACTGCCTGCCATTCAGGCTATCTCTATTGCATCTGTTTTCGACAATCAAATACCCTTTGTCACTCCACGTATACTCGGCCGTGGTGCCATGGCATCCTTCCTGAAACCTCTGGGGATAAGCGGCAATTTCGTACCACTTGCCTTCATATTTGGGAAGGTCAACACTCGAAACCGTCTGTAATGTTTGCGCTTTCATGAGGAATACACTCAAGAAACACAAAAGAAAGAGATATAGTTGCATCATACATTTTACACGTAGAAAGCTTGAAAAACCCACACTAATAGCTCCTTTACATGACATCAAGCGTGAGCCCTTAGACAGACGCAGCACCTGCCTTGAGAGTTCCCTCAATAGGACATTGCTTCTCATTCTTTACGTCACTGCGAGGCACAAAGCAGTCCCCTCATTCCGGAGCTCCTCTAGGCAAGTGCTTTGCGAATAGGACAAGTCGTTTAAACAATGACATACTTTGTATCCGCTCGCAATGACGGGTATATTTCGGAGGGAGCTTCGCATGCTTTACGTAACTGCGAGGAAGCCTCTAAAGGCTGACGTGGCAGTCCCCTCACTCCGTGAATGCAATAACGTATGAATGGCAACTAGATTACAATCAGAATCATCCTCACAAAGCATTGAATGGATTGAGTCCCTGATTGTACTTAGGAAAGGATCTTGTCAAAGAGGTAATGAAAAATTAATTATATTTAATCACTGTCCGAAAATAGGTAAGGCTACAGATTTGCCTGCCTCATACTCATGGAGCAGCTTCACTATCTGAGACTCGTTGATTTTTGCTAGTTTCATAATTTGCAGTTTAAATTTAATACTTTTAAACTGTCTCAAAAACGGGGAAGGTTACCGCTCGTAAGAGGCTTATAAAACAAAAAAGCGCCCGAAGGCGCTGGATTAGAGGAGTAAATTGCCTAAAGCAACTATAAGGCCTTGGCGGGAACGCCAATAATCTTGCTATTTTCAGGGAAAGAAGTAATAATCATAGCTTGACCACCGACTGTACTGTCAGCGCCAATCTGCATATTTTGAATGGTACATGCGCCAATACCAAAATCTACCCCCTCTCCTACCCAAGTAAATCCCCCCAAGTTAACTCCCGGTGCCAGACTTGCATACGAATTTACCGTTACATTATGACCAATGGCGCAATTCATGTTCATGTTAACAAAATCGCCTAAAACACATTCATAATTTATAGAAACGCCAGGATAGATTATCAGCCCCTTTCCCAGCTTCACGCTCGGTGAAACCCATGCATAAGGAGAGATGAAGTTAGGAAACATAAGTGATAAACCTTTAATTTTCTGATAGATTCGTTTCTTAACCTGTGGAGCATGTATACAAATGGCAACAGCTGAATTATCTTTTAAATAGCTATTGCAATTGGTAATGGTGTCCAAAACAGGGAAGCCATAAAGGATCTTACCTTGTTTTTCAGGCGCATCATCAAATAACCCCACAACCTCAAATTCGGGAAAATCTTTGATATTATAACAGAGATATGCCCCTACGTTTCCAGCACCTAGTATGTACAAAGGAGTTTTCATAGTTAATTTGAACCATTAAACGGCTGCATAGGCCTCGCCTCCGATTGATTGATTCCTTCTCTTTTTATGATTTTCAATATTGTCAACCAAAAGATTCTAAAATCTAACATAAAACTACAGTTATCTACATAGAATACATCCAGTTCAAACTTTCTGGTCCAACTAATGGAGTTCCTTCCATTTACCTGAGCCCAACCCGTGATCCCCGGTCTTAGCTCGTGTCTGCGATTCTGTTCTACAGAATATAGAGGGATGTATTTGAATAATAAAGGCCGAGGGCCAATGAGGCTCATGTCCCCTTTCAATACATTGATAAGCTGAGGTAGCTCATCCAAAGATAATTTGCGTACGTATTTCCCAAAAGCAGTTAAACGCTGTACATCGGGTAGCAAGTTCCCTTGAGCATCTTTCTTATCGTTCATGGTCTTAAACTTGATAATCTTAAAAGGTTGCTGCTTCCATCCGGGGCGCTCCTGATAAAAGAAAGGCTTGCCTGCATTCTGCAAGGTCAAAAGTGCCCAGGTAATAAGAAAAAAGGGACTGGTAAGGATAAGAACCAAAATGGCCAATAAAATATCAAGTGGGCGTTTGAAATAGAGTTTATACATAAAATGGCAAGCGGTACAAATGAAGGGCTAAGGACAGAACGGTCATAAAATTAAGAATACTTCAATAATTCGCCCTTCAGTCCACGTTTCACAGGCAGTTGCCAAAGCAATTTACACCAATCATGGTTTCCTTCAATCAATCCCGGACCCTGATCAGTAATCACTACATCCCAACCAATAGAACGGTTTTGCGGATGTTTTAAGGCAGCCCGTTTCACCATAGCCACACTTTCCTGCCAATAAGGCACCTGAAAGCCTTCAATTTTCACACCTGTTATGGGGTGTATATGCTCATCCGGCTTGGTAATATCACTATATACTCCGGGTCCGGATACTATTCCCGTTTGTTCATCAATGGGCGCGGCCATATTTCCGGCAGCCATATTATCTACGGGCGAATTCACCGAGATTCTCAAACGACAGCCAAGCAATTCCACTTTATTTTCATGAGTGAGCTGTGTGAAAATCCGAATGGTATTTACAGCCGATGGGCTCAGAGATTGTAAACGTTCATGTTGAATTATAAACGCTTCGACCAAATCATATTCACTATTTTCCAAGAAATGGATGAGCGATTGAGGGATATATTCATTGGCCTTTTTCACCAATACCTGAGCGCCACATTTGCCGTCTGCGGCCTTGAGCACAATTTTACAAGAAGAATTATGCAAAAGCTGCTCCGCTTTATCAGGATGAGCCTTTAAGCTTTCGGTATCTTCTACCTGATGTACCAAAAACTCCTTATATTTTTTAGCAAATACGCGTTTATCATCCAAGATATGCCGTTCGGCCTTGGGGTTCATTTTCAGTTGATATTCATACATAAAACCCGTTCCTGCCCACTCTTCTTTTTCGTGAGGTGTTTTCTCAAAAAAACGAAATTGGAAATACTCAAGAAGAGAGATATTGTATCGTATTACATGATCTAGCATAGCCCAAACTAAGGAAATGGAGCTTCTATTATACGTTTTTGAGACATATCTAATAAACTTGCGCAACAGCGGCCAGTTCATTTGCTTTAGGTAATACCCTATATAAATGAATCGCATCATATCAACTCTCCGATTTAATTAATTCGCCTAATTCACCTGCACTAATAAATTCCACCTCAGGCCATTTCTTTGTTATTGCTTTTAAGAGTCTTTCCAAGTCTTTTAATCCCCGAGATCTGTTGTTGGGATCTATCAAACCACAAAAATTCACCCGATGTGAACTAATATTTGCGGGTTTCCCAAACCTGAATGCCATTTCGATTTCCGCCATGCATTGGTCTACCCAATCGTAATGAACTGCTTGGCTGGGTTCAAACACACTATTTCTTACCAAATTGAACTGACCTACCTTATTTCTTACACCTGAGCGGTTAAAGGTATAAGAAAAGACGCCATCTCCTTGAGGCTCTTTTTTTATAAATGCCGTATCTACAAAACTAATTCCACCTTGCATCAGATTTTGCTCTACTTTATGATGGGTATACCCTCCGGGAGAAGTAAAGCTTTTGGCTTCTGTTCCAAATACTTCTTTAAAGGTCTTCAGCCCCTCCAAAGCCAGTTTACTAACTTGGGGAATATCCTTGGCTGTTTCGTAGGCAAACGCGGAGGCATAATCTAGCTGTTTAAATCCAAGCCTGGGCAATCCCGACCAAGACCGCTCCTGCAAGCAGGTTAGAAATATAGCATCCTTTACGGCATAGGCCTTCTCAAAATACTGAATATTAAGATGCTCCCTTCCGTGGTACTGAGGCTCGATAAACCCTTTTTTAACACCTTCTTGCCAAACATCCCAAACTGTTTCATATCCCGGTAGCTTGGCAAAGGTTTGGGGCAATACTTCATAATAATACCTGCCGTCATTTTCCTGTAAGACTTTCTCAAAATCTATGTTTGCCGACAAAGCATAAGCGGTAAATTTGGCTGACCGCCCTTTGGCATCCTTCACTGAATTCAATACCTCATAAAGTAGGGATAAATCCTCAGCAGTTTCTAAACTATCATATGTATCAAAACGGTTCTTATCTAAATCAGCCCCCGCCTTAATCAGCTTCTTGCGCGCCTCGGTGGAAGCAAGACGCACATTACCATAATCATCAACCGAAAAAACAACTATCTTTCTTTGGCTTGACCAGCCTAGGTAGTTTTTAAGGGTAGAGAACAACTTTTGTTTATAATCAATCACTGATTGAAGGGCTTTAGGTTTGTTTGATACTCTTTATATAGTTCATCCCATACTACTTTATTCCGAAAATTATCCAAAATAAACTTTCGGGATTGGCCTTTTAGATGCTTCAAAAACTCTTCATTTTCCAAACATTCTATCATTGCATCAAATAAACTATTTATACTTTTAGGAGAAATGAGTAAACCATTCTTGTTATGTTCAACAATCTCATTGCAACCATTAATGTCGGAAGCGATGATAGGAAGCCCCATAGCCCCTGCTTCCATTAAGCTATTGGGAAAGCCTTCTCTGTAGGAGGGAAAAACATATACCTGACTAAGAGCATAGTAAGGTCTTACATCATCAAATCGACCGGGTGCCATGATAGCCGGATGATTGCTAATTTCATTTCTGGTATTCTCAGGCAAAATAGAATTGCTTTGCTCATAAGGCCCAATTAATAACAACTTTGCATGAGTATGTTCCTGGTAAACACGCTTAAATGCCTCTACCAACTCTACAATTCCTTTGTCCTTCGCTAATCTTCCGACAAACAGAAATACAAAATCCTCAGCTGCAATACCTAACACGTTCCTAAGTCCCTCCAAATACTGGGGTGTATCTGAATAAATGAATGGAGAAAAATATTCTGTATTTACTCCATTAGAACTCCCATTGGCCAGCACCTTTAGTTTTGCTTTACTACACAACTTGTGCTTAAGGATAATTTCATTTAAGCCAAATGAATTAGGATAGACCCTGTCCGCACAGGCATAAGTAAGCCCTTCCATAAGTATCAGCAATTTCTTTTTTGCCCCATGGACCTCTGTTAAAGGCATCCCACCCACAGTGTGCATTTTGATAGGTACATTTGCCAATTTGGCTGCCAACAACCCTAAAAGTCCTGCCTTAGGTGTATGCGTATGTACAATGCTGGGTTTTTCTCTTTTAAATATCCAGAATAAGTGCCATAAAGCTACTAAATCTTTCAAAGGGGATATAGTTCTTTGCATAGGAACGGGAATCATTCGAATTCCTTCCCGCTCCCCACAGGCGACAAAGTGTTTCTCATCCGGACTGGTAATCCCCACCACCTCAAAGAATTGATTCATAAAACCCAATTGACCTTTTAGGATGATATTCATACTGATGGGGACAGTAGTAATGCGAATGATCTTAGGTTTCAAACTACGCACTATCGTCTTAGTGAACTGAACTTAATTTGTCTACTTACAAAATCCTCATTAAAAAGCATTGGCATATCATTGCTTATAATACCATTTCTGAAATACATACAATTGCCAGAGTTTAGAAGCATGGTTTTCTTTGTTTTCCATATGCTCTTTTAGTAACCTTTTCAGGTAATCAGAATTAAAGAGAGATTGTTCCTTTACTAATTTATCATCTAAGAGGCGATATAACTCCTCCTTTAACTCGTTTTGAAACCATACACGCAAGGGCAGGCCAAAACCCTTCTTACTAAACCTCATAGTTTCTTTAGGTAACAAATCAGCAAAGGTGTCTTTCAATATTCTCTTCTTATTCTTCCCTAGAATTTTAAACTCATGGGGCAGCCGAAAAGAGAAGTCCACGATTCGCGAATCCAAAAAAGGGACCCTCGCCTCAAGGGAATTTATCATACAGGCCCTATCCACTTTGGTGAGCATATCTCCTTCCAATACCAATTGAATATCGCTGTAAAAGGTTTGGGTTAATTCATCTTCCTTGTTAACAGCCAAAAAATGACTCAGTATGGTATCAGAAACAGGTATTTCCCATGTTGCTTTCAAAAGTTCCTTTTTCTCCTCAGGAGAAAACCCTAGGGAAGCGAGGCGCAAATAGCGGGCTTGCGGAGATAGGGAAGCTGACTCTATTACCTTTTTTACTTTTCTTAGGCTATGATTTGTTAGGTTGGTATGGGGAACATGGCCAATACCCCACTCAAATAGTTTCCGTAAAGCTGACGGATAATCCCCATACTTTTCCGCATAATATTTCCCTAGATACTTTTCATAGCCGCCAAATAACTCATCAGCACAATCTCCGGTGAGCACAACGGTTACCTTTTCCTTTGCCTTTTTGGCCACCATCATAGAAGGGATGGCCGAGGAATCGCCAAAAGGTTCATCAAAATAGGCCAAGGTATCATCTACCACGGCTAAAAGATCTTCATGCCCTAAGATATGTAAGGTATGGTCTGAACCGATATGGGAAGCCACCAGAGCCGCTCGCTCGCTTTCATCATAGGCCTTTTCTTTAAAACCAATAGAAAAGGTTTTGATTGGCTTTGGTGAAAGCTTAGCCATGATAGCGGAAATAATACTGGAATCTATCCCCCCACTTAAAAAGGATCCCAGTGGCACATCCGCTATCATTTTTTCCTCTACCGAGGTAAATAATAAATCCCTAAGCGCCTTTTTTGCCTGCTCATAGTTGGTAATGAGGTGACTTTGGGCATTTTCTACTACTTGTTTGAGTGAATAATACGGTCGGATATAAAAATCTCCATTCGTGTCTATTTCAAGATAGTTCCCGGGGAGTAGTTTATATACCCCTTCATAAATGGTATGTGGTGCGGGAATATAGGAAAGGCTAAAAAAAAGATTGAGTGCAGTAACCGATAAGGCATCTTTGGAGTAGAAATCTTTCAATGCTTTCAATTCGGAGGCGAAGAAAAAACTTTGTTGATTCTTGGTATAATAAAGAGGTTTCTCTCCATAGCGATCTCTTGCCACAAACACTTTTTGCACACGTTCATCCCACAGGGCAAAGGCAAACATTCCCTCCAAAGCCTCCAAACAACTATGTAAGCCCCACGTCAAATAGGCTTGTATTATTACTTCTGTATCGCTATGAGTGGCAAATAGTACGCCCTCCTTTTGAAGCTTGGCTCGAATGTGTTTGAAATTATAAATCTCTCCATTGAAAACAATAGCTACTTTCCCATCTGCTGCCAGCATGGGTTGAGTCCCTGATTCTAAATCAATGATGGATAAACGCCTATGCCCCAAATAGAGGAAATTGCTTAAAAAAAAATCTCCAAAAGCATCCGGCCCACGCTTTTCCATAGCATCGCGCATACGATGCAAAGAGGAAAGGTCTAAAGAATGATTAGCAGAAGATATAGCCCCAACAATTCCGCACATAATTTCAGTGCTGAATTAATTTAAACACTTCTGCCAAAATCCGCTCCTGCCTTGACCTAAACCCAGATCGCAGTTCACCTCCCCAAGTACTTATTGGCAAATTAAATCCCTCTTTATCACGGTTAATAATCGCTTGTGGAAGTATATCTTTAAAAGCGTATTTCATTGCTCCTTTTAATTCTCCACCATGTAAAATAGTCTTATCCGGTAATGTAAACATGTACTCCATCATTTTCCTTGAAAGAAAGGGTACTCTACATTCCAGTGCAACTGCCATACTTACCCTATCCACCTTTGTCAATATGTCATCATGGAGGTATGTATGAAAATCTAAATATCGTAGTCTTTGATAAATGCTCATTTCAGGTCTGTAGAATTTTCTAAAATACCAGTAGTCATCATAATCTTCTGAAATAGAAAGTTCCTTTTTAAGATGTATTTTATCAATATCATTTTTAAGTCTTCCACCCATCAATCGTGTATATAATTCCATCTCCGATAAAAACAACCATTCAACTCTCGAGACTATCTTATTCCTAAAGTTTCCACTTAGCAATAGTCGTATTATTGCCAAAACGGGTCTTTTTAGGACTCTCAATTTTCTTAAGTTGAATTTTTCAATGAATGAAAAGGCCTTATACCATTTATAACCACCAAAAAGCTCATCACCTCCATCGCCAGTTAAAACCACGGTAACATGATTTTTGGCAAATTCAGACACGAGGTAAGTAGGCAAACAGGAGAGATCTCCAAAAGGCTCATCGTACCAATTCTTTATTGATTTATATAACCAATTTGCTTCCTCAATATTCAATACTTTCTTAAAATGATTGGTTTTAAAGTGCGCAGCTACTAACTCGGCATAAGGGGACTCGTCCTTAGGGTTATTCTCAAAACCGATATTGAAGGTTGAAAGACCGCTTTTTTGCATTGACGCAAGTGCGACTACTGCACTAGAATCCATCCCTCCACTCAAGAATAATCCAACTGGAACATCGCTTACGAATTGTTCTTTTACTGATTCACCAAGTAAGGACTTAATCTTGTCACTAGCTTCTTCTATGGAATCTGATCCAGTTATTTCTGGCAAAACCCAGTATTTTTTCTTAACAATTGCATTGCTTTCTGTATCAATTTGAAGGTAATGTCCTGGCTCTAGTTTAAAAACATTTTGATATAAAGTTTTTGGAGTAGGAATGTATTGATAAGTATAAAAATCATAAATAGCTGTTTTATCGATTTGTAAACTATCCTCTCCCACAAATTCAACAATGGCTTTTAGCTCTGATGCCCATAAATACCTTGAATCCATATTTGAAAAAATCAAAGGCTTTATACCTGCACGATCCCTAACCAAAAACAATTGTCTCCTTTTTGTATCAAATATTGATATGGCATACATACCATCCATTCTTTCAAGAAGTCCATCAATACCCCATTCGGTATAACCATGTAGCACAACTTCAGAATCTGAATTACTTTTGAAGTGATATTTCAACTCAAGCTCTTGACGTAATAAGCGAAAATTGTATATTTCACCATTGACAGTAATAACAACACCATGTTCTTCACTGCGCATAGGTTGCTTTCCTTGTTCTGAAAGATCAATAATACTCAATCGTCTATGCCCCATGTATACTCCTTGGCTGATGTAATCTCCCCACTGATCGGGTCCACGATGTGCCAAACAATTTAAAGCTTTACGTGCTCTTTGGAGGTCTTGATTTTCAAAGTTGGTGAAGCCAAATATTCCGCACATATTGTTTATTAACGGTTATAATATTTTTTATAGTCAACACGTATATATTGCTTAAAAAGAATTTTTACTTTTGTGAAGCAGTACATGATATAAGGACTACGGGTCTTCATCATGAATAACATTATTTTTGACATCATGTCCTTGGCTTGATTCAGACTATATTTATTAGTCCATTTAATAACTCTTTCCTGACCGAACAATACTTTTAGTTCTTTTAATTTCAATTTATTAGACAGATACCTGTTATTTACAACGGCATTAGGTATTACATGACAAAACCACAGCAAAAATAATTTAAGTTCAAGGTCAAGAAGCTGAGATGAATACTTTAAACTATTCGATAATGATAGGAATTTGTTAAAAAAAGCAATATGATTTGGTACTATCTGCTCATCATATTTCTTCGAAGTATTGAATGCAATATACTGGTAAAAGGGTTGTGGGTTACTAATAAGTCGCGGCCTATATTTATATAATTGAAACAAAAAGTACATATCGGATCCTCTCTTATAGGAAGGAAAAGTCAGGTTATTCTGCTTCAGAAATTCTTTGCGAATCAACATATTCCATACGGTTAGGCCGGTTCCCGACTTAAGGAGTTGTATCAAGTCATTATCAAAGCTATCAGGATTTTCAAAACTAACCAGCTTGGGCGGAATGGAAGGCAGCTGATTCACTCCCCTTTTAGTTTGAATCTCTTTAATAAAGCCAAATACTAAAACATCACATTTGGTACTTTCAGCTATTCGAATGTTTTCCAATAAGGTATTTTTCCGTATCCAATCATCAGCATCCATAAACATTACGAATTCACCGTATGCTAAATTTAATCCTGTATTTCTAGCAGAAGAAAGCCCCCCATTATCTTTCCTGATATACCTAAAATGAGTATTAGAATTCACATAATTTTCACATATTGCTCTTGATTGGTCAGTTGAGCCATCATCAACTAAAATGACTTCGAAATCCGAATAATCTTGATGAACAAGACTTTCCAAACATTTTATTAAATGATTTTCTGTATTATAAACCGCTACAATAACACTTAGCTTAGGTATTTTGCTCACTTTCATCTATTAGTATTATTGAGAAAATCGCACATTCTTTTAGCTATTACTTTCTGATCGAGCATTTTAGCAATTCCTCTTGCCTTTTCGCCAACCTTTGACCGCAACTGCTCGTTATCGATCAGTTCTTTTATTTGATTAGCCAGTGCTTCGAGATCACCATCCGGAACTATAAATCCATTTTCTCTATGTATTATTAAATCTCTTGGACCCGCTATAAAATCAAAGGCCACACAAGGCAGCCCAGCCGCCATTGCCTCGCATAGCGCATTTGGAAACCCTTCGCTTCTTGAAGGAATTACAAATATTCCTGCCTCTGCATAAACACGATCAATATCTTCCACCTTTCCAAGAAAATCCACATTTGCCATGATCCCACAGGAGTCGGCTAAATCTCTTAAATATTGTCCATCCTCATCCCCACCTGCGAATACCAGCCTCCAACCTTTATGACCATTCAATAAGGCATATGCTTCTATCAATCGGTCAAATCCTTTTAGATAATCATTAAACCTCCCTACCGCTAGTATAATTTTGGCCTTTTCTACTTCAGGAAACTCTTTGACTTGTTTTACTTGATTGGGTATAACACGAACAGGTGACTTCTTGCTATAATATTTTTGCTGGTACAACATGGCTATCTTTGTTTGGGCAACAACTCCTGCAGGAGGCAATAACCAATACACAATCCGATCAAAAAAATTGATATGAATTGCCCATTTGAATAGAGGGCTTGAACGTTCTGAAATAAAAACACGATAGTGGGTAAATAGTAGAGCCAAGGAAACTATTGCTCCGTAGAACCTACCATAAACCAGTACAACGTCAGGGTTGAATTGTTTCAGAGAAGTCCTTATCCAAATGAGAGTTTTAAAAAGTGATAGTTTGGATGTATTGAAACCATTGGGGGTAAATAGTTGAACTTGATTGTTGAGTTTAAAAAAGTCTTCTTGAGAAAATAGCGATAAAAAACATACTTCATTACCAATATCGGTTAAGCTATTAGCCATTGTTGTACTGGCACGCTCCATACCTCCCATCTTTAAAGATGGACCAACCACGCCTATTTTCATTAGTTTTTAAATATTATTACCTCAGTAAACCAGCCCTATACATTATCGCCTTGTATAAATACTTCATTCCTCTTTTTACAGCATTTTTATCTTTGTAAGAGGTAATTGTCTCAAGTAATTCAGGATGTACTATACGTCTAATGATATTTGATGGCAATTTCTCTACTTTTTCAATTGTAACCCCATTTTTTATGGCCAAAACAAAATTCTGCTTATACCAATAAAACACCTCAGGATTTTCCCAAAACAATGGCCTTAAGCAGTCTACAATTCGATAACCTTGATTATTGAAAATATCTTCCCAATAATCAAGCCATTGCTCATTAAAATGGTTTTCCCCCCCTTGGTTGGGTATGGCAGCTGAAAAAAGGATTATATCTCCAAGGTTGGTCAGATCTTTTATGAACGATTCTGCCCTAGCAGGGGTAAGATGTTCAGCTACTTCAAGACACACAACTAAATCGAATCTGCTGTTTAGAGTAATCTTTTTTTCAAGCTCCATCTCTAAAAACTCCGATTCATCAATGTTCTTAAAAAGCAACTCTTTTTTGCACCAAGGCCCATCTATCCCTAATACCTTCGCTCCATTTCGTTTGAAAACACTTGTAAAAGTACCTATTCCACAGCCCACATCCACAACACTTTTAGGATTAAGTAAATCCATAATAACTGGAACAAGTGCCTCTCCGGCATCAACAGTATGCCATTCCTCAGTATGATTATATTTCTTCTCCATTAGCCAAATTTACCCTTATTTGTTCATTGTATTTTTGATCGTTAATATCTGCAACTTCCCTACCCCCAATAGCTTCACTGGTATATTTCCCATTTATTTTCACTTTCTCGGTAGCATTCATTTTAAACCATTCATACTCAATATCAACATTTCCTATATCAACTGCCTGATAACCAAAACTATGTATTTTTTGTACAACAACTTTAGCAGTTGGACCCAAAGCAATAAGGACCAGGACTTCCTTCGGGAAAACCAAAACTTGTTCCACAATACTATCACAAATGGAAAATGCGTTTTTAGCAGGTGCTAATATTCTTACAATACTTTTTGCACGATCAAATAAATCATTCCCAACCCCCAATCTACTTTTTTCCCCCTCTACCAAAACAACATCTCTGCCTTCCCAAATCAATTTAACTTTATCGAACAGTATTTTACTCCTCTTTTTATCTTGAATTTCTATATAGAGCCTTGTAATGCTTGCATTGGCATATTGTTTTTTAAGATTAAGATATTTTTTTAGTCTTGGATAAATCCATGATATTTGGCTTCTCCAAAAAACCTTGCCCTCCCTATTTAAACCATTTAAACCATGATAACCACTAGGCAGCCCTATCAATAGCATTTCGTCATCAGAGAGTAATAATTCTTTAAGATAATTGGCAAGCACGATATCATATTTCTGAAAAGGAAGATTAAGTTTATCCAATATATACAGAAACTCTCCATCACCAAACCGAGCTATACTTTTCTTGTTATTAATTATTTCATCAAGTGTGTCCTCGATTGAAAGTACTTTTGGCAATGGAAATATTCTAATTATCAATGGGTAAATTGAACTGAAAAAGTATTTTGCAGCCTTTCTAGGGTATCTAAAAACACTTCCGTATCTGACTAGTGCAATTCTCTTCATTTAATTAATTCGAAAAATCAGCTTTTACAATTATCCCCATGTATCCATCCACATTTGAAATACAATAAGTCTCCAAAACAAGTCTTTATAGGCTAATTTACCATCTCTAAATTGGCATACTAATTCATGTACTTGATTTGCATCAAAATATCCACCTTCTTGAATCTTTTCTTTCGAAAGATATTCATCTACTATAAACCCTAAATCTCCATTCAACCAATCAAATAAGGGTAGATCAAAGCCTGCTTTAGGCCTATCTAATAGTTTTTTGGGGATATAGGAATAAGCTATGTCTTTCAAAATTCTTTTTGAGGCATTACCGTCATTCTTGTAGCAATAAGGTAAAGAAGCGGCATATTCTATCAACCGATGGTCTAAAAAAGGCTCCCTTCCTTCCAAAGAGGTTGACATAGTCGCTCTATCAACCTTAACTAAAAGTAAATCTATCATTGTACTTTCAAAACTTCTTAGAAGCAGAAGATTGCCCGGTTCTATTGCCTTAGGGATATCTTTTTGATAGGCAGGTATCATAGGAAATCCATGACTCATCTTGAAGCCTGAACTCAATAAATGATTGGTCAAATAATACGGTGGTAATGAAACTACCCTAGATAATTCATCTAAACACCCTAAACCCTCATAGCGCAAAGCAGACAAAATTCCTTCTCTTTTCTTAACCCACTGCTGATTAAGTACTTCATCTTTTATTAGGTATTGTGTACTCTCAAGAAATTTATAAAACACTTTTTTGCCGGGTAGTTTAGCCAAACGAGCATGCCGATCTAATTGTTGTCGATAGCCTGTATACCCGGCAAAAAGCTCATCCCCCCCATCGGCACTCAAAGCCACTTGCACTTTTTGTTTGGCCAATCTACTAACCAAAATACTAGGGATATTGGAAATATCCGAATTAGGCTCATCATAAAAATGAGGCAACTCAGGGATTATGGATTGTGCATCTTTTTCCGTACAATAATATTCCTGATGATCGGTGCCCAGATACTCTGCTACTTTCTTCGCAAATGGAGCTTCATCCGTACCTTTCCAAAAACCAATAGTAAAGGTTTTTAGCCGCTCACTACGCTCTTTCTGAAGAACAGCCGTTACTAATGAACTATCGTACCCCCCACTCAAAAAAACCCCCACAGGCACATCGGACACCATGCGGTAATTGCAGGCACTCTTAATTATACTATATAACTCAGATTTTGCTAAGTCATAAGAGATATTAGACCTAGTATTGTAATAATCTCCAATATCCCAATATTTACTCAGCTCAAAAGTTTTGTATTTCAGGGAAAATTTCAACCAATGCCCCGGTAGAAGCTTCTGAGTATGGGTGAAAATAGACAGAGGAGCCGGCACATAGCCATATCCTAAAAACAATTGTAAGGCCTTCTTATTGATTTCCTTTTTGAATCTTGGATGCTTATGAAAGGGCTTCAATTCTGAGCCAAATAAAAAAAGTTCATTATCCCAATACCAGAAAAGTGGTTTTACACCAGCACGGTCACGGCATAAATACAGTACTTGCTCCTCTTCATGGTAGATTCCAAAAGCAAACATACCAATAAAGTATCCCACGCAATCAGTCCCCCATTCAATAAAAGCATGAAGCACCACTTCGGTATCCGAATGCGATTTAAATAAGTGCCCTAAGTCAATTAACTGTTTTTTTATCTCATCGAAATTATATACCTCTCCATTGAACACGATAGTATAATCTCCATACTTCATAGGCTGGTGGCCTAAAGAGGAAGTATCAATAATGGAAAGCCTAGAATGTCCTAAACCAATTTGAAAGTTCTCCTCGGAGATAAAAGTAAAACCCTCATCGTCCGGCCCTCTGTGGCGTAGGGTATTTTGCATTTTTTTCAGCAAATCCTGAGAAGATTCATTTCTGAAATCAATTAAGCCGCTTATTCCACACATAATTACAGTATTTCTGCTAATTCATCAGAGGTCATAAACTCAACTTCAGGGTATTTTAGAATAATAGACTTCAATAATATTAGGAATTGTTCCAAATGGAAATCTCTGGCTTTAGAATCAAGACCTCCAACAAAATTAATTCTATGCATACTTATAATAGCAGGTGTCTTAAATTTAAAAGCTAAGTCAATCTTTTGTAAGGCATTATTGACCCAATCTATTTTTCCATATGCAGGTTCGAAATACACATTACGAGCCATATAATAAATATTGGCATTTCTACTTTTCTGACCAGTATAATGAAAAATTGAGGTATAATCCTTTTGGTTCGGACTTTGCTGAAACAAGGCAGTTTGAAGGTGTGTGAACCCGCATTTTGCAAAAGTATATTCTAAATCTGGATTCCATACATACCTTGGTGCTATGAATGTTTTAGATGGAAAACCAAAGATACTTTTAAATATTTCATGACCAGATTCAATACTATTAAGAATGAATTTCATATGTACTAAATCTTCATATTCCAATGCAGCCATCAAATTCTTCCGTGAGGATTTTCCATTGCTAGCATCAATGGCATATGTATTTAAATTAAATGCTTCTAAAAAAGCAGAATTACCGTTTTCTAGTTCCTTTAACCATAAAATAGCATTGATATGCTCTCGGCCATGGTATTGCGGCTTAATATATCCTCTATTTATCAATCCATTAATCTCTTCCAATACACGAGTATTACCATCTCTATTGCGGTATGTAATATTGAAACTTTCATAATAAAATGATTTAAAATGGTTTGCTTTGATTTTACCAAAGTCAGGATTAGCTGAGATAAAATTAGTGGTAATTTTGACTTTCTTTTCAAATTGATTCTCTATACCCTTAAGCAGTTCGCCTAGTACAAGCAAATCATCCAACCGCTCTAATGTATCATACTTAGAATGCGGATTCGAATACATATCAATCCCTTTTTCCTTTAAACAATCCTTTACATTAACATTAGGAATGCGCTCACTTCCCCAATCGTCAGATTCAATTACAATAATTTTTCTTGATGTTTTTGAACCAATAAAAAGAGAATAAAGATAAGACAGCTTGCTCCAAAACATCAATACTTTAATTTTTAAAATGTTTATCAAAAAGTTTAATCCACATTTGACCAACGGTATCAATATCGAAACGTCTTGCATTCAGTAGAGCATTTTTCTGAATTCTAGCGAATCTTTCTTGATCAAGAATTAAATTAAATATTTCATTGGCCATTTGATCTAAATCATAAGGCTCAATTAGGATAGCATTATGATTATCTTTAATCAACCATTCCAGCAAAGGATATGTATTCATTACAACAGGAACAACACCTCTACTTTGCGCTTCAATCAATGTATTTGGAAAACCTTCAAAAGAAGATGTCATAATGAAAAAAGAAGCCTTTTCATAAAACATATAGGGATCTTGCTTGCCCCAGATTCTAACCCTTGCAATATTCTCATCTTGAATAATAAATTCAATTTCAGATCTCTCATCACCTTCACCAACAATCCAAAACTCCCAATCTGGTATCCTATCCATTAACTTCTTCCATAAAGGCAATAATAATTCAACCTTTTTTTGAGTTCTGGTAACTCTGCCTAAATATAAAACAACTTTTTCCTTTGACGGAATCTCCTGTAATATACTTGGTATTGAATTTGGAATATATTCGAGTTTTTCATTTTTAAAATCACCTATAAAATATCGAATTTCATCTAAATTCTGTGGGCCAAACATGATAAATCTATCATATACATTTAAGATCATCCTAAGGTCTTTGGCATGTCTAAATTTGTGTATTATTTGAAATAAAGTTCGGCCAAAAAAATTTTGAAACAGTAAACCAATTCCTTTAGGAATAGTATTCAATATATATTCATCAATGTTAAGCCTTACAGAAAAAAGAGTATTTCTTAAACACGCTAACAGAAAGAAATCCAGTTCATACTTTTTCCTTAACAGAAATTCACTTACTACCCATTCATAGGGCATTTGATTAACCACAACATTGGGTCTAATATCATCAATATATTTATCTAGGTCTCGAATATTTTGAGGATTATTAGATCCCTTTTCTTTGCTTGCCCATATCACTTTAAAGGATTCATGATTTAAATTCCCAATATTACTAAAGGAAAAAACAGTTACATTATGACCTAATTTCGAAAATTGGCTAGCCAATTTAAACGTTGTCATTTGTACGCCACCATCATTAGGGTTAAAACTAGGTACAAGAATAAACAGGATATTATATTTAATCATTGAAGGAAAAATTGTATAAATTCCTTGATTGATAGGTTTATGGATGGATTAGCCCAAACAAGAAAAGGTGAGAAAAATAAATAAATGCTAGGGAAATCTAATAGGGCTGATAAATTATTTATCATATTCGGTATAAATAAAATTAAACTAGTACTTAAACCCATCTTTAGTAAACCTGAAGGTTTATGAAACAATGAAGTTGTTATAGGGTTCAACCATGTTATTAACATTGAGGCAAGTAAAAAAACTGTTGCTATAATTAAAGAACGATTACTTACTGCATAATTAAACCAAAACAAATTAGAGAATGACAACATAAGTAAACCAATAGAAAAAATGGACTTTTGGTAGTAATTCATCTTATGCAAATATATTCCTGAAAAAACTAGTGTATAAACCAAAAAATACAATGCTATCTTTTGCAAACCACCCTTTTGAAAAGCACTATATAGCCTAGACCCAGTTTCAAGTTTATTCTCAACAATATCATTAAATGACTGAAGCTCA
This sequence comes from Shiella aurantiaca, assembly GCA_030412945.1. Lineage (GTDB taxonomy): Bacteria > Bacteroidota > Bacteroidia > Cytophagales > Cyclobacteriaceae > Shiella > Shiella aurantiaca. The sequence goes on along the minus strand of JAUHJS010000007.1, from coordinate 216,575 downwards.
TTTCTTGTATAGCCTTTCGCCTTTTGGGCACCAACCTCAGTCTGTATAAATAAATTATTTACCTGAGGTGGCTCTAAGAAATTGGCAGAAATAGAAAGAGTTAAAATCAAAATAAAAAGATAAGGTCTATTACCAATAAACAAAAACAATAGGACTGGAAAAATAAATATAAAATAACCAACATGAACCAATGGCGGAACAAGCATTAACAGTATATAACGAATCCTTTTAAGTTCATAATATTTCAAACATGCGTAAACTAAAATCCACATACCAGTCCAAGTTCTTACAGTATTAATACCTTCAACATTCTTCGATAAAAGAAACAAGAAGAAAAACCCCAAAAAAAGTAGAGTCTTTTTAGTTTGGTAGAAATATCGAGTTACAATCAAAATAGAACTGGTAAAAAAATAGGCATAAACAAAAGAAACAATAACAAAAAATAAATAGGGAGCATTAAATACACTTCCAACTAAATAACTAATGGTATGTTTATATACATCTTGAGAGCCAGGATTAAGTTTAAAAGTTATTATATTATACAAACCATTTAAATAGTCATTAAAACTCATATTAAGGTAATGGTCATAAACATCTTGATAATGCCTATAGCCGTCATATGCACTTTCGATAGACATAGTTGAACCATAGAGAGTTATAAATATAATAATGGACCATTTCTTGAAAGGTAAAAATCTATCCTTAACACCATTAACTAAAAGCATGATAGGTGAAAAAAAAATATAAAAAGAAGTTATAACTAATTTACCTTTCATTTCTTAAAGTAACAGTATGAAATAACCGTATCTCATTTAAATCAGGACAATATCCATTATATTACTGGAGAGTTAATAATAATAAGGTTATAAATTCGAACCACAAGAATCATCTTTACTAAAAACACTTACGATTTCAAAAATTTAATTAAGGCCATTTTTATAAAATCTCTAAAAGCAAAAAAAGTGTTTAACGATTGTCTATACAATGAATATTGCTTACGTTGTTCAAGCAGTAGAAGCAATATCTGTTCCTCAGAAAAAACCATATTATAATTAAAATGACCTAAATCAATATTATGATGAACTTCATTTACAAACTGAATTTGCTCATTATCATGCATATGTGCATTTAACTCCTCTATAAAAGGATTATATTTTTGCAACCTATAAGAAAAGGCCTTCTTTATCAAATTATCAAGCTCAATATCGTTAGGCTTCCTGTCTTGATGAATATTTAAGAAAACACTATAATAGTAAGGAACTAAATAAGGATCGATTTTAAATTGAGTCTTTAAAAAAAACAACTCAGAAAAAGACAATGAAGGATTAACAACTTCATTAGCATGAATCGGCATATTATAAACGTTTAACCAGTCGTTAAAAAACAGCTTAATCATTTTTGAAGAGTCTCTGGCATATTTTCTATAGACAACGTCTAAAGAAATATCTTTCCCTATTGAATAAAAATTCTGAATTGCATTCATCGTTTTATAGCTCTCCTCCACCCATTTCTCTGGTGATGAAAACTGTCCAGATTTTGCTCTATGTTTAAAAAGAGAAATTGCTTGATCCAAAGGATCTCTAATTATCAATAACCATTGAACTGATTGATAGCCTGCTTCGAGAATTACGTTGTTTAGCTTACTTATCCCCTCATCTTGCAAGGCCAAATCAACAATATTTTCATTAGAGATTAATACGGAATCACATCCTTCAACTAAAGCGAATTTCAATTGATTTGAGAGGAATTTATGTACACCATTAAATTTACCATCCTTAATCCCTTTAAAAATTGGGTATCCATTTCCAGGTGAAATCCTACCCTGTATCATATCTCTCTCTCTATTCCCAGCCTTAGGATAAAAGATTTTACACTTTTGAAGTAAATCACGATTCCTTGCAGATACTGTTTGTAGAAAAGAACTTCCAGTTTTCTCGGTACCTATATGTAAAAACAATTTCATATAATAATAGTAGATGAAACGTCACCCAAGAAATTACGATTATCTAACTCATCTCTCCATTTTGAAAAGTACCCTCCATATCTATGAGACAAATCGTTAATCATTGGTTTATAAAAATCTATCAAAATTTTTTCAATTTCTCTGGGCATATTTAAACTAGAACTCTTATTTACTTTCTCATTAGTGTATCTGAAATCTTTAAAAGCATAAGTATTGCCAGAAATGAAAGCAACAATTTCATTTAATAAATTCTTTGGAGAATCTATTATTGCGTCATAAAATCCAATTAAAATACAGCCTTCTTTAAAAACACTCTGATAGTTTGATATTGTTCTACTTATATCGGAACGTAGCAATTGCTCGTCTGAAAAAAGAAAGTTCTTAAAATGCTCAATATCAGTCAAATCAAATGAATCAATTTTATACTTATATTTATAACTAGACCAAGCCCTATCTACTGGATTTCTTACCAAAAAGATAATCTTAATATCTCCAAGTAAATTTTTAATTTTAATAATATCGCCTTGTTCAAGTATTGAATATGAAGGGGTTATTTCACCTGAAATTTCTTTAAAATCGGTAAACAAACTTAAATACCATTTATCATTATAATTTGAGTAATAATACTTAAAGTACCATTTAAATTCAAAATATCCATTCTTAACAAGAATATTAATAAGGTGACGCAGAGATTTGACAAACCATTTAAGATTGAGTAATCTCTTTATTAAGAGTGTCTCGGATAAAATATTAGGTGAGGGATATTTTTCTTCCCTATCAAAATAATGTAATTCCTTTATAGGAGTAAGGCTGATTCCATTACATTCAGCCAAATTTTGATACAACCAGGATGTTCCCGACTTCTGAGCTCCTATACAAATAAAAGTTGGCCTCATTTTATTACCATTTTTCTGATATAAAAAGCCATGAGAAATAGCTTATCCCTCATAAAATAAATAGCTGGATGATTCATAATTCTTAAAAGAATAATGTATGTAAAAAGAAATAAAACTGTTAAAACATAAGGATTCGAATTTAAATAAAAAAATATAAATATAAATATAAAAAATATAAAACTAGGAACAATAAAATTCTTGACTTGTCTAAAAAAACTTATTTTGAGTTTTATATTAAGTACAAATGCATAAAAAAAGAATATCAGAATGGAAGCTATGGTCGTTGCAATAGTAAACTCAATTATTCCATATATAATACCAATTAATATTGGGCTCAATTTTATTATTCTTTGACCAAGTCCAATATGAAATTTTAGTTTTGAATAACCCTTTGCCAAAATAGTTTGTGAAATAATTGAAATATGAGGACTGCTTAAGGTGGATACAAGTAATATTCTAAAATAAATAACACTTGGTTGCCAAACTTCTCCAAGAAGGAAAATAATAATGTCTTCTGCTAAGAAAAAAACAGGAGCAAGTATAAAGATAACTAAACCAGTAGACAGATTTGAAACCTTATAAAATATAGACTTGAATTCATCTTCATCATTCTGAAGTACACTTAAGGCAGGAAATAATACATTCCTGAGACTAACTGTTGCATACGTATCAATCTGTGATTTTAAAGATTCAGCTCTTGAATAAAAACCCAATATTGATGGAGAAAAAACTTTACCAATAAACAGAGTATCTATTTTATTGAAAAGTTGCCTGAAAAGTTGATCTATAAAAACATAGCTAGAATACTTAAATAAAGAAGATATCTCATGCCATGAGAAAAACCACTTTGGCCTCCAAGTTGAAGAATACCATAGCAATATAGTAGAGGAGGCTACTAAAGTTAACTGCTGAACTACCAAACTATAAACACCGAAATCATTAACAGCAGCAATCACCCCTACACCTCCAGCTAAGAAAGTTGCAATAACCATTCTAATGGACAATTTTTTAAAATTCATATCCTTAGTCAGCAGGGTTGAATGCACTCTTCCAAAAGCAGATATTATTGGAACAAAGGCAAGATATCGTAAAATCTCCTCAACCTTAGGCTCATTATAAAATGAACCAATTAAAGGTGCTGTAAAAAAAATCAATACACCAATTAAAATACCTATAAATATATTTAAGAAAAAAACAGAAGAGTATGCAAAATCTGAAATCTTAGTATTCTGAATTAAGCCACTTGTAAAACCGACATCAATAAAAACCTCAGAGATATGAATAAATACTAAAGCCATCCCAACTATTCCAAACTCATCCGGAGAGAGAATTCTTGCTAAAACAATTGATATAATTAATGAAGTTAATTGTCTAACAAAATTACTTCCCAAGTCCCATACAAACCCTTTTTTAATTTTCGAATTAACTGACAAGACAATAATACAATTAAAGATAAAAAAAAATCAAACTAACCTATAGATGCTATAAAGCTATCACATTTTCACTTTAGTAACTTTTAAACCAATTAGTAAAATGGTGAATCCCATCGCTAATCTTTACCTTAGTTTTGAAGGATATATATTTATCTAAATTATTAGTATTGGCATACGTCTCCTCCACATCCCCCGGCTGAGCATCGCAGAACACCTTCTCAACAGCCTTACCAAGTGCATGCTCCAATGTTTCAATAAAATCCAATAGATTCACCGGAGCACCATTACCAATATTTAAAATATCATGTTGGCCTCTTAAACGCTCCGACTCATATACTTGAGCTACCCCTTCACAGATATCATCTATATAAGTGAAATCACGCTTTTGCTTCCCGTGATTAAATACTTTAATGGGTCTGCCTTCTATAATAGCTTGGGCAAAAAGCATGGGTGCCATATCAGGCCTACCCCAAGGGCCATAGACCGTAAAAAAGCGTAATCCGGTTAAAGGGATTTTATATAAATGATGGTAGCATTCGGCCATCATCTCATTCGCCTTTTTTGTGGCGGCATATAAACTTACCGGATGGTTGCAAGGATCATTTTCAGAAAAAGGCTGAGCCGCCTGCATACCATATACCGAACTGCTACTCGCGTACACTACATGCTCCATAGTATGAGCCCTTGCCAATTCCAAAATATTTAAAAAGCCTTTAATATTTGTATCTACGTAGGCATGCGGATTTTCTACTGAATAGCGCACCCCTGCTTGTGCAGCTAAATGAATGATGCCCTGAAATGGATGTGTTTGATAGATTTGCTCTAATAAAGCAGCATCTTGAATATCGCCTTTATAGAAGATAATACTTTGATCTGAATTAGTGGTAAATCCTTCCTCTTCAACTACGGTAATGCCTAATTCACGTAAACGCGCTAGTTTTAATTGAGGATCGTAATAATCATTTAGATTATCTATCCCAACAACCTTATAACCCACCTTTTTCATGCGCAAGGCTTGATGAAAGCCTATAAATCCGGCTATTCCGGTAATAAGAATTATGTCTGCTTTTATATTTTTCATGGTTGATATCAACTAAAATCTCACGCACAAAACCAAACACGCATGGGTTTGAAGGTATGTGGTATCTGGTATTTGGATTTTTCTTGAGGTCATATACATAGCTGCCAATGGCTAAAGGCCAGTAGCCAAAAGCAATCTAGCTCTCCCACAATACGAGACAATGACTATCTGGGTAGTTTTTATCTGAAAACGCTGCAGGACTGAGGGTTGTATAGTGCACCTTGCGGTGGATAATTTCTTGGGCTTTAGTACTCATTTTGTCCAGATAATCAGCATTCAAATTCTCGCCTACCAGTACTACTTCCATCTTTCCGCTATCTATTCCCCGGGCATAATCGCCTACGAGGCAAACGAGCTGCAAATCGCCTACGCGGCCAATAACCTGCTCTATGATGCGGTCGAGGCCTATGTATTTGCGCACCAAGGCTTGAATCTCCGGAAAGAGAGGATGCTCGGTATTGGCTTTGAAGATTTTCTTATTGCCTTCGGTGGTAGAGGCCAGCATACCTGCTTGTTCAAATTTATTGAGCTCGAGGCGGATGGCATTGGTGCTATCGCCAAACTCGCTTTCCAAGTTGCGCAAATAGCCTTGGGTACTGCTATTCAGAAAGAACTTCAGCAGAAGCTTAATGCGGGTTTTGGAAGTGATGAGGGTGTCGAGCAAGGGTTGGTTGTTAGTTGATGGTTGACAGTTGACAGTAGGAAATTGGCAGTATCAGTTGGCAGTTGTGCCGAAGGCATCCCTGTGGGAACAGTAGGCAGTTGACAAAAATTGGTTGATAGTTGACGGTTGTTGGTTGATAGATTTAGTATATGGTATTTGGTATATTTAAATATATCTATTGTCTCAAATCTATCAGTCTGGCGTCTCTCGCATTTGCTATACTTACAGTGAGAAGAAGAAGTCTTCAGTTGTGCCGCAGGCATCCCTTTGGGAGCAGTCTTTAGTAGGCAAATTGGTTCTTAGTTGTTCGTTAGTCTTTCGAGGAAAACTGTTGGCTAAAGGCTAAAAGCTAATAGCTATAAGCCAAATCCATCAACTAACAACCGACAACTATAAACTAATAAATACAGCTTCGCCTCGTAAGTCACACGGTAGGACATGTAACTGGGTAAAAAGACGGTAGGGATTTATCACTTCTTAGCCAATTTCCCTAGCGGGATCTCAGCGACTAATTGTATCCCCATTTCATTTAATATCAAGCGGGCTTTATGCCCCTTGATCTCTACCAACTCCCCATAAAGTCCTTTCATGCCTCCTTCTTGGATGCGGGCGGAATCGCCTACCTGCCAGCCTTCTATGGCTTCTATTTCTATGTTTTCGTAATTCCCCAGGAAATCACGTATCTTCTCTATTTCCTGCTCCCGTATGGTGGCTACTTTCCGCAGATAGCGTACAAAACTTACCACCCCTTGGGTTTGCAACACCTTTAGCTCTTCCGCTTCTTCGCATTGTAAAAAAACGTAGGAACGAAACACCGGCTCAGTCACTTTTTTCTTGCGATCGCTCCATTGTTTGAGCACCGTTTGCACCGGACAGTATACCGTAATTCCCTTAGCTTGCAGGCGGTCGGCTACCTTCTTTTCGTGTCTGGGCTTAGTATAAACGGCTTTCCATTCCATATCGAGTAACTAATTTACTCATATTTTTTGAAATTCATGTATTGGTATATGGTATTTTTCCCGAAGGGATGCCTATGGCAGTATTTGGATATTGGTTGTAGGCCTTTAGCGTTTGGCTTTTAGTAAACTACCTTTCCTATTTTATCCTATACATTACACTACTATTTGTTTACGATAAACTGAACTATAAACTAACAACTATAAACTTCATTCGCTACGCGAATGTATGTCCCGATTCAATATACCATTTATACACCTCTTCCAGCCCTTGGGCAAACTTTACCTTAGGCTCATAGCCCAATAGGTTTTGTATCTTACTAATATCGGCTTTGGAATGGCGCACATCCCCTGCCCGCTCAGGGCCATAGGTGGCTTTAATATTCTTGCCGGAAATCTGGCGTAGGTTTTCCACCATTTGGTTAAGGGTAGTCTGCTCTCCACAGGCCATATTATATATCTGATTGAGGGCTTCTTTCTTGTTGGTAAATAGTCCGAGTATATTGGCCTGCACAGCATTGGCTACGTAGGTAAAATCCCGGCTGGTTTCTCCGTCCCCATTGATGGTGGGTGCGTATCCTTCGCGGAAGGCCTTGGCAAACAAAGGAATAACGGCCGCATAGGGGTTATCCGGACTTTGCTTAGGGCCAAATACATTGAAATAGCGGAAGCCTATGTAGTTCAATCCATAAGTCTTTTGGAATACATCCGCATACAGCTCTACGGCATATTTGGTAATAGCATAAGGACTTAGTGGGCGTCCGATGACCGACTCTACCTTGGGCAGCGTAGGGCTGTCGCCATAGGTGCTGGAAGAACAAGCCAAAATCACGCGGTCGATGTTATTTTGCACGGCAGCATGCAGCACATTGATGGTACCATCCACATTGACGGCATTGCTGCGCATGGGATTTTGTATGGAACGAGGCACAGAACCCAAAGCGGCCTGATGAGAAATGGCATCAAAGCCTTGGAACAAGTCCACCATGGCCTCGTAATTACAAATATCTTCCTTTACAAATTCAAACTTAGGATTGCCTTCAAAGGCTTGAATGTTGCTGTAATAACCATTAGAAAGGTCATCGATTACACGCACTTTCTTGACCCGTGCATCTTGCAACAAAGCCTCTACGAGGTTGGATCCAATGAATCCGGCACCTCCGGTTATTATTATTCTTTTGTTGTCCGTTGACGGTTGACGGTTGACGGTTGACATCATTATTTATATTTAGTAGTTATTCCATTTTAAATCAAGTAGGCAGTGGGAAGTTAGTGTGGAGTACCAAGTACCATGTCTTAAGTATATAGAATGTAGTATATGGTATTTGGATTCCCATAGGGCATAACAAGTACCTTTTTATCTACCATAAACTAGAACCATCAACCAACAACTGTCAACCAGCAACCAACTTATTCCTCATAATACCCTCCTGATTTCTTTTTCCGGTTTCCGTAGCCATAGCCGTAACCATATCCATATCCGTAGCCATATCGGTACCCATAGCCATAGCCGGGACCATTTTTGCGGATATCATTAAATACGATGCTCATCTTGTTCAATCGGCCCATTTGCACGGTTTCTTCCAGTGAGCGTAGCGCTTCCTTCGGGGTATAATCTTGACGTACCACATACAAACTGTGGTCGGCATATTTCTGCAAGACAAAAGCATCGGTCACCAAGCCCACGGGCGGAGTATCCAAGATCACATAATCATAAGTGGCCTTGAGTCTTTCTATGAGGCTATCCATTTCGGGGCGCATCAAGAGTTCACTCGGATTAGGTGGTACCGGCCCTCCGGGAATCAGGAAGAGATTTTCGATTTCGGTCGTTTTCACCAAATCATCAGCCGCTAGCATACCCGACAAATACTGACTCAAGCCTTGGGTATTGCTTAGGTTGAAATCGTCAAAGAGTTTGGGTCTTCGCAAATCTGCCCCTACAATGACGGTGCGTTTCCCTGACATAGCCAATACAGTAGCCAAATTTAAGGACGTAAAGGTTTTCCCCTCTCCCGCAATAGAGGAAGTAATCAGGAATATCTTTTTATCGGCATTTTGCGTGAAGTAGTTAAGGTTAGATCGTAAAGCCCTAAAAGCCTCTGCGACCGCTCCTCTGGGTTTTTGAAACACAATCAAATTACTATCAGCCGGATTATGACCTATACCACCAATGAGGGGCACGCTGGTAATCATTTCTATATCTTCTTTGGCTTGAATGCGCTTATTAAGGATTTCCATCAAGAGGAAAAGCAAGATGGGAATCACCGTGCCAAAGCTCATACCCAAAAGGTAGTTGAGTTTGGTTTTAGGCGCAATACTCTCTCCTACTACGGGGGAGTTTACTGTTATTACGCTGGAAGTGGCCGAAGCCGCGGTAATGCCTACTTCTGCTCTTTTTTCTAATAAAAACACATATAAACTTTCACGCAGTTTATAATTCCGTTGGATATTCACCAAGGCACGTTCCGCACCGGGCAATTTATTGAGCTGAGACTCTAAAGTACGGATTTGCTTACTGAGGTATTCCTCATCCAGCTTGCGGGCCTCGCGGGAAGTCTGAATCGCTTGGATGATTTGCTCCTTAATCTGTCCTATCCTGCGTTTCTTATCTAGTAGAATGGGATTATCCTGCACCTTTTCCACATCGGCAAACATTCGTATCTCCGATTGTATCTCAATCAACTCGGTAATCAAGGCGGCTATCACCACATCATCAATCCCCACACTTTGTGGGGTGATGATCCCCTCGTACTGATCGGCACTGAGGCGCTCTACCACATATTTATAATAATTTTCCGTAAGAATGCGCTGTACCTTTTGCGATTCCAGCACTTCTAATTTCTGGTAGAGGCGTTGGGCCTCAGCGTCCAGACTGGTGATGACATTCTTTCGCTTAAAATTTTCAATCTGGTCTTCGTAAAAGCGAAGGGAATCCCCTATTACCGTCAATTGTTGATCTAAAAACTCCAGGGACTTAATGGCCACCTGATTTTTCTTATCCACATCATATTGCTGATAGCGCTTGATAAAACGCTTTAGAAACTCTACTTCTTTCTCCGGGTTAGCACCTGTAAGGCCGAGGTTCACCACAGAGGCACCTTCTTCGGCCCAATTGGCTGAAAGTCGGGTACTGTAACTTCTGGCTACGGAAAATGGATCGGAAAAACGTACAATGAAATAGCGTCCGGCAAACTCCTTCAATCGCTCCGGATGGGTCAATTCTACATAGAGGCGATAGCCATTAATTTGCAGGGTATCGTTATAGGGCAGTTTGGCAAAAGCTTCTCCCGTTCCGATATGGTCTTCGCTCAAATATTCCAAGGTGAAGGAATTATCTTCCCTAAAGGTAAGCCCCAGGCTTTTTCCATACGGCATTTGCTCCGATTCCATCATGCGTATGCTGATGGGCATATCGCCAGAATAAAATTCCGAGGTTTTTACATTACCTTCGGTGAAATAGGACACCTGATAGTTCAAATCCCGCACTACCGATTCTATCAGGGGATAGGATTTTATAATATACAGCTCATTGAAGTAATTTTTATAATTACTCACCAAGGCATTTTTAATGATAAACTCCGCTTCGGACATCTCCTGATTTTCCTTAATCATAATGGAGGCGTTCACCGGATAGATGCGGGTGGCATAGCGATTGATCAGGAAGGCAGCTGTGAGGCCTAAACCTATGCTAAAAATAAACACATACCAATACTTGAATACACGGGCTATGACACGCTCGTAATTCAAGTCGAAGCCCAAGAGGTTGGCTTGTTCTTGTTTATTTTCTGGTCCAGGGGATGAGGGAAAGGTATTCACTTAACGAGATAGTAAGGTAATAATCACTAATACCGCAGAGATACTACTGGTAAACAAAGCCAGGTTCTGCGCAAAATACGTGCGGAAAGGACGCTGATGGAGCGGTGGCACAATGATGATGTCGTTTTGCTGCACATAATACAGGGGCGAGTTCATCAGGTCTTCGTCCAGGAGGTTGACATAAAAGACTTCCGATACGGCTCCTTTTTGTCGGATTACTTTTACCCGGCTTCTATCGGCCATATCACTTAAGCCGCCTACCAGACCTATGGCTTCCATAAGAGTTAGGCGGGTATTGAAGGAAGTAACGGTTTGTTCAGCTCTTACTTCTCCTAAAACCGTGTAGCGGAAGTTGAGCAACCTAATACGCACAATGACATCGCGCATGTATTGGGAAGCAATACGCTGTACTTTTTCCTGGGCTTCAAAGACAGTAAGACCAGCTACCTGAATTTTGCCCACCACAGGATATTCCAAGTCCCCATTGGCATCTACCAAGATACCATTGAAGGCCAGAAAAGCTTGTCCGGCACCAGCACCCCCTTGTTGGAATGGTGCTACTTTGGAGAAGAAGTCATATTCTTCGGAAGTAAGGCTTTCGAAATTTACACTTAAAATATCAAGGGGCTGAATGCGGTATTCGCGGATTTCCATGGTATGGGTACGCAATACGGTATCCGTTTCTATGGATTTTCTTTCTTTCAACTCGGCCCCTTCCTGCAAGTAGACCAATTTTTTATTGGGCACACAGGCAAACAACAAAACCAAGCCTATCGCACTCACCAGTCCTTTTACTCCCCACTTTCTTTGCTTGGCACTCGTATACAACTCTATCATGTATGGTTAAAATAGTCAATGGTTTGGCAAGATAGTAAATCAACCCTTATTTGTAACATATTTTCTTCCCAACATCCAACTTTCTTTCAGCATGGCGAGGAAATCGTACATATCCGACAAGGGAATCATATTGGGCCCATCGCTCAGGGCTTTGGCAGGGTTGGGATGAGACTCTATAAAATAGCCATCTACCCCTGCTGCTCCGGCCGCACGCGCCAAATAGGAAGCAAACTGACGTTGTCCGCCTGAGCTTCCGCCCATGCCGCCCGGCTGCTGCACGCTGTGGGTGACATCAAAAATCACAGGAGTGTATTGACGCATAATGGGTAGACTGCGTATATCTACTACTAAATTGTGGTAGCCAAAAGAGGCTCCGCGCTCCGTGAGGCAGACATTGGGATTTCCGGCATTGCGCACCTTATCGGCTGCGTATTTCATATCTTCCGGTGCCATAAACTGGCCTTTCTTGATATTAACCGCTTTACCGGAAGCCGCAGCTGCCAAAAGTAAATCCGTCTGACGGCATAAGAAGGCCGGAATTTGAAGTACATCCACTACTTTGGCGACTTCGGCTACCTGATCGGATTCGTGCACATCGGTAATCAAAGGCAATCCGCTTTCTTTTCCTACTTTGGCCAATATTTCCAAGGCTTCCTCGCGGCCAATCCCACGGAAAGAGCCCGCAGAGGTACGGTTGGCTTTATCAAAAGAAGCTTTGAAAATCAAATCTATGTCCAATTGCTTGGCTATCTCTTTCAATCGACCGGCCACTTCCGAAGAAATAGCATAGCTCTCTACCGCGCAAGGCCCTGAAAGCAATACCATGCGGTCGCCACCCAATTCAATTTGAGGGGTGAGGCGCACGGTTTGGCTAAATGTAGTAATCATGTGATGATTCGTATAAAAATTTTACTCAAAACTAGCATAAAAAAGCCTTCTAACAAAGCATTGGAGGGTGGAGAATCCCCTCATGGAGATTCCCCCTTTCCTGCATCTAGCTTAAGGGAGCTTGGTAAACTTACGATGTATCACCTGCGTTTGGCTTTCAATCCGAACAAGGTATTGCCCCGCAGGCAGTGAGCTTACATCTAGCTGCCAATCGGCTGAAAGTACTTGCTCAAAGCTACGCAGCATAACTTCTTTACCCTCTAAGCTGAGCAAGCGCAGCTGTCCGCTTTCGGGTTTTCCGAAGGCAATTTGAAGATTCAGGATATTGCGGCTTGGGTTAGGATATAATTTAAGCGACTCCACCCATTCTTCTCCGATACCCAATACTCCTTCTATGGCTTGTGTGCCTTGAGCGCTACATCCTTTGCTATCGGTAACGGTCACCTGATAGCTTCCCGCTCCTATCTGATTGATTTGAGCAGTAGTCGCTCCCGTTGACCATGCATAGAAATAAGGAGAAGTACCTCCACTTACCTCCACAGTGATGCTTCCATTGTTTTGGTTGCGCCCCGGTGCTTGTACATCAAAGCCTGTAATTTGAGGATTTTCGTTGATTTCAAAAAGAACTTCATTGCTTATCGATTCGCAGGCTTCCACATAGGCTCTTCTGCGGAAGGTATAAACACCCAGTTCACTACTTCCCGGCCATTCATAGTTTTGTTCAATCGCCATGGGGATTTCTTCCCACACTCCGTCTACCAAGGTTTCCCATGCATAGAAAATCTGAATACCTTGTCCCCCACTCACTGCGCTAGCTTCTAGCACTTGCGCTCCTGCTGAGGCACAGAAAAGAAGGTTTTCCGGCTCGGTGATACTATTGGCGCTCAAAGGTTCTAGCACCTGAATACGGATTACGTTACTGATATTTTCGCTGGGGCAACTCGCAGTGTTTACCACTCTGCGGAACTGATAAATTCCTGAAGTGAGTGTAGCTACCTCCTGATAGGTTTGCCCGCTACCGATATCTTCCCAGGACTGCCCTTCATCGGCACTTCGCTGCCAGGTGTATACAATACTTTCATCCGCCCCGTTTGGCACATTGCCTTCCAATAAGAAGTCTACATTTCCATCGCAGAACACATCATTGGTAGGGTCTTCAATCAGGTTATTGGTGATGGGTGGACTTACCTGTAAGCTTACAATGTTACTTTCGCTATCGCAAAGTCCAGAATTCACCAAGCGCCTGTACTCATACAGACCAATTTGGGTAATGGGGTTTTCCGACAGATTTTGATTGCTTCCAACATTGGCCCATTCGCCTCCATTGCGCCTGCGCTGCCAGGTATAGGCATAGGTACCATCACCTCCGGTGGGCAATGCTCCTGTAATGACAAATGACCCAATAGCACCACAATTTAGTTCGTTTGCTGGCTGGATAAGTGTATTGTTTTCCAATACGCCCTGCACATTCACGGTAGCCAAACCTGTAAAGGATCCGCAAGCGGTATTGGCCGCATCGGCCACGCTGGTGATAAAATAGGTGCGCGTACTACTCGGACTCACTTTTATGGTAAATGGACTGGCTGTAATATCAGCATAGGTAGTAGTGGTGGTGCCATCGGTTACTTCTATGGTCCAAGGGGCTTGTCCGGTAAGGTTGACGCTAATTTCTGCGGAAGTTCCGGCACAAATCAGAGCATCTCCAGAAATCAGGGCTGAATAGGTATCTTGCACCGTTACAGTGGCCCCATCTATAATATTTCCTTCACATACCCCCGCACCAGATCCTACCACTTGCGTAATAAGGTAATTAGTGGTTTGACTAGGCGAAACGTTCAAGGTATGTCCATCGGCAATATCGAACAAGGTAATCTCGCTGGTGCCATCGGTGTAGGTTACGTCAAAGGGGCCAATGCCTTGCAAATCGAAAGTCAAGATAGCCGCATCGCCTGCACAGAGGGTGGTACTTCCATTCAAGGAAGCAAAGGTTGGTTCATCGATAACCACTACTGCTTCTCCACTCAAGGTGCCACTACAGCTTGGGGTGTTGGCATCGTGAACTGAGACAAGGGAATAGGTGGTAGTCTCGGTAGGACTTACTTGTATAAAGTGATTATTGGTGATATTGGTGAGTGTAAATTCCTCCGTCCCATCGGTATAGACTACATCAAATGGGCCAAATCCTTGCAAACCAAACACCAAGACTGCGGCCTCGCCCACGCAATAGTCGCCTCCTCCGCTTAGACTAGCTTGGGGCAGTTCATTCACCACTACTACCGCGCTGCCGCTGGCTACAGCCGGACAAGAAGGCACTTGGCTGTCTTGCACGCTGACTAAGCTATAGATGGTGGTGGCAGTAGGACTTACCGTAATTTGATGACCATCGGCAATATCGAATAAGGTGATATTGCTAGTCCCATCGGAATAGACCACATCGAAGGGTCCCACGCCCGATAAACTAAAGTTCAAAGTGCCCGATTCGCCTGCACAAAGGCTTGTGCTGCCCGAAATACTGGCAGTGCCTTTGGCATTGACGCTCACCACAGCCGTGCCGCTTACCGCTCCCGAACAAACGGGGCTTTGGGCATCCTGCACCGAAACCAAACTATAGGTGGTGCTTTCATTTGGACTTACGTCAAGGCTATGTCCATTGGAGATATCATTGAGTGTGAATTGATTTTGTCCATCAGAATACACCACATCAAAAGGCCCGACCCCTGTTAGGCTGAAGCTTAAAGCAGTCGATTCTCCTTCGCACAAAGTAGCGCCACCCGATAACACAGCGGTAGGCAATTGATTTACCGTAACTACTGCGCTACCGCTAAGATTGCCTTGACAAGAAGGAATATTGCTATCCGTAACTGAAACTAGGCTATACGTAGTCGTCACTTCAGGGCTAAGGAAAATGGCATGCCCGTTGGTGATGTCTAACAATTCAAAATTATCCGTCCCATCGGTGTAGACTACATCAAATGGCCCCGCTCCGCTTAGTGTAAAAATCAATTCCGCTTCTTCTCCCAGACAGAGCGTAGTGCTTCCGCTCAATGTAACGGAAGGCAAGGTATTGACCACCACATCCGCAGAGCCGGAAACAGTTCCTGTACAAACTGGCGTATTATTATCGCTAACCGAAATCAGCGTATAAGAGGTTGATGCACTTGGGCTAACCGATTCGGTATGGCCATCAACTATATCTGATAATAAGAAAGTATTGGTACCATCGGAATATTCCACATCAAAAGGACCATTGCCCGTTAGGTCAAATGTTAAATTGGTACTACTTCCTTCACAAATGGCGGCATTGCCGGAAAGAAGAGCCGTGGGTACTTCGTTTACAGTAACTGTTACAGCCGAACCCGTGATGGCTCCCGCACAAATGGGCGCATTGGCTTCTTCTACGCTTGTGAGGGCATAAGTAGTAGTGGCAGCAGGTGTTACTTCATAGGTAAAATTATTGGTGATGGCATTGAGTGCGATATCCTGCGTACCATCATTCAAAATTACATTATAGGCATCGCTGTCATCGAAAGAGAAGGTAATCAAGGTAGATTCGCCTTCGCAGAGGGTAGTTGTGCCGCTAATGGAGGCTTGCACCTGCGGCTCTATGCTTACGACAGCCGTTCCGGATACGGTTCCCACACAAAAAGGAGAAGCAAAGCCCTGAACGGATACTAAGGAATAAGTAGTATTATTAGTTGGACTTACACTCACCGTATGGCCACTGGAAATATTATTGAGGGGAAAACTACTTGTACCATCGGTGTAGACCACATTATAGGTTCCTCCACCTACAATGGTGAAGAGCAAATCGGTGCTTTCACCTGCGCAAATCTGAGCCGTGCCCGACAAGGTAGCTTGGGGCAAATCGGTAACGCTAATGGAAGCCGTGCCCGACACATTGCCTGAGCAAACGGGGCTATTACTATCTGTTACCGAAACCAATTGATAGCTACGGGTACTCGTTGGACTTACACTTACCTGATGTCCATTACTAATTCCTGTGAGCAAGACCTCGGTATTGGTACTCACATCACGATAGGTGACATCAAATGGCCCCACACCTGTGAGTGTAAAGGTTAAAGGCGTACTGGAACCGTTACAAATAGAGGCATTGCCACTCAAGACGGCCGTAGGCGGGGTATTGACGGTGATTATTGCCTCTGCAATTCCCGCATTCACGGTACATGCAGGCGTATTGTCATCGGTAATCGATAAAATGGAATAAGTAGTAGTGGCCGATGGGTTGACATCCACCGTATGACCATTACTGATGTTGAACAAATCATATTGCGTAGTTCCATCGGTATAGCTTATATCAAAAGGCTCCTGACCAGTGAGGTCGAAAGTAAGGGTAGCTGTTTCCCCAGGACAAATGGAAACTGTCCCAGAAATTCCTGCCGTAGGCGCTTCATTAACTGTTATCACGGCTTGCCCGGTACCAGAGGCTACCGAACAAACAGGCGTATTGGCATCTGAAATGGCCGTAATAGAATAGGTAGTAGTAACTGTTGGGCTTACAGGTTCTGTATGTCCATCATAAATACCCTCAAGATCGAATGTGCTTGTACCATCGGTATAACTTACATCAAAAGGGCCGACTCCTGTAAGATTGAAGGTGATATCGGTACTTTGTCCGGCACAGATAATGGTATTGCCACTTATACTTCCCGAAGGCAAGGCTAGCACCGTGATAGTAGCATCGGCCGTACCGGAAGCCACTGAACAAGCTGTGGGTGTGCTGCTATCGGTGATGGAAGTAATAGTGTAATCGGTGGTAATATTGGGTGATACGGAAACAACTTCTCCAGAATTTATCCCACTCAATAAAGTAGTATTTGTACCATCTGTATATTCTACATCAAATGGGCCATTGCCCGTAAGCACAAAGGTGATATCGGCAGAAGAACCTTCACAAATACTCGTACTTCCTGTGATTTCTCCTGTAGGGAGAGGATTTACCGTAAGAGTAGCCTCAATACCATTGCCTGCTACGCTACATGTAGGAGCATCGGTATAGGCGATAGATACAATAGAATAGATGGTGGTAGTACTCGGTTGATAAGAAATGGTTTGCCCATTTTCCTTTTGAATAATGGCGGTAGTACTTCCGTCTGAAATTTCAATATCGAAAACCCCTGCTTGATCGATATCAATAGTGATATCTGCTATCTCCCCCTCACAAATAGTAGCAGAACCAGAGAGTCCGGCTGATGGCAAAGGGCGTACCGTGATTACAGCACTTCCTGATAAAGTGCCCGTACAGGCCGGTGTACTGTTGTCCGTTACGCTTACCAAGCTATAGCTCGTGTTGACCGTTGGGCTTACTCCTTCGGTGTGCCCGTCATTTATACTATTTAATAAGAATGTATTTGTGCCATCGCTGTATTCCACATCAAATGGGCCATTGCCCGTCAAGGTGAAGGTCAAGTCTGTGCTGCTGCCTTCGCACATGGTGGCGGTACCGCTCAAGGTAGCGGTAGGCGTTGGGTTCACCGTGATAATGGCCGTGCCCGACAAAGTGCCCACACAAGCTGGGGTACTGTTGTCCGTTACGCTTACCAAGCTATAGCTCGTGTTGACCGTTGGGCTTACTCCTTCGGTGTGCCCGTCATTTATACTATTTAATAAGAATGTATTTGTGCCATCGCTGTATTCCACATCAAATGGGCCATTGCCCGTCAAGGTGAAGGTCAAGTCTGTGCTGTTTCCTTCACATATCGTGGCCGTGCCGCTCAAAGCGGCTGTGGGCGTTGGGTTTACCGTGATGGTGGCCGTGCCAGGCTGTACTCCTATCGAGATTAAATCATCTGTATCAGTAACCGAAACAATAGAATAGCTCGTATTAACCGTAGGGTTTACGGAAACTGTGCCTCCATTCAAAAGACCATTTTCTTGAAAAGTATCAGTCCCATCGGTATACTCTACATCATAAGGCCCAGCACCGCCCACCATGGTAAACGTAAGATTAGTAGATGCTCCTTCACAAATGGTGGCTGTTCCACCAACGGAGGCAGAGGTCAATTGCGCCAACAATGGTGAGCTTGTTAGCACAATAAGGAGGCTTCCCCAAAAGAGCTTATGCAGAGATGCTTTCATGATATAGTTTAAAAAAATAAATCGAATACGTAAGTTAAAAAAAAACAGTTGCTTGGGTAAATTAATTAAGAATTTATTCCCCGAGGCGGTTGCGCGCGATTACGCTTTCCAATCTTCCTTGCGCCCATAGAATAAAATCGGCCACTTCCCTAAATACGCCACTGCCACCTACGGCCTGTGCCACCCAATCCACTTCCTTTTGTAAATACGCAAGTCCATCGGAAGGTAACACCGATAAACCACATTTCTCAAAAATACACAAATCGGGCAAGTCATCACCTATGTACGCCACTTCTTCCCAAGTCAGATTCCTATCGAGCAGCTCTTTTTCCAAAACTGCTACCTTGTTTTTCACCCCGTGGTGATGAAAATCGAATTTCAGTTCCCTACAGCGGAATTTCACCACCTCGGAGTTGCGCCCGGTGATTACACCCGTTAGCAATCCTTGCTCGCGCAGGGTCTTTATCACTTGGCCGTCTTTCACATTAAACCGCTTGAATTCCACGCCCGCATTATCATAGATAATTCCCCCATCGGTCAGCACCCCATCTACATCGGTAATAATCGCTTTGATTTTTTGGGCTTTGGCAATGCGCTCGGGCGCGTGAAAAGAAAAGTAATTTTCCATGCCGAAAAATACAAAGATTCCCTCCTAAGATGCTAAGCAAAAAAGCATTCGATGTAAAATAAAATACAAAGCGCAGGCCTCGCTCCTCTTTTCGGAAGCAAGACCTGCGCTTTACAAATGATAAATCCTAATTTAATGTACCAAAAACCAAGGATTGAGCAAATCGGGCTTATTGTATTGCAAAGGGATATCGGTATCCTTTTGAAGCACTTTTTTGCCTGCCTCTTGCACCACGATATGGGCTGCGGCCGTGTCCCACTCCATGGTGGGTGCATAGCGCGGATACACATCGGCTTCCCCTTTGGCCAGAAGCATAAACTTTAGGCTACTCCCTGCATTGCGCATTTCAGGGTTTTTTAATTGATTCACGAAGGCTTCCGTTTCCTCACTCAAATGAGAGCGGGAAGCCACAATGCGCAAACCTTCTGCGTTCAAATCCGCCACCGATTGCTTAAGGGGGACTGCCTTCGCTTCCGAGTTTTCCTGATAAAAAGCCCCTTGCCCTTGTATGGCATAAAACACTTCACCGCTTACGGGCACGCCTACCACACCCAAAACAGGGGCATTTCCTTCAATCAGCGCGATGTTCACCGTAAACTCGCCATTGCGCTTGATGAATTCTTTGGTACCATCCAGCGGGTCTACCATCCAAAACTGCTGCCATTGCTTTCGCTCCTCATAAGGAATATTTTTTCCTTCTTCGCTCAGCACAGGAATTCCCGTAGTTTCCAGAAAGCGCATAATTTCCTGGTGTGCGGCCTTATCGGCTTTGGTGAGTGGCGAGGCATCTCCTTTCATCTCCACACCAAAATCTTCCGTAGTATACACATGCAGAATGGCCTTAGCTGCAGCTTCATTGGCCTGTAAGGCGATTTGTAAAAGTTGATTTTTGTCCATGCTTACACAATCATGCCTGCGGCTACGGTTTCGTTGGTGGCTTCATCCACCAAAATAATGCTTCCCGTATTGCGATTTTTGCGGTACGAGTCAAACAAAAGCGGCTTGGTAGCACGGATTTTCACCCGACAGATATCGTTCATATTCAGGGTTTTATCATCCTCTATGCGGTGCAGGGTATTGATATCCACCTTATAATTTATCTCCTTGATAATGGCGCGGGCATCGTTGCTGGTGTGTTTCAAATGAAACTTGGCACCCGGCACATAGGCTTTATTATTAAACCAGCAGAGCATCACATCAATATCCTGCCCGTTTTGGGGTTGGTTATTGCTGCGCACGATCATATCGCCCCGGCTAATGTCGATTTCATCTTCCAAAGTCATGGTGACAGACATAGGAGCAAAAGCCTCCTCAATCAGTTTTTCACCCACTTGTATGCTTTTGATTTTACTGGTAAATCCGCTAGGCAGTACCATCACCTCATCGCCTTTTTTGAAGATACCACCTGAGATGCGGCCGGCATAGCCACGGAAATCGTGAAACTTCGTTTTGTGAGGGCGGATGACCTGCTGCACAGGGAAACGGCAATCGATGTGGTTGTGGTCGCTACCGATATGAATGGTTTCGAGTAAGTACAGCAAAGTAGAACCCTGATACCAAGGCATATTGGCCGATTTGTCTACCACGTTATCCCCATTCAGGGCGCTGATAGGCACAAAATGCACATCGGTGATTTCCAGTTTGGAAGCAAAGCTTTTATAAGCCGCCACGATTTCGTTGTAGCGCTCCTCTTGATAATCCACCAAATCCATTTTATTAACACACACAATCAGGTGAGGGATTTTCAATAAAGAGGCAATAAAACTATGGCGACAGGTTTGTTCCAAAATACCTTTGCGCGCATCGACTAATATCAAAGCCAAGTTGGCGGTAGAAGCGCCCGTGACCATGTTGCGGGTGTATTGAATATGACCAGGTGTATCGGCAATGATAAACTTACGCTTGGGCGTAGCAAAATAGCGGTAGGCCACATCAATGGTAATCCCTTGCTCCCTCTCGGCCTTGAGGCCATCGGTAAGTAAGGATAAATCGACATGGGCGAGGCCCTTCTTTTGACTGGAAGCTTGCACCGCCTCCATTTGGTCTTCAAAAATTGATTTGGAATCGTACAATAAGCGGCCTATCAAGGTACTTTTGCCATCGTCTACACTACCGGCTGTGGTAAAGCGTAGAAGTTCCATATTTAAATATCCGTCTTGCATTTTCTTTTCTTTAGACTAAGAGATAATAGATTTTAGACTGGTAGATTACATTGACATCACCTACCAAAGTCAATTGATTAGAAATACCCCAACTTCTTGCGGTCTTCCATGGCGGTTTCCGAGCGTTTATCATCGGCACGGGTACCACGTTCGGTTTGGCGGGAGCTAGCTACTTCTTGAATGATTTCATCCAGGGAATTGGCCTGAGAAAGCACCGCCCCAGTACAAGTCATATCGCCAATGGTACGGAAACGCACAATCTGTTTGAAAGGCACTTCGGTATCGCGCTTGTTCAGGTGAGGCGAATCGGCCAAAAGACCACCATCGCGCTCAATCACCATGCGCTCGTGCGTAAAATACAGGTTAGGTAAAGGGATATTTTCCTTCTTGATGTATTGCCACACATCCATTTCTGTCCAGTTGGAGATGGGGAATACACGGAAATGCTCTCCCATATTTTTGCGTCCATTGAACAAGTTCCACAATTCGGGGCGTTGGTTTTTGGGATCCCACTGACCAAACTCATCGCGGTGGCTAAAGAAGCGCTCCTTGGCACGGGCTTTTTCCTCATCTCTACGAGCGCCACCAATAGCCGCATCAAACTTATGCTGCTCAATGGTATCGAGTAGGGTAACCGTTTGCAGAGCATTGCGGCTTGCATTAAAGCCTTTCTCCTCCACGGCTTTTCCTTGCTTAATGGATTCTTCCACCGAACCAACTATAAGCTTAGCGCCTAAGCGCTTTACTAAATCATCGCGGTAATCGAGGGTTTCTTGAAAATTATGTCCCGTATCGATGTGGACCAAAGGAAAGGGAATATTAGCCGGATAGAACGCCTTATAAGCCAAATAGGTGACAAGGATGGAGTCTTTCCCTCCGGAAAAAAGTATGGCCGGATTTTCAAACTGAGCCGCTACTTCGCGCAGAATGAATATCGACTCTGCTTCCAGCTCTTCAAGGTGTGTTAAATTGTATTTAGTCATGGCTATGCCTTTTTTATTCGGGTACTAATGTTTTTATATAAAACTTCTACCGCTTCCTCCAGCGATAGCTTGTGTGTTTCTATGCGTAAATCGGGCGCTTGAGGCGCCTCAAAAGGGGAATCGATGCCCGTAAAGTTCTTAATCTCGCCTCTTCTGGCTTTTTCATACAGGCCTTTGACATCGCGTTGCTCGCAAACCTCCAGGGGCGTATCTACAAACACTTCAAAATAATTCTCGGCACCCACAGTTTCTCTTACCAGTTGTCGTTCAGAAGCAAAAGGGCTAATAAAAGCCGAAAGCACCACTACACCTGCATCTACAAACAGCTTAGCTACTTCGCCTATGCGCCTGATGTTTTCTTTGCGGTCTTCATCCGAAAAGCTCAAGCCCTTATTCAGCCCCGCGCGGATATTGTCCCCATCCAAAATATAGGTACGAATGCCTTCTTCAAACAACCTAGCTTCCAAAGCACTGGCCAATGTGGACTTTCCCGAACCTGAAAGTCCGGTAAACCAAATCACCATAGAACCATGTCCTTGTTTGCGGAGACGATCCTGACGAACTATCTTATGTTGATGGGGATGAATGTGTTCCATAGCTTAAAAATAACGAAGCGATAAGTAGAAGAAAACCAAAAATGAATAAATGAGAGTGATTGGAAATCCTAATCGAAGAAAATCTACAAAACGGTATTTACCAGGCCCGGCTATCATCAGATTGGTCTGGTAGCCAAAAGGAGTCATAAAAGCGCAAGAAGCGGCAAAAGCAATGGCTAAATAGAATGGCTCGCTTTCCCAACCATTTAGCTGAATCAATTGATTGGTAATAGGAAAAGCAATACTTACAGCCGCCACATTGGTAATAAACGAAGTCAGTAAAACCGTGAGGCCATATAGCAAAAGCAAGGCCCACCAAGGACTCAGGTGCTGAATTGCTGCTCCGATGCCCTGTGCCAGTTCCGCAGCCGCACCACTTTGCAAAAGAGCCGTACCCACGCCCAAAGCACCCACCAGTACCAAAAGCAAGGAAGGGTCAAACTCATTTTTCAGTTGATCGAGCTGTACAAAACCCGCCAAGGCCCAGCCTATCAGAAGAATCAATAAGGCCATTAATAGATTGGTCTGTAAAACCAAAGCCATGCCTATAGCCAGTGCTGTACTTAATAAAAAGCGCCCTTTTTGATTTTTTCTCTCTTCTCGCCCAAGCGTGCTGATTTCACTGAAAATATATAAATCGTTGTAATCGCTACGCTGTAGGTTGAAATTATCGCCCACCGACAGAAACAGCATATCCCCTGCATGGATGATGTGCTGGCCAAGTTTGCCTTTTACCCGTTCTCCATTGCGGTGAATCGCCAGAATGGCGGCATTGTACTTTTGGCGGAATCCTGTTTCGCGCAAGGGCCTTCCTATCAGGCGGGAATTAGCCGGAACCACCGCTTCCACCAAGTGGATATGGTTATCTTCTTCTAAATACTTTTGCTTAGGAAAATGGAGCCCCCAGTTTTTCTGGGTAAGGTTCACAATTTCGTGGGTATCTCCGGCAAAAAAGAGAATATCCTCTTGTTCTAGCTTTTCCTCTGGCCGCACAGGAGTGATGGTCTGTTCCTTACGGATAATCTCCACTAAGAATACCCCTTGCAAATTCCTCAATTCGGCCTCAGCCACCGTTTTGCCAATCAATATACTTCCCGGCATTACTTGCAGTTCGGCCAAGTACTCGCGGGTATTGGCCAGTACCTCGGTTTTTGGTAGGGTGTTGGCGGGCAATAATTGATTACTAAATATTAACATAGCCAAGATGCCCAGCACCGTTATCAGCAGGCCTGGTACCAAAAAGTCAAAGAAGGCTAAAACCTGTCCCCCATTTTGCTCAATAAGTCCATTCAGTACCAAATTGGTGGAAGTCCCCACCAAGGTAATCATCCCGCCCATAATGGCGGCAAAAGAAAGCGGCATCAGCAATTTGCTAGGGGCTACCCCATTCTTCTCGCCCCATTTATATAAATAGGGCGTAAAAAAGGCCACTACGGGGGTGTTATTCACAAAAGAAGAAATCAGCGCTACAAAACCATTTACCTTAATAAAAAACAGGGACTGACTTTGTCCGGGTTTATTCATCAGACCATCTACCCATTTGTGAATGGGAAATTGCTGTTGCAGCACACTGGTCACCACAATCAAAAGGAAAATGGTAAGGATAGATTCGTTGGCAAAGCCTTTTAGGTAATCGCCTAAAGACATAGCGCCTACCAAAACCAAGACTAAAGAGAAAGCCGTGAATACCCATGCCGATTCCCACTTATCGAGCAGCAACGCGATAATAAGACCAGCAATCAACAAAAAAATGGGTAGATGCTCCATAGAAAAAGAATACAAATATATAAACCCTACCGAAATACTAGACTATTATCATCCGTTTAAATAAAAAAAATATTATTTGGCGCAGATTCCCGCATTATTTGCTTAATTAGGCACCATACCGCACCGCTATGAAGTTTTTAAAATTTGCCACTAGTTTGCTCCTCAGTGGGGCTTTGTTTTACTTTCTGCATTTTTCTCACGGAATCATTCCTCCTCTCGGAAAACTATTAGACCCTTTCAGCGGATTTTGGCAAAATGCAACAAGCGAAGCCTTAGCTCCTCAAGAAGATATTTCCATTCCTGGTTTACAGCAGCCTGTGAAAATCTCCTATGATAGTGCTTCCATCCCCCACATTCAAGCACAAAACCTGCATGACCTCTATCTGGCGCAGGGCTATGTAACGGCCCAGCATCGCCTATGGCAAATGGAGTTTCAAACCATGGCCGCGGCAGGGCGCTTGTCGGAGATTGTTGGGTCACGTGCGGTGTCCTATGATCAGCGCCAGCGCAGAAAGGGCTTAGGCTTTGGAGCAGAAAACGCCCTCAGCATGTTGGAAAAAGATACCGTATTGTTCTCCTATGTGCAAGCCTATTCCGAAGGAGTGAATGCCTATATTCGTCAGCTTAGTCCTAAAGACTTCCCCCTTGAATATAAAATCCTGAATTATAACCCTGAGCCTTGGTCGCCTTATAAAACCACACTTTTATTGAAATACATGGCCGACATGCTTACCGGAGGCGATGTAGATGAGCAAAACACCAATGCCTTGAAGCTACTAGGCAGTAGCTATTTCGCACTTCTCTATCCCGATTTCCCCGAAGGCTTAGATCCGGTAGCCCCAGCAGGAACGGTTTGGGATTTTGAGCCAGTAGCGGTGACAACTCCCGAAAATGTGCAATTTCCCCTACTCTTTTCTGCCGATAGCACCGAAAAAAGAGAGCCGGGCATAGGTAGCAACAACTGGGCGGTAAGCGGCAGCAAAACTGCCTCCGGAAGCCCCATCTTGGCCAATGACCCGCACTTAGCCCTTAATCTGCCTTCCATTTGGTATGCCATGCACTTGCAATCGCCTGAAGTAAATACTATGGGTGCTACCCTCACAGGCGCCTTGGGCGTGATATCCGGTTTCAACGATTCCATCGCCTGGGGCGTAACCAATGCCACCCGCGATGTGCGCGATTGGTACAAAATCACCTTCCGCGATAGTCGAAAGGAAGAATACTTGTTTGATGGCAAATGGCTGAAAACGCAAAAGCGCATAGAAGAAATCAAGATAAAAGGCGAGGAAAGCCGTTTCGATACGCTCGTCTTTACACATCATGGGCCTATTGTGTATGATGAAAACTATCAGACTTCCCATAGCTTGGCAGGCTTTGCCCTACGCTGGATTGCCCATGATCCCAGCCAGGAGCAGCGCACCTTTTTCCAACTCAATCAGGCTCGCAACTATAAGGAATACACCGAGGCCCTACCCTATTTTTCTTGTCCGGCACAAAATATAGTGTTTGCCTCCAACCAAGGCGATATTGCGCTTTGGGTACAAGGTAAATTCCCTCTCCGCTGGCAAGATCAAGGTAAATTTTTATTGGATGGCAGCCAGTCGGCTTACGATTGGCAAGGGTTTATTCCGCAAGACCATGCCGTGCATATACTCAATCCTGAGCGTGGATTTGTGAGTTCGGCCAACCAACATTCGGCAGATGCCAATTACCCTTATTACATTTACGATAACAGCTTTGAACACTACCGCAACAGGCGCATCAATCAGCGCCTCACGGCTATGACGGGCATCACTCCCCAAGATATGATGGCCTTGCAGATGGACAATTATAACCTCAAAGCCGCGGAAGCTTTGGCCGTAATCCTCCCTTCGCTCGATTCTTTGTCGGCCTCCGCTGAATCGGAAAAAATCAAAAAGGCTTTACAGCAATGGGATTTTATGAATACTGCTCTCCAAAGTGCCCCTGCGTATTTCGAAATCTGGTGGCATTACTTTTATCGGGAACTATGGA
Organism: Shiella aurantiaca; assembly: GCA_030412945.1. Taxonomy (GTDB): domain Bacteria; phylum Bacteroidota; class Bacteroidia; order Cytophagales; family Cyclobacteriaceae; genus Shiella; species Shiella aurantiaca. The sequence continues at coordinate 189,796 of JAUHJS010000007.1, read as the reverse complement.
AAGACTTATGGGCACAAAACAAAGCCCTTCGCTGGCCTGATTCCTATGTGACGATAGCTATGTTGCAAAACTTTGAAAACTCCATTTTCCAAGACAATGACACCCTGCTTTTCCATCACGATTTGCGTGATTTGAGCCAATCGACTTTCGCCCAAATGGTGGACTCCGTGGCCCGCTGGGAAGAGAAAGAACAGAAACCTATGGAATGGGGGCGACTCAAGAAAAGTAGCATACAACACCTAGCACAACTAGCGCCCTTTAGTGTGGACAATCTGATGGTAGATGGCAACCGCAGCATCATCAATGCCAACAGCGGACGCAATGGCGCCAGCTGGCGTATGGTGGTGGAACTAAGCACCCCTGTGAAAGCCTATGCCATCTATCCGGGCGGACAATCGGGCAACCCCGGTAACCCTGCGTACAGCGATTTTATCGAACCGTGGAGAACAGGAAAATTCCTGAGTTTGCATTTCCCGGCACGAGGCGATAGCCTCAGCGAAGTATACCGTAGCCATCAATTACTCCCAAACCCTGAGCAACCATGAAACTATTGATAAAAATCGTATTGATTGCCGTATTAAGTTATTTCGCAGGCCCCTATTTCCCTTGGTGGTTTGCCGGCTTAGTTTCTTTTGTGGTTTCTGCTTTAATACCCGGTAAGCATGCCCATTCATTTTGGGCCGGCTTTGTAGCGGTTGGATTGGTTTGGTTGGGCTTAGCACTGAGACTGCATTGGCAAGCCCAAGCCCCTCTCACTCAGGCTATGGCCCAATTGCTTCAAGTACAGGAAGTCCCCTACCTGATGGTAGTTACGGCTTTAGTAGGCGCCTTGGTAGGAGGAAGCTTTGGACTGAGCGGCAGCACTTTTCGCAGCCTCTTTATCAGAAAGCGGAGAGACCGCTATTATTCATAACTTCAATTTCTTGATGCGAGTAATAGGCCCTTCACAAAAATTCTGATGGCAGCTTACGCAGGCATCAATCAGGGCATTGTAATGTACCTGATTGGGGCTTTGATTATAGGTATCGAGCACACCCAAAAAACCATCGGCCATACCATAGAAAGTTAGCGAAGCATCGCTGGCTTTGGTAGGTGTAGCAGTTTTGATTTCGTGAAACAGGTCTTTGTCCATAGGAAGGAACTCCCCTTTCGCCCGTGAAGGCTTTTCCTTTTCCAGTGTTTCTACCATTTCGCGCATCACGGCCGCCAATGGGCTGGAGGGCAAATAGGGATTATTAGGATCGTAGGCACGCTTACTTCCCGACTGGCATGAAAAAGTACAGGCTGCCAAAAAGCAGCCTGCGCTCACCCATAGATAAAGTGTCTTATTTCGCATCTTTCAACAGTACGCCAGAGGCCAAAAAAGTGTATCCTTCTTTCGGTTCGGTAATCGCATCAATTTCCTCCTGCGATTTTCCGGCATCTTCTGCCAAATGCTTGAGTTGCTCTACTGAGGTTACTTCTTTTTTCACCACTCCTTCGATTACGGCCACTTTTCCGGCAGCATCTTTGGGCACAAAAAAGCCATAATCTTTGAATTTCACCGTAATGCTTTGGTTGTTGCCCATATCCATTTTCATCCAGCAGCCTTTCATTTGGCATACTTCCTGAATGGTGCCCTCTACCTTTATCGATAAAGAATCGGTAGCACTTAATTGCTCAGGCAATGCCGTAAGCGCAATACTATTTTCTTCAGTAATGGCAGCGCCAAAAGACTGCACAGCAGCTTCCTCTTGGGTTTTAGGAGATGAACAGGCGCCCATTACCGTGGCAAGGAGCACAACAAAAGATAAACGTTTCATAGGTTATAGTTTTGGTTTCAATTTACACTGCTATTGCCAAAGCCGCAAATCACTCATTTAGACAGCCTTCCTTTCTGCGCGTATCGGCAATGTGGAAGATAGTCCATTTGCCGTTTTGCTTAATCAGCTGAAAGGCATTGACTCCACAGTGGCTAAAGCGCTCTCCGGCATAAAACTGATACTCAGTCCAGGCGGTAGCCATAGGGCCATCAATGCGAATTTCCCAGCTCAGTATGCGCTCGTCCCACACGATATCATGGGGTGTGCCTACGGCTTTCAAAAATTCTTTGGCGTTTTCGTTACGCAGTTGCACCTGCCCTTCTTTATTCATCCCTACCGACTTAAGGGTCATTTCGGGATGAAAGGTGGTAGCAAGCAAACTGCTGTCTCCCGCCCGCATGGCATCGAACATGGTAACGATGGTCTGCTTTACGGCTTCTTCTTCGTTTTGTTGCGCATAAAGTGCGGTGCCCAGCAGCATACCGAGTAAAAGTAAAATTCCTGCTTTTTTCATTTTCAGTTGAATTTTGAGTTTGGGCGTTAATATGCGGCTTTTAGAGGGCCTGAAAAAGCGGCTTACACAAATGGAAAATTTAATTTCCTATCGGCAAAAAAACAATTTGAAAAATTTGATGTTACAACATGGAATAAAACCTACTCACTATGTTATCACAACTTGTATATGTAAGCAACAGAAAGCCAAACTGCACCGAAGAAGAAATCGAAAAGATTTTGGAAGCGTGTAAAAAGAATAATCCTCCTTTGGACATTACCGGAGTATTGCTGTACAATGACACCAAATTTATACAGATGGTGGAAGGAGATATGAAAACCATTACCAGCCTCTACGATAAGATCAAAGGTGATACTAGACACGACCAAGTGCGTATGATTTCGCTGGGGCCTATCAAGCAAAAGTCTTTCCCGAGCTGGCACATGGGCAGCCGCCCTATCCAAAACTCCAACTCGATTGATTACCTGACCGATATCACTTCGGAAGACAAACTCACCTTCAAAAAGATATTGGACGGTGAAGAAGAAAACGGAGGCAAGGTGCTGGATATCTTGAAGAAGTTTTTCTAAAGAGAATATGTATTTAATAAGAGGCCTCGCTGATTTTTCGGTGAGGCTTTTTTGTGGGGTAAATTCCTTTGAAGAAAAAGGATCTGAAAGCCTTCTGTTATTGGATGACAAAAGAAAGTAGTTATACATTTTGGCAAAGAGCCTGAACCGTTGTTGTTTTATTCTGTTATTTAAAAATGCTTTTCATCTTATTATTAATGAGTTGAGCACCTGAAGTAACCCCTTTGAGTAAATGCCGTCTTCTAATTTATTCTTTTTAGCAAGTGATGACATTTGCACTTTTTCTCCATGATTAGTTTCCAAAACGCCTACCGTATAAATATAACTACCTTGGTAAGAGCCAGCATTCATATCCAATTCTGCCACTAAAAGCGGAATCTCATAGCGTCCTATTTTTCTATTCTCTATGCTAATTTGTTTGTATTCACCAGGGCCAAAATTCTCTTTTGTCATTTCACTCAAGCCTTTTAGGTGGTCCCATTTATTTCCATTCATTAGAGAATCAGGCATTGAAAACAAATCAATCTGTTGAATAACTACACCAGCCGTATCTTTTTCGCCAATGAGGACATAAAAGCCTCTTTTAAAGCCATTCTCTGGAGAGATAAAATTTGTAAATCCTGATGGAACCACCAATTCAATATTTACTGGCAATAGTCCGTGTTCAACTGCTTGCTTCTCAGTAATTATTATTCTTTCTAGCGCATTTTTAGAACTTGAATCACCACAACGCGTGAAGGTAATTATTAGGATGAATAATAAAGAGAGATTCCTCATTTTTGGTTTTGAATAACGTTTATTTAACCTAACCACACCTATTCCTATCAATAAAGTCTAGAATTCAATGGCTTTGCCAAAATCAAATAACCTATTTTCAATCACTAAAGCAAACCCCTTACATAATCAGTCTCCCCTCCTTCCTATACTACATACCACCATCCAAATACAATATACCACATACTACCTCCTCGCATTTCTCTCCCCCAGCCCTTTATTCCTAGGCATTTTCGACTATTTTTGCATCCCAATAGGATAATCACATCGCACATGGCCGATTTTAGCATAGAAGAAATCAAGAAATTTGAAAAAGAATGGCAGCAGTACTGGCTGAAGCAGAAAACCTTTAAAGCAGAGGCAAACTCCCATAAGCCCAAATATTATACGCTGGACATGTTCCCCTATCCTTCGGGAGCAGGTTTGCACGTAGGCCATCCGCTGGGTTATATCGCTACCGATATCGTGAGCCGATTTAAACGCCAGAAAGGCTTTAATGTGCTGCATCCCATGGGCTTTGATGCCTTTGGCCTTCCGGCTGAGCAATATGCCATCCAAACCGGACAGCATCCGGCCGTGACCACCGAACAGAACATTGCCCGCTACCTGGAGCAATTAAAAAATATTGGCTTTGCTTACGATTGGGACCGCGAAGTGCGCACCAGCGACCCTGCCTATTACCGCTGGACACAGTGGATTTTCATGCAGCTATTCAATAGCTGGTATGATAAAAAGGCCGATAAAGCCCGCGATATCCAAGAACTGATTTCCCTATTCGCCTCCGAAGGCAATGCCCAGGTACAAGCCGAATGCGATGAGGATACGCCCGCCTTTAGCGCAGCCGATTGGAAAGGATTTAGTGAAGAAGAAAAACAAAAACTCTTGCTCAAATACCGCCTGACCTATATTTCGGAAGCGGTGGTAAACTGGTGTCCGGCTTTGGGTACCGTATTAAGCAACGATGAAGTGAAAGATGGCTTCTCGGAGCGTGGCGGGCATCCGGTGGAGCGCAAAAAAATGAGCCAATGGAGCATGCGCATCACGGCTTATGCCAACCGCTTATTGGAAGGTCTTGAGCGCATCGACTGGCCCGAGCCGGTGAAAGAAATGCAGCGCAACTGGATAGGCAAAAGCATGGGTTGCCAGCTGAAATTTAGCCTCACCCCTGGGGGTGAGGGCTTGGCGATTGAAGTCTTTACCACCCGTGTCGATACGATTTTTGGGGCAACCTTCTTGGTGATTGCGCCTGAGCATGAATTGGTAGCGAAAATTACCACACCTGAGCAAAAGCAGGAAGTGGAAAGCTACGTGAGCATTGCCAAAAACCGCAGTGAGCGTGAGCGCATGACGGAAGTAAAACGGGTAAGTGGCGCTTTTACGGGTGCCTATGCCGAGCATCCTTTTACCGGAAAACCCGTGCCCGTGTACGTAGCCGATTACGTACTAGCGGGCTATGGTACTGGAGCCGTGATGGCCGTACCTTCGGGTGATCAGCGTGATTACCTCTTTGCCAAGCATTTTGGCTTACCGATAATCCCAATATTAGATACACAAAAAATTGAAGAAGAAGCCGACCCTACCAAGGAAGGCAAATACATCAATTCCGACTTTATCAATGGCATGGGTTATGCCGAGGCTACCCAAAGCTTGATTGCCCGACTAGAAGCCGAAGGCCGCGGAAAAGGCAAGGTGAATTTCCGTATCCGCGATGCGATATTTGGCCGTCAGCGCTACTGGGGTGAGCCCATTCCTGTGTATTTCAAAAACGGGACCCCGTATTTGGTAGAAGAAAAGCACTTGCCTATTACTTTGCCGGAGGTGGATAAATACCTACCAACAGAGGATGGTGAGCCTCCCCTAGCACGCGCAAAAAACTGGACTTATTCGCCTGAAAAAGGCCTAGGCGCGGCCGATGGCTATCCGATGGAAACTACCACTATGCCGGGCTGGGCGGGTAGCAGCTGGTATTGGTTCCGCTATATGGATCCAAAAAATGAAACGGCTTTTGCCGATACCAAGGCATTGGACTATTGGCAAGCGGTTGATTTATACATTGGTGGTTCTGAGCATGCTACTGGACACTTGCTATACAGCCGCTTTTGGTGCAAATTCTTGTTCGACCGTGGCTTTGTGAAGGTAGATGAGCCTTTTAAAAAGCTGATTAACCAAGGGATGATTCAGGGGAAATCTGCAATAACTTACAGATTAGCAAATTTAACATACGAGGGAACTGGAAAAAGACCTCCTATCTATATTTCTTCTGACTTAAAGGATAAGCTAACAGCAGAATACGATAATATTGATTTTAAAAATTGGCTTTTTGACGAGATAAATTCAATTCTTATAAAAGACGGGTTTAAGTTATTAACTGTAGGCAAAGAAGTCACTCCAATTAAATTCGATATAAAATACTTAAAAACCGAAGCTGATGCAGAAGTTGAAGTTGATATTGAAAGGCTAACAACTTGGGAATTTGGAGATTTCTCTTCTGCAAAATACATTTTTGATATTACCTTCAAATGTGAAAGAGAGATAGACAAAATGTCCAAATCTAAGCACAATGTGGTAAATCCCGATGATGTAATTGCTCAATACGGGGCGGATACCTTGCGCTTGTACGAGATGTTCCTAGGGCCGCTAGAGCAATTCAAACCGTGGAATACCAATGGCATTAGCGGGGTATTTGGCTTCTTGCGCAAATTCTGGCGCTTGTTCCACGATGACAAAGGAAATTGGAACTTAAGTGAGGCTGAGCCTAGCGCGGAGGAACTGAAAAGTTTGCATAAAACCATCAAAAAGGTGGAAGAGGATATTGAGAAATTCAGCTTCAATACCTCGGTGAGTACCTTTATGATTTGTGTAAACGAACTGAGTGCGCTAAAATGCAATAAAAGAGCCATACTGGAACCTCTTACTATTGTGCTTTCTTCTTATGCACCCCATATCTGTGAGGAATTATGGAAACACATGGGCCATAATAGTAGCATTATTGAAGCTTCCTATCCGGAATTTAAGGAGGAGTATTTGAAAGAAAACGCCTTTGAATATCCTGTATCAGTAAATGGCAAGATGCGCCACAAACTCAGCTTTGCGCTGGACATGCCACAGGCGGAAATGGAAAAAGCGATTTTGGCGGATGAAACCGTACAAAAATGGATGGAAGGCAAGCCGGTAAAGAAACTCATCATTGTACCGGGAAGGATTATCAATCTAGTGGTGTAATTTTCCCACTCACCTAAATAATTCAGAACCCTCCAAAATTTTAGAACTTTTGGAGGGTTTTTATAAAAATCATCTGTAGAGTGCTTTAGTTTTTCATAACACAATTCCACTTTTTATTTCAGTGAGTGTATAAGTTTTGGTTTCAGGTAAATATTTGAAACAGAAAACATAAACTCCGTCTGCGAAATAGGTTGTTTCTTTATTTTTTCTCTCAAGAGCCACAATTGATAATTTGATTTCGTCACGGATTATCGTCAAACCATTGACTTTAAAAAGCACCTCATTATCACCCAGACGTCTTGATTTAAAATCCTTTGCATTATCTAGTTTACGTATTCCAATTCCTCTGATTGTATCTGGAAAATCTTTAATAACTGACCAATCTGCTTTTATAAGTATTCTTTCTATTGCCTTTTTCTTGTCAATCTTTTGTATCAAAGAGTCTACCGAGTAATAATATATTCCAGTTCTATTCGGAGAGACTGAATTGACAATTTGTCCATAAGCCGTCTGAACAAAAAAGACCATCAGGATTGCGACTAGTTTCATATATTCCTTTGTTCAATTATGGACTTTATCTCTTGCTCAGATAAACTAATGTAACCATTTCTTCAATTTAGACTTGGCTTCCTCCTCTGTGTTCACCTTGCCATCTTTCACTTCCTGTCTCCCTTTCTCAATCTTTTCAAGAACAATAAGCCGTTCCACCAGCTCTTCTATCGAAAATTCCTCTGGAAGCTTATTAATAGAATCAATCACCACCGACTTTCTCATTTGCTTATTATTTGAGATTCAATTTAAAGAATAATTTTCAAAACAGGAATCCCCTCAGTCAGATGTCTCATTTATAAATACTTCCCAAAAAAGGCCAGCGTTCTTTCCCAAGCCAGCTGAGCCGCCTCGGCATTGTAGCGGGTGGGGGCCGTATCGTTATGGAACGCATGGTTCACGCCTTCATACACATACAGCTCGTAGGTTTTACTATTTGCCTTTAAAGCGGCTTCATAGGCTTCTATTCCTGCATTGATGCGCTCATCGAGTCCGGCATAGTGAAGCTGCACAGCCGTTTTAATATTGGGCACCTCCTCAGCGGCCGCTTGTCTTCCATAAAAAGCTACAGCCGCTTTCAGTTCGGGTTGGCTCACCGCCAGTCGATTCGCCATTGCGCCTCCCCAGCAAAAGCCTACACAACCCACATTTCCGTTAGATTTTTCCATCTTTTGTGCAAAAGCAAAAGCCGCTTGGTATTGGGCCAAGGCCAGTTCAGGGCTCAACTCTCCAATCAAAGTACGGGCTTTATCGCTATCCTCAGGCGTACCGCCAAAAGAAGAAAGCGAATCTACCGCTATGCCCACATATCCGGCTTTGGCCACCCTGCGCGCTACATCAATGATGTGGGGATTCAATCCGCGGTTTTCATGTATCACCAATACCACCCCTACTTTGTCAGGTACATCAGGCGTGGCCACAAAAGCTTTCACAGGAGTGCCTCCTTCCAAGGGAATTTCTATCCATGTTTCTTTAAACGGCCCTTGAGTGGTTTGGGCTTGCGCATAATTTACTTCCAAAAGTGGTAATACCGCCAATGCCGCAGCGGTGCTGCCCGTTAACACAGCCAATCGTTTTAAAAATTCACTACGCGAAAGCGGCTTGTGGGTGTATTCATCGAACAGGTTAATGATGCTTTGATCCATGTGTTCAGAGGTTTATGTATGAAAAAGAAGGCTCATCCTTTGGTTTGACCACTCTTCCAGATTTTGAAATGAATTAACCGGAATGGCGGTATCTTGTTCGGTAATATAGACAATCTCAAATAAATAGTGATATGCAAACTATACCCAAATCCCTAGGACAAGGAACGCTTGCACTGGCACTGAGCCTCAGTCTGCTGACGGCCCATGCGCAGGAAGCTTCCAAAACCGATACTACTAGCAACAAAAAAGCGACTAAAGAGCTCCCCTTGGAGCCTGAGCGCAGCCTTTCCTTGAAAACAACGGAAGGTACCTGGATTTCCCTGGACGTGCGTCCGGATGGACAAGAAATCGTATTCGACCTGATGGGCGACCTCTACACGCTACCCATTGGTGGTGGCAAGGCAACCCGCATCACCGAAGGCCTGGCCTATGATGTGCACCCACGCTATAGTCCGGATGGAAAATCTATCGTTTTCATTTCCGATAAAAGCGGAATGGACAATGTATGGACCATGAATTTGGCCGACAAGGAAACCAAACAGATTTCCGAAGACAACAACCAGAATTACGCATCGGCCGATTGGTCACCCGATGGGGAATATTTGGTAGCTGCCCGCGGTCGTAGAAACCTCAAACTTCATATCTACCACAAGGATGGTGGCTCAGGGGCGCAGCTAATCAAAGAACCGGAAAGCTTGAAAACCATAGATCCTGCTTATAGCCACGATGGAAAATTCATTTATTTCTCACGCAGAAATGGCGCCTGGAACTACAATGCCCAGTTGCCCCAGTACCAAATTGGCACCTATGATGTGAGCAATGGCAAAATCGAAACCCTTACCTCACGCTATGGTTCGGCCTTCACGCCTACCCTTTCTTCGGATGGCAAATGGTTGGTATACGGTACACGTTTTGAAACGCAAACCGGACTCATCATCCGCAATTTACAAACCGGAGACGAACGCTGGTTGGCCTATCCGGTTCAACATGACGAGCAGGAGTCTATCGCTCCGCTAGGTGTACTGCCTGCTATGGCTTTCACACCTGATAACCAGTATGTAGTGGCTAGCTATGGCGGAAAAATCTATAAGATTTCCATCAGCAGCAATACCGCTACCGAAATACCTTTTGAGGTAGACGAACAACTGGCCATGGGCCCTCGGGTGGAGTTCAAATTCCCGATTTCGGATGAGAAAGAAATGGTGGTAACGCAAATCCGCGATGGCGTACCTTCTCCGGATGGTAAAAAGTTGGCTTTCACAGCTTTGAACCGCCTATATGTGATGGACTTGCCTAATGGCACCCCTAAAAGACTGACTGCTAACAATTTCACCGAGGCACATCCTGCTTGGTCACCCGATAGCAAATCCTTGGTATTTGCCACTTGGCAAGATGTAGCCGGAGGTCATCTGTATAAAATTACAGCCGATGGCAAAGGAAAACCTGTTCAATTGACCCAAGTAGCCGGAATATACACCTACCCTACTTGGTCGTATAAGCAAAACCGCATTGCCTTTACCCGCGGAACGGCTCAGGATTATAAAAATGCAGCCGATCCATTCCTTTCGACCATGATGAACGAAATCTGCTGGATTCCGAGTACAGGAGGAGCCATCACGGTAATTGATAAAGCCCGTGGACGTGCCCTTCCGCATTTTACGGAATCGGAAGATCGCATTTATTTATACGAAAACAACCGCGGCTTGCTTTCTATCCGCTGGGACGGAAGTGATGAAAAGGAACACATCAAAGTAACGGGTATCACTACCTATGGTACTTCGGCCATGCAGTTTGATGGGCACGATCACCACGGATTATTACCAGCCGATATGGATGCCGCTGCCGAAAACAATACAGCTTCTAAAGCGTCTGAAATACGTATTTCTCCTAAGGGCAAACAAGCTATTGCGCAAATCAACAACGATGTATACGTGGTTACCATACCTGAATACGGACAAACCCCTAGCGTTTCCTTGGCCAATCCAGAGAAAGCGGCCTTCCCGGCACGTAAGCTTACCCAAATTGGAGGTGAGTTTATTGCTTGGTCGGGCGATGGCAAAAAAGTACACTGGTCGCTAGGCAATAGCCACTTTATCTACGACCTCGACCAAGCCAAAGCCTATGACGACAGCGTGGCACTAGCCAAAAAAGAGGCTGAGAAAAAGAAAGAAGAGAAGAAAGACAGCACGGAGGTAAAAGAAGAGAAGAAAGACGATAAGAAGAAGGATAAAAACGGTTTTGAGGCGGAAGAACTGAAAGTAACCGTAAAAGTAAACCGTGATACCCCGCAAGGAACTATCCTTGTCAAAGGTGCGCGCATCATCACCATGAAAGGCGATGAAGTGATTGAAAAAGGAGATATCCTGATAGAAAACAACCGCATCAAGGCGATTGGCGCCAGCGGAACACTCACCGTGCCTGCAGGAACCAAGGAGCTGGATGCCATGGGTAAAACCATCACTCCGGGCTTTGTAGATACCCATGCGCACATGTGGCCCGCTTGGACTATCCATAAAAACCAAGTGTGGATTTATGCGGCAAACTTGGCTTATGGCGTAACTACCACCCGCGATCCGCAAACCGCTACTACCGATGTGCTCACCTATGCGGACATGGTAGATGCAGGACAAATCCCCGGACCTCGCGTATACTCTACCGGACCGGGTGTAGGCTTCTGGATGTACAACATCAAAGACCTTGAGCATGCCAAGAAAGTATTAAAGCAGTACAGCGAATACTATAATACCAAAACCATCAAAATGTATTTGGTAGGAAACCGTCAGCAGCGCCAGTGGGTCATTATGGCGTGTAAAGAGCTAGGCTTGATGCCTACAACCGAAGGCGGCTTGGATTTCAAACTGAACATGACGCAATTGCTTGATGGATACCCTGGTCATGAGCATGCTCTACCTATCTATCCTATTTATAAGGATGTGGTAAAAACCGTAGCGGAATCGAAAATGGCGGTAACACCTACCCTATTGGTATCGTATGGTGGCCCTTGGGCGGAAAACTATTACTATGCTACAGAGCAACCGTACAACGATGCTAAGCTTCAGCATTTCACTCCTTATGAAGAATTAGCGCAAAAAGCCCGCAGAAGAGGCTTCTGGTCTATGGAGGAAGAGCATATCTTCCCTCGTCATGCGGAATTTATGAATGCTTTGGTAAAAGAAGGTGGACTGGCGGGTATCGGTAGCCACGGACAGCTACAAGGCCTTGGTTATCACTGGGAAGTGTGGGCTATGCAAAGCGGTGGCATGAGCACGCACAATACCTTAAAAGTAGCCACCATTTTGGGCGCTCAAGCCATAGGCTTGGATAAAGACTTGGGTTCATTGGAAGTAGGCAAACTGGCCGACATTCTGATTATGGATAAAAACCCATTGGAAAATATCCGCCATACCAATACCTTGAAGTATGTAATCAAAAATGGCCGTGTGTATGATGCCGCTACTTTGGATGAACTGCTGCCTACACCTAAGAAAGCAGAAACACCGCAGTGGCATACGCCTAAGCCTGTGAATATTCCGGGATTGAAATAAATCAAAAACCCCAAGCCTTAAAAGACTTGGGGTTTTCTTAACCAAAAGGCGGCTTGAGCGATTCAGGCCGCCTTTTATTTAATCTTCTTTTACATATACGGCAGGATCAGCACCTTCATACGCTTCAAAAAGTGTAAATTCAGTAGCTGTAACCGTGTAAGGGAATGTACTGGTATTCTCCCCATCTTTAAGAGTAACCTCAGTAGCGGTAAAGGTATAGGTGAAGTCAAAAGCTACTTCATAGATAACCTCGCCTGCTGTAGTGGCTACGCCATCTACCGCACCTGTCATATCGCTATTGAAAATAAAACGGTGTTCATAACGGTAATCATTTTCTTCTTCAACTTCTAAATTAAGCCAAGTTCCAACAAGTGGATTTTTAGGTGACTCATCTTCTTTTTTGCAAGAAGAGAAAACAATAAACAAAGCGAAGGACAAAGACAAAAAGGTCTTTAAAGAAACATTTTTCATCTAAAATATTATTGATTTGGTGGAAAATAGTCGTAAATATACAAGACAAAATAACCCACACAAAATAAATAAACCCATTCACGGTTTTATACAATTTACCGCTTCGCTGAATTGATGGCCTATAAAAAACAAGAACTAGGTATAAACAAAAAAATAAGGTTATCCTGCCACTAAGAGGATAACCTTATTCTGTATGGATTAGAAAAAAAACTTCTTATAATTCAATATGCAGCATATCAATTAAAATGGTACAAAAGAATCTGCGTAGCCGAGAAAGCCGGCTTAGGGTTTCCTTTGATTTCCATTTCAATATCCATTTCGGCTTTGGCGATCCCGCGTAGGTTGGTCAAAGATTTCAGGCTCACTTTCACGCGCACTTCACTATCCACCACCACGGCCTGTCCAAACTTCAGTTTCTCGATACCATAGTTTACCAACATCTTCACATTGCGGATATCCGCCACTTGCTCCCACAAATACGGAACCAGCGAAAGGGTTAAAAAACCATGCGCTATGGTAGTTTTAAACACGCTTTCCTTAGCGGCACGCTCAGGATCGGTATGGATCCATTGGTGGTCGTGGGTAGCCGTAGCAAACTGGTTGATTTGCTCTTGGGTAATCTTAACGAAGTCGGAAACGCCAATCTCCTTGCCCACAAAAGCCGCGAACTCATCAAAATTATTAATAATTACAGGTGCCATACAGCAGGTATATCAGGGTTTATTAAAATAAAAACAGTAGGCAAGCTGCTAAAAAGCAGGCAAATTACCTACTGCAATCTATGTGTATCAATGTTAGGCTTTCACAGGCTCTCTAAAACCTACCCATGTGAATCGCTTATTCACGAAGTCGGCATTAGTGAAAGAAGCATTTCCGGCCGGATTACCACCTGTTACGTGGAAATCGGAGAAAGCTGCGTTCTGGTTCACATAAATCCCGTTGCCCAAATTGAAAGAAACGGGAGTAGCCGCTTGGCCCATCTCATCCATAATCTTTTCTTTCACCTCCTCATTAGTGGTGTAAGCCGCACAAGAAATAGCTCCGTGTTCCATGGCCATTTCTTTCGCCAAGGCAATCGACTCATCGGTGTTTTTGGTCTTAATCAATAAGGCAATGGGACCGAAAAGCTCTTTGCTAAACACCTCTTTCTGGCTACTGTCTACAGCCAACACAATAGGTGAGGCCGTACGAGCTCCGGGGAACATCGGGTTTTCCAAAGCTTTGGATGCCAAGACCAATTTGCCCAAAGAAACTGCCTTTTCTACTCGTGTGCAGGTATTTTTATTCTGAATAGCTCCCAATACAAAAGGCCCTGCCTTAGGATTATCAACCAAGCTGCTCACGCTAGCCGCAAACTTTTCGGCAAACGCATCAAAAGAAATCTTCCCTTCGGGAGTTTGTATGCCATCAGCCGGAATGTAGAAGTTTTGCGGGGCTGTACACATCTGGCCGGAATACAGGTTCAAAGAGAAGCCCAGGTTATTGATGGCTTCATCCAGATTCTCCACAGAATCGAGAATGACAGAGTTTACACCCGTTTTCTCGGTGAATACCACTTTACCTTTAATATTTTCCAGATAGGTTCCGAATTCAGAGTTTCCTGTATAATCGATCAACTTCACCGAAGGGTGCTCAGCCAAATCTTTGGTAATCATTTTATCAAAAGAATCCACCGCCAACTGACAGATATTAGGATCAAATCCGTTTTCGGAAAGCACTTTCTGGATTTCGGCTACCACTATCGCAATAGGAAGTACAGCACCCGGGTGAGGTTTCACAATCACCGAGTTTCCGGTAATCAAAGCCGCATATACCCCAGGAACGGTATTCCAAGTAGGGAAAGTAGAGCAACCTACCACTAGGTTGATACCTTTGGGAATGGCTCTCCACTGCTTGTTTAGTGTGATGTTGAATTTGCCCATGGGCTTATCCCACACGGTTTTCTCTGGGAAACGACCCAATTCCTCAAATCCGGCTGCAATCGCTTCCAAGGCGCGATCGGCTGCATGCGGCCCCGAAGCCTGAAAGGCCATCATATAGCCTTGACCTGTGGTGTGCATAGTGGCGTAGGCAATCTCAAAAAAGCGATTTTTCATACGCTCCAAGGTTTCTACCAACAGGCCAGCGCGCTCTTTATAATTCACTTTTCTCCACTGATTAAATCCGTGCGTACCGCGGTCTATCAATTTCTCTACTGAAAAGGCCGGATACTTAATATTCAAACCTTGCTGGGTATAAGGCGATTCCTCCACGCCCAACCAAGCATCTGCTTCGGCTTGGCGCAGCTCTTGAAAATTTTTGTTCAGGCTGGCCTCAAATTTCTTGCGTCCTTCTTCATCGGCCGTTTCTCCATAAATTTTAGGAGAAGGGTTTTCAGGAAATTGTGCCCAGAAAACACGCTCGTGCATGGCCTTCACGGCATTTTCAATAATGTCTTTATGTTTTGTGTATAAGCTCATAGCGATTTTTTTTGCCCGAATTTAAGGGAAATGTACTAACATCCCAATCGATTGCAGGGCTTTCCCCTTATTGCCTGTGAGGAACGGGGATTTTCCGTATCTTTACCTTATAATTTGCCTTGATTGGGATGCGTATGCGCAAGTTTTTTTTTCTTTTGGTTTTTCTTTTCGGATGGAGCTATATGTTTTCGGCACAGGCGCAAGACTTCTCTCCTGACCAGGTGATAGTGAAACTCAAGCCGGAGACAGAAAGAGGAAAGCGCAACTTAGATTTACAGCAATGGAGCCGAGAGAAAAAAAGCACCGCTCGATTAACCCTTCCTCAAGCGCAAAAATCGGCCTATTTAAGTAATATCTACACGCTCCAAATCCCTGAGGAAAGCGATATTTTAAGTTATATCAAGGAGTTGGAGTCATACGACAATGTGCTCTATGCCGAACCCTATTATTTACCCCAGCTGCTGTATGTTCCCAACGACCCGGCTGCACAAAACGGCACACAAGATTACCTGCAAGTTATCAAAGCCTACGATGCCTGGAGCTTGAGCAAAGGCGACCCTTCCATCATTATCGGAATTCTGGACAGCGGTACCAAGCTTGACCACGAAGACCTCATGGAAAATCAGTACCTCAACACCCAAGACCCCGTAAATGGCATTGACGATGATCAAGATGGTTACATTGACAACTACCTCGGCTGGGACTGGGCCGATGGTGATAATAACCCTTCGCCCGGCAATTCCGGGCACGGTACTTTTGTAGCGGGCGTTTCTTCCGCCAGTGCCGATAACCGAAAAGGCATGGCCGGAACAGGATTTAACTCCAGCTACATGCCACTCAAGATTTTCCGCTCCAGCACGGGCACGTTTAATAAAGGCTACGAGGCCATAGTATATGCCGCTGACCAAGGCTGTAAGGTCATCAATCTATCTTGGGGAGCTGCTGGTAACTATTCTCAGTTTGCCCAAGATGTGATTAATTATGCCGTGCTGGAGAAAGATGTGGTGGTAGTGGCCGCTGCCGGAAACACCCATGCGGAACTGGATTTTTACCCCGCCTCTTATGACCATGTATTGTCCGTAGGTGCCACTTATACCAATGATATTCTGGCCGGATGGGCCACGTACAGCCATAAAATCGACTTGGTAGCTCCGGGTCATCAGGTATATTCCACCAACTGGACCAACACCTACAGCAAAGACAATGGCACCTCTTTTTCCGCGCCCATGGTGGCCGGAGCCGCGGCTTTACTGCGTGCGCGTTTTCCTAATCTGAATGCTCTGCAAATTATGGAGCGCCTTCGGGTGACCTCCGACCCTTCCATCTATCAAATACCCGAAAACCAAGCATTTTTAGAAAAGATGGGCTTTGGGAGATTGGATATGGCACGTGCTATTTCAGAAGATGGCGTGGTATCGGTCCGGGCTTTTGATATCCGATATACCAATGGATATGGCCAATATGCCTTGGCCAATGATACCCTCCGCATTGAAGCCAGCATTACCAATTATCTATCGGCTGTTCAAAACCTAAAAGTGACTTTACAAAGCACTTCCCCTTATGTGCATATTGTACAAGAAAGTATCAGCATCCCTTCTTTACGAACTTTGGAAAGCCGCTCGCTGGAAGATTCGCCCTGGCTAGTGGTGCTTGACGCCAATACGCCCCTTGGCGAAAAGATTGATTTCCGAATCGATTTTTCGGCTCCCGGCTACTCCGATTTTCAGTATTTCTCTGTTTTCACAACCTCGGAAGAGGCGATTTATCAGGCAGGCGGTTTATCTTTTTACCACACAGCCGCCAACGACTGGGGCGGGCAAGAAATTCAAAATAGCCGAGGCTTGTATTGGAAAGACAAGAAAATTGCCCGCTCGGGCGGACTGGTGCTCAGCCATTCGGATGGAATGGTGGCGCATAACTTACCCCTATCGGCCAATAGCGATATTCGAAGTGCCGATTTTACAGCTACACAAAATATACGCTTTGATCCCCAACACACCGCCAAGCAAGTGCTTTCGCATCGCTTCGGGACGGGACAAAACATTGAAATAACGCAAAACATTATTCACCCTGAGCTTAGCACATCCGGGGAAACGGTGATTATAGACTATTTCCTGGGAAACACGGACAATACTTCTCTTAGCAATGTGCGAATTGCTCAATTTATGGACGTGGCCATTGGCAACGAGAGCCAGAACAAAATCATCTACGACCCTACCCGAAAAATGGCCTACGCCATTGGGATAAACAATGGCCCTATATATACCGCCTTAGCGCTTCTTAGTTCACAAGAACTTACCCAACATGCTTTGGATTTGGGAAACTTCAATGGCAATACAGCCGACCTGAGCGGGGAATTTACGGATGCACTTCTTTTTGAATGGTTAAATAGCAACTCTAAATCCCAAGCTGGACAAGCAGGGCTAGGCAATAATGTGGCCTTGCTTTTTGGAGGGGTGATTGGAACGATTCCGGCCAAAGGCCATAGCGAGATGAGCTTGGCATGGCTTACAGCCTCAAGTATTGAAGAACTCAATGCCTTGCATCAGCAAGTCACCGATGCCTATCAAGTATATAAAAACACACCGCCCACCAGTTATGTACTTACCGTTTGCCCGGGAGATGAAGTAATCATTGACCCACCTATGGGCGACTTGTACAATTTCTACCAAGCGGGTAGCGGCACTTTACTTAGCAATTCTGATAAATTGGCAATGGGCATTCTTGAGCGCGATACCCTCGTGTATATCCGCAACACCGATCGAGGCTATGCGGGACCAATGGAAACCATAGAAGTGCGTGTGCGCCCTGAACAAACTCTTTTCAGCCTTTCCGAGTCTTTAATTCTCTATCAAAGCGGCACCTCGGCCGAAGTACAGTTACACGATGAAAGCACCTATGCTTCTTCCTGGCAATGGGATTTTGGCAACGGCTATAGCAGCCAAGTGCAGCATCCTAAGGCCTATTATTCAGCTAGTGGAGATTATACCATTCGCCTGACCACCACTAGTCCTTGGGGATGCCAAGATCAGTACCAAGCCACCGTGCAAGTGCGCCAAAGGTCCGAAAGACCGCAGCTTAGTACGCAATTCAGTATTTGCAAAGGCGAATCTGCCAACCTTCAAGCCAGCAATACTGGCCTTATTCGAGTATATAAAGAAGCCAATTTGGAAACGCTTTTGTATGAAGGCACGAGTTTCACTACTGATGGGCTGTCCACAGATACCCTATTCTATGTAAGCAACGCGGAGGGAAGTTATGAGAGTTTGCCGGAGGTGGTGCAAATCAAAGTGTATCCTTTGTCTCCTTCCTTTAATCTGAGTCCGGATACAAGTGCAGGAGCTAATGCCGCACAAGTTCAACTCAACAATACCAGTACCGATGCTGTGAGTTTTCAATGGCTTATCAATGGCACATTATTTAGCGAGGAAGATGCCCCTTCCTTTAGCCTGCCTAATGAAAACACGGTAACGATTAGCTTGATTGCCGAAAACGAACAAGGCTGTAACCTGCAAATAGATAAAACGCTTACCCGAGGCACCCTTCCTGCACCACAAATCAGCGATGTGCAACTATGCGCGGGTTCAAGTATCCTACTTCAGCCTTCTGGCGGACAAGTATTTAATTTCTATGAGGCCAGCACACCGCCTGTTTTAGTGCATAGAGGTGAAAACTTCACCGTAAGTCCACAAACTAGTCAAGGGTATTTGATTTCCTCAGCTGATGGACTTTGGGAGGGCGAACGAACAGAAGTACAGGTAACAGTTATTACCTACCAACCTAGCTTTAGTGCCAATACAGACCCTATCGATCTGAATTTCAATAACCTATTAATCCTTGAATCGGATAATTCGGAAGCGGCTTCGTATCAATGGACTATCAATGGAGAGATAAAAAGTACGAGTGCTACCCTGCGCTATGCCTTTTTGATGCCTGAAAGTATCAGCGTAAGCCTGGAAGAAAAAAATGCGGAAGGATGTGTGGGCCATGTAAGCCAGCAATTTACTGCCGAATACCTACTTTCGAGTGGAGAGGAAGTAGATAAGGAAGGGTTTATCCTTTACCCTAATCCAGCTAGCGATTATATTTTCATTGAAACGCAATTGGCCGGAGATGCCCATTTTGAAGTGTGGTCGGCACAAGGCCAGCGCGTGGCGGTTGGGGTGCTCTCACCCGCGCTTCAATTAATTCCCTGTTCCTCATGGGCTGCCGGACTTTATAGCCTTCAAATTGTCCAAGGTGACAAGGTATGGATTAAAAAAATTCAGATTAGTCCCTAAACTTTTACTTTGGCCCTACTCTTCTTCTTTTCACTTACCGATTTTTTCTCATCCAATCGTTTCAAAATATCCGCTTTACGGGGCTTGGTCTGCCTGCGGATTTTTAGCACCTTAAATGCCGACTCAATCCACTTAAAAATCTGCTCCAAAGCTACTTCTTTGTTTTCCATTTGGCTACGCGAGCCTTGGGCGCTCACCATTAGCACGCCATCGGTAGTAATCTTCTTCGCTAGTTTTTTCAGAATTTTATCTTTTTCTTCCTCATCAAACACCTGCGAAGCCATCACATCCCATTTAATCTGCACCTTTGACTCGACCTTGTTTACATGTTGGCCTCCGGCTCCTCCACTTCGGGAGGTCAAAAATAAAAACTCTTTACGCAGCGCTAGTTTGGTTTCTTCGGATAGCATAAATTTCAAAACATTTTAATTCCCTTTTGCATTACGTGTATTCAATGGAAGGGTTATACATTTAATATGAATGGCTCAATCAACACGTCAACCTCTATTTATTCATTTATGAAACTAGTAAAGGCCGAATTACTCACCATAGGTGATGAAATTTTATATGGTCAGATTGTGGATACCAATTCGCAATGGATGAGTGCCGAGCTCGATAAAATCGGAATCAAAACCATACGCAAAACCAGCATTGGCGATACAGAAGAAGAAATTCTTCAGGCCGTGTCCGAAGCCGAAAGTCGGGCGGATATTATCCTCATCACGGGAGGCCTTGGTCCTACCAACGATGACCTCACCAAACCTTGCCTTGCCCGCTACTTTGGTTCCGAAATGGTGCTAAACGAGGAAGCTTTAGCCGCCATCACCGAGCTATTCGAGCGCAGAGGCCGCACGCTGAATGAACGTAACCGCGGTCAGGCTTTTTTACCTCATAACTGTACTATGGTACCCAATGAGGTAGGCACCGCCCCCGGTATGCGCTTCGATAAAAACGGAAAAGTATTTTTCTCCATGCCGGGCGTACCTTATGAAATGAAGCGCATGATGGAAAACTACGTGCTGCCTTATCTCAAAGCTACTTTCCAGATGCCCGTCATCCTACACCAGCTGGTGCGCACAGTAGGTATCCCGGAGTCTATACTAGCCGACCGCATTCAAGCATGGGAAGAAGCCCTGCCAACCCATATCAAACTGGCCTATCTGCCTTCGCTCAATCAGGTAAAGCTTCGCCTTACCGCCATGGGTACTTCCAAAGAGGATTTGGAAAAAGATATTCAAAAACAACTCGATAGCCTATTCCCTCTTATTGGCGAATATATTTTCGGTACCGATGAAGAACACCTGGAGGAAAAAATCGGGCAACTATTATTGAAACATCACAAAACCATTGCCTTTGCGGAAAGCTGCACAGGCGGACTAGTTTCGCATACCATCACCCGCGTGGCGGGGGCTTCTGCCTACTATCGCGGCAGCATCATCCCCTATCACAACGAGCTCAAAATCAATCAGCTGGGTGTACAAAAAGCTACGCTGGAAAAATACGGAGCTGTAAGTGAAGCAACAGTCCATGAAATGGCCAACCGTGTACGCGAACGCATGGGAGCTGATATCGGCATTGCCACCAGCGGTATAGCCGGCCCCAGTGGCGGTACGCCCGAAAAACCTGTGGGATTGGTATGGATTGCCTATGCCGATGGAAAGCAAACCCTTACCCGCGAACTGCGCCTGGGCACCGACCGTCAGCAGAACATCCAACTAACCACCACGCAGGTATTGAACCTCATCCGGCAAACTTTGTCCGGAAACGATTGAATTGATGCTAGGAAATACTAATTTTGTGCCTCGAAACTTTTGAGCTAATTCCAAAACAGTAAAAATACAGAATGGCAACAGTAGAAATGATCATGCCCAAAATGGGCGAAAGTATCATGGAAGCCACCGTGCTTACTTGGTTAAAAAAAGAAGGTGATGCGATTGAGCAAGATGAATCTGTGCTTGAAGTAGCCACCGACAAAGTAGATACTGAAGTACCCGCTACCCATGCCGGTAAGTTAGTGAAAATTTTGGCCCAAGAAGGTGAAGTGGTGGCCGTAGGCAAGCCTATTGCCATTATCGAAACAGCCGGAGGAGCCAGCGCTTCTGCCCCTGTGGCCGCAGCCGAAACCAAGGTAGCCGAGAAAGCCAGCCCTGCGCCCGTAGCCCAGAGCAACGGAACCGTAGCCGCTCAAGCACCTGCCAGTGGCCGTTTCTATTCTCCGCTGGTGATGAGCATTGCCCGTGAAGAAAACATTGCCATGGCCGAACTCGATACCGTACCCGGATCAGGTGAGAAAGGACGCGTAACCAAAAAAGATATCCTTGCCTATGTGGCCAACCGTGGCAAAGGCGCAGCCGTAGTGGCCGCTCCTGCTGCTAATAGCCCAGCCCCTGCCGTTCGCGAACCAGAGCGTATGCCGGTTTCCATTTCTGCCAATGACGAGATCATTGAGATGGACCGCATGCGTAAGATGATTGCCCAGCGTATGGTCGACTCTAAGCGTATTGCTCCGCACGTTACCTCTTTCGTAGAGGCAGATGTGACCAGCGTGGTACAGTGGAGAGGCAAAATGAAAGATGAATTTGCTAAGCGCGAAGGTGATGCACTTACCTTTACACCTATCTTTATCGAGGCGGTGGTAAAAGCCATCAAAGACTACCCTATGATCAATGTATCGGTAGATGGCGACCGCATCATCAAGAAGCGCGACATCAATATCGGTATGGCTGTGGCCTTGCCAAGTGGCAACCTTATTGTGCCTGTAATCCATAATGCCGACCAATACAGCATTACCGGATTAGCCAAAAAGGTAAATGACCTGGCCCGAAGAGCCCGTGAAAACAAATTGAAGCCCGATGAGCTATCAGGTGGTACCTTCACGGTATCGAACGTGGGTTCCTTTGGCAATGTAATGGGTACCCCTATCATTATGCAACCTCAAGTAGGTATTTTGGCCTTGGGCGCTATCCAGAAGAAACCTTCGGTATTAGAAACTCCACAAGGTGATGTGATAGCCATTCGCCACAAGATGTTCCTTTCTCACTCCTACGACCACCGCGTGGTAGATGGATCACTGGGAGGCATGCTGGTGCGCAGAGTAGCCGACTACCTGGAGCAATGGGATACCAAAAGAGGATTATAATTTATAGTATTCCAATAACGAAGCCGCCTTCTCAGAGGGCGGCTTTTTGTTTTAGAATGGAAGGTGGGATTTAGTGTTTAGAATATGGAGGGTGGATAAGGATGTATTAAAAAAGAGTTGCATTAGTTTCAAATAGGTCCATCCACTAATTAGTAATTCAGACCTAAACTCAATCAAGGAAATTTGAGAAAGAAAGGATTCAAGGGTTGTTTTTCTGCATCAATTGCCCCATTGGCTCTGATAGTTCCTTATTTACCACCTTCGACCTAAGCGCTTCTTTACTTCTGAAATGCCTTGATATGGCATACGTTTTTCTTTCAAAATCATCTCCATTATCTGTTTTATGATAAAACAACTTTATGGAAATACAATTTCTATTTTCAAAAATGGTATTCAATAGCGTTCTATCAGATAAACCAAGAGAATGCCCATAAACATGTACTTGAAAAGGGTCACTTTCAATAAAGTCTAAAAGATTACGATAATTTTGAAAATGTAAATATTTGAATGATTTGATATGCTCAAAAATATCGTCATTTTCCTGCTTTTCAAATTTTAAGTAATCATCATCCAACTCATCTCCAAAACCAAACACCAAACCTTGACTGGAAATATTATCACCGTTTAAACTTCCATGAATTTGTATATGATTAGAGATTTTAAGACCCTTCATATATTCTTCCGGGGTTGAAGTATAATTGAAATTCAATACACAGGTGGAAGCGACTTTCATATCAGATTTGATGGTATTCGGTTGCGCCTCTTTTTTCTTTAAAACTTGTTTGAATTGAGATTTAATCTCTGGAATCAATTCTAGCTTATGTCCTTTACAAACCTTAATCAGGTATTCCTTAAGTTTTTCTTTAAGAAAGTCCATATCTTGATTGATGATTTTAACAGATTCCTCATCATTTCGATAATCTTTTAACATTTTAAAAAACCTCAACTCAATATCAACCCATTTCTTCTGATTAACTTCACTAAGAATATCACTAAGTAATGAGGAATATTTAACGAATGAATCTCTCTCATTTGTTCTTAGCCTTTGAAAAAACTCAACTATCTTCTCTCGCGGGTAATTATCCAAATCCCTTAAAATAGAGACCGGATAATAGGTCTGAAAAGAAATTAGAGAATCTTCGTAATTCTTCCTTGATTTTATTTTTCTCAACACCTCAAACAAATAATCATTAATAAAGTCTTTAAAGCTTGTCTTTAAACCATGAGCTAAATCAAAGCCATTTCCGATAATTATTAGCCTATTAACTTTGTCATATTCATCAGGGAAGAGCCCATTGACTTCGGGGGATGGTAGACTTAATAAGTTATTCATATTAATAATTAATTTTCAACCTACTCCTAATGATGGTGTCGGGTACTTAAAATTACAGTTTAGCTCTTGCCATTTACAATATAGAAAATATCCCCATACTAATTTCCACAAACCCAAAATACCCCCAAACACGTTAACACATATACACCCTAACACCTCCGCACTTTAACACTTACACACTCAAAAACTTACACACTTTAACACTCAAACACTCCCGCACGTACCCACTTAAACACGCAAACACTTCTTGTTCCTTTCCTTACTTTCTCGTATTCTTGATGATGCGATTTTCTATTTTACTTCTACTTATTTTGTTACCCCTCGCGCTACGCGCGCAAATCGAGATGGGCAAAGCCTCTTTTTATGGCGATGAGTTTGAAGGCCGCACCACGGCCAATGGCGAAATCTATAAGCATAATGCGCTCACCGCTGCCCACAAAACCCTGCCCTTTAATACACTGGTACAGGTGACCAATCTGGCCAATAACAAAACCGTAACCGTACGCATTAATGACCGAGGTCCTTTTTCTCCCGGCCGCGTGATTGATTTATCAAAATCGGCCGCTCAGGCCATTGATATGATTACAGCAGGCGTGGTAGATGCCCGCGTGGAAGTGATTAACACCTTGGAAGGTTCCGGAGGTGGCACAGGCGGCACAGATGGAAATGCTGGAAGCGGATTGGGCGAATTTTATTCAATGGATGTGGAAGCAGCACAGCCGAGCGGCTATGGGGTGCAAATTAAAAGTTATCAGGAAATGGCCAACCTGATGCGCCTTTCTCAGGAACTGAAAACAAAATATCAGCAAGAGGTAACCATACAGGTAGCACAGGTACAGGGCAAAAAGGTGTATCGCGTTATCTTAGGCCAGTTTGCCAATCGCGCGCAAGCAGAAGCTCTGGTAGAACGGCTAAAAGCTGAATTTACCGATTGCTACGTAGTGCAGTTTTCCCGCTTATGAGGAAAGCTGTATACAGCGCATGCTGATGCTCCCATGATGAAAACCTTCGTAGGTAAAGCTTACCTCATCGCTCTTTTCTTTCAAGCCTAAGGTGTAAAGCATGGGCAGGTAATGATCATTGGTAGGTACGGCCGTTTTGGCCAAAGTACCCCATTGTAAATAATCTATCAAAGGCTGATGATCGCCATTCAGGATTTGAGTTTTTACCTTTTCATCAAATTCTTTGGCCCAATCGAAGGGAGTTGCTTCGGGGTTTTGCCAATCCAAAATCCTAAGATTGTGCACGATATTACCACTACCCAGAATCATCACACCCCGTTTGCGCAAAAAAGCTAAGTCCTTTGCCAAAGCATAATGATAAGTCGGCCCTTGGGTAGCATCTATACTCATTTGAAATACCGGAATATTGGCCTCGGGATACATCCATCTTAGCACCGTCCATGCGCCATGGTCAAGTCCCATTTCCTCATCAGTATGCACTTCGGTGAAATGTACGCGCTGAGCGATTTCCATAGCCAAATCGGGGGCTCCGGGAGCCGGATATTGAATTTCGTACATCTCGGAAGGAAAACCGCCAAAATCGTGGATGGTGGGCGGTGCTGGATTAGTAGCCACATGCGTACCGCGGCTAAGCCAATGGGCAGAGATAACCAATACCGCCTTGGGCGCTTCCAACCGCTGACCTAATGCGCTTAAATGGCGCGTGAAAGCGTTGTCCCACAACACATTCATAGGATTGCCATGCCCTACAAACAAAACGGGCATTTTATCGCTGGATTCTTTAGAAGAAACCCAATTTTTCAAATCATGTAAACTGGTCATGGGTAGGCTAATGCTTAGTGTTACAATTCCTTTCAATGCCTCTCTACGCTGCATAGGCTTATATACGCAAGACCAAAATAAATGTTTAAACATCTATTTTATTTAAAAAAAGCCCGCTTAAGCGGGCCTTCGATTAATCAATTTAACGCATCCAGCTCTTGCTTCACAAAATCCATTAGTTCTTTGATGTATTCCCTACTAAAATCAAATTTGATATTGGCAGCCGCATACACCTCCGGAATGGAGCGGGTATAGCCGAGTTTTAGGGCATTCATATACCCTTCTAAACCTTTCTTGGGATCTTCCTTAAAGTTTTTCCACACCGCGATAGCGCCCAATTGTGCCATGCCATATTCAATATAGTAGAAAGGCACTTCAAATAGGTGTAATTGCTTTTGCCACACGTGCTTTTTCTGCTCTTCCAATCCCGACCAATCCGTTACTTCATCGCTAAAGGCATCGTGAATCTCATTCCATATAAACAAGCGCTCATGCAGGCCATGCTCAGGATTTTCGTAAATCCAATGCTGAAACTTGTCGATGGCCGCCACCCAAGGTAGCGTTTCGATAATCTGTTCCAGATGCTCCTTTTTAGCCCGTTTCAGTTCTTCCGGATTGCTGAAATACACATCCCAATGATCCATGGAAAGCAATTCCATGCTCATGCTGGCCAGTTCGGCCACTTCGGAAGGTGTATTTTTGAAGTCGTTCAACTCCATATCGCGGGTAAGGAAAGAATGAACCGCATGACCGCCTTCGTGCAAAATAGTGACCATATCGCGCACCGTGCTGGTGGCGTTCATGAAAATAAAAGGCACTCCCGTTTCGGCCAAAGGATAATTATACCCACCGGGAGCTTTGCCTTTTCTGGATTCCAAATCCAAATGCCCCATTTTCTCCATGGTTTTCAGGCAATCGCCCAAAAACGGATCCAGACGATTGAAGCATTCTATAGTTTTGGATGTCAGGTCTTTGCCCCCGTCAAAAGGTTTGAGCGGCTGCTTGCCTTCGGGATCTACGGCTTTGTCCCACGGACGCAAGGCATCTACTCCCAAGGTCTCTTTTCTTCTTTGGGCAAACTCATGTAGAAAGGGGACAACCTCCACTTCCACCGAAATATGGAAGTCGAAGCAGTCGGTAGGCGAATAATCGAATCGCCCCATGGCCGAAAACATGTAGTCGCGGAAGTTTTCGTAATCGGCATTTACCGCTACCTGATGGCGCAGCTGAATCAGCTTGGTGTACAGCTCATTGAGCGTATCTTTATCTTGCAGGCGTCTATCGGCTATCTGGCGATACACCTTTTCACGCTTGGCGCGGTCGGTTTCTTGCAAAAGCACAGCCGCCTGTTGTAAGGTAAACTCTTTCCCAGCTATCGTTACCGACATAGCACCGGAGATTGCTCCAAAGCGCTGCGATTCTTTTTGGATTTCGGTCTGAATAGGAATGTTCTTCTCTCGGAAGTTCTTAAAGTCTTTCTCCATGCTACGGATCATGATATCGTAGCCGATTTCTTTACGCAAAGCCCCCAAGTGCGGACTCTCCAAGGCTTTTTTGTTCAATTCATTGGCCAAAGGGGCAATTTTCGGTTCAATCTCCGACACGAAAAACTCGAAGGCTTCCCGAATTTTATCATCGGTGGTGTCGCAGGTCATTCGGATATAGCGCCAGGCCATGTCTTCAGAAAGTACCGATTCCAGCTCGCTGCGGTCTTTAAACCATTGCTTTAGGGCTTCTACCGAATCGAGGTTGCGCACTAGCAATTGTTGAAAGTAGGGCTCAATTTGACTCCATTCTTTAACGGTAAATCCTTGGTCTAGAAAGTGACGTGGGGCAGGTTTGATTTCTTGTATCATAATTTTTTAAGTCTAGTCGTAGGGGTAAAAGCCACTTGGCTTGTCATGGTTCAAATAAACAAAATTCTGACGACTGTCTAAACCCAAGACCATGAAGATGAAAAAACTTTTACTCCTTTTGCTGCTGACAGGAATGGCCGAAATACTGATGGCACAAGGCATAGAATCCTTCACCTTACGCGGTGCGCTAGGGCTAAATTCCCGCTTGGGCGCGCCAACTTTCAGCACCGACATACCGCCCTTACTTTTTTCAGCCGATGCCAAACTAAATGACTTTCCTATCGCGATAGGCTATCAGTGGGGATTTTCAGGAAAAGAATGGGATCGACACGAAATATTGCCCCAAAGCTCTCGTAAACATTTCTCGCGAGGCATCCGCCTACTGTACTATCCTATTTACAAAGAAAAAGTGAGGGTTCATGTGGGTATGGTTTCTCAGCAAAAGCGAAATTTCTTCTATTCCTTATTGCCTCCCATTCCTAGATTTAATTCATTTAAAGTTACACAATGGGATTTGATTGTCGGGATAGAAGCCAAGGTATCCGACCGCATAGGCTTTTATGGAGAGATTGGGCATGGGCTCAGCCGCATTCATGCCGGATTTAGTTATTCATTTCCGGTCAAAAAACAAGAAAGCTTACCTATTCGGTAAGCTTTCAGTATTTTATCCAATTTCGATTACTACTCCGGGGCTTTTAGGATGACCAACGCAAGTCAGTACATAACCTTCGTTAATCTCTGACTGAGACAAACCTTCCGATTCATCCAGATGCACCTCTCCGCTTAGGCATTTACCACGGCAAGCCGTACAAAGTCCGCTTTGGCACGAGTAGGGCAAGTCTATATCCAAGCCCAATGCTGTTTCAAGTATCGTCTTACCGGAAGGTACGGTGAACACGTGCTCATCGCCATCATAAATCACTTTCACCTCTAAACCTGAGGCAGCTGAAGGAGACACCACATCCACCGGCTTCTTATCAGAAGTACTGGTAAAGCTTTCCTTACGGATTTTCTCTTTTGGAATGGATAAGCCCAGGAGCGCGTTTTCAGCATTATCCATCATCCCTTGCGGGCCACAGATAAAGTATTCGGCTTTTGACACCTCATTTACTTCTTGCGAAACCAGCTTGCTCAGTAGATCAACAGTAGGAATACCGCTGGCTCCCGACCAGTTTACAGGTGGCACATCCAAAATATGTACCACGCGTAGGCGATTGCCGAAGGTTTGCTGCATTTCTTCTAAAGTGGTTCTAAAAATCACCGATTCCAGATTACGGTTGGCATATATCAGCACAACCTTGGAATTAGGCTCTTGATCGAGCACCGATTTGGTGATGGACATTAAAGGCGTAATGCCACTACCTCCTCCCAACAGAACTATTGTTCGAGCTTGCTCAGCTTTGTAAGTAGTGGTAAAATGCCCCATGGGCTCCATCACCTCTATTACATCGCCCGCCTTTACGGTATCATTTATCCAGGTGCTCATTTTGCCGCCTTCCACTTTTTTTACCGTTACGGCAGGAAAT
Source organism: Shiella aurantiaca (assembly GCA_030412945.1). Lineage (GTDB taxonomy): Bacteria > Bacteroidota > Bacteroidia > Cytophagales > Cyclobacteriaceae > Shiella > Shiella aurantiaca. The sequence goes on along the minus strand of JAUHJS010000007.1, from coordinate 160,828 downwards.
TCATCCACAAAAGAAGAGCTGCAAAGCGAGTATGCTCTACGGATTTTTTCTCCATTTACCTGCATAATGAGGGTCAAAAACTGACCTGACTGATACACCATAGGTTTTGATGGCGTATCAAACACCAAGCTCACTGCATCGGAAGTTTCCCGGATTACCTCCCGCACTTTCAAATGATAGTACTTTTCATTTACATGAGCGGCAGGTTTATTATCGTTCTTTTTAAAAAAACTAAAAGCCATTTTTCTATTCTTTTGTCCCAATAAAGGGAATTATACTCTGATTAGACTGTAAAATTAGGTAAGATTTTGGTTTGCATACCATATAATTCATGAATAAGGGGAATTGTTCCAGAAATATTAGTCAAATCTCCACCTGAGTTTATTACTTTTGCACTTTATTTTTTGTAAGAGGCATGGATTTACACTCACTACACGCAATTTCACCGGTTGATGGCAGATACCGCAAGCAAACCACTTCATTGGCTCCTTATTTTTCCGAATGGGGACTGATAAAATACCGTGTGCATGTAGAAATCGAGTATTTTATTGCTTTATGTCAAATTCCTTTACCTCAATTAGCCAACTTTGACGCTACACTTTTCCCTCAGCTGCGTGCTTTGGTGGAGAACTTCTCCGATGCCGATGCGCAGTGGATTAAGGACAAAGAAAAAGAGACCAATCACGATGTAAAAGCCGTGGAATACTTTATTAAAAAGGCTTTTGACGACTTGCAGATTGGGTCATACAAAGAGTTTATCCACTTTGGGCTTACCTCGCAAGACATTAACAATACCAGCATCCCTTTACTCACGCGCGATGCGCTGGAGCAAGTGTTGGCTCCTCAAATCAAACTTGTACACGGTATTCTGGCCAAACTTGCTAGCGATTGGACTGATATCCCCATGCTGGCACGCACCCACGGGCAGCCAGCCTCCCCTACCCGCTTGGGCAAGGAGTTTCAGGTATTCGTAAGCCGTATTGAGGAGCAACTTGCCTTACTACAACAGATTCCCTATGCTGCGAAATTTGGTGGTGCTACAGGTAATTTCAATGCACATCACGTAGCCTATCCGGCTATTGATTGGTTGGCCTTTGGAAATACCTTTGTGGAAAAAACTTTAGGCTTAAAGCGTAGTCAACCCACCACCCAGATTGAGCATTACGATCATCTGGCCGCTCTGATGGATGCCTATAAGCGTATCAATACCATTTTGGTAGACCTGAGCCGCGATATCTGGCAGTACATCTCCATGGGTTATTTCAAACAGAAAATCAAAGCCGGAGAAGTGGGTTCATCGGCCATGCCGCATAAGGTAAACCCTATCGACTTTGAAAATGCGGAAGGAAACTTGGGTATTGCCAATGCCTTGTTTGAACACTTGGCGGCTAAGCTTCCTATTTCACGCTTACAGCGCGATCTTACTGACTCTACGGTACTTCGCAATATCGGAATCCCTTTTGCCCATACGCAAATCGCCTTACTTTCTTTGGAAAAAGGATTGAATAAAATTGAGCTCAATGCAGAAGCCATTGAGGCTGATTTGGAAAACAACTGGGCAGTAGTAGCCGAAGGTATTCAAACGATTTTAAGAAGAGAAGGCTACCCTGAACCTTATGAGGCGCTGAAAGGACTTACCCGTAAGAACGAAAAGATGAGCCAGCAAACGATTCATGCCTTTATCGATACTTTGGCCGTTAGCCAGAAGATAAAAGAAGAGCTTAAAAAAATAAGCCCCTTCAATTACACAGGCATCTAACCCATAAAATCGGCACTTTTCTGGCGGCACTTCTTGATTTTATGGCGGGCGCGTAGTTTCCATAAAGGCCCGTTCCTGAAAAATAGGGCCAAAGAAACCGCCCCATTGTGCATAGTCCGGCTGAATCCATTGCGGTTGAGGGCTTGTCCCTTAGGTACTACGAGGTATTCAAATCCCATTTTACGGGTCACTTCCTGCACGCAAGGATTACCATACATGGTTTTGCTGGTATTACTTCTGACTAGAAAAAGTACCGTTTTTCTCTTTGTAGGAGAATCACGAATATCAATTTCCGGATTCTTAGAAGTCATATTGGTAGCAGGAGGCTGCGCCCAAGCGGCCAAAGCAAACAGGCAACTCATTCCCAAAACCACTATCAATCGTATCGCAAGCATTATTGAACTTTGAAGAGGCAAAGTATCAAAAATAGCAGAATTAAATAGGCTTTGAACAAAAAAATAAGCCCTCTGTACGACAGAAGGCTTATATATGCAGACTAAGCTTTAGGCTTATAGTACGTTTAACTCTTTTAGGACATTATTCATACTGCGAACTGCATCGGCACTCTTGTTGAAAGCCTCTTGCTCATCAGCTGTAAGTTTATAATCTACAATTTTCTCCCATCCGTTGCGACCAATTACCACAGGCACGCCTAAGCAGATATCTTTCTGGCCATATTCACCATCCAAATACACGCAGCAAGGCATTACACGTTTCTGGTCGCGCAAAATGCTTTCTACTAGCAAAGCACCCGCAGCACCTGGCGCATACCAAGCGGAAGTACCCAGCATTTTAGTAAGGGTAGCTCCACCTACCATGGTGTCAGCAGCAATTTGCTTCAACTGGTCTGCAGAAAGGAATTGAGAAGCCGGAATTCCGTTTACAGTAGCCAAGCGGGTCAAAGGAATCATGGTTGTATCACCGTGACCACCGATAACAGTTCCTTGCAAATCAGCCGCAGGTGCATTTAGGGCCAAGCCTAAATAACCCTTGAAACGGGCGCTGTCCAAAATACCACCCATACCGATAACTTGGTTCTTTGGTAAACCTAAGCTCTTCAATGTAAGGTAAGTCATGGTATCCATAGGATTGGAAATCACCACGATAACGGCTTTAGGTGAATATTTCAGGGCATTTTCTGCTACTGACTTCACAATACCGGCATTGGTACCAATCAATTCTTCGCGGGTCATGCCCGGTTTGCGTGGCAAGCCAGAGGTAATAACGATTACATCGGAGTTGGCAGTTTTGCTATAATCATTGGTAGAGCCGCTGATTTTGGTTTTAACATCCATCAAGCTGGTAGTTTGATAAATATCCAAAGCCTTACCTTCAGCAAAGTTTTCACGAATATCTACTAGCACCACTTCATCGGCTAATTGACGGAACGCAATAACATCGGCACATGTAGCACCCACATTACCCGCCCCTACTACGGTTACTTTCATAATGATTTATTTTATAAGAATGGAATAAAAAACGATTGCAGCGCTAAATTATTCAATCGCTTTCAATAGTAGAAACTATTTGTAGGAATTATCCGATTCAGCTTCGCTTAGGTAGGCATGACCCAAATTAAAGAAACCAAATGAGGATTTGTAGGCCTTAAAAAGGTTGACTGTGTAGGAATTGTACAACTCGGCTAGACTCTCAAGCATCTTAGCTTTGATTTCGGGATGTTGGGCAAATACTTCCAGCAAATTCACCTGAGGCAACACATAAATATCGGCTGTTTCAGATAATACAATGGAGTTGTATATTCTTCTGGTTTTGGGCAAAAGGGAATTATCGCCAAATGCCTGACCCGACTTGATAGTGGTAAGCGGTTCCATACGCTCGTGCACATCGATATTCAAAGAAACGCGTCCGTGCTTGATGATGTACAGGGCGTAGCTGGGGTCGTTTCGGAAAAACACCACATCATCTTGTTTAAAATTGCGCAAGTGGAGCATAGGCACCAATAAGGCCATTTCTTTATGGGTCAACTTCTCGAAAAGCGTTACCCGCGCCAAAAAGCGAAACATATTGAGCTCCTTGCTTGTGTACGATTTTTTGAAAGGGTTAATCATCCGTGCGTTGCTTTATCCATTCAATCCGAATCAATTCTGTAGAGTCGGGCTTTACCTTGAAGCGCTCATCTATGCGCTGACCTACCAACCACATGATAGCACCAGCGCTTTCCAATACCGGAAGGCTTGCTTTCAAGTTTAAGGGAATTTTGGCATCTATCATAAAGTCGCTCAGCTTTTTTTTCCCCTTCATGCCCAAAGGGATAAACCAGTCCCCCGTTTGCCAAGCGCGTACCTTGAGCGGCCATTGTACCTGCTGCGCATCAAAATAGGCCACATGCGGGGGGCTTACCAAACTAACAATTGAGGATGCCGGAACACTTTTTAACTCAAAATCACCCCATTGCCCCAAGGCGGGTATAGTAAGCGTTTCAAAAGCCGGATTATCCTCTTTTAAAAACAACCACAAGCACTCTCTTTCTACCAACAATGTATGGCTTTCGGAATAAAACACTTTCCCTGTGCCACCCTTTTTCAATGCTTCCACAGCAGCTTGCACTTGCTCAAATACGAAACCATAAGCAGCCAGCATTTCACCCAAAAGCTCTTCTGCATAAGGCGTTTGTTCTATCCCCTGAACACTTAGCTTCCAACCGCCTCCTTCCACGGGCACTTGTTGATCCACAAAAGCCTGTACCGCTTGCTCCCAATAATGAGCCGCAGCCCGAACAAATCGGCTATGCGCTTGCACTGTTTGCTCAACTGACGGGTTTATTTCTTTCAAAACTGGTACTACCTGCAAGCGAATCTTATTTCGGCTGTATATAGCTTTTTGGTTGGATGCATCTTCTCGCCACACCAGCTTACGCTCTTGGGCATAGGCCAAAATCTCCTCTCGGGTGGCGAACAACAAGGGACGGATTATCGAACCGTTTTCGACCGGAATGCCACGAAGTCCACGCACCCCACTTCCTTTGCTCAGATTGTACAAAATGGTTTCCAAGGAATCGCTGGCATGATGAGCCGTGCATATATAGCCCGCTTTGCCCCCCATGAGTTCGGAAAACCACTGATATCGTATGGTCCGCGCTTCCAATTGTATCGACTCACTCTTCCAATCTGCAGCTTGCACCTTTTTTAGGTGGAGCGTCAGCTTTTTTTCGGCACAATAATCGCGCACTAATTGCTCATCGGCTTCAGACGCCTCCCCCCGTAGCCCATAGTTGACATGCGCCACTTCTAGGGGAGCGCCCAATTGGCCAAGCAAATCCAACAAAACCATAGAATCGATCCCGCCACTCACGGCCACAAGCAACCTCTGCTGGGGATTCCAGTGATTTTCTTTAAAAAATTGGAGCATGCGCTGATACATTGGCATAGTTTTTCGGGAGTAAACGAGCGGAAATTTCCCCTTTATTGAACGTTTAAAAACGAAATTAGCGTAATTTGGCGTTTAATTTGGTCTAAAGCCGCACAATATTGATTTCTACAACTTCTGTCATGCGTTTATTTTTCTTCCTTATAGCCTTTTCCTTGTTCCTTAGTCCTTTCTATGCTCAGGCACAAAAGAAAAATGATGTAAAATACAATGCCGAGGGCTATATGCAGAAGGTAGGGCGTGGCAAAGACGGCTACATCAAACTGATGAAAAATGTCCGCTTCGACATCAAGAAGAAAAATACGGTCATCACAGGAGACTCAGCCTTTTATTATGAAAAAAGAGGTTATATGCAGGTTTTTGGACGCGTAGTCGTAAAAGAAGGCGACTCCACCACCATACGAGGCCGCAAACTCGATTATGATTTGGACAAACGCAGTGCGCAGTTTCGTCAAAACGTGGTATACACCAGCGGAAAATCCATGACCCTGACTACCGATTTCCTCGACTACGATTTTGCCACCAAAAACGCCAACTATTTCAATGGAGGAAAGGTGAACGACAAAACCACCACGCTCACCAGCCAACGAGGAGTCATTAATACTGAAAACAATACCGTAGTTTTTACCGGAGATGTGGTACTGGTAAGCCCTGATTTTACGCTGAAAGCAGAAAAGCTTAGCTACAATACCAAAACCAAAATTGCCATTACCACCACGCCCACCGAAATCGTGAACAAGGATGGCGTGGTAACTATGGCGGAAAAAGGGGGCACTTTTAACACAGGAGCCGACCAAACCACCCTTTCAGACGCAACCATAGAAACAGAAACCTATATCATCAAAGCGGAAAAAATCCAGTTTGACGATGCCAAAAAGCTCTATACCGCCAAAGGAAAAGTGGTGCTCAATGGCAAAGAAGATGATGTGACGATTTATGGAGATGAAGCCAAATTCACTAAAGATGGTGGCCTAAGCAAAGTGTATGGTAACCCGATGATGAAAAAGCTCATGGGGAATGACACACTCTACCTCACAGCCGACACCCTCGCTTCTTTTGATTCCGACAACAAGGCCGAACGCTACCTATTGGCCTTTAAGCGGGTGCGCATATTCAGTAAAGATTTTAGCGGCATTTCCGATTCGCTTGCCTATATGTTTAGCGATTCGTCCATGTATTTCTTCACCGATCCGGTGCTTTGGAGCGATAATAGCCAGATTGAAGCCGATAGTATACGCATACAGCTGGCCTATAATAAAATTGATAAAATGCACCTAAGTGTCAACTCTTTTATTGTTTCTGAAGATACCATTCACAACTTCAACCAAATAAAAGGGCGAAAAATGTTGGCTCAATTTGTAGATGGCAACATGGATAAGCTCTATGTATATGGCAATGGGGAGAGCATTTATTTCGCTCTGGAAAACGAAGTCCAACTTGTGGGAATGAACAAAATCCTCTGCAGCGACATGACCATACGGATGCGGAACAATAAAGTAGAAAACATTACCTTCTACAAAAACCCTGATGCTGTTTTTATTCCTCCTCACGAACTGCAGGAACCTGACAGAAGGCTACCCGGATTTAACTGGCGGATTCAAGAAAAACCTACCCGCATGCAGGTACTAAAGAACTTTGACCCAAGCAATTCCCCTAAAGAAAAGAAAGATACCCGTATACAGCTGAACTAGGCCGAACGTCTCCTTATCAAAAATATTGTCGAAGCTCATATTTTTTATTACATCCATTCTTACTTTCCGACAATATTTTCTTACTTTTATTATCCAACGAGATTAACCCCTTATTGTGAAACGCTTAGCCTTGATACTATCCCTTTTACTCATAAGCTACCTATCAGTAGCTCAAGGCTTTAGAGTGATTGAAACTCCCGAAAAGATTTTCTTGAACAAGAATAACGAAGAACGCAAAATCATCCGCATTCAAAATACAAGCACAGAAGCCATTCAGGTGGCTTTCTTGTATGCCAAAACAGAAGGAAGCGGAGAAAATTATCTTACTTTCTGCTCAGGCAAAAGCTGTTCAGCCAATGCGCGTGACATACGCCAACATCAGAAAATCGAGCCGGGTGCCATTTCTGATGCTTTCTCTGTGGCCTTCAAAACTGGCAATACCGAATCGGAAGGACGTGTACGACTTACCTTTTTCAACATGTATGACATGCAAGATTCGGTAAGCTTCGAAATTAATTATACCGTAGGGAATAAAAACTCCTCCAACTACCTCTACAGTGCTCCTTCGGTGGCGGTGAGCAACTTTTACCCAAATCCTGCCTCTTCAGAAATAGCCCTAGATTATCGCCTAGGAAATGACGATGAAGAAGTAAAAGTGATTCTGCAAAATATTTTAGGCAGCGCAGTGGGCGAATACACCCTTTCACCTTCCGACAAACGATTAAAAATCAACACCCAAGAGTTTACCCCCGGAGTTTACTTTTACACCTTGGTGATAGACCAAAAAAGCATAGTCACGCGTAAGCTGATTATTAAAAAGTAAGTTCCACACAATAATTCTTTGCTTTTCCAGTCACTATCAGGAGGCATTCACGTGTATTGCCTTGTAGCAATCCTTTGTAAATACAAGTGCTAGCCGTATATTTGCACCCTTATGTTGAAAACTCGTAGTCTATTTATACTTTTTGTGCTTATTACTGTGGTGATAAGTGGCTGTAGCAAGTTTCGTAAAATCCAGAAAAGCGATGACTGGAAGCTAAAATACGAAGCGGCTATTAAGTATTATGAAAAGAAAGACTATTACCGAGCTTCGGTACTTTTCGATGAAATCATGCCTATAGTAAGGGGTAGTGAAGAGTCGGAAATGATTCAATATTATTATGCCTATTGCCATTTTCATCAAGGCGATTACATCTTAAGCGCGCATTATTTCAAGACCTTCTATGAAACTTTTTCGAGAAGTACTTATGCGCAAGAAGCGAACTATATGTATGCCTATTCGTTATACATGCAGTCGCCCGATGCCAATTTAGATCAAACCAGCACGCGTCAGGCTATAGAATCCATGCAGATATTTATCAACCGCTACCCTTCTTCCACCTATCGTGAGGAAGCGAGTCGCCTGATCAATGAAATGCAGGTAAAGTTGGAAACAAAAGCCTATGAAAACACCAAGCTGTTTTTCAATTTGAAGGCGTATAGAAAAGAAGAATACCTAAAAGCGGCAATGATAGCTTTTGAAAACTTCCAAAAGGATTTCCCCGATTCGAAGTTCAACGAAGAAATCGCCTATTATCAGATAGAAGCCCAATATTTATTGGCTGAGGAAAGTGTCCTTTCAAAGAAAAGAGAAAGATACAACCAAACCATAGAGTTTTATCTTAGCTTTGTGGATGGTTTTCCGGAGAGCAAATGGCTGAAAGAAGCCGAACCTTTGTACGAGAAGTCGCTTAAGGCGCTTGGAAAAATTAAAGAAGAAAACAATTTATAATTTGAATAACATGGCAAATCCGTCATTGATCACAAGAGACACTGACAAAATCGCTGAACCTGTAGGGAACGTATACGAGGCGGTAACAATCATCTCCAAAAGAGCGCGTCAGGTTTCTACCAAAGTAAAAGAAGAATTGAGCCAAAAACTGGCTGAGTTTGCTTCTTCTGTTGACAACCTAGAGGAGGTATTCGAGAACCGCGAGCAAATCGAAATCTCTAAATTCTACGAAAGAATGCCAAAACCTACCACCGTGGCTACTGAAGAGTACATCGAGGGCAAGGTGATGTTCAGAAAACCCGATATTGAATAATTGCACATGCTTCGTGGCAAGAAAATACTACTTGGCGTATCCGGTAGCATTGCCGCGTACAAGTCTGCAATTTTAACCCGTTTATTAGTAAAAAAAGGAGCAGAAGTGCAAGTCGTGATGACCGCTTCTGCTTCTACTTTTATTACCCCTCTCACTTTATCCACCCTAAGTAAGCGTCCGGCTTTACAAGAATTCGTAAAAGATGCTACCGGGCAATGGAACAACCATGTGGATTTAGGCCTATGGGCCGATGTGATGCTCATTGCACCTGCTTCGGCCAACACTTTGGCCAAAATGGCTCATGGCCTCTGCGACAACCTGTTGCTGGCCTGCTACCTTTCTGCTCGATGTCCGGTGTTAGTAGCTCCGGCTATGGATTTGGACATGTATCAGCACCCTTCTACCCTAAGTAATATCCGTACTTTACAAAGCTATGGCAATCAAGTAATTGAAGCCGAGCATGGCGAACTGGCCAGTGGCTTGGTAGGTCAGGGGCGTATGGCGGAGCCGGAACACCTAGTGGCCGCTTTGGAGAGACATTTTTCCACAAAAAATCTTCCCTTAACAGGTAAAAAAGCCTTAGTAACAGCCGGCCCAACCTATGAAGCGATAGATCCCGTGCGATTTATTGGCAATCATTCCACAGGTAAAATGGGTTTTGCGATAGCCGAGGAATTGAGTCGTCAGGGTGCTTTGGTCACTTTAGTGAGTGGCCCTAGCAGCCAACGTGTGAATGAAAACGCCATTGTTCGAAAGGCTGTGACTTCTGCAGAAGAAATGTATCAGGCCAGTCAAGCGGAGTTTGAATCCTGCGACATTGTGGTGCTGGCTGCAGCGGTGGCTGACTACAAACCCAAGCATGTGGCCGATAAAAAAATTAAAAAGGAAGCGGGTGTAATCCCTAGCATAGAGCTCGAAAAAACCACCGATATAGCGTCTAGCCTGGGTAAAATCAAAACCAAGCAGTTCATTGTTGGTTTCGCTTTGGAAACAGACCATGAAAAAGAAAATGCCGAGGGGAAACTGAAAAATAAAAACTTCGACCTCATCGTTCTTAATTCTTTGCAAGATGCCGGTGCCGGATTTGGGTACGATACCAATAAAATCACGCTGATTGATGCACAATTGCAAGCCAAAAGCTTTCCTTTAAAATCAAAAAAAGAAGTAGCCCAAGACATTGTCCATGAAATCATTCAAAAGCTATCTTCCTAAACTTAGCCTTTGGCTACTCCTACTTTCAGGTTCGCTAAGCAGCTATGCTCAGGAACTGAACGCGCGCGTGGTGGTGAATGGTGAAAGGACAGAAATTCAGAATGAAGCCATTTTCAATGACATGCAGCGCAGCTTCGGCCAGTTTCTGAACGACAGAAAATGGACAGAGGAAGAATATGCGGAAAACGAGCGTATCCAATGCAATATTATCATCAACCTGCGTAAGTCCTCGCGATCAGGCGTGGGAAGTTATGAAGCCGATGTGCAAATTCAATCCATCCGTCCGATATACAGCACCAATTACGAAAGCATCGTATTCAACTTTGCCGACAAAGAATGGACCTTTGAATACAATCAATCGCAGCCCCTGAATTTCAACGAAAACAACTTCAGCTCCAATATTTCCTCTCTTTTGGCTTTTTATGCGTACATCATCATTGGTCTGGATGCCGACACGTTTGAAAAAGGAAGCGGTGACCCTTACTATCTCAAGGCACAAAATATTGTAAACAACGCCACCCAAACGGGCTACCCCGGATGGGAGCAGTTCTCTAACAAACAGCGTAATCGCTATTATTTGGTAGAAGGTCTGCTTAATCAGCAAATGAGCCCGGTACGCGATATGTACTATGACTATCACATGAAAGCCCTAGATGTGTTTCTTACCAAACAAGAAGAAGCCCGTCAGATTATAGTGGACGGCCTTAAAAACATGAGAAAGGTACACGACCTCCGACCGAATTCGGTAGTAACCATCGCCTTTCTGGATGCCAAAGCAGAGGAAATCACCCAAATATTTAGCCAGGGTCCACTTCCTCAGCGCAGAGAGGTATACAATATCCTGTCTGTAATTGACCCCTCGAACAAAGACAAATACCAAAGTATCATTCAATAAGAATTTCCTTCGCCTTCTCTTGAAATAATTGCGGTTATTTAAGGCTATCCTATTAAATTTAGTCCTCCAAAAGGGAGTTCTGTATGCTACAATCCTTGTCTATTAAAAACTACGCACTGATACAGGAGCTGGAAATGCATCCTGCACCCGGCCTCAGTATGATTACCGGAGAAACCGGGGCGGGAAAATCCATTATGCTGGGTGCCATTGGACTTTTAATGGGCAATAGGGCCGACACCAAGGTGCTGTACAATGAAGAAGAAAAATGTATCATCGAAGGAGTGTTTGATGTATCTTCTTATCAGTTGCAAGCCCTATTTGAGGAAGAAGAAATCGATTATGATAACACCTGCATTATCCGCAGAGAAGTGAGTCCGGCTGGTAAGTCGCGCGCCTTTATTAACGATACACCCGCCACGCTTGACACCGTAAAACGTATAGGTCTTAGGCTAATGGACGTGCATTCGCAGCACGAAACCTTACTACTGGGCGATTCGCAATTTCAGCTGGATATGGTAGATGCTTTTGCGGGAAACCACAGCCTACTGACCAGCTATCGCCAGAGCTATCAGGTATTCAAAAAACTTCAAAAAGACTATCAGCAAAAGAAAGCCGAGGGTGAAGCTCTGCAAAAAGAGGCGGATTTGAACCAGTTTTTGTTCAATGAACTAGAAGCGGCCAATCTGCAAGCACATGAGCAAGAAGAGCTGGAAGAACTGCTTCAAAAACTGGAAAATGCGGAAGAAATCAAGATAAAAATAGCCGAAGCCCTTGCCGTACTCAGCGAAGGCGAGTTTGCAGCCGAAAGTGCACTGCGTGCCGGAAACAGTCTGTTGCAGCAACTAGGCAAGTTTGGCGAAACATTTGCACAGCTGAAAAGTCGCTTGGAGAGTGTGCTGATTGAAACCACCGATGTGGTACAAGAACTGGCCAAAGAAGGCGAATTGATTGAATACGACCCTGAGCGGATTGCGCTGACCAAAGAGCGTCTTACCCTCATTTACCAATTGCAACAAAAGCATAGGGTGCAGGGCATACAGGAACTTTTGCAAATTCAGGAAGAGCTAGGTAAAAAAGTAGAAGCCTTCCAATCGATGGACGAAACGCTCCAAAAGCTCCAAAAAGCGGTTCAAGAGCAGGAAAAGCAGGTAATTAGCCTAGCCAAGCAACTAAGCGATACGCGCAAAAAGGAGTTTGCCGGAATTGAAAAGGCCATCAAAACTTTATTGCAGGATTTGGGCATGCCCGATGCGCAGCTTAGCTTTCAGCATGAAATGCTTCCGCCTCAAGTCCATGGATCTGATGATATCCGCTTGCTCTTTAGTGCCAACAAAGGCATGAAACCCCAAGAGTTAAAATCAGTGGCCTCTGGGGGTGAGTTTAGCCGCCTCATGTTCAGTATCAAATACTTACTTGCCGACAAGACCGCCCTTCCGACTATTATTTTTGATGAAATTGACACAGGTATATCAGGAGAAATTGCCCTTAAAATGGTGAAAATGATGCGTACCATGGCTTCGCGCCACCAAGTAATCACCATTAGCCATTTACCTCAAATGGCGGCTAAGGGTGAGTTTCACTATTTTGTATTTAAGGATAACAGCGCAGCCAAAACGGTCAGCCGCATCAAACTGTTGGAGCCTTCGGAACGCGTGGAAGAAATTGCCAAAATGATAGGCGGAGCCAGCCCTTCAGAAAACGCTTACCAAACCGCCCGGGAGTTGCTGGAGATGGCGTAATGCATTTGCCAGTTTTTTGTATCTTCGTTTTTTTATTTGATTTAGCATGTACAACAATCAGAAAGTAGTGGTGGTATTACCCGCCTACAATGCCTCCAAAACCCTTGAAATGACCTATCGCGAAATCCCTTTCGACTTGGTAGATGAGGTAGTATTGGTGGATGATGCCAGTAAAGATGACACCGCCCAATTGGCTGCAAAGCTGGGCATTAAGCATGTCATCCGCCACGAAAAAAACAAAGGCTATGGTGGAAATCAAAAAACCTGCTACCGCAAAGCCTTGGAACTGGGGGGCGATATTGTAATCATGCTTCATCCCGATTATCAGTATACGCCCAAATTATTGGTCGCGATGATTTCCATTATAGGCAATGATTTGTATCCTGTTGTATTCGGTTCGCGAATTTTGGGCAATGGCGCGCTAAAAGGAGGCATGCCCTTGTACAAGTACATCGCTAATCGTATGCTAACCCTCACGCAGAATATTTTATCGGGACAAAAACTTTCCGAATACCATACCGGCTACCGCGCGTATTCCGCGGAAGTGCTTCGCACCATCCCTTTTGAGAAAAGTTCGGATGATTTCATTTTCGACAACGAAACCATCGCACAGATTTTCCATCATAAGTTTCAGATTGCCGAGGTTACTTGCCCTACCAAGTATTTTGAAGAGGCTTCTTCTATCAACCTAAAGCGAAGCACCATTTATGGCTTGGGCGTACTGAAAGTGTCCTTCTTGTATTTCTTGACCCGCATAGGCCTGATGCGCTGGTCTTTACTTGAAAAATAAACCATGCTAAAACCCTCCGATTTGCTCAAAAAAAAAAACCCTTATCAGCCCTATATTCTGCTGTTTTCGGGAATTTTATTTTTTCTACCCTTTTTAGGTGCTGTGCACTTATTCGATTGGGATGAAATCAATTTTGCGGAATCGGCTCGGGAAATGCTTATTTCGGGTAATTACACCGTGGTGCAAATCAATTACCAACCCTTTTGGGAAAAACCTCCCCTATTTTTTTGGCTTCAAGTAGTAAGCATGAAGATGTGGGGCGTAAGCGAATTTGCTGCCCGCTTTCCCAATGCTATCTTTGGTATCATCACCCTGCTCACGCTCTATTATCTTGGCAAACGACTGCACGATGCCCGCATGGGGATGATTTGGGCACTAGTATATTTTGGTTCTTTCTTGCCTCACTTGTACTTCAAGTCGGGCATTATCGACCCGGTATTTAATTTCTTTATTTTCCTGAGCGTAGTGTATTTATACCGCTCTGCAAGCCGTTATCCGGGAAAATCAGCCTTGCGCCATGCCATTCTAGCCGGATTGTTTAGCGGACTGGCAGTACTCACCAAAGGCCCGGTAGGCTTTCTTCTCCTTCTTCTTACTTTCCTGAGCTATTGGGTTTGGAGTGGTTTCCGCAAAGTGAGTAACCTGAAAAATATTTTGGCCTTTGCGCTTACCTTCACCTTGGTTACCACGGTGTGGTTCGGCTGGGAAACGATTAAAAACGGGCCTTGGTTTTTGGTAGAATTCATCCAATACCAAATCCGCCTATTCACTACGCCCGATGCAGGGCACAAGCAGCCTTTCTTTTATCATTTTGTGGTGGTGCTGTTGGGCTGTTTTCCCTTGTCCATTTTTGCGCTTCCCTCCTTCCGAAATGAATTTATTAGCGAAAGGGGAAGTTTCCGTAAGTGGATGCTTTGCCTGTTCTGGGTGGTGATGATACTTTTCAGCATAGCCGAAACCAAAATCGTTCACTATTCCTCCATGGCCTATTTGCCGCTTTCGTATTTGGCCGCCCGCTATTTGTATCATTTGATCAGTTCCAAAAACCTTATCAATAGCGGAGTTTCTTATGTAGTGCTCGTAATAGGACTTCTTTTTGGACTTTTGCTCACGGCTTTACCTTTGGTGGTATTATATAAAGACGCTTTAATCCCCTTAATCAAAGATCCTTTTGCGGTGGGGAACCTTTCCGTACCGGTAGTGTGGACGGGATTTGAGAGCTTGATAGGTTTCTTTTTCATTGTAAGTGTAATTGTAGCCTATATCTTCCTTCGCAGGCAAAGAACCAGCACTGCTCTTTTGCTGCTTAGTTATGCCAGTGCCTTCACGCTTTTACTCTACCTTATCATAGTAGTACCGAAAATCGAAGCACACAGCCAGCGCAGCGCTATTGAATTTTATAAGACTTTGCAAAACAAGGAAGTATATGTACGCACCATAGGTTTCAAAAGCTATGCGCAGTATTATTACAGCCAAATTCAGCCTGGTATGCCGCAGGAACATTTAGATGAACAATGGCTCCTCAATGGCCCTATTGACCGTCCGGTGTATTTTGTTTCTAAAGTGCATAGGAAGAAAAAACTGGAGGCTTACCCGGAAATCAAACTATTAAAAGAAGAAGGTGGCTTTGCTTTCTTTAAAAGAGAGGTACCCGAACAACCCTAAGGCTTTCGGATACGCGATATTTTACTATTTTTGTCAGAATCATAATTACTATTTCTATGGCCAACAACTTACTTAAAGGGAAAAGAGGAATTATTACCGGAGCGCTAGATGAAAACTCAATCGCTTGGCACGTAGCGGAAAGAGCCTATGCCGAAGGAGCCACGTTCACCCTTACCAATGCCCCCATCGCTATGCGCATGGGCAAAATCAATGAACTGGCGAAGGCCTGCAACACGGAAATCATTCCGGCTGATGCTACCTCAGTAGAAGATCTGGAAAAACTATATAGCCAATCCATGGAGCTCTTGGGTGGCAAAATTGACTTTGTGCTACACTCAATTGGTATGTCGCCCAATATCCGTAAAGGCAAACCTTACGGGGATTTGAACTACGATTGGTACCAAAAATCCATTGATATCTCGGCCTTATCATTCCATAAAATGATGCACGTAGCGGAGAAATTGAATGCCATGAACGAGTGGGGTTCAGTAGTAGGTCTTTCCTACATCGCGGCTCAAAAAACCTTCCCTTTCTATACTGATATGGCCGATGCCAAAGCGGTTTTAGAATCTATCGCCCGTGGTTTCGGCTATCGCTATGGCAAGGCCAAAAAAGTACGTGTGAACACCATTTCGCAGTCGCCTACTAAAACTACCGCAGGCTCAGGTATCGATGGCTTCTCTGCTTTTGCCGATTTTGCGGATAAAATGTCGCCATTGGGCAATGCCTCAGCTGCTGACTGCGCCAACTATTGCGTATTCTTATTCAGCGACTTAAGCCGTATGATTACCATGCAGAACCTCTACCACGATGGTGGCTATTCCAGCACAGGTATCTCCGAAGAGGTAATCGAGATGTTCAAAGCATAAACCAACCCATACCAACAAAAAATGCCACTCTTGAAAAGGAATGGCATTTTTTGTTACTACCTGTAAACCCCATGAAACAGAAATCTAAAAAGCGCTTCTGGAATTCTGAAAAACTCCTCAGCACGGCCGCCATCATTGCCAGTATGGGAACCATGTTTGTGATTATTTACCAAACTTCACTTATACGTACACAGCAATACGCCTCGGTTTTGCCTTATCTGGAAGTTTGGAACTCCAGTCCCAACGATTCGTCCTATTCATTAATTTTAGTCAACAATGGCATTGGGCCGGCCTTTATCGAGTCTATACAAATCCATTACAACGATACGGTATTTGCCCTCGATCCGGCCAACTTTACCGATAGCATTATCGCGAAGAGAGAAGGTCTTACCCCCGATTTCTATTATTCCAACATCATTAGAGGTCGTCTTATTCCTGCGGGTGAAATGGTGAGCATGGTGGGTATTAGCGATAATAAAAAATCAGCAAAGGTTTTTAAACAGTGGTTTGGTGAGCAAAAAGCCCAAGTGGAAATTCAATACCGCTCGATTTACGAAGAGCGCTGGAAGGCAAAAGGCTTGATGAAAGAACCTGAAAAGATTGACTAATGGTATATTTCCCAAATGCCAAGGTGAATCTTGGCTTATATGTGACCGAAAAACGCAAAGACGGCTATCATAATTTGGTGAGCGTAATGCTTCCCGTAGCTTGGTGCGATATGCTGGAAGTGGTAAGTGCCAATAAATTTACCTATTCACAATCGGGCTTGACCATTCCCGGCAAGGAGGCCGACAACCTATGCGTAAAAGCCTATAAGTTACTAAACAAAGATTTTCAACTAGGCCCTGTGCATATTCATTTGCACAAAATTATTCCCATGGGAGCCGGACTAGGTGGTGGCTCGGCTGATGCTGCTTTTACCTTAAAGGCACTAAACCAGCACTTTCAACTCTACCTCGACAACAGTATTTTGGAAGATTATGCCGCTCAACTGGGTAGTGACTGCTCCTTTTTCATTGAAAACAAACCGGCACTAGCCACAGGAAGAGGGGAAATCCTTAGCCCCATCAATCTCGATTTATCTGGCTATCATATTTTACTGGTCAACCCACAAATAGCGGTGGGAACAGCCGAAGCCTACAAAGGAGTACGCCCACAGGCTATGGATTTTGACTTAGCACAATTTCTTTCGGAAACACCCATGGAACAGTGGAACGAGCAATTGCGCAATGATTTTGAAGAGAGTGTATTTGCTAAATATCCTGAAATTGCCCAATTAAAAGTCCAATTGTACGAAGCAGGAGCTAGTTACGCCAGCATGTCGGGTTCGGGCTCCACGGTATTTGGGATATTTAAAGAACTACCAGCTATTTCCTTTCCGGATAATTATATGATTTGGCAAGGGAAACTATAGCACTTCCGCTTTACTAATCTGCTTGCGATAATGCCATTTATCCAGGAAAGGATGGGCAATAACAGAAAGAAGGATAATAAGTGTGCCCAAATAAAAGCCGCCTTGCATTTCTTCACTTTCCCCAAAAATAAGTACGGCTAAGATAATGCCGTACACGGGTTCCATATTTACGGTAAGGTTCACCATAAAAGCACTGATTTTCTGCATCAACTCTACCGATAAGGAATAGGCGTACACCGTACACACTATGGCCAAAATAATAATCCACACCCAATCCATAGTGGTAGGTTGAAGTTGTAATTGACCTTCGGTGAAGAAGAGCGCATAAAAGGGCAAGAACACAGCCGTGGTGATAAAGGCCCCTCCCATTTCATAAAAAGTAATCATGTAGGGATTATGGCGCTGGGTAAACTGTGAATTGATTACCGTAAACAATGAAGCCAGCAATGCCGAAACAATGGCCATGCTTAGTCCCACCGCATGGGTAAATTCAAAACGGAAAATCACATACAGCCCAAGAACCACTACCACGCCTAACAGTACTTCAAAGCCTTTGATTTTGCGCTTGGTCATTAGCGGCTCCAGAAAACTTGTCCAGAAGGAGCAAGTAGCAATGCCCGCCAAGGCCACAGAGGCATTGGACACACGGGCTGAGGCAAAAAACAAAATCCAATGGGCGCTTATTAATACGCCCGTCCCTACAATCTTGAGTATTTCGCCCCAACCGATTTTAAAATTCCGCTTGCGGAAATAGAGCAAAATCCCTAGTCCAATAGCGGCAAATAAGGTGCGATAAAAGACCAATTCCACAGCAGGAAGGGTAATCAACAAACCCAAAATAGCTGTAAACCCCCAAATGAGCACAACAAAGTGGAGCTTGAGATAGGATTTAATATCGCCCATAAATTATCGAGGAACGGTCTTGTATAATAAAACTCCCACTAAGGAAAAGACAATATTAGGAATCCAAACAGCCAGAATAGGGTTCATGGAATTGGACTCCGCAATGGCTCGTGAAAGAATAAAGAAAATGATGAAAACAAAGGCAATCACAAAGCCGAGGGCAATCTGAAAACCCGTGCCTCCTCTGGCTTTTCTGGCGGAAACAATCAACCCGATAAGGGTAAGAATGATTACCGAAAAAGGCGCCATATAGCGGATATATTCTTCAATTTGATAAATATTCACATTATCAGCCCCGCGGGAGCGCAATTCATCCATGTACTCGTTTAGCTCGGTAAGGGTAAGGGCTTCGTGTAGGCCTTTGGTATTGCCAAAATCGGCTGGAGTAATGCTGAGAGCCGTATCCAAACTTTGTCCGGAACTCACAATCTCCTTCAAGCCATCAAATCTTCGCCTGTTCCAATCGGTGATTTTCCACTTACTGACAGCCGTATCCCACTCAATCTTTTTAGCCGTAAGCTTTTCCTTCAAATCGAGTCCTTCAATGGTTTCAATGGAAAACTTATAGCCCACATCTCTTTTATTATTGTAGCTTTCCATAAACACATAGGAATTGGGCGCTACTTTGATGTGGATATTGCGCTCATCAAAATAGAAAGGCTTGCTCAAATAAGTATTTTCAAACACGATGCGGGTTTTATTGGCATCGGGAATCACGTAGGAATTGAGATAGAAATAACAAACGGCAATAATGCTGGCTCCAATCAAATACGGCACCATCAACCTTCTGAAACTCACACCCCCGCTGAGCATAGCAATGATTTCGGTGTGGGCGGCCAATTTTGAAGTCACAAATACCGTGGCAATAAACACGGTAATAGGCGTTATCAGATTGGTAATGAAGGGAATAAAGGCGGCATAATAATTCAAAATCTCGCCCAGCGCCAATCCATGGCGAAGGTATTTATCGTTCTTTTCGGTGATATCGATAACTATGATAATCGCTACCAGCATGAGCACCACATAAATGAAAGTGGTGAGGAATTTCTTTAAAATATAACGGTCGAGTATCTTCATAATCTGCTAAATGCCTTAAAAATAGAGTAAATCACAGCCTTTGCATCAATTTCTTTACCATTTTTTCTTTCCAGCCATAAAATGTTCCAGAAATAATTTGCTGGCGCGCCTCTCCTACTAACCAGAGATAAAAACTTAAGTTGTGAACTGAGGCAATTTGTGCCCCCAAAATCTCCTTACTGTTAATCAAATGCCTTAAATACGCCTTTGAATAAAAGGTACTCACATACCCACCCAATCCGGCATCGAGCGGAGAAAAATCATCTTTCCACTTTTCGTTCCGTATGTTCACAATCCCTTCGGTAGTAAAGAGCATTCCGTTGCGAGCATTGCGGGTGGGCATCACACAATCGAACATATCCACGCCTAAGGCAATGCATTCCAAAATATTGGCAGGAGTGCCCACCCCCATGAGGTAACGCGGTTTGTCGGCAGGCAGTATATCGCACACCAGTTCTGTCATTTCGTACATATCCTCAGCTGGCTCCCCTACAGATAGGCCGCCAATGGCATTGCCTTCTCGTTCGTAAGAGGCAATGGTTTCGGCTGATTTCTTGCGCAAATCCTTATACACACTACCCTGAACAATCGGGAAAAGCGTTTGCGAATAGCCGTATTTCCCTTCGGTTTCATCAAATCGCGTACAGCAGCGCTTCAACCAGCGGTGAGTCATCTCCATCGACTCGCACGCGTAGGAATATTCGCAAGGATAGGGCGTACACTCATCAAAAGCCATGATAATATCCGCCCCTATGGTTCGCTGTATGTCCATTACGCCCTCGGGAGTAAACACATGTTTAGAACCATCGATATGCGACTTGAAAGTAACGCCTTCTTCCTTAATTTTCCGGGTACCCGATAAAGAATAGACCTGATAACCACCACTATCGGTAAGAATGGGTTTATCCCAACCATTGAATTTATGCAAGCCTCCCGCTTTCTCCAGTGTGCCCAATCCGGGCCTCAAGTACAAATGATAGGTATTGCCCAAGATAATCTGCGCCTTGATATCCTCTTTGAGTTCGCGCTGATGAACCGCCTTCACCGATCCGGCCGTTCCCACAGGCATAAATATCGGGGTAAGGATGGTTCCGTGGTCAGTTTCTACCGCACCTGCGCGGGCTTTGCTCCCTGTATCCTTAGCTTCGAGTGTAAATTTCATAATAAGTGCTGCAAAAATAGAAGATTAGCGGCAATAAACGCCTACCCATCCGGATTTTGCCCGCTATATTTTGGGCATTTCTTCTTCAATACATAATACTCTCTTATCTTTACGCGCCTTTAAACAAGGGCTACCCAATATGATTTTATTGTATATTTTTCTGTCTTCCTCAGCCATATTACTTTTTTACTATGGCTTTTACTTTGCCCGCATTGCCTTTTATTCGCGAAAAAAACAGGCTTCTGACCGTCCCGAGGGCGTATCGGTAATTGTGTGCGCGCACGATGAGGAAGAAAACCTCAAACACTTGCTTCCACGCCTTTATGAGCAGGAATACCCTGAATTTGAGATCATTATCGTAAACGATCGCTCCAACGATGGCACCTACGATTTGCTACGAGAGGAAAGCAAAAATCAGCCCTTGCTGAAACCCGTGCACGTAGAGCACACGCCCGAACACATCAACGGAAAAAAATACGGAATCACACTGGGCGTGAAAGCCGCCAAATACGATTTACTTTTATTTACCGATGCCGACTGCTTTCCGGCTAGCAAGCAATGGATCTCGGAGATGGCCTCTGAGGTGACAGACAAAACGCAGTTTGTACTGGGCTTTTCCCCGTATGAAAAGAAATCAGGATTTTTGAATCTGTTTATTCGATTTGAAACCCTACTTACCGCTTTCCAATACCTTTCATTTGGTTTGGCCAAGAGTCCGTATATGGGCGTGGGACGCAATATGGCCTATCGCAAATCTTTCTTTTTAGCACAAAAGGGATTCAACCACATGCAGCATATCATGGGAGGCGATGACGACCTTTTTGTGAACCTACATGCCAAAGGAAATAATACCCAAGTGGTAATTGGGGAAAAAAGCATGGTGTACAGTATCCCGAAAAAAACCTGGTCTGAATACTTTGTGCAAAAGAAGCGCCACTTGGCCGTAGGAAAACTCTACCGTTTTCGCGATAAGCTTCGACTAGGAATTTTTCAACTAGCCACCTTGTTGCATTGGGTAAGTGCTGTAGGTTTTACTGTAATTGTACAAGATTGGTATATCCTTGGCGCCACCCTTTTCGTAAAATGGACGGTATGGCTCAGCATATGGGCCGTTGGTACAAAAAAAATGGGCACACGATTCCCTTGGGGCTTTTTACCAATACTAGAATTTGTATATTGCTTATATTTTTTGGTATTCGGCACTACCGCATTATTCGCTAAGAAAATTAAATGGAAATAGATAAGCAGTTTTCTGACAAGGCACTTTATGACTTCCGCCTGATTGACCAAGCCACTAAAGAAAATGATGAGCAGGCCTATGCAGAGCTGATGAAGCGCTACAAAAAGCCTGTGTATCACATGATCTTGAAAATGGTGCGCAATGTCGATGATGCCGAAGACCTTACTATTGAGGCTTTTGCGAAGGCTTTCAAAAACCTTCATCGCTTTAAAAAAGACTATACATTTAGCACCTGGCTTTTCCGTATTGCCACCAACAATTCCATTGATTTTATCCGTAAGAAAAAATTGGACACCTTTAGTATCCATGCTTCTTTTAAGGATGACAATGGCGATGCAGTAGGCATTGATGTGCAGGACGAAAACCTTAATCCACAAGAGGAAACCATCAAAACGGAGAAAATCCAGATTATGCGCACCTTTGTGGACAAGCTTCCGCCCAAATACCAGCGCTTGGTCAAACTTCGCTATTTCGATGAGCTGAGCTACGAGGAGATTGCTACCGAATTGGAAGCCCCCCTAGGCACAGTAAAGGCCCAGTTGCACCGTGCACGCGAACTCATGTATGAGTTGGTGCGCGGCAAAGAAGATATTATTTAATCTACCCAATTATTTTAGGCACTTAGAAAATCCTTTAGGCGCCATTCAATACCCGATGTATGCAAGATTCAGTCGCACTTATCAAAAAGTATTTTCCTGAAATCACTCAGGAGCAAGAGGCACAGTTTGCGGCCTTGAAAGACTTATACTCCGACTGGAATAGCAAAATCAATGTGATTTCCCGCAAAGATATTGACCACCTGTACGAACGTCACATTCTGCATTCCTTGGGCATTGCCAAAGTGCAGCCCTTCAAAGCGGGCAGTGCCGTGCTCGATGTGGGCACAGGCGGTGGCTTTCCGGGTATTCCCTTGGCCATATTATTTCCCGAAACTGATTTTCACTTGG
The DNA here is from genome assembly GCA_030412945.1 of Shiella aurantiaca. GTDB lineage: Bacteria > Bacteroidota > Bacteroidia > Cytophagales > Cyclobacteriaceae > Shiella > Shiella aurantiaca. The sequence continues at coordinate 137,994 of JAUHJS010000007.1, read as the reverse complement.
TAGATTCCATTGGTAAAAAAATCACGGTAGTGAAAGAAGTAGCCAAAGGCTTGGGTTTGGAGAATGTAGAGGCACAACAAATTCGGGCGGAACAGCTGCGCAATGAGTACGATTTTATTGTGAGTCGTGCCGTTACCCAACTGAGCGAATTTATGGGTTGGATAAAAGGCCGCATCTTGCGTGGCTCCATGCACAAGCTTTCCAATGGCGTGCTCTATCTGAAAGGTGGCGATCTTACACAGGAAATTAAAGACAGCGGCAAAAAAGCCCGTGTTTTTGAGCTTTCCGACTACTTCGAAGAAGAATTTTTCGAAACGAAAAAAGTGGTGTACATTAAAATGTAGTTCCTCTTTCCTGCCAAATTTATCGGGCATAAGTCAGGCAGATTCCGTATTTTCGTGATTCCTTTTTTAGCAATCACCCGCTTATGCCACAGTTCAGCCACTTACACTGTCACACCCAATTTTCTCTGCTAGATGGTGCCGCCAACATCTCCAAAATGATGGCCAAAGCCCAGCAAGACAATATGCCAGCCGTAGCCATTACCGACCACGGCAATATGTTTGGGGTATTCAAGTTTGTGGCAGAAGCAGCCAAATACAACATCAAACCCATAGTAGGTTGCGAATTCTACCTGGTGGAAGACCGCCACAAACGGCAGTTTACCCGTGAGGAAAAAGATGTGCGCTATCACCAGCTTCTGTTGGCCAAAAATGCCAACGGATATAAAAACCTGACCAAACTTTGCTCATTGGGCTATATGGAAGGGCTGTATGGTAAGTACCCTCGAATCGACAAGGAGCTGATTGTAAAATACCACAAAGACCTGATTGCCACTACCTGCTGCATAGGCGCAGAAGTACCCAAAACCATCCTAAAAAAAGGAGAAGCAGAGGCAGAAAAGGTCTTCAAATGGTGGCTTGACCTCTTCGGTGACGACTACTATGTGGAACTGCAACGCCACGAGATGAAGGAGCAACAAATCGTGAATGAAGTGCTGCTAAAGTTTGCCAAGAAATACAATGTGAAGGTGATTGCTTCCAACGATTCCCACTATGTGGACCGGGAAGATTACAATGCCCACGATATTTTGCTCTGCATCAACACCGGAGAAAAACAGAGCACCCCTTCGGCCAAAGAGTTTGACGATGAAGCGGGTATCCCTAAAGGCAACCGCTTTGCGTTTTACAATGATGAATTTTATTTCAAAAATACACAGGAGATGTCGACCCTATTTTCCGAGATCCCCGAAGCGATTGATAATACCAATGAGATAGTAGATAAGGTAGAGCACCTTAAGCTTAAGCAGGATATCTTACTACCCAACTTCCCCATTCCACAGGAATTCCAAAAGCACGAAGATGCCAACCTGAACCAGTGGGAATACTTGCACCACATTACCTTTGAGGGAGCACGCGAACGCTATAAAGAAATTACGGCCGATATTGAAGAGCGCCTCAACTTTGAGCTATTCACTATTCGTACCATGGGTTTTGCCGGGTACTTCCTTATCGTGGCCGACTTCATTAAGCAAGGCCGCGACATAGGCGTATTTGTAGGCCCGGGACGTGGTTCAGCTGCTGGTTCTGCGGTGGCCTATTGCATTGGCATTACCAATATCGACCCGATTAAATACAATCTCCTTTTTGAGCGTTTCTTGAACCCCGACCGTAAGAGCATGCCCGATATCGATACCGATTTTGACGATGAAGGTCGTCAGCGGGTAATCGATTATGTGGTAGACAAATACGGAAAAAATCAGGTAGCCCAAATTGTGACCTACGGCACCATGGCCGCCAAAATGAGTATCAAGGATGTGGCGCGCGTATTGGATTTACCTTTGGCTGAATCAAATGCATTAGCCAAACTGGTACCTGATAAACCCGGGATAGAACTAGGCCGTGTGATGAAAGCACCCATCGATGGGCCGGGAAGCTTAAAGGAAAAAGAAGGCCTCGATGCCGATTCCTTGGTAGGTGTAAAAGAACTGAGAAGAATCGCCCAAGGTAATGATTTGCAGGCACGTGTACTGAAAGAGGCGCAGATTCTGGAAGGCTCGGTGCGCGGTACGGGGATTCACGCTGCGGGTATTATCATCGCACCTAAAGACCTCTCGGAGATTGTGCCCGTGGCCACTTCTAAAGAAACCGACCTACTTATCACCCAATACGATGGCAAGGTGATTGAGGATGCCGGGGTTATCAAAATGGACTTTTTGGGACTGAAAACCCTTACCATTATCCGAGATGCCCTCAGGCTGATCAAGCAAAACCACGGAGTAGAATTCGATATCGACAGCATTCCGCTGGACGATGAGAAAACGCTGGAACTTTACCAAAAAGGGGAAACCAACGGTACCTTCCAGTTCGAGTCGGTGGGTATGCAGAAATACCTCAAAGAACTAAAACCCGATAAGTTTGAGGATTTGATTGCCATGAACGCCCTCTATCGTCCGGGACCATTGGAATACATTCCCAACTTTATTAAGCGTAAGCATGGCTTGGAAGAAGTAAGCTACGACTTAGCCGATATGGAAGAGTACCTAGCCGACACCTACGGAATTACGGTGTACCAAGAGCAGGTAATGCTTCTGTCGCAGAAATTGGCCGATTTCACCAAAGGCGATGCCGATGTACTGCGTAAAGCCATGGGTAAAAAGGATAGAAAAACCCTCGATAAGCTCAAGCCTCAGTTTATAGAAAACGCCCAAAAGAAAGGGCATGATCCTAAAAAACTGGAGAAAATCTGGACGGACTGGGAGGCCTTTGCTTCGTATGCCTTCAATAAATCGCACTCTACCTGCTACGCTTTTGTGGCCTTTCAAACGGCTTACCTCAAAGCCCATTACCCATCGGAGTACATGGCTTCGGTGCTTACCCACAACTTGAACAACATCGATAAGGTAACCTTCTTTATGGAAGAATGCCGAAGAATGGGTATTAAGGTACTGGGGCCTGATTTGAACGAAAGTAGCTATCATTTTTCGGTCAATAAGAATGGGGAAATTCGTTTCGGGCTAGGTGCGGTAAAAGGAGTAGGCGAAGGCGCGGTAGAAGCCATTGTGGAAGAAAGAAGTGCCCGCGGCCCTTTCAAAACGCCTTTTGACATGGCGCAACGCATCAATTTACGAGCGGCCAGCCGCAAAACCTTTGAGGCATTGGTACAAGCCGGGGCTTTCGATTGCTTCACAGAGATTCACCGCGCCACCTATTTTTATAAAGAAGAGGATAAAGACAGCACCTTTTTAGAGAAAATCCTGAAATACGGTGCTAATATGCAGTCGGAAGAGTCGAGTGCCCAGCATTCCTTATTTGGAGGCGGAGGAGCTTCTACCGAGATGCCATCGCCCAAAATCCCCAAATGTGAGCCTTACAGCGAAATAGAAAAGCTTAAGATTGAGAAAGAAGTGGTCGGTTTCTACATCAGTGGCCACCCGCTGGATCAGTTCCGATTAGAAATAGAAAACTTCTGCACCTGCACCCTCGATCGCTGGGAGGAATTTAAAGGAAAGGAGGTACAGGTGGCAGGCATTGTCAGCAGTGTGAATGTACGTCAAGGAAAAAACGGGAAGCCTTTTGCCATTTTTGCTATTGAAGATTACAACAGTGCTACCGAAATGGTATTATTCGGAGAAGATTACCTTAAGATGAGTTATATGCTGGTTCCTGGGCAGTTTGTGTACGTTAAAGGTAAAGTAGAAGAGCGCTATAATGCACCGGGCATGTGGCAGATTAAGCCGCTATCTATGCAGTTGCTTGCAGAAGTAAGGGAGAAACTCAGTAAAATGGTAAGCATGAACATTACCGTGGGCGATCTCACCGAATCCGTTATTCACAAATTGGAAAATATTGCACTTACGCATAAAGGGAATTGCACATGGAAGCTCACTGTGCATTTACCTGAGGAAAATATGTCGGTAGAAATGCTCAGTCGTAAATACAAAATCGATCCAAGCAATGAATTCTTAGAAGCCATTAAAGAGATTCCTGAAGTGCGTTATCGAATACTTCAATAACCTATCATGTAGAAAAGGTGCCTTAAATAAAAGCACCGAAAAAGACTTTAGCGTAAACAGGTATATTGACTTCAAAATGATTCCATCTACTTATTTTCGAATTACAATTAAATGAAAATAAATATTGTAAGGGTAGCTAAACCCTCTCATTTAGCCAAATTACTCCGCATTGGAAGAAAGACATTCAGAGAGAGTTTTGCGGCATCGAATACTAAAAAAAACATTAAAGAATATATCAAAGTAGCTTTCACCGAGGAAAAAATAGAGGCTGAATTGGCCAATCCCAACTCTCAGTTTTACTTTGCCCGCAGCAAAGGCAAAATCATTGGCTATCTGAAAGTAAACATGGGCGATGCCCAAACTGAACTTAAACAAGAATCAGGCCTTGAGATAGAACGGATTTATGTACTCAGTACGTTTCATGGCATGGGCGTAGGTCAAGCCTTGTTTGATAAGGCTCTCAAAATTGCGAAAGAGAATAAATCCGCCTATATGTGGTTAGGTGTATGGGAAGAAAACCGTAAAGCAATCAGCTTTTATGAGAAGAATGGATTTACCGCATTTGGCAGCCACATATTTCAGCTGGGAGATGAAGCGCAAACGGACATCCTAATGAAGCTATCTTTCTCAGTTTGAAATATGTATTTCCAAAAATTCACTCTCTTAGATGGGGTTAAAAAGCAAGAAGTCCATCTAAATAAAGTTCCATTCTATCTTTCAAAAAAAAGCCTAGGACGTATTTACTCGGCTTTTTTTGTTACCTAACCCTATTTCATCTTTCTTTACTATTGAATTAAGAAGGACATCCCCCAAACGTCCGCATTTTCTTATTCATAAATCACCCCCATTTTTTCTTATTCATCAAGATAACACAACCATGAAAGCTTGGTTTGTAGTGGGTGCATTTCTTATATTTTCCAGTGTGTTGGCACAACCGGGCAACGGGGGTGGAAACGGCAATGGAGGTGGAAACGGTAACGGGGGTGGAAACGGTAATGGAAACGGAGGCTGCCCTATGCCTCCTTGTGGAGGCCCTAACCAACCTGTACCCATAGAAACAGATATACTAATGGTACTGGGCGTATGCATAGGTATTTATTATCTCTCCAAGCAAAAGAAGAAGAGTACAAGTTCTTAAAAATCAAAACATTAAACACACCCGCACCACTATGTCATTTGCTTGACATTCATCCGCAAACTTTTCTGTGTATATTCACGTTTTAAATCCGTAATTCATACAAAATATATTATCATGGGAAAAGCTATCGAATTAACTGATGCGAACTTTGATCAAATCGTAAACAGTGATAAACCTGTACTTGTTGACTTCTGGGCTGAATGGTGCGGTCCTTGTAAAATGATTGGGCCAGTAGTAGAAGAACTAGCCGGTGACTACGAAGGCAAGGCAGTAATTGGCAAATTGAACGTAGATGAAAACCCTAATGTATCGATGAAGTACGGCATCAGAAGTATCCCTACTTTATTGGTATTCAAAAACGGTGAGATTGTTGACAAACAAGTAGGAGCCGTTTCAAAAGGTGTTTTGGCACAAAAAATTGATGGGGCTATTGCCTAATCACGTAACAATACTAATAAAAAAACCTGCTTGAGGCAGGTTTTTTTTATGTCCTTTAGAAAGGCAATACATCGGAATCTGAACTTTGATCAAAGCTAAAATCAGGACCTTCTTGATTAAACGGGTCACCAGCCGGAGCGGCATTTCCTTTCGCTACTTTCCAGGCCTTCACTTCGGTATACCAGCGTCCGTTGTATTCGCGGCTCTCCACATCCATCGACACGGTAACTTGCTCACCAATTTGCAGAGGATTTTGATCCACTTTATCACCCCAAAGGGCAATACACACTTTCTTAGGGTATTGGCCAGGTGTTTCAATAATAAATTCTTGTTTCTTCCAAGGGCCGTTTTTGCCTTGTCCGGTTTGTAGGGGCAAAAGTTGCAGCACTTTTCCTGTTACTTCCATCGTATGCTATTTGTTTTCTTGCAAAGGTAGGGCTTATCCTCTCCGACACAAATTTCGGTATGCACAATGTTTGCATTTTGCTTCATCCACGGTTTGGTCAAAAGGTATCTGCCCGTCAAAAATCTCCTCTAGGATTTTCGAAAGCGCATCTTCATAGGAAGTCAAGAAAGGCCTACTATCTTTCACCGGATACTCGTTGGCACCTCGGCCCGTATCTTTTTGTACAAAATGCCAAGCGAAATCTTCATTGAAAAGCTCTTTGGCGTTGATAAGAGCCGGAACCACAGTTTCTACCGGTCGCTCTTTTTGAACATATAAAAAGGTATAAAAAAACGCTTGCATGGCCGACTTACATCGGTTTTTATCCTCCCGATCAAACAAGCTCTCTATGGTGTGGAAATCCTTTTTATCGGAACCCGTTTTGTAATCGATGATACGAATAAGCCCGTCTTTCTTATCAATCCTATCGAAAGAACCCTTTAATTGCACTTCTTGCTTCCCCTCAAAAGTATGAATTGGCCAATGATTAAGGAAAGACACTGATTTGGTTTCAAGACCCACAATCTCAAAAGGCGCATAGGCCTCATCCATCTCCAGCACCCTAAATACAAACTTTTTGATAATGGCCGAGATAAGCACATTGCGCCCCTCCATTACAAACTGCTGGTTGCGGTCTTTCCCAAAATGATGCGAGAAAGCCTCTTCAATACACTTGGGTGCCATATTGCGTAGGTAATCAAAGTCTTTCGCCTCTACCTTAGGGCTACCTTTGTGCAGGGCAAGTTTTTTGTACAAATGCTCCAGCGAATCGTGTAATAAGAGGCCGAACACCCGAATATCCACTTCCTCTTCCACCTCTTCCTCTTCTTGCAAGTCGGCTATGTATTTGTAATAAAACCGCAGGCGGCAATCGAGATAATTATTTAATGCAGAAGGTGTTAAACTCCGTTCTACCAATTGACCACCTTGGGTGAGGTACCGCTTCAATCGCTGCTTTACCAAATCATTTTTTTCAATGATTATGGCTTGTGACGATGGCATATGCATGGCCTGATCCAAAAAATAACGATTAATGGGCAAAGGACTTTCGTATTGCAATTGAGCCAAAAACCGACTCGGCTCGGCTTTCATGCCGCCTGTTTCTTCCGTGGCAGAGAAAAAGCACACATGCTCGGCTCTTTGTAAAAGTCGGTAAAAGAGATAGGCATAAATGGCATCTTGCTGATCAAACACCGGCAAATCAAAGGCCTTTCGGATATTGTACGGCACAAAGGAATGTCCCGCAGAAGCGGCCGGAAAACTTCCCTCGTTCATCCCCAAAATGAACACATAGCGAAAATCCAGATTTCGCGTTTCCAGCACCCCCATAATCTGCATTCCATTCAGCGGCTCGCCACTAAAAGGAATACGGATGCTCTGAACCACCTGAGCAAATAGCTTCAAAAACATAGAGGGTTCCATCTGAATCTGACGGCTCTCCAGTGTTTCTTTCAAGCGACTGATGTGGGTGTAAAACTGATAGAAATATTCCTGATCCAAGGATTCCTGCTCGGGAGTAAATAGCCACCCGTGCAAGGTTTTAATCACTTCCAGCAAATACCCAAATAGGCTTTGCCCTTCGGGTAGCCAGTATACCAAATGAAGCAATTGGGGGAAATGGGCGGTAATTTCTTTCTGCCCCAAACGTATTTTATTCTGCCCTACAATATATTCAATAAGGGCTTTGGCCTCTAAAGGATACGCCATTTGAATATAAGGATGGCGCAGCAAATGCACCAAGGCTTTATAGTGCACAGTCCAAGCTTCGGGCTTGCCTTTCATCTGTGGCTGGATTTCCACCACGCTTTCGAGCAAACTATACAAAGGAGTGCTTTTCAGCGGATAGCCCATGGTGATATTAAATTTCTGAAAACTCTCCGGCAAGGCATGCATTACGGGAAAGAGCAAACTTTCATCGGGGAGTACCACTAATACCTCTTCCTCTTGAAGGTTGGGATTATCTTTCTTTAGCTGAGTCAGCTTCTGCCCCAGTAGTTTGGCTTGCCCTACCAATTGGGGCACGCCCACCCATTCCATGGATTTTTTCTGTGTAAAATACTGAGGAAATCTCTCGGGAAAAGTTCGGCTAAACACACTATGGCCACGGTACTGGCGGAAATACGTGCCTGCCTCTTGATTGGCATCTGCCACGTAGTATTCGTCCGCATCCCACTTAAACTCCGCTTGAAAATTCAGCACCCAATGGGCAAAGATTTTCTCTTCGGCCTTGGTGAAAGCATTAAAACCCACAAACAACCATTTACCTTCTGCTGTATGTTCCTCAATATGCTCCGCCACGTAGCGGTGAATCATCCCTTCATAGGCCCAGCCTTTGGCAATAAGGCGCTCGCGAAAAGCCGAATAAATGTGGTAAAGCACTGTCCAGATGGCCAGGAATTCTTCTTGATGGCGGCTTTTTTTGTCGGCAAAATGCTTCCAGAAATTGCTCAAAATCTCCTTTTGCTCCTCGGTAAGCACATCAAAGCTGATGTCCATTTCTTTTTGGCGCATGAGTACCAAAAACAAGTGCTTGGCATCGACTAGGTTGCGGTCGAGGTCATCAAAATCCTTCAACAACATTTCTCCCCAGAAGAAAAACTGGTCGAAGGTTTCTTCAGTAGGATTGATAGCACAGTAGGTTTCGTACAGTTCGAATACAAGGGCCAGTTTATCGAGCTTTTTCCAAGGGCATTTGCTCCCAATAAACTCGTCTACACTCAGAATATGAGGTGACCAAGTGGCTTGTTTCAGCGTTTTGCTAAGTTCTTTTTGAAAAAACAGGCCTGCCCTACGGTTGGGAAACACCAAATTCACCTCCGTAAGCGCATCGGGCCAGCGGCCACTTACTTCTTCAGCCAATTCTGCTAAAAACGACTTCATGGCTGCACCTCCCTAATTTCGGCCGTTTCCAAATACACCAAATAGCCTTTGCAAGGCTTAGCTTCAATGCTGGCAATCAATTTCATATAATGCTTCACCTGTTCGGCATGGAAGGGCTTTTCCAGCCCGGTTTTAAAATCTATCACGCATACATTCTCCGTTTGCCACACCACCCTATCGGGACGATAGCTCTCGCCCGTAGGATATAAAATGCTGGCTTCGCTTCGACTTATCACCTCCTGAGCAAACCACTGCTTCATAAGTGGCTGCTGAAGTAATCTTTCGATTTGTAGAAGCAAGGTTTGGGATTCCTCTTCTGACAACTCTCCGGCCACTTGGGCCATTTGTAATCGGGCGGGCAATTCGCGGACATCCTTCATCTGTGCCAGAATATCGTGACTGATAATACCATAATTCACTTTAGACTGTACCGAAGCTTGGTCCTGATGAGAGGTGAAAAACTCACGTCCTTTGTTTTTTATTTGCACCCGATTCCGCCAATCAGTTGATACATACTCCTTCAAAAATATCGGACTTTTCTCCTCTTTCTTTTGTTTGGGAGCCTCTCGGAAACCGGGCATTGTACCAAACACATAGTGCCCATCCACCATCTCCTGCTCTCCCAAGGCCAATACATTTCCTACCAATTGCCCCACATGCTGTATTTTATCATGTTGAAATCCATTTTTTTTCTGCGGAATACAGAGGTATAAGCCTTCTTTGGCGCGAGTAAGGGCTACATACAGGAGGTTGAGGTTATCGAGGTGGATTAGGGTACGTTCCCTAAAGTAAGCCTCTGCAAAATAGGTGTTTCGCAAAGCACTGCTATATTTTACGGGTATATATCCTGCTTTATTAAATGGCGGCACTGAAGTACGCACCCATATGGGTGTATCACGACTGCTATGATGATCCATTTGCCAACTACAAAAGGGGATCACCACCACCTGAAATTCAAGACCCTTCGATTTATGTATGGTCAATATCCGCATGGCGTCCATTTCATCGGGTGCTTTTACGGAGAGTTTCTGCCCTTTTTCTTCCCACCATTCCAGCAAAGAACCAATATCGGCCTTGCGTTCTTTGGCATAATCAAACACTGCTTCTTGAAAAGCCTGCAAATAGGTAAAGGAAAGCGCATGCTGATGAAGAGAGAAATGCTGGATCAATTTCTCGGTCAATTCATACAAAGGCAAGCGTAGCCATTGGTCCCGATGGGCCAAAAGCTGACTCAATTCTTCAAAGTTCTCCCCTCCGGTAAAAGTGGTATGGTTACCCACCTGCTCATCGAGCAGGGTTTTCTGTAAAAGCACTTGAGCACGTACCAGACTGTTTTCTGGCCTATGAAGCACATGCATAGCGGCCAGCAACAACTGCACGGCCGGAGAAGCAGCAACAAACAATGCTTCTGAAGAGAGCACTTCATAGCGCAGGCCGGGTTTGGCGGCCGGGGTATTTTTGTATTGTAAAAAGGCTTCTGCCAATCGGGCTCCATCACGAGCTGTACGGACCAACAAAGTAATTTCTTTCAATGCATAGCCACGGGTTTGCAACTCTTCCACCTTGGCAATGCAAGAAGCCACGGCCATTTCTTCAAACTTCAGGTCTTCGTCTCCTTCTTCGGCATCCAAAACATCTACCTGCACCCAGCCTCTATTTTCGCCTTGCACGGGCTTGCCCACTTTTTGTGCAGCCGCTTCATAGGCTTTATGAATGGCTGCCAGTTCTTCTAGGGCGCGCTCTTTTTGCTCATCGTTTATCTCCTTACCTAAAGTAGTTTCTAAAAAACTGCTCAAAACAGCCGGAGCCTGAGCAAAAAAGGCATTATTAAAAGCAATGACTTCCGGAAAACTCCGCCAGTTGGTGTCCAACACTTGCTCGCTGATGTAGTCGGTGCCCACATCGCGACTGAGGCCTGTGAGCAATAATTCGCCATCGCTACCGCGCCATCGGTAAATGGATTGTTTCACATCCCCAACGATGAGATTGGTATTGCCCTCGGCCAGACTATTGCGCAGCAAATGCTTGAAGTTATCCCACTGAAAACTGGAAGTATCTTGAAACTCATCAATCAAAAAATGATGGTAGGTGGTACCTGTTTTTTCAAAGATGAAAGAGGCATCATTTTCATCTACAATTTGCTTGAGAAAAACTGCCGCATCGGAAATCAGCATCACCGACTGCTCTTGCCGATAATTGGCGATTTTACGGGTAAGTTCTGCCATTAGGCCAAACAAAAAGAAATACTGCTGCACCACTACGGCCGTTTGGTAATGCGCGTAACCGGAATTGACCAATACCAGCGCCTCTTGCATCAGATTAATGAGGTGCTTTTCGGCTACCAGTAAGATGGTATCTCTTTTAGGAGCCTTCTTTGATGCCCATGCTTGAGGATCTTCCGCTGCGGTCAGCGCTCTGCTGCCGGGTAGGTATTTATCCGTTCGTTTCTCGGCTAAATAGTGGAAATATTGAGCTGGCCCTCCGTTACCATAAATAAAATCGTCTACCTCTAAAGCCCAAGCATCAATTACTTTCAAGGCCTCTTTTCCAATAGCCTGCAGCTTACTGTCAAAAGAGTGTATACTTTTCTTTAGATCGCCATCAAACTCTTTCCAAAAATCAACTTGTTGTTCGTGTGCCAATAGGCTTGACTCCACCTTCTTAAACTCTTCCGAGAAAATCTCTCTCCCGATTCGCTTGATTTCTCGTTTGATATCCCAACTCTTGCCCTCTTCTACCTTGGTTTCGGCAAAGGCGATAAGGCGCTTAGTCAGGGTTTCATTCTCCCCTAAGTCCATCAATAGCAAATCAATGGCCTCGTCCAACACTTTCTCGGTATCCATTTCGATACCATAGCCTCCACGCAAGCCTACCTCGCGGGTAAAGGTGCGGATGACCTTTTGAAAAAAGCTATCGATAGTGGTGACCGAGAAATGCGAATAATGATGCAGAAGGTAGGAAAGGGCCTTTTGAGCCTTCTCTTGCAGTTGCTTTTCGGTGCAGTCTAATTTATCGGTAAGGAAAGGCACTAAGGAGCTGGACTCGGAACTTTTTAGCAAGTTCAGTTCCTCCAAAATCCGCATTTTCATCTCTTGGGTAGCCTTATTGGTAAAGGTTACTGCCAAAATATGTTGAAAATACCAAGGTGCCCTAAGGGCCAATAGCAAGTATTCGCGAGTAAGCGTATAGGTTTTTCCCGAGCCTGCGGAAGACTTAAATACTTGAAGGGTAGCTTGGTCGATCATTAGACCAAAATAGGCAAAAGCTAACGAAAAACCGTAGTTAGCCTCTGCCTAATTGAGGGATGGATTTTATTTCTTCCGTTCCAATTTATCAATTCCTGAAACACCACCCGATACGATAAACTTCATGATATCGGCACTAGGCGCATTTAGGGGACGTACATTTTCAGAGGGCACAAGTATAAGTACACCCGAAAAGGCATAGGAATGGGGTAAATAAACAGCCACCTTACCGGGAAGCCCTAGGCTATTAAGATCTTTCTGAGTTATAAAACCTAATTTTTGTATACCATTGGCTTCATTTTCAGTAACCAAAACGGCTTGATTAAATTTCTTCTTATCACCTACGAAAGCATCAATCAAGTCTTTGGAAGAAGAATAAATGATCCCAACCAAAGGGATTTTGATGATAAGCGCCTCCACCATTTCAATCACACGATGAGAAAGCACATTGGAGGTAAATAGGCCTATCATGGTAATGGTAATCAGCATGATGGCCAAACCTAAGCCGGGAAAAGGAAGCTTTACTAAGCTGTCCAACCATTGCACAGAAGCAGTAATGGCGTAAATAGTAAGGGCAATGGGAATCACCAGTAAAAGCCCTTGAAAAAAGTAGCGTAATATCTTACCTATCACTTGATTCATATCAACAGGGGGAAAAGCAAAAAGGCCTTGCGGTGAGCAAAGCCTTTTTAATATAAATGTATTTTAATTATAAGCTAAAGCCCATGAAGCTCAAGAAACCTAATGACATGAGGCCCACGATGATAAACGTGATACCTAGTCCTTTTAGTGGTTTCGGAACGTTGCTGTATTTCAAACGCTCACGGATAGCGGCCAAGGCTACAACGGCCAATAACCAGCCAATACCAGAACCTACGCCATATACAGTAGACTCAGCCAAAGTGTAGGGACGACCTGACATAAACAAGGCACCTCCAAGAATAGAGCAGTTTACCGCAATAAGTGGCAAGAAAATACCCAAGGCGCTGTACAAAGCAGGTGAAAATTTCTCTACGGCCATTTCAGTCAACTGCACAAAGGCGGCAATTACCGCAATGAACAAGATGAAAGTCAAAAAGCTAAGGTCGATATCAGCCAAAGAAGGGCTCAACCAAGCCAAAGCGCCCGGCTTTAAGATGTAATTAAGTACCAAATAGTTTAGAGGAATGGTAGTAGCCAAAACGAAGGTTACGGCCATCCCCAAACCAAAGGCGGTCTTTACGTTTTTAGAAACTGCTAGGTACGAACACATGCCTAAGAAATAGGCAAATATCATGTTCTCAATAAAAATTGATTTGATACCTATGTTAATTAAGTTCTCCATGATGTCTTGATCAATTAATGTTCTTCAGAATAACCGTTTCTGGCACGCTGTGCCCAAATAATAAGCCCGATGATAACGCAGGCACCCGCAGGAAGCATCATAAGGCCATTGCCCTGATAGTTAATACCTACCGCTTCGAATATTTTGAAGCCCATCACCGAACCTGAGCCAAACAGTTCACGGAAGAAGGCAACGATTACCAAGATTACACCATAACCCAATCCATTACCGATACCATCTAAGAAAGAAGGCCAAGGCTTATTACCCATTGCAAAGGCTTCCAAGCGCCCCATTACGATACAGTTAGTAATAATCAAACCTACGTAGGTAGATAATTGCTTAGACACATCATAGGCATAAGCCTTAAGCACCTGATCCACTATAATTACCCACATAGCCACTATACTCAACTGTACGATGATACGGATACGGGAAGGAATGGTATTTCTAATCAAAGAAATGAACAAGCTTGAAAAGGCGGTAACGAAAATTACCCCCAGTGACATTACAATAGCGGGTTTAACCTGCACTGTAACGGCCAACGCTGAACATATACCCAATACCTGTACAGTAATCGGGTTGTCACCGTCAAGTGGATTTTGTAAAAGCTTTCTGTTCTTTTTAGAGAACAAGGGTTCGCTTTCTTTCACAACCACTGCGGCTGCTTTGCTTTCTGCTACTTCTGTACTCATGATTTTCAGCGTTTATAAGGAAGAAATAGATGATTGATTTGATTTAAAGAAGGAGTCGTACATTTTAAGGTAGTCGCTCAACATCTCGTTTACGCCTTTCCCTGTAATGGTGGCTCCTGACATACCATCGATTTGGTGATCTTTTCCTTTGTAGGCTTCAAGACTTCTTTCGCCTCCTCCGTTTTCACCTTTCATGATAGTAACCGAAACCAATTCACCTTCTGTGCTATAGATTTTCTTACCTACATAACGCTCCTGAATTTCTTCTGTAGCGATACGGGCACCCAATCCGGCAGTTTCTCCTCTATGATCAAAAGTTACCCCTTTAATGGTATTCAAATCTTTTTCTAGGGCAACATATCCCCAGATATTATCCCAAAGACCATATCCGTATAGAGGCAATACGTAGTTTACTATTTCCTCCGGATTAGTGGCACTTTTGATTTCGTATACAGGCAACAAACGCTCAGCGGCCGGCTTTTTGTATTCCATAGCCACATCCACATCCGTTACTACCATACCTTCCACTTTATTGCCCTTGGCGTCCACCACGTAAGCATTTACTTGGCTGTTATACACTCCGGCTATGTCTGTACCCTCAGAGGCTAAGCCTACTGCCGTTAGGATATTTTTCTTTCTCTCCAGCTCGATATTTTCTTGCTGCTTGGGCTTTAGACCTATGGCCGTAGCCGCTAAAAGTACACCGCAAACTACCGTAAGAATGGCGGCATACACTACTACATATACATTAGACTGTCGCACGTTGTAATCTCCTTTTCTTGTTAGCTTCTACTACAAAATAATCTAATAATGGAGCCATCACGTTCATGAACAAAATGGCCAACATGATACCCTCTGGATAAGCTGGGTTAAATACGCGGATAAGAACGGTCAATACACCAATTAAAATACCGTACACCCATTTGGCAGATTCCGTATGAGCGGCTGTAACTGGGTCGGTAGCCATAAACACAGCTCCGAAAGCCAAACCACCAATTACTAAGTGGTATTCAGCAGGCATGGCCATATATTCGTTCAAAGCCAAGGCATTGAATAACAATCCAGTAGCATACGCACCACCAAATACACCCAATATGATTTTCCAGCTACCTACTCCAGTAAAGATAAGGATGGCAGCACCAATCAAACACATTAAAGTAGAGGTCTCACCAATAGAACCCGGAACGGTTCCCATAAACAAGCTCGATAAACTGTACATAGAGCTGTCCCAGTTGGAAGCAAAAGCTTGTACTACGCTATTCCCTGCAGCACTTGCCTCAGAGGCTATCGCCAAAGCGGTAGCACCTGAATAGCCTTCAATTGCCGTGGCATCACCGATGTAGGTCCAAACTGAACCTGAAATATCGGTAGGATACGCAAAGTACAAGAAAGCACGAGCGGTAAGGGCTACGTTCAATACGTTCATCCCTGTACCACCAAACACCTCACGGGCAATGATTACCGCAAAAACGGTAGCAATAGCTACTTGCCACAAAGGAATGGTTACGGGCATAATCAAAGGAATCAACATCCCTGATACCAAGTAGCCTTCATTTACTGCGTGGTTTCTGATCACGCAAGAAGCAAAGTCAGTAGCCAAGCCCACAATGTAAGCAACTGCTACAATAGGAATTACCAACTGCGCTCCCAATAAAAACTTGGTGAGGAAGTCGGCCTCTTGGCCAATGGCCAAATAATGCTGATGACCGGCATTCCACATACCGAATAGTAAGCATGGCACCATGGCAATGATTACTGTCATCATCATACGTTTCAAATCATTTGCATCTCTAATCTGCACACCTTTGGCCGGAGTGGTATGATTAGGTACAAAAAGGAATGTTTCGAGGGCTTCGAACGCACGATACATGTTCGTGTACTTGCCGTCCTTTTTGAATCGCTCTTTCTGTTTGTCTACTAAATCTCTGATAGCCTTCATAGCGATTAACTATTTTGCATTAAAGTGATACCTTCTCTTAAAATTTCTTGTACCGGATGTTTCGATACGTCTACGAATTCGCAAAGCGCTAAATCTTCTTCTACTACTTCCAGAATCCCCAGGGCTTCCATGTTGTCATAATCTTCCGCCATAATGGCTTTCAACAAATGCACAGGAAGAATATCCATAGGAGTTACTTGCTCAAATACGCCCGTTTGCACGAAAGCTCTATCTTCCCCTTGCATATTGGTATCAAGCACGTATTCTTTCTTGCTTCCATTCAACCAAGAGAATAATCCGAAGGATTTGTGGAAGCTAAGTTTATTGGCAGTAGGAAGAATCCAACCGAACATTTGATAGTGGTCGCCTTCCGGTAATACCGTAATCACATCGTCAAAGTAACGCACATGGCCATCTTTGGCAATTTTCTCTCCGGTAAGCGGATTGCCAGATACGAAACGCACATGATCCTGTTTGACATTTCCTTCCACAAACTTGTTGATACAAGCACCCACATACGTTTTGTAGTATTGAGGCTGGCTAACTTCTGAACCCGCAAGTGCGATAACTTTAGAAGCATCCAGAATACCTTCAAGGAATAACTTACCAATTTGGATCACCCCAAAAGGCTTGATAGTCCATACGGTATCGCCCTTTCCGATTGGGTCAATGTGGTGAATCTGCACCCCTACATTACCAGCCGGATGTGGGCCAGAAAATTTATTTACTTGTACCTCTTTGGCATGAGCAAAAATAGGAGCTACTTCTGCATCCGCATTGATATTTAGATGAATAGTACCTGAGGTAAATTTCTTTAGGATGCTGATACCTGCTTGGAAATATTGCTCTTGGCCTTTGAAGACAAAATTGTAATCGGCAGCAAGAGGACTGGTATCGAAAGCAGAAATGAAGATAGACTTAGGGGTCACTTCCGGATTGGCCACTACACCGTAGGGACGCTCCACCAAGTTTACCCAAGCACCACTCTTGTATAGCTGAGCGGCCGCTTCGTCTTTACTAAGCGATTGAATCTCGCTGGTAGAATATTTCTTAAACTCCTCATGTTTCACTTCTTTATCCGCTTTGATACGAATTTCAAGAAGTTTGCGCTTTTCACCGCGTACAATATGAGTGATTTCACCGCTTACGGGCGCTGTAAATAGCACCTGCTCTCTTTTCTTATCCAAAAGAAGCGGACTTCCGGCCTTGACAGTATCTCCCTCATTTACCAACAACTTAGGCCTTTCGATTCCAAAGAAATCGGCTGGCTTTAGCGCAAAGGTATCTGGGTGGATATTATCAACGATCTTCGTTTCAGCTTTTCCCGCAAGATTTATGTTAAATCCTTTCTTAAGCTTAATAAATTTCGACATAATTTTTAGTCAGTGATAATACCTTAGGATTGAAAACGTGGCAAAAATAATACTTTTTTGCTCATATAAAATTCTGCTTATCATTAATATTTGCCCTAAATGGGCAAATCGCCAATCGCTCAAATAGATACCATCTTATCGTGGTTTTCTTCTATAAAATGTGCCACGCGCTCCATCAACCACATGGGCGTGGAGGTGGCTCCGCATATCCCTATGCTTCCTACTCCTTCCAGCCACTCGTCTTGGATTTCGGTTTCGCTTTCTATAAAATAGCTATTGGGGTTCTCCGCCTTACAAACAGCATACAAAGCTTTGCCATTTGAGCTTTTCTTTCCACTAACAAACAAAATGACCTGATGTTCGTGAGAAAAGCGTTTTAATTGCGGCTCACGGTTGCTCACCTGACGACAAATGCTATCGTTGGCATTAAAATCCACTTCATTAAACTGGCCTTTGGCCTCGGCAATGCGGGTTTCAATACATTCTTTGATATGGTAAAAGCCTTTGGTGCTTTTGGTAGTTTGGCTAAATAAAGTAACTGGGCGCGAGAAGTCAATTTGATCCAAATCCTCTTCCGTGGTCACGATGATAGCATCGTTGCGGGTTTGTCCGGTAAGGCCAATTACCTCAGCATGCCCTTTTTGGCCGTAGATTACCACTTGGCCTTTTTCTTCGGCCATTTTATCGTAGGCATGCTTCACGCGATTTTGCAGTTTTAGCACCACAGGGCAAGAAGCGTCAATCAGTTCAATATTGTTTTGCAAAGCCAGCTGGTAAGTTTCCGGTGGCTCTCCATGGGCGCGTATCATCACTTTGCAATCATGCAACTCGCGCAGTTCTTCACGAGACACAATACGCAATCCCTTGTCATAGAGGCGCTTCACTTCCATATCGTTGTGCACGATATCTCCCAAACAGTATAAATTGCCATGCTCGGCCATTTCATCCTCCGCCATTTGTATGGCGAACTCCACGCCAAAGCAATAGCCTGAATTTTTATCGATGGTTACTTTCATGTTAATCTCCTACAATTTTGCGTCAACAACAGGTCCTTCTGCTTGCACCATTTTACTGGTGGCCAGTCGGATAATTTCCTCTACTTGCTCTTCAAATGTAATGTGAGTGGTATCTACTACATGCGCATCTTCTGCTTGGCGAAGCGGACTTTCCTTTCGGCTGGTGTCCATTTCGTCACGCTTTTGCAGATTATCTAATATTTCCTGCAAATCATACATCACTTCTTTTTCCAATAGCTCACGTTGCCTGCGCTCGGCCCGTACGTGCATATCGGCTTTCATAAATATCTTGAGTTCGGCTTGGGGAAATACCACCGTACCGATGTCGCGGCCATCCATCACTACGCCCTTGCGTTTGCCCAGTTTGCGTTGTTGGTCTACCAACATTTTGCGGACTTCCAGTAAAGCACTTACCTCACTTACTTTTTCGGAAACCTCCATTTTGCGGATCTCATCCTCCACGATAATACCGTTCAGGTAGGTTTCATTTGCGCCCGTTTTGCTATTGGGATGGAAATCTATCTCAATATTTTTAAGAGCCTTTTCTACCGCAATGGGGTCGGTAAGTGAAACATAGTTTTGCAAAAAATACAAGGTAACAGCCCGGTACATGGCCCCCGAGTCGATATAGGAATAGCCCAGCTGCTTGGCAATTTCTTTGGCGGTGGAGCTTTTTCCACACGCAGAATATCCGTCAATTGCTATTACAATTCTCCTCATACTATCAGCAGTCTTTTAATGGGCAGGGCATTTCCTTTTTTGGATTGATCTTTTTCGGTTTCTTTGAAGAACGACAAGACGAAAAAAGCAAAAATGAGCAGAATAAGAATAAAAGGGTGAGTCGTAGAGTTCGTTGCGCCATGATTCTGTACATTGATGCAAATATAACCAAAAATAGATTGCAAGCCTCATGAAGAAAGGTACGAATGAATCAATTCCTTACGTGGCAGGATACATTGTGGATGTGCTGAAGGAAAAAATCTTCCCCGGCCGAGTTTATTGGGAAAATGGCCGGATTACGGAAATAAAAGCTACCGCCAAAGCAGAAGCGGACCAATACATACTTCCGGGCTTTATTGATGCCCATGTACATATTGAAAGTTCCATGCTGATTCCTTCGGAATTTGCCCGAATGGCGGTGGTGCATGGCACGGTGGGCACCGTATCTGACCCACACGAAATTGCCAATGTAATGGGCATTAAAGGAGTCCGCTACATGATTGAAAATGGCAAAAAAACACCTTTTCACTTTCACTTTGGGGCTCCCTCCTGTGTACCTGCTACTAGTTTTGAAACCGCGGGAGCGGAAATAAGCGTAGCGGAAATTGAAGAACTGTTTGACCAAGACGGCATAGGGTATTTGGCTGAAATGATGAACTGGCCGGGTGTTTTAGGAAGAGATGCTGAAGTAATGGCCAAAATAGAAGCTGCATTAAAGCGAAAACTACCCGTGGATGGTCATGCTCCCGGATTGCGTGGAAAAGAGGCCAAAAAATATGCAGAAGTAGGCATTAGCACCGACCATGAATGCTTTACTCGTGAGGAAGCCCTCGACAAGCTCAAACTGGGCATGAAAATACTCATACGGGAAGGCAGTGCCGCTAAAAACTTTGAAGCACTTATCGATTTACTGAACGACTACCCTGCGCAAATCATGTTTTGCTCAGACGACAAACATCCCGATAACCTAGCGGAAGGGCATATTAACCAATTGGTGGTTCGGGCATTGCAAAAGGGCATCGACTTATTTAAAGTACTTCGCGCTGCTAGCGTAAATCCTGTACAACATTATAAACTAAAAGCAGGTTTGCTCCAAAAAGGTGATTCGGCTGATTTTATCGTAATTGATAATCCGTACCGATTTCAAATACTTCATACCTATTGCCAAGGGACTTTGGTAGCCGAAAATGGTAAAACCCTTATCCCTTCCGTAAAAGAAAAAGCTATCAATCATTTTAAAGCCAAGTCTTTAGAGGTTTCGCAGTTAGCCATCAAGCCTGAGGGCAGCCATGTGCGTGTTATCCTTGTGGAAGATGGGCAACTGGTAACCCAATCGAGTGTATGGCCGATTTCTGCCCTGCAAAAGCCCAAGGAGGACATTTTGAAATTGGTAGTCCTCAATCGGTATACCGCTCAGGCACAGCCGGCCATTGCCTATATTAAAAACGTGGGATTGAAAAATGGAGCTATAGCCTCTACGGTGGCACATGATTCACATAATATTATTGCGGTAGGCACCAGCGATGATTTGATTGCCCAAAGCATAAATCTATTAATTGAAAGTAAAGGAGGAATCAGCGCGGTATCGCCCAAAGAAAGCAAGGTATTGGCCTTGCCCGTAGCCGGACTCATGAGCACTGAAGATGGCTACCAGGTAGCCAAGGAATATGCCGCTATGGATGCCTTGGCAAAAAAAATGGGAAGCACTCTGCAAAGCCCCTATATGAGTTTATCTTTTATGGCTTTGTTGGTTATCCCTGAATTAAAATTAAGTGATAAAGGTTTATTTGATGGGAATCAATTTAGTTTCACCCCCGTATTTACCACTATGGAAACACATGAAAAAGGAAAAGCCGAAAGTATTTTGAATGAAGTAGGCAAAAAGATTGATGAGGTGATTGAAAAAATCAAAGCAACCGACTTCAATAAAGAAATGGAAGCTGGTATGGAGCAGCTTAAAAAAGAAGCGAGCAAACTGGAAGCCGAAGCCCGTAAGTTTAGGGAAGAAAATAAGGATAAGTTTGAAGAAGCCGAAAAACACTTGGTGAATTCGGCCAAAGAACTACGCAATGCCTTTGAGAGCCTAATCAAAAAGGTAAAAAAATAGGAGGCCGAAGCCTCCTATTTTTCTTATTGTTTAAGTAGATAATTAACCACCAATTTCATCCATTTCGTCTTCCAACTGCTCAATGATAGGAGCAAAAACCTCTTCCAAAGGCTTTTTAGAACCATCGGAGAATAATAAGTAAGGCACTTCGTACTCACCAAACTCATCTTCTTCAATCTCAAATACGATGTCGCCCACTTTCTGTGAACCTTTGAAAAGGCTAAGTTTGATAAAATCGCCCATGCTATCGGGCTCAGGGCTCATAAAATCAGGATTGGTGATACTACCCTGAAGCTTCATTTCGCGATATTGAACAAAACCAGTAGCGGATTTAATTTCATCTTCGCCTGCCTTCACCACAGCCACATCAATAGCAGTAATCACCTCACTATTCAATTTAATAGACCCAGCAATAGAGGCACTTGTGCTATTTGTATTGGTAAAATTAAAACTGAAAGTGTATGGATTCACAAAAAGTTCAAGAGAAACCGTTACTGGCATATACTCATTATTATAACCAATCTGCAAATCGATTGAGGCCTGTTCGGCATTGTCTACTTCCAAGGAAGCTTGTACATCCGTAGGATACACTTCAGTATATTCTCCCCACTCATCAGTATAGGTATACTCAATCAAATCTAAGGCACTAATTGATAATGTGGCATTCAAATTAACCGAGCCCTCTGTAGGGAAATTAAGCTCAATAATATCCGAATCGCCTACGCGTTCAAAATCCTCGATAGAGGAATTGTAGTTATATACCCCAACCCACTCTTCAAAAACAAAAGCATGGGTGGCTAGCATTCTACCATTTACGGTCTTTTTAGGAACGAATGACTTTACCAAAGCCTTCATAGAAGCCTTTACTTGCTCAGGAGTTACCTGCTTGGTACTACGGCCAAAAGTTCCACTATTGCTGTACAATGCAGAAACGCTTTCTAAGGCTTTTACCCCTTCTGAATCCATAATTCCTACTATATCACCCGATAGCTGATCAGCCATCTCATCAATAGCAGCTTCTGCCTCCACTTTGCTGAGTTCTTTGGAGGTTTCATCGTCTTTCTTACAAGCCGTAAAAATGCTTACAGCAAGTACACTTACTAAAATACTTCTTTTCATTTCTTGGGATGTTTATTTGTGTGTGGTTTACTAACGGGCAAGTTAGCTCTTTTATTACACAGGATAATGGAAATAATTAAATTATTTATTGAAATTATCAAATCAATATTTTTCCATTAGGTAATGCATAATCCCACATTCATCGAAAGGCTCTCCGGTTTTCAAAAATCCAAACTTGGCATAAAGAGGGACTGCATCCAATTGGGCGTGCATGTATTTCTTTTTTTTGGTGAGTTCAGGAAAAGATACAACATCTTCCAACACAGCTTTTACTAACAAAGAACCTATCCCTTTTCCTCGCCAGTTTTTGTGTACCGCAAAGCGCTCTAATTTCACCCCTTTAGCAGTAGTTCGCCAACGGGCCGTACCAATCGCAGCTCCCTTTTCATCTTTCACGATGAAATGCCTACAGCTTTCCTCAAACTCATCTCTTTCCTCCTCAGCAGGCACTTTTTGCTCATCGACAAACACCTCAAAACGCAAGGCCATGGCTGCATCAGTATCAGCTTGGTGCTTTATCAATTCAGCTTTCATGCGTCTTTTTTCTCAGATTCAAATTCGTGGGCATCATAGGCCTCGATAATATCTTTCACCAAGCGGTGGCGCAACACATCTTTTCCGTCCAACTCCACAAAGCCAATCCCTTTGATGTCTTTTAAAATTCGAGCGGCTTCTATCAAGCCCGACTGCTGCCTGCGCGGTAAATCCACCTGCGACTTATCGCCTGTGATAATCACCTTGGAGTTTTGCCCCATGCGGGTTAGGAACATTTTGATTTGCATAGGCGTAGTATTTTGCGCCTCATCCAACAAAATAAAGGCATTTTGGAGGGTACGCCCACGCATATAGGCCAATGGAGCAATTTCAATCACCCGATTTTCGAGATAATATTTCAACTTCTCAGCCGGAATCATATCATCCAGTGCATCATAAATGGGAGTGAGGTAGGGATCAATTTTTTCCTTTAAATCTCCGGGTAAAAAACCCAAATTTTCACCTGCTTCCACCGCGGGGCGCGTAATGATGATTTTACGCACTTCCTTATTTTTCAAGGCACGAACCGCCAAGGCAACGGCTATGTAGGTCTTGCCTGTTCCGGCTGGCCCCATAGCAAATACCAAATCGTTTTTGCGAGAAGCTTCTACAAGTTTCACCTGATTGGGCGACTTAGGCTTAATCATGCTCCCTTTGGTACCAAATACCAGCACATCGTTCACCATCTGGTCGGAGTGTTCTTCCTCCTCCTGCTTCAGATAGCCCAGCACATTGTCTTCAGTGATTTTTCCAAAACGGTGATAATGGTCCAAAAGGGCTTGCAATACATCATTGATTTTAAGTATCTCGATGGCGTTACCCTTAATCATGATTTCATTTCCCCTCGATACAATTTTGCTTTTGGGGAAAGCATGAGCCACTTCTTTAATATTTTTATTCTCAACCCCCAAAAAGTCAATCAATGACACATTCTCCAAGGTTATTATCTTCTCTACCAACGGGTTCTAATTTTAATGGAACGAATAATCTCTTTGCGTTTTTATTGTGTTAATTTTGCTTTCAATAACGATTGAAACCCAGTTTCAGGTTTGAATTTCGTAAAATAAAAGCGAATATCCTGAACCGAAAGTTTCAATTTAAAGGAATTGTTTCAACAAAAGCACACAAACCGATAACAAAACCGCTTGAATGGCCTTAATCACCTTGCTTACAGATTTTGGGTATACCGACCACTACGTGGCAGCGGTGAAGGCTAAGCTCTTGCACTTGGCTCCTTCCGTACAGGTGATGGACATCAGTCATGGCATTGAGCATCATAATCTCATTCACGCGGCCTATGTGCTGCAGTCGGTATACAGAGATTTCCCCAAAGGTACCATTCACTTGGTGGCGGTAGGCGCCCAGGAAACGCCCATCGCTTTTGAGGCTAATGGCTATTGGTTTGTAGGAAGCAATAATGGCCTGCTAAGCCTTATCCCGGAGAAAACACCCGAAAAAATAGGTCGTATCGTAACTGCCTTAGATGGCCCTATACGATTTATGGCAAAAGAAATACTGGCTCCTGCTGCTGCCCAACTCGCCATGGGAACGCCTGTAGAACAAATCACCGAGGCTTTTACCGACTTCAAACAGTTTATGGGACGTAGCGCCCGTGCCACCCGTAAACAAATGGCCGGAAATGTGATTCACATTGACCATTATGGAAATCTTATTACCAACTTGATGGAGCAGGATTTCACCATTCTGAGCAAGGGGCGCAAATACCAAGTGCTATTCTCGCGCGAGCAACTCAATAAAGTGAACGATACGTATCAGCAAATTGAACCGGGCGATTGCGGAGTGCTTTTCAATAGCCTTGGCCAACTGACTATACTGATTAAAGAAGGAAATGCCGCCCAGCTGCTGGGCTTGGGGATAGATAGCAGTGTACAAATAAATTTTGAGGACTTATGATAGTACGTATCGTACGTATGACTTTTCAAGAGGATAAAGTCAAAGACTTTCTACAACTTTTTAATGAAACCAAAGAAAGGATTAGGCACTTTGAAGGATGCCAACACCTTACGCTTTTGCAAGATGCGCATAAGCCTCACATTTTCAGCACCTATAGCCACTGGGAAAGTGAGCAGGACCTAAATAAGTACCGCGATTCCGCCCTATTTGGGGAGGTTTGGCCTGCCACCAAAGCCTTATTTGCCGATAAACCTTTGGCTTTTTCGAGTACGATTCACACAAAAATGGAATAATTTTTTCGGCAAGCATTTTGGAAGTTCAATTTTCTCCTTATGTTTGCATCCCATTTGAAACTGTCCGTTTCAAACTTCTCAGGAATGGCCCACCCTGGCATAGCCAGATGGGTGCATTCTAAAAGCCCATGTGGCGGACCTGTCTGCCGACAGGCAGGATTGGTAGACGCGTTGGTCTCAAACAACAGATGGTTGTGGAAAAGTTTTATGTTTATGCTATATCAAGTGAGTCAAGGAATTATATATATGTTGGAATGACAAACAACATTGAAAGACGCTTGAAAGAACATAATGAGGGAAAAAATAAGTCTACAAAAGCTTATGTCCCATTTAAACTTATTTATTTTGAAGAATTTTCCTCGAGAAAAGAAGCCAGAGAAAGAGAAATCAAATTAAAGAGTGGATCAGGAAAAGAATTTCTTCGCTCCCTAAGATAAAGGCCAAACAATTGTTTGGCCTCATACAACAGATGGTTGTGTAACAATTATTACATACTATCCGATAAATGCCCAGGTGGCGGAATTGGTAGACGCGTTGGTCTCAAACACCAATGTCTTCACGGACGTGCCGGTTCGACTCCGGCCCTGGGTACAAAAAGCTCTGATAACCTTTTGGTTTTCAGAGCTTTTTTGTTTTTCAGAGGACGAAAAGGGGGACAGTTTTTCTTTTAAATGTCACCAAATGGGGTTGAATTTAAGAAATCATCCTTCATTAAACCCATAAAGTCTATGCGCTGAATTTTACATATTCCGCTCTTCTTGCATCATACCAAAGGTAAAATTTACTATAATTTTTAAACACCTTTTTGCAATAATCAAACTTCAAAATACTCCATTTTGTCTTTTAGAAATCACTTGCTGTCCTTTTATTAAAATTATTCGTTTACTCACCTATATATTCAATTGAATTTCTTGTCCTTATTTTAATTATATTCAAATACTAGTTGGCACATCCGTTGTTCATCCATTTTCGTTAATTAGTAGCATCCGGCTAACATCGCTATGAACTACAAGGAAATTGCTCTTGATGAAATACGCCACTGGCACGATATGAATATCTGGCAAAGCCGCATTACGCTTTACCACGAGTTGGTATTCACTTATGGCGTAAAAATCAATGAGCTACCCGATATCCCTCAAGAATCACTCAAGCTCTTGCAAGGCTGGGAAGCCAACTTAAGACAGCTGAAAAATAGCCTGCCTGCTTTGCCCTTGAATTAATGGTTTTGAAATCCTAAAAAAGGCAAGACTTTCCCTCATTTTTGGCTACTTTTGTGCACAATTTTGCACATTATGGAACTTAAGAAAGTAGCATTAAACGACTTACACGAGAAACTAGGCGCTAAAATGGTCTCTTTTGCGGGATACAACATGCCGGTTCGTTATTCATCGGATATTGAAGAACATCAAACCGTGCGCAATGGCGTGGGCGTATTTGATGTATCGCACATGGGCGAATTCAGTATAAAAGGCCCTAAGGCCCTCGATCTTATTCAACGTGTAACGAGTAACGATGCTTCCAAACTAAGTCCCGGAAAGGCACAGTACAGCTGCCTGCCCAATAAAGAAGGTGGTATTGTAGACGATTTATTGGTGTACATGCTGGCTGAAAACGATTACCTGTTGGTAGTGAACGCTTCCAATATCGAAAAAGATTGGAACTGGATTAGCCAATTCAATACCGAAGGGGCTGAGATGAAAAACCTCTCGGATGGTATCAGCCTTTTTGCCGTGCAAGGGCCTAAAGCTGCTGAAGCTTTGCAATCGCTGACATCGGTAGATTTACAAAGCATGGGCTATTACACCTTTGTACAAGGTGATTTTGCCGGGGCCAAAAATGTAATCATCTCTGCTACAGGCTATACCGGAGCGGGTGGCTTTGAGCTCTATCTTTCCAATGCCGATGCCGAAATGGTGTGGAACAAGATCTTTGAAGCCGGAAAAGCCTTTGACATCAAGCCTATTGGACTAGGCGCGCGCGACACACTCCGTCTGGAAAAAGGTTTCTGCTTATACGGAAACGACATTGATGACACTACCTCTCCGCTAGAAGCTGGACTAGGCTGGATTACCAAATTCACCAAAGATTTCACCAACTCCGAAGCACTTAAGAAACAAAAAGAAGCAGGTGTAAGCCGCAAATTGGTAGGATTTGAATTACTAGAGAGAGGCATTCCTCGTCACGATTACGAACTGGCCAGCCCTTCGGGCGATATCATAGGTAAAGTAACAAGCGGTACGCAATCACCTACACTTGGCAAAGGCATTGGCTTAGGCTATGTAAAAACTGAATTTTCAGCACCTGATACCGAAATTGCGGTAATCATCCGTGGCAAAGCCCTTAAAGCCAAGGTGGTAAAAGTTCCCTTTTTATAATATTCACTTAGCGCCCTCTTTTGAGCGCATTTTTCTTTCTGTTTATGAAATCCATTGATGTCTGTCTATCACCCGACCTGCTACATTTATATGATGTAAAAGGTAAAATGGTGGTAGTGGTTGATATTTTGCGCGCCACCTCCTGTATGACTACCGCCATTGCCGAAGGGGTAGAGGAGATTGTACCGGTGGCTACCCTTGAAGAATGCCAAGCCCTTGGCCGACAAGGCTATGTAACCGCTGCCGAGCGTGATGGCAAAAAAGCCGATGGTTTCGACTTAGGCAATTCTCCTTTTAGCTATCGAAATGGTGCTTACCGCGGACAAAAAATAGCAGTAACCACTACCAATGGCACCTATGCCCTTACCAAGTCTAAAGAAGCGGAAGTGCTGGTAGCCGGATCTTTCCTGAATATTGGTGCTATCTGCGGATTGATAAAAGAGGCCAATCTGGATACGATTATCCTTTGTGCCGGATGGAAAGGAAAAGTGAATTTGGAAGACTCATTATTTGCGGGAGCAGTTTGCGCCCGCATGAGCAATCATTTGGCGCCCGCTTGCGATGCACCATTAATGGCCAAAGCCATGTATGAAAAAGAAAAGGGAGATATGATGAGCTTTTTGAAAGAGTCCTCACATGTAAAGCGCTTACACGGGCTCAATATTCACGAAGATATCGCTTTTTGCTTGGAACAGGATGTGTACACGGATGTCCCTATTTATAGAAACGAACGACTGATAAAAGCATAAAAAAAACCGGTGTGAAGCACCGGTTAGTCCATTTTCTGATCGTACTTGTCATCGCTTATTTTCTTATTGGGAACCACGTAGGCAGCAATAATTGCTAAGCAGAACAGTCCGATGATGATGTATAATGGTAATGCTTCCATAGTTTCATTGATTTGTGGCAAATATCAGGAATCTATTTTTTTTAGCCTATTCTTTTTTATTCAAATTAAAGTTTCGGCTGATATTAAATCCTAGGTACAAGCCTTTATCAGTATCGGTCCAAGAACCCGTCCCTCTGGTTATCAGCATCTTTTCGGTCATTCCGCGCGAGCTGCCAATATTGAACATAAATACGTGTCCGCCTGTTTCAATTTCAAATCCTAAGACCAAAGGCGCACTAAAGGCATCATCGTTTAGGTCATTGAACAGGTGATAATATTCAGCAGTTAAGGAAAAGCGATTAGTCAGCTTTTGCCTCACCCCTGCTCCTAAGGCGTACACCTGATGCGGTTGATCCGCTCTCACCACTATATTCCGGTGAATCAAGGTAGGCATTAGTTGTAAGCTGGTTTTAGGAGAAAACTTACGGGCAATCAACAACTGATTGACATACTGCCAATAATGGCGCAATTGGTAATCGTAAGTAGCACTTACTCTATCGCGCTTGGAATAGGTGGCATTGGTATACCACACCATACTGATAGGCATATTGCCGTTTTCCGTTTGGCGTAAAATCAAATATTTCCCGTATACATCGTAAGCGGCTTCATCCGAACTGCGGCCTGCTCCTACTGCAATACGTTCTGTAACTCCATACTCCAAGCCTAAGCGAATAGTGGCATCATCTAGCCCATAAAAGGTTTCTACGCCATCGAACAAATTACCAAAACGGTGACTGATCAAAAACTGCATTTCCCCTTTCGATTCAATATCTACCGATTGGCTATTGATGATTCGGGTAGTTTTGAAGGTGCCATAGGTATAAATCACCTCTTCTTCCTCTTCAATATCTCCCAGCATATTCAAAAGGTCGTCTTGCCCAAAGCTCATATGAGATGCCAGCAGCAAAAACATCGGTACTAATAGGTTTTTCATAGGTTCGGTTTGGTCTAGGTTATTTCTTCTTTTGTTCTAGGTAGTCCTCGGTAATACGCAGGCCAATTACTAGCATATCATCGGTTTGATGGGCATTCCCCATCCAGGCGCTAATCTTTTTACCCAACTTATTTTGCTGTTCTTCCATCGGCAATTGATGAATCTCCAGCAAAAATTCTTTGAAGGTTTTGGTCATAAACTTGGTGGCATTGTGCCCGCTAAACTGGTCGGCATAGCCATCAGTAAAGATGTAGAAATGCTGTCCATGATGCAGAGGAATAGTGATGGTATGATATACCACTTCCTTATCGAACAAGCCCTGCCCACCAATAGAGAACTTATCACCTTTGTATTCTATCAAATCATTGGAATCAATACAGATTAGCGAACGCTTGGCTCCAGCAAATTCAATATGTCCTTGGGCTAAATCCAAACAGATAAGAGCCAAATCCATTCCATCGCGCGACTTGCGGGCCTCATCGGTAATGTCGCCTTGTTTGAGCATGCGAATTACTCCATCGTTCATCCGATTAAGAACCTGATGTGGTTCTATGCCTTCGTTATTATCTACAATCTCATTGAGTAAACTATTGCCAATCAATGACATAAAGGCTCCGGGAACACCATGACCGGTACAATCCACCGCGGCAAGGTAAATTCTACTTCCTTTAGCCGACATCCAATAGAAATCACCACTCACGATATCTTTAGGCCGATAATACACCATATGTTCCGGCAAATGAGCCGAAAGCTGGTCTTCCAAAGGTAGTATGGCGCGCTGTATGCGCTTGGCATAATTTATACTGCTGGTGATGTTTTCGTTCTTTTTGGCAATCTCTACAAAGGCCGATTCCAAACTTAGATTCTTCTCGTTAATTTGATCGCGCTGGGCTTCCAATTCCTCGTTTTGCTGCTTGATTTCCAAGGTGCGCTCGTCTACCATTTTTTCCAGTTCGCGTTGCGTCTCACGCAGACTTCTCTCTCGTGCCCGCACGATTCCGAAGAAACCTGCTATACCTGCCAGCACCACCAAGATATAGAACCAGACGGTTTTGTAAAAAGGAGGACGGATAGTGAACGTAAACTGAGCGATATCGGCTTGTTCGAAATCATTATCGGCACTGGCACGCACCTGAAAGGTATAGGTGCCATGTGGCAAACTGCTATAGGTAACCTGGCGGTTTTTGGAGTTCACCCAATCATTGTCATAGTTCTCCAGCTTGATTTGGTAACTCACCTTATCCGCTGCGGTATGCCATATCCCTACATAGTCGAAGGTGAAATTATTATTGAAATGAGGAAAGCTGTACTCATCCTCGGGAGCGATGGGCTTACCAAACAAGCTCACCTGCTGAATGAGTGGTACTACCTTTTTGCTATATTCTGATGATAAGGGGGCATATTTTACCAAACCTTGCTGCGTACCAAACCAGATATTTCCGGAAGCATCGCGGGTGGCGGCATTCAGGTTAGGGATGATATCTGCAAAACCTACCTCTTCGCCCAAATATTTAAAACGCTTATTTGCTGCATGGATGATATCTATCCCAAGGCGGGAAACGAGCACCATATGATTTTTTCCGTCATGAATCAGCGCTGCGGAGTTATCTTCTCTTAGTCCGTTTTTGGTATTTATGGTTTGAAAAGTTTTTCCATCAAATACATATACCCCTTTATCGGCTGAGTTAAACCAAAGCATGCCTTCAGCATCTTCATCTATTCCATAAAATACCCCTGCATTCAAACCCAGCGTATCGGTGTAATGGGTAAAGGTATCTGCCTCCCACACCGAAAGGCCTTTTCCGTCACTGGCAAACCAGACCCTGTTTTTACTATCTACAAATACCTTGTACAGGAAATTGGTGAGCAAATGTCCACTCTCTTTCGTAAAAGATTCAAACCGCGGCACCGAGCCTAAAGTCACTCGTACCGCCCCTTCTAGTGTGGCAAGATACAGCCTTCCTTCTTTTCCGGTGATGGATAAAATATTGGCACTTTGCAGACCATCCTTTTCGGAGAATAAGCGAGCCGATTGCGTAGCCGGATTGAACTGCACCAAACCGAAGCCATAAGTGCCTAGCCAAAGCATGCCGCTTTCATCTTCGTACAAGCTGATAAAGCTCATATCGGCATACATGCCTTCGGTAAGAAATTGTTCCACCTCCCCGAAGTTCTCGTTTTGCTGACTCACTTTATACAAAGCCGTGGACGTAGAAAACCAAACATCTCCATTGGCCGAGGTACAAAGGGCTTGCACATCAAAAGCCTCTCCATTGGGTAAGCTTCGGAGAAACTCTACCTGCTTGCCTGGCGAGCGCACTACGCCCGTGGAAGTGCCCAGCCACAGATTACCTTCCTTATCTTCCAGCAAGGCTTTTACCCGCACCTGATTCAGGCCGGAATTCCGGTTGAATACCTTCACATTTTGGCTTCCATTCAACGAATATGCTACCAAGCCTTTGCGGTCGGTGGCTATCCACAGGGTATTTTCTGAAACCACAATATCATTAATGGGGCCGTAATTCCAATCTTCTATAATGGGCGTAATCTTACCATCAGAAATCGTTATTTTGGCCAAGCCACCGTCTTGCATACCTATCCAAAAAGCCTCTTTTCCATCATAGGTAAGCGCCTTCACAATATTGTCGGGCAAGCCTTGGGCATATTCAAAAATGGCAATATCGTATTTACCTTCCTCATTCAGACTCAACTTAGCAATACCGCCATCGGTACTGAGCCATACATTCCCTTGCTTATCTTGCTCTAAATCGTATACATAATTATCGGGCATACCCTCATCAGTAGTGAGGATGTAGAGGCGCTCATTGTGGTAGTAATAAACGCCCTCTCCCAAAGTGGCAAACCATACCACGCTATCTTGCACCAGAATATCGGAAATGGCGGAAGCCGGAGTGCCTTCCCGCGGTTCAAAGGCTGCCCAGTTGCCCGGATACCCGTAGCTAATCAGCCCACTACCATGTCCCAACCAGAAGCTTCCATTACTGGCTTGCGCAATACTGGTCACAGAGTTTTCGGCCAGACTATCCTCGGTGGTGTATTGCACCTTTTCCATGCCATCGAAGCGAAAAAGACCTTCGGAAGTACCAAACCACAAATAGCCCTGTGAACATTGAAACACCGCTTGCGTGGCCAGCTGATTGTTGTAGCGGATAAGTTCGTAATCTTTAAATACAGGAGCTTGCGCCTGAGCCAGATGCGACACAAGCAAGGCGGGAAGGAAGAAAAGCAGCAGGGATAATCGGGGGAATCTCATCTTATTTGGCCTTACACTCGCCCTGAATCACTACATGGATTTCGGTGGCGATTTTCTGGTTAACAATTTTGGGAATCTGGATATTATGGTCGGAAAGGGGAACATAAAAATCCGATTTGATGACTATGGTTTTATCATCTTTCACAATCAGGTCAGACTTGATGATACGCTCCTGCTCCACGCCATGGATTTTCAACGTGCCTTTGGCGCGTACCGAATAGGTACCCGGTTTCGTAAAATCTACCTGTTCGATGATTTTTCCGGTAAAGGTAGCATCCGGAAACTTGGCACTTTCCATGTAGTTTTCATTGAAGTGCTCTCGCTGCAAAGCTGAGTTGAAGCCTTGAAAAGAAATAATAGGAACAGCAAAAGCAAAAGTGTTTTTAGAAGCATCTACCGCTCCTTTCATTTTTTTTGATTCCGCCTCAATTACCTCTAATGGAGCATCCGAAGTGAAATTGATGCTACCCGCTGCGGTAAGGTAGGTTTGCGCCTTAAGCTCCTGCACACTGAATATCAGCAAGATAAATGAGCTTAAGAGTATACATTTTTTCATAGTATAATAGAGTAGGTTGCGATAATGGGAAATAAATTACTCAAAAATTATCGGCTTCACGACAATTTACGAGTTAAGTTTAGGATTGGCCTTATGACGCTCGCTATCTCGCTGCGTTTTTTTGGACATATTTTTGGCAAAAGCTTCTGTGAGATTCACCCCCGTTTGATTGGCCAGACAAATAAGCACCCATAGTACATCGGCTAGCTCATCGCCCAGCTCTTTGCCCTCATCCGATTTCTTAAACGACTGTTCCCCATATGTACGGGCAATCAATCGAGCCACCTCTCCCACTTCTTCCGTCAAGATAGCCATATTGGTGAGTTCATTAAAATAGCGAACCCCGGTAGTCTGAATCCAATCATCTACCTGCTTTTGTGCTTCTTCTAAAGTCATGTTATTGTTTGTTTTTTGAATCGATGATAATCGTAACCGGGCCATCGTTGACTAAGGCCACCTGCATATCGGCACCAAATTCTCCGGTCTGCACTTTCTTTTGGGTAAACTCCTCCAGCTTGGCTACAAAGGCTTCGTACAAAGGAATGGCTACAGGCGGCTTTGCTGCCTGAATAAATGATGGGCGGTTGCCTTTTTTGGTACTGGCGTGGAGTGTAAACTGACTGACCACAATAATATCGCCTTGCACTTCTTGAATCCCTAGGTTCATTTGCCCTTGAGCATCGGAAAACACCCGCAAATTGGCCACTTTTTGTGCCAACCATTGTACATCTTCTTCGCCATCCTCATTTCCCACTCCCAACAGTACGAGAAAACCTCGCCCAATGGTTGCCACCCTTTGGCCTGAAATTTCAACAGAGGCAGATGATACACGCTGGATAACGGCAATCATTGCGTATCGGCCAGTTTCTGGATTTGGGAAGAATCAATGGTACTAATGCCCACCACTTGTTTTTTAGCCATCGCAATCATGCCCTTGGCCACGTCAACGGCCTTTATAGGACGGTATTTGGCCAGAGGCCCCATAAAGAGAAAGGGTGCCGCCTGACTTAATTTCTGCATGAATTTTTCGCCTTTTCGTTCTTCTTTTCTTTCGCCCAATAGCAAAGAAGGACGGAAAATATGGGTAGATGGGAAGCCAAGGGATTTGATTTTCTCCTCTACTTCTCCTTTTACGCGATTGTAGAAGATGTTGGAATTTTTATTGGCGCCCATAGCGCTTATTAGCAGAAACTGCGAAGATTCATTCTTAAGGGCAATTTTTGCTACTTCTACCGGATAGGTATAGTCTACCTTGTAAAAAGCTTCTTTAGAACCTGCCACCGCCATAGTGGTACCTAAGCAACAATATACATCGGTAGCCTCCAGAAGCTCCTCTATATCCTCCAGACGATCGTAATCCGCAATAACCTGTACCAAATTTTCGTGTGTGATATCCAGCTGACGTCTACTTACAGTAATGATAGTTCGATAATACGAATCGTTCAGTAAAAGTTGGAGAAGTTCGCTTGCTACAAGCCCCGTAGCACCCACGATCATGGCGGTTTTCTTTTGCATACTTTAATGTTGGATAGGGCGCAATTTTGAAATAAAATAGAATTTATCCAATAATATTTTGATTAAAATGAAGCAGGGTTAGAAAATTTTCTGTACTTCATCTTTCAAAAACCGAAGGGCATATTCTATCGAATCCATTTTGCGCTCCACATAGCGTTCTAGTATTTTTTTGGCCAAATCTATCCCTCTTCCATCTGCATCAAGTTCAGAAGCACATTGATTAATGAGCATAATTACCTCCTCGCGGGCGGCATTAATCGCTTTCCACGCCTTGTCGCTCATATACACCTGCTGCGAAAGGTTGTGGTTATACTCTTCCCGAATATCCGAAAGGAGGATTTGGTGCAGGGCGGCCACATTGTAGCTAGAGTCGTTCAAGCGAAACAAAAGGTTGGAGGGCGTTATACGCTCCAAAAACAAACACATACGCTCATAGGCCTGAAGGCGAAGCGGAAGAATGGTTTCATTACTTTTTACCTTAATCTCAATCAGTTTTTTCTCCATGTCCTTTTTCAAAAAAGACTGCACCAAAGCATACATGGCGTAAAGCATAACCCCTGCGGGTAAAAGAATTTTCAATAAATCACCTAGTAATTCCATCGTTACGTTCTAAAATATTTGGAAATATATCACTTTTCATCGTGAGGATAAAGGCACGCTATTTTAAACTTTTGTGTTGTATGTAAAGTTTTAGGTAAGTTTGGATATGGCTTTAGATTTTGTACCCATCAGTATTAGTGCTGCTGCCCAGCAGGAAATCAAGAAAATTATGGCTTCAAAGGGAATCCCCAGCGACTATTCGCTCAGAGTGGGCGTAAAAGGCGGTGGCGGATGCGGAGGCGCCCAGTTTTTGCTTGGTTTTGATAAACCCAAAGAAGGCGATACGCAATTCAACATCAACGGGATAGAGGTGCTGATCGAGAAAAAGCAGACCATGTATTTGGTAGGCCTTGAAGTAGATTTTGTGGAAGATGCTGATGCACGTGGATTTACCTTTATCAATCCCACACATCATACTTCCTAAGAAGTTCTACTTTGCTTGAGCGTTACTTTAGCACGGGCACAAACACCACCTATTGGCGGATTATGTTTGGAGATGCTCACCTCCACTTCCAAAGCTCTTTCAAAGTTGGCCAATACGGCATGGCAAATGCGCTGGGCTATGTCTTCCAATAATTTGGTTTTGGTTTGCATAGCTTGTGCCACCATTTGGTATAATTTCTCATAGTCGATGGTAGCGCCTAGGTTGCTATCGCTCACTTCATCGCCAATTACCGAGGTTACTTGCAAGTCGACCGTATAGCGATTGCCTGTTTTTTGTTCTTCTTTATAATATCCGTGGTAGGCAAAAAACTCAAGCCCTTCCAAGGCAATGGTACCCGTTTGCATATTAGCCAATTTGATCAAAGAAGGATTGGGAACCGGAGTTTTCTTTGCGTGGAGCTTCTTCCTCTACGGTAGGTTCGGAAGGTGCAGATGAAGGCTCCTCCTTAGGTTTTGCACTCGGGCGGGGACTTTCTTCAGTACGTTCGTTGTATTGCTTTTGCAAAGCTTTCAGTTTGCTTACGATGTGGTTCAGATCTGATTTGGCTGACTTTTCCTCCACCTTTTTGGCTTTCATTTGGGTGTCGTTGGCCAAATTTTTCAGTTCGCTAATCAAGTTATCGCGGAACACCTCCAAATCGTGACAAGAGTCAAGTAAGGTGCGGGTTTCGTGCTCCATTTCGTCAATCAGATAGCGGCTTTGGGTTTCGGCCTCTTCTATAATGGATTTAGCCTTAAACTTGGCATCGTTTAGCAAAGCCTCCGCTTTAATTTGCGTTTCTTTAAGGTGCAGTTCAGCCGTTTTATTAGCCTGCTGAATCATATTGGCCCCGGTATCTTCTGCAGTTTTTAGGGTTTTAAACAAGGTACTTTCTACTTCACGAAGCTTTACTACTTCTTTTTCGGTCACCTCTAGCCTCATTTTCAACTCCTTAGTCTCGTCCAACAAGCGCTCCCATTCTTGGGAAAGTGACTGAAGATAGGCGTCTACTTCCTCTTTGTCATATCCTCTGAATACCTTCTCAAATTCTTTCTGACGAATTTCTATGGGTGTAATTTTCATAATTCTTATTGTAGGGTTAGGTCCCAAATGGAGATAGTCCGATCATCGCTACAAGATACTAAAAGATTATCGGTAGATGTCCATAATAATTTATTTACCGAGGTGCCATGCCCCGCATGCCGTGCTTTGTCAATCACCTTAAGAAGGGCAAAGCTTCGCGCATCCCACAGTTTGATGGACTTATCCATGCTAGCCGTAGCAAAATAACGTCCGCTAGGGCTAAAAGTTATATGATTAATGGCATACATATGCGCCACGATATCTTCCTTTAGCCTATAATCATTCTTTACATCCCATATTTTCAGATGGGCATCTCGACCTGCACTCATCAAAAACTGAAAATCAGGCGAGTATTGAACGGTAAACACCGAATTGGTATGTCCCTCAAGCACCTGTACTACCTTCTTACTTTTCAAATCAAACAAATGTATCTGGTGATTGCTTGCGCCTACTGCCAACACCTCTTGTTCCGGATGATAATGCAGGCTGCGCAAACTTTTATCGCTGAGCTTGACGCGTTGTACAATACGTTTTTCCGTCCAATGAATATAGATAAGCTCTCCATCGCCCGTGGCCAACCAAAGAAAGTCCCCTTGAACCCACACATCAAAAATAGCCGCTTGGGTACAGGCAATAGAAAAGTTTTTGCTGGCATCGGTCAGATGAACTGCATGAATACCGTCAAAATTCTGTCCGATAAATACAAAGCCCGAGGCTTCATCGTATGTCATCGCATACACCGTGCTCTGCATTTTGGCGAGCACCTTCCCTTGGTCGGGCTGAGTAAAATCCCATTGCACCACCAGCCCGTCAGCACCAGCCGATAAAAACGACTGCTCAGCACCTGTGGCGCTCAAGGCATAGAGGCAATCGCGGTGGCCGGTAAAGGCAAATTTCTTCTGAACTTGAATGGGTGACATGGGATAGATATCAGCTAGATATTTTAAAAATTAAAATTAATCAACAATATTTCCGTTCCAAAACTTAGGCTATGCCATTACAACATATTCTACCGATAGATTCTAACAGTGCCTGGGCTTTTTGGCATATTACTGAAAGTCTTGACGAACTCAGGCATCTACTAGGCCACGAGGAATGGCAACAAGAGTATCAGCAGTATAAGTTTGAGGAAAAACAAAAAGAATGGCTGGCCGGACGCCTGTGCATAACTGCGCTGTGTACCCAACACGGTATAGCCATGAGCCATATCGAGAAAGATGAAAATGGAAAACCCTTTCTGGGTGGGGCTCCTACGGTAGAAATCTCGCTTTCGCATGCCTACCCATATGCAGGAGCCATTTTGCACACCTCCCTTCCGGTAGGCATAGATATTGAGGCTCCCAAAGAAAAAATGCGCAGAATTATTCCCAGGCTTTGCCAGGAATCAGAATTAGAGTGGGCCGGCAATGACCTCAGCCGATTGAGTCAACTATGGAGCGCCAAAGAGGTTTTGTATAAAATTTATGCGAAACGAGGTCTTGACTTCATGAGGGATTTATTAATTGAATTCAACGAAGAAAATATAATCGGATTAATAAATAAACACGGAGAAGTACAAAAATATTCTCTTCAATTTCATACATTTGACAAGCATTTGATTTGCTTCAACCACTACTGAACCTATGAAACATTTTTTAATCACTCTTAGCGTATTACTTTTTTCGGGCTTAGCGATGGCCCAGCAAGGCATCAAGGATTTCACCATACTAGATGCCAGCACCCAAAAAGAGGTTTCTCTCTATCAATACAAAAGCAAAAAAGCCATTGTCATTATTTTTATGGGCAATTTCTGTCCATATACCAAGCTCTATCATGAGCGCATAAAGGCTTTGGAAGAAAAATACAAAAACGATGAGGTAGCTTTTATTCTGATTAACCCTAATACCCAAGGCGGGCATCCGGATGAAAGTCCGGCTGAAACCGTGCGCATAGCTCAAGAGGAAGGGTTTAAATCACAGGTATGGATTGACCGCAATCAAGCCGCTATTAAAGTACTGAACCCTAGCAAAACGCCCGAATGCTTTGTATTGGACCAAGGTGTTAAAAACGAACTCCGTATCGCCTACCGCGGAGCCATTGATGACAACCCACAAGTGGAAGGAGACGTAAGCAGTGCCTATCTGGCTGATGCCATTGCAGCGGTATTGGCCGGACGTAATCCCAAAGAACCTAATACAAGACCTACAGGTTGTTTGATCAAAAAATAATTTTAGATGATTCCTGTATCCTCTGAATCGGAGATTTGAATAATCAAGCGTTTGATTTCTTCCGACTTGGCATGATCGCCTAGTTTTTCAAAGGAGTATTCCAAATTGCGGAGCATGCGCCTTACGATATCGGCATGGGTGCACGGCTGATAAAAGATAGGATTGGGCGAAAGCTGCAAATGTTGAATATAGTTATCAATGTCTTCTTTCGTAAAAATTAATCCTCGGTTGAAGGCATTGATATAAAACTGTACTTCTTCGGTTTTATAGGTAAGGATAAATAGATTGGGCAAATTGACTCCATAGATTGGAAGACCTAACTTCTGAGCAATCAGCAGGTAGATGGAACACAAGGCAATAGGATTGCCCTTGCGGGTTTCAAGGATGGAGTTAATCATGCTGTTGGCTGGCGCATGAAAGTTTTTGGTATTGGCTCCAAACCGCAACTTGCCAAACAGAACCGAGTTCAGGATTTTCACATAATCGTAGGGATTGAGATTAGGCTTAAAATCCAGCCAAGCTTCATAGTACAACTGCTCTATCTGCTCACGCAATTTGGCCAAATCCAAATCGGGATATTGAAAAGTCGCCACTAGCCACATTCCCTCAAGCAAATCTTGCTCCGAGCTTTCGTTCCAAGCTTTTAGTCGGTGCAGAAGCGCATCAAACTGAATGGTATGCACCATTTCTTCTAGGCGCTTCTGCAAAATGGGGTTGAAGCTCTTTTCCCATTCCATTTCCAGAAAGGGAATCACCTCATGCCCCAGCGACATGATTTTCTGCTCCACATGCGCGCTTACTTCGGCATCTTCATCGTCAAGCAGCGAAACTAAAGCTTGTAATTCTTTTGCATTCATGGGCCTAGGTTTGGATTACCCCTACATTGAAACGCTCCGTAATAGGCGCATGATTAGCCGCCTCAATCCCCATAGAAATCACTTTGCGCGTTTCCAAGGGATCAATAATACCATCTACCCAAATACGGCTGGCCGCATAGTAAGGCGATAGCTGCTCATTGTATTTATCGGTAATTTCTTTTAGCAGTTCGGCTTCCTTCTCGGCAGTGAGCTCCTCTCCTTTGGCTTTGAGCGTAGCCACTTTGATCTGCAACAAGGTTTTGGCAGCAGAGGCACCGCTCATTACTGCTAGTTGTGACGATGGCCAAGCATAAATCAAACGAGGGTCATAAGCCTTTCCGCACATGGCGTAATTACCGGCTCCGTAGGAGTTACCCATAATGATGGTAAACTTTGGCACTACCGAATTAGAAACGGCATTCACCATTTTGGCACCATCTTTAATAATACCTCCGTGTTCGGCACGGCTACCCACCATAAACCCGCTCACATCTTGAAGGAAAACAAGAGGAATTTTGCGTTGGTTGCAGTTCATCACAAAGCGGGCCGCCTTATCGGCAGAGTCGGAGTAAATAACTCCCCCCATTTGCATCTCCCCTTTTTTGGATTTCACGACTTTACGCTGATTGGCCACTATGCCAACCGCCCAACCATCAATACGGGCTGTACCACAGACAATCGATTTGCCATACAGCGCCTTATACTCGTCAAACTCCGAATTGTCTACCAGTCGCTTAATGATGTCGAGGGTATCGTAGGGCTTGGTTCTATCAGAAGGCAGGATGCCGTAGATTTCTTTAGGATCCTCTTTGGGCTGAGCGGGCTTCACACGGTCGAATCCGGCTTTTTCGTAATCCCCAATCTTATCAAAGATACGCCTAATAGCCGCTAAGCACTCTTGGTCGTTGGCGAATTTATGGTCGGTCACCCCACTGATTTCGCAATGTGTGGTAGCACCACCCAAGGTTTCATTGTCAATATCTTCACCTACAGCCGCTTTTACTAAGTAAGAACCGGCCAAAAATATGGAACCCGTTTTATCTACAATCATAGCTTCATCGCTCATGATAGGCAAATAAGCACCACCGGCCACACAGCTTCCCATAATGGCAGCCACCTGAATTATTCCCATAGAGGACATGCGGGCATTGTTGCGAAACTGGCGTCCAAAATGTTCCTTATCAGGGAAAATCTCATCTTGCATGGGCAGGAACACCCCGGCACTGTCTACCAAATAAATAATAGGAAGTCGGTTTTCTATTGAAATTTCTTGCGCTCTGAGGTTTTTCTTGGCCGTGATAGGAAACCACGCTCCGGCTTTTACAGTGGCATCATTGGCCACAATTACACATTGCCTACCCGACACATACCCTATACCCGTAACCACCCCACCGGAAG
The DNA here is from genome assembly GCA_030412945.1 of Shiella aurantiaca. Taxonomy (GTDB): domain Bacteria; phylum Bacteroidota; class Bacteroidia; order Cytophagales; family Cyclobacteriaceae; genus Shiella; species Shiella aurantiaca. The sequence continues at coordinate 96,690 of JAUHJS010000007.1, read as the reverse complement.
GACAGCCGCCCAAGTCTTTGTACATTCCCTCTCCAGCAAAGGCAGCGATTTCCAAAAATTCGCTCTCCGGATCTATCAAATGCTCAATTCGTTCGCGCGCGGTAAGTTTGCCTTTGGCATGTTGGTCGGCAATTTTTTTCTCTCCTCCACCCAGCTTCACTTTGGCAAGGCGCTGGTTGAGGGCAAAAACCAGTTGTTTATTATCGTCTTCGTTCTTGTTAAATTCTAAATCCATTGTAATGAATTTTGGGTCCGTCAAAAATAGTACATACACAACAATTTCGGGCAGAAATTGTCATTACAATCGATTGAAAAAAGATATTATTTCTCTTTTTTTCCGAAAAGGGAGAAGTGCACATAGCGCTTAGGGCGTGCCTTCATGTCGATAAGTAGCTGATCCAGACTGTATAAACTATTGGACAGATTGGTATAGAGGCTATCGTTGTTCATCAGTTGGTCGATGGTACCTTCTCCATCATTCAGTTGCGCCAAGGTACTATCCACTTGGGTTAGGGTGGATTGCAAAGAGGCTATCATCCCTTTCATATCCGAGGCTGCCAATGAATCGCCAATGGTATTGAAACTTGCCAAGAGCGGTTTCAATCCGGTTTGTTCATCGTTAAGCGTCTGGCTCAGTATGGCTAGTTGAGTCGTAATCTCATTCAGCTTCGCCTTATTTTGTCCGCTAATTTGTGCCAAGTCTTTTGAAAAACGGGCCATATTGTCAATCAGCTCATCTATTTGTTGGTCTTTGTTTGCAATAGTTGCCAGTAGCGTATTGATATCTACCATGGTAGAATCCACCTTATCAATAATAGGAAACGCCCTATCCTGCACCTTGTCCATCACGCTTTTGTTGCGTTCTCCGGGTATCATAGATTCATCACTCAGCGGCTGAGCAATATCGCCCGGCTCTAATACTATGGACATGCTACCCAAGAAACCTACGGGAGTAAGTTTGGCCACCGCTCCTTTTCCGATCACAATGGTTTTATCCAAATCAAACTCTACCGATACCTGATTATTATTTCCTTGGAGGATGGTAATTTTACTTACTCTACCTACTGTCATCCCACTCAAAACAATAGGATTGCCTACAGTGAGGCCGTCTACCCGCTCAAATTGGGTATAATAGGTGTTAGTGGAAGAAAAAAAGTCAATTCCCTTTAAAAAATTGAACCCTAGATAGAGTAAGGAAATAGACACAACGGCCAAAATACCGACCTTTACTTCTTTTGATAGCTTCATTTACCTGTTTTTAGCGAATTCAACGTAAATATCAGTTCGTTGATTCAATTTCTTCTTTATAATCACGAATGGCTCGGAAAATCCCTGAGGCGATAAGGGTTCTGCCATACTCATCGTTCAGATAACGTTCTTCTTTTTCATTACTCAAAAAGCCAATTTCAATAAGAACGCTTGGCATGGCCGTTTTCCATAGCACCAAGAAACCTGCTTGCTTTACCCCCCTACTATTCCGCTGCACCCTTTGCTTGAATTGGTGTTCTACCTTTTCCGCCAAGGTTAAACTGTTCGAAAGATAGGCATTTTGTGATAGCGAAAAAAGGATATGCGATTCGGGGGAATTAGGATCAAAGCCTTCGTATTTTTCTTGGTAATTATCTTCATACAAAACCACCGAGTTTTCACGCTTGGATACCTCCAAGTTTCCATCGGACGTATGAAGTCCCATCACCCAGGTTTCGGTACCGTGGGTATTCGGATTGGATACTGCATTACAATGTATGGAAACGAATAAATCGGCATGATTTTTATTGGCAATATTGGCGCGCTCGTTGAGTTCAATAAAAGTATTGTCTTTTCGAGTGTACACCACTTCAACATCCGGCAAGTATTCTTTCATGATATCACCTAGCTCTAGTGCCACTTTGAGGGCAATATCTTTTTCTTTGGAAATTTTCCCCGATGTGCCCGGGTCTTTGCCCCCATGGCCCGCATCGATAATAATTCTTTTTACTTTATATTCCCTAAGCCCAGCGGTGTGGAAAGAGCAAATGACCAGAAGAAGGGAAATAAGGGATACTAAAGCAATATTTTTCACTACGGTTCGGTTCTTATCGGGTAAAGAGATAACTTTACGCAAAATTGTAAATTTTTCGGTAAAACTGAAAAGCACGGTGCAGAGTTTAAAATTCGCGTTTTTATTAGGTTGCTTCATTTTTCTATCTGATTCTACCTTTTCACAATCAATATCCATTCCAAAAGACTCAAGTGCACTTCAAGCTAAGTCCACCGAAGGGATATTGCCTGCCGACTCCGTACCCTCAACTGCTCCCAAAACATCCGCTGCAGTAGAAACCACCATTAAATACAAAGCCAAAGACTCCATATTTTTTGACGTGAATAAGCGCCAAGTAAAAATGTATGGAGAAAGTAAAATCATTTACGGAAGCACGGAGCTAGAAGCAGCAGAAACCCAAATAGACTGGGAAAGTAATACCATCAGCGCCAATGGTGTGCAAGATACCACCGGAAAGAAAATTGGTGTGCCTGTATTTATTGACGATGGGCAAACCTACGTGACCCAGGACATGAAGTATAACTTCAAAACCAAGAAAGCCTATATCAGCGGGGTGGTGACCCAGCAAGGCGAGGCTTTTATGCACGGGGAGAAGATTAAAAAGAATGAATTCAACGAGATGTTTGTGAATTCGGCCAAGTATACAACCTGTAACTTGGAAAAGCCGCACTTTCACATCGCCTCCTCTAAAATCAAGCTTATACCGAACGATAAAATTGTGGCAGGGCCTTTCCACCTTCGGGTAAACGATATTCCCACGCCACTGGGCTTTGCCTTTGGGATGTTCCCATTGCCTCGCAAGCGCGCTTCGGGCATTATCTTTCCTACCTATGGTGAAGAGAGACGCAGAGGCTTTTTCTTACGAGATGGTGGGTATTACCTTGCCTTGAACGATTACATTACTGTGGCGGTATTGGGTGAAGTTTACTCCAAAGGAAGTAATGGACTTAGTGTAAAAACCGACTACCGTAAGCGCTACGCCTACAACGGGAATTTCAATTTCCGCTACAACAAACAGCGTATCAGCGAAAATATTGAAGACACCTTGGTACAGAAGGATTACTGGATACAGTGGTCGCACTCTCCGGTTTCTAAAGGTTTATCACGGTTTTCAGCATCGGTAAATGCCGGTACCAGCAGCTTCAACGTAAACAATCCCAGCGATGTAGCGCGTAATATCAACCAGACCTTCAACTCTAGCATTTCTTATTCTACCTCATTTCCGGGCACTCCGTTTAACCTTTCAAGTTCGCTACGCCATACGCAAAATGTGCGTACAAATGCTGTGAGCATGTCGTTTCCGGAAGTGGCCTTGAACATGAACCGTATCTACCCTTTCAAATTCAAGGGAAGCTCGGGCAAAGCGTGGTATGAAAAAATCAACTTGGCGTATAACTCCAATTTCACCAATCAGATAGCCAATCGCCCGCTAAAAAGAGTTGACGGCACGGATAGTACGTATTACGAACCTTTTAATCAAGAGACCATCCCTACGCTTATCCGCAACGGAAGAAATGGTGTAAGACATACGGTTCCTATTTCTACTTCCTTCAATTTATTCAAGCATTTTACCGTAAGTCCTAATTTCAACTACAACGAAATCTGGTACTTTAAAAGTCTTGACTGGAATTTGAATCCCGAGACAAACCTTATAGAGGCCGATACTATTCAAGGATTTTCACGGGCTGGGAACTATAATTTCGGAGCAGGTATCAATACGAGGATGTATGGAATCCTGAATTTCAAAAGCGAACGCATAAAAGCTATTCGCCACACCTTTATACCTTCGGTGAGCTATTCCTATAACCCCGACTATACCGACCCGTCTTATGGGGTTTATAAATACGTGCAAGATTCACTCGGCAGGGAAGTGCTTACCAATAAATACCAAGGCTTTGTATACGGAACCTTACCTCAAGGGCAAAGTAGTAGCATTTCCTTCTCTTTGAGCAATAATTTGGAAATGAAGGTGCACAATCCGAAAGACACTTCACGCACCGACAAGAAGGTGGCTATTTTTGAAAACCTTTCCGTAACAGGTAGCTACAATATGTTGGCCGACTCTTTTAAATTATCTGACTTACGACTAGCCGCCAGAACGAGAATTTTCGATAACAAATTTGATGTCAACTTCAGTATGTTATTCGATCCTTACGTGTGGCGTACCGATAGTACCTTTATGAACACCCGTGGAGAGGAACAAATCTTGGAAAGAAGGTTGAATGAATTTGCCTGGCAAAACGGGCAGGGTGTAGGGCGGTTGAAAAGTGTAGACTTGAGTGTTTCGACCAATTTCAATCCTAAAGCCCGAGAAGCAGAAGCCAAAAATCCCAACACTATGCGTGGGATGGATGGCAATCCTCTCCCTCCCGGCTCCATAGACCCGGCCACAGGCTTGCCGGTAGAAATGAATAATTTCAGTAATGATATGAGCCCTGAAATGGCTCACCTCTATACTAATCCCAATGAATACGTAGATTTTAATATTCCGTGGAGCCTTCGCGTAATGTACAACATCCGCTGGAACAGAAGCCAAAGTTCGGGAACTGCTACTACGCTGGAACCCAACATCACGCAAACTATCCGTACTTCGGGCGATGTCAATATTACCGATAAATGGAAGATAGGCTTTAGCACAGGCTGGGATTTTACAAAGAAAGAGATTACCCAAACTGATATCCGCATTTTCCGCGATTTGCACTGTTGGGAAATGAACCTCAACTGGACTCCCTTCGGAAGGTTTACTTCCTACAGCATGGATATCCGCGTGAAGGCCTCCGTACTCCGCGATTTGAAATACAACCGCAGACGCAGCTTCTGGGATAACTAATTAGAACCATTCAGAAGTGCTTGTTGAGAGTACAATTTGAACTAAATTTCGAGACAGGTTAGTATACTTGATTCAAATTACTCAGGAAAGGCTACACCAAATATACCTTTGAAGGTCTGAAGACAAACAACATACCATTAACCAATGAATAAGCTATTTCTTTATATTGTTGGATTAATCTTCCTTTCATCTTGTGGGTGGTGGTGCGATGATTGCGATAGTAATGAAGGCGTCAACAACTATCATTACATTAACGACACCTCAGATACCGTTAATATTACTCTCTTTCAAGCCAATGATTATTCCAGCACGCCACCTGCGAGTTTATCAACCAAAATCCCATTGCATGAGATTGAAATCTTACCCGGCAACACTTTGATCAGCGAAGAAAATGCAAATGATTTTGGACCCGCAGACTTTTTCCCCTTTGGTCTTGACAAGCCTGCTGACTCGGTAGTCATCATGTTAAAAAAGATTGACGTTTCAGTGTATAATTATTCTTGCCTACAAAGAGGCACTGACACCAAATGCGAAATTGAGGGAAATCCTCTAAATAAAGCTTTTTATGAAATAACTGAGAATGATGACAATAACATACTTTACACCTATCGCTTTAGCACCTATTTTGGAAACTGAGTTTAGTTACATTTTGTATTAAACTTTTCTAAAGCAAATTATATCAAAGTGTATTTCAGTAAATACTCAGAGTAATCTATCAAAAACAAAAAGAGCCTGCATAAATCCATATGCAGGCTCTTTTCTTTTATATAATTTGCTATCAAGCCTCAATCCACGCTTTTACTTCTTCCAGCGTAGGGTTTTTCACCTGCTCCAGCTTCATCTTCTTGCGCATACCGCACACATCGTTGAACAGCTTATTGGCATTAGCTTCTTTCAATTGCTCTATACTGAGAATACCCACTTTCTGAACCACAGGAATCAGCTCTTGGGCAATACCTCTGGCCAAATAATCGGCTTCGGTAGCACCTTCGGCCTTCTTCTCAGGGCGCATTTGTGGGAAGAATAGTACTTCCTGTATAGTATGCTGGCCCGTCATCATCATAGTCAGGCGGTCAATACCAATGCCCAAACCGGCTGTGGGAGGCATACCGTATTCCAAGGCACGGATAAAATCATGATCCATAGCCATGGCCTCCTCATCCCCTCTTTCGGCCAGCTTTAGCTGATCTTCCAGACGTTCTTTTTGGTCGATGGCATCGTTCAATTCCGAATACGCATTGGCGATTTCCTTACCGTTCACAAATAGCTCAAAACGCTCTACCAGTCCGGCAGAAGTACGGTGCTTCTTGGCCAATGGTGTCATCTCAATCGGATAATCGGTGATATAAGTAGGCTGAATCAGGTGCTCTTCCACTTTCTCACCAAAGATGGCATCAATCAGCTTGCCGCGGCCCATGGTATCGTCTATCTCAATAGCCAAGGTTTTGCAGGTATCGCGCAACTGGCTCTCGTTCATATTCGACACATCTATTCCGGTAAACTTCTGAATCGATTCGTACATGGTGAGGCGCTCGTACGGCCCCGCAAAGTCGATGGTATTATTGCCTACTTTCACCTTGGTGGTGCCGTTGAGCTTAAGTGCTACACTTTCCAGCAATTGCTCCACCATTTCCATCATCCAGATATAATCTTTGTAGGCGATGTAAATCTCCATGGAAGTAAATTCCGGATTGTGGGTTCGATCCATGCCCTCGTTACGGAACATTTTACCAAACTCATACACCCCCTCAAATCCGGCCACAATCAATCGCTTGAGGTACAATTCATTGGCAATGCGCAAATAAAGCGGCATGTCCAAGGTATTGTGGTGGGTTTTGAAAGGGCGAGCCGCAGCTCCACCGTGGATAGGCTGCAAAATAGGCGTTTCTACTTCCAACCAGCCTCTTTCATCAAAGAAGCCACGCATGGTGCTAATAAGGCGACTGCGGGTAATGAAAATCTGCTTGTATTCCGGATTAACCGTCAAATCCACATAACGCATGCGGTAGCGGGCTTCGGGGTCGGTAAATCCATCGTGGATGTTCCCTTCTTCATCCCGCTTTACCACAGGCAGTGGGCGCAAGGCTTTAGACAACACTTTGAATTCCTCTACATGGATGGAAATCTCGCCCGTTTGGGTAGTGAAGCCATAGCCACGGATACCAATGATATCGCCTATGTCCAAAAGCTTTTTGAACACGGTATTGTACAAGGTTTTATCTTCTCCGGGGCAGATGTCGTCCCTGCGGATATAGATTTGAATACGCCCTGTAGCATCTTGAATTTCCGCAAAAGAGGCATTGCCCATAATTCTGCGGCTCATGATACGGCCAGCGATTTGAATGTTCCGGTAATCGGATTTATTTCTTTCGTAATCTTCAAGAATAGCTTTGGCGGTAACATTTACATGAAAGGCCTCGGCTGGATAAGGATTGATGCCCAACTTTTCGAGTTCGGCTTTGCTTTGTCTTCTAAAGATTTCCTGTTCGCTTAATTGCATAAGAACGTATGTCTTCTGATAAATGAATTTATGATGCTTGTCTTCTTCTTTGTTTTTCCTTTTTCACCAAAAGGAATTCGCGGCTGCTTTGCCCGGCAATAGAGGTATTTTCTTCTGCCCTTCTTATCAAATAGGGCATTACTGCGGCTACTGGGCCATAAGGTACATATTTGGCTACATTGTATCCGGCATTCGCCAAGTTGTAGGAAATATTATCACTCATACCGTACAGCTGAGCAAACCAAATGTTAGGATAATTTGGCTGCAAGCTATGCTTCTCCATGAGGGTGGCCAAAAGGTAATTACTATACTCATTGTGGCTCCCCGATACGAGGGCAACGCGTTGTTTATTGTCAAGGCAGAATTTGAGTGCCTCATTATAATCGCGGTCGGTGGCTTCTTTATTGGGCTGAATAGGATCGGTGTAGCCCATCTCACTTGCTCTCTCGCGCTCTTTTTCCATATAAGCGCCACGTACTAGTTTTGCGCCCAACCACACTTCATTCATAGCGGCCGTCTGAAATCCCTTTCTAAGATTGGCCAGCATTTCATGGCGATACATTTGGTAGGTATTGAACACAATAGCCTTTTGCTTATTGTAGCGCTTCATCATTTCGTAGGCGAGGGCATCAATCGGATCTTGTATCCAGCTTTCTTCCCCATCTATCAAAATGCGCACATCGGCCTCATAAGCGGCTTTGCAGATAGTGTCTACCCGCTGTTCCACTTTTGCAAAAGCTAGGTTCTCAGCCTCGGTCAATTCTTTTTTAGCTTGCACTTTTTCCAATAAAGGGGTGGAAGCAATGCCTGTTACTTTGAACACACAGAAAGGAAGTTCTTTTTTCCCTTTGGCTTCCTCTATGGTACGTAAGATTTCCTGTGTAGTAGCATCAAAGCCCGATTCGGTTTGTGCCCCTTCCACGGAATAATCCAATATCGTTCCGATATGGTACTTTTGCAGTTCCTTCACGGCCTTTCGGCTGTCTTCTATGCTTTCTCCGCCACAAAAATGCTCGAATACGGTATATTTGATTATAGGCTTTACTGGCAAGTGCCAATTAAGTGCCCATTTCAACAAGGAAGTTCCGATGGAAACTACCGCATTGTTGTTCATGGCTGCAAAAATCCAATAGGTTTTTGTAAGTTCCTTGTTGGATTTACCGGAAAACCCGATTGATGTGTCGTCAAACGAGAGACGTGGTTCTGTGATTGTGTCCATAATTGAAAAATCGGTGCAAATATAGCAAATAGCATGGGCTTATTCGCGCATATAAACACAAAGTAGTTTCATGAATGAAAGATATTCTTCACTTTTGCTTAAAACCGATTGATGTCTCTTATGTTGTACACTGAGAGGCAAAAATCAATGCTGAGTGCAAATGGAAAATTGGATTAAAGATAAAGGTCATCCGTGGATAATTTCCGGCCCTTGCAGTGCCGAATCGCCCGAGCAACTGGAGCAAACCTGCCTGCAATTGGCGGAAGGTGGCATACGTACCTTACGTGCCGGAGTGTGGAAACCGCGCACCCGTCCGCATCAGTTTGAAGGCGTAGGCGCTATTGCACTAGAGTGGATTAAGGAGATTAAAACCGCCCACCCTTCCCTTTCTTTTGCGGTGGAAGTAGCCACGCCTGAGCATGTGGAGCGCTGCTTAAAGGCCGGCATCGATATCTTATGGATTGGTGCCCGCACCACGGTAAATCCTTTTAATGTACAAGAATTGGCCGATGTACTGAAAGGCGTGAATATACCCGTGCTGGTAAAAAATCCGGTAAACCCTGATTTGGCCCTATGGATGGGCGCCATTGAGCGGATTATGCATGCGGGAATCACCCAGATAGGGGCGATACACCGTGGTTTTTCTTCTTTTCAAAAGAGCAAATACCGCAATATGCCGCTTTGGCAAATCCCTTTGGAACTCAAAACGCTACATCCTTCCTTGCCTTTGATTTGCGACCCCAGCCATATTGCCGGAAAAAGGGCCTTACTACAAGAAATTGCCCAGCGGGCGATGGATATGAATTACGATGGTCTGATGATAGAATCACATATTCATCCCGAATCGGCTTTGAGCGATGCGGAACAACAGCTTACCCCAAAGGCTTTGCTTAGCCTACTGGCCAATTTGAGCATACGCTCAGCCAGCTCTAGCAACCCGCTGTTTATCAACAAACTAGAAGAACTCAGGCATCAAATAGATCAAGCTGACCGGGAAATACTGGAAGCCTTAGCCTCTCGCATGGCTTTAGTAGAACAATTGGGTGAATACAAAAAAGAGAACAATGTGGCCGTATTTCAGATTGAACGCTGGAACGAGGTATTCCATTCCCGACCCGAATGGGGAAAAGCACTTAGGCTAAGTCCTGATTTTGTAGAGGAGCTATATAAAATCATCCATACGGAATCTATCAAAATCCAAACGGAGGTAAGCCAACAAAACCCTAGCCGATAGCATGAAGCAACCTATACAAGTAAGTGCCCCTTGGCGCGATTTGGCCCGTTTTATCACCCAATTGCAACCTGACAAGTTAGCCGTGTTGGTAGATGAGAACACGCACGCGCTTTGCTATCCCATAATAAAGGAATATTTCCCTGCGCATAAGCTTATTCAAATTTCCTCAGGCGAAATCCATAAAACGATAGAAACCTGTTCGAGCATATGGCAAGCGCTTACCGATGCTCAGTTCTCGCGCCATTCCTTATTAGTTAATTTGGGCGGAGGCGTAATTGGCGATATGGGCGGCTTCTGCGCCAGCACGTATAAAAGAGGCATACGCTTTATCAATATCCCTACTACGCTATTGGCTCAGGTGGACGCCAGTGTGGGTGGCAAGTTGGGGATAGACTTTGGCGGTTTTAAAAATCAGATTGGCGTATTTCAGATTCCTGATTTGGTATTTGCGCACCCGGTATTTCTCAAATCCTTACCCGAAGCGGAGTTGCGCTCAGGCTTTGCAGAAGTAATCAAACATGCACTCATCAGCGATACCGCTTGGTGGAATGAGTTGAGTCAAAAGGCTTGGCAAAACCAAGATTGGGAAAAACACATCCGACTTTCTATTGCACTAAAAGAGCGCATCACTACGGAAGACCCTACCGAAAAAGGCATCCGGAAAGTGCTCAACTTTGGTCATACCTTGGGTCACGCCATCGAAAGCTTATTGCTCAATACCGAGCGCAAGCTACTGCATGGAGAAGCCATAGCGGTAGGCATGGTATTGGCCAGTTTACTTAGTCAAAAGAAAGCAGGACTTTCAGAAGCCGAGGGCATAGCTATTAGGCAATACATAGCCAGCCAGTTTAGTTTACCAAGGTTCTCGGAAGAGGAAATTCGCCAGATTATCGCATTGGCCCATCAGGATAAAAAGAACCAACAAGGAATTATTAAAATGGTTCTTTTGGAAGGAATCGGCAAACCTGTATTTGATATAGCGGTAAGCGAACAGGAGATTGCCGAGGTATTTCAATAAAATAAAAGAGGCTCTTGCGAGCCTCTTGAAATCGTTAATAGCTAAGTAATTTCTCCAGCGTAGCCGCCACCTTCTCAGCGGTAGGCAACATCATCCGCTCCAAGTCTGCATTCAGAGGAATAGCCGGAAGATTAGCCGCTCCTTGCGTCATTACCGGAGCATCAAGCTGTTCAAAACAGTGCATGGAAATACGTCCGGCCAGAGATTCGGCAAAGGAATTGAGAAGAGGTTCTTCGGTAAGAACAAGTACTTTACCATGAAGTGCCACACGTTCTTTTATCATTTCCCAATCGATGGGATTGAGCGTACGCAGATCTAGTATTTCCACTTGGCCTTTCCACTTTTTAGAGGCTGATTTGGCCCAATAAACGCCCATCCCGTAGGTTATTACCAAACAAGAACTTCCTTCTTCTAATGCTTCTGCACTTGCTTCTTGTGCAATGCGCGCCTTCCCTAAAGGAATAATATAGTCTTCTGAAGGCTCCGGCATTTTGGCCTCTTCGGTACCGGGCACTTTGCTCCAGTAAAGCCCTTTGTGTTCCAGCATCACCACCGGATTGGGATCTAGGAAAGCCGCTTTCATCAAGCCTTTCATATCTGCTGCATTGGACGGATACACTACTTTAATGCCGCGGATATTCAGCAAAGTAGATTCCACACTTCCTGAATGGTAAGGGCCTCCTCCTCCATAGGCGCCTATTGGCACACGAATGAGAGATTGTATCGGGAATTTACCTTTCGATAAATAACAACTTTTAGAAAGCTCCTCTACCAGTTGGTTGATACCCGGCCAGATGTAATCTGCAAACTGAATTTCCACAATGGGCTTGGCTCCTACTGCCGACATGCCCGCAGTAGAACCAATGATATAGGCCTCTTGAATAGGTGTATTGAATACACGGCTATCGCCATATTTCTTAGCCAAGTTGGCCGCTTCACGGAATACCCCGCCTAGCTGCCCGCCTACATCTTGTCCGTAAAACAAGGCTTCAGGATAGGTTTTCATAATTTCATCCACGGCTTTTAAAGCCGAATCTACCATCACCACTTTTTCGGCTTTAGCAGGTGAGCGAGTTCCTTTTTCCTCTTGCACAGGAGTAGGTGCAAATTCATGCGAATCGAAGTCATCCCAATCTGGATCGGGAGCCTGTAAAGCCAGTTGATATTCATCTGCTACCCATTTTGCCGCTTCTTTTTCAATAGCAGCTAGTTCTTTGGCAGTAAAACCCGCCTCTTCCAAGAGGTAGTTTTTCAGTTTTTGCAAAGGATCATTCGCCTCATGCTGAGCCAAGTCGGCCTCGCTTCGGTACCATTCCTTGCGCACACCTGAAGTATGGTGATTGAGCAAGGCGCAGCTAGCATGAACTAAGATGGGTTTTCTATTTTTACGAGCATAATCAAAGGCTTTTTTCATGCCTAGATAGGAACTGGCAAAATCGCTACCATCTATGCGCATGCGCTCTAGCCCTTTGAATCCGGCTGCATATTCATAGGCATCCATGGCGCGCATTTCTTTTCCGGTGGCGGATATGCCCCAGTTATTATCCTGCACCAAATATACAATTGGCATAGGATGCAATACCGCCATTTGCAAAGCTTCGGCTACTTCCCCTTCGGTAACGGAGCCATCGCCCAAAGAGCAAAGTACTACCGATTGGGTTTTCTTATCTTTCAAACCTTGTGACTCTAAATACGCAATGGCATGCGCCATCCCGGTAGCCGGGATCACTTGCATTCCTGTGGCCGAACTTTGGTGAGGAATGATAGGAAAGCCCTCGCGTTTCAGGCTGGGGTGATTGTAATAGGTACGCCCTCCCGAAAAGGGATCATCCTTTTTGGCCATTAATTGCAGCATAAGCTCATAGGGACGAATACCCAAGCCCAGCAAGAGCGATTCATCGCGGTAGTAGGGCGCAGCAAAATCATGCTCGGTGAGGTGAAAAGCGGAGGCCAATTGGATGGCTTCATGCCCTTTGGAAGTACTATGAACGTATTTGCTGCAAATCGCACGGTTTTCTTCATAGGTATGCGCCATTTGGCGAGCGGTATGAAGTAAGCGATAGGCTTTATGAAGGATTTCTTTAGGAAGTGCGGAGGCTTTTTTTACAACTGTGCTTGTAGACATTATTATCTTTTGCTGATAGTTATAGAGGCGAATTTAGTTATTTTTGGCTGAATATTTAGTCTTACAAACGTTTTCGGACGTCATTTTTCCTAAATAATTGATTCAAAAACAGATGCATAGTACCAAAGAACAGATCAGCGATTGGTTCAAAAGTTTGCAAGATCATATTTGTACAGAGCTGGAAAAAGCCGATGGCAAAGCCCGCTTTAAAGAAGATGCCTGGCAACGCGAGGCCGGAGGTGGTGGGCGCACCCGTGTGATTGAAAAGGGAGGCGTGATTGAAAAAGGAGGTGTGGCTTTTTCGGCTGTTCATGGTAAAACCCCTGAAAAAATTTTACAAGCTTTAAAACTACCGGAGGCTGATTTCTATGCCACGGGAGTTTCTATCGTAATACATCCGGAGAACCCACGTGTGCCTATCATTCATATGAATGTTCGCTACTTTGAAATGAGCAATGGCGTATGGTGGTTTGGTGGAGGCATAGACCTTACCCCTCATCAGGTAGACAAAGCAGATGCTCGTTATTTCCACATGGCATTGAAGGAAGTCTGCGACCGCCACGATGCATCTTACTATGCTCGTTTTAAAAACTGGGCCGATGATTATTTCTATCTACCCCATCGTAAAGAAACACGCGGAATTGGCGGTATATTCTTCGATCACCTAAACGAAAAAGAAGGAAAAACCAAGGAAGCACTCTTTGCCTTTGTGCAAGGAGTAGGTATGCTTTTCCCTCAGGTATACACGCATTTTATGCGAAAAAATGGAGCGCTACCTTATTCGCCCGCTCAAAAAGACTGGCAAATGCTGCGCAGAGGCCGCTATGTGGAATTCAACTTGGTGTGGGACAAAGGGACAAAGTTTGGGCTAGATACTGATGGCCGCACCGAATCTATTCTGATGAGCATGCCTCCCACGGCTAATTGGGCCTACAATCATTCTCCGGAAATAAATTCAGCAGAAGCTGAAACGCTTTCTTTGTTAAAAAAAGGCATTAACTGGATAGAATAGGCATGATAGAACAACTCAACCAATGGGACAGAGCACTTTTTCTTTGGCTTAACGGCCAGCATACCGACTGGCTCGACCCTATCATGGTATTTATTTCAGGTAAATACGAGTGGATTCCGCTCTATGTATTTTTGTTATTCCTACTTTATAAAACTTATGGCGTAAAAGGTTTTTGGAGCCTTTTGTTTATTGCTGTATTAATTACGCTTACCGATCAATTAGCCTCAGGATTGCTAAAACCCTTAGTGGCGCGCCCACGACCTTGTCATGAAGAGGCTTTGGCCGGACTTGTCCATACGGTTAATAAATGTGGCGGAAGGTATGGGTTTGCCTCCAGCCATGCTTCCAACACCTTTGGCATTGCCTTGTTTTTCTTTTGGATTTTGCGCCCTAAGTATACCTGGGCATGGATACTGATTCTTTGGGCAGCTCTTGTATCCTATAGTCGGGTGTACCTAGGAGTGCACTACCCAGGTGATATTATTGTGGGTGCACTTATTGGCTGGGGAAGTGCCTATGTCGTATTCCGAGCTTGGACCTACTTTTGGAAGCGCATAAAAAAAGAGCCCGAAGGCTCTTGATTATAGGAAGTTCAAACGTTCCATGTAGTTTTCTTTGTAGGAGGCACCAATGGGAATGGCTTTACCACGCATGTGTACGGCCATATCTTCCATGTACTCTATCTTTTTCATGTTCACAATATAACTTCTGTGTACACGGGCAAACATACTGGAGGGAAGTCGGTTTTCGATACCCTTCATGGTGCTGTGTACAATATACTTGGCGTTTTCTGTTACAATCACTACGTAGTCGGCCATGGCCTCAATGTAGAATATATTAGAAAACTCCGCCCTTACCATGCGCGAGTCTGACTTGAAAAACAAATCTGTAAACTTCTCGCTCTTGCTGCGGAAATTCTCAATATTCTCCTTGGCACGGGTAACGGCCTTCAAGAAGCGGTTGTAATCGAAAGGCTTCACCAAGTAATCGGTGGCTTTGTTTTCGAAAGCCTGTACCGCATACGAATCTACCCCCGTTATCAGAATCACTTCGTAGGCATTGTCAAATGTCTGCAAAAGCTCCATACCGCTCATACCCGGCATTTGGATATCTAAGAAGATGATATCGATATCTTCTTCTTTTAAGATTTGCAAAGCCTCTTCGGCTGTTTCACACTCTTTGGTTAGGTGTAAGTAATTAGTGAGTTCCACATAGCGAGCAACTACTTTACGAGATACTTTCTCGTCATCTACAATCAGGCAATTAATTTTCATAACTCCACAGTTAAATCCTTGCTACTAATAGGTGGTATTGGATAGTATGCTAAAGAAAACTATATATCCGATTAAATCACAATGTTGGCTAATTATTTTTTTAACATCCGCTGAATATACTTACCCACAATGTCAAATTCAAGGTTTACGCGGCTACCCACCTTTAACTGATGGAAATTGGTATGGGCAAAAGTATAGGGAATAATAGCCACACTAAACATAGTATCAGTACAGTCAAAGCAGGTAAGACTCACACCATTGATGCATATACTTCCCTTCTCTACCACCAGATGTTGACTATCAGAAAACTTGAAACGAAATATCCAACTTCCTCCTTGGTCGCTTAGCTCCACACACTCGCCAACTTGATCTACATGGCCTTGCACAATATGCCCATCGAAGCGCCCATTGGCCGGCATACATCGCTCTAGGTTCACCTTGTCAGCAACCTTTAAGTCACCCAAATTAGTCTTTTTGAGTGTCTCGTCAATGGCCGTAACGGTATAACTATCGCCTTCAATAGCCACCACGGTAAGGCATACGCCATTGTGCGACACACTTTGGTCAATTTTCAGTTCGGAGGTGATAGGGCTGGCCACCCGAATGTGCAGATTGCTCTGCTCCTTGGTGAGGGCGAGCACTTCGCCCATGGTTTCGATGATTCCGGTAAACATAGTATGCAAATATGGGTCAATCCTGAGCCAAATAAAATAGCCTTTGATGGGATAAGCCGGATTTATTTCAATTTTTTTTACGCCTTTATATCCCTACTTTTGCTGCACCCATATGTACGTGCAAGAAGACACATATCGACACAAAGGCATGCGCAAAGGACTGGTGAGAATCCTGCAAGAAAAAGGAATCACGCAGCCCCAAGTGCTTCAGGCGATCTTAAAAATCCCCCGCCATGTCTTTTTTGACAATGCCTTGGTAGAACACGCCTATCAGGACAAGGCTTTTCCGATTGGTGAGGGGCAAACCATCTCCCAACCCTACACGGTGGCCTTCCAGACTGAACTTTTACATGTACGCCCGGGCGACAAGGTATTGGAAATCGGTACAGGTTCGGGCTATCAGAGCTGTGTATTATTGGAACTGGGAGCCGAAGTATTTACCATTGAGTACAATCAAGTGCTCTACGAGCGCACCCGCAAGTTTTTACCCATGATGGGCTATCAGCCTCACTTTTTTCATGGCGATGGCTCCAAAGGCTTGCCGGCTCATGCCCCTTATGATAAAATTATCGTAACGGCTGGAGCACCTACCGTGCCTAGCGATTTACTGGGGCAATTGAAAGAAGGGGGCGTTTTGGTGATTCCTGTAGGAAATAACACTACCCAAAAAATGTTCCGCATCACGCGCTTGGCCGATAAGAAATTATTAAAAGAAGAATTTGACAACTTCAGCTTCGTGCCCCTATTGGGTGACAAAGGCTGGGGGAAAAGTGCTAAATAAAGACCTAGATATGCCTAAAAAGACCAAAAAAGCGAGTGAATCGTTTGTAACTATGACCGAACTGGTATTGCCCAACGATACCAACACCCTGAACAACCTGATGGGAGGGCGACTCATGCACTGGATGGATATAGTAGCGGCTATATCGGCTCAGCGCCATTCTAACCGCATTGTGGTAACGGCATCGGTCGACAATATTTCCTTCACCAAACCTATTGCCTTAGGTAATGTGGTTACCCTTCAGGCCAAAGTGACCCGTGCCTTCAATAGCTCTATGGAAGTGCACATTGAAGTATGGGCAGAAGATATTCCGAGCGGCACTAAGTACATGAGCAATCGTGCCTTTTTCACTTTTGTAGCGGTAGATCAAGGTGGTCGCCCTATCGACATCCCTGAGGTAGAACCTGAAACAGCCGAGGAAAAAGATCTCTATGACGGAGCTTTGCGCAGACGTCAACTTCGCTTGGTACTAGGCAAGCGTATGAAGCCCGAAGAAGCACATGAGCTAAAATCCATCTTCAAACTGGATCAATAAAACCATGGAAGACAAAAACGCCTATTTATCACTTTTGCTTAATGAGCCGATTTACTTCATCCCTGAAAAATCGGCTCCAAAACCTGCTGCACCCGCTCCTGAAAAGAAGGAAGTAAAAGCACCCGTGGCGGCAGAGTCACCAAAAGTAGAATGGACCGTTTTTGTCCCCTATTCTTCTGCTCAAGCTTTTCCAGAAAACGCCCAAGTGCTTTTGGGTAAAATATTGGCCGCCATCCAGCTCTCCTTGAACAAAGTGGAGATACAGTATGCACCCTCAGAGATAAGTGAGCAAGCCTTAGCCAATACCCGCTGTGCGCTGATTATGGGCGCTAGCCTGAGTCATAATCTACCCAAATACCAAGGACAAAAGCTTGGTGCTACCACCCTATTGCTGAGTGATAGCCTGGAGGAATTGGAAACTTCCGTTCCGCTTAAAAAACAACTGTGGCAAGCTTTGCAGACCACCTTTCCGGTAAAAAACTGATCTAATGCATTATTGGCTTTTGGGCATCTGGATGTGGTATGCGAGCGGGCAGGCGCCTTCCTCACCTCGCATAATTCATACTGAGCGTGACTTTGTGCAGGCCTTGTCCGAAAATTTGAAAGGAACTCCATACAGATATGGCGGCAAAACACCCGCCAAGGGCTTCGACTGCTCCGGATTTGTACATTATGTGTACGGACAACTGGGCTATCAATTGGCCAATAGTGCTCGCTACCAGTTTAAAGAAAGCCAAGTAGTGGATAGAACGATGGTGACTGTGGGCGATTTGATCTTTTTCAAAGGAAGAAATACGGCCAATGCCTGGGCCGGCCATGTAGGGATTATCACCCGATTAGACTCTCATAATATTTACTTCATTCATGCAAGTACCGAGCGGGGAATTGTGGAAGGCAGCCTAAATGAAGCCTACTACGCCAAGCGATTTTTAGGGTTTCGAAGAGTTATCACCCATGAGCGCTCTACTTTCACCTTGCAAATCCTTCAGGCAAAAAGCTATAATTGGCAGGAACAAAAAAGGTGAATCCTTATTGAACTCACCTTCAGCCCCTGAATTGATGTTACGGGATTGTTCCATCAATTGGTCAATACTTCGCTAAGTCGCTTTCCGTAGCGTTCGGTTTCGTCAATCACACCATCTTTGATGTTTTTGGCACGATGTACCACCTGATTGGCTTCGTCTTTCATGCCTTTGGCTTTATCGACAATCCGCTGACGGGTTTTCTTTCCACTATCTGGAGCAAGCAACATACCAGCCACGAATCCGGCTGCTGCACCGATCGTAACTCCTAATAAAGTTTTAACTGTTGAGTTCATGATATTACAAGTTTATGTGAGAAATAAATTAGGAGGCCTCGTATATTTACCAACGGAATAAAAGCCCGTTTTGTTTTAAATTTTACATATTTTA
Organism: Shiella aurantiaca; assembly: GCA_030412945.1. GTDB lineage: Bacteria > Bacteroidota > Bacteroidia > Cytophagales > Cyclobacteriaceae > Shiella > Shiella aurantiaca. Next base: position 78,035 of record JAUHJS010000007.1, on the reverse strand, counting down.
CGGCTTTCCTGATAACAATCATCCTTATTTTATGGCCTCGAAAGCGCTTCAAATTACCTATACCCCCCAGCTCAAAGAATGCACCATTCCCTTGCCTTCTTCTAAAAGTGAAAGCAACCGAGCACTCATCATACAAGCCTTATGCTCAGATACTTGTGAACTACTCAACCTTTCTCCTGCCCGCGATACCCAAACTATGATTCGCTTGCTCAAAAGTGAGGACGAAACCTTGGATGTATTAGATGCCGGAACCACCATGCGATTTCTTACGGCTTACCTCAGTGTAAGCCGAAAAATGAAGACGTTAACAGGCACTGACCGTATGAAGCAAAGGCCGATTGGTTTGCTGGTAGATGCCCTACGAAACGTGGGTGCTGAAATCGAATACCTAGAAAAAGAAGGGTTTCCTCCTTTGGCCATTAAAGGCTTGCACGAGCAGAGCAATATATCAATTTCTATCCGTGGCGATGTGAGCAGCCAGTACATATCGGCTTTATTGATGGTTGCTCCTTGTCTTCCCAAAGGCCTACACCTCCAATTGACTGGAAAAATCGGAAGTCGCCCTTACATTGCCATGACCTTGCAGATGATGGCTCACTTTGGCGTACAAGCCGATTGGCAAGAAAATGAAATCCATATCGCCCCTCAAGCCTACAAAGGCAATTCCTACACCATTGAATCCGACTGGTCGGCTGCCAGTTACTGGTATGCTTTTGCTGCACTAAAGGAGGGTTCTGAAGAAATTTTCCTTTCCGGATTGCGCAAAGATTCTTGGCAAGGCGATAATGCCATAGTGGGCATGATGCATATCTTAGGAGTAGCGAGTGTATTTCAACCCGATGGGGTTCGCCTGATCCCTATTCCTGCGCGGCAAGGAGAGTTTCATTTCGATTTTAGCGATTGCCCTGATTTGGCGCAAACCATGGCCGTGGTGTGTGCCGCCAAAGGGAGAAAAGCCTTCTTTACCGGACTCGAAAGCCTACGGATAAAGGAAACCGACCGCATAGCGGCCTTGCAAACGGAGCTGGCTAAAATCTCTGCCCGATTGGAGGAAAGTCAGGAAGGCCAATGGACCTTATTTCCTTGCGAAAACGAAGATTGGAAAAAGGAAACCCTACACATTGCTACTTATGAGGATCACCGCATGGCCATGGCTTTTGCCCCGCTGTGCACGCAGGCTAATCTGGAAATAGAAAACCCCGAGGTGGTGAATAAATCCTACCCCGGTTTTTGGAAAGACGTAGAACAAGCAGGCATACACCTAACTTACTAAACCATGAATATTCAAGATTTTATCCATTCCGACCCTGCCATCAAAAATGGTCAGCTGGTATTTAGAGGAACCGATGTATTGGTAGAAGCCCTCTTACTTCATATCGAGCAAGAGCGCGCCATTGATGAATTTGTAGAAGATAATCCCAGCGTGAGCATGGAGCAAGTAAAAGGCGTAATCAACTTTGCCCATGCCTTGATTGAGCGCAAGAAACAATAAAAGAGGCCCTTGCGAGCCTCTTTCTTTATGCTTTGGCAGTGCTTAGCACCTGATCTACACATTTCATAATCCGTTGGAAAGTCACTTCGGGATCAGGATCGAGGCCTATGCTCATGCGCACCAATCCATCGCCCATGCCCATGGCAAGGCGTTCTTCTTCCGGTATCTCTGAAGACGTACTGCTTCCTGGAGCGCTAAATAAGGTTTTATAGAACCCTAAGCTCACCGCCAAATACCCGATATTGGCATTTTGCATGGCCTCCATTAGTTCGTATGCTTTCTCCTTGCTTCCTGTGTCAATTACCAACATCCCGCCAAATCCAAACTCTTTGTTGATTAGTCCGGCATATAGTGCATGCTGAGGATGAGAAGGCAAGCCCGGATAAATTACTTTCAAGCCTTTTTCATGAAGTTTTTGGGCAATATGATGCGCATTGCGGCTGTGGTACATCATGCGCATATGCAAGTCGCGCATATTTTTCAATACAGATGCCGAACGCATGCTGTCCATAACCGGCCCCAAGAGCATCACCGCACCATGATTTACATCACTCAAGGAATCGATAAAAGGTTTTGCTCCACAGATTACACCCGCCACGGTATCGCTGCTGCCATTGATAAATTTGGTCAAACTATGTATCACGATATCGGCACCCAGCTGGGCTGGTGAAATAATAAGCGGAGTAAAAGTATTATCTACCACCAGCAGAATTCCGTGTTTCTTACAAATAGCCGACATGGCACGCAAATCGGTGATTTCCAACATGGGATTGCTCATACTTTCGCAATACACCATTTTGGTTTTGGGCGTGATAGCCGCCTCCACCACTTCCGGCTTGGTGATATCCACAAAGGTGGTAGTAATGCCCAGTTTGGGCGCAAAATTCTTCAAGAAAGCATAGGTGCCACCATAAATCATGCGACTGCTCACAATATGGTCGCCCGCTTGGCAAACTTGCAATAAAGTAGCCGTGATGGCCGCAATACCTGAGGCCGTAACTACAGCCGAATCAGTGCCTTCCATCTTGGCCAAAGCCTGTGACAGGTAGCGGTTGGTAGGGTTCCAATGGCGGGAATACAGATAACAACCTTCGATTTCTTTTTCGAAGATCTCCTCCATTTTATCGCCCTTAAGAAAGGTGTAGGTAGAAGAATCTTCAATAGAAGGGTTCACACCTCCGAACTCTCCAAAATATTGGATGTCCTGAATGTTTTGCGCAGGATGAAATGGTTTCATAACGAGGTTTGATTTGCGTGTTGTCAAATCTCGTAAATATTCTATACAAGTTTATCTATGTAGAATATTTTACTATTTTTAGTATTTTAACAGACAATTATTCTATAAAAGTATTATGATTGACGAAACAGACAGAAAGATTTTACGCCTACTGCAAGAGAATGCGCGCATGACCAATAAGGAACTGGCCGCCAAACTCGACCTAAGCATTACCCCCGTGTACGAGCGTGTGAAGAAACTGGAGCGCAAGGGCTATATCAAAGGCTATTCTGCTCGCCTCGACCACGAAAAAATAGGCAAGGGAATGATGGTGTTTATGCACCTGAAACTACAAGTACACACCCATGAAAATATCCGCCATGTAATAGAAGAAGTGGATCACCTGGAAGAAGTGATGGAATGCTACCACGTAACAGGGGAAACCGACTACCTTTTAAAAGTGATGGTGAAGGATATGCCTGCCTATGAGACTTTTGTAGTAGAAAAACTGACTAAGATTAAAGGGATTGCCAATATCAACAGCTCCATAGTGATGAGTACGGTAAAATCCACCACCTCACTGGATGTATAGCTCAACCGATATGGGAAATCAGTTCTGCAAAATACCCTGGTGCTAGGCGCAGGCGGCTGCCATACCAACTAAACATCTCTCCATCTACGCGCAACACACGGGCACCGGGAGCAATCATTTTCAGTTCGGCTTCGTGCTTTTTCTGAAAAGGGTAAGGCTCACTGGAAAGTAAAATCACATCGGGGTCTAAGCGGGAAATATCCGCTTCCGTAAGTTCAGGATAGCGGCTATTGGGCGACAACACATTGCTCAAACCCATACACTGCATCATTTGATGGATAAAGGTATCGGTTCCGGCTGCCATGTAGGGGTTTTTCCAAATCAGATACAGCGTATGCTTCTCCGATTTTGGTATGTTCAGTTTAGCAAAACCTTGTTCTATCTCCTTCACCAAGTTTTTGGCTTGCTTATCCGCTTGGGTCAATGCGCCCACTTGGGAAATCATCGCCAGAGCATCCTGAAAAGTAACAATATCGCTCATCCAAACGGGGAAATACTTGGCCACTTCCTCTATCCGGCTTTGCTCGTTTTCTTCTTTATTGCCGATAATCAAATCGGGATTTAGTGCTGCAATGCGTTCGAGGGTAAAATCTTTGGTTCCTCCTACCGATTCACATTTTTTGACTTCCTCTTTCGGATGGATGCAAAAACGGGTACGCCCCACCACCCTATCACCCAGCCCCAAATCAAACAGCAGCTCAGTTTGGGAGGGCACTAAGGAAACAATGCGCTGAGGACGCAATGGCACCTCCACGTTGCGTCCCATTTGATCGAATACCCATTTGGTTTGTGTCATGGCAAAAGAAAAGGGGGCTTCCCCCCTTTGTATTATTTAATGTATCTGAAATCGTAATTAGCAGGTAGCTGTACCAAAAACTCGTACATCAGCTTGATTACGTTTTCCACATCTTCTTTGTGCACGGTTTCCACAGTGGTGTGCATATACTTAAGCGGCAAGGAAATCAAAGCGGAAGGCACGCCCTCACTGCTGTAGGCAAAAGAATCGGTATCAGTTCCGGTAGCACGGCTCAAAGCCATGCGCTGGAAAGCAATTTGCTTCTTCTCGGCCACTTCGATAATCATATCGCGCACATTGTTATGAATAGCCGGAGCATAGCCCAAGACCGGCCCTAGTCCACAACGCACATCGCCACTAGTAATTTTATTGTACATGGGCGAGCGAGTATCGTGGGTAACATCGGTAATGATGGCCAAATCGGGACGAAGCTTGCGCGAAATCATCTCGGCACCACGAAGGCCAATTTCCTCTTGCACCGCATTTACCACATACAAACAGAAAGGCAATTTCACCTTATTCTCTTTCAGTCTGCGGGCTACCTCAGCAATCATGAAACCGCCCATGCGGTTGTCCAAGGCGCGGCCTACCAGAAAGCGGTTGTTTAGCTCCATTAGTTCGTCATCGAAAGTCATCACACAGCCTACGTGAATTCCCATATCTAGCACCTCTTGCTTGCTGGTAGCGCCTACGTCTACATGGATGTTTTTCAAGGTAGGCGTTTCCTCTTTTTCATCGCGCACGTGGATGGCCGGCCAGCCGAACACGCCCTTGCGTACACCTTTTTTCGTGTAAATATTTACCCGCTTAGATGGGGCAATCTGGTGATCGGAACCGCCATTTCTGCGCACATAGATATAGCCTTCATCGGTAATGTAGTGTACAAACCAGCTGATTTCATCGGCATGGGCCTCAATCACCACTTTGTAGGGCGCATCCGGATTGATTACGGCCGCCACCGAACCATAGGCATCGGTGATATAGCTATCCATATAAGGCTTCATATAGTCCAGCCAAATCTGCTGCCCACTCGCCTCAAAGCCTGTAGGCGATGAGTTGTTCAGGTATTTGTAGAGAAAAGTATTGGATTGGGTATCGAACATAAGATTTACTGTTAAAATCAAGACTTCCTAAGCTATTAACTAAGGATTCGTCCCGAAGTTATGTAGGAATTAACAAACTTCAAGGGCTTCGCCTACTTTGCTGAAAACTCTGGCAAAATGGCCTAAAATAAAGTCCTTGTAAAAATGACTTATCTTAGAAAAAAAAGTGAAGTAAATCATTGTTATTCAATCGGTCTGTGTCCACCTTGCGCCCGAAATAAAGGCCGGAAAGCCACCCCAAATAGTATGGAAAATCTAGTGATAGGAGTTTTTATCGTTGGTTATCTTCTTATTGCCTTCGAACACACGATTCGGATCAACAAAACAGCCACTGCCATCATTACGGGGGTGCTCTGTTGGACTATCTTCATGATGGTACCACCGGAGAATTCCATTGTAAATGCCCCTTCTTACCAACACTTTTTGATACAACTCGAACACGAAAAAGGAGCCGAGGCAGTAGCCAATCTTTCCCAAATTAGCCTAGTGAAAGAATACGTAGTACTGCAACTGGGCGAACATTTGGCAGAAATCTCCCAAATCCTATTTTTCTTACTAGCCGCCATGACCATCGTGGAGCTAATAGACGCCCATAAGGGTTTTCATTTTATAACCAGTAGAATTCGAACGCAAAACCCTGTCAGGCTACTCTGGATAGTGGTTTGGGTCACCTTCTTCCTCTCTGCCGTATTAGACAACCTCACCACCTCTATAGTGATGGTAAGTATGATACGTAAGCTTTTGCCCAACAAAGTGATGCGCTGGTTCTTTGCCGGAATGATTATCGTGGCGGCCAATGCCGGAGGTGCCTGGACACCCATGGGTGACGTTACCACCACCATGCTGTGGATAGGCGGACAAATTACTTCCTGGAACATCATCCAGACGGTATTTCTACCCAGCGTGGCCACCTTACTGGTTCCTATGCTTTATTTACAAATAGTACTTCGGGGTAAGTTTGGCAAGCTGGTGCATATGCAGCAGGCTACCAATTCTCCGAAAAAACCAGAGATCAACGGGGGTAAACTGATGCTAATTTTAGGAGTATCTGCCCTATTGTTTGTACCGATTTTTAAAACAGTCACGCATTTACCCCCCTATCTGGGTATTCTTTTAGGATTGGGGATATTATGGGTGGTTTCTGAATCCATACACCCCGATTTGGACGAAAGCCTAAAAAAGAAATACACCGTATCGGGAGCACTTACCCGCATTGATACGCCCAGTGTGCTTTTCTTCTTGGGTATACTTTTAGCTGTAAGCGCCTTGCAATCTATGGAAATTCTATCGCATGCCTCCTCATGGCTCGATCAAAACATTAGCGATCAGCGCCTTATCATTTTCTTGATTGGCGCTCTATCGGCTGTGGTAGACAACGTGCCACTGGTAGCTGCCAGCATGGCCATGTATAGCATGGATCTATATCCTACCGACCATATTATCTGGGAGTTTTTGGCCTACTGTGCCGGAACGGGCGGAAGTATGCTCATCATAGGCTCAGCTGCCGGTGTAGCGGTGATGGGTATGGAGCGCATCACCTTTATTTGGTTCTTTAAAAAGATTAGCCTTTTAGCGCTCATGGGCTACGTAGCCGGAGCAGCCGTATATTTATTGCAAGTGTACCTTACACATTGAGAGGGTTGGGAGTATGTGGTATGTGGAAAAAAGAACGGGGGCTAGCATTGCTAGCCCCCGTTCTTTTATTTGTGTTATGGATATATAAATATCTAGTATTTAAGGGATCATACAAGCCGCGCCTTGGGGTCTTAGCGGTTAACACCCCCATCTCTCAGATCTGACCCGATTTCTTAAGCCATAGCCAATAGGATACAAGCACTGCGGCAATGGCCACAAACATAAGTGACATGTTCGGATCAAATCCGCTCACCATCAGTACGGAATATACCGCTCCCACCAAATCGAAGAAAATACCGGCATAGGCCCAATCTTTTAATCTTTTAAACCAAGGTAATACCAATACAATACAACCTGCCAACTTAGCCACACCCAAAAAAGGCAGCAAATACGTGGGATACCCTAGTTCGTTGAATACAGCTACCCAATCGGGGGTTTGCATGATGTTCATGATAGAACCGGGAAGCATAAAAAATAGTACCAAGACGGTACTGAACCAATAATAGATGTTGAGGTTTTTCATAGTGGTTGATGTTTATTTGAACAAAAGAGCATGTGCCTATCCAAGATTTAATCATCCGGATGGTAGGTGACACAATTTAGCAAATGCCTGAATACGAAGCAGAAATGCTGCTGAAAAATTTCTAATCCGCTGATTGTATGCCCCTAAATCAAGTGCAGCATAGGTAGCAAATCACTACTTGCAGATTTATAAAACAAAAAGGCTGAAACCATACAGAATCAGCCTTTTCTATGAGCCAAGTAGCTTGCTTAATTATTCATTTTAATGTAGGTCAACAGGTATTGATTGTATTGCTTGAGGGCATCGAGGGTAGCCGCTTTAAAAGAGGCTGCATCGGTTTTCACATTAAAGGTTACTTCATTGAGTCCACGGCCGGTTTTTACTGCGCCTCCCGAAGCTATGGCTGCTAAATCGCCCAAAACAGCACTTTTAAAGCGTGTTACGTGAGCCGGAATACCGTCCGTTTTGCTCAACTCAAACTGATAGGGTACTTGACTGTAAATGGCTTTCTCTTGATTCAAAAAGGCACCACCACCAGAAAAATCGGGTCCGGAGAATCGCGCATAAGTGCCGTCTCCTTTGAAAGTGGGCTGGGCGAGTGTTTGAGGCATAATACGAACCACGGGCTTGGTTTCAGTAATTCTGCGGCTATTATTAGCCCTCAACTCACGACCCAATTCCGTACTGTTCTTAATCTCCTCGTATTCTTTTTTGCTTAATTCACGCTGGGCAATCTCCACAAAATCAATGGTAATGAGGCTTTGCCAAACCACGGCATCAGTTTCTTTGGCCAATTTGGCATGATCGCCTCCGGCATAATTCGGAAACTCAATATAGGTATCACCATTTGCGGTGTAAATTTCGGCTATTCCCCACATGGCCTTGCTGGTTACCCGCTCGTTTTTGGCATTGTCGTCTACCAAACTTTTGTAATTTTTGGCGTTTTTATAGTCCTCACTCACGGTATATCCGGCCTCTTGTAAATCCGCTGCTAACAGCTGATAATAGGCATCCGCGATTTCTTGCATCAAGGCCTCGTCCACCCCTTCTAGAAAAGCCCAGGTAACGTTATTGCTTTCTTTGGGATCTTCTTGCCTGCTGGCGATTTTAAACCGCAGGTTTACACTGGCCAAGGCCACGGTGTTGGATTTCTTAAAAGGCTTTTTGTTAAAATTGCTGAGCCCATTATCGAAGATAGCTTCCGTTTCTTTTTGAAACTCTTTACTAGGCTCTTGTGCTTGGCTTAGCCCTACGAGGCAAAAGCTAATCAAAGCGAATAAACAGGTTATTTTTTTCATGACTTTGGCTTTTTAGTTTTCTTTAGCCAAAGGTAGAGGGCCGTTCTCCTCAGCACCATACGATGCTTTTCGTATTCTATAGTAAGCGATTTTGGGAAGCTTTCTGTATCGCATCCATCTTATTATTCACTTGTAGCTTACGGTATACGTTTTCGATATGCTTACGTACCGTACCAATGCTAATAATCAGATTTTCAGCAATTTGCTCATAAGTTCTTCCGTTTTTCAACTGTTCCAGCAATTCCATCTCGCGTTTGGTAAGGCCAAAGTCCTGCAATTTCCCTGCACCTCCATGAAGCGGATTTCGGATTAGATTCAAAGCCTTCAAGGCAATGCCCGGTGACATGGCAGCCCCTCCCTCCACCGCCATGTGTAATGCTTGAACGATAAGCTCCGCGGATTCTTCTTTGAGTAAGTACCCATTGGCTCCGGCCATAATGGCTTCAAATATTTTCTCGTCATCATCGAAGGTGGTGAGCATAATCACCTTTATTTGCGGATAGCGATGTCGCACCCAAGCAGTAGCTTCAATACCATCCATTTCAGGCATTTGAATATCCATCAATACCAGCTCCACCAAGGCATCGGCTTCTAGTTGCTGCAACAAATCGCGGCCATTGGGCGCTTTTATTTTTACAAGCACCTCTGGAAAGGCCGAGAGTTTTTCAAGTATGGATTTAAGGGCAAAGGAATTATCCTCGGCTATGGCTATTCGTAATGGCATATGTGTTGAGATTGAACCTTACAAAGGTGAAAAAGCAAAAAGAGGAATTCCATACGCAAGGCATCGTATTTATACCCTCACGGGAGCTGCCAGCAATAGCCGGATTTGAGTACCGTGGCCGGGTTCCGAATGCAAGAACCACTGCGCCTGTAGGCTATTGGCACGCGCCTCCATGCTTTGCAAGCCCATACTTTTTTGGGCTACTTGCTGAGGGTCGAAACCTTGCCCATTGTCTTTCACCGATACGGACATACCACTCTCACCTGCTTCAAAAGCCACCTCAATCTCCGAGGCTTGGGCATGTTTCAGGGCATTATTTACGGCCTCTTGAAGCAGGCGAAAGAGCTGATTCGCTTCCTGCGCCTCCAACATCCCACTCAGTCCCCCATTTACCTTCACCTCTAGCTGGGTGGCGGTAGCGGCCACGGGTTTCAGGTAATCGCGGAGCTTGATAACAAACTCCTCCCAGCTCACCGATTGCTTATTGATTAGCCAAACCGTTTTTCGTAGTTCTTTGATGGTTTCTAATGTCAAATGCTTCACTTCCGAAACCGAAGGGTCGGCCACCTGCTTGCTGAGCGACTCCATAGAAGCATTGATAAAGGTGAGTTGCGAACCAATATTATCGTGCAAATCGCGCGAGATGCGCAGCCGCTCTTGTTGTAAGGCGTTTTGGGCTTCGGCTTTGGCTAATTGTTCTTTTAGGATATTCTCCTGCTCCAACTGCGCCTGCCGCATTTTTTGATTGCGATAAAAGCCCAAACCCAGCATCAAGACCAAAAGTAAAGCAGCTCCCAAAACAATTAAGCGTGTGTTCGATTGCTGAATCTCCAATTCCTTCTCGGCCAATTCCGCTTTGCTTGTGGCCAGTGCTCTCTCCTTTTTCTCGGTTTCGTATTGAATCTGAAACTTACGAATCTCACTTAGGGAGTTACGCTCAAATAAAGTATCGTGCACCGCCTGATACGACTGCAAATAGGCGAAAGCCTTCACATAGTCACCTTGTGCTTGATACAATCGCGCCAGCAAAGCATGGGCATCGGCTATTTGCTGCATAGCCTGCGCCTGTTCAGCCAAGGCACTAGCCTCCATCGCCTTTCTAAGTGCTTGCTCGTAGTTACCTTCGACCTCGTACACCTCGGCCAGTTTAAGTTTACAAAAAGCCAGTTCTTTGGTGTTAGCATTTTGCTCATGCAAGGCAATGGCTTTTGTCAAATATGTTTTCGCCAAGTCATTTTGCTGTAGCTTAGCATAAGCAATTCCCACATTGCCTATGGCCACGGCCTCAAAGCGCAAATAGCCAAGGGATTGAAATTTCTCCGCTGCCAACTGCCCGTATTGTAAAGCACTATCGTATTGATATACAAATAGATAAACCGAACCCAAATTCACCTCGCATACCGCCACCAAATAGGTGTCGTCCATCTTCTTGAAGATTTTCAAGGCATCTTGGTAGTTCCGTATGGATTCCTCATAGTCGCCCAGCGCCTTATACACCACCCCGAGGTTTACATTTACCAAAGCCACTTTATCGGGCTTATCCGCTGCCTGATACAGGGCTAAAGCATGCTGATAATAGCGTACGGCTTCTTCATAAAGCCCCTGCTCATCGTAAATCAGCCCGATATTATTGATAATATTGGCTTTTTCTATGGAATCGGGAAAGCTCTCTGCCAAGCGCAGCGACTCCTCACTGTATTGTAAGGCTTCCTCATAGCGGCTTTGTACCTGATAGGTAATGGCAATATTATGGAGTAACTCATAGCGCTGCACCGCATCTTCGGACGGCACCATTTCTAAGGCTTCCAAACCAAACATACGGGCCGAATCGGCATTTCGATACGCCAAGGCCTCCGTGAGAGCGCTCAACACCTCAATGCGTTGATTTTCTTGAGCCTGTGGCAATTGTTTCAGTAAAGAATCTACCTCGCTTTGCGCCCAAGCGCCTAAAGCCCACACATTCAACAGGCCCAGTAGCCATTTTTTCATAGTCCAATATTTACCCACATAAAGTAAAAAATATTTTTGAAAGCCCCTTCACCTCGTATCAAATTGCCCTTGATGCTTTAGGGAAAGTAAACCCTTGTTTTCAGTAAACTTTGTACCTTTATCAAAAACCAGATAGCATGCAGACTAAAAAAGAAATAGCGCAGGACTTCCTGCAATTGGCCGCCCATGGCAACCCACGCAAGGCCTTTGCCCAATACGTTTCGGAGCATTTCATACATCACAATGCCTATTTCAAAGGTGATGCACATTCGCTTATGATAGCTATGGAGGAATCGGCTCAACAAAATCCCACCAAGGAGTTTACCATGCTCCGCGCCTTAGAGGAGGGCGATTTGGTGGCGGTACACTCGCATATCCGTCAGCACGAACAGGAAAAAGGCTATGTGGTGATGCACATTTTTCGATTTGAAGGGAATAAAATTGCCGAACTCTGGGATTTTGGACAAGCTATACCCGAAGAGGAAATCAATGAAAATGGAATGTTGTAAAAAGTCTATTTCACAAGCTCATAAAAAAATCCCAAGCCGATACACTCAGCTTGGGATTTTCATTTTTAGGCTTTTTTCTCTTACAAAGGAATATTGCCGTGCTTCTTCTTAGGCAGTTTATCCACCTTGTTTTCTAGCATTTTGAAGGCCGAAATTAGCTTTTTGCGGGTATCTTCCGGCAAGATCACCTCATCCACATAACCGCGGTGTGCGGCACGATAGGGGTTAGCAAATTTGGCCGTATACTCGTCCACCTTCTCTTGTAGCTTGGCCACCGGATCGGCCGCTTCGCTGATTTCTTTTTTGAAGATGATTTCGGCTGCGCCTTTGGCTCCCATTACGGCAATTTCAGCCATAGGCCAGGCATAATTAAGGTCAGCACCAATGTGCTTGGAGTTCATTACGTCATACGCACCGCCATAGGCTTTGCGGGTGATTACAGTTACGCGCGGCACGGTGGCTTCGCTAAATGCATACAATAATTTAGCACCATTGGTAATGATGGCGTTCCACTCCTGATCGGTGCCGGGCAAGAAACCGGGTACGTCTTCAAACACCAATAAAGGAATATTGAAGCAGTCGCAAAAACGCACGAAACGAGCCGCCTTTACACTGGCCTGAATATCCAACACTCCTGCCAAAGAAGCAGGCTGATTGCCCACAATACCAATACTACGGCCTGCTAAGCGAGCAAATCCTACTACTATATTCTCAGCAAAATTTTTGTGAACTTCTAAAAACGAATCGGCATCTACCACACCTTCAATTACCTCGCGCATATCGTACGGCTGATTGGGGTTGTCTGGAATCAAATCGTTAAGGGCCGGGCGGCTTTCATCGCCCATTTCGTAGGCATATCTTGGTGCATCTTCCTCGCAGTTTTGCGGCATGTAGCTTAAAAGCTTTTTGATATGGTTGATGGCTTCCACCTCATTGGCACATGAAAAATGCGTAACCCCACTTTTGGTACTGTGCGTGCTGGCACCGCCCAACTCTTCTGCTGTTACGTTTTCTTGCGTAACCGTTTTCACCACGTTGGGCCCGGTTACGAACATGTAGCTGGTATTTTCTACCATCAAAATAAAGTCGGTAATGGCCGGAGAATACACTGCACCTCCCGCACAAGGCCCCATGATTGCAGAAAGCTGTGGAATAACGCCCGAGGCTAAAGTGTTTCTATAAAAAATATCGGCATAGCCGCCCAAAGAAACTACACCTTCTTGGATACGTGCCCCACCGGAGTCGTTAAGGCCAATAACGGGAGCTCCGTTTTTCATGGCCAGATCCATGATTTTTACAATCTTTTCGGCATGGGTCTCAGAAAGCGAACCGCCAAAAACGGTAAAGTCTTGAGAAAACACGTAGACTAAACGACCATTTACGGTACCGTAGCCCGTTATTACACCATCACCCAAATAATGCTCTTTATCCAGGCCAAAATCTTTGGCGCGGTGCATCACAAACTTGCCAATCTCTTCAAAACTTCCCTCATCCATCAGCAAGTGCACACGTTCGCGAGCGGTAAGCTTACCTTTTTTGTGCTGCGATTCGATACGGGCTGCACCTCCACCTTGCAAGGCTTCCTCGTTTTTACGGGCAAGAAGCTCGTACTTTTCCTTGTTGGTGGGCATTGTGTATTTATTATTCACTTGTGGCTTTTCCATGAAAACAAACGTTTTAAAAACAGGCTCAAAGATAGAGAGCCCTCCCCAATATTGAAACTTTACGATTTTATTATTTGTACTATTTGCGAATGGGAAAAATAGAAATTCCTTTATATTGCGCGCGAATTTTTGAGTACTATGGACAAAATCGCCATCATCGACATGGGAACCAATACCTTCCACCTGCTTATTGCGGAGGTTAAGGAAGGAAATTTTCGTGCCCTATTGAAGGAAAAAGTGTCCGTAAAAATCGGGCAGGGGGGTATCAACAAAGGATTAATTACCAAAGATGCCTGGCAACGCGCCATAGACTGCCTCTTGCATTTCAGAGAAGTGATAGATAAAGAGGGAGTAGAAAAAGTGTTTGCCACGGCTACCAGCGCCATTCGCAATGCCAAAAACGGCAAAGCCTTAACCAAGGAAATTTTTGAGAAAACGGCCATTCCGGTCCGCATTATTTCGGGCGACCAGGAGGCGGAACTTATATACTTTGGCGTAAAAAAGGCCCTCGATATCGGCTCCGAAACTTCCCTCATCATGGATATCGGTGGCGGAAGTGTAGAATTCATTATTTGTAATCAGGATACCATTTTTTGGAAACAAAGCTTTGAGATTGGGGCGCAGCGCCTGCTGGATATGTTCCACTACCACGACCCCATTATTTCAGAAGAAGTAAGCAACCTGAACTTACTGCTCAATGAAAAACTTCGTCCGCTTACCCAGGCCGTAGCCGAATTTAAACCCAGCGTACTTATTGGTTCTTCCGGCACTTTCGATACCCTTAGTGATATTTACCAGATGGAAAACGGGATTGAAAGAGCGCCTAACGCTACGGAATTCCCTCTTTCTTTTGAATCATATTGGCCTATTCATCAAGAAATTATAGAAAAGAAGAAAGAAGAGCGCTTGAAGATTCCGGGCATGATAGAAATGCGGGTAGATATGATCGTGGTGGCCTGTTGCTTAATTCAGTTTGTGCTCGACAAATACCAAATTAAGCAATTACGCGTATCGGCTTATGCGCTTAAAGAAGGAGTTCTTTTCAATACACTCGAACAACTTCAACCACAAAAAGGATAATTTTACTATTTTTGTAATCATTGAAACAGATTTGTTGTTATTTGACAAATCGATATACCTATGACCAGTACCAATAAAGTAGCCGAGGTAAAGCAATTGTTTACCGCTTTCTTGGAAAGCGAGCAACTCAGGAAAACCCCTGAGCGCTACGCCATATTGGAAGAAATATATTCGCGCAAGGATCATTTTGATGTGGAGTCGCTCTATATCAGCATGAAAAACAAAAACTACCGCGTGAGCCGTGCCACGGTGTATAATACCCTCGACTTATTGGTAAAGTGTGACTTGGTAAGCAAGCACCAGTTTGGCGAAAACCAAGCCATGTATGAAAAATCGCATGGCTTTAAACAGCACGACCACCTTATTTGTGCCGATTGCCATAAGGTGATGGAGTTTTGTGACCCACGCTTGCAGAATATCCAACAAATGGTAGAAGACATTTATCAACTAAAAATCGTAGGACACTCGCTTAACTTTTATGGGAAATGTAACCGAGAAGCTTGTGAAGGAAAAAAAGAAAAATAAGCCTTCTAAAGACAATAAAGAAGTATTTTTTGCTATCCGCACCAAGAAAAACGCCCGTATTACCACCACGGTAGTGTTTGTGTTGGCATTGGCCCTTATCGTATATATTGCTATTAGCTTTAGCTAAGCCACCCATCCACCCTTATTCTTCACACATTTATTTGGTTACTTTTTATTCCGCTGGGGTATAAAAAAAACGGAGCCATGTTTTGACTCCGTTTTTACCGAGTGTAATCGGTTAATTGATAAGTTGAGTGTAAGTAAAAAAGTGTTTAGTTTAAAAAATTGACAGCCTGATAAAAAAGTTTAAAAAGTTTCAGTTTAAAAAGTCAGGTGCCATTGACTATCCCCACATAGGTAATTGCACGAACCGTGCCAACTGAAACCAGCTCCCCGTGCCAAACTTTTTACAAAGTCTTAAGTAGTTGAAAATAAGATACTTATTAATTTTACCCCCTTCTCCCACTTTATCATTTTGATAAAGCACTCTCAGAATGATAGTATCAAATTGGGAGGATTAGCGGAGAATGTAGATTTTACCAAAGCCTTTCTCAAAAGCTTTGTCGGCTTGCGTACCCCGGTGATCTACAGTAGACCCATTACTTTTCACAATCACACGGTATAAGTATACCCCGTTGGCCAAGAGGTCGCCAAACTCATCGCGCCCATCCCAGGCATAAGCCGAGCGGTTATTGCCAATATGTATCGGCCCTAGTTCTTCTTGTGTGATTTCACGAACTACACGCCCCGTTACGGTCATAATCTGCACCTTAATCTGATCGGGAATCTGACTGCCGGTAAGTGTAAACACAAACCACATTTTGGTGCTGAAAGGGTTAGGATAAGGGTAAAAATGGGTAATGCTAGAGGCATTGATTACTTCAAAACTGATGGTATAAGGCTTAGCACCCGCCAAATTGCCTGAGGCATCGGCCACTTGCACCTCCAGCTCATATACCCCATCGGCAAAGGGAGCAGTGGGCTGATATTCCATAGTAAACTCTTCCTCGGCACTGGCCGGAACAAAGCGGAGCTCTTCTCCCGAAAAAGGAATTGTCTGATAAGTACATTCCTCACACAAGGCGCGCACGCGTACGCGAATGCCCGTGGTATCTGATTTTCGTAAATACGGATTATCGTCTTTCATCACCATGCGCACCAAGGGCCTAGGCGCTACGATATCGCCATTAATAATGCGTTGTCCATCGAAAGTGAC
Organism: Shiella aurantiaca; assembly: GCA_030412945.1. Lineage (GTDB taxonomy): Bacteria > Bacteroidota > Bacteroidia > Cytophagales > Cyclobacteriaceae > Shiella > Shiella aurantiaca. Next base: position 61,673 of record JAUHJS010000007.1, on the reverse strand, counting down.
CTCTAAAAGCGGATTTCGCTCATCGCGCTCCACTTGAAAAGCCGCAGGCACATAGGCCACATTATTGGTATACACTTGCTCGGGAAGAAAAGCCGTATTGGCCTGCACAAAGAAATCATTTAGCCCTACCATGCCTTGGGTAGCTATGGGCAAGGTAAATGCAGAATCTTGACCAGCTGCCAAAGGCGCTATCTTGAACGATGAGGTCACATTCTTTCGCTGATTTTGGTTAAACACCCGATACCGTACCGCCACCGAATCGGTAAAGGCATATTCGGAGATATTCTGAAAAGCATACTGCCGCTGTAGGGCTTTCCCCTCGGGAGCGGTTTCTTGATTACGTAATGTTTCATTTTCAGCCATCAATATACCTTCGGCCACGGGCTGATAACTCACACTCCACTTTTTAACCTGAGGCGGACTTAAGTCCACCGCATCGCTCACCCGTAGCCTTACTTTTACATAAGGGTATTGGGTACTGTTAATGGATGAAATATCTAACTCTTCTTCCTGAATATTGGCAAAAAGAAGGGTTTCGTTGCCATTAACATCAAGCCCCACTACATCGTAGCTATACGAATCAGAAGAGGCTGCCTCAGACTGAATATCCCATTTCATTTGCTGCCAGTTGAGTGCAGGCCCTACCTGAGCCGATTGAAGAAGTCCTGTGGTAAACTGGGTTTCAAGCGTTTCGGCAAGTGTAATGGTGTCGGCCAAAGCTCCTTTTAATTGAGCAGCCTGTCCCGGAGTATAGCCTTTCTTCCCGATTAGAATAAAGGGTTCACCATCTTGTAAATTGTCAATCACAGAGGCGGTAGCACCTACAGCCAGGAGTTCATTGCGGTAGCGACTCACAAAAGTTTCCCAAGCTGCCGATTTTATAGAAAATAATACCACAAAGTCGCCTTCGGGCAATCCATCAAAATATTCTTGAATCTTGGTATTGCTTACATTCTCAATAAAGGTATTGGGGAAATGATTGATAACCTGAGGACGTGCTCCGCAGGTGAGTGGATCGAGTATATCGAACTGCCCTGGAGTAAATACAATGCGGTAAGGCTCGCCACTGGCCCTATCGAATGCAATAGCATTGACGGAGTTAGGATTACAGTATCGTAAAGGGTATACCAAATTTCGGCCATCGATTTGTACTTCCACCGCGGTTTCATCGCCCGAGGCATTGCTGCCTACCGTTAGAATACGGACTTGCACCGCACCACTTTGAAAATCCCAAGTTCCGGTGGTTGAGATATTGAGTCCGTTCAACTGGTTTTCACCCAGCTGCGTGCTTGATTTCTGCATAAACCCGCGCGAATCGGCATTGATAAAAGTAAAGGAACTTTGTTTCCAAGCGTCCGACTCATTGGCCGTGGGCTCACTATAGCGGCTTCGCCAATAATATACCGTACTATCCTTGCTCAAAAGGGTAACAGGCCATTCGGCCAATACACGGGCATTTACCGTGGTAGATTTTTTCCAAGGACTCGTAAAACTAGCCAAGGTATCTATCTCAAAATCAAAGCCTCTGGGGCTTGAAAAAATATCGGCTGACTGGGCCTTTAAGGTAACTGAGGTATTGGATTGGATAGCATAATTATAAGGAAGCAAATTCACGGTACCTCCTAAGCTGAAGAAATACTCGAACTGCACCGTATTATTCCCTTCGTTGATTTCTGCAATGCTATCCAGCGGATCGAGGTAAATTTGGAAACGGTTGATGCCAAAGGCACTGGGATCGGCATAGCGGAAGGTATAGGCAAGGGTATCTTGAAAATACACCGGATCGTAAGAAACTGTATCTCCTTTAATCAGCGTGCCATTAGGTAAGGTTCGGTCAATGGCTATCTGGAAGGGTTTATCGCTGGTTCGGCCAAAGTTCTTAGCTACAATTTGAATGGTAAAGGAATCGGAAAGGGCCGTAATCGGTTCGGTACCTATGGCTCTTATGGAAACCTCCTCAGCTCTGGTACTATAATCGGGCTTGCGGGCGCCAAAAAGGGTATAAGCCGGGTCGCATTGCAGCAGAAATTGTTGAATTTGGGTTTGGGTAAGTTTGCGAAGCACTCCACTGCTTATGCGCTGGGCGGCATATTCTTCCATCACTTTTTTGTGGATTTGCCCAATAGGCCAATGCATGGTGGTGGTATCGGAATAAGCATACTGAAGCAACAAGTCAGTGAAGAGTTTCAACTCACGCGGCAAACCTTGGTTAGTATGTGCCAGAAATCCAATGGCTCCTTTTTCAGCCGTAATGAGCCAGTCCTCGCCAAGGGTAACCGGATTATTGATATCAACAGTCCCTGCAATACAGCCGTTGATGACCATGAAAGGATATTTGCCTTGATTCTGATAGCCATTCAATGACTGACTGGCCAAGCCAATGTCGATATCGGTGAGCACCGAGCCCGAATGCCCGAAAAATGAAATCAGGTTGGTGCCTTGGTTTACTTCCTCACTGATATTTATTAGCTGCACTGTTTGGTTCGATTCCTTAAAAATCAGCTGGGTTTCGCCACCCAAATACGGCCCATCCAGCACCGACTTAAATTCCCCGATATAGCGCCTGAAATTATTAACCTCTATAAAAGACAAGCCCCCACTGAGCAAGACATTACGCTTTCGCCACAATTCATCATAAGGTAAGGATTCCATGGCACGGATTTTATCGAGGTAGTTTTTTACCTCCTGCGGACTGCGGGCGCTTAAGCGGCCTGTATACAATCGGGGGAAAATTTCAAGCCCTTCCATGGCATCGGAAGAAAATAAAATATCGCCCCCGGGATAACCAAAGGAGGGCACCCAATTGCCTACGCTAAAATTTTGTGGCGCCTTGCGGTACAATACGTTTCCGCCTTCTACCGTAGGTGTATACGGACTAATGGCCTTACCCATTAAAAATAAATAGCCTTGGCTTGTACCCTGCCCTAACATGTAGCGCGCAAAACGCCTGATGGCAATGGGACTGGCATCTCCATAGTTGAACTGATTGTACAAATCGGGCACCATCATGATAAGCGTATCGAAGCCTCCCCCTGAGGCCGAAGCCCGATAAGCGGCATAGTCTCGCACGGGATTAGCACTGCCCGAAGCGGGCCTTGTTAAAGCCGGATGACTCACAATCAAATAATTAGGTGCGCCTGCAATCGCACGGAAATTCACTTTTTCGATAAGGGGAATAAGGCTGGTACTCCCTTTTACCCAAATTCTCCGTCCAAAAGTATTTTGATTGACCGTGAAATCGATAGCCGAGCCCGATACACTAAAGCCGATTCGCCTCACTTGATTTACATCGCTCACATCGTATACCGAAAGTCCGCTTCCGGCATTGGAAAGTCGTACAAAGGCTTTATCGGTGGGGTTTGGTACTAAATAATAATCTTTTGCTCCTTCTCCCGCATAATCAAAATTTTGCCCAAAGCTCAGCTCAGCATAGCGCAAGGCCACATTGCCTCCGGTACATGAAATCCGAACCAGCAAGTTGCTGCCCAAATCTGACCACTCTAAGGGAAAGGTTTGGCTATGAAACTCATAAGCCGATAAGCTCCCCGAGAAAATCGTTCGAAGATTGGCGGCATCACGCCCTACCGACACTGTGTATTGGTGAGTCACATTGCTAATTCCCCCAATTTGCCAAACCAACTGCGGCTGGTTACCACTGCTTACCGTTTTGGTCAGGTTGGTGAAAGTATAATCACGACTTTGATTATTGGCGATGCGCGCGCCACTCCAGCCTTCTCCATAATCGTAGGCACTTAAATACGTATCACGGGCTTCATTTTCGTAACTAATCCCCCCTCGATAAGCATCTGTAGACACTATGCGCAGTATTTCGCGGTGAAAGGGTTCGGTGGGAATATTATTGGTATTTACCTCATTGAAAAAAGTCATGCGCTTATTACTGGTGCTGGTAAGGTTCCATGTCAGGAAGTAAGCGGCCGTATCCGAGAAAATATTATAATAGGTATGAGCCTGAAAGGATGGTTCTAGATAGAGGTCTGTATCTGATTTGCCATCATTGGGCTGCCCGAAGAATTCGATAAAATCACCATTGCCCAAAGGCGTTCCAATCGGGCTTCCGCTTGGGCCTTTTACAAAAATGGCCTGTTCCACCCCTCTTCGGAACAACTGAAAGCGTCTGGGGTCAATGCCATCGGGCACGCCAGCATTTCTTAGTTCTTCGTAACTCAAGCGATAAATGCCTTCTTGAAATACTTTTACCTTGAAATAACTCTGCCCATTGACAATCCACTCATTCCCATACGTTTCCTGTGCCCAGACAGAAGTAAGGGGAAGAAACACTAAAAGGATTATATAATAAATGGAGGATTTCATTCTTCCTTCTCTTCTAAACGTAGGTTCAACGAAAATACATGCGAATACAAAGCCTGCGACTGCTGACCAATATTGGTCAGGGCGTAATCTAGCTGAAAGGAACGCCAATTAATCCCGAGTCCGGCACTGGGCTGAAAAATATAGGATTGACTCCCATCAAAATCTTTGATTTGCTGAATGCCGCCCAGTCCTCCACGCAGATACACCAGGTTGTCATAAGATAGCTCTAGCCCCAACATAGGGTCGGCAGAAACCGGATCGGTGCTAAGCAGCACATTGCGTGGGCCATCAAAAGTAATTTCTGCATCGAGGCTTATCAAGGCGGTAAAATCTTCAAGAAAAGTATACCAATAGGCGCCTCCCAGAATGAGCTTGGGTAGGGTAATCTCGATAGAATTTCGAGGAATTTCATTTCCGGTCTGCAAGTATACATCATACACCAGCTCGGCATTGTGCGACCACGCATTGAAGGTGGTGGTAACATCGCGTGCCATCAGTCCCGCTGACCAGTTTTTGGCCCGATATTGAGCGCCAAAATCAAGTCCGAAGCCCCAGGCATTGGCAAAATCGCCCGCCAAACGGTGAATCACCTTGGCATTTCCGCCCAAAGAGAGTCCCTTGAAACCTGCCAGGTTGCGCGCATAGCTCAGCAATAAAGCGTAATCGGCTGCGGCAAAAAAGCGCACATTATCATAATTAATGACACCACTGGCATCGTATAAAAAGCGTGTATCGGGGATATTATCTACCCCAAAACGGATAAGTCCCACTCCTACTTTGCTGTATTTGTCCAAGTAAGTAGTATAGCCAAGGTAATCGTACTGGGCAATACCGCCAAAATAGCTGGCATGCATCAGGCCGATATTGTGTAAGCCCTGCGCCTGCATAAGCCCAGCCGGGTTCCAGTACAAAGAGGTATTATCGCCCGTAATGGCTACTTGCGCTTTTGACATGGCCAAACCTCTTGCTCCCACACCAATGGACAAGAACTCATTGCTGTATTTGGGAGCGGCAAGCTGCGCCCACGTGACTATGGGTGTCACACAAAATAAAAATACCCAGAGGCTTCTCGCCATATTTCTAAAAAACAACAAGAACAAAAATAGCTATACCCGAAGGGGAAACCAATTTTCTGCCTTAAATGTGTAAGGGCATTATGACAATAACGACCATTTATCTATTGCAAAACCCAATGGGTTTCTTAAAACATAAGTCTATCTCGTCTCTCTGTAACCTCAGCCAAGAAACAAAAAATTTCTTAAATCGCTTTAAATGAATAACTTAATAGCAAAAACTAAAATAATCCTATAAAAAGACAACCTTTTACTAAGGTACTATGTATAACACATTAATAAATATTTAAATAGTACCTTGCATTGTATAGTACCTTTTAATAAATTTGTTCCATACACGTAAAGAGATGTAGCATGAATCTGGAAAACACACAAGTGCAAATGCGAAAGGGAATACTCGAATTCTGCATTTTGCATGTCATTTCGAGGGGCGAAGTATACGCTTCTGATATGATCGAAGAGCTTACCGCAGCCAAAATCATGGTGGTAGAAGGTACCCTGTACCCACTGCTTACCCGCCTGCGCAAAGCTGGACTGGTAGATTACAAATGGGTAGAGTCACAATCGGGCCCGCCCAGAAAATACTACACGTTAACAGCCGAGGGACGCACTTTTCTGCAAAGCCTTACTGAAACCTGGAATGAGCTGATGGACTCAACCCAACAGATTATCAATAAAAACCTTAACTGAAACCTATCATGAAGAAGAATATAAGCATCAACATAAGTGGTATCATTTTCCATATCGAGGAAGATGGATACGATCAACTTAAGCAGTACTTGGATGCCATACATACCTACTTCGCCTCTTTTGATGGCAGTGAAGAGATAATCCAGGATATTGAGTCGCGTATTGCCGAGATTTTCTCTAGCAAGCTCAACGCAGGCAAGCAGGTAATCACCTTAGAAGACGTAGAAGCTTTACAAGCTACCATGGGCGGGGTGAAAGACTTCCAAGCCATAGAAGAAGATGAGCCTTTAGCTGGCAGTACACAATCTTCAGCAAAATCAGCTCCTGCACCTGAGCCAAGCGCTACCGGAGAAAGCAAACGCTTTTACCGTGATGTCAAGCGTAAAATGCTCGGAGGCGTGGCCGCAGGTATTGCCCACTATTTCTCCTTCGATGCGCTATGGGTACGTGTAGCCTTAGTCCTTTTGGCTGTATCCGGCACTACCTTTTGGTTTATTGGTGGATTTTCTATCAGTGGCGTGGTGATATTAGGCTATATCCTTGCCTGGATATTGGTTCCTGAATCGCACACCTTGCAAGAAGATGAGCACATCAAAAAGCTGTACCGCAATCCGGACACGAAAGTGCTGGGTGGTGTGGCCAGCGGGATAGCCTCCTACTTTAAGGTAGATGTAGTAATTATCCGTATATTATTTGTGCTGTTTAGTATTCCAGGGGGAGCCGGAATCATCGCCTACATCATTATGTGGGCGATAACCCCCGAAGCCAAGTCGTTTACCGAAAAAATGCAAATGAGCGGAGAGCCTGTTACGCTTTCCAATATCGAAAACAAAATAAAGAGAGATAATAGCGGAAGCGAAACAGCGGAGGAAAATGTAATCACTAAGATCATCTTATTCCCCTTCCGGGTGATAGCTGCTGTATTTGGTTTTCTAGCCAAAGCCATAGGCCCCGTATTCAACTTCTTTTTTGACGTAGTACGCATTTTTGTAGGCTTCATGATCTTCATTATGGGTTTCTCTTTCCTAGTGACTGTACTGATTATGGCCGGGGTTTTCTTAGGCTTATACACAGGCGAAGGCTGGTTACACTTAGGCGGATTACCTACGGATTTGTTCATCTATAGTATTCCTTGGCCTGTAGCTGTGTCTGCTGCCCTACTATTTATGTTGCCTACTTTTGCCATTACCATGGGCGGAATCTCCATCATGACCCGCAAGCAAGTATTGCCACGCGGACTTGGTTTCACCCTCTTTATGGCATGGCTAATTTCACTGGGCGTATTGGCCATTTCTATACCCAATACGATTAAAGATTTCCATAGCGAGGCTACCCATACGGTTCGCCAGTCCTTAGAAGTAGGCAATAGCATACCGGTATTTACTAGCAATAGTAGATGGGACGATGACGTAATTCCTTTGGTGCAGTTCAAAATCAAGCCTAGCAACGATTCGCTTTTCTATGTAATAAAAGAAACTGAGTCATTCGGTAGCACGGTAGAAGATGCCATGCAAAATGCCCAGTCAGTGGAATATGTGTGGAACCAAACCGATTCTGTATTCTTCTTTCCTAATGTGATGACTTTTGCCGCTGGAGCCGAATACCGTTTCCAAACTATGGATGTGATATTGGAAGTGCCACGCAATCGACCTTTTGTACTGGAATATTCTATCAATAGCGTATTGCAGTCCTACCCTTACCACGTTTCTTCCACCGCTCAGTGGATTTATACTGACGAAGGGCTAAGATGCCTTACTTGTGAGGAAGACTCCCGCTACTACGATGGTTTCAGTAAGTCGTATGATGAATTGACAAACTTCACGTCCATTGAGGCCAACGATTACTTTGACATCCAAATTAACCAAAGCGATAGTTTCTCTGTCCGTATCGATGGCGACCGCGACATACTTTCTCATACTGAGTTGTACGTAAGTGGCACCACTTTATACCTAGATATTGAAAACGACCACTGGTTCGATATCCGCTATGGAGAATTTAAAAACCGAGTAAAAGTATACATTGATATGCCTGCCTTGCGTGCCATTGAGCTATCAGGAGCGGTAGAGGCAGAGTTAAATAACTTCACAGCCGATTATCTCGATATCGAACTCCATGGCGCCAGCAACTTAAAAGGTGAACTGACGGCCGAGTCGATAGACGTGGAAATTCATGGAGCTTCATCGCTTCAAATGGATGGAAAAGCCGATAAGCTAGCCGCCCGCGTGAAAGGTGCAAGCCGCTTGCTTATGGTCGACTTCCCGGTAAATCAGGCCTATTTGGATGCAAATGGCGCCTCTTCTATCGAAGTACAGGTGAAAGACATCCTAGAGGTAGAAACCTCAGGCGCCAGCCAAGTAGGCTATAAAGGCAGCCCACGCGTAGAACACGATGGCAACGGAATTTCCGGCCTTCGCAAATTATAAATAGGTCAAATAAACAGGTTAAAACAGCAACGAAAAAGGGCCCGCCAATTGGTGGGTCTTTTTTTTATTGCTTACTTAGGGCTGCTATCACTAAGATACTTTTTATGGATGTACGAATAAAATTTCTGGGAGGCGCCCAAACCGTCACCGGATCGAAATATTTACTGGATATTGGCACCACCCGCGTATTGGTTGACTGCGGCTTATTCCAAGGGCTGAAAGAACTGCGCCTGCGCAACTGGTCGGGGCTTGATTTTGACCCTGCGAGTATCGACATGGTCATAATCACCCATGCCCACATCGACCACACCGGCTATCTGCCCAAGCTCTGCAAAGACGGCTTCAACGGCCCCATTTACTGTACGCACCCCACAGCCGACTTAATCGAAATTCTACTCCGTGATTCGGCAAAACTGCAAGAAGAAGAAGCCGAATGGGCACAAAAGAAGGGCTATTCCAAGCATGCCAATCCGCAAGCGCTGTACACGGTGGAAGATGCCGAAGTAGTTTTTCCCTTGCTCCAAAGTGTGGATTGCAATAAAACAATATCCCTGACCGAAAACATCTCGGTAAGCTTTCATACCGCAGGCCATATTTTGGGCGCGGCCATTGTGCAGTTATTTATTAAGGGCGAACACCAGAGTAAAACCATGGTGTTCAGTGGCGACTTAGGCCGCTATGAAAATGAAATCATGTACGACCCTTCGGCCATCACCCAAGCCGACATCCTGTTGGTAGAATCCACCTACGGAAACCGTAAAAACATACAGCCCGACACCTTGGCCGCTATGGAAAAGGAAATCAACGAAGGCTTAGAGGCTGGAGGCTGTATTGTAATCCCCTCCTTTGCCGTGGGCCGTACACAAAACGTACTCTTTTATCTGTATGAGCTATTTGAAAGCGGGCTCATCCCAAAAGTGCCTGTGTACATTGATAGCCCCATGGCGGTGAGTGTTACTAATCTATACGAGCGCTATTCCGAATACCACAAGCTGGGCGATGTACGTGCTAAAAACGGAGATCCTATTTTCGATTACAAGCAGTTTAAATACGTTACCTCTATCAACGAATCGAAATATATTAATACCGTAAAGGAAAAAGCCATCATCATATCGGCCAGTGGCATGTGTACCGGAGGGCGTATTTTGCACCATTTATACCACCGACTGCCTCATCCGCAAGATACCGTGCTGATAGTAGGCTACCAAGCCGAAGGAAGCCGTGGGCAACGTATTTTATCTGGCGAAAGCCCTATTCCTATTTTTGGAGAATCGGTGCCCCTGCAAGCCCGCATACGGGAAATCACCGGACTTTCTGCCCATGCCGACCGCGAAGAGCTTATCCAATGGCTCGATCAATTTACCGATGCACCTAAGCGCACCTTTATTGTGCACGGGGAAAAAGAATCGTCAGCAGCCCTAGCCCAATACCTCAAAGAGGAAAAAGGCTGGCAAGCTCATCTTCCTTTTTATCTGGAATCCTACGAATTATTTAGAGGTATATAGCTGAAAATCAATACACTAAAACAATACAGCAAAATATTTTCGTAAATTTATAAGGGGCACGCAACCTAGCTGCCCCTTTTTTGCATCTTATTTTCGAAACGCAGAAAATGAAACTCCAAATCGGCAAATCAAAAAACGAAGAAGAACTGATTCAGGCGTGCCTCAAGGGAGACCGAAAGGCACAAAAGGATTTGTATACACGTTATGCCTCAAAGATGATGGGGGTTTGTGTACGGTATATCAAAAACCGTGACGATGCCGAGGATGTGCTCATCAGTGCGTTTATGAAAATCTTTGAAAAACTACACACCTTTCAGATGGAAGGGAGTTTTGAAGGATGGATCAGGCGGATTATGGTAAATGATTGCTTGATGTGGATCCGAAAAAACAAGTATATGTATGTAGAAGTAGACGCTGATCAGGCACCGGCCGACCCTAACCTCACCGTATTGGAAAACCACCTTCATGAGGAAGAGTTGCTCGCCATGATACAGCAACTACCCGAAGGATACCGTACGGTGTTTAACCTCTATGTGATTGAAGGCTACTCGCACAAAGAAATTGCGGACCTGCTTTCCATCAATGAAAACACCAGCAAATCGCAACTCAGCCGGGCACGAGTGTATTTGCAAAAGCAATTAGCCCAATTAGAAAAAGAGATTACATTTAATACCAATAAAAATGAGCCATCAACCCATAGACCAACTATTTAGCAAAAAGCTCAAAAGCTTGGAACAGGCTCCCTCTTTGGAGGCTTGGGACAGACTTGCCCAACAACTTGAACAAAAAGAAAAAGCAATTTTCTGGACTAAAATCCGCGTAGCGGCCAGTGTGGCCATACTTTTGGTATCGGGAAGTATCGTATATCTTCAATGGAATACACAAACCGCTAGCCCAATCGCCCAAAATGACGCCACTGAAGTACTAGTAAAGGATACTGCAATTGAAAAAGATGCCCAAGCACTTTCTGATACCTCAAAAGAAGAAAAACCAAGCACCTCGCCTGCTTTACTTCCGGCTGAAAAACCAGCACGTGTAGCTCAGGTAGAAAAGAAAACGGAAAAAAGAGTCAGCCAGCCTCAACCTACAAAGAAAGAGGAGCTTCCTAAATCCCTAAAAGTAGAAAGCACAGAAATGCTCGCGCTCCACACGGCCGTTCAAGAAACCACCAATAAAGCTACAGCGGTACAGCCAACTGAGGAAACATTACCTCCGGTTACTATTATTTACAAGCCCGCTCCCAGTACCAGTTCTACCCAGGCTTTGGCCAACAACAGTGCTGAAGAAGAGGACAAAAGCGGATGGGGAGCTGTGCTGACCGTAGCCAAAGATTTTAAAGACGGCAACATCACCCTTACGTCTAAACTGAAAGAGGCCAAGGAGGAATTGTTTGCCCTTAACCTTAACAAGAAAAATAAAAACAACGCAAAATAAACAACAACAACTCAGGAAAGCCGAGGTAGTTCTACCTCAGGGCAAGTGAACACCAGATACTTGCCCGCAGAAATCTGGAACCTCAGCCTTCCTTCAAAACTAAAAAATTATGAAACAGCTACTAAAAAACATCAGCCTATTTGCCATCACCCTGGGCATCAGTTCAAGTGCGCTACTGGCCTTGCCCGCTCAAGCAGGTGACACCCTTATCTTGAAATTTGGGAACAACAGCAGCATTGTGATTCAATTGAACGACAAAAAAGATTTGGAAACCATTCGTAAGTACGACATCAACCAGATGCTCGATCAGCTACAAGTGCAGGTGGATAGCAGCGACCAGAAGAATTTCCTTCTTTCTGAAACGGAGGATGGTTTAAAGATTCTGGAAGACACCACTATTTTCTATTCTGAGCAAGAAGCCTGGACCTCTACCGAGGAAGAAGACAGCAATGAGCCTTTCACCCGTACCGATGTATGGGGCGACTCCGATGAGGATGAGGACAGCTACCAAAGCGGAAAAGACTACAAAATCAAATTCAATAAGAAAAGAAATTTTTCGGATCGTAATCTGAATTTCGACCTCGGTATCAATAACTGGCTATTGGATGGCAATAAGCTGCCCAATGAAACCGATGAAGATTACTCGGTGCGCAATTGGGCCAGTATCTACTTTGCCATCAACTCCATTTATACTACCAAAATCGCAGGGCCACTATACCTCGACTGGGGATTGGGTGTAAGCTGGTACAATTTCAAATTCTCGGATGATGAGATGCGCCTGAGCATTGATGAAACCACTAAAGATATCGTATTCGCTCAGCAAACCGACCCCGATATCAATAGCATTAAAAGCAAGCTCACAGTCCCTCATCTGAATGCCCACTTTGTGCCTAATTTCCGCTTCGGCAAAAATGGAAATGGCTTCCGCGTAGGAGCCGGTGTATATGGTGGCTACCGAATTGGCGGCTATACCAAAGTAGTGTTCAATGAAAACGGCAACAAACAAAAAGACAAAGTGCGCGATGACTTCAACCTCAATACCTGGCGCTATGGCCTAAGGGCGCAGCTCGGCTGGAAGGACTTCGACCTCTTTGTAAACTACGACCTCAATACCGTATTCTCCGATAGCCAAACGCCCAAGCTCAATGCCTTTAGCTTTGGTATCACGATATAAACCATAAGAAAGAACAGGAAAAGGGGTGAAATTTCATCCCTTTTTTTATTCCTTGGAAACTTACTAATTAGTAAGTAAGTTTACTATCCAAATGGATACCCGCAGCCAAATCTTACAGATTGCCGAGCGCTTAATCAAAACCAAAGGCTATACGGCCTTTAGTTACCACGATATTGCCCAAGAGCTTGGCGTGAAAAATGCGGCCATCCACTACCACTTTACCAATAAAGAATTGCTGGGAATAGCCGTTGTTGAGCGTGCAATTCAGCAATGGGATGCCTATCGGACGCGCCTAAGTAAAGAACCTGTGCTGATTCAGCTGCTAGAGTTTATCAACTTATACAAGGCTAATCAGCAAGAGCGCCAAGTATGCCTCATAGGTGCTATCGCCACGCAAGTTACCGGCTTACCACCCACCATGGGCATGCGCCTGCAAGTCTTGGCCGAAAGCATTCACACCTATTTGAGCCATGTGTTGGAGGAAGGCAAGCAAAAGGAAATTTTCAGCTTTGAGACAAGCCCTTCGCAAAAGGCTTTCCTTATTATCAGCAACTTAGCCGCAGGACTTCAACTGGCGCGCGTAATGGGGCCACAGGTATTTCAAGAAATCAAATCAGGTATATTAAAAGAACTTTCCGTTTACAACTATGAATAAAGCCAACAGAGTAGTCATCACCGGCCTGGGCGCCATTACGCCTTTAGGCAATACGGTTTCCGAATTTTGGGACGGACTCGCCCAAGGTAAAAGTGGTGCCGACCGCATCACTAAGTTTGACTACACCAAATTCAAGACCCATTTCGCTTGTGAGGTGAAGAACTTCGATCCACTGCCTTATATTCCCAAGAATGAGCTGCGCAGGTACGATTACTTTGCACAATATGCCATAGCCGCTACAGAACAAGCCATAGCCAATAGCCAACTGAACTCCTACCCCAGCCTTGACCGCGACCGTGTAGGGGTGATTTGGGCCTCAGGAAATGGGGGAATTTTCACTATTCAGGAAGAGATGAAAACCTATGTAGAGGGTGAATACACTCCTCGCTTCAATCCCTTTCTAGTGCCCAAGATGATAGTAGACATTGCCTCAGGACTTATCTCCATGCGCCATGGCTATCGCGGACCCAATTTTACCACCGTATCGGCTTGCGCTAGTTCCAATACCGCCCTGATAGAAGCCATGAACTACATCCGCTGGGGCTATGCCGATGTGATAATCAGCGGAGGCTCGGAAGCGGCCATTACCGAAATTGGGATAGGCGGCTTTGGTGCCATGAAAGCCCTGAGCACGCGCAATGACAATCCGCAGGCGGCTAGTCGCCCCTATGACCAAAACAGAGATGGCTTTGTGATGGGAGAAGGCAGCTGCGCTCTTGTATTAGAAAGTCTGGAACATGCCGAAAAGCGAGGCGCTACGATTTATGCCGAGATTGTAGGGGGCGGTCAGTCGGCCGATGCCTATCACCTCACCGCCACGCACCCCGAGGGTGATGGAGCTGCGCTGGGTATGAAAGCCGCCCTGCGTGATGCCCGTATTGAGCCCAGCCAAATCGACTATATTAATACCCACGGTACTTCCACGCCCCTTGGCGACATCAGTGAACTGAAAGGCATACGCCAGGTATTTGGCGAAGCGGTGAAGCAAATGAACATCAGCGCGACTAAAAGCATGACTGGCCACCTCTTGGGCGGTGCGGGTGCGGCCGAAGCCTTGGCAGCCATTATGGCCCTACAGCGCCAGCTCGTTCCACCTACCATTAATTTGGACACGCCCGACCCGGAAATTCCCAAAGGTTTTAACCTCACCCCACACAAAGCGCAAAAACGCAAGATTGACTATGTGCTGAGCAATACCTTCGGCTTTGGCGGGCACAATGCCTCGGTAATTTTTAAAAGAATGATGTAATACGGAACCCCCTAGTCTGCAAACTATGCGCAGACTAGGGATTTCCTTTCATCTTCACAATTTCCTAACTTACCGCTTTACTAGTATGCTATGAAAGGAATGCTTGGAATATTTGGGCTGCTACTACTTGTATCGGCTTGCCAGTCGAATCCAGAGCCTCAAAACGGGGCTTATTTCCCACCTTTGGAGGGAGAATGGGAAACGGAAAAACCCCAAAACGTTTGCTGGAACGTAGATGCCTTACCCGATTTATACGATTACTTGGAAAGCACCAATACGCGCGCTTTCATCATGCTGAAAGATGGCAAAATCATCGTGGAACAATACTGGGGAAGAACGCTGGACAACAGTGCCGACTTCGGACCGGAAAGCAATTGGTACTGGGCCTCAGCCGGGAAAACGCTTATAGCCTTTTTGGTGGGGCAAGCACAATCGGACAGCATACTGTCCATTCAAGATACCACCTCTGCCTACCTGGGAGTAGGCTGGACATCTTTAGCTCCCGAAAGCGAACAGAGAATCACTATACGTAATCAACTGAGCATGACCACCGGGCTCAACGACCTTGTAGTCGACCCTACCTGCACCACGCCCAATTGCCTGCAATACCTCACCGATGCTGGAAGACGCTGGGCGTATCATAATGCGCCTTACACCCTGCTGCATGAGGTTATCGAGGAAGCTTCCCAAACCAATTTCACTAGCTATTTTCGCGAAAAACTGGCCGATAAAATTGGCATGGATGGACAATGGCTATCGGTAGACAACAATAAGGTATATTTTAGCACCGCCCGCGCCATGGCTCGATTTGGCTGGCTTATAGTAAATGAGGGCGTTTGGAATGGGGAAGATTTATTGAATGACGCACGCTATTTTGGCGATATGACCTCCTCCTCACAAAATCTGAACCTTTCGTACGGATACCTATGGTGGCTCAATGGGAAAAATAATTTTATGGTACCCGGCCTGCAAACGGTTTTTAACGGACCTTTGGCTCCCCGCGCTCCCTCTACCCTGATAGCGGCTTTGGGAAAGAATGGTCAAATGCTTCAGGTAATCCCTGATATGGGTATAGTAATCGTGCGCTTGGGCGATACTCCCGATCCGTCTCAGGTGCCTCTGGCTTACCTGGATGATCTTTGGGGATACATCAATCCTGTACTTAAGCGATAATATTTTTATTGCCCATAAAAGAATTTTTAAGCGCTGCTTAGCACTTTTACAAAAACATCAAATAAAGCTAGTATCTTTCAAACTGTTTCACCCCAAAGCGGTTAATTGACTGCTCATGAGTCGATTAAAGAAAATATTAAATACCGATTACAACGTACGATCGCCCAAGATTGTGGAAAGCGCCATCATTATGCAGTGCATTTTGCTCGGTATTTACACGCTTGTGGAGCTGATTTTCGATTTCCCCTCTACACGGGTATCGCTTTTGGCACCTTTTCTTGGCCTGAGCCTACTTTCGTATGGGGCTTTTAAGAAAAATATCTATCCTCAGTGGCAAGGCCAAATTGTAGTAGCCATACTCTTCTCGCTATTGCAGGCCAACTTATTTGCCAAGCCCGATATCTTCCATTCCATTGTTTACTGGTTTCCATTTGTGCCTGTAGTAGCCCTTATTGTAAGCAATATGCGCTCTGCACAAATCTGGCTGCTTATTGTTTGGATATTCGTTTGTGTAGACGCCCTGTACTGTTGGATACAAATAGGCAGTTCCTACACCGTGAACATTCAGGTTATTGCCTTTCTCTTAACAGGACTTATTTTCTCCCTTGCGGCTTTTTGTGTGGTATACCTGCTCAATAAACTGCTGGGGGATGCGTATGTAGATAGCGTGAAGGAGTCAGACCAGGTCAAACAACTCAAGGAAAAGCTTTTTCAATACCAAATCGCGCTGTATAAAATCGCACAAGATCCGGCAGTGCGCAATGGGCAACTTAGCACCCTCTACCAGAAAGTAAGTATGATGGCCGCCCAGCAATTGGGCATATCCCGAGTCAGTATTTGGCTGTTGGAAGAAGCCCCCCTAGCCATCCGAAGAAAGTTTCTGTACCAAACCCAGCAAACTTCCGAGCAAGAGGAAGCCATACTTACGGCCGAGCTCTATGCTCCCTACTTCGAGGCCATACGCGAAGAAAAATACATAGCAGCCGATGATGCCCTCAGCCACCCGGCCACACGAGGTTTCGGGCCCGGCTATTTGAAGCCAC
The DNA here is from genome assembly GCA_030412945.1 of Shiella aurantiaca. Lineage (GTDB taxonomy): Bacteria > Bacteroidota > Bacteroidia > Cytophagales > Cyclobacteriaceae > Shiella > Shiella aurantiaca. The sequence goes on along the minus strand of JAUHJS010000007.1, from coordinate 44,922 downwards.
TGGGCATCTTCTCCCTGCTCGATTGCCCCATACTGGCCGATGGCAAAATTTTGGGCGTAATCTGCTGCGAACAACAACAGCAGGCACGCAAGTGGTCGGTAGAGGAAATCCTTTTTGTACAATCACTGGCCGACCTTATTTCGCTGGCACAAAAAAGCCATCAAACGCTACAGCTCTTTCGTGAGCTCAAAAGCAGCAACAATCAGCTCCTAGAAAAATCGAACGAGATTGAAACCATGAATGAGGAACTAAGTTCCCTCAATGAAGAGCTTTCCACCCTCAACGAATCGCTGGAAGAACAGGTAAAAATCCGTACCTCGGAACTCGAAAAGCAAAACACCCAACTCACCGAATACGCCTTTATCAATTCCCACATTCTGCGGGCACCGCTTTCGCGCATACTGGGCCTATCCCAACTGATTCGTCAAAACCCTACCTACGCCTCCGACCCACAGCTGATCAACGGCCTGATTGCATCCTCTGAAGAACTCGACATTGTAATCCGCAGAATCAGCGACCTGCTGTATGATGGGCATAATTTTAGCCGTGAGGATATTAAAGAAATGATTGCCCGTAATTTAAAAGAGGAATAGCTAATTAGATTAGAATTAGGCTTGCAGACCCTAGCATAGGGATTCGATAGGACAAATGGCGAATAGCGGGGTTTCTATTTTCCGTCACGCTTATTTATTCCGTCTAATTTTGACTGTGGTAATGAGCCGTATAAGTCATCTATCTCTTTTGGTTCAGTGATTAATTTAGTTGCAATGAAGTTTACTAGTTTAAATAACTTGTTGGCAATTTCTCTGTTGTCGTTCAAGTTCAATTCTCCAGGATGAACAGATTCATTCCCGATAACTCTTACACTGTCTAACGCTTCTTGTACTTTTGGTGGTAGACCTTTCAATACCAAGTTCTTAATGTCACTATTTATGTCCTTCCCTGATTCGCCAAGAAGCTTACATAACTTTTGAATTGAAAGTCTCAATAATGCAGCTGAACTTCTTGGTGATAGATTTAATACCATAGCAGCTTCGTTGTAGTCTTCTATAATGTCTTGTGGTAAGTCTGTATTTGCAGGTTCAACTATTGAGTTTTGAGGGAAAACGATATTTTGTCCAAACCAAATTGTATTTCCCCCACAACGTTCGCAATAGGAAACTCTAAATCTCCTATCCTCATGTTGATTCCCATAACCATCTTGTCTTTCGCCCGCCCTTAAGTAATACCAGTCTTGATGAGAATAAACGTGGCAATGAGCGCAGTTAAAGGCTTTTAAGTCAAGTTCAGGTGATATATATTGTCCTTTCATCTTTGTCTCGCTGTCTTAATATTGCACATAACGTTTTGGCGCTTGGCGCAGTGGCGGATTACGGAGCACAAAACTGTCATTTAACCACAAAAGTTGATGCGAGGTAGAATGTTCAATTAACCACGTCACCCGCCATTGAGCCAAACGCCTGTTACCTGCTGTGCTTTTATTTTTTTTTTGCATTGTAAATTACTAGAAGTTTGTAAATGTCAGAGCCAAAATTATGTATAACCATAGTTGAAAAATGAGAACTTGAATTAGTATATTTAATAACAATTGAAAATAGGATAATTATAGCATTGTCAAATTCCTTTTTATAGTTTAAGATTAGTTCATATATAACAGATAATATTTTATATACGTTGTCATAAACTCTAAGTCTGCTTTCTATCAAGTGCTGTCGACTGCTTCTTATCGAGCCATTAATATTGTTTAAATCAAATAGTTTTATTGTTTCTAACCCTCTATTTATAGAAGGCGTAATTGAATTTTTGAAGAACAAAAGATGTCCAACGTAATACAACTCATCCTCAATTTTTTCAATTTTAGATAAACTCCAACTTCCTCCACTAAGAAAGTAATTAGGAGAAAAAATATTTAGATGCACTTTGCGACCTTTTAAAGTATTGCATCGTTGACACGAGAAATGAAGGTTTTCAATGCTTTTTGCATATTTTTTGTATGCGGTCACATTTTTGGGATAAAAATGCTCTATCTGAAAAAACGAACCGTCTTCGGGAGAACATTCACAAAATGCACAGCATCCATAGTACAATTTGCGGATAATATCCTTCACTCTATCACTTTGATTATAATGCCTTGAGGCATTCAATAAAATTTGGGCTTCAATTACTAAAGAATTTGTGATTATATTCTTTTCTACAAATCTCATCACTCAGTTTTCAAAGATTTAAACAATTCATTTATTTTATCCTTCAATTCAAATGATTTCTCTACTGAAAAAATTGGGTCATTGTTTTCTAATATCTTATCATTTCTATCAGATAGCATTTTATTCACATTCAATTCTATTTCTTGGCTTCTATATGAAATCTTAAATTCGTCTAATAAAACTTCTTCTATACTATATGAATTGATGTTGGTTATTTGCTGACTTTTGAATTTTTCTTGAGAGTCTTTGTAAAATCTGACAACATTGGAATTATTCAATGAAGTAGATTTCATAATAACTATTGGGGAGTGCGTTGAGAAAATAAAATGCGATTTCTTTATCTCATAAATATCTTCAACTATTTTTCTGAAATAAATTGGAAAATTCTGTTGCCATTTTGGATGCAATGTATTTTCGGGTTCATCAAAAAAGATTAGCAAATTTTCTGTACTTGGTACATCTGCGAAATAGCTAAACAACCTTATTATGCTTTGTTCCCCAGAACTCATATAACTAACTGGCACATCATTACATAAAACAGTTAGATTTATTAGATTCAAGTCTTCTAATAGTAGTAATGTATTTACATCAAATTCCGATAAATCATTTATTTCTGTAAATAGAAACTCCCAATTATTCTTTTCTGTTTTTGGTACACGTATATTCAAATGTCGCTCTAAATCTGGGTCATTTGTTTTTTCTAAAATAAAATCTTCAATTTTTCTTAAAACTTTACTGTCACGAATTTTTTGAAATAAATCTTTGAATGAAAGATTGGAGTCAAAATAGAATTTATAAAACACGCTAGAAAAATAGATTGCTTCAAATACCCTTAGTTCGTTTTCGTCTAAATCTTCAGTAATTAGTGTTTCATTTTCTGAAACATTAACTTTTTTAATTGTTCTCAGAAAGTTTACAATATTGACTCTATTATTATTTTTCAGCAAAAAAATACTGTCATTCTCTATTCCGCCAACACCGTCTACAGATAAATAGCCCTGCAAATTCCATTTTACTGATTTTTTTTCTAAAAGTTCAGTAAGGATTTGAAGCTTATCTTTTGACTTATTGAACTTGAAAAGTGATTTTAAAAAAAGTGTTTGAGTTTTATTAATATCTGATATATAATTAAAATTCCTATACCGTGGATTTCTATGAACTATGCTTCTTTCAAAAGAAGATGAGATAAATACCAAATTGGCATTGTAATATTTTAAGAAATCTTTTAAATCAGTATTTTTTATAATTGAAAAATAATTATAAATATCCAATTCCTGTAATTCATATATCCCTGCACCATCTGTGTTGTATTTAATGTATTTTGAACTCTTTCTATAGAAGTTAATAATTGACTTTAGTTTTGGTTCTTCATAGGGGCCATTAGCGTTAATGAAATTAACAATGGTTCTAAATAAAATCGTTTTACCAACTCCATTTTGACCAATAATAAATGTGAAAAAATTATCTTCATTTTTATTGTCAATTTCTAGCAGAATGTCTGTATGATGCTCTCTTGTCAAATCAATAGTTAATGGCTCATTTTCTCCAAAAAGATTAATTTTAGTAGAACCAAATAATTTATGATGATTTAAAGAGATAGTCTTAAGCAACATTTAATTTATAGTTTAGAGTTGTCATATTAGCATTGCAGGTAACTAGCGTATAATCGCCATTGTGGCCATTATACAACTAAATATAAGAGATATTGGCAAGTATAAAAAATGCCCCTCGTTGAGTTGAACAGATAAGTACTAGTAAAACAAATGACCAACAATAGGATTCTCCGGCAAACCCGACAGGTTTTAGAAACCTGTCGGGTCTAATTTTACCATCCCCAAAAACAACCCTACTAAAAACACCCCGTTAGATGCCCTAAGGGTACTGCAAGTACCTAAACACAGCAATCAAAAACTCCTACATGAAAGCTTTTACCAAAACCCAATACGGAGGCCCTGAGGTGCTTCGCTTAGAAGACGTGGCGCTTCCTACCCTAGCAGACGGCCACCTGCTGGTGAAAATCATGGCCAATTCGGCTAATCCCGCAGATTGGCACATTCTGAGAGGCAAGCCTTTCTTTGCGCGGTTTACCTTTGGTTTGTTTGCTCCTAAAGAAAAAATCTTAGGGGCTGACTTTGCCGGAGTGGTAGAGCAAGTGGGCAAAGGGGTGAGCCAGTTTCAGGTAGGCGATAGGGTGTTTGGTGAAGCGCTTAGCGGAGGTGTGTTTGCGGAATATGCCGCTGTACCCGAAACAATCTGCGCCAAAATGCCTGATGCGGCTCCTTTTACAGAAATGGCCTGTTTGCCCATAGCTGGCTTAACGGCCCTGCAAGCGCTTGTTACGCATGGGCAAATCAAGGCGGGAGAACGGGTGCTGATCCATGGTGCATCGGGAGGAGTGGGGCATTTTGCCGTTCAGATTGCAAAAGCCTATGGCGCCCAGGTTACGGCTGTATGCTCCAGCAAAAATGCCGATTTTGTGCGTTCATTGGGAGCCGATGCGGTAATCGCGTACGATAAGGAAAACATTCACCAGCACACAGGAAAATATGCGCTGGTGCTGGATACTCATGGCAGCCTCCATCTCCGTGACTATCAACGCATGGGTGAACGAGGCGTAATGACAGGCTTTACCACCATGGGGCACATGATAGGTGTGTTGGGGAAAAATGTATTTTCTAAATTCCCGCTGATTCAATTTACAGCCGTGGCCAAGCAAAAAGATTTAGAAACCTTAGCCCAGCTGGTGGCTGAGCAGAAAATAAAGGTGCATATTGATAAGACCTTTCCTTACGAGCAAATTCCGGAGGCCATAGGCTATATAGAAGCCATGCGCACCCGAGGAAAAGTGGCCATGAGCTGGGAAAACTTGTAGGTAGAAACCAAACTTCGTTTAGTTGTTATCGCCTAACTGCCTTTAGAAGAAATTGAATAGCTAACAATTCGGGTTAAAAACCCTACGATAAGGATTCGATAGTACAAATGTCGAATAGCGGAATCTATATCAGCTTAAAGCTCTACAAATCTCTTCTGAGTGTATCACCTCGTTTGAGTGCTTCGCTAGGCTGGCCTGTTTCAAATTGAAAAGGAATGGAACGCATTCCCTCTTTATCGGTACTGGGCATCAGGCAGCTAAAATGTAAATGTTCCACATCGGTTTGTCCGGTAAGACCCACCAGACCAATAGCTTGGCCGCGTTTCACCCAATCGCCTAATTGCACCAAGGTGCCGTCTTTACGGAGGTGCACGTAGGAAGTAAACACACCCGTGGCCGGATTGTACAGGGTAATAAAATTGGCATAGGGCATCCATTCTTTTCCGGACCCCGATTTAGTATATTGATTGATAAGGCCTACCACATAGCCATCGGTAGCGGCACACACAGTATCATTGGTTTTCAAACTTATGTCTACGGCATACCGCGACCAAGTGGAATGGTGACTGAAACTTCCATTATTCCCTTGAATAATAGAGTAGGTACGCCCCGAAGCAAAGGGCAAACCGATAGGTTCTGCCTGAATTTCCTTATTCAAATCCCCGTATTTTACAGAAATAGAAAGAGCTGTGGTATCGAGTAGCGTTTGAGGCACTATCCATTCTAATGTAGTATCTGCCTGAGCCATGAGTGTAATGGGTGTGGGGCTATCCAGATAAACCTGAACAGCATCTTGGGTAGACTGAATATAAAAACGCAAAGGAGCCTGGAGCGGATTATTCAGCGCCACCCGTATGGTATCTCCCCTAAATTGCCAATCTGCTGAAATAGAAAAGGGGTAATACATCACTTTGGGCAAGGATTGATTGGCACAACCTGCTAAAAGTAATGTGAGAGCCATTAAGAAAACCCAAACAGCACTTTGCCCATTGCCCATAAATTTCCTACAAAACGTTCTTTTCATAGATACACCATTCATTTTTATAACTCTAGAATTTTCATCCAGTCAGGTACTTTCACCTGACTACCATTAGCCCATTGGCATAGTTAGCCATTCAGGACGCAAACGCTAAAATATGGATTCGATAGTACATATGTCTAACACCAACGTTTTCCGTATGAATGAAATTTCTAGTTTTCACCAATACGGACAATCTCCAACGGCTCTACCAAAAACCCTTGGCTTCTTAACTGCTCAATTATTCCGCATTGCTTCATCAAATGATACAAGCCTACCGCCACAAAAGTATCTTGCGAACGTAGCAAACGAGGTAAACTTTTCATCCATACATTATTCCTTTGCATTAACAACACACTCGCCTCACATTCCTTCTCTAGTTCATAATCCAAGTCAAACTTTCGGTATTTCTTAGCCAATTGGCAGTAATCAAAGTCAGTTTGCTCGGATTGAAGCAATTGTACCCAAGTCCGAATCCGCTTTCGTTCCGACTTCCAATCGGGGTATTTATACTCCTGAGCGATTAAATCCAACTGCAAACTGTCCGTTTCCAAACCCACAATTTCCTTACCATGTAGCTGAGCGAGGTAAATGAGGTAACTATCAAAATGATCAAAATCATCACTTGGATGCACCGTCTGACATTTCACTTTCTGGAATTCTTGCTGCAATTTCCAACTAATCTCTAGGGGCTTTAACTTATAAAGATCCACTTCCCAATGTTGGCTCACTTCCTTTAAAGCCACCAAATCCTTCTTTTTCAACCACTTTTCTATATCTGTTGACGAAACTCTTTGGTTAATCATGTTTCGCGTACTTTCCACGTCCTCAATCGACTCAAAAACAGCCAATTTTGACGACATGAGCGCTTCTTTGATTTGAGGAATGGAATCGACAAATGAATTACCAAACTGATGAAAGGTACCTACCAAGTAAGACGTCTTGTGATGAAGCGTATCACTTACCTTCCAAAGGATGGTATTTTGAGCCATTGCAAGGTGTATAATGGCAGAAAAGATCCCTGTAAAGATTATATGTTTCATTGGTAAAATCATTCGCCCTGATGGATACCTTCAAGAAACGGCCTTAAGTCCGATAATAGAGCCAATTAAGGTAATCAGAAAAAGCAAGCGAAGAAAGGTGACGGGTTCTTTAAACACAAAAATACCCACCAGTACGGTACCTACTGCGCCTATACCTGTCCACACGGCATAGGCCGTTCCGATGGGTAAGGTTTGGGTAGCTTTGATCAATAAACCCATACTGCAAGCCAGCGTAAGCAGAAAGGCTCATATATACATTTCCAGTCCAGTGCTTTCTTTGGCCTTGCCCAGGCAAAAAGCAAAAGCGACTTCAAACAAGCCTGCAATAAGTAATATAAACCAATTCATGGGTAAAGGTTAAAGCTAATGAAAATCTGTACTTTAAAAATTTCGCCTTGGTTCGTTTTCTCAGGAACTTCGCCTTGGTTTGTGTCATCACGAACCAATTAAATAATTTAAGGTAAGCATTTATTACGGTTAGTGGAGACACTGACCGTGGCGGAAACATCTAAATACCACATTCAACAAACCCTCCTCTCAGGAGATTGCTTCACGGACATACCGATTATTTTAAACAATACTGTGCCCTCTATCCGTTCGCAATGACGGCTATATCACGTGTTCTCTTCTTCTAAATACCAAATACTAGTTTCTACATACTACATTCCAGCATTAATATACCACAATCCACATACCCTCCTCTCAGGAGATTGCTTCACGGACATTCCGATTATTTTAAACAATACTATACTCCCTGTCCGTTCGCAATGACGAGTACCATTTTCTCTTCTTCCCCTCCAAATACCAAATACTAGTTTCTACATGCTACATTCCAGTATCCAAATACCACATTCAACATACCATCAAATCAGGAGATTTCTTCACGGACATTCCGATTATTTTAAACAATACTATACCCTCTGTCCGTTCGCAATGACGAGTACCATCACCTACTCTTCCCTCCAAATACCAAATACAAGTTTCTAAATACTACATACCACATTCTACCTTCCAAATACCCGCTCCCAAAACAAAAAACCCCAGACTTTAGGCCTAGGGTTTATATTATAACTCTATATTAGCTATCAGTAGCAATTACCATCCACATCGCATTGCTGTCCGCTAAGGGGCTGAATATTATCCTTTTCGGCTACTTGCTTCAGGATTTGCAGAATGCTTTCGGTAGGTTGCGCGCCTGAGAAGGCGTATTTATCGTTGATGATGAAAAAAGGAACGCCCGTTACACCCAGTTTTTTATAATGTTCTTCGGCTTGTAGCACTTCGGATAGTCCTTCTTGAGTAGCCAGTAAAGCTTCGGCCTTGGCGCGGTCTATGCCTGCGCGCTCAGCTACCAGTAAGAGGTTTTCTTTTTGGGTAAGATCGAGGGCTTCTTCAAAATAGGCCTTGAAAAACGCATTCACGATTTCATCTTGCAGTCCAAGGTCTTGCCCCAATTTCACGATACGATGCGCATCCAGCGTATTGGGTGAGTTCACATGTTTCTCAATCGCAAATTGAAGGCCTTCACCCTCAGCTGCACTTTTCACATGCTGTAGCATGCCCATAAAGCGATCCCAGCTACCAAATTTTTCAGAGAAATATTCTTTTTGATTACGGCCTTCGCGGGGCATGTCGGGGTTCAACTGAAAGGGATGCCAGTTGACTTCAAAGCCATACTCAGCGGAGAGGCTATCAATGGCTTTTTCAAAACGTTTCTTCCCGATATAGCACCAAGGACACACCACATCGGATACGATATCAACTTTAAACGAGTTATTCGGGGTGATTGATTGCAACATAGTTTTGTGATTCTATTTGTATGTTTAAACACATAATGGGCGGTATAGTTCCCTTTCTTTAATTTTCTATTGTATTTCTCCTATGCGGAGTTGCGAGCAGCGTTAATAATTCCAAACATGCAGCGCAAAACCAAGCGGTGGTAGACTTCCTGAGGTACCTCCTCGCTGCGCAGTTTTTGCAGGGCAAACTGCTGTATGGCAATAAGCGGCAAGATGATTTTCTCACGTATAGCTATGGAGGCCTTATTCAGCGGATTGGCCGAAAGGATTTCCGTTTGCTGGGTAACGGACAGCACCTCTTGTGTGCTGAGTGTAAACTCGCGGTGCATCAAATCCCAAAACTCGGCAAATTCTGCATCTTGCCTAAGGTACTGCGTGGCCGGATAATAGGTTTTGCTAAGGGCCATCATGCTATTGTTGATCAAAGTTTTGAAAAACAGATTATGTTGATAGAGTTGACGAAGCGTTTCTGCCTGATTTTGATGCGCCTTGAGGGCGGAACCCAAACCGTAGAAACCAGGAATATTTTGCTTCATCATCGCCCATGAGCCCACAAAAGGAATGGCGCGCAAATCTTCAAACTGCAAGCTGCCTTTGCTCCGCTTCACGGGGCGGCTAGCGATATTAGTTTCCCCGAAATAGCGTAAGGGAGTGGCTTTTTCGAGATAAGGCACAAATTTATCATGATTGCGCAGATGCTTATAACTAGCATAGCTGGCCTCGGCCAAGGTTTCGAGCAGCTGGCGCTCCTGCGGTTTGAGGCGCTTACTCTCATAACCAGACACGCTGCCCTCCACCCCTGCGGAAAGCATTTGCTCCAAATTATATTGGCAACTAATTACCTTACCAAAATTAGAACTGATGGTTTGCCCTTGTATGGTAATCTGCACTTCTTCACTTTCGATAGTATCGGGTAATGAAGCGTAAAAATCGTGGGTATTGCCACCGCCACGAGCCGGAGGGCCTCCACGCCCATCGAAAAAGAGGGCTTTGATGCCGTATTTCCGGCAAATTTCGGTGAGGTTTTCTTTGGCTTGATAAATGGACCAATTGGCGCGCAAGTAGCCGCCATCTTTTGTGCCATCCGAAAAGCCAAGCATAATGGTTTGGCGATTGTTTCTACGTGCCACATGTGCCCGATAGCTGGGCAATTGGAAAAGTGCTTCCATTACACCAGCCGCATGAGCCAAATCGTCAATGGTTTCAAAAAGGGGAACGATATCCATGGGCATTTCGTCTTGCCCAAAAGCATAGCTCAAAAGACTTTGTACGCAGAGCACGTCTTCCACCTTGCCGCAATTGCTAATAACATAGCGATGAAGTCCGGCTTCGCCATTGAGGGCCTGTATTTGCGGAATGGTGCGCAGACTGGCCAATAGTTCATGGGTAAATGAATCCGCAGGTAAAGCAGACTCTTGGAACTGCCGCCAATCGGGTTGGCCTTTTGAAGCCTCGGGAAGCAATTCTGCTACCGCTTGGGTGTGCTTATCGGCATGCTGGCGCATATCCATACTGGCAAAGAAAAACCCAAAGGCTTTCACTTTGATGAGCATATCGTCCAGCAAATCGAGGAAGAGGCCGTCATGCTCCGCTACTAGCACTTGACGGGCGGCTAAAAGATCCGTTTCAAGTTCGGAAGCCGTTTTATAAATAGGCTGATTGCCATTCACTTGCTCCAACAATTTGCGTTCTATGGCACTTATCTGTTCGTATACACCTTTGAAGGTGAGGCGCCTACGTAGCTTGCGGATTTCGCGGTAGTAGCAGCGCCAGCTAGTAAGGCGCAAGCGCTCGGCTACTTGCAAAGTGGTGGCACTGGTCACGAAAGGATTGCCATCGCGATCGCCACCTGGCCAAAAGCCGATGCGCACCAGTGCGGGATTCTGCCAGTCGGGCACTTCTATTTGTACATCGTTCAGGACTCGTTTCACCAATAAAGGCACGGCCTGAAAAAAGATATTTTCTAAATACCAGGTAAGGCTAATGGCCTCATCCAGCGGAGTAGGTTTTTCCCGATTGACAAAAGCGGTTTTGCCCAATTGCTGCAAAAGCAGATTGATAGCCGAAAGGTCGTTTTCGCGGATGGCCTGTTCGAGGTCGTTCAGAATGGCCAATACATTGCCGGGATAAAACTGCGTAGGATGGGCTGTGAGGACAATGCGCAGGCTAAAAGTCTCCAGCTTGGCTTTGAGCGCTTCGATTTTATCCAGACTTTGTGCACGCAAGAAAAGCTGCTGCAAGCTGCCCTTGCCATGGAGGGGATTGAGTTTTTCAAAGGCCGCATCTTCTATGGAATCGAAAAGCACCACTTGGCGCTCCACGTATTGGATAAAGCTAAATAAAATGGCCTGCCTATCCGCTTCAGAGGCCAGCGGCATATAATCAGCCCAGAATTTTTCGATAATCTCCACAGGCGATTTCCCTTGTTGAAATCCCTCGGCCGTAACCTGCTCCAAAAGAGGCAAAAGCGTACCCGTGCGGTAAATATGCCGAAAGGGCAAATTGAGAAATAAGCTATTATAAATATGATAGCGGGTGGCTACTTGCTGATCAAAAAGAGAAAGGGAGTTGGTCATGACGGACATTTATAAAAATCACTTATTCTTATGGGTTGGCTAAAATCGATTTATATTTGAAATCGATTTATATTTGTTCGAGTAAAAATAGCAGAATACGACTCTATTGAATATTAACAAGTATTATTGAACCTTATACAACATTTCCATACTATATTTGCAGTATCTTATTCCCGATAGTCCCTGAAGAAATTCAAACTATCGGGTTTCGTTTTTTATAGCCCTTTCTTTTAAGCGAATATCATCAGCCATAACTATCTAGCTTTATATATTTGTTAATATCCTTATCAGCCATATACAATATCCTGTCACTTATATGAAAAGGAATATTAATCCTAGTACAGGCCTTTTGTAAATCTTCCAAATACGTTAAATAGGATTCAATTTGCTCATCTTTTGACAATTTTGTCAGCTTATCCATTTTTTCACCATTCAAAAGTCTGTAAACCCTTTGGTCGATAATTTGATATACGTAGGGATTTTTAAACCTTAAAATAGTGGAAGCCATTGCTAATTGAATCCCCTTAGAATCAAGTAACCTACTTAGGATTTGCTTTGTTAATTCAACATTCAGGGTTCGTTGTTCTTTTGTTATCTGATTCAGAAGCTCCAATGTCTCCTCATTTACCAAGGGAAACCTATTCAGCTTCCACAAAACAATTTTATGTAGAAGCTCATAATTGAAATCATCCTTTATTCTATCTAATTCATCGGTAAGTTCCTTTTGATAGGTGTAATCAGAATATGAATCTTTTATCACAAATTCCGGATCATTGACAGTTTTCATAATGGACAATCTTTATAAATAAGAACAGAATCGTTCTTTTAAAACACCAAATCCTCATATACCCCTTCCTTGCAGGTGCGGCATACCATATGGTCGCGGAGGATGCTGGGCTTAAGGGTAGATTTGCCCAAAAGCATACGCACACATTCTTGTATGCCTTCGGTGATGCTCGGGTGCGGATGAATCAGTTCGGCCAGTTCCTCTATTCCTTTGTCCATGCTAATAAGCAGGGCCACGGCCTGAATGGCGCTAGAGGCATGCTGACCCACTACGCGCATACCGAGGATTTTCATTTCCTCATCATCGGTAACCAGCACTTTTACAAAGCCCTGGGTATTGCGCATAGCGGTGGCGCGGGCAATGCAGCTATAATCCAGACTCACCACGCGGTAGCAGAGGCCTTGCTTGCGGGCGGTGGTTTCGTTGAGCCCCACACCGGCCACCTCCGGATTAAGGAACATAATGGTGCTGATATTTTCATACATCAGCTTGCGCTTGGGTGTACTGAACATCTTTTCGATGGCATAGCGACCTTCCAGTTCGCCTACATTTACCAAGGCAATATCGGCTGTGATATCGCCCACGGCATAAATACTCGGGATGGACGTTTGGGTATCGTAATCTTTGATATAGCCGTAGCCGCTCATTTCAATATTTACATTTTCCGTCCACAGGTTTTGGATATTCGGCTCACGCCCTACGGAAACTAAGGCTTTTTCTACATGAAAAACCTCTTTATGTCCATCATCATACACCAGTTCGTATTCCACATGCCCTTCCGTTACTTTCATATAGGTAAGCTGGGAATTTCGGTGGATGAGCACGCCCTTGGATTCTAAATTTTTCTCAATCACATTCACCACATCTTCGTCCTCAAAGGGCAAAATCCTATCGCCCTTATCGATGAGGTGTACCTTGGTTTTACCGAAATTGGAAAAGATGGTAGCAAATTCGCAACCAATTACCCCGGCACCGAGGATTACCATGCTGGCCGGAAAGTGATCCATTTTATCGATACCATCGCTGGTGAGGATTACCTTTTCATCGATGGGAATATGGGGCAATTTGCGGGGCTTGCTGCCCGTAGCGATAATAATATTTTCGGTATTCAGGATGTGGCTTCCTTCCCGTGTAGTTACTTTTACCTCATGTGGCCCAATGATTTGCGCATTGCCCTCAATATAAGTCAGCAATTGCCCTCCTGTTTTGGAATCCATAGCTTCCATATGGTTTTGCAGGAGAGAAATCCGCTCTTCGGAAGCTTTTTCTACCTCAGCGCGTACCTCCATAAAACTCACATCGGGTTTGGGCATATTCAGACGGCCCATATGCTTGTACAGATTGCTGATATCGCGCGAAAGCTCCCACCAGGTTTTGGAGCTTAGAGCACCGTTTATAATTCCGGCACCACCCACACGGGCACGCTCTATCATCACCACTTTCTTCTTAAAATCTAAGGCGCGCATAGCAGCGGCATAGCCTGATGGTCCTGCCCCAATTATACATACATCATATCTTTCCATGTTCACGGGAATTTTTCTTGTTCAATCTAACGAATATTTGAGTAAGCACCCAGTTTTGGTAGGCTGATTTCGGCCATCATACAGCGTACGCTGCCGCCTCCGTATTTTTCTATGGTGGGCACGGGAATGGCCACGATTTTGGCAAAACGCTCAATCACTTGCACCTGGGCCGGATTGAGCGAAGCACGCGCTTGGGCGGACATCACCACCAGCTCTTGCTGGCTTCCTTGGAGGGATAACATATTGCCTGCAAAATGCTTGACCTGCGCAAAGGTGATGGGAATAATCTCTTTGCCATCTTCCTGCAAAGCAGTGCTTAAAAGCTGCCATTGGCGGCTTTCTGTGATGCATTCCTGACAAATAATGGCGTAGCGCGGAGCTAGGCACATGATTACATTGGTATGATAAATGGCTTTGCCTTGCGCATCAAAAGCATGAAAGCGCACCACATCGTAGCCCATTTCGCAGCTAAGCAATAGCAGCAGACGCTCATCGGTGCGAGACGAGAGGCTGGCGTAAGCTTTTTTATTAGGATGATCGAAGAGTATACTTCCTGTGCCTTCGAGGTATTGCTGATGGTCTTCAAACTGAGTGTAATCCCTAAGGATGCGGATGTCGAAGCCTTCTTTATCGAGTAAATCTTTTAGAATATCGGTGCGCCTCTCCAGCCTTCGTATAGGGGCTTCCATAGGATAGAACACCAAAGTACCATCGGGATGCGTGCTGAACCAGTTGTTGGGAAAAACCGCATCAGGCACCACAGGACTTTCCCTATCTTCTACCACCATCACGTTCACACCTTCGGCACGGAGCTGATCTACCATGTGGTCGAACTCGGCTAAGGCCTGCTGTTTTACTGCGGCTGGATCGTGGGTATCGCGTTGCTGAAAAGCATTGCTGGCGGCTGTTTCGGGATTGAAGCCAAAGTGCTTTGGCCGTATCATCAAAACGGTGGAAGGAGATTTCGTGGGTGTCATACAAGGGAGAATCAGTCTCCCAAGTATAACTATTTTAGGATGATTTTGGAATCAATCGCAGGGAATATAATTAGCTTATTTTGCTTTGGCCGCATGGCGCGCTCTTAGCACAGCCAGCACTTCTTCTAACGAATAGCCCTTGGCTTCCAACAAAATGAGGTAGTGAAACAGTAAATCGGCTGCCTCGCCCATAAAAAGCTCTTTATTGTCGTCTTTCGCCTCAATCACCAGTTCCACGGCCTCCTCTCCTACTTTTTGGGCGATTTTGTTGATGCCTTTGGCAAATAAAGAAGCCGTATAGCTGGTATCGGCCGAGGCACTTTTACGACTCTTGATAATTCCGGCTAAATGCTCCAAGAATTGACTTCCTTGATTGGTTTCATCAAAGCAGGTATCCGCTCCGGTATGGCACACCGGCCCGGTAGGCTTGACATAAATCAATAGCGTGTCTTCATCACAATCTTCTTTGATTTCCACTACTTCCAAAAAATTACCCGAAGTTTCTCCTTTGGTCCAGAGGCGGTTTTTGCTGCGACTAAAAAAGGTCACAAGGCCTTCGGACTTGGTTTTTTCATAGGCCTCTACATTCATAAACCCCAGCATCAGCACCTTGCGGGTTTCTACATCTTGCACTACGGCTGGAATCAGCCCTTGTAATTTATCAAATTGTAACGCCATGATTTATAATCGGATAGCAATCCCTTGTTCTTGTAAATATTTTTTTAGTTCCGGCACGGGTATCTCCCCGAAATGGAAAATGCTGGCCGCAAGGGCCGCATCGGCTTTGGCTTCTTGAAAAACAGACACAAAATGCTCTTTGGCTCCGGCTCCACCCGAGGCAATCACCGGGATTTGCACCGCCTCGCTCACCGATTGGGTAAGGCCGAGGTCGAAGCCCGCCTTAGTACCATCTTGATCCATGGAAGTAAGCAACAATTCGCCCGCCCCGCGGCTCTCGGCTTCCTTGGCCCAAGCTAAAGTAGATAATGGCGTAATGCGCGAACCTCCGTGGGTATGCACCCATGCCTGCCCCGATACCCAACGGGAATCAATGGCCACTACCACACATTGAGAGCCGAACTCCTTAGCCAAAATATCAATCAGCTCAGGATTTTTGACAGCTGATGAGTTAATGGAAATCTTATCGGCACCTGCTTGGAGCAAGGCTTGCACATCGGCAATGCTGCTAATGCCTCCACCAACGGTAAAAGGAATATTGACTACGCGCGCCACTTCGCGTACCACCTCGCGCATGGTATGGCGGCCTTCCAAAGTAGCCGAAATATCTAAAAACACAAGCTCATCGGCTCCCTGCTCGGCATAAGCCGCGGCTAAGGCTACCGGGTCACCGGCATCGCGAAGTTCCACAAAATTAACGCCCTTTACGGTGCGCCCCTCTTTCACATCGAGGCAAGGTATTATTCGTTTGGTTAACACAAGTCGACAATTAAAGGAAAAACTTTTCTAATTCGGGAAGCGAAATACGGTTTTCATAAATGGCCTTGCCAATTATCACCCCTTTCAAACCAGCCTCTTTCAACTGATGCAGGTCGTCCACCTTGCTCACGCCCCCACTGGCAATCAAAAACAAATCGGGACAATGTGTCAAGATGTCTTGATACATGCCCAAAGAAGGTCCTTCTAACATACCATCTTTGGCCACATCGGTACTGATTACGTATTTCACGCCCTCTTTTTGGTAGCCTTGAAGAAAAGGAATTAAATCTAAACCGGAATCTTCATGCCAACCGTGCACAGCAATTTTATTATCCATGGCATCGGCACCTAAAATAATTTTCTCCGCGCCAAAGGTCTGCAACCAAACCTTGAAGATTTCGGGCTTTTTTACCGCTATGCTGCCACCTGTCAATTGTTTAGCCCCCGATTCGAAGGCAATGCGCACATCCTCTTCTGATTGCACGCCACCCCCAAAGTCAATATGCAGTTTGGTTTGGCTGGCAATTTTTTCTAACACTTTGTAATTGACAATCTTTTTGGCTTTAGCTCCATCCAAATCGACCAAATGCAGGTAGCTGATACCATGATTTTCAAACTGCTTGGCCACTTCCAAGGGGTCGGAGTTATATTCTTTCACCGTATTATAATCACCTTTGGTAAGGCGTACGCATCGGCCATTTATAATATCTATCGCTGGGATAATTCGCATGTTAATTTTCGATAATCCGATTTACTGAATTCGTTTGATAAAATTTTCAAGGATTTTGGCGCCAGCCTGTGCACTCTTTTCGGGGTGAGCCTGCACGGCATAGAAATTATCCTTATGAAGGGCGGCACTATAACTCAAGCCATAGTCGGTTTGGGCTATGGTATAGTCGCTCAGTTCGGCATAATAGCTATGCACATAGTACAAGAAATCCTTCTCACTTAGGCCTTCAAAAAGGCTTCCTTTCAAGGAATGAATGGTATTCCAACCCATGTGAGGCACCTTTAAACCCTGATTAAATCGCTTCACCTCCACCGGAAAAACCCCCAAACAGGCCGTATCCGACTCCTCACTATGGCGGCACATCAATTGTAAACCCAAGCAAATGCCCAATACGGGTTGCTTAAACTGAGGCATCAATTTTTCCAGATTCGCTTGGCGCAAATAGGTCATGGCCGAGCCTGCCTCTCCCACTCCGGGAAATATAATTTTATCTGCGGCTAGCAGCTCCTCATGCACATCGGTAACGAGGGGTGTAATCCCCAAGCGCTCAAGGGCAAAAGAAACCGACTGCACATTGCCTGCATTATATTTTACAATGGCTACTTTCATACCGGGGTGTTCTGCAAATTTTGTTTGAGTTCAAAGGTAGCTTTTAGTTTACGAACCAGCTGCAAGGATTCCTGAAAATTGAGGGTTTGTTGCCCATCGGAAAAGGCCTCTTCGGGCTTTTGGTGGGTTTCGTAAATAATGCCATCGGCTCCGGCCATTACCGCTGCCAGGGCCATAGGCTCTACAAAACGCCTCACGCCAATGCCATGCGAAGGATCAGCCACTACGGGCAAATGGGTTTTCTCTTTCAAAATAGGAATGGCGTTCAAATCCAAGGTATTCCGACTGGCGGTTTCGTAGGTACGGATGCCGCGCTCGCACAGAATCAGCTTTTCGTTTCCACCGGAAAACACATATTCGGCCGAATACAAGAGCTCATCTATGGTTCCGCTAATTCCTCGCTTTATCATCACAGCTTTATCTACCCTTCCTAACTCGTCCAACAGGTTAAAGTTTTGGGTATTTCTAGCCCCTACCTGATAGATATCGGTATAAGGATACATCTCCTCGATTTGCGAAACCTGCATCACCTCGGTAATAATTTTGATTCCGGCCGCGCGCGCTTGTTCATACCACATTTTAAGCCCGTCAATGCCCATGCCGCGGAAGCTGTATGGCGAACTGCGGGGCTTATACACCCCGCCACGCATGATTTTAATGCCCATGGCTTTCAAATGCTCGATGGTTAGAGCCACTTGTTTTTCGCTTTCGATGGAGCAAGGTCCCGCCATAATGGCCAGTTGGCCTTCTTCTATGGAAACACCATCGCCCAAATCAATCAGTGTGGGCTTTACTTTCCATTTGCGGCTCACGAGTTTATAATCGTCTGACACGATATGGATATCTAAAATCCCGGGCATAAAGCCGATTTCACGGATATCGAAGTCAGACTTACCAATCCCAATCAGGTAATGCCCGTGCTGGGTTTTTACTTCGGTGGCCTTATATTTTAAATCGCCCATGCGCTGCATGATTTTTTCTTTGACAGGGGCGGCAATATTGGATTCTAATTGAATGATCATAGGTTAGAAGAATTAACTTTAATGGATTGAATAAAACGCAGAATATCTGCTTTCAGGGAAGTGCTGGACTCCAGCATACGGATAAAGGCACTCCCAATTATAGCCCCTTCGGCATACTGGCCTACGGTTCGGAAAGAATCGGCATCGGAGATACCAAAACCCACCACCTTCGGGTTGCGCAAGTTCATGGCATTCACCCGCTCGAAGTACTGAATCTGCTCATTGGACACACCCTGCTTGGCTCCGGTGGTAGCGGCCGAACTTACCATGTAGATAAATGAATCGCTCAGCGCATCAATTTGGCGAATGCGCGCCTCGGAAGTTTGGGGCGTAATCAAGCAGATGAATTTGAGGCCATACGATTCAAAAAGCCCTTTATACTGGCGTTCATACTCGGCCAAGGGCAAATCGGGAATAATCAATCCATCGATACCCACACGGGCGGCTTCTTTACAGAAGGCTTCCATCCCGAATTGCACCACCGGATTCAGATAGCCCATCAAAATGAGCGGCATATCAACTCCCTCCCGAATGCCTTCTAATTGTTCAAAAAGCAAGCGCAAGGTCATGCCATTTTCCAGCGCCTTTTGGTTACTGGCTTGAATGGTAGGGCCATCGGCCACCGGGTCGGAAAAAGGAATCCCAATTTCTACCATATCGGCACCGGCCTCTTGAAGCGCCATTAGTATGGTACGCGTATCGTTCAGCGCAGGAAAACCCGCGGTAAAGTAAATAGACAGCTTATTTTGGCTTTTATCTGCCAAGAGCCGATTAATTCTATTATCGAGTAATGTTTGCATAGCGTATATCTAAAATCCCGATTAGTATTTTCCCCAATCGATATAGGTTTGTAAATCTTTGTCGCCTCGGCCGGATAAATTGATAACCACTATCTCATCCGATGATAGCTCCAGCTGATTGAGCACCGCAATGGCATGCGCAGTCTCTATGGCCGGAATAATACCTTCGGTGCGGCTCAGCATTACACCTGCCTGCATGGCGTCTTCATCGGTTACGGCATAGAATTTCCCTCTACCGCTGGCAAAGAGATGGGCATGTACGGGTCCAATTCCCGGATAATCGAGTCCCGCTGAGATGGAATAGGGTTCCACCACTTGTCCATCTTCTGTTTGCATGAGCAAGGTTCGGCTACCGTGCAAGATTCCGGGTTTACCCAATGCGGTAGTAGCCGCTGAATAACCCGAGTTTACTCCTTTTCCGGCTGCCTCCACGGCTATCAGTTCCACCTCTGGTGCATCGAGGTAATGATAAAAAGCTCCGGCCGCATTGCTGCCACCACCCACACAGGCAATTACTTTGTGAGGATTTTCTGTGCCTTCTTCCTTTAGTAATTGAACCTTAATCTCCTCACTAATCACCGACTGAAAGCGCGCGACCATATCGGGATACGGATGCGGCCCCACTACCGAACCAATGATATAATGTGTATCTACCGGATGACTGATCCAATGGCGCATGGCCTCGTTGGTGGCATCTTTCAGGGTTTGGCTACCACTGGTAACGGGCACCACGGTAGTTCCCAAAATCCTCATGCGTTCTACATTAGGCTTTTGGCGCTCAGTATCGTGCTTGCCCATGTATACGATGCACTCCATCCCCATGAGGGCACAAACCGTGGCGGTGGCCACTCCATGTTGTCCGGCACCTGTTTCGGCAATGATTTTATTTTTGCCCAAGGCTTTGGCAAGCAAAATCTGCCCAATGGTATTATTGATTTTGTGCGCTCCGGTATGGCATAAATCTTCTCTTTTCAGGTAGATTTTTGCACCATAGCGTGCCGATAGGCCCTCGGCTTTATACAAAGGCGTAGGCCGACCCACATACTGGCGGAGCAATTCATAAAACTCTTTTTGAAAAGCTTCCTGAGCGATGATGGACAAATACTTTTCACGCAATTCTTCTACATTGGGATAGAGCATTTCGGGAATAAAAGCCCCTCCAAATTCCCCATAATAGCCACTTTCATCGACTGAAAAATTCCCTTGACTCGTTGCACTAAACATAGGCTTCATTATATCGGTTGACAAATTTTTGTATCTCTTGTACTCGTTCGAGGTCTTTCAGCCCCGGCTTTATTTCCACCTTACTGTTGATATCTATTGCATACAGATTAAGGTCATTGATTTGTTCTATTTCTTGCAAAGCATTTACATCAATTCCTCCACTTAAAAAGAAAGGAAGCTGTTGCGAATAATTTTTCAAAATGCGCCAATCGAAGCGCTGACCGCTACCTCCTCTTGAAGCGGAAGCGGTATCAAACAGCACATAGTCAATCACCGGATAATAGGCTTCCAACTCCTTAAAATTGGTCATATCATTTACCGGAAAAGCCTTTATCACCTCAAGCCCAAGGCTGCGGATCAGGTGACAGTATTCCGGACTTTCATCTCCATGCAGCTGCACCGCCTGCAAACCAAATTGCCGTATATCTTCCATCACCTGCGCCACCGAAGCATTAACGAATACGCCCGTACGCTTGATGGAAGCGGGTAGTTGGCTTATCGACTCAGCGTTTAGGTACTCACGGACATAGCGCGGGCTTTTCTCATAAAAGATAAAACCCATATAATCGGGGGCTAGCGCGGCCAAGGCGAAGATATTGTCCGGCTCACGCATGCCGCATACTTTCCATTGCAACTTTTTCATACCTTTTTGGGATAAGCACTTTCCAAAGTCCGCACTTGCTGAATAAACTCCTGTGCTGCACGCTGGGGCTCAGAATGGCGCATAAAGGTTTCACCCATCAAAAAGCCTTCATAGCCTGCTTCACGCAAACTTAGAATGAGTTGAGGATCAGAAATGCCGCTCTCCGAAACTTTTATAATGCCATGGGGAATGCGAGAGGCTAATTCAAAGGACAAATCAGTATTTACTTCAAAAGTCTTTAAGTTGCGATTATTCACTCCTACCAGATCGATGTACTCATTCAGGTGAGAATCAATTTCCTCGGCACTGTGTACTTCCAGCAACACCTCCATTTGAAGTTGGCACGCCTGAAAGGCCAATTCCCGTGTTTCTTTAGGCGTGAGAATGGCGGCAATCAATAGCACCACATCGGCACCGATGGCCCTGGCTTCCAGCAATTGATAAGGATCTAGTACAAAATCTTTACGAAGTATGGGGCAAAAATTGAACTTACGTGCCGTGCTTAGGTCTTCGTTTTTACCGCCAAAAAATTTCTTATCGGTAAGAACCGACAAAGCCGAAGCCCCTGCTTGCATATAGCCAATGGTGGTTTTTTCTACCGATGTATAGGGATTAATGGCTCCCTTGGAAGGCGAACTTCTCTTGAATTCGGCAATAATCCCCGACTTATCCGGACGGGTGAGGTAGCGCTTCATCGAAACGGTGGGCGCAGTAAAATATACGCTTTGTTCGAGCAAGCGCTCAGGGAAAAGCCCTTTTCTCTCTTCTAGTTCTTTTCGTTTATGCTGTACGATTTCGTCAAGTATATAGGCCATAGTGGTAATCATTAATGGATGCTGTAAGTGGTTTTAATGGGTTGAAGGAGTTTTTCGAATAAGCGGTGGGCTTTGCCGGAACGTAAATTTTCCTTGGCTTCTTCTTTCGCTTCGGAAAAGGAGATACCTTTGGCACATTGTATCGCCATAGCGGAATTGGCCACTACGGCCTCTTCTTGTGCCGCGCTGCCTTGTCCTTTTATCACTTGAAGGAAGATGGCCGCTGATTCCTCTACGGTTTCTCCACCTGTCAATTGTTCAGGCTTTAAAGTAGATAAGCCCAAACTTTGAGGCGTTTCTATCGACTCCGACTGATGCGTAAAAAGGGTAAATGGTCCGGTAAGGCTGATTTCATCGTAGCCATCATGGCTGTGCACAATGGCATATTTCTTCCCTTCCTGCTGAAACAAGTAATGGTACAAGCGCGCCAGTTCTAAGCTAAATACGCCCACCATTTGGTGACTTGGGCGTGCCGGATTGACCATAGGCCCCAGCATATTGAAAAAGGTTTTCACGCCTAATTCCCTACGGATGGGAGCTACACTTTTCATAGCCGGGTGGAAAAGGGGCGCATGCAAAAAGGTGATTCCCAACAAATCGAGTTCGCGCAGGAGGCGATCGGAATCACTGGTAAATTCATATCCAAAATATTGCAGCACATTGGAAGAACCACAAATACTGGAAACACCATAATTTCCGTGCTTGGCTACCTTCACTCCACTGGCGGCTACTACAAAAGAGCTGAGCGTGGAAATATTGAAGGTGCTTTTCCCATCGCCACCTGTACCGCATAAATCGATGGCGGGCATACCGCCCAAGTCGAGGGGAATGCACAATTCCATCATGGCTTCCCTAAAACCGCGCAATTCTTGCAAAGCGATAGGACGCATCAGAAAAACGGTGAGGAAACTGGCTACCTGACTAGCAGTAAACTCTCCTTTGGTCAGCCGCACCAAGATATCTTTGGCTTGTTGCTGGCTCAGGCTTTTATGTTCAAATAATTGATTGAGTATCTCTTTCATGGGGTTCATACTTTATGTTGCATCCAATTGTTTATCATGCGCTTTCCTTCGGGGCTTAGTACCGATTCTGGGTGAAATTGCACCCCGCGCACATCGTAGTGTTTATGCCTTAGGGCCATAATCACTCCTTGATCATCTTCGGCCGTTACGACCAAATCAGCAGGCAAGGAAGATTTTGCTACTGCCCAGCTGTGGTAGCGACAAGCCAAAAAGCGCGGGCTCACCGACTGGAAAAGTAGTTCTTGCTTATCGGTCACCTCAATGGGCGTAGCCACTCCGTGTACTACTTCTTTCAGATTGAACAAACTCCCGCCAAATGCCTCGGCAATGGCTTGGTGCCCTAGGCAAACACCTAGTATGGATTTGGTGGCGCTGTATTGCTTAATCAGCTCGGGCATGAGTCCGGCTTCTGCGGGAAGGCTCGGCCCAGGGCTTAGCACGATTTTATCATACTCGGCTACCTCTGAAAGTTCAAAGGCATCGTTGCGCACCACTTTCAGCTGGCTAGCCAAACCGGTTTCTTTTATTACCTGTACCAGGTTGTAGGTAAAGGAATCGTAGTTATCTATCACTAGTACTTTCATGGCTTTTTCAGGCTAAATTCATGTACTTCTT
Organism: Shiella aurantiaca; assembly: GCA_030412945.1. Lineage (GTDB taxonomy): Bacteria > Bacteroidota > Bacteroidia > Cytophagales > Cyclobacteriaceae > Shiella > Shiella aurantiaca. The sequence continues at coordinate 21,206 of JAUHJS010000007.1, read as the reverse complement.
GCGCTACTTTGAGGGCGGCACGCAGGCCATCCAGTTTGTTGTGTACTTCTTGCAGTTCTTTTTCTTCTACCGACTTGGCTACTACACCTGCTCCAGCCTGATAATGCAGTTTGCCTTCTTTGCTCAGGAAGCTGCGAATCATAATCGCGTGATTGTAAGTGCCATTGAAACCAATAAAGCCGATAGCCCCTCCATAGAAACTCCGATTGCAATTTTCGTATTGGTCAATCAGGCTCATGGCTTTGTATTTGGGTGCACCCGATAGGGTTCCTGCCGGGAAGGTATCGGCCATAATTTGCAGACTGTTTTCCGATTGGAAGTGCCCACTCACTTTAGACACCAAGTGGATGACGTGCGAGTAATATTGTATCTGGCGGAATTCTTCCACTTCCACCCCTTCACAATGGCGACTAAGGTCATTGCGGGCAAGGTCTACCAGCATCACATGTTCGGCATTTTCTTTAGGATCTTCGGCCAATTGGGCGGCCAATTGCGCATCAGCGGTATCGTCTCCCGTTCTGCGGAAAGTTCCGGCTATGGGGTGAATGCTGGCTTTTCCATCTCCTACTACCAGTTGCGCTTCGGGACTGCTGCCCAAGATTTTAAATCCACCAAAATCAAAATAAAAGAGATAAGGCGAAGGATTAACAGAGCGTAAGGCGCGGTACACATTGAACTCATCGCCCAAAAATGCTTGCTCAAAGCGTCTGCTTAATACAATCTGGAATACATCGCCTAGCTGGCAATGCTTTTTGCCCTGCTTTACCATGTCCAGGTATTCGGCATCGCTTACATTGCTGCTTTCCTCACCGAGCAATTCAAAGGGGTATTCGGGAATGCTCTTGCTGCGCAAAATACTGAGCAGCATATCCAGTTCTTCACCTATTTCCTCTTCGCCATAGCGGTGCACATACAGCACCATGCGGTGGCGGAAGTGGTCAATAGCCAATACATAGCGGAAGGCCTGATAAAACAGCTCCGGAATTTGAAGGCTATCGGGTTGTTGAAGGTTGATTTGCTCAAAGTATTGCACCGCAGGGTAAGAAGTATAACCAAACAGGCCATTACTGATGGATTTACCTTTTTCCTCTCCCGAGCCAAAAGCCTCTACAAAGGCCTGAAAACGAGGCAATACTTCTTGAAAAGTAGACACCGATTCGCTCTTGGCTGCCTCATTAGGAAAAGCAAAATCCAGCTGAGTGCCTTGGGCCTTGAAGTAGGCAATGGGCTTGCAGGCGATATAACTAAAGCTGTTGTCGCTACCCCGATAATCAGCACTTTCGAGCAGAATGGAACTGGGAAAGCGGTCGCGGATTTTCAAATAAATGCCCACCGGAGTATTGGTATCTGCCGGTAGGGCATAGGATTGAGTTATTGGTTGATAAGTGGGTTTCATAGATTTGGATTAAAATAAAAAGGGCCCGTCATGGATGAATGACGGGCCCTGATTGTATTTCACAGTCCTGTAGAACATAGTTCTGCCATTCATCCGGATTTCTCCTGATGCCAATGCCACCACCATGCATGCTGAGGATTGTGAGTAAATGCTTTCATTTTATTAATTATCAAATGGGTTAAAACGAAAAAAGCCTGCTGATAGCAGGCTCTTCAATTATTATCTTGAATACAATACGCTATCAGTTACAGATTTTGTCTGTATGCCACCAAGCGTTTGTATGTGTTGTTCTTAACATGTTCCAAAAGTATAGGGCGGTGGCGAGATTACCAAACACCCTCCTGTTTTTTTTATTTTATCGGTCGTAAAATAAAAACCAGTGGTAGTTTACCGCCAATATCCCACATAGGCGTTGGAATAAAGCCTTAAATGAATGTAATATTCGTAAATTGCAGCTTATATCATTTATCGTCTCATGAAATTTTCCGAATACCCCCTCCTCCCTGAAATTAGAGAATCGCTGGAAGACCTCGGCTTTAAGCGACCCACGGATATTCAGTTTAAGGCTATCCCGCCTATTTTGAGTGGGGAAGATGTGCTGGCCATTGCACAAACGGGAACAGGGAAAACGGCTGCTTTTGTGATTCCTACTTTGCAGATTTTGGAAAGAAAGAAAAATAAGCAAAAATCGAAAAGCCCGCAATGCATCGTACTAGCTCCTACGCACGAGTTGGCTTTGCAGATTTTGGAGGTATTTAAAGAAATTGGCAAAAATACCCGCCTGCGCTTTATCGCCTTGTATGGTGGAGTAGACCAAGCCCCACAAATTGCTCAATTACAAAAAGGAGTAGATGTGGTTATTGCCACGCCCGGCCGCATGTTCGACCTTATCAGTCAGGGACATTTGGTGGTGGATGAAGTGAGCCTTTTGATTTTGGATGAAGCCGACCATATGCTGGACCTTGGCTTTTTGAAAGATATTCAGGATTTAATCCGTAAGATTCCAGCCAAGCGCCAAACCTTGTTCTTCTCGGCCACTATCGATGAAAAAATTAAGAAACTAGCCTATTCGCTGGTAACCCGTGCCATCCGCATACAGATTTCGCCTAAAAACCCCGTAGCCAAACGTGTGCATCACGGGGTAGCCATGGTGGCTATGGACGATAAACGCTTCTTTTTGGAGCGACTGGTGCGTGAAAATCCAGAGGCCAAGATTTTGGTTTTTGTGCGAACAAAAGTGCGGGCCGAACGCGTACTAACCGCGATGGAGCGGGTGGATATCAAGGCCGTTACTTTGCATGGCGATAAAGAACAAAACGAACGCACCACCAACCTCAACCTCTTCAAATCAGGCGAATGCCAGCTACTGATTGCTACCGATATTTCTGCCCGAGGAATTGATATTCCGCATGTGCATATGGTGATAAACTACGATATGCCCGACAAAGGGGAAACCTATGTACACCGCGTGGGTCGTACGGGTCGCGGCACCCAAAAAGGGAAGGCCATATCGCTGTGCAGTCCCGAAGAAAAGCCTTTTTTGGAGCTAATCGAGGCTTATATCGACCAAAATATCCAGAAACTGGAAGTAGCGCCTTCGGAATATGCCGAAACGATTGCCCTCAGTGAAGAAACCCACACCGACTGGAAATCGCTGATGAAAAAGGCCGCGGAAGAAGAAGCCAATTTTACCCCTAAAAAGAAGAAAAAGAAGAAATAAATCAGAGCAGGCACTTCACCAACATAGCCACTCCGGTGAAAACCGACCCCAAAATACTAAGAATGAGAGCGGGGAAGTACAATTCCATAAAGCCACCCAGAAAAGGAGAAATCCTGGGGTTTTCGGGCACATATACATCTACCTTTTCGCCCAAATCAAAAGCGGGCGGATTGGAAAACACCTGACCTTGCACGTATTGGGTACTCCCTTGATACACATATTCTACCATAGGCGCGGAAGTATCGTCTCCGTACACAAAATCGACTACGGTACCTTCCACCACCTCGGCATTTTGCATTTTTTCAAAGCCATGATATACCAGCCAAGCAGCGCCACCCAGCATGCCAAGGCCGATTAACAAAAAGATAAGGTAGGCTTTACCACCCGAGCGCCTCCTTACGGGCTCGTAGGGCTTGCCCCGCATCTGCCGAAAAAGTTCGCCCGGTGTAATTTTAGGCATCTTTTTACTGGGCACATCGCGGTCTTTTTCGATAGCCTCTACCAGTTCCTTAGCTTCCAATAAGGTAATGCCGAAAGTAAATTTCAAAAACCGAACAGCTTCCAGCCTCCTGCCCTCATCAATAAGGGCATACAGCTTTTCTTTTTGTTCTTCCGAGATAGTCATAGGTAGGGGCTTCCTTTTTTCTAAATAGAAAGTAATTCAATTTAAAAGAAAACCCTGTTTCTGCCTAGTCTTAGTTCCATAAAATATTTAATAGCCTAGGTCATTACTACTACATTCTTACAATGGAAACTTTCTAAAAATAAACCTACTATTAATCCTTATCAATAGGTATTCACAAGATTTGTTGAGAATAAAAATTGGTTCAACCGAACCTTTCGTCCCAAATATTTATTAAATTAGGGACGATATAAAAGATTTGTTATTCTCTCAAACCTAGAATGACTAGTAACGGAACAGGAATCAATGATAAGACCACAAGTAGAAAATAAGATTGCAGAAGCACTAAAAAACGGCACGAAGGGAAGCATTCTTTTTGTGGATGACTTCTTAGACTATGGCAATTCGGAAAGTGTGAAGAAGGCTTTACTCCGACTGAAGGAGAAGGAAGTTCTCATCCGATTAGCTCATGGTATTTACTTATACCCCAAACTGGATCAGGAACTCGGTATTCTCTATCCATCAACCGAAGAACTAGCCAAGGCCATTGCCAGACGGGACAAAGCGAGAATTGTCCCTACAGGTGTTCAAGCCTTGAATAAATTGGGTTTATCAACACAAGTGCCTATGAAAGTAGTTTACTTGACAGACGGAGCGGCAAGAACCGTAAAAGTAGGTAAGCGGACTATCACCTTCAAAAAAACAAGCCCCAAAAACTTATTGACTAAGGGAGAAATAAGTAGTCTGGTCATTCAAGCACTTAAAACTATTGGACAAGAGAACCTAGACAAAAGCACAATAGAAAAATTTCAATCCATCCTAAAAAATGAAAAGAAAGAGAACATCACCCATGATGCAAAACTCTCCCCAGCATGGATAAACCGAATATTAATGCAAGCAATTTGATGAACACCACTTGGCTGACATTATCAAAAGAAAGAAGGATTGAAATCCTCAATCAGGCAACAGAAATAACAGGTTTGCCCGCTATAGCTATTGAAAAAGATTGGTGGGTAAGTCTATGCTTACAGGCAGCTTTTTCTTTACCCTATAGCGAACACATAGTATTTAAAGGCGGAACTTCTTTGAGTAAGGGATGGGACTTGATAGAGCGATTCTCAGAAGATATCGACCTGGCAATTGACCGCAAATTTTTCGGGTTTCATGGGGATATCAGTCGAACGCAAATAAGAAAACAATCCTGCGAATTTATTTCAACAGAATTCCTGAAAGACTTAACAAAAACCTTGACCGATTGGGGAGCAATAGCAGACTGTAAGCTCTTTGCACAGCCTTTAACCGATTCAGACAAAGACCCACAGATAATTGAAATTCATTACAACTCCGTAGTAGACACTTCTGAATATTTACCTAAAAGGGTATTGATTGAGGTAAGTTCCCGCTCACTAATGGAGCCTACAGAAAAGCGGAAAATCAATTCCATTTTAAGTATGCATTTTCCAAAAATGGGTTTTGCAAGCGATGTATTTGCCAGTCCCACGGTTCTGCCCAAACGAACTTTCCTAGAAAAGATATTCCTGCTCCACGAAGAATTCGCTCAAGAGTTTGAAAAAATCCGGGTCAATCGCCTTTCACGACATTTATATGATTTGGAAAGGTTAATGGACACCTCACACGGACTTGCAGCACTACAAGACCAAGAACTTTATTTCAACATAGTGGCTCACAGAGAAAAATTCAATTCATTAAGAGGTCTGGATTATACCAACCATATGCCCGATAGAATCAAAATCATACCACCAGATAAGGTGATAAAAGAATACCAAAGCGACTATGCAGAAATGACTAAATATATGATTTATGGCAACACCCTGCCGTTTGCACAGCTTTTGAACAGAATTACTGAACTACAAAAGCGAATAAACAGTTTGAAGTAAAAAAGGAACAAACTGATTCTATAGATTCTATATGGAAACTTTAGCGATAACATTCGAACATTACCTAGCTCGTAGCATGAACTACGAGGCTTATCATGATTTAATAGAAACCTTGCACCAAGCAGGGAAAACCACAGGCCCTAATCAGAGTGAGGAGCTACTCGAATACAGCAAACTCAATATGCATCGCATGAAGAAATGGGAAAAGATTGGCCAGCTGGAAGACGAAACAAAGAAAGTACTACAAGCGGTTTCATCTCCCATGATTTGGCTCATCATTACCGAAGGTTGGTGTGGAGATGCTGCGCAGTCTATCCCTTTTATCGAGAAAATGGCGGCCGAAAATCCTCTGATAGAAACCCGCTATGTGCTAAGAGATGAAAACCTCGAATTGATGGATGCCTATTTGACCAATGGTGCCCGCTCTATTCCGAAACTGATTGTGATAGATGCCCAATCGGGAAAAGAAATTTCCAGCTGGGGGCCTCGTCCTTCCACTTGTATTTCGTATATTCAACAACTGAAGGCTGAAAACCCAAGTATAGCAAAAGAAGAATTCATAACAGCCGTGCATGCCTGGTATGCCCGGGACAAAGGCAAAAGTATACAAAGTGACTTCCGCCATCTATTAACCTAAACCGGAAGTAAAAAGGGAGCCTCGGCTCCCTTACTTTTTAATCCATAGTGAATCAACAAACCATCGCTGTTCATCAAAGAACTGTCCCTTCACTTCAAAACCATGCCTTTCGGCCATAGTCTTGATATCTTGTAACGAAAACTTCTGGCTGATTTCAGTATAAATGCTCTCCGCTCGTTCAAAAGCAAAGGCTTCATCCAGCGCTTCAATGTATACTTCTTGTTCTTGTTTGCTTACCAAATAGCTTTTGGCAGCTCCTAGTTCAGGATCATAAATCGGAAAATGTTCGAACTGATCGAGGGCAAAGTCGCCCCCCAGCTCCCGATTGATGCGCTTGAGTAAATTCAGGTTGAAATTGCGGGTAATGCCTCCTGCATCGTTGTAAGCGGCTAGTATCTGATGCGGACTTTTCTTTAAATCAAAACCTATCAACAGACCATCGCCTTGGCGCATACTGGCACTCAGCTGCCCCATAAAATCCGTGGCTTCTTCGGGAGTGAAATTCCCGATATTTGACCCCATAAACAGGATAAGCTTGGGTCGCTCCGAATAATTGCTCAAATGACTGAGGGCTTGAAAATATTCATCCTCTATGGTAAGCATGCGCAGCTCGGGTAGTTCTTCTTGCAGGGATTGTTCTAAAATCTGCAACACATTAGCCGAGATATCAATAGGCAAGTAGCGGAAATCCATTTGCTTGTCCAGAAAATGCCTCAGTAAGACTTTGGTTTTGTAGCCATCGCCAGCCCCCAATTCTATCAAATCAAAACTGCTATGTGCCCACGCACGGGCTATGGCTTCTTTTTGGCCACTTAAAACATGAAACTCCGAGCGGGTAAGATAATACTCGGGCATATTCATTATCTGCTGAAAAAGCGCATCCCCCACCGCATCGTAAAAGTAGCGGGAAGGAAGATACTTGGGATGGGCGCTGAGCCCCTTCCGTACTTCTTCGGCAAACTGCTGAAGGCTGACTTTATTTTCTTCTAGGGTTTCGTTCTTCATCTTTTCATTTTTTGGCCAAGCGGATACCTGTAAACTGCCAACGTGCCGGAGCATGAAAGAAGTTGCGGTAGCTAGGCCGGCTATGACCTTGCGAAGTGGCTATGGAAGCACCACGTAATACCATTTGGTTAATCATAAATTTTCCATTGTACTCTCCTACTGCTCCTTCGGCTTTCAAAAAGCCCGGATAGGGCAAATAGGCGGAATTGGTCCATTCCCAGCGCTGTCCCCAATCAAACAAGTGCTGGGCGGCTTCCCATTCAAATTCGGTAGGTAGGCGCATGCCTGCCCATTCGGCATAGGCACTGGCTTCGTAAAAACTTATATGCGTAACCGGAGCCTCGGGCTTCAAAGCCTGTAGCCCCTGCAAGGTGTAATGAAACCAATTACCTTCTTTCTGCGCCCAATACAAAGGTGCTTGTATACCCTTCTCGGCTATCCATTGCCAGGCCTCGGCATGCCAATATTGGAACTTTTGATAGCCTCCGGCTTTTATAAATTCTTGATACTCGGCATTGCTTACCAATTGCTTACGAATGGCGGTCTCTTGTACATATACCTTATGGCGGCCCAGTTCATTATCGAAACAAAAACCTTCGCCTGTAAAACCGATTTCATAAATCCCTTCGGGGATGTGCGCGAAATCGGGACTACCTTTTGCCGCCTCCTGCTCCCCTATTTCCAATACCTGAGGATGTAGAGGATTTAAGGAGAGGGAATATTTAATATCGGTAAGTAGTAATTCCTGATGCTGTTGCTCATGCTGAAGGCCAAGCTGTACTAATTCTGTGCTTTCTTTACTTAACTCATTACTCGAAAGCCACGAAACCATCTCCTCATCCACATACTGCCGGTAGGCCATTACCTCCTCGGTAGTTGGCCGCGACATGGCACCGCGCTGATTGCGCAAGGTGCGCTCGCCCACGCTTTCATAATAGCTATTGAATAAATAACTGTACTGCGGATGATAGGCTTTGTAGCCGCTCACTTCTTTGAGCAGCAGAAAAGTCTCAAAAAACCAGGTAGTATGTGCCAGATGCCATTTTGCAGGACTCACCTCTTCTACCGGCTGCAACACAAAATCTTCGGGCTGTAAATGGCGGCACAAAGCTAAAGTGTGCTGCCTCACCGACTGATAATCAGTGGCCAGGGAATTTGCCAATACGTTAGAAACACTTTTCTCCACGGAATTCATTGGGCTGTTGGATAACCAATACTACAAAACCAAACAAGGAAAGCCAACCTAATGTTTCTTTTCTTGGCTTTTAGGATTAAGAGTACCTACGAAATAATTCGGTTTGTCGGCTTGCCGTCTTTTCGAAAATTGCGATTAAAACACCTTTTCGTATTCGTGATGCACTACCGAAGGAACAGTGCGGGCATCCAAAATCTCAAACACATTGTTTTTGATGGTATGAGCGATATCACCTGTAGGCAAATCGTTGCAATCTAATCCAAATGGTTCTTCTATCTCTTCGGCCATCAGCTGCACCCCGATAAAGGCAAAGAAAACCAGCATCACGATGGGCACTGACCAAAAACCAAACTCAGGAATAACCGCTATTGGGAGCAAAATCACATAAATGGTAATAAAAAGCTTGATGTACACATTGTAAGAAAAAGGAATGGGCGTTTTCTTGATACGTTCACAGGCGCCCAAAATATCCATCAGCGACTTCATTTCCGGCTTAAAGTTGAGCCAATCGTAAGGTGTGATGGTTCCTTTGCGGTATTGGCTATGCACCAAATCATGAATTTGCGTACTGATGTAAGCAGGCACATGGTTTAGCTTGGGATACACTTCCTTATCTGAGGGGCTAAGGTGGATAAGCTCTTCCAGTTTTACCCCTTTCCGTAGATGCTCTTTAAAGGCGATACAAAAGTTGGCAATAAGCGTAGCCATGCGTACGCGTTCTTCCTTTTGCTCATGGGGGAAAGTAACCTGAGCCATAATGGCCAAATTACGGGCATTGTTCACCAAAGCGCCCCACTGCTTGCGGCCTTCCCACCAACGGTCATAGGCAGTATTGGTACGAAACACCAGCAAAATACTCAGCACGATCCCTAGCAAAGAGAAAATTCCGGTGGCATTGCTCATGCCCATGAAGTTAAACCAGGTAAGCTCAATAACACAAAGTATAGCCGTAAAAACACCCACGGCCAGCACCGCCCGCATAATTTTGGTCATGGTCCAGCTGCGCGCCAAATGGCTAATATCGCGGAGCCAGTTTTTATTGGTTTCGTAAACTATCATAGGCTTAGATTTCGGCTAAATATTTATGTACAAAACTGATAGACATGGCTCCTTCACCTACAGCAGAGGCTACACGATTCATGGCGCCACTACGCACATCTCCAGCGGCAAATACACCGGGCAAAGAGGTTTCCAGTAAATATGGGTCGCGCTTAAGCTTCCATTTCTTCTTTCCATTCTCCTCTAATACTACCTCGCGCCCCGTGCGGATAAAGCCTTTATCATCTTTTACTATTGAGCTTGGCACCCAATCGGTATAGGGCTTGGCTCCGATAAAGATAAACACGCCACCGGCTGGCACGGTACGTCTCTCATCGGATTTTCTATTATGCAGACTAATGGATTGCAAATGCTGGTCGCCTGTGGCCTCGGTAATTTCCGTATGCCCCAGTACCGTTATATTCTCGGTTTGGGCAATCTGCTCAATCAAATAAGCCGACATGGTAGCCGTTAAATCGGGCTTGCGGATAACGATGTACACATGCTTCGCAAACTGAGAAAGGTACATGGCTGCTTGTCCGGCTGAATTGCCCCCTCCTACCACATAAATATCTTTTTCTTTACAGGCATGCGCCTCGGTATTGGCCGCGCCATAATACACACCCGCTCCGGTGAAAGAGGAAAGGCCGGGTGTTTCCAGCTGCCTGTAGCTCACCCCCGTGGTAATCACCACCGCTTTGGAGCTGATTTTGCTGCCATCGGCCAAGTATAAAATCTTATACGGGCCTTCTACTTCTATCTGCATCACCTCTTGGGGTGCCAAAAACTCCGTTCCGAAGCGGGTGGCCTGTGTGATGGCCCTACGGGCAAGGTCAGAACCACTAAGGCCTGTGGGAAACCCTAAATAATTTTCTATCCGCGAGCTTGTACCAGCTTGTCCACCGGGGGCTCGTTTTTCAATAAGAGCCGTTTTTAATCCTTCGGAAGCACCGTATACAGCCGCTCCCAATCCAGCAGGACCAGCCCCAATAATCACCACATCGTACAGCTCCGAACTGGCTTTGGGATTCAGGCCAATACGTGCCGCGATAGCGGGCAACTCCGGCTGGGAAAGAAAACTACCGTCTTCAAAAAACAATACAGGAAGATGTTCGGGCTTGATTTGATTTAGCTCCATCAGCTCTTGCGCTTGGGGAGCCAAGGCCGCATCCAGCCACTGGTAGGGCAAAAGATTGCCTGAGAGAAAATCCTTTATTTTATGAGCCTGAGGAGAAAACTGATAGCCAATAAGGCGCATGCCCGCAAAATCAGGGATTACCTGCGATTGCCATTCTTCCAGCAAATCGTGCATGACGGGGTAAAATTTCTCCTCGGGTGGATCCCACGGTTTCATGAGGTAATAGTCGAGGCGCACATCGTTAATGGCTTTGATGGCTGCATCGGTATCCGAATAGGCGGTGAGCAATACGCGTTTGGCTTCGGGGTAAAAGGTCTTGGCTTTTTCCAAAAACTCCACACCTAGCATCTCGGGCATGCGCTGGTCGGAAAGGAACAGCGCCACTACTTCTCCTTTATTTTTAAGTTCGATTAAGCTGTCGAGGGCCTCTTGAGCCGAAGTAGTGCTGAGCACGCGATACTCTTGCCGAAAGCGGTTTTTCAGGTCGCGGGTAACGGCCCTGAGCACCTGCGGGTCATCATCTACCGAAAAAAGAATGGGTTGTTTCATTATAAGGTTTAGGTTTTAGGGCTAAGGAATAGATAGGACAGATATTACTCAAAAAAATCTATTCATTCACGCGCATCTTTTTTATTTGTTTTTCAAATTCTGAAACGCTTACAATTTGTGCCGTTTTAAAAGGATTCAGTTCCAATAAACCTTTATCTCCTGTTACCAGATAATCCGCTTGTGAGGAATCAATCAAGTCTAAAAGAAAATTATCTTTGGGATCTCGACTATCAAAGTGAGTAGGCTGAATTTCAAAAGTTTGAGAAATAATTTTCAGTAATTCTATCAATTCCGAAACACTTTCCTTGGGGAAGTATTTTTTCAGTTTATCTCGACTGGTAACTATTTTTAGTTCCGTAATAAGCTGCTCGGTCATTACAATAGAAATACTCCCAGCGGAGAGGTATTGCTTAATAATACCCAACCGTTTACCAATCAGAAAACTAATCCAGACATTGGTATCAAAAATTACTTTAAGGCTTTTTCTTGTCATACATTTCTTGCCTTACTCGCTCCACTTCTTCCGTGATGGTTTGCATATCAAGCGCATCGGTTTTGAATGTTTTTAACAAACGGGTAAGCGTTGAATCAATAGCCTCTTTCTCCAATTCTTTGGACAACTTTATCTTTTGTTGTTGGGGTAATTGCTTCACCAAGGCCAGTATTTGCTCAAACGTTACATCTATTTGCAAAGGCGTTTTCATATACTTCGGATTAATGCTTTTCTAATTTACCATTTTATTCTTTCAATGCATCGGAATACACACCTCAAAATCGGTAGCACCCGGTCGGGATTTGACACGAACAGTACCATTATGCTGCTTCACAATGCGCTGCACCACATCAAGGCCGAGTCCGGTTCCCTTTCCCATTTCTTTGGTGGTGAAAAAGGGGTCAAAAATGCGCCCGAGGATATCTTCGGGAATTCCAGGACCATTGTCTTGGATATTGATTTTGGCAAAATCACCTTCAAGGCGTGTAGAGATAGTAATGAGTCGTTGTCCTTCCTGTTTTTCCAATACATCAATGGCATTATCGAGCAAGTTGGTCCATACTTGGTTCATCTCACTGACCAATATCGGCACCTTAGGCAAGTCTGTTTGAAAAGCTTCTACCACTTCGATCCGGTTTTTCCTCACCTTATGCCCTAGCATGGTAAGGGTATTGCGTATGCCCTGATGGATATCAGAAGCTTGCTTATCCTGCGCTCGATCCATGTGGGTATAATTTTTCACAGAAGCCACCAGTTCAGCTATGCGCTTGGAAGCTTCCTGTATATCACTCACCATTTTGTCGGTTACGAGGTTTTGATTTACCCAATTCATCACTGCGCCCAAAGAATGGCTCGGAATAAGGCTTTTGAACTGCTCCAATTCCTGCTCATTAAAGCCATAGTCTACCAAATTTTCGGCAATCTCCACCGCATTGGGCACCTGATGTTGTTCTAGCCAATCGGCAATTTCATCTTCGCAGGCCGAGCGCTCCATCATGCTAAGTTGTGGGCGTTCGGTACTGCAAATGCGCTGAAAAAGAAGGTTGTTGATGACATCAATCTCTTCATTGGTCATCCGTATGGACATCACCGCTTTAAACGGGTCGGGCAACATCTGCAAATGACTCTGCAAGGCTTGTGAACCACGCACTATGGCCGAAGCCGGATTATTCAACTCATGGGCTAAACCCGCTGAAAGTTTACCCAATGCCATCATTTTTTCATTCTGCTGCTGCAGGGCGGTGAACTCGCGCACGCGGGTAGTCATTTGATGCACCAAGGCTTGGGTAAGTTCAAAATGCGTTTTTATCATTTCCTCCGTTTTGCTACGTGGAAAAGCCAGCAGGTGGGTTTCTTCTAAAGCTATTCCATTGGCTGCTGCTACTTTGCCTCGGGAATAGGGCAAATAGCCCGTGATGGCATCAGGTGTGAGTACACTGATTTCGCGCAATTGATTTTGCTGCATCACCGAAATCCTCACTTTCCCTTGAATGACAATGTAGGTATTTTCAATAGGCCCTCCTGACTCAAAGAGCATCTCATCGGTTTGTAGAACAATCTTTTTACTATGGTCAATATACCAAGCCAATTGATTAAGAGGGACCTCTTTAAAGGCTTCTATGGCTTGCAGGCGTTCGGGACTTAGCGGAAACATAGGGTTAGATTTTATTGCCCAAACGGGCAAGCGAAAAATTTGTTGCGTAATCAATATTTATTCAAACAAAGAAGCCTGCACAGGCTTTCCCAGCATTTTTTGCTCGTGTTCTAAAAGCCATTTCTTTCGCCACAAGCCGCCCGCATAACCCGTAAGGCTACCATCGGAACCAATCACGCGGTGACAGGGAATAAGTATAGCGATAGGATTTTTTCCATTGGCACTGGCCGCGGCACGTATCACCTTTTCATCGCCTAGCTGGCGCGCCATGGTTAAATAGGAAGTGGTTTGTCCTACCGGAATAGTTTGCAGCATTTGCCAGACCTTTTCTTGAAACTCCGTACCCTGAGGGGCTAAAGCCAATGTAAATTCCGAACGGACACCTGAAAAATATTCTTCCAATTGTTTTTTTACTTCTTGGGTGAAATCAGAAGGATTTACGGAAGATTTTTGCTCTTCTTCCAAAAAACTAAGGGCCAGGAGCTGGTCTTCCTTTGCCCGTATCTCTAAAAGCCCTATGGGACTTGAATAATAATCAGTGTGTGTCATCGGTGTGCCAAATCAATACCCAACGGAAGGCCCAGCGCCAGCGGAGCTGAAACCGCGCCTCAGGAAAGTTACGCATTAGTTGGCTAAGTTCCTTCTTTTTAAAACCGCGGGCTACCGAAAGGGGCGCATCGAACTTCACCATCTCCGATTTGGAAAACCAAGCGGTGAGCCATTTGATGGAGTAATAGGCCAAAAAGTTGCGGTGCAAATCATTGGTAATTACGCCCCATCTGGCTTGCTTTTGAGCGGTGGTGTAATAATCGATAAGCTGTGCCTCCGAAAAATGGTGGGTAAACAAAGTAGAAAGCACAATATCGGTACGCAGGTTTTTATATTCTTCCGAAAAGATATTATAGTCCAGAAATTGCAAATCGGGATATTTCTCCGAGGCCTTACGTGCATAGTCTACAATATGCGGATTAGCATCAATGCCTATGCCTATCAGACGAATACCACGCTTAGCAGCCCAATCCGTAAGCAGACGGAGCATTTCCCCGCTTCCGCAGCCAACATCCAGCACATGCACCTCCTTAGCAACCTGCATACGATCTTCAAAATGCCGAAAAGCAGCCAAGGTAACGGCATTTCCACCCAGCCACTGGTTGATAAAATCCAGTTCACGCAGGGTTTGATCCATCATTTCCCCTTCGAAAAGGAGGTCGTCCATGATTTCTTCCTCGTGCGAACGTTGATCTAAATTTCTCATATTAATGGGTAGTATGTACCTTCAAAAGCATGCTTTCCATGGTTAGTCCCGGGCCAAAGGCGAAACTAAGGATGGTTTTGCCTGCATCGCTGGCTTGCAAACTATCCCATATTTTTTTTAATACAAACAGCACCGTGGGCGATGACATATTGCCAAATTCTTCCAAGACTTCATACGCAAACCTATTGGCCTGCTTGCTCAAACCCAGCGCTTTTTCAATTTCGGTCAGTATGCGTTTTCCTCCCGGATGAATAGCATAATAGGAAACCTCGTTCGCTTTCAGCTTCAAAAAACGAAGCAGATTATCCGTCAAGGTGCCAATTCCCTTTCCTATCAGGTCGGGTACGTACTGGCTCAGCTTCATTTCAAAGCCGAAATTCCCGATGTTCCAGGCCATTTCTTGTTCGCCTTCTAAAGCTAAATCCGCATAAAACTGTTCCAAAGAAAGGCAAAGCCCGCGTGGCTGTGATTCTACCACTACCGCGGCAGCTCCATCTCCAAAAAGGGCATTAGCCAGCAATTGGTCTTCTGTTTTTTGTTTTTGAAAATGAAGGCTGCATAATTCCACACATACAATTAGCACCTTGGCATGCTCATGCGCGGAGGTGATTTCAGCGGCCAATTTCAAGGCTGTGATGGCCGCATAGCAGCCCATAAAGTTTACACAGGTACGCCTCACATGGGTAGGCAGATTTAGGGCTTTCACCAAATCAATATCCAAGCCCGGGGCATACATGCCCGTGCAGCTCACCGTAATCAAATGCGTGATTTCATGATAAGGAACAGGACTTTTAGCCTGCAAAACCGCCTCTTTCGCTAAGGGAAGTGCACATTTCCGATACAGCTCCATGCGGGAAGCTACCGAAGGAAAGGGTTCAAAATCTTCGCTGATTGGATATAAATGATTATCAACCAAACTCCCTGAATAATCAGGAATTACCGAATAACGAGACTTAATGCCCGAAGCCCGATAGAGTACATCTAGGCCTCGCGCTTCTTGCTCATTGAGGCCGTGGGCCTTTTTCATAAAATGCGCCAATTGCTTTTGCAGCACTTTATACGGAGGATTGGCGATACCTAAAGCGGTAATATATGCACTCATAGCGGGGGATTTAAAAAGGCGATCCGTGGGTTAAGGTAATCATTTTCTTGGCGACAAAAGGCATGGCCTTGCCCGCACCTACCGTAATCCGGCTGGCGGCATGGTGACCAAAAAGCTTTTGTATATTTCGTCCCGCCCAGAGGCGTAAAGCAAATAGTGATTTCCATTGCTTGGCATAGGTTTGTTCTACTTGTTGCCTATCATCAAAGTGCTGATGAATGGCCTCAGAAGCCAATTTGGCGGCATGAATCGCCATGGCCATCCCATTGCCACAAAGGGGCGTAATCAATCCGGCCGAATCGCCACACATCAACACATGGCCTTCCACCGGCTCTTTGGCTTCAAAAGAAACCTCATTGATTACCAGCGGCTTGTCCCATAAAAATTCGGCACCTTCAAAAATTTGCTTGAGGTGAGGATTTTGGAACAACAAGGCTTCTTCCATTTTTCGAATGTCTTTATAAGGCTTAAGTGCCTCTCGCGAAGCCAGATAACACAGGTTGACAGATTCTCCTTCTACCCTACTAATGCCGCAATAGCCCATGGGGAAATTGTGCAAGGCAATTTGGTTTTCAGGATAAGGTAAACGGATGTGGTATTTCACCCCAATATAGGGCGAACGCTTTTGCATAAAAGGCCTTTGCAGGAACTTATCGAGCAAAGAACGCTTGCCAAAAGCGCCTACTACATAGCGGCTGCTATGCTCGGCACCTTCTTCGGTCGTAATCGTAAACACATCATTTTCCATACGCAGGGCTTGAACGGAAGTATGGATAAATACTTCCACCCCACACGATACGGCACATTGGTACAAATGGTGGTCGAGGGTATAGCGGCTAATGCCAAACCCGCCCAAGGGTAAGTCGAGTTGCAGGCTATTGCCTTGGATATCGCTAAGGAAAAACTGATTGAGTTGGGGTAAGGGAATTTCGGGAAATACCCCAAGGCGTTCTAAATAGGGCCTTACCTCATTGGAAATGTATTCGCCACACACTTTGTGCGAGGGATAATGGCCTTTTTCAAAAAGCTGCACCGAACGCCCCCACTGGGCCAACTGAATGGCAGCCGTGAGTCCGGCTAGTCCCCCTCCCATAATGATGACGTCTTTCGGCATAGATCTTTTGTGAGTATAACCAAAAAACCGATGAATGTTTCTTAAAAAAAGAAAACATCCAGAAAAAAAGCGAAAAGCGATTACCTAGGGACAAAAAAAAGAAGGTGTATCCACCTTCTTAACTTTCTTACTCTGCTTCGGGCGCGGGGGGCGCCTCGGCTGGCGGAGGGGTGGGTTTCTCCACTTTATGTTTCTTCACCTGAATGGCATTCATGCCTTTCATGCCTCTTTCTAAATCAAAACTCACGACATCACCTTCTTTAATCGGCTCCAAAAGCCCATTGGCATGTACGAAGTATTTTTCTTGGGTACCCGTTTCTTTGATAAAGCCAAAACCTTTACTATCGTTAAAGAATTCAACACGTCCGGTGCGGATTTCGGCTTCGTCATCTTTTAAGCGCTTAGGCACACCGATTTCGATAGTAGAAGCATCAATCACTTGTTTTTTCACCGGATTGGGCGGTGTATCGGTAATATTTCCGAACTCATCCACATAGGCAAGCATGCTTTCAAAATCACCTCCGGTGGAGTTGCTTTTACGCTCTTCGCGCTTGGCTTGCTTGTCTTGACGTTTCTTTAAACGTTTCTTTTCTTTTTCTTTTTTTCCAAAGGTCTCTTGCGATTTGGCCATTCAAGGGTTTGATAAAATACTAAAATCTATACAGCCCACCTTGAGCTGTAGAAATAAAGGGTAGGAATTAGCGAGGCTGCAACCTAAAACCTGACAGATACCGAGCGGGTATTGTATGGGAGGAAATACTGGATAGGAACTTCTCTCTTGCGGCTTGGCAAAGATACGAAATTTAACGGAAAGGCTGATATCCTTGCAGATAATAATACAGCGGGCACTTAGGCCAGCACCAGATCCAAATCAGGCTGAAGGCCAACATACAAGCTGCGTATGTGTGCCAGATGCACTTGCACCTGTCCTACTTGTGGACTCTCACTTTTGCAGAGCTCTTCCAGTGCCAAGGCCTCATCGGCTAATTGTTGAGCCCCGATAAAACGGGAACTGGAGCGTATCTTGTGGGTAAGAGAGGCTATAGCCTCCCAACGTTGCTGCTGCAAATAGGCTTCTGATTGGTCTACAAACTCATTGAGCAGGCGCTTGTAGGCCACTATTATTTGTTGGATAAATTCTTTGTCATCTCCACAGATGTTCTCTAAATAGGTGGCATTAATGCCAGAAAACCCTTCGGCCGTCCCCTTCATGTATACTATTTGCTTTATTCTTTAATACGTAATCGCAATTCATCTTCCCATTTCACCAAGCAAGCTTCTAAATCTTCCACACGGAAAGGCTTAGTGATAAATTGCACAATTCCGCTTTCTTGGCATCTTCTTTCCTCTTCTTCGAAAATACTGGCCGTAACCGCCACGATCAGAGGCGCTTCGTCTTCCAAATCTTCATTGATAAGAGCCGAGGCTTCACAACCATCCATACCGGGCATATATAAGTCCATCAAGATGAGTTGAAAATTATCGCGCATTACCGCATCGTAGGCTTCTTGTCCGCTCGATACGATGGTACATTCATATCCGAGGCGCTCCATGGTGCGGCTCAAGAGTTTTTGGTTGATTTCGGTATCATCAGCAATCAATACCTTAATGGGCAGACGCTCGTACCAGTTCTGAAAACCTCCTTTTCCTTCAAAAGGCAATTGGTTACCGCTATCGCTGGCTTCATCGCGAACCGCAAACAAAGAAGGCTTTTCGGAAGCATCTTCCAAAGGATGAGCTGGTGAAGCTTTTCTGAAGTTGAATAGTAAATTTTTCATGACGGTAGGGGTTAGGATGATAATCAATGACCTTACAAAGGTAGCTGACCCCTTAATAGAAAAGTTTCGCTTTCAAAAACGAACCATACATCGGTAATCTATTGCATCCAATTACCCGATTTGCGATAAGTCTTTGCAAAAGGCCTTAAAAATTAAAATTAAAGCCCTTTTTGAAAGACGGAAGCGTGAGAAGAATTTTCACAGAAATCACCAAAACACGCAATGTTTTGATTTTTGACCACAAAAAAGCTGCGATTTTACGGGCATACCTACATAAGCAGCACTAGCCATAGGCTCGTCCGCCCATCAAAAAATAGCAGTTTACAAGCCTTTTAGCTGCTTATCGAGCTGCTTGAGACGGTCGCGCGACATCACCAGTTCTTTATTGGTTCCTTCTTTCATGCGCACCACGTATTTGTCGTACTCCCAAAAAGAATAGTTGAGCATGTAGCGCAGCTGGATAATAGCGCTGCGATTGACCCGGAAAAACTGATCTACCGGCAGCAAGTCTTCCCACTCCTGCATAGTGCGCTTGGAAGTATATTGCTCCTCAAGTGTATTTACCTGAGTGTATTTCCCCTCTTTTAGGATGCTAATGATGTCTTCCACCAAGATAGGGGCTTCCCCATTTTTGTGCTGAACCACCACCCATTGTTTTTCGGGTTCGTTGGCATTTTGCACATCCTGTGAGCGAAGTATGGGCTGATCATTCACCAGCTCCGAAGGGCGCTTGCGCAGCTTTCTGTAGGCTAGCAAGGCCAGCAAAATACCCATCGCTATCAGGGCGTATGCCCAGTAAGGCCAAGCTTTTGATGTCCCTTCTCCCTGGTATTTCTGTTCTACGGCCTTCATTTTGGCCGTAGCCACCGAGCGGGCTATGGAATCGTTCAGCTCCTTCATTTTCATCTGGTATACACTCACCTTCTTGGGACTATCCAGCGCTTGGTATAAGCGTATATAGTGCTCATAGATGAATTTATGATAACCCACATTTTGAAAGGCCACGGCTAGGGAATCGGCCCGATGCAGATACCACTGAGCCGAATCGTATTGCTGCTGATCCAAAAAGGTAAGGGCCAATTTATCGGCTACATAAATTTCTATCATGGCCGTTTCGGCCTTTCGGAGCCAGTCCAAAGCCATATGATGATATAATAAGGCTGAATCGAACACGCCCAACTTACGGTATTGCTCCCCTGCATGCATCAGCTGATAGGCGCGCATACGGTGGGAGTTAATCATATCGTTCAGCACCAATACCGACTGCACTTGCTTAAGCGCCACACGGTGCTCCCCACGGGCATCGTTCAATTGCGATAGGTAATTGAGGCTGGAAATCTGCCGCTTGATATCCTTTTCTTTCTCCCCTATTTGCAGGGTCTTACTAAAATAACTGGCGGCCTTTTCAAACTGCTCTTGCTTGGCATACACTATGCCCAGATTATTGTACACCTCATAGCGATCGGTTTCTTCCGGAGTATGTTCGAGCGCATTAAAAAACTGTTCTAAGGATGTGCCGTAGTCGCCAGCCATGCCATAGAGTTCGCCCAGCTTATTGTACACTTGGCGTTTTTCCTCTCGTGTGCTCGACAACGGCAAGGCTTGGTTCACGTAGCTAAGCGCTTCCCCATATTGGCCCTTGGCCTGAAAATATTGCCCTATGTACAGCAAAGCCTGGCGTTGCTGGGCCGTCTCCTCGGTGGCTTGTGCCAGCATAAGGGCCTGGCGCGCATAGTAGAGCGCACTATCGCTTAGGTTCTGCTCAAAAGCTTTTTGGGCCTTAGCATTGCTCAGGCTACTCGACACCTGCGCTGCTAGCCCAAAAGGCATCAAAATGAGCAAGCAAAAGCTAAAACGAAAAAACACAAGGGGCATAGTTGGATTCAAACAAGGGGTATATGCAAAGATACACATCTTAGTACGCGAAGCGAAACACAATGGCCATCCCAAGGATAAAAAAATGTACCGCCCACATGGGGAAGGAAAATCCAAGCTTAAGAAAGGCTAGGTTGCAAGACCGAGGATAGAGATTCGATAGGATAGATGAAAAAGGCCGGATTACCCGAACTAGTATTGCCTGAATTGCTCAATGTCAAAGGTTTTCTCGGCTTGTTGACCATTGTCGTCATCCTTATTAATTTTCTCCGATAACATGACACAGATAATGCCAATGAAAGGTGTACCGAAAAAGGAGATAAGAAATGAAATAGCAAAGCCTATTCCTCTGTGTTTGCCATAAGTGGCAATCAGATTGGCAAAAGTTAAGAAAACGTATGATTCCATCCTTCAAATATATCTTTCTAGCTCGTTTTTCAATCGATTAATGGAAATAATTTTAGGATCAACCTCGCCCTGTCAGGTGTTTTTCACCTGACAGCCATTAGACCAATGAACTAGCTAACAATACGGGTTGCAAACCCTGCGATAAGGGTTCGACATGGCACATGTCGAATAGCGGGGGTTTGTTGGCTGCTGCCTTTACTTGTGTCTTCGTCTATCGTCTAGGATACTTAAAGCAAGGTCAATGTCATTATGTGTAAGCTCCCCCAAAAACAGTACGGTTTAAAAGTAGAATAATTAACTTTAAAACTGTAAGATGAAACGGAGTAAAT
>JAUHJS010000006.1:237586-284991 GCA_030412945.1 Shiella aurantiaca | reverse complement strand
ACACCTGGGAGAGTATGTCGTTGCCAGTTTTTATACAAAGCCCGTTCATAAGAACGGGCTTTTTTTTGCCCTTTTTTGTCTCGATATTACTAATATTATTATCTAAATTACTAATGATATTAGTAATTTATGTTAATTACTCTTCACATTGATATTGATTCATTTTTTATTGCTGTAGAACGACTTGAAATCTCCGATTTTAAAGGGATACCTCTTTTGATTGGGGGAATATCTAGTCGGGGGGTGGTGGCCTCTTGTAGTTATGAAGCTCGTGCCTATGGAGTTCGCTCAGCTATGCCTATGCGTGTTGCTAAACGTCTTTGTCCGGTTGGTTTAGTGATTAGAGGGGATATGGATAGGTATACTAATTATTCTAGGATGATAGGGGATGTATTATCGGAATATGTTCCTGCCTTTGAGCGTGCTTCGATTGATGAATTCTATGTTGATTTGTCGGGGGCATCTGATTATGTACGAAATTTTGGAGCTTGGGGAACAGAGGTGAGGAAGCGGGTATATCGAGAAACTGGATTGCCCATTTCTATGGGATTGTCCTCGAATAAGACAGTTTCGAAAATAGCAACCGGTCAATCAAAGCCTAGTGGACAGCTATTTATTAACCCGAATAGTACAAAGGAGTTTTTGGCTTCTCTTTCTATAAAACACATACCATCGGTAGGAAGTCAGACTTATCAAACGCTTCGGAATATGGGTATTGAGGAAATCCGAAGTTTGCAGCAGGTTTCTCCTGATTTATTAATGTCGGTACTAGGAAAGAAGTTGGGCTATTCGATATGGCAGAAAGCTCAGGGGATTGATTATAGCCCAGTGGTACCTTATTCGGAGCAGAAGTCCTTTTCTACAGAAGTGACCTTTACTGAAGATACAATTGATGTTCATTTTTTGGAGGCTAGCATAACCTCTATGACTGAGCAGTTAGCTTTTAAGCTTCGGAATGAGCAGCAGTTAACCTCCTGTGTAACTGTTAAGATTCGTTATTCAGATTATCAGACGTATACCAAGCAGCGTCATATTGGCTATGCTTCGGCTACTCATACGCTATTAGCAGTGGTTAAGGCTTTGTTTTATAGTTTGTATGATAGAAGGGTGTTGGTGCGGCATGTAGGGGTAAAGTTTAGCCACTTGGTGCATGGCAATTATCAAATACATCTTTTTGAAGATACTGTGGAGCGAGTGTCTTTGTATCAGTCGATGGATGCGATTAATAGAAAGTATGGAGCTGATGCCATAGGGAGTGCGAAAGCTTTGGGTGTGAAGCGATATATTAAATAGGCTATGTTTTGGAACTGTCATAGTTTTTTCAGCTTCAAATATGGCGTTTTCTCAATCAAGGCATTGATTGAAAGAGCCAATTTTTTGGGTATTAATGTATTAGGTCTCACGGATATAAATAGTACGGCAGGATGTATTGATTTTGTGCGAGAAGCAACTAAGGCTGGGATTAAGCCTATTGTAGGCATAGAATTCAGGTCAGGTGATACCTTAAAGTATATTGGTCTAGCGAAAAGTAATGGAGGGTTTTCTCTTTTGAATCGGCATCTATCAGAAATTAATCGGGGTAAGAGGCATTTGGTGAGCTGGGCTCCCGCTCTGGATGATTGCTTTATTTTATATCCTTTTGCCGCATTGACTGATTTTCGAGAGTTGGCTGAAAATGAACGTGTGGCTGTTCGATTAAAGGATTTGAACCGTTTGAGATTTTCAGAATGGCGAAAATTTCCAGAAAAATTGGTTTTTTGGCACCCTGTTACGTTTTCGTGTACAAAAGATTTCCATGCCCATCGTATTCTACGGGCAATTGCCCATACTACTTTATTGACCAAATTGCCCGATTGCGCTGTAGCGGATAGAAATGAGCAGTTCGAGACAGAGGAAGCTCTTCGGCAAGCCTTAGGGGAGTTTTCGTTTTTACTTTCCAATGCGTTAACTATTATGGAAGCTTGTTCCATTTCCTTTGCTTTTGGAGAAGCTAAGAACAAACGTGTATTTGGAAAGGACGCAACTACTGACTATGCCTTGCTGCATAAGATTACCCATGAGGGCGCTTTGAAACGATATGGTCTAATCAGCGAAGCGATTACTGCGCGAATTGATAAGGAGTTAGCGGTGATTAAAGAAAAAGGCTTTGTTTCGTATTTTCTGATTAATTGGGATATTATACAGTTTGCGCAAAGACGTAAGTTTTTTTATGTAGGCCGCGGGAGTGGTGCTAATAGTATAGTGGCCTATTGCCTATATATTACCAATGTTGACCCGCTATCGCTCGATTTGTATTTTGAGCGTTTTATCAATCTTTACAGAGAGAATCCACCTGATTTTGATTTAGATTTTTCTTGGAAAGACCGAGACGAAGTGATTCAGCATATTTTTGATACACATGGAGAGGAACATACGTGTTTGCTGGCTACGTATTCTACCTTTCAATTAAAATCGTTGGTACGGGAGATTGGAAAAGTTTTTGGTCTTCCGACTGTTGAAATTGAAGAATTGATACAGAATTATGGTAAAGAAAAGCCTAGTAGCGAGATGCTTCGCTTAGTGTATGTATATGCAGAATATTTAAAAGATGTACCGAGTCATTTGAGTATCCATGCCGGAGGAGTTTTGATATCGGATAAGCCCATCTACCATTATACGGCTACCCATCTCCCTCCAAAAGGGTTTCCTGTTTCTTATTTTGATATGTTAGTGGCAGAGGATGTTGGGTTGTACAAGTTTGACATTCTTAGTCAGCGGGGGTTAGGGCATATTCGGGATACCGTTACGCTTGTCAAAGAAAATCGAGGAGAGGAAGTCGATATCCATCGCATAGAGGAATTTAAGCAAGATGAACGCATCAAGTCGTTGCTGCGCAGAGGCGATACTATGGGATGCTTTTATGTGGAGTCGCCCGCTATGCGCATGCTATTGAGCAAGCTGCAAACCGATACATATCTGGGTTTGGTAGCTGCCAGCTCTATTATTCGGCCTGGCGTGGCTAGTTCGGGAATGATGCGTGAGTACATTTTACGACATAGAGATGAGCAGGCGCGCAAGCATATACATCCAACGATGGGGAAGATTATGCCCGAAACGTATGGCGTGATGGTGTATCAGGAAGATGTGATTAAGGTAGCGCATTATTTTGCCGGCCTCACTTTGGCAGAAGCTGATGTGCTGCGAAGAGGCATGAGTGGCAAGTTCCGTTCTCGGGAGGAGTTTCAAAAAATCAAGGAACGTTTTTTTCAGAATTGTGAGGAGAAGGGTTATGAGGATGATCTGGTGAAAGAAATCTGGTTTCAGATTGAAAGTTTTGCCGGGTACTCGTTTTCAAAAGGGCATTCGGCCTCGTATGCAGTGGAGAGCTACCAAAGTCTGTACCTAAAGGCATACTATCCTTTGGAATTTATGGTGGGTGTGATTAATAATTTTGGAGGATTTTATCAGACGGAATTTTACGTGCACGAAGCCCGTAGGTGTGGTGCTCAGATTGAAGCCCCGTGTATTAATTTAAGTAAGTATCTTACCTCTATTCAAGGCCATTGTATTTATCTAGGCTTTATTCATATAGCGCATTTAGAGCAAAAGACTTCCGAGAGGATTGCGGCTGAGCAGAGACGGGGAGTATTCCGTAGCTTGGCTGATTTCTTAGAAAGAGTGCATATTGGATTAGAGCAGTTGGTACTGCTGATTCGGGTAGGGGCGTTTCGCTCTTTAGGGATATCTCGCAAGCGCTTGCTTTGGGAAGCGCATTTTTTGATCAATAATAGACCCAAGAATACAGGCTCGGGTTTTCTTTTTGACGCGGCAACTTATACCATTCCTTATGAGGTGCCGCCATTGATAGAGGACGAGAAAGAAGAGTGGGCAGATCAAATAGAGCTGTTGGGCTTTCCTTTGGTATCGCCTTTTAAGCTCCTACATAAGAAAAATCTGAAGGGTGTGCTGGCTAAGGACTTGCGCGCATATTTGGGTAAGGAGGTACAAGTAATAGGATATTTGGTTACGGTAAAATACACCCGAACTACCAAAGGAGATATGATGAACTTTGGGACTTTTCTTGATCAGGAAGGAGAGTGGATTGATACGGTTCATTTTCCGGATGTGTGCAAGGACTATCCTTTTAAGGGGGCAGGCTGCTATATGCTGAGAGGGAAGGTAGTGGAAGAGTTTAATTTCTGCACAATTGAAGTTAGCTTTATGGAACGACTCAATTTTTGGACGCGTGACTCCTAATTCAACTTCCGGCCTCTATTATCCGTCCCTCACAGGACTACGAGCAGTAGCCGCTTGGTTTATCTTTATCCATCATTTCCCTCCAACGTTTATGCTGGGTGCCGGTGCGATGGCTTTTACGCAGGAGCTACACATAGGGGTATCTATATTCTTTACGTTGAGTGGCTTTTTAATTACTGATAGGTATTTGCTTTCGGATGGCTTTTCGTGGCACCCTTACCTGCGCAACCGCATTGCCAAGGTGTATCCTGTATACTTTCTACTCACTGTACTCACCTTTATTTTTATAGATGATAGTGGCTGGAAGGTGTTTTTGTTCAACATTACCTTGCTGAGAGGTTTTTTTGAGGAACTGAAGTTTACGGGAGTAGCTCAAGGCTGGACCCTCACCGTGGAAGAATGTTTTTATTTGTTAGCTCCCATACTCTTCTTGCTGATTCGCAAATTTCGCGGCATGTATCTGCTTATCCCGCTTGTTTTTCTAGTAGTGGGTGCTGTATTCTCCTTTCTTCCAGAGTTGCCCATAGCGGGCTATCCTTTGTTGCGTCCTTTTTCTTTCGTCTTGAACTACACCATTTTCGGACGAGTCTTTGAGTTTTTGTTAGGGATGGGTCTTGCGCTATTTCTTAAAAAATCTTCACTAAGCAATTCATGGAAAATAAATTGGCGAACTAGCCTTGGGTTGGGGATTATTGCTGGGGTAGTTGGGCTTTTACTAATGCTTCAAACCGAGACTACTTCTTATGGCAAGGAGCACCCTTTTGGAACATTCATTCACAATACTTTTTTGCCAATGGGTACCATGTTACTTCTTTGGGGCTTGATAAAGGAGAAAACATGGCTGAGTCGTTTTCTCTCTACACGTTTTATGTGGTGGATGGGCGTTTCGTCCTATTCATTTTACTTGATACATATGGGGATAATCCATGATGGTATTTTTGTGTTCATTACCAAAAACTGGTGGTTGCGTGTCGTCCTATTGCAGGCAAGTGCTGTGGCTTTGTTTATTGGTTTTGAATACCCTGTACAACAGTTTATCAAAGGATATGACAAAGGCAAAACCTTGTTGGCGAATATGACAAATGTATTTCGGCAAGTACTCGCTCTTTTTTCTGCCAAGTCAATGAATTGATATTGCTAAAGAGCAAAACACTTTATACTTTTGTTGCCCTGCCGCGCACGTGGTGAAATTGGTAGACACGCTACTTTGAGGGGGTAGTGCCTTCGGGTGTGGAAGTTCGAATCTTCTCGTGCGCACAAAGCCTTGCATTTTGCAGGGCTTTTTCTTTTTCTACTCTTTCCCAAATCGACCAAGCCTGCTTAGGCTACTGTTGATAAGCCGACTTGGGATATTGAAATACAAAACGATGTAGAGCAAAACGGCCATGAGACCTATCATAAGTGCATTGGCGGTGAAGGTGGGCAGCATCCAATTGCCTGCGTACTTTACAGGTGCAAAAAAGTGTGCCTTGAAATACCCCGGCTCAGGTGCTTGATATACCGGATAAATTTTTTGCACAAATCGATCTTCTTTTTCCACTATCCGCTCGGCAGATTGGGTGTTGAGAAGGAAATTGTTCAGGGCATCGTTGGTGTATTTCTCTTTAGCCTCAATAAAGGCTTGATGCGCCTCGGGCGATTCGGTAGCCTGCCTAATGAGTTCATCTTTTTGCTGATTGGCTTTATTAAACTGTGCAATATAATGCTTGCGCAACTGAGATAGCGTTTGTTCTACGTCTACTAGTTCATCGGGAGCGGGCAATTTATCGCCCATAGCAGTAGGTAAAAGGTCGGTGTTAAGCCTTTCGCTTTCTTCTTCTAAGGTATTGCAAATGAGTTGCCATGCTTTTTGCTTTTCTTCCTCCGCACTGCTCGCGCTTTGTATTATACTTAGCTTTGATTCTAATGATGGAATCAAATAAGTTTTCTTATACTCCGCATTGGCCATTTGCTGATCGAAGGAGAAGTAGTGACGATTGTATTCATTCTCTTTAAAATGCGCTACGGCCAAGGCCTCATAAGCCCAGCGGGAAGCCATAAACTCCGCTACGAAAGGTATTCCTGATTCATTGCTCAAACCTGGATTGATACGATCAAAACGGATAACGATTCCTCCCAGAATAAGCTGAGGTATCAAAATGATGGGGATGATGATATAGATAGTAACAGCAGAATTAAAAGCAGAAGAGATATTAAGGCCGAGGATATTGGCAAATACGGCACTTGCAAATAAAATAATCCAATAATACCACCAGAGGCTTTCTACCTCAAGGATTGGCAAAGCCACTAGCAAGAACAAGGTCGTTTGCAGTGCTGAGATCACTATCAGTAAGGCCACTTTGGAAGCCAAAAAGCTATTCCAGCTAAGATTGAGGAACGACTCTCGTTTCAGGATTTTTCTTTCTTTGTAGATTTCCTCGGCACTTACAATAAGCCCCATAAATAAGGATACAATAATGCACATAAAGAGGAATACTGGCACATTGTCGTTGAGGCGAAAGCTATAATCACCTACATAGTGTCGGCATACATAGGCTAAGATAAAACCTAAAAAAGGAGGCGTTAGAAAGGTAAGAAGCAAATATTGCCAGTTGGCAAGTTTGGCTCGTATGTCACGCAAAAAGAAAATAAAAGCTTGTTGCAGGCGAGAAGCTTTGGCCGTATCGGTACTGGGTAGTGAGGTATTTACCGTAGGGATAGGGCTTTTCTTGTGATGTTCTTTAAAATGCTGATACCACTCATGCGGACTTACCTTGCGCTGGTCGGTAAATCGGCCAAATTCATTGACCACACGTGTTTCGATGATATCAAAAATCTGCTCGGGATTCACATTGCCACATTCGGGGCACTCGGCATTCTCGCTATTGATTTGATTGATGATTTGTTTGAAATATATCACCGCATCCACTGGGTTGCCATAATACACTGGATAGCCGCCCTTGTCGAGGATATAGAGCTTGTCAAACATCTTGAAGATATCGGAAGAAGGCTGATGAATGACCACAAAGATTAATTTTCCTTGGCTGCTCAGTTCTTTCAGCAAATCCATGATATTTTCTGAATCGCGCGAGGAAAGCCCCGAGGTAGGTTCATCTACAAACAATACCGAAGGCGCTCTGAGGAGTTCCAAGCCTATGTTCAGACGTTTTCTCTGACCACCGCTGATGGTTTTATCGAGGCTGTTCCCCACTTTTAAGTGTGCGATTTCGGTAAGTCCGAGTTCTTGCAGCAGCTTGTTCACCTTCATGCGCAGCATTAGGGGCGATAGGTTGCTAAAGCTTAACTTGGCGGCATACAAGAGGTTGTCGTATACGCTGAGTTGTTCAATCAGCAGGTCGTCTTGAGGAATATAGCCAATCACGCCTTCCAGCGTTTTTCTATTTTGGTGTACCGACACCCCATTGATAAGCACTTTTCCTTTTTTAGGCTTTAGGTTGCCATTAAGTACTTCTAGTAAGGTGGATTTTCCGGCTCCGCTGCTACCCATCAGTCCGATAAGCGCACCGGAGGTTTCGGCTATGGAAATATCACGAAGGCCTATTTTTCCATTGGGAAAACGATATTCAATATCTTCGGCTACAAAATTGATGTGATCTTGCTGGGTGTGTTCCCAAAATTTGCCCTCCACATCGCTGAAATAGATAGAATGAATCTTGTTTCCACGGATAGTGCCTCCTGTAGGTAGGCTATAGATTTGGTCGGGGTTGATGGGTAAGCTATTGAGCGTATATTCTTTGTCGCCTTTGTAGCGGAGTAGGTAATAGTCGACACTTTCTATCCGAAGAATCACCAAGAAACCTTCGAAATCAGGCACTATTAGCTGCTTTGCCCTTTTTAGGTTTTTGTTTCCCTGCTTACTGATCAGTAAAATGTTTTCAATGTCTATGGATTCGTAATTACTCTGACGCACAAAGCGCTCGATATGCTCAAATTCCTTTTGCGGAATATTGAAGACCTCTCCCACGGTTTGCACAAACTCGTATTCTTGATCGGTGATTTTTTCATCTGCTACCACCAGTTCAAAAAGGCGTATCAGTACCACAATTTTTTGTTCTTGGGTAAGCTCTTGATTCACCTGATTACAAATGAGCATCATTTTGGAGGAATCACGCACCGAGGCACGTTCGCCAAATGTTTCAGAGTCGGCAGTGAGGTCTACTTTTGAGCGCGACTGTCGCTGAGCATACTCATCAAAAGCCTGTAAATATTTATTAACAGCTTCCTTGTTAAGCTGCTGGTTCAGAAAAGCTTCTACTACATTTCTTTCTTCCGGGCGGACACCATCTAGCTTGGCTATGATGGCAAAAAGCTGCATTAAACCTCGTAATAAAGGCTCACTCATGGGGTGGTTTGTGGTTGTTTGCTAATGAAATATGGAGAAAATTATTGCTATTGCCAAACTATCTCCACCACCTCACAATCACTCACCAGTGTGCTTTTTATGATTTCTTTGCTCGGTTTTATCACGATTCCCCCCCTTTTCATACTGAGTTCCTCTTGGCTTTGAACTGTATGTGCATCGGTTTTATGAAAAACCGTCACACTTTTGCAGAGGCATTGGTAGGTATAACTTTTTCTTTCGGCAAGTACTTCCCGAATGGTATTTTGATGGGTCAGGGTCGAATCTTTCCAGAGTACTAATAGCTTCCTTGCATTTGGAATGCCGAATCCAATATAATTATTCCCATATGGATATAAGGACGAAGAGCGGATAATCAGGTCTTTGATGGCGGGCATGCTCAAAGTGCTGTCCTGCGCCCAAAGGCATGCCGCCAGCCCAGTGATGATGGGTGCACTAAAGGAAGTGCCCGTAGCAGAATAGCAGCTTACCTCGGGCTTCAGGTAGGGTAAGTTTTTTGTCCCGATTGCACTAAATCCGGCCTTTTGTGAAGAGTGTAATTGGGTAGAACCTACACTTAATACATCTTTGGCATCGGCCGGAAGTGAGATAATCCTCCAGTTTTCATTGCCGCCATCATTACCTGCGGAAATGATTAATAGCATGCCCTTCTCTGCGGCAATCTGAGCGGCTTGGCTAATTGCACTTTCTCCATTCACTTCTATAGGATGATGATTCTGTGCAGGGTCATCAAAACCTAAGGAATATCCTATGGACGAATTCACAATTTTTACTCCTTGCGCATACATCCATTCCAAGGCTTGCACCCAATAGTCTTCTTCTGCCCGCCATTCGTTTTTGCCGTGGTCGGTTCGAGCTAAGTAATATGTGGCCTCTGTAGCAAGACCAAATTGGGTTTGCTTATTGATTCCCGCAATCAGCTTCCACACGTAGGTGCCATGCCAATCTTGATGGCTATCTCTTCCATAAAAAGGATTCGTGTTAGTGGGGTGAATCCAGTCTTTAAAATCAGCTATCTGTTCTATTGCATTCGTTAGACTTGGGCTTTCGTCTGCACGAAGAAATCCCCCGTCAATAATTCCAATTTTACACCCTTTACCATTTAGTCCTGCTTCGATAAATGCCTGAGCCTCGATTTGTTCCAGAGCATGGCCTAGTTCTATTTTCCCTTTGGCAGGATAGTGCATTACTTCTAGAGGAAGTACGGGTACAATTCGCTGTATCGCTGGATAATAGCGTAAAAGATGAGTGGTATCAGATGGCTTGTGCAAGGCAATGCTGTACGCTTGTAGCCAAGTAGAATAGGTGTGAATTTGGCCCCATTTAATCAAAGAATCGGGTGGCATCAGACGGCTATCGCTCACATACACCCAATGCTTATTTTGACCAATGGCTAGGGTCGAAATACAAAGAAGTAGTATATTCAACGCAATTTTTCGTCCAATCTTCATAATCGATAAAAGTATAAAATCATGAAATACTTCCCCATAGACCAAGCGCTTTTTATTCAGAACCGAAAAAATCTGGCGGCTCTTTTAAAACCGCGCTCCATAGCCGTGTTTCATTCCAACGACATCATGCCCACCAATGCCGATGGCACGATGGCCTTCCGTCAGAATAATGATATTTTTTACCTTTCGGGCATCGATCAAGAAGAAAGTATTTTAGTCTTATGCCCTAGTTTTCCTGATCCGGCCATGCGTGAGGTGCTTTTCTTGCGTGAGACCAATGAGGAAATTTCCATTTGGGAAGGCCATAAATATTCTAAAGAAGAAGCCCGCGCTACTTCGGGCGTACAAACGGTACTTTGGCTTTCGGATTTCAAGAAGTCGTTCAATACCCTCATGATGGAAAGTGACCATGTGTATCTGAATACCAATGAGCACATCCGCGCGGTGGTAGAAGTAGAAACTCGGGATGCCCGTTTTATCAAATGGTGCCGCGATGCCTATCCTCTCCATGAATACGAGCGTGTGGCTCCTCTGATGCACCGCTTGCGTGCCATTAAGTCGAAGCAAGAGCTTGATTTGATGCAGATCGCCTGCGATATCACTGAAAAAGGATTCCGCAGAGTGCTGAAAATGGTGAAGCCGGGTGTAACCGAGTTTGAAATTGAGGCGGAATATATCCATGAGTTTATTCGCAACCGTTCCAAAGGTTTTGCTTATACGCCTATTGTCGCCTCCGGATTCAATGCCTGCGTGCTACACTATATTGATAATAATCAGGCCTGCAAAGACGGTGATTTGTTGCTAATGGATGTAGGTGCCGAATATGGCAACTACAATGCGGATATGACACGCACCATTCCGGTGAACGGACGATTTACCAAGCGCCAGAAAGAGGTGTACAATGCGGTACTTCATGTAAAGCGCGAAGCCATGAAACTATTGGTGCCGGGCAATGTGGTAGCCGATTATCACCGCGAAGTGGGCAAAATCATGGAGGAGCAATTGGTGAAGCTCGGCCTGATTGATGCTACCGATATTAAAAATCAACGTCCTGAATGGCCTGCCTACAAAAAGTACTTTATGCATGGTACCTCACACCATTTGGGACTTGATGTGCACGATGTGGGCAACGTATACCGCAAGTTTGAGCCGGGCATGGTGTTTACCGTAGAGCCGGGCATTTATATTCGTGAAGAATCCATGGGCATACGTCTGGAGAACAATGTGGTTATTACGGAAAATGGCCTTTTCGATTTGATGCGCAACATCCCTATCGAAGCCGAAGAAATTGAAGAAATCATGAACCAGAAATAACTATGAGCGAGGAAATTAAAGAATACAACAACGGAGAAGTGACCGTAATCTGGAAAGCCGAGCTTTGTCAGCATTCCGGCAACTGTGTACGCGGACTAGGGAAAGTTTTCAATCCGAAAGCCCGCCCATGGATTGACGTGAGCCAAGGTACATCGGCCGAAATCGTGGAGACCGTTCACCGCTGCCCATCGGGGGCATTAACTATTAAAGAAAAGTAAAATGAGCGAATCTGATAAAATTAACTCTTCCAAGGCACCTGAGCCTGTGGGGCTTTATCCGCATGCGCGTAAGGTCGGAAATCTTCTCTTTTTATCGGGAGTAGGCCCTCGTGAACGTGGCACAAAGAAGATTCCAGGCGTAGAACTTGATGAGCAAGGGAATATTCTTTCGTACGATATCGCTACACAGTGCCATTCGGTATTTAAAAACGTACGCTATATCCTAGAAGAAGCCGGCTCCAGCTGGGCACAATTGGTAGATGTTACTGTTTTTCTCACCAATATGAAAGATGATTTCGCCACTTACAATCGCATCTATGCGGAGTATTTTAAAGATAATCTTCCTTGCCGCACTACGGTAGAGATTAATTGTCTGCCAACTCCAATTGCTATAGAACTCAAGTGTATCGCTACCATAGGGTAGTGAATACTTTTACGTTAAAAAATGTTAAGAGGGCATCATTTGAGCTAGTTTGCCGTTTTTTCTTGTGTGTTAAACAACGACAATTATGAATAACAGTAAATTCTTTTTGAGCCTTGTTTTGTCCTCTATTTTTGGAGGCTTTATCGCCTTGGCTGGCTTTTCTTATTTTTCACCTAAGGCGCAGATGCCTTTACCTACCAGTAGTGGCAATCAAGTAAAATTCACCAATTTCTTAGCCGACTCGGCATTTACCGTGCCCGAAGGGCTTAACTTTTTATATGCCGCTGAGGTGGCTACTCCCGCGGTGGTGCACGTTCGGTCAACAGTAGATGTGAGTAGTGCCCATCAATACCAAAACCCTATGGATGATGTGCTGCGCGATTTCTTTGGCGATAGCTATCCTCAAAACAGGCCTCGTAATTACGGTCAAGCCATGTCATCAGGTTCGGGGGTGATACTAAGTGCCGATGGCTATATCGTGACCAATAATCACGTAATTGAAAATGCTTCCGAAATAGAAGTAGTAATGAATGATAACCGTTCGTTTCAGGCCAAAGTAGTGGGTACCGACCCTTCTACCGATATCGCTTTACTGAAAATTGATGGAGATGAATTGCCCTATCTTACTCTGGGTAATTCTGACAAAACTCGCATAGGTGAATGGGTGTTGGCCGTGGGCAATCCTTTCAATCTGAATTCTACCGTAACCGCAGGCATTGTAAGTGCCAAAGCCCGAAATATTAACATCCTTCGAGATAGAAATGGTCTTCAAATTGAATCCTTTATCCAAACCGATGCGGCTGTGAATCCGGGAAATAGCGGAGGTGCACTCGTAAATCTGAAAGGCGAATTAGTAGGGGTCAACACAGCTATCGCTACCCAAACGGGCACTTTCTCGGGCTATTCCTTTGCTGTTCCGGCTTCTTTGGTTCGTAAGGTGGTAGAAGATTTGCGTGAGTACGGCATTGTGCAACGTGCTTTATTGGGAGTTCAGATCATTGATATGAATGCTCAAGTGAAAAAGCAATTTAGCTTGAAAGAAACCACGGGTATTTATATCAGCGCGGTGAATGAAGGGAGTGCAGCTGATGAGGCGGGAATTCAAGAAGGAGATGTCATTCAAAAAATCAACGATAAAGAAGTGTTCTCAGTGGCGCAGCTGCAAGAGCAAATTGCCTTAAAGCGCCCGGGCGATAAAGTACAAGTAGGTTTTAGTCGCGATGGAAAATTTCGTGAGATAGAGGTGGAATTAAAAGGAGTATCAGGTTCTACTCAGTTTATTACAAAAGAATCTGGTGCCACTTTGGAAGGTGCCACTTTTGGTGTACTTCCAGAAGAAACGCTGGCCGACCTTGAACTGGAGGGCGGTGTAGAAATTAAAGAACTTGAAGATGGAAAATGGAAAGAGGCCGGCATAAAAGAAGGCTTTATTATTACTGCCATCGATAAAATGGAAGTGCGTACGGTGCAAGATGTAATGCAAATCCTGCAAAATAAAAAAGGAGGCGTGCTAATAGAAGGGGTCTACCCTACGGGCGAGAGGGCCTTTTATGGAGTAGGTTGGTAAAAGAATTCCGCATACGTTTGAAACGCCACAGAAATGTGGCGTTTTGCGTTTTATAATGTACTTATCCTAGTCTAAGACTATCCTTTTTCCTACCTTTGCCAAAATTTACAATCGCATGACAATCAAACAACAATACGGAATAGCAGAGGCCTTAAAGGCTTTGGGTGTAGAAGATATAAATAAAGGAGCCAGTACAGGCGTACAGTGGCTTACTACTAAAGGAGAGGAAATCGTTTCGGTTTCTCCTGTAGATAACGATATCGTAGGCAAGGTAGTGGCCGCACAAGCAGCCGACTATGAAGCCGTGGTAAAAAAAGCACAAGAAGCATTTACTACCTGGCGCTTGGTTCCCGCTCCCAAAAGAGGAGAAGTGGTCCGCCAGATTGGTGATGAACTTCGCAAGTACAAAGCTGAATTGGGTAAGCTTGTTTCGTATGAAATGGGGAAATCATACCAAGAAGGCTTGGGCGAGGTGCAAGAAATGATTGATATCTGCGATTTTGCCGTGGGCCTTTCGCGTCAGCTGTATGGACTCACCATGCATTCGGAGCGTGCTCAGCACCGCATGTACGAGCAATACCATCCGCTAGGTATCGTAGGTATAATCTCGGCCTTCAATTTCCCGGTGGCCGTATGGTCATGGAATAGCATGTTGGCATGGGTGTGTGGTGATGTGTGTATCTGGAAACCTTCAGAAAAAACTCCTATCACCGCTATTGCTTGTCAGCATATTGCCGCACGTGTTTTTGCTAAAAACAATGTACCGGAAGGTGTGAGTGGTTTGGTAATTGGCGATGCTAAGATTGGTCAGCTCATGTCAAACGATGGACGCGTTCCATTGGTGTCGGCTACTGGTTCTACCCGCATGGGTAAGGCGGTTGGTCAGGCTGTGGGTGCCCGCTTGGGTCGCGCTTTGTTGGAGTTGGGTGGAAACAATGCCATCATCATCAGTCAGCATGCCGATTTGGATATGTCTTTGGTAGGTGCGGTGTTTGGTGCGGTAGGTACTGCTGGACAGCGTTGTACGACTACACGTAGATTGATTATTCATGAAACCGTGTACGAATCGTTCAAAAACAAATTGGCCCACGCCTATGGTCAGCTTAAAATCGGTAATCCTTTGGATGAGAAGAATCACGTAGGTCCATTGATTGATAAAGATGCTGTAAACAGCTACTTGGGAGCTATCGAAAAAGTGAAGAAAGAAGGTGGCAAAGTAGTGGTTGAAGGTGGTGTATTGAGCGGTGCCGGATACGAGTCGGGCTGTTATGTGAAACCAGCGGTGTTTGAAGCCGATAATTCATATGAAATCGTGCAACACGAAACCTTCGCGCCTATTTTGTATCTCATGAAATACAAAACCATAGAGGAGGCTATCGCCTTGCAAAATGGTGTGCCTCAAGGCTTAAGTTCGGCCATTATGACCCAGAATTTGCGTGAAAGTGAGTTGTTCTTATCGCATGCAGGCTCTGACTGTGGGATTGCCAACGTGAACATTGGTACCTCGGGAGCTGAAATTGGTGGTGCATTTGGTGGAGAGAAAGAAACCGGTGGTGGACGAGAGTCGGGTTCTGATGCATGGAAAGTATATATGCGCAGACAAACCAATACCTTAAATTTCGGAACAAATCTTCCCTTGGCTCAAGGCATAAAATTCGATTTATAATTTGGCTGATTCAAGGCATAGTCTTAAATTGGACTGCAATAAACGTATTTTAACAACTCTTATATGGGTAAGGAAAAATTTTTCGCAGTAATGCTAATAGACGATAATGAGATTGATAATCTTATTAATCAAAAAATGATTGAAGCCGCAGATATTGCTGAACATATTTATACTCATACAGGAGCTAAAAGTGCTATCGAATTCCTAAAGAACTTGGAGAAGGTGGGCACAATGGCCGACAATGTTCTTCCTGAAATCATCTTCTTGGATATTGATATGCCTTTGATGGATGGTTTTCAGTTTTTGGATGAGTTTGATAAACTGAAAGAGGCTACCAAAGAGCGCTGCAAAGTAGTGATGCTTACCAGCTCTATCAACCCTCAGGATGTGAACAAATCCAAGAAATATACTTACGTGAAAAAGTATATCAATAAGCCATTGTCGCAAGAAAATTTGCAAAAGCTAAACTTATAGCCAGAATAGAGTATTCAAAATAAAAAGCACTCCTGTATACAGTAGTGCTTTTTTGTTTTACAGGCAAAAAAAGAGAGGCAACCCTTCACGGCCAACCTCTCTTCTCATAATGTTCATTTAGCTTCTTTGCTAATTTACGCGCAGTAAGAGCCTTGTACAATACCTAAAATCGGGTATTTAGAGGCGCGGTATTTTTAAGGGTTTGTAGATCAGTGACTTAGCTTTGCAATAAACTTGTCGTCTGTTTTAATAAGCATGGTAGGAGCAAAAGATACCTTCTGAATCCGGTTAAATTTATCAATCAGTGAGCGGATTTTAGGCGCCTTATTCTTCTTAAGGTCACTAATAGACACTTTAAGAATCTTGGTGAAGATGATGATGTGTGCGCATTGGTCTTTGCCCATTACGCGGATTTGGCGCTGTATGCTATTGATGAGCTGATTGAAGAGTTCATAGTCACTCATTAGGCAATACTGCAAAGCAAGTAATACTTTGATTTCCAGCTGTGCTTGCGGGTACTTTTTCAAACTCACCTCATTGAGAAGGTTGTTGATCCAGCGGGCGGCCTCATCATACTTTTCGGCATAGTAGCAACCTAGCGCACGGTACACCACATAGCTAATGTACTTAGGCGTATCGGCCGTGTCCACATCAAAATCATGGAAGAGGCCAATATTCTCCTCATACATTTCAGCCGAGTTTTCCATCCGGCTATGGCGCTCAATTTTGGTAATTAAAAACTGAGCCGGATAGGTATATAGGCTGAAATTAGAGAGCAAGATAGAAGCGGATTCATTCACTTCTTCAAAATACTTTTCCGCTTTGCGATATACTTTGTAGTAGTTGTAATACTCCAAGCGCAGGAATTCAAACACCAGTTTCAGGTGATAGTAAATGGAGTCAAGCGTGTATTGGGCAAAAATCTTATCTACATTATCCAATATATCCTCTACGGCATCCAGCTCGGTATTGGTGGCGTCATCGGGCTCTACAAACAAACGGTGAAAAATGCCCAGGCAGCTCTGGTACACATACAGTCGGTGCGACTCGTATAAGCGGCACACATTGTTCATTTCTTTGTGGAGGAGCGTGAGTTCTAGCTTTTCCCTCTCCTCGCCCGTGAGGCTGTATTGTCCGTATTTTTTGAAATACTCTGCCAATAAATCTTCCGCCTTATCCACGGCCAGCATATAGGCTATATGCTTGTTGTACAGCTGTGAGTAAGTGAAGTAATCGGGCGCGTTGATGTTTAGCTTCTTGAGATACTTGTATACAATGGTAAGTTCATTGGACAAGTCGTAGTCAAGTAATTCTTTTTCGAGCTTTTTGAGCGTGGCTACTGCAATGGCTTTCTTTTTGGTAAAGATAATTTCATTGATATTGGCCACCTTCTTCAAGATATCGGTGCGCGGGTTCTCCATTTGCTGGAGCAGGTATTCCTCAATTTTTTGATTGAGCCGCGAACGCAGGGTGTAGTAGGCATTGGTGTTTACCTCTAGTTCTTCCATCACCTTGTTGTCCGACAGGTGCTTCTCGCGCATACTTTTTAGGAGATATGCCGATTTTTCCGCATTGCTTTCAATGAGGGAGTTGTAAATGGCCTGATAATCTTCCTCGGTAAGTTGTCTGATAATATTTTTCAGCTTTGCCATACGAGCAGCGGGGTTTTGTCGTAAAAATTACTTGCTACATTAAATGTAATATTTTTTACATAAAAAAATACATAGGTTGCAAATAATTCCTTTAACAAGATTATTTTATTAGCAAAGTGCAATAAAATATAGGACAGTAAAAATACGGAGGATGTAATAAATGGAGGTAAATGCGTAGGATTGGGGCTAACTTGGCGCATTTTCTCTGTGAGGTTACAAAATATTTATTGTTTTTCCAATATCCTTCTCTCTGTGCGGAACTTATATATAGATGAAATAAATCTACTCTGAGATTTCAGTATTGTGTATTTTTCCGATTGATACAAGCACATCCGGCATGTCAACATTTTTTAAGGCTTTTCAGAAACGGCTCACCAACCTCAGCGCCAGCAATCGGTCCTTGCAGCTGCTTAAAGCGGGCAATGCTTGGTTTGTTGACCTGCACGCTTTTGATTTTGCCAATGATAAGCCTAGCTTCTCCATAATAGAATCGCTTATTGCTCAAAAGAAGCAGGCGGTTTGTCCTGTGGTTGATGATACCAGCGCCTCGGGCAATACCTTGAGCAAGCAGCTGCGAGCGCTTCAGCGTTCGGTGCGGTTTATTAAAGACGAACGCGGTACCGATGATTTATATGTGGCTTGGCCATTCATACGCGGACAAATGCAGGACGGAACAGTCGTTCGGGCTCCTTTTTGTTTTTTTCCTGTGCATTTGGAAATTCAAGGAAACACCTGGCAACTGAGTTTGAGAGAAGGAGAGAGTGGTTTTATCAATCCTTCGTTTCTGTTAGCGTATTCCTTTTTTAACCATACCACTCTTAAACCTGAGGTACTGGAGGCTAGTTTGGAAGATTACCCAAGCGACAGCACCACTTTTCGTACACAGTTATACCAATGGCTGAAAAATTCCGGTATTTCCCTTCACTTTAATCAAGATATATTTCTGGATGAGCTCCGAAGTTTTCAGACTTTTACCAAGCAAGAACTAGAAGCAAGCGAAAAAGCGGGTATGCTCAAGCTGTACCCCGAAGCGGTTTTGGGCATTTTCCCGCAAGCGGGTTCCTACCTCTATCCCGATTACGAGCACTTGGTGGAGAACTACCCCCAGCAATCAATCGAAGATTTTTTTTCCTCTAAAAACCCTTTTTCGACCACCGAAGAGGGAACCAATAGCCTTAGCTATTTGCGTAAGGTGGAGGAAGAATACACCTATACGCCTTTTGCGCTCGATGCCACGCAGGAGAATGCACTTTTGGCGGTGAAGTCGGGGAAATCGCTAGTGGTGCAAGGCCCTCCGGGCACGGGAAAAACCCAGCTCATTGGCAACCTCATTGCCGATTTTGCGGCACGAGGTAAGCGGGTATTGGTGGTGAGCCAAAAACGGGCGGCATTGGACGTACTGTATGATCGGATGAAGCAAGCCGGCCTCGATGCTTTCATGGCTTTAGTGCACGATTTCAGTGACGATAGGCGAGGACTGTATCAAAAAATCGAAAAGCAAATTCAGCGCTTGGAGGAATACCAATACCTCAACAATGGATTAGATACTATCCAATTGGAGCGAAAGTTTATCCAAACTAGCCGGAGAATTGCTCAGCTGGTACAGCACTTTCAGGAATATAAAAATGCCCTGTTCGACACCACCGAAGCGGGCATATCTATTAAAGAACTATACCTACAACTCATACCCGAGAAAGCCGAACTGGCGCTCAAGCATGTGTATGCGCATTTCCCTATATCCGAAATTCAGGATTTCAAACGGGTAATCAAGCGGTATTTTTTACTTAAGGAAAGCATCAAACCTGCTCAAGCCACTTGGGGGGATAGACATTCTTTTCATACGCACGAGTCGGATGGCTTACAGCAAATCAAGGTTGCCATCCAAGAGGTAGGCTCGGTTTTTCCCGATTTCAAAAAGCAGATGGGAGCGGAAATATCGTGGAGTTTGGTGAATCAATGGGGCAAGCAACTTACTCTTTTTCAAGAGGGTATTGCCAAGGTAAATCAGCAATCTTTTGCTCTTATGGCGCATTGGGCTAAGCTTCCTCTTGGTTCTCGTCCCACCACTTTGGGACTAGATGTGCTTAAATCGCGCCTGATGCAATGCTACGAGGAGGAAGGCTTAGAACTGAGCACCAGTACCGAGGAAATTGGTCGGCTGCAAATTGCCCTGCAAGACGTGCTGGCCAATACCAAAAGTTACCTGCACTATACCGCGTGGAAGCTATTCTCCAAAAACAGAATTTTTGTCAAGCGTGCTTTGCTGGCCAATAGCTTGGGAGCAAGCAAGGCCGATATCAAGCACCTGATGCGCATGGTAGATAATCGCCTGAATGCCGAGCATCTCCTTTCCGGTTTGAAAGAAAAGCAATGGGTATTGGGGCTTCCTAGTTTGCAAGAAAGAAAACAGGTAGAAGCTTGGTTTGATTTACAGGCCGAGGCGTTGCAAGCCTTGGAGGTTTTTGAATCTTTGCCTAAGAGTCAGTTTTATCTTGATAAATGGGCACTGTCTTTTTCTGACTGGCGTCAATGGATGGCCGATTGGGCAAGTAAGGTTCAAACATTCCGCGCGCGTTCGGCTGAGTGGTCGCGTTGGCTTAGTGAAGCGCAGATAGAAGGCATTCTTCAAGACGGGCAAGAAGCCTATGTGCAAACGCTTGAGCCTTACTATGATGACATGGTGGCCCTAGATTCCCTTTGGGAAGACTTGCCCGATTTTGCACAAGAAGTACTTAGCCAGCTGGAAGAGTATCAGGGAAAGGTGTCCAAAGAAGCCTGCTTTGAGCAGAGTATTTACCTGGCTTGGATTCAGCATATCGAAAACAAATATCCGATTTTACGTTCGGTGTCATCCTCGGTTTTTGCTTTGGAGGAACAAGAATTGGGTGAACTGATAGAGGAAAAGTCCAAAATGAGTCTCGATATCTTGATGATGCGCCTTCGCGAAAGAACCTACCAATCGGTAGAGCATAATCGACTAAAAAACCGGGTTACGTATAAAGAATTGAGCCATCAGGCCACTAAAAAAAGAAAAATCTGGCCTATACGAAAACTGGTAGACACCTTCGACCATGAGGTGTTCGACTTATTGCCTTGCTGGCTTGCCTCGCCCGAGACGGTTTCGGCCATTTTCCCTTTACGCGATATGTTCGACTTGGTGATTTTTGATGAGGCCAGTCAATGCTATGCCGAAAAAGGGATTCCGGCCATTGTGCGAGGAAAGCAAGTGGTGATTGCGGGAGATTCCAAGCAATTACCCCCTACGGATTTGTATCAATTGCGCTGGGAGGAAGATACAGAAGAGGTACATTTGGAGGTAGATTCGCTCTTAGATTTGGCTTCTTTTCATTGGGATTCCTTCTCTTTACAGTCCCACTACCGCAGTGCGCACCCTGAACTTATTGCTTTCTCGAACACCTATTTCTATCAAGATTCCCTGCGATGCCTTCCCGAAAGGTCAGCAGTGAATCAGCCCCATTCGGCTTTGCATTATCACAAAGTGGAAGGTATTTGGGAGAAGAATGCCAATGCCGAAGAAGCTCACTATGTGGTGCAATTGGCGAAGCGCTTGCATGCACAGTTTCCGCAGTATAGTATGGGGATAGTTACCTTTAACCAAGCCCAGCGCGATGCGATTGAGGATTTGCTTGAAGCAGAAGCCTGGCGACCAGCACATCCTTCCGAACCACTTTTTGTAAAGAATATTGAAAATGTGCAAGGCGATGAGCGCGATATTATTTTATTTTCCATTGCTTATGCCCCTGACAAAAAAGGAAAGTTCTCTATGCAGTTTGGTAGCCTGAATGGTAGTGGCGGGGAAAATCGACTGAATGTGGCCATTTCGCGGGCACGTCAGCAAGGCCATGTGGTGGCCAGTATAGTGCCGCATGAGCTACGTGTAGACGACAGCAAACATGCCGGACCTAAATTACTCAGGGAATACCTGCGCTTTGTGTATGAGCAAACAGCTCAGCGGGCTTTTGTGGTGCAAGGAATAAAGGAAAACAGCCAAAGTTTATATGCCAAAATCAAGGAGATTGTACCTCAGCTTGTCCCCAACATGGAAGCCAGTGCTTGGTTGCCCATTGCTGACCTTACCTTGATGAGGGAAAATGAATACCTTGGTGCTTTGTTGAGCGATGACGAATATTACTACCAGTCGGGAAATATCAAAGAAACCCACGCTTATCTACCCCACACTTTACAGCAAAAAGGCTGGCCACTGGCCAAATTTCATAGCCGTTGGCTAGCCTTGCAGCGCCCGTATTTTATCGAACAGATACAGAAGTATCTGACTCAGCTCAACACCTGACTTACTTTTCCATCTTGGCTACCCGTATACCCACCGACATGATTTCCGGTAGAGAATCCATACGCATAGCCTGTGTAACAAAGGCCGTGTAAGTGCCAGTGTGCGGAAAGCGTAAGCCTGAAACTACTACAGACTGGTGATCGAAAATATCGCCTAGCCCACTGCCTAGAGGTTCGCCTGTTTTCTCATCAAATAGTGAAGTGTTCTTAAGGGTTTGGTAAATTTCTGTGCCCGTAGAGTCTTCAATACTGATGGTAGTGTACAGGTTTTGATACGGATATATCAAACTATTACGTACGTTCAGCGATACCTCATAATCGGTTTGTGCATCATCAATGGTGAACAAAAAGGTGTGCGTGTCTTCAGCAGCCCATATTCTGTTTTCAAAGTCATCGTTGCGCTCAAATACCCGATCGCTATCACAAGATACCATGCTCAGGCAAATGCCTATGCCCAGAAGCCACTGTTTAGCTATTGTTGCTTTCATTTCCCGATGGATTTTGGTCGTTAT
Organism: Shiella aurantiaca; assembly: GCA_030412945.1. Taxonomy (GTDB): domain Bacteria; phylum Bacteroidota; class Bacteroidia; order Cytophagales; family Cyclobacteriaceae; genus Shiella; species Shiella aurantiaca. Next base: position 262,806 of record JAUHJS010000006.1, on the reverse strand, counting down.
TGTTTCTTCTATCGCCTCTGTCGCCCGGTTTGCGGTTTCTGTTCCGATTCCTGTTTCTGTTTCGATTGCCCTCATTTCTAGGATTTTGTCCGCCTTGTGTTCTTTCTTCTCTGGCTTCGCCCCCTTCTTTAGGAGCAATGTTTTCCCTAAGCGGACGGTTTGGATTCGGATTCGGTGCCGATACGGCTCCTCCCTCCACCGCATTGGCCTGAGGGGCATTCGGGTTACGCGGCTTCTTCTTTTTCTTCTTCTTGGTTTTGTTGCGGAACTTACGATCCATCAATTCCAAGTCGTTATTGATAGGCAAGATAGGACCTTCCTCGATTTCCAGTTTGTCCTCTGTTAAGGTAAGTGGTTTTACGCCCTTTTTATTGAGCTGCTGTATCTCGCGTACCCTTTCGGTAGAGATTGGGAACCAAGTATTTTCGGTGTCATAGCCAAACCACATAATTTTGCGGAAGATATCCGTTTTTTGAAGCTTGGCATCGCCCTGTTGAGTTTGCAAGGATCCTTCAACTTCAGGGATATCCTTGAGGGCATCCATATAGGTGTCCAGCTCATAGTTGAGACAGCATTTTAAGCGTCCGCACTGACCGGAAAGTTTGCTCGGATTCAAGGAAAGGTTTTGATACCTAGCCGCTGTGGTCGATACACTTTTGAAATCGCTGAGCCACGTAGAGCAGCAAAGTTCGCGACCGCAGGAACCAATGCCCCCTAAGCGGCCTGCCTCTTGGCGCAGGCTGATTTGGCGCATCTCTACGCGGATTTTAAATTCTCCGGCCAGTACCTTAATGAGCTCACGGAAATCGACCCGATCTTCGGCTGAATAAAAGAAAGTGGCTTTGGTATTATCAGCTTGGTATTCTACATCTGACAGCTTCATGCCAAGTTTTTGCTCTTGGATGATCTGGCGCGTACGGAAGAGGGTAGGAAGTTCTCTTTTCTCCGTTTCGTAGAATTTCTCTAAATCTTTTTGGGTGGCCAATCGGTAAATCTGCTTGATTTCCTCATTGTTCTGCACCTTTTTCTTTTGCATTTGCAGGCGTACCAGTTCACCCTGTAAGGATACAAAGCCCACATGGTGACCGCCTTGCACTTCTACCACCACTGCATCGCCCGTGGTGAGCTGAAGTTTGTTGGTGTTTCGGTAAAACTCTTTTCTGCCTCCTTTGAACCGGATTTCAGCCACGTCAAAGGTATCAATAGACGGCATATCCATATTGGACAGCCAGTCGAACACATTCATTTTGTTGCAGCCACCCGTTTTGCAGCCGCCATTGCTTCGGCAACCTGCTACTTTTCCATCTTTGGTGGTGGTGCTGCACGAACTACAACCCGCCATGTATATTTTATATTTATATGTATCGATGGCTTATACCCCACTTACCATCTACGTTTATTTTTGGGGTTTATATAGTATCCGCCTAAGCGGTTTGGATTACGACACCAGCAAACGTTGCAAATCTTTGCCTATGTCTTTTCGGTACGTGATGCCTTCCCAGCAAATCTGGTTCACGGCTTCGTACGATATCTTTAATGCCTCTTCCAAAGTGTTGCCCATTCCGGTGGCTGCCATTACGCGGCCTCCGTTGGTGAGCACTTCCTGATTGCTCAGCTTGGTTCCAGCATGGTAAATATACGCTTTTGTTGGTGTATCCCAACCTTTAATAATTTTCCCTTTTTCGTAATCTCCGGGATAACCCTCGGCCACCATCATTACGGTCGTGGCTGTTTTAGGACTTATACGCAGCTCCGCTTGTTCCATTTTTCCCTCAGCACAGGCCAGTAGCAGTTCTACCAAATCGCTTTCAATACGCGGTATCACTACCTCTGTTTCGGGGTCGCCCATACGCACATTGTACTCAATCACATAGGGCTCACCTTTTACATTCATGAGGCCAATAAAGACAAAGCCTTTGTAAGGAATGGCTTCTTGATGCAGCCCTTGAATGGTAGGCTTGATTACGCGCTCTTCTACCTTTTTCATAAAAGCGGCATCGGCAAAAACCACAGGCGATACTGCGCCCATACCTCCGGTGTTCAGGCCGGTATCGTTATCGCCTATGCGCTTGTAATCTTTGGCTTCGGGAAGGGTTGCATAGTGTTGGCCATCGGTAAGGACAAACACCGAAAGCTCTATCCCTTCTAAGAACTCCTCTACCACAACTTGGGTGCTAGCCGCTCCAAATTTCTGGTCAACCAGCATCTCTTTCAGCGAAGCTTTAGCTTCTTCCAAGTCTTCTACAATCAGCACACCTTTGCCCGCGGCTAAGCCATCGGCCTTGAGCACAATAGGAAGGCTCATGCTTTCCAAATATTTTAGGCCATCGGCCAAGTTGCTGGCGGTAAAGGTTTGGTATTTGGCGGTTGGGATATGGTGACGCTGCATAAAGCGCTTAGAGAAATCTTTGCTGCCTTCTAGCTGAGCGCCCATTTTTCCGGGGCCCACCAGTTTTAGGTTTTTGTGTTCCGGCCTAGCTTCCAAATAATCACGAATCCCTTTCACCAAAGGGTCTTCTGGGCCTACTACGACCAAGCCTATGTTTTCTTTCAGGATAAGCTGGCTTACTTGTTCGAAATCAGTAGGAGAAAGCGGCACGTTGGTGGCGATTTGAGCGGTTCCGGCATTTCCGGGTGCTACGAATAAACGCTCGCAATGCGTGCTCTCGGCTATTTTTTTGGCCAAGGCATGTTCGCGTCCGCCACTTCCTAATATGAGTATATTCATGAGTCTAATCTCGGTATGCTAAGCAAAAGTGTGTAAAAAAATCGGTTTGCAAAGGTACAATTAGTTGGCATATTCGGATAAGAATTTCACACGCATTAGTCGGAGTTCTTCCTCGGAGAAGTCGTCATCGGCTAGCTCTTGCAGGGCCAATCGGATGTTGTCGGTTTCGGCATTCATGAAATAATCGTACACAATTTCTTGACGCTCATCATCCATAATCTCATCGATGTAATAATCGAGGTTGAGCTTAGTGCCTGAATAGCAGATGTGTTCTATTTCATCAATCAGTTCGAGCATACTTATGCTTTTGCCTTCTGCAATTTCCACCAAGTCGATTTTTCGGTCGATTTGCTGTATGATGTGGATTTTCATTTTCGACTTATTTACAGCCGATTTAATGACCACCTCAGAGGCCGTTTCGATTTCGTTTTCCTCAACAAACTTATTGATAAGGGCAATAAAGCTATGCCCAAACTTAGTGGCTTTACCTCGGCCCACGCCATTGATCTTTTCCAATTCTTCCAAAGAAGTAGGATAGGTGGTCGCCATTTCTTCCAAGGAAGGATCTTGAAAAACCACATAGGGCGGAAGGCCTTTTTCCTTGGCTATTTTTTTGCGCAAGGCTTTAAGCTGCTCAAACAGGGCGCTATCATACGACTTCGCACTGTTGTTTTCGCGCTCGGTTTTTACGTCCTCTTCTTCGGCATTGGTATCGTATTCGTGATCTTTAGTGAAATGTACCGGATAAGGTGCTTCCAGATAGGACAGTCCTTTTTCGCTCACTCTTAAGATGCCAATGTTTTCAATGTCTTTCTCCAGATACTCATATAGCAGTGCCTGACGAATGATTGAAGCCCATTGCCGATCGGGGAGTTCTTCTCCCTTGCCGTAGACCTCTAGGGTATTATGGCCATAGGATTTTACGTATTCATTTTCCATGCCGCGGAGCACATGGCACAGGTGCCCAATGGCAAAGCGTTGCCCTGTTTGGAGCACCACTTTTATGGCCAGTTCCAGGTATTTATCTGCTTCAAATTGCTCACGCGGTTTCATGCAGTTGTCGCATTTGCCGCTTTCTATGCATTGACTTTCATCGTAATGCTCGCCAAAATAATGCAGCAGCTGACGTCTGCGACATACCGTAGACTCGGCATAACCCACCATTTCTTGCAACAAGATTTTGGCATTGTCGCGCTCGGTTACGGGTTTGTCTTTATTAAATTTTTCAAGTTTTAGGATGTCGTTATAACTGTAGAACATCACGCAGTTTCCTTCCAGGCCATCACGTCCGGCCCTCCCGGTTTCTTGGTAATAACCTTCCAACGATTTTGGGGCATCGTAGTGGATAACAAAGCGCACATCGGGCTTATCGATGCCCATACCAAAGGCGATAGTGGCCACGATTACGTCCACCTCTTCATTCAAGAAGTCGTCTTGGTTTTTCATGCGTACATTACCATCGAGGCCGGCATGATAGGGTGCTGCTTTGATATCGTTTACACGTAGTAATTCGGCTATTTCTTCTACCTTTTTCCGACTCAGACAATACACAATGCCCGACTTCCCTTTGTGGGATTTGATGTATTTGATGACCTGCTTTTTGGTATGCACCTTAGGGCGCACTTCATAGTACAAATTGGTTCGGTTGAAGGACGATTTAAATACATCGGCCTCTTCCATTTGCAGGTTTTTCTGGATATCGAGCTGTACTTTGGGGGTGGCGGTAGCTGTAAGGGCTATCACGGGCATATTGCCCAGCTGTGCCAATATGGATTTTATCTTGCGGTATTCGGGACGGAAATCATGCCCCCATTCCGAAATACAATGGGCTTCATCTATGGCCGCAAAGGAGATTTTCGCATTGCGGAGAAATTCGATATTTTCTTCTTTGGTGAGTGATTCAGGAGCCACATACAGCAATTTAACCTTGCCGCTGAGGGTTTCCTTCTTCACTTTGTTCATCTCGGTTTTATTCAATGTAGAATTTAAAAACTGAGCATTGATACCAAAGGCATTCATTTGGTCTACCTGATTTTTCATCAGGGCAATCAGCGGGGAGATTACTATGGCCGTTCCCTCTTGTACCAAGGCGGGCAATTGGTAGCACAATGATTTGCCAGCCCCCGTGGGCATAATTACGAAGGTATTGCGTCCGTCAAGTATGTTTCGGATAATGGCCTCTTGGTTGCCACGAAAACTATTATACCCGAAAATTTCTTTTAGTTTACTTTTTAACTCATCAACTTGCGCTTCTATCATCTTTCCTTAAAAAATATATGACGAATTCACGTGACTGCTACCAACCAGGGGGTTAGAAATGGTAACAGAAACGTTAACTTTGTAACAGGTAATTCCGATTTTGAGGAATACGTGATTTCAATTAGGTTTGTTTGCAAATGAAAGATTTGCTCCTTGTTAAATCCTATTTAAAAAGAGTTTAATCTTTAATTGCCGCCAGAGACATATAAAATTACTCATTAAACATTGTATAAGTTGAATTTAATAAAAAATATCAAACAAATAGCCAGAGACACCCTCATAAATGAGGCGGATGCAGTAAGAAAAATTGCGGATTTGGTAGACGATAGTTTTGTGCAATGTGTAGAAGCCATACTGGCGTGTAAGGGTCGTGTGGTGATTACCGGAATTGGTAAAAGTGCCATTATCGCCAATAAAATTGTGGCTACACTGAATTCGACCGGAACCCCTGCTTTGTTTATGCATGCTGCGGATGCCATTCATGGCGACTTGGGCATGGTGCAGAAAGACGATATCGTGATTTGTATATCTAAGAGTGGTAATACTCCGGAGATAAAAGTGTTGGTTCCTCTATTAAAACGAACAGGCTCGCAACTAGTGGCCTTGGTAAGCAATACCGATTCGTATTTGGCTCAGCAGGCCGATTTTATACTGAATGCGACCATTGGTGCAGAAGCTTGTCCCAATAATTTGGCTCCTACTACCAGCACCACGGCTCATCTGGCCCTTGGTGATGCGCTGGCGGTAAGTTTGCTCGAATGCCGAGGGTTTAGTAGCGAAGATTTTGCCCGCTACCATCCGGGAGGTAGCCTTGGCAAGCAGCTTTATTTGAAGGTGGATGATATTTTTAAAAACAATGCCTGCCCCAAGGTAAGTCCGGATACAAGCGCGAAGGAGGTGATTATCGAGATTTCTTCCAACCGATTGGGTGCTGCGGCCGTAGTAAATGCTGCGGGCGAACTGGTGGGTGTAATCACCGATGGCGATTTGCGCAGAATGATGCAGAAAAGCATTAACTTCGACCAAGTACAGGCGAAGGACATCATGGGAACATCGCCCAAAACCATAGAAAGTGGAGCCTTTGCTGTAAAAGCGCTGCATACCATGCAAGACAATAACATTTCGCAGCTGATAGTGGTAGATGGAAAACAGCCTGTAGGCTTTGTTCATCTGCATGATTTATTAAAAGAAGGGATTATATAATGCAAAATACCTTTGTGGTAATAATGGCCGGAGGCTTAGGCACTCGTTTTTGGCCATATAGTCGTACACATAAGCCCAAGCAATTTCTGGATGTACTAGGCACAGGCAGCACCTTGCTGCAAATGACCTATGAGCGCTTTAAGGATATTGCTTTGCCGGAAAATATCTTGGTAGTTACGCATGAGTCGTACAAAGAATTGGTGATGGAACAATTGCCTTTTTTGACAGAACACCAGATTTTGCTTGAGCCCGCACGGAAAAATACCGCTCCTTGCATTGCGTATGCCTCCTATAAAATCAAGGCGCAAAATCCTGAGGCGACCATCGTAGTAACTCCGGCCGATCATTTGATTTTGAAGGAGGAGGTATTTCGCAAAGAAATACAAAAGGCGCTGCGCTTTGCCTCAGCGGGCAATCGCCTGGTTACCTTGGGCATTACGCCCAGCCGCCCCGATACAGGCTATGGCTATATTCAGTTTGAAACCGAAGCTGTGGACGAAATCCACCAAGTGGTGACATTTACCGAAAAGCCCGAAAAAGAACTGGCCATTAAGTTTCTGGAAAGTGGGGACTTCGTGTGGAATGCCGGAATCTTCATCTGGCATGTGTCTAGCATTCTAGCCGCCTTTGAAGAGCACCTGCCCGATATGGTGGAAGTTTTTGAAGCAGGACTTGCCGCTTTGCATACGCCTAAGGAACAGGCCTTTATTGCACAAGCCTATTCGCAATGCAAAAATATTTCTATTGACTATGGCGTGATGGAAAAGGCCGACAATGTGTATGTGGTGAAAGGAGATTTTGGTTGGTCGGACTTAGGCTCTTGGAACGCCCTACACGAAATCAGTGAAAAAGATGCGGATAACAACGTGGTACAAGCTAATGGTATACTGATGGATACTAAGAATAGCTACGTGATAGGCCCAGCAGAAAAGCTCATACTGGTGCAAGGGCTAGAGGGGTATTTGGTAGCGGAATGCGACAATGTGCTGTTGATTTGTCGGAAAGATTTGGAAGGGAAATTCCGCGAGTTTATCAATGTAGTAAAAGAAAAGAAAGGGAATACCTACCTGTAGGTATTCCCCATTTTATAGTCCTTTTTGGCGAACTACTTCGTACATGGCCACTCCGGCCGCAACCGAAATATTGAGCGACTCAATATTGCCCACCATAGGAATCTTGCCCTTGAAATCGGCTAAGCGCAGGTATTCAGGCGAAATGCCGTCTTCTTCGGAGCCCATGATAATGGCTACCGGGCCCTTCAGGTCAAGTTCATACAGATTTTGCTCCCCTTTTTCGGTACATGCAATAATCTTTAATCCACTGTCTTTGAGATAGCGAATAGTATCTTTTAAGTTGTGTTCGCGGCAAACCGACAAGAAATTCAAAGCCCCCGCAGAGGTTTTCATGGCATCGCTGCCAATTTGTGCGCTTCCTTTATCGGGGATAACGAGCGCATGCACTCCGGCACAATCGGCTGTGCGGGCTACTGCCCCAAAATTGCGCACATCGGTGATACGATCTAAAATAACCAGAAAAGGGTCAACTCCTTTTTCAAAACACGCACTTACCACTTCGGCCACGGGGGCATAGCGAATCACCGAGAGGTAGCAAACAGCACCTTGGTGGTTTTTGCGGGTAAGTTTGTTCAGTTTTTCTACAGGCACCTTTTGTATGGGTACGCCTGCTTGAGTGGCTTCGTTGATGAGTTCGGTAGTGAGCTCGTTCGTCAATCCCTTTTGAATCAGGAGTTTGTCAACCTCTTTTCCGGCCCTAATGGCCTCAATGATGGCGCGGGTACCAAATACTAAATCTTTATTTTCCGTAAATGCCGGTTTGAAATGCTTAAAACCGGGCTTGTCTACTTTCTTCCTTTTCTCCATAAATCAATTGTTGGGTACCAGCTGTTCTTATACTTTTTTTCTCTGATTAGGCTATAAGCTGAGGCCGAGAACAGAGTGGGTGCGTGGACAAAGGTAAAGCTTAATACGGAATTATTCTCCTCGGATAGGTAGATCCACTCTTCTTTAGTGCCATAGTTGAGCACTTTTGTAGGGGCGCCATATATAATGTAAATCATGCCCATGTCGGTTTTCCAGCCCTCTTTGTAGGTAGTAAATAGCTCATTGGCCAAGCTTACGTTTTGATAAAAGGCTTTTATGGTGCTTTTGGCGCGCTCTTGATTAGGTAAAAGTGCCAGCCAGAATTTATCAAGCTGCAGCTTGATGTCTGTACCTTGGTTCAGTTCTTCCCATTCTTCTTTGGTGGTAATGTACACGAGGGGTTCTCGTACTTTTTCTTGCAGTTTTACATCCGGATAGAAAGGGTTGGTCACCAATAGGCTACGCCCTGTACTAGCGGCACTATCAGGTTTAAAAATAAATATGCCTTCAAAGGGCGGTATAAAGGTGTCGTTTACCAAAAGAGTGAAAACCGTGTCTACCGGAATATTAGCTTGCGCCTTGGTGATGAGCATGGGAGGATCCGCCTGCGGAAACTGGCTTTTGTAGCCATATACCCAAATAGGAGCCATTCTTTTATCCAAGGCCCGAATTTTCAGTCGGTCGTTATTGCGCAGGTATGGGTACTGATGTGGGATAAATTGCCTTTCAAAATAGAAGGGACAAGTATCGATACCGTTCAGGTTTCTATAAATAGTATAGGTTTCGTTGGTTTCCTTGTGAATAAAGGAAATAAATAAAAAGGTGGCTTCTTTTACATAAGCGCTTAGGTCGAGGGTATATCCATAGGTACCCAGCTGTTCTCTTTGTACGATTTGGCTCTCGGGAATTACACCCGCACTGAATACCGTGTTGCCCGCCTCATCGTTGGTGAGGGCATATTCTGCCCGATACTGCAACATATCTTCCTTAAAAAAGGTGACTTCGCCCATGACTTGAAGCTCGCTATCGCTTTTCAATACCACAAAACTGTGCAGCAAGGGCGGGTTGGTTTGATACTTAAAGCTTTGATTGAGCTGTGCTTTAAGCCCCCAGGGGAGAATCATAAAAAGTAGTAGAAGCCTCGTGCGCATTTTTCCAGAAAAAAAGTTTAATCTATTTTATATACCTTATTTTTGCACAAAATAAAAAAGAATGAGTGTATACACTACTGAAATCGCCTCGGATTCTATTGAGTCCGACAACCCTGTACATCAACGTTTGCTAAAAGCCTATTATTTGGCCATTCCCCATATTTCGGGTAAGCTACTGGAGTTGGGTTGTGGTGAAGGCCGTGGTGTAGAACTTTTGGCACCCTTAGCCGAGTCGTATTTGGCTTTGGATAAAATAGGGGAGGTGATTGCGCGCTTATCTGAAGCATATCCGAATCATAACTTTAAGCAAGCGGTATTTCCGCCTTTGCAAGACTATCCGGAAGCGAGTTTTGACACCATCGTGTCGTTTCAGGTGATTGAGCATATTGAAAATGATGCCCTCTTTCTAAAAGAAATCTACCGCTTGCTTAAACCGGGCGGCAAGGCGCTTATTAGTACCCCAAACATCAAGCTTACCCTTACGCGCAATCCCTGGCACGTGCGTGAATATACAGCCGAACAATTGCGCACCCTATGTGAAGCGATTTTTGATAAAGTAGAGGCAAAAGGTGTGGCCGGAGATACGCACATGATGGAATACCATGAAAAAAACCGTGCCTCGGTGCGTAAAATTACTCGATTCGACATCTTCAACTTGCAATATCGCTTGCCGGCTCCTTTGCTGCGTCTTCCGTATGATTTGCTGAACCGCCTCAACCGCAACCGCCTCAATGCGGCCAATAAAGGATTGGTTACGGGGATTTCTCAGGATAATTTCCTGCTGTCGGAGGATGCAGATACCAGCTTGGATTTGTTCTACATCCTACACAAGAAAGCTTAAGGAAGTGTGATGGTAAAAGTAGTGCCTACATTGGGGTGTGATTCCAATGCGATACTGCCTTTTAGCATATCTATGGTGTCTTTCACGATATAAAGCCCCAAGCCCGAACCCTCAGAGGTATCGGTGGCGCGGAAAAACATGTCAAAGATTCTGCCTTGATGCATTTTGTCAATCCCCAAGCCATTGTCCTGTACTACCAATAGTACTTTATTGTCATCCGAACGGCTCGCTTTGATTTTGATATAAGGTGAATTGCTCTCTTTGTAATTGTGGTATTTTACGCTGTTGGTTATGAGATTGCTAAATACGATTTTTAGGCGTTTAGGATCAGAGATAAAACTAAAGTCGGCATCGTATTCGCGTATAATCTTTACACGCTCTACCCGGTTGTAATACTTGATATCTTCCATGATTTCGTCAATCATAGCGTCCATATCTATGGGTAGCTGCTCCAAAGGTCTTTTAGAATTGATGGAGTAATCCATAATGCTTTTGATAAAGTCTTCGAGCTTGGCCACACTCCGGTTCATCATATTAAGATAGGTGTTGAGCTGCTCTTCTTTCGACTCCATTTGGGCCACCTGTATGAGGCCTTTCAGCGATTTGAGTGGAGCTACTAGATCGTGCGATGACCGATAGACAAAGTTGTCGAGTTCGTGGTTGATAATGCGCAACTCTTTATTGGCATCGGCCAATTGTTCTTTTTGTTCGAGCAGCTCAATGGTGCGCTGGTTGATGATAGACTCTAAGCGTCTGTTGCGGGCCTTTAATCGCTTGGTGTTGAAGCGGATTAGTCCAAAAACCAAACCACTAATAGCTAATACGCTGACGGCATAAAACCACGATGCCTTGTACCATGGGGTGGGGATGCTAACCCTTATTTCATCGCTGCCAATCTCTTTGCCATTCAGCAAGCGGGCTTTCACTCGGAAGGTATATTCGCCACCCGAAAGGTTGGTGTATTCTTTCTTGATATCCGAGCGCCAGGAAGACCAGTTTTGATCGAAGCCTTCGAGATAATAGGAATATTGAAGCTCTTCCAGCAAATAGCCCGGTGTGGCATAGTGAAAGGAGATGGATTTATTCAAATCATTATTGCTCAAATTTAGCTGAGCAGCCGAGGTGAAAACGGTGCTGTCGCCAATGTCGATTTTACCAATATGAACGTTGGCTTTTGTTGGTAAAATTTCATCATGGTAAGGCCAGCGAAGGTAAACTAGCCCGTAATTAGAGGCAATCCAGATATTTTGTCGCCTATCGGTGAAGCAATTGTTAAGGTAATTGGTGGGGATGTTGTCTTGCTTTTGGGTAACAGAATCGAGGAGGTCTCCTTTCTTTGAAATGATAAAAGAGCCAGCCCGGTATGAAGTGTAAAAGTACAAGCTGTCTCGCCAAGGAGTAGCATCGTAAAAGGTGTATTTATCGGTATGTTTCGAAGCGGGAGTGCTAAGGGGCTTTGTTTCAAATGTTTCTTCATCAAAAGAGTATGCACCGGATTCGCCTGTATATAATACGGGTTCCCCTTTTTCGTTTTCTAATATTTCGTAGGCCGTATCGTTTCGCCACTTGAATTTGGTATTCATCAAGCGTATGGAATCCTTTTCCAATATCCCCAAGCCTTTGTCGTATACGCCCGCGTATATTTTATCTTTATAAGGCAGCAACCAGATGTCCTTTTCTTCTATAGTCCTTACCGAATCGTCCTCATAAACAACAAGGTTGGTGTAGGAGTTGAAAATAATCTCATTTCCTCGTTTTAGTATTTGCCAGCATTCCCGGATTTTTTTGTCCGCAGGTAGGCGTTCGCGCAGAGAGGTGTATACAAAAGAGCCTTTTTTATCACGCGAGAAATATCCAAACTCATCCATGCCTCCGGAATAAATCCTTCCGGCCTGCTCATCGATATATAAGGAATACACGGCTTTGAAGCCATCGGTAGTGAAGAGGTTCCACTCGCTGCCATTGAATACCAATAGTCCGCTTTCGTTGGCAAAATACAATACGCCACTGCTGTCTTCCGCAATGAGGTAGGTAATAGCAGTAGTTTTGAAATTGGAGGTTCCGAAATTATGAACAATAAGGGAGTCGGGGTCAGTTGCCTTGCTCACAAATGGGGCAAAGCTTAGGGCCAAAATTAGTAACCAATGGAGGGCACCATTTTTCATTTTCAAGGGGATAGAGAATCAGTAAAGATATAAATTTATTAATAATTTATCCTACATAGGCTGGGCTGTACTGTTAATGCGGGAATAGAAGGCAATGTAACCATTCTAATAGACCGTAGTTGAAAATGATTTAGCACGCGCTTCTCGTGGTGTTTTTTTGATATAAAAAAAGCCTGCAATCAATTTTGCAGGCTTTTGAATCTATTTTTGAGAAGCTTACATATTTAACTTTTCGTAGTACTGCATCAGCGTTTCCTGATACTCAGCCGCTTCGGCACTAGCGCCTCCGGCACGTAATATCTGCACCGTTTGGTTCATAATGGCGAAGTGCTTCTCTTTTTCCATGCCAATATTGCGGTCAGTCTCAAGGTAATATTCAAACTGTTCCGAGCTGGTTTTCCATAGCTTGGAGGCCATCTCCAAGGCCATTTCTTTTTGTTCCAAAGCAAGTAATAGTCCAATGCTCTCGGTGGTGGCATAGTCATACGCTACCACTTCGTGTGGCATTACTTCTATAGATTTTTTGAGGGCTGCTATGGCTTGTTCGTTTTTGCCTTCTTTGTACAGTCCGCGGGCCAGGGTGTTGAAGCTTGAGCGATGATTCAGCACAAAGTTGCGGTAGTTTTCATTGTAGTATACCTCAGGGTTGTTCAGTTCACGCCAGAAGAAGTTGTTCACCATGTGGTCGTACATAACCTCGGTATTTACCAGTTCTTGGCGAGGATCGGGGTTTTCTACCGGAAGCAAACGATAGGTCGTTCCTTCATGCACCACGTATTTGCGCAAGTCTACACCAATGCTTTGGAGAGAAGTGTTGTTGAAATATATCGGACGTTCCCATTTATTGGTCACCAACATATCCAGCAACATAATATCTTTCTTCTCTAGCACACGGCCTTTCACTTTCAGTGCCATGCGACTGGTAAGAAGCGATTTATGGGCATCGGGGATAATTCCCTTGGCCAATACCGCAGCGGTATCCACGTTCAAGAACAAATCTTTGGAAGGGATGGTGTTGAAGTTGGCATCGGGCGTATTGTACTGAATCGCCTTGCTGCTTTCTTTTACCAGCTTCATGTATTGCTCAAGGTTGATGGCACCTTTCACGTTAGGATTTTCTACATAATATATAACATCGTTCAATCCACCGCTCTTGTATTGCTCTCTTTTCAAGCTGAAAGGGAAAGGTTGCGACTCATAAGCCGGACGGGTCATTTGATCCACATACCAATCGGTGTTGAAATAGCTGAGTACCACCACGCGTACATCGGTACGGAAACCTTCAACTTCTTGTACATACCATAGCGGGAAGGTGTCGTTATCGCCTCCTGTAAACAGAATGGCATTTGGCGCACAGCTGGCTAGCATGTTTTTGGCCGAATCTACCGAGAAATAGCGGTTAGAGCGGTCGTGGTCATCCCATCCTTCGGCCGCCATAATGCCCGGCACCGAAAAGCAGATAAGGGTAGTAGCTACCGGGGCAAGCACACCTTCTTTCATTTTCTTTTGCAAGAATGTGATGATGGCTACTACGCCAAGGCCAATCCAGATGGCAAAAGCATAGTAGGAACCTACGTAGATGTAATCGCGTTCACGCGGTTCGATAGGGGGTGAATTTAGGTAAAGCACTAGCGCGGCTCCGGTAAGGAAGAAGAGCATGCCCACGAAAGCAAAATTGCGCTTGTCGGTAGTATATTGGAAAATCAAACCAATCAGGCCTAGTATCAGCGGAAGCATCAAGAAGTTGTTGCGGCCTTCGTTGCTACTGATGGCTTCGGGTACTTTTTCAAATGCATTGAAAGGAGTTTCCCAGCTTGCACCATCAATATCCGAGCTGCGGCCTACGAAGTTCCACATAAAATAACGCAAGTACATGTGACCAATTTGGTATTGGAGCATGTAGGAGATATTGTCGAAGAATGAAGGTTTTTCGCCAGGGCGTAGACCCATAATCTCTTGATAGCGCTGCACATGCGAAGGCTGATTGCTCCACATACGAGGCAGCAGTGTAGTATGCTTAGGGTCGTAAATGTTTTCTAGTTTATAATCGGCCACCTCGTACTTGTCTTTCCCTTTTACATATACCGGAGAGGTTCTTTTTTGGTCAACCAGTTCGGCTGTAAACAGCTGTCCGAAAACAAGTGGGCGTGAGCCATACTGCTCTCTTTTGAGGTAGGAGATGAAATTGATCAGGTTTTCAGGGTTGTTTTCATCAATTGGAGGATTGTAATTACTACGAATCAATACCAAGGTATAAGACGAATACCCAATCAGGATAACCGTAAGGCACATAAGGCCGGTGTTCAATAATACTTTTTCGTTTTTGATGGAATACAGGATTCCGTAAATCAAAGAGCCTAAGGTAATGGCTGCAAAGAATACCCCGCCCGAGCCAAAAGGAAGGCCGAGGTTATTGACAAAAAACACCTCGAAGCTTCCTGTAATAGACGGAAAGCCCGGAATGATGATGTCGTTGATCAAAATCACAATAAATCCGCTGATGCCCAAGGCTACAATGAGTCCTTTTACCGAGAAATCGTATTTCTTGAAATAGTAGATTAAGGCTAAAGCAGGAATGGTTACCAAGTTCAATAAATGGACACCAATGGAAAGGCCCATCATGTAGGCAATAAAAATCAACCAGCGGTTGGCATCGCCTTCATCTTCAATCAGTTCCCACTTCAGCATCGCCCAAACTACGAAAGCCGTGAAGAAAGAAGACATGGCATATACCTCGGCTTCAACAGCAGAAAACCAGAAAGAATCAGAGAAGGTGTAGGCCAATGCGCCCACAGCTCCGGCTCCCATCATGGTAATAAGTTGCCCAATGGTTTCTTGTCCGATTACCGGTTTTACAATTTTGCGAGCCAACAAGGTAATGCTCCAGAATAAAAATAGGATGGTGAAGGCACTGGAAGCCACGCTGAGCATATTGATCCAATACGCCACTTTGCTTACATCGCCCATGGCCAAGAAAGAGAACATACGGCCTAGCAATAAAAAGAAAGGTGCTCCCGGAGGGTGAGGTACTTCCAGCTTATACGAAACGGCAATGAACTCACCGCAGTCCCAAAAGCTGGCGGTAGGCTCTACCGTGAGTGTATACACAATCGCAGAGATGGCAAAAACGATCCATCCTGTTATGTTATTAACCTTGTTGAATTGATGCATAATAAAAAATTTATGGGCGAAAATAGTAAATTATCCTTTGATGCACGGATATCGGTTTGAAATTAACGCATACCGATTGATTTCCCTGCTTCAGCGGGGGTTAAATAATGTTAAACTTCTGTGCCAAGGGATTAAATAAAAAAGGATTGCCCATGAGCAATCCTTTAAATAGTAAATGGTTACGTTTAATTCTTCTGCAAGAACCACTTGGCCAAGGTTTTGTAGTTTACCTTGGTACCGTGCATCAAAATACCCACACGGTAGATGCGGGCCGCCAGCCAAGTGGTAAACATAAATCCACCAATCAATAAAACCATGGAAAGTATCAGTTCCCAAGTCGGCACGCCAAAGGCGATTCGGCCCATCATGGTAATGGGGGACGTAAACGGTATGATGGATAGCCAGAAGCTGATGCTGCCGTTCGGATCTTTAAATACGAACATGAATAGGCCCATCAAACTCACGATAATGGGGAG
This sequence comes from Shiella aurantiaca, assembly GCA_030412945.1. Classification (GTDB taxonomy): domain Bacteria; phylum Bacteroidota; class Bacteroidia; order Cytophagales; family Cyclobacteriaceae; genus Shiella; species Shiella aurantiaca. The sequence continues at coordinate 246,932 of JAUHJS010000006.1, read as the reverse complement.
CATGATAGGCATCATAAACTGTTGCGCATCGGAAGGCGTATCTACTGCGCTGCCCACCGCTGCAAAGAGCGAGGCATACATAAGGTAGCCACCAATGAAATAGAACAAAAACAAGAGCGTAATTTTTGCAACCGGAATGCTATCAATGGCACTGATGAGCTTTTGCACCTTGGCATTTTCTTGGTATTTGCTCAAGTCAGCTTCTTGCTTGGCTTCTTCAGGCATATTGCTTTGCACCTCTTCCATCATTTGCTGCTGAGGCATTTTCAGCCCGAGTGCTCCGAGGCCTACGGTATAAATACCTGTCATGAGCACCACCCAAATCAGCACTTGGAATAGCCCCACAGAAGCCACACCAATGATTTTTCCCAGCATCAACTGGAAAGGTCGCACGGCCGAAATCATGATTTCCACAATTTTGGAGTTTTTCTCCTCAATCACCCCTTGCATTACTTGGGCACCATACGCAAACAAGAAAATATATATCAAGAAACCGGTAGCGTAAGAAATCCAGAAGGTGGCATCGGCACTGCTTTGTTTTTCGTTTTCACCTTCGATCATGAAGGTTTCAATGCTAACATCAGCCTTTAGTTTATCGAGCATGTCTTGCGAAATGCCCGATCTCAAAAGCTTAGCCTCTCTGATCTGTCCTTCAAAGCGTCTTTCAAATTCCCCAATTACCGAAATGCCCGGAGTATTTTTAGCATAGAACGACATACTTTGCGGGGTATCCAAGCTCATTGGCGGTATGTATAGCAAGGCATAGTCTTCGGTTTCATTAAAGGCGGTTTTCGCCTCGGCCAATGGCATGTCTTTTAGCACATAGGCATATTTATTGGAGCTTGTGGTGTCGGAAAAATCGAAGAGTTTACTTTCGTCAATCACCCACACGGTTTTGGCCGAAGTGGCTTTATCTTCCTGAATGGCTAGGTAAATCATCACCCCAATAATGGCCGGGAAAATCAAAGGAACAAGGATAGTAGCCACCAAGAAAGACTTCTTCTGAACGCGGCTCAAAAATTCCCTTTGTATAATTAAGAATATCTTTTTCATGACTTGTCTCCTCCTACTTTGGTAATGAATATTTCGTTGATGCTCGGGATTTTCTCACTGAACGATTGGATTTGCACCTGAGGCAAAATGGTGTTCAGCAGTTCGTTGGCACTGTGGCCTTCCTTAAGTTTGAGTTGGTAGGAGAAATGGTTCTCGCCTTCGTTTTTCTCACTTAGCACGTCAAATATCCCATTAGAAGCAACCGAACCTTGGCAATGCAATAAAAAGGTATTGTTGCGGTAGGCTTCTTTGATTTCCCTTTTGGTGCCGTCCAATATCTTTTCCGATTTGTTAATCAGGGCAATAGAGTCACACAAATCTTCCACGGTTTCCATACGGTGAGTGGAGAATATGATGGTGCACCCCTTTTTACGAAGCTGTAAAATCTCATCTCGGATAAGGTTGGCATTGATAGGATCAAAGCCCGAGAAAGGTTCATCCAAAATAATGAGTTCAGGCTCGTGCATTACCGTAGCAATAAACTGGATTTTCTGGGCCATTCCTTTACTTAGGTCTTCCACTTTCTTGCTCCACCAGTCGGCAATTTCCAGTTTCTTTACCCAGAATTTACTTTTGTCGGAGGCTTCTTTATGGCTCAGGCCACGAAGCTGGCCCAGGTATACCAATTGCTCGCCCACCTTCATTTTCTTATAAAGGCCGCGTTCCTCGGGCAAATAGCCAATTAGGGGCACGTGCTTGGGTTGCAAAGGCTCACCATTGAAAAGAATCTGGCCTTCGTCTGCCGTGATGATTTGCGTAATGATACGTATGAGTGTGGTTTTTCCGGCACCATTAGGGCCTAGCAGTCCGAAAATACTGCCCTTGGGAATAGCAATACTCACATCGTTTAGGGCATGGTGTTGCGCATATCTTTTGGAGATATGGCTGGCTGATAATATGTGTTCCAAACGGGTAAGGGTTTAGTTAGGTGGGCAAGTTAATTTCTATAAATCAAATAGACAAGATAAACCAGATAGGCCAAGAACAGGAGCATGGCCTCCCAGCGATCTAGTTTTTGCATTTTTCCGGTAAACATGGCCACGAATAGAATCATGGTAGCGCCCAGTAAAATGGCGATGTCCAAATTGAGTTCTGTAGTGAAAGGAGCAGGTGTGATAAAAGCGCTTACCCCTAATATCAAAAGCACATTAAAAATGTTTGAGCCGATGATGTTGCCTACCGCAATATCGCTGTTGCGCTTGAAGGCGGCCACAGCCGAAGTGGCCAATTCGGGCAGGGAAGTGCCAGCGGCAATAATGGTGAGGCCAATCAATTTTTCGCTAAGGCCGAAGCTGCGTGCAATAAACACCGAGTTATCTACCACCAACTTGCCACCACCCACAAGGCCTACAAGACCTAGCACAATAAAAGTGATGAGTTTCCAATTCGGCTTGGGCGTTTCGGTACTGGGTGTATCCAGAGTAAACTCATTGTTCTTCATGGAGCGAAGTATGTACAGCACAAAACCCACAAACAGTACTACTAATATGGATGCATCGTAGCGCGAAAGAATATTTTGCTCGCCTCCCCAAACCCACACATCGTTGGCCAGCACTACCATTAGTACGGTGACAAATAGAGAGAAAGGGATTTCTTTCCACACGGTTTGGTTTTGGACAGTAAGCGGAAATATGGCGCCTGCTACGCCAAGGATAAAGAGGAGGTTGAAAAGGTTACTGCCAATCACGTTGCCGTACACAATATCGCTATAACCTTGGGTACTGCTGATAAGGCTCACCACCAACTCGGGCATAGATGTACCAAAAGCTACTACGGTAAGGCCAATGGCTAATTCGGAAACGCCATATTTACGCGCAATTCCCGAGGATCCATCCACCAGTAAATCGGCTCCTTTGATAAGGATTACAAATCCCACCAAAAGAATAATAATAGAAAGGAACATAGGGTAGGTTTTTTCTTTAGGTTAGTTCAAGTCGGTTTCCCGTATAAGTTCTACTTTTTTTCCGATACTCGCATCGGAGGCTTCTTGTTTTTTTATTTTTTGCACCCGTTTGTTTTCACTGTGGTTGATGATAAGGGCCACAGCTGCATCGCCAGTTACGTTTACGGTTGTGCGGCACATATCTAGAATACGGTCAACGGCCAATATAAGGGCAATGCCATCTACCGGCACACCAATCGACTGCAACACCACCACCAGCATCACCATACCTGCTCCCGGCACTCCGGCCGAACCGATAGAGGCCAAAGTAGCGGTAAGCACGATCATCAATTGGTCGCCAATGGTGAGGTCAATGCCTAATGCTTGGGCGATAAATACAGCGGCTACCCCTTGGTACAAGCTAGTGCCGTCCATGTTGATAGTAGCACCCACGGGCAGAACAAAGCTGGAGATTTCTTCTTTGATGCCGAGCTCTTTTTCACATTGCTGAATCGTAACGGGCAAAGTGGCACTGCTCGAGCTGGTGCTAAAAGCCACCAGTTGGGCGGGGCGAATTCCTTTGAGGAACTTTCCGGCCGGAAACTTGGCAAATACTTTCACCATGATGGGATATACCACTGTAATCACAAGGCCAAGGCCTATCAGTACCGTGATGCTATACCAGCCGAGTCCCGCTAGTAGGTCTAAGGCTTTGCTCAAATCATCTCCGGCAGTTTCTATCATCAGCGTGGCAATTAAGGCAAATACGCCATAAGGAGCCGTGTACATGATGTAGTCCACCATTTTTAGAATGACTTCATTAAAGCCCTCAAAGAAACTAATGACAGAGCCTCTTTTTTCACGAGGGATATTAATAAGGGCAATACCGAAAAGCATAGCAAAAAACACCACTTGAAGCATCATGGTATTATTGGCAGCTGCTTGGGTGATATTTTCGGGTACCATATCTACCAACGGTTGTAAAATGCCCTTTTCTTGCACATTCTCAGCAGTTTCAAGCTTAGTTTGCACGTTGGTATTATACACGCTCATCAGGTTGTCGCGGGTTTCGGCAGGTAGCCGGTCGCCCGGGCGGATAATATTGGCCATGACCAAGCCAATGCTGATAGCAATAATGGTGGTGAGCAAATAGATACCGATGGTTTTGCTGCCAATACGGGCCAGTTTCTGGGTGTCGTTAAGTCCTGAAACTCCTACGATAAGAGAGGCCAGCACCAAGGGCACGGCAATCATCTTGAGTAGGTTGACAAAGATGGTGCCTATGGGCTTAATATAATGCGTGGTAACGGTAAGCGGGAGCTCAAAGCCGATACTGATAAAACTCCATACGATCCCGGCCACAAGGCCAATAATAATTTGAAGATATAGAGGAAATCTTCTTTTCGACATAAATAGTAAAGTTAAGAATGAATACTGATAGCAAAGGTGTGGTAGGGATTGCTAATCAGATAAGGATAGCTCTAAAGAGGATGTAAGACTTAAAGGTAGTATGAACACGTACTTTGTTTTCAAACGTATGCAGCCAAAAAGAAAGAGGAGTTTTATGTCTCCAGCTCCATGAAGTATTTATCAAGGGACTGATTTTTTGAGAGAGAACTTTCGCAACAAGGCCATACGAAACGCCTTGGGAGTCTACATGCTCCAATGGACTAGGCGCATCTATGTCGATTGTGGCCGCAATTGAAGGGCTGGGGGCATGGCTGGGCAGCTCAGAGCTATTGGCTAGGCCCAGTACCAGAATCAATCCAAGCAAACCGTAGATGATGCGTTGCATTTTATGATAGAAACAAGATGCAATACTACAAATTATTCAATAGGTGATGATGGGGTATGGGCAAATATTTTTTGGTAGTATAGGAGGAAAACGTACTTTTTGTAAATTGAGCCCGTGGCTAAAGAAAGTTTTTTTCAGGATGTGTACGAGGTGGTTCGTCAGATACCCGCAGGAAGGGTTACTTCGTATGGAGCCATTGCCAATTATTTGGGTACCAAAGGTAGCGCTCGCATGGTGGGTTGGGCTATGAACGGCTGCCCCAGCGATGTGCCTGCGCACAGGGTGCTCAATCGCACAGGCTTACTTACGGGCAAGCATCATTTTGGTCATCCCGATGAAATGCAAAGGCGGCTCGAAGCCGAAGGCATAGCCGTGGCAAACGACCAAGTGATTGAATTCAAAAAGCGTTTCTGGGATCCGGCCTTAGCCCTTACCCTCTGAACGCTTGCTGATTAAAAACAATCCCAGTAAGGTGAAAGCTCCGTTTAATAGTAAAATCTCAAAGCCAAACTTATAGCCGCCCAACCACGCTACTGAATTTGCGTTCACGATATACGAAAGGATAGGAGCGGGGACGCATACCGCAGGTACCCAGCTGTCCTTTACGTTTCTTTGGGTATACATACCAAACACAAAAAGGCCAAGCAAAGGACCATAGGTGTATCCGGCCGCTTTAAATACCGAGTTGATTACACTCTCGTCATTGATATACCGGAAGGCAATCACTACCAAGGCCGTAAGCAAGGAAAAGCCAATATGCACCAGCATGCGAGTACGCTTTTCATTAGGCAGTTGGCGTTTTTCAAAGTTTAGGATATCCACACAAAAAGAAGTAGTGAGGGCCGTAAGGGCCGAATCGGCACTAGAGTAGGCAGCGGCAATAATGCCTAGGATAAATACGATGCCCACCGCCAGTGAAAAATGATTGAGTGCTAGTAGAGGGTACAGGTTATCGGTTCGGGCAGGGATAGCAATCCCTTTGGCATTAGCATATAAATAGAGCGCAGCGCCCAAGGTCAAGAACAGCAGGTTGACAAACACGAGCGTGATGGTAAACCAAAACATATTCTTCTGGGCATCGCCTAGGCTACGACAGGTGAGGTTTTTCTGCATCATATCTTGGTCGAGGCCTGTCATCACAATGGCGATAAAGGCTCCACTCAAAAACTGTTTCCAGAAGTGACGTGGGCTTTGCCAATCCCACACAAATATTTGCGAAAGTTCACTGTTTCTTACTTCAGCAATCAATCCCCCAAGGCCCAGGCCTAGTTCTCGACTGATAAGCACAATGCTAATAACCACTGCGGCCAGCATGAAAAAGGTCTGTAGCGTATCCGTAAATACTATCGTTTTTATACCCCCGCGGAAGGTGTACAGCCAAATCAGCAGAATAGTAACCAGCACCGTAAATTCAAAGCGAAGCCCCACGGCATCAAATACCGCCAGTTGCAGTACGCCCGCCACCAAAAACAAGCGGAAAGACGAGCCTATCAGGCGCGAAATCAAGAAAAAGAAAGCCCCGGTTTTATAGCTCCAAAAGCCAAGACGCTGCTCCAGATAGCCATAAATAGAGGTAAGGTTGAGCTTATAGTAAAGTGGTAGTAAAATTTTGCCAATCACCGCATAGCCTAGCACATAGCCCAGCACCACCTGAAAATAACTGAAATAGGAATTGCCCACCTCGCCCGGTATGCTGATAAAGGTAACACCCGACAGCGAGGCACCTATCATCCCAAAGGCCACCAAATACCAAGGCGATTGCCGATTGGCCGTAAAGAAAGTCTTAGTATCCGACTGGCGTGAGGTAAAAAAAGAAATACCAATTAATACCAAAAAGTAGGCAGCGATAATGCCGCTTATCAATAATGGGTTCATGAGAGATATGCTATTCAGTTCAAAGGTCAGTAATATGGAGTATTGTTTGCTGAAATAAAAACGGTATCTGGGACAGATGAAATTAAATTGCTAATTTACCCTTCCTCCCCAACAAAGAATTGGGGTATCTATTTGTTTTAGAGCATGTAATGATAAAACGGATTCATTTTTCATGATTCAAATTTATTAAGATGGGATCAAATATATTGCTTAAGGTTTTTTTGCTTGCTTCGATTGCATGTTTGCTTTCATGTACATATAACAAGCCGCAAAAAGGGGGACAAACCAGCTCAAGCAAGCTGATTTATGAAGAAATTGATAGCCTAAATGCTGTGGCTTGGGAGCAGCGCAACGTTCGCCCCGACCAACTGCCAGGCTACTCAAAAGAGGCCTTGTTTTTAAGCGATAGTTTAAATTATATAAAAGGAAAGGCCTACGCACTTCGGTTGGTCACCAGTCACTTGGTTGCTACAAGCCAGTTTGATTCGGCCGTAAGGCAGGCTAATATTGTTATCAATCTGTTTGAATCTCTGAACGACACCCTTGGCCAAGCCTCCACATTGAATCTTCAGGGATTATCCTATAATGGATTAGGTGATTTTGATAAGTCTCGCAATGTTTTTAGTAGGACACTTCAGCTATATAAAAATCTGAAAGACCTTGATGGGCAGTCGCGGGCAATGAATAATATTGCCATTACCTTCTTTTACAATGATGATTACGTGAACGCCCTGAAATGGTACTTTGAATGTCTGAAAATTAGGGAGCAACTACCTGATAAAGGCACCCTAGCAATTGCTAAATCAAATATTGGTATGGTTTATAGGCGTTTGGCCAAATCTGACCTAGCAATAAAGTACTATACCGAGGCTTTGGATTTGGTTCGTGACTTAAAGGACAAGGTGGCTGAAATGACGGTGTTAGGAAGCCTAGGAACTATATATTATGACCAATATGATTTGGTGAAATCATTAGAATGCCACCAAGAAGCCTTACGGATAGCACTTGAAATAGGAGACCGACAGAGAGAAGCCTTGGCTTACACTAATTTGGGAGCCGTTGAACAAGAGAATGGGAATCTTGAAAATGCACTGCAATATTATAATCGTAACCTTGCCATCTTGGAAGATATCGGAGGCAAAACCAATAAAATTGTAGCCTTAATGAATATGGCGGAGGTATACCGATTGCAGAAAAAGTGGGGCCAAGCAATAAAGGTTAGCCAAAAAATGCTGGAAATAGGTCAAGCTAACCAATCGGAGAACGAAATCCTTCAGGCGTACCAATCCTTTGCCGAGACCTATAAGGGGATGGAGGATTTTAAAAAAGCCTTTCACTATAGCTCAAAATACCATGCCTTAAAAGATAGTATCTTCAATAAGGACAAAATCGCTATAACGGAAGAGCTGTCTGCCAAATATGAATCGGAAAAAAAAGCTGCTGAAATTGCCTTGAAAGAAAAGGAGCTTGCCGAATTAAAGCATAGCCAAGAGGCAAGAAACTTATATGTCCTTCTGGTTATTTTTGTATTGGTTGCCTTGGTAGGAATAGGTTCAGTCTATTATTTGAGACAAAGAGATAAGTTTAAAAAAGAAAGAAGCATTGCACAAAAGAATAGAGAATTGGCAGAACTCAGTTTAAAAAATGAGCAATCAAAAAAAGACTTACTAAAAAGCGAACTTGATTATAAAAGTCGTGAGCTAATTAACCTTACCAACTTTGTTCTGGAAAAAGAGAGTGCAAACAAAGAGATTGAAGAAAAACTAATGGCTGTTTTGAAGAAGAGCAACTCTTCCATGAGCAAAGATGAACTTTCAGACATCCTATTGTCCATTAAAAAAAGTCTTAAAATAAATGAAGGCCACCATGAACTCATTCATCATCTCCAACAGCTCAATGCAGAATTCTATGGTAAGTTAGATGAAAAAATACCGGGCCTTACCATGAACGAGAAAAGGCTGTGTGCCTTGCTACGCCTTAATTTAACATCCAAGCAAATAGCCGTAATACTTAATATTGCCACCGAAAGTGTGGATATGAAGCGCTACCGCCTTCGCAAAAAAATCGGAATAGAAAGCGACACGCTCCTTTCTGAATTTGTTAATACGATATAACAAACCCTCCTTTGTTCACCTTTTGTTCCCCTCCCTCCACATAATGAATGGGGGCATGTAGGGATAATGTAGAGTCTCTTGGTTTGCTGTAAAGGGTATTCTCTCTCAATTTTGTTACAGCCCATTTTGATAGACAAGCTATGTTGATATCGTCAATCAAAATGAACTTAAATCAATCCTTAGGATAGGTTAAAAATCATGATATCGCAACGAAGGAGGCGCTATGTTGATATTGAAGGCGTCACATCAGCATTAAAGCAATTATTAACACATGAAAACTATGTTTAAAAGAAGTTTTTGGCAGAGAAAAAGCCTGATTTTGCTTTTCTTCGGGTTCGTTTGTTTGAGTTTGTTTGCAGTGGCAGAGCCTAGTACGCCAACCATTTTATTCCCATCAAGCAACACCACCAACGTTCACCCTCAGTTTACGATTCACATTAATCGCATAACAGGAATCAGCCGTATGGTAGTGGAAGCGGACACTGCGGCTAATTTCAGTTCTGGACTGAAGAAAACATGGACGGTAGAGTCGGCCAGCCTCAGCGGCACCTCCATCAACGGTACGCTCACTTGGTCAAGAACACTTAGCGGCCTAGAGTTTGGTAAAAACTACAAGCTCAGGGTACG
>JAUHJS010000006.1:0-237510 GCA_030412945.1 Shiella aurantiaca | reverse complement strand
TTATTCCCGGCAGATAATTCCAGTAACGTACACCCCCAGTTTACGCTCCACATCGGCCGGATAGAAGGGATCAGCCGCATGGTGGTGGAAGCGGACACCTCGTCCGATTTCGGTTCGGGACTGAAGAAAACATGGACAGTCGAATCGGGCAGCCTCAACGGCACGTCCATCAACGGTACGCTCACTTGGTCAAGAACACTTAGCGGCCTAGAGTTTGGTAAAAACTACAAGCTCAGGGTACGGGTTGAGAACACCAGTGACATCAGTTCGGGATGGTCGGGGATAGTGAACATCACTACAGTATCGGCCCCCAATATTTTATTCCCGGCAGATAATTCCAGTAACGTACACCCCCAGTTTACGCTCCACATCGGCCGGATAGAAGGGATCAGCCGCATGGTGGTGGAAGCGGACACCTCGTCCGATTTCGGTTCGGGACTGAAGAAAACATGGACAGTCGAATCGGGCAGCCTCAACGGCACGTCCATCAACGGTACGCTCACTTGGTCAAGAACACTTAACGGCCTAGAGTTTGGGAAGAACTACAAGCTCAGGGCACGGGTTGAGAACACCAGTGACATCAGTTCGGGATGGTCGGGTAGTGCAACCATTAGTACCATTGTATCTCCTCAGCTAGTTAGCCCCAACGATAATGCTGTAAACGTATCGACAAATACCAATTTTGATTGGAATTCAATTTCTGGCAGTACAGCTTATACATTGCAAGTCAGCGAGTCAAATCTTTTTGATTCCTTGATAATTAATGAGACTTACACAAACGGAACGGCATTTAGCAACACATCGATTACCAAAGCCCTTACTGCCGATAAAAACTATTTTTGGAGAATAAGAGCCTCACATGCCTCTGACACCTCTAGTTGGGCAGAAAGACGTTTTTCTACAGGGGCGTCTCTTATTGCCTTGCCCGAAACTCCGCAACTAGTTGCTCCAGCCACAAATGCCTCTATTCATGTAAGTACCGTTGCCTTAGAGTGGGAGGAAGTATCAGGAGCCTCTTATATAATTGAGTTATCCACAGATACCACGTTCAATACAATCTTTAAAACAGTAGAATCAAACCTTACCTCAGAAGAAATAAACGAAATTGAATTAGGAAATACTTATCATTGGAGAGTTAGGTCTATAAAAGATGGTTTAGCCTCCACTTGGTCAGATTCTCGCTCTTTTAAAGCAGATTATGCGCTAAGTTGGCCAAGCCCCAATCCGATTTTCTATGGTACTGGTTTGCCAGCTTCTGTCTTAAATGCATCTGTGCAGTTTGACCAAGTGGAGATAGAGGGCACCTATGAATATTCGGTAAATGAAGGAGATATTTTAGATGCCGGAACAGTTATCATTACTGTTACATTTACACCTCAAGCACAAGGACTTGCTAAAGGCTTTTTAGAAAACGAGATTGTCGTCAACAAAAAACCTTTACATATTAGCTCAAATAGTGCAAGCAAAACCTATGGTGATGTTTTACCGGAATTAATTGGGAGCATAGAAGGGGGGCTTCAAAGCGACAGTCTTACATTGGTAATTGAGACTTCGGTTATTGATACAACGCCAGTTGGAGAATATGATATTACCCCTACACTATCTGACCCCAATCAAAGGGCAGGAAACTACGATATTACTATATCTGTTGGAAAACTTACTGTAACCAAAAGGGCCTTAACCGCTACAGCATTTGATAAGGAAAAGACATATGGCGAGAGCAATCCTACTTTTGAAGGCTTGTTAGAAGGCGATATATCGGTTGATGAACTGGGTTTAGCGTTCGATACAGAAGCATTGATAAGTTCTTCTGTTGGGGACTACGATATTGTTCCTCAAGTAATCGACCCTCAAAGTAGATTGGCTAACTATGAATTGTCTCAAAACAATGGTTTGTTGAGGATCAATAAACGTGACCTGTCCATTACTGCCGAGAATAAATCAAAAGTTTATGGAGAATCCAATCCAACTTTTACCGCGGTTATAGAAGGGCAAAGGAGTGAAGATGATTTATTAGTGAATTTTTCTACAGACGCGACATCGGATAGCGATGTAGGTGAGTATGAAATCGTGGCGACATTGGATCAAACAAATGGGCTATATCAAAACTATGCCACAAGCGTTGTCAATGGTACGTTATCCATAACCCAAGCCACTCCAAGCATTGTTCTGGAAGATATTATTAAACATGTAAACGATGAAGACTTTGTGCTTTACGCTACATCCAATTCCGATGGTGAAATTACCTATCAGGTTCTCAGTGGCGATCAAGTAATTGCCATTAATGGTAATACGGTTTCCATCCTTGCAGCAGGAAATGCGCAAATAAAAGCAGTACAAGAATCTACATTAAACTATACCTCTGCTGAAAAAACTATTAGTATTACCGTAAATTCCAAATTTACAGCTACCATATCAGGAATAGAGAATATTAATAAAACATATGATGACGAAGCATTTATATTAGAGGCAAGTACTAATTCCGATGAGGCTGTTCAGTACGAAATTATTAGCGGCAATTCCATTTTTCTTACAAATGCAGGCGAAGTAAGCATTTTATCTGTTGGAGAAACCATCGTTAGAGCCTTTGTTCCAGAAAGTGACAGCTACTTTGCAGCTGAAAAAAGCATTTCCATTAATGTAGCTCCTGCCGTTCTTACAATTGAACTGAGCAACCTTTCCCAAGTATATGATGGTACTCAAAAAGAAGTCGGAGTTAGGGTAAACCCTTCAGGCATTTCCTTCAGTATAACCTATGATGGCGCAAATGCAAAGCCAATTAATGCAGGCTCATATTCGCTAATGATTCAAAGTGCTGACCCTAACTATGCGGGAGAGGCCACTGCAACCTTCACTATTGAGAAAGCGCACCCCACAATTAGCTTTGAGAATATGACCTACAACATCAATGAGGCTTCAGTCGATGGTTCTATACCATTTGATGGTGCTGCTTCTGACTCCGATGGAGCAATGAACTATACCCAATTATCGGGTGAAACGGTTATGTTTTTATTAATTGATGATTTTCTCCAAATATCAGAGTTGATGGTTTTTGGAACAGGCCAAGCGGAGATTATGGTAAGCCAGTCGGCCACAAATAATTACCATACGGCTGAAAAAACGGCAATATTTACCATTACCGAAAAACAAGTGGGTACTATCAGTAATCTCAATAATGTATCAAGAGGATTTGCAGAGGGTGATTTCAATCTTACAGCTACTACAAACTCCTCATCGGCCATCACCTACCAAAAAATTGATGGTTCGTCAGTATCAATTACGTCCAATGGACAGGTCACTGTAAACTCCGTTGGAGAAAGTACCATAAAGGCTTCAATTGCAGAAACAGCAACTCATACTGCTTTTGAGAAAACCATCACAGTTTCTATTGTTCCAAGCCCCGTTACTATTCAAATATCCAACCTGAAGCAAGTATATGATGGCAATGAAAAAACAGTAAATGTTACAACAAGCCCTGCTAACATTGCCACTACTATTACTTACAATGGAATAGAAAATGCACCCATTAATGCAGGAGAATATAGTGTAATGGTGAGTGTGGACGACCCTAATTATACAGGTGCATCTACTGCTACTTTAGAAATAGCCAAAGCAATTTCAGAGATTAATTGGGACGATTTTGAAATAGAAATCGATGATATTATCGAGGGTATTTTTAGTTTGGGTGGAGCCACAACCAATTCAACCGCTGCTGTGTCATATCAACAGATATCAGGATTGCCCAATATTATACTGCTTAATGAAGCCGAAAACCTGCTCTCTTTCTCTGCTTTAGACCTTGGCATCGCAGAGATTAGAGCCTCGGTGGAAGAGACGGGAAATTTTCTTGCCGCACAGAAGCTGATATCGGTTTCGGTTATTGAAACCGTATTAGGTTTGGGAGAACCTATGGAGAAATCAAATATCAAGGTTTTCCCTAATCCGGTAAATGGAAATTTCTTCAAGGTTTTAGCTCCTGAAGCCGCAAGTCTCAACTCTATAAAGGTGTGGGATGTCTCAGGCAAAGAGGCAATGGTTACACTAGAAAAAGTGACAAAAAATCAATGGATTATCAATACAGATTTGCTTGAAAAAGGTCTTTACATAGTTGAAGTGAATACTTCGGTAGGAACAATAGATTGGATTAAGATTATACTCAACTAATAGGCCGTGGTTTACCTTGCGTTATAAAGGTTGTTGTTTTAAGCAGCAACCTTTTTGTTGTCCTGTAATTTTGTCGCAAATTGATATTTTATCTGTAATTTTACGGTATGGTAGCAAAACTATATCAAATTGATTCATTGCCTGATGTTTTGGTGGCTGAAAAAGAAATTGAACTCTACGATTTGGTAGTGTTCAACGATGATGTCAATACCTTCGAGCACGTAATCAACACCCTCATTCAGGTGTGCAAGCACAGCAGCGAACAGGCCGAGCAATGTACTTGGATTATCCACTACAAAGGAAAATGCTCCGTGAAAAAAGGCTCATTTGAAGAACTAGCACCCATGCGCCAAGGCATCTGCGACAAAGGCATTAGTGCGGAAATCCTCTAATCCCTTTTATGCAATTTCCCTCCAAACTCATTGAAGAAGCCGTCAACGAAATTTCCCGCCTGCCCGGCATTGGAAAGAAAACCGCTTTGCGTTTGGCCCTCTTCCTGCTCAAAGAAGACGAGCGCACCACGCTCTCCATAGCCGATGCCCTCGTGAAACTGCGCACCCTCACCCAGTATTGCTCCGAGTGCCACAATATCTCCGATGAAGCCATCTGCACTACCTGCAGCAGCCCCCGCAGAGACCGCAGTGTCATTTGCCTTGTGCAAGACACCCGCGATGTCCTCGCCATCGAAAATACCGGACAGTATCAAGGTCTCTACCACGTCTTGGGCGGCCTCATCTCGCCCATGGAAGGCATAGGGCCGGCCGAACTCACTATCGAGCCACTCGTTCAGCGCATACAACGCCAGTCTTCCGAGGTCAAAGAAATCATCCTCGCCCTCAGCCCCACCATCGAAGGCGACACCACAGCATTCTACATCACCAAAAAACTCAAAGACTTCTCCCTCAAAGTCAGCACCATCGCCCGCGGCATTCCCATTGGGGGCGAGCTCGAATATGCCGATGAAGTCACCCTTGGGCGCAGCATACTCACCCGCACCCACTATAGCCACGACAATAAATAAGGAGTGCACTTGGGTGTGTCCGCGCTCCGCCTATCGGCTCCGCGCGGCCGGGCTGCTTCGGGGTACGCTACGCTCCCGTGCTCGTTCCTCGCACCAAGCCCTGCGCATCCCTCACACAGCGCCTAAATTTCTTCAATCCTTTAGTATCTCATATCCCTTCTTACTATTTTTGAGCCTTCTCATAAAAAACTATGGCACAACTATCAAAAAGAATCAGCTCCATGACCGAATCGGCCACCCTAGCCATGGCCGCCAAAGCCCGTGAGCTCAAAGCCCAAGGCAAAGACATCATCAGCCTAAGCCTAGGCGAACCCGATTTTAAAACTCCCAAGCACATACAGCAGGCGGCCAATGAGGCCATCAGCTCCGAAAAATATTTCGCCTATCCTCCCGTAGCCGGTTATCCCGATTTGCGTGAGGCCCTAGCACAAAAGCTTACCAAGGAAAACGGCATTCCTTCTAAAGCTGAAAATATTGTTGTTTCTGCTGGCGCCAAGCAAAGCATCGCCAATGCCATGATGTGCCTAGTCGATCCGGGCGATGAGGTCATCATCTTTTCTCCTTTCTGGGTGAGCTATGCCGAAATTGTGAAATTGGCCGAAGGCACACCTGTATTTATTGAAGGCACCATCGAAAACAAATTCAAGGCATCGGCCGAGCAGCTAGAGAAAGCCATCACCGCCAAAACCAAAGTAGTGATGTATTCATCTCCCTGCAACCCTACAGGCGCGGTATTTACCGAAACCGAATTGAGGGCCATTGCCGCAGTCATCCAAAAGCATCCGCACATTACCGTGATAGCCGATGAAATCTACGAACATATCAATTTCAGCGGCAAGCATTTCAGCATTGGGTCTATTCCCGAAATGCAGAACCAAGTAGTTACGGTCAACGGTTTCTCCAAAGGCTTCGCCATGACAGGCTGGCGCGTAGGGTATATTTCTGCGCCCGTAGCCATTGCCAAAGCCTGCGAAAAAATGCAAGGCCAAATCACCTCCGGTATATCCACCATCGCTCAGCGCGCGGCTCTTGCCGCCATCACAGGCGATTTGGCACCTACCCGTGCCATGAGTGAAGAATACCACAAGCGCAGGGCAATCGTATACCAACTTTTGCAAGAATTGCCCGGCTTCAAAACCGACATGCCCGATGGCGCCTTCTATTTCTTCCCCGAAATCAGCAGCTATTTCGGCAAAAGCTTTCAAGGACAAAAAATCAACAATGCTCAAGACTTCTGCATGTTCCTATTGAATGAGGCCAATGTTTCCTTAGTAGAAGGGGGCGCTTTTGGCGCGCCTAATTGCGTGCGCCTTTCCTATGCCGCCTCCGAAAAAGAACTGCGCGAGGCTTTTGCCCGAATCAAAGCATCTTTACCCAAGCTTCAGTAATGACTTTTACTTCTCTTGACGATATTTTTGCGGCCTTCTCACCGCTGCGCGTGCTCATCATTGGCGATGTCATGATCGACTCCTACGTGTGGGGTAAGGTGGAGCGCATTTCGCCCGAGGCTCCTGTGCCCGTGGTGCGCGTTACCAAAAAAGAAAAACGACTGGGCGGTGCCGCCAATGTGGCGCTCAATGTACAGGCCATGGGTGCGCAGCCGATTTTATGTTCCATCATTGGCGATGATCAGGATGGGGAGGAGTTTTTCCATTTGTTGCACAAGCAGCAGATTCCGAGCAATGGCATCATCAAGAGCAAGGAGCGCATGACTACCGTAAAGGAGCGTGTCATCTCAGGCTCACAGCAGCTGGTGCGTGTCGATTCGGAAACGGATAAAGACCTTAGCCCCCTGGAGGAGAAAACTTTATTGAGCCATATCATCAACCTATTGAAAGAGGCCGATGTGGTGATATTTGAGGATTATGATAAGGGTGCGCTAAATCCAAGCATCATCCATCAAACCATTGCCAAGGCCCGTGAATTGGGCGTTCCTACGGTAGTAGATCCTAAAAAGCGTAATTTCCTCGCCTATAATCAGGCTACGGTCTTCAAACCCAATTTGAAAGAGTTGAAGGAAGGTTTGAAAGTAGAATTTGGGGCCGATGATTTTCCTCGCCTGCTGGAGGCCACCCATCGCTTGCAGCAAGAACTACAGGCTGATACCGTGATGGTGACCCTCAGCGAAAGAGGCGTATTGATAAAAGATGCTAAAGACCACCATCATTTGCCCGCTCATGTGCGCAACATTGCCGATGTGTCCGGAGCGGGCGATACAGTGGTGAGCATAGCGGCTTTGTGTACGGCTTTGAAATTGCCTTCGCCTTTTGTAGCCGGACTTAGTAATCTAGGTGGAGGCTTGGTGTGTGAAAAGGTAGGTGTAGTGCCTATCGATAAGCAGGCTTTGCTAGCCGAAGCCCAAAAGCATGCCTTAAATCAATACCTATGAATCTGAAAAAGGCCAAAAACGCATTTGTCGAGTGGTTGAACAACCTGCTGTACAACAGCAAGGTACGTGTGCTCAACTCCGTACGAGCGATTCGTATTTTGGCTTCTTTTGCGGCTCTTGGCCTGATAGGGTATGCTTTAGGATTTACGCTGAGTCCGCAGAGCTTGCAGCAAGTATTTTATGGCCTAGATGTGGTGCTATACACCTTTGCCGCTACCTTTCTGGTAAGTCTTTTGTATTCTTTTAGGCGAACAGAATACCTGCGCAACCATATCTTCGAGGTGGTATTGCTCGGGCTTTTGCTTATCAATCTGATTTCGTTTGTATGGTTTAATAATGCCCTGCTCCTCTATTTATGTGAGAGTCTTGGTTATACCCAATACGAAGAGTTTTACTTAGGCCTGCTCAGTATTTTTATGCTAGTATACCTAGTGTATGAGCTAGCACGGGCCAATGCCAGTATATTCAGCTTCAAAGTGAAGCCAGCGGCCATCTTTGTTATTAGCTTTTTGCTTCTTATCGCTTTGGGTACCGCTTTGCTCATGCTACCTACCATGACGGTGCAAGCCGGAAGTATGCGATTTACCGATGCCTTGTTTACCGCAGTAAGTGCCTGTTGTGTTACGGGGCTGATTGTGGTGGATACGGCTACCTATTTCACCACCAAGGGGCAGATAGTAATTCTTATTCTTATCCAATTAGGTGGATTAGGTATTGTCTCGTTTGCCTCCTTCTTTGCCAGTTTCTTAAAGCAGGGGGTAGGGCTGAAACAGCAGCTGATGTTGCAAGATTTCCTGAGTACCGAGAGTTTGTTCAGCGTGAAGTCCTTATTGAAGCAAATTATTTTCATAACGCTGCTCATTGAGTTTCTTACTTTTATAGGCATTTTCTTAACCTGGAGCAATGAGGTAGTATTTACCTCCATTGGCCAGAAACTATATTTCTCGCTATTTCATGCCATTTCGGCCTTCTGCAATGCAGGTTTTAGTCTCTATACCAATGGCCTCTATGAACCCATCGTGCGTGGGGCTTATATTATGCACTTAGTAGTAGTAGGTTCTGTAATTTTGGGAGGCATTGGCTTTAGTGTAATTCAAGATATCTTTTCTCCCAGCGCCTTACGCACACGAATGAATAGCCCTTGGAAAAACTGGCGACTCAGTACCCAAGTGGCGGTGTATACCTCAGCGGGGCTTTTGGCTTTCGGAACCATTGTGTTTTACCTACTTGAATATAATAATACACTCGCTTCGCTCAATTTTGTGGAGGCGACCATCACCAGCTTCTTTCAGTCGGGGATTGCGCGTACTGCCGGGTTTAATACGGTAGATATTTCCGCTTTGCGCACCCCTACGCTTATTATGCTCATGTTTCTGATGTTCATAGGGGCTTCCTCAGGCTCTATTGGTGGCGGGATCAAAACATCTACTTTATATCTAATCGTGGCTTCGGTGGTGGCGACCATTCGTGGGCAACAAAAAATCGAAATCGGAAAACGGTTTATACCCAAAGAATTACTATTTAAAGCCCTCAGTATATTCTTCTTTGCAGCCTCGCTTAATATTTTGTGTATATTCTTCCTTACCATTACAGACCCCACGATCGATGTAATGAAGCTGGCATTTGAGCAGGTGTCTGCTTTCGGTACGGTGGGACTTAGTACGGGCATTACCGCCAGCCTTTCGGAGGCGGGTAAATATGTCATAATTCTTTCTATGTTTTTGGGTAGGGTAGGGACACTTACTTTCGTGCTTGCTTTGGGTACACGGGTTGCTACTCAGTCCTATCAATACCCTAAAGCCCATATGATGGTGGGCTAGGATTTTTATTTTGTGTAAACAAGCGTCCTATGACACCACTATTCAAAAAACTGAATTTTAAAGAAAGTGAGTACATTCTGGTGATGAATGCTCCTGATTCTTTTGAAAAGGAATTGGCGGGTATTGCTTCATTCACGAAAATTCAGAAAGATGCCAATGAAGTTTCATCGATTGATTTTGTGATGGTCTTTGCCTTGAAGCAAGAGCAAATCGATACCGCCATTGCGCAGATTGTTGCTAAGTTGAACGGAGACGCTATTGTGTGGTTTTGCTACCCTAAAGGAACATCCAAAAGATACACATGTGACTTTAATAGAGATACCGGATGGGCCGTATTGGGAAAAAATAATCTCGAACCCGTGAGACAAGTCGCCATTGACGAAGATTGGAGTGCCCTCCGCTTCCGAAAAACCGAATACATCAAAACCCTCACCCGGAGCCGAGCCATTTCGGCAGAGGGCAAAGAGCGAATCAAGAAGACTAAGTCGGAATAAGGAATTACATCTAACTATTTTCTTGTATATTTAAATGGCCTTGGTTCAGGCATTGGATTGCTAATCCTCTAAGCTAGGTTCCTCGGCCTATTTTATTTGTGCTTAGGTGCTAGTTGGGTTTCTACAAGACTCCTTTGGGGTTAAGAAGATGTTTGAGTGATTATTAAAAGTGCTATAGTGTTTCAATCAAGCTACGAAGTAGTTGTGATTTGCTTATCCGCAGGACTCCTGTGGAGCAAAAACGATCTTTGAGTGATTATTAACAGTTTGCCAAGTCTTCAATTAACTCATTCCATACGTTGTGATTTGCTTATCCGCAGGACTCCTTTGGAGCAAAAACGATCTTTGAGTGATTATTAACAGTTTGGCTTTGATTTGTTATGCCAGTTTTTTAGTTGTGATTTGCTTACAAAAACGATCTTTGAGTGATTATTAACAGTATCTTTGAGAAAATGAAGGGCGTTGTTCAGGTTGTGATTTGCTTACAAAAACGATCTTTGAGTGATTATTAACAGTAATTTTTCAAGAGTATTTACAGTAGAATTTGTTGTGATTTGCTTATCCGCAGGACTCCTTTGGAGCAAAAACGATCTTTGAGTGATTATTAACAGTACTAATTCTTCCGTTGTATACTGGTTTATAGTTGTGATTTGCTTACAAAAACGATCTTTGAGTGATTATTAACAGTTCGCACGACTATAATGCACGGTCAGACAGAAGTTGTGATTTGCTTACAAAAACGATCTTTGAGTGATTATTAACAGTTTAGTCTTGGCGATATTGTACCAGTCGGTAGTTGTGATTTGCTTACAAAAACGATCTTTGAGTGATTATTAACAGTAGGTTCATGGCTTTAGGTGCTTTAATAGTTGTTGTGATTTGCTTACAAAAACGATCTTTGAGTGATTATTAACAGTCTTCCATTTTGGCGTTCATTTCTTCCTCCTGTTGTGATTTGCTTACAAAAACGATCTTTGAGTGATTATTAACAGTCGCTACTTTGTGCGCTTCAAGGTGCTCGGGTTGTGATTTGCTTACAAAAACGATCTTTGAGTGATTATTAACAGTTAATAAATAACGTTTTCTCTCAATAGTTTTGTTGTGATTTGCTTACAAAAACGATCTTTGAGTGATTATTAACAGTAAAAAAGTGTATTCAAGAACTGTTCACCTGTTGTGATTTGCTTACAAAAACGATCTTTGAGTGATTATTAACAGTACAGCAAAGCTTAGGGAGTTAGGCAAGTTAGTTGTGATTTGCTTACAAAAACGATCTTTGAGTGATTATTAACAGTACGTGTAAGCGATAACACTTTATCTAGGATGTTGTGATTTGCTTACAAAAACGATCTTTGAGTGATTATTAACAGTGGGGTGCTAAACTGGAAATATGAAATAAGTGTTGTGATTTGCTTACAAAAACGATCTTTGAGTGATTATTAACAGTTGAGGCAGTCGCTGTGGATGGAACTGTCCAGTTGTGATTTGCTTACAAAAACGATCTTTGAGTGATTATTAACAGTTGGGGGTGATATGAGCAAGCGATGGTATGTGGTTGTGATTTGCTTACAAAAACGATCTTTGAGTGATTATTAACAGTAAGTAGTGAGTGTACGGGCTGCGTGTGACAGTTGTGATTTGCTTACAAAAACGATCTTTGAGTGATTATTAACAGTATAGAGAGTATGAAAAAAATTAACTGGAAAGTTGTGATTTGCTTACAAAAACGATCTTTGAGTGATTATTAACAGTCCGAAGAATGTATTCGATTGATAGTACTAAGTTGTGATTTGCTTACAAAAACGATCTTTGAGTGATTATTAACAGTTCCAATAATTAATTTTAGAATATCAAACAAGTTGTGATTTGCTTACAAAAACGATCTTTGAGTGATTATTAACAGTTCCCGAACGGTACGGCCTTAGTGGCTAATAGTTGTGATTTGCTTACAAAAACGATCTTTGAGTGATTATTAACAGTGGTGGCGGTTTCGCGAATGTATTTCTTCTTGTTGTGATTTGCTTACAAAAACGATCTTTGAGTGATTATTAACAGTGGAAACTTGAAACTCCCAAAAGACTATTACGTTGTGATTTGCTTACAAAAACGATCTTTGAGTGATTATTAACAGTAGCTGAACACACTCGAGGAACTTAATACCCGTTGTGATTTGCTTACAAAAACGATCTTTGAGTGATTATTAACAGTTGTATTGAGGCTAATTTCATACCGTTTAGGGTTGTGATTTGCTTACAAAAACGATCTTTGAGTGATTATTAACAGTTTTACCACGCTGAAAGCTTCCACAGTGGGAGTTGTGATTTGCTTACAAAAACGATCTTTGAGTGATTATTAACAGTATTGGGCTGGGCCGGTATGTGGCGCGAAGGTTGTGATTTGCTTACAAAAACGATCTTTGAGTGATTATTAACAGTATGGCTCCTTGTACGCCCTCTAGCGTAATGGTTGTGATTTGCTTACAAAAACGATCTTTGAGTGATTATTAACAGTCGAGTTATACAATGATGTAGTAACTACTCGTTGTGATTTGCTTACAAAAACGATCTTTGAGTGATTATTAACAGTAGAATATAATCCACCATAAACATGAATCCGTTGTGATTTGCTTACAAAAACGATCTTTGAGTGATTATTAACAGTACGATGTGTGCTAGTTGCTGATTGTCAAAGAATTACACAACAATTTAGGATTGGAAAAATAATACCCAATCCTGCTCAAAGGGAAAACCGAACTGTTAAATAATGATTCAGAAAAGCTCCAACTGCTGCGGTATTGGAGCTTTTTCTTTTTCTACCCCTCCTCGAAATAGCTCTATCATGCCAAATTGCTTATCGGTTATCTGAAAAATGCCCACTTCCCCCTTGGGGGGTAGCATATTTTTTACCCGCTTGGTATGTACTTCGGCATTTTCGCGGCTACTACAATGCCGTACATAAATGGAGAACTGAAACATGGTGAAGCCATCTTTCATCAGTCGCTTTCTGAAATCAGACGCCCGCTTGCGGTCTTTCTTGGTTTCAGTTGGCAGGTCGAACAGTACCATTACCCACATAATCCTATATTGGCTAAGCCTGAGCATGTTTACAAAAACTCGGGGTAAAGGATCTTACGGCTTTTGCCTTCAAAGCAGCGGGCCAAGGAAGCGGTGCAGCGCTGGGCTCCTACCATAAGGGGGCTTTTTTGGTGATCCAGATAGATGTCGAGCGTGGGGATGGCCAGCAATTGTTTTTTGACGCTGGCACTGAGCTCGCTAATGTCTTCACCTTGGCGCATAATGCCTAGCACCGCCTCGTCCACAAAGGGGCGGAAGGGTTCCATTATGTCATCGGCTAGGCAATAGTGGTTGTACTGGTTGCGGTGGAATATCCCTAGGGTGGGCATAAGGCCGGACGCGACCAAGTTGCGGGCAATAATGGCCCTAAGTATGGCATATCCATAGTTTAGCAGATTATTGGGAGGGATGCCCTCACGCTCACGGATAAAGCCGGGTACTTGGTGCATCAGTTTTTTCCAGTAGTACACCGCAGCCCGTGCCTCCAGGTTATCGGGGTCGCCTGAGCGGACTTGCTCGGCCCAAGCCATCATATTGCCCACTTCGTGCCCATTGCGCCTGAGCAGGTAGGCCTGATTGGTGATTTTGGCTACTATGGTTTGCTGCCACAATTGCTTTTTGAGCGGCAGGCTGGCCTCTACCTGCGCCTGAAACTTGGCTGACTGGAGTTGGTTTCCGGCCAAGTTGAGCATCAGGCCTACCGGATGATGGCTGGCATTGCAGGTAATAAGGGCCACGTTGTTGCCGAGCAGGGCATCCATTAGTCCGTGGGTAATGGTAATCTGCTGGTGGTCGAGTATCACCACGCCAATGTCTTCTATGGGGATAGTGGTTTCGGCTTCTTTTTTGAAAGAAGGGGGAAGCTGTGGGTTCTTTTCTACCTGTGCCAAGCGGATGAGCAATTGGTCCTCGCGCTTGCCCAGATAGGCCGGATTCCCGAAGTAGAGGGTTCTTTTTATCATATCTGTTGATGTTAAACCCCTCCTTAGGTTGTTTGGGAGAGGCTGTGTTAAAAGTCCATTTCCATTTTCAGTTTGGTGGATATCGTTTGTTGGTGAAATCGGATAAAATCATGTTGGCCTCCAAACCATTCGAGTACCGCCTCCCTTTTAAGGGCGCTCGGCTTATCGAGAATATAGGCTTGGTAGGAACTCCAGGGCCAATCGGCTATACTTTTGGTAAAGCCATGATGTACAGGATTGGCGTGTATATAGTGGATTACGCTAGTCAGGTAGCTATCGTGGTTGATTTCTTTGCGTTTGAATGCCCTTACAAATAATGATCCCATTCTTTGGTATTGTTTATTATAGGCTTTGGTGTAAGCGTTGAGTAGGTGGCTGAATTGGCGTACGGTAAGACCTGACAGGTTTTCAAAACCTGTCAGGTCTTTATTAGAAACTTTACTTTTGAAAAATTCAAGCAGATCAACCTCGCCTTTTATTTTTACCAAAAAATGCAAATGGTTAGGCATCAGGCAATACGCATAAGTATAGGCTACTGGGCTGATAAAATGGGCATAGCGCTGTAAGAAATACCGATAGTTTTCCTCATTCCGAAAAAGGTTTTCCGAGCCATTGGCATGGGTATAGATATGGTAGATTTTTTCAGGTTCCATACTCTTCTATTACTTAAAAAACCTCCAAGGTCTCAAAGACCTTGGAGGTTTCTGATAAATTCTAATATTCCCCAACTTGAATAATATCTCCTAGGTGATTTATTCTCACTTTAATTACATTCTCGAGGTGCCCTAAGCTTTTAATATTTTTATATGTTATATCCTTCAGTTCTGTACTGTCATTAAGGATTGTTTCAATATGATGCCTAAAAACGTACTCACGAACAACAGAATTGCCATAGGAGAGCCTTGAAATTTTTTGAACTCTAAAAAGATTAGGACTAATTTGATTGTAGTTTTTTCTATCTTTTAAATTGATTTCTGATGGGTTAAATCCCGTTTTAGGATTAGGAAATACAAAATATTCGTTTTGCTTGATAGTATACAAGAAGTCCCAATTTGGTTTATCTTTATCTATTAAGTCTAACCTGTTATTTATCCGAGTAACTGCCTCGAAGAATGATTTAATATCATCTTGCAAATTCCCATCGGCATCTCGATAAATTGCTACATGGTGGTTATTGCCTGTATTTACGAAATCAGCAGGTATAGGGTGTCCATTGGCATCGAGTATGGGCTTGCCGTTTTTGTCATTTCGGCTGCGCAGTGCCACGGCATTATTTATACCTGTTATAGTTACTCGTTTAATGGCAATTCCTTTCTCTTTATTTAGCCAAATAGGATTTTCTTCTAAATTACTAAATGCTTTTTTTGCATCGTTTCCATATTCTGTTAGTCGAGCTTGAAGAACTTTTCGTGCATTGAGGTCAATTACCTTTTCTATTTTTAAGTCAGGACTTATTTCTTTTCTGGTGGTATATATGGTTTCCTTCCATACTAGTTTTACTTTTTCCGGCAATTTTTGGGTTTGTAATTCATCCAGATAAACAGGTCGCTTATCAAGGCTATTTTTTCCAGTAAAGGCCTTTTTTGCATCCCCTTCATTTTCAGCTAATCGATTTAAGAGTACCTCCCGATGCTTTTGTTTGGCTACTTTCATGATTGTTTCCTCTGTAAAGGAAGCGTTCACCTTTTCCAGTTTAGAAGCATACTGCTGGATACTGCCATAAATGGTTTCGTTATGCAATTGCCCTCTTGGAGTGAGTTCTATTTTAGTTTTTTCTCCATTTTTGGTTTTATAACGGTTTTTGTTCTTGGTTACTACCTTATTTTTGGCCTTAAATGAAACCAAAACATTTTCTAAATGATGTTTGGCCTCCGCTCTAAAATCCGCTAGAGGAATAGGGGGCTTAAATAGAAGATTGCCTTTTTCCCCTCGGTAAAGCTCCTTTTGTTCAATTCCGTAAATACTTCCGCTTTTGTCGCTTCGCGCATTTAAGTTGTTCAAGTATTGTACATGGCTTCGTTTGGTAAAGGCAACGGTTAGCGCGTCCATGGCGTGATGCCTATGGTCGTTTCGCTTGTTCCAATCTTTTATTCTAGGAAGTTTCTGTCCATGCCTATTCTCCTCGTAGTAGGTTAAACCTAAAGCTTTATATTTCTCCCAATTCAGCTCTTGGAGGACATCTACCAATTGCCAGTCCTCTCTTAGCCGCTCTGTCACCATGCCCGTTGTGGTGGTGACATCTCTTACTACTTCTTCTAACATCGACTTAGCCTTTTTGGCTATATACTGGCTATCTCTAAGATCGCGCTGGATAAAGTCAGTAGGTATTTTACTGCTTTCCATCATTAGCCGATTGTATTTTGTTTTACTAATAGTGTTTTCAGTCTTGGCTCTAAAAAGGGCATTCACTCTTTCTTCATATTTGGCTAGGCCTTCGTCACCATATTTATCTTTGATGTAATCATAAGCGGTTTTATCTCCTTTTTCTTGGTTGCAAGAGCGTGTTTCTAAGGTTTTGTTGGCAAAGGAATCATCGAATAAGCGAGATTGAGGGATAATATGTTCTACATCAAAATCACCTGAAAACAGCTTGCTCGGAGAAATATAGGTGTCTGTATAGAGTGTTTTATAGCCATTGGCTTCTAATTCTCGGTACAATTTGTATTTGATAATATCATTTCTGCTAACGTATGACAAGCCAAATTCAGATTGTAAAATTCTTCGATACTTTTCATGGTTGTCTTTAGCCGAGTTGATTTGCTTGGTCATCTCCTCTCTTTCCGAAGCACTTTTCTTTAATTCACGCGCCAATTCAATTCGGATTTCATCGGGCTTTCCATATTCATCAATATAGGCATTGACTACATTAACCATTTGGTTAAGGATTTTTTCTACTACAGGGTTTCTAAGACTATTTTTTGGCAAGATTTCTAGTTTTTCCTTCAGAGACTTATTCTCTTTTTCTTTTTTCGTTTCGGAACTAGAGTGATTGTATCCTGCAAGCAAACAAGCTTTATCATAGCTTAATCCATCTTTTAGATGTGGAAGAATCCTTTTTATTACTTTTGCGCTTAATGAGCCATAATCATCTTGAAAAGCTATGGCAATCAAGGGTTTTGCGTATTCTTTAGCAATGCCAAATTTATTCTCCAATGCCAAAAAGAGGGCATCATTTCCGGTTTTCGATTTATCGCCTTCATATGAATAAAGTAGCTGCCACAGCTGATAGAAGTCTTGTCGTTCAAGTTCTTTGCCTTCAATGGAAGAATGAAAGCTTAATATTGAAATCTTGATTCCTAATGTATTGAATATCTCGCCAATGATTTTAAGGTTTTCTGAGGCTTTATTTTTGCTAAAATCGATTTCATGCCCTGATAGCGTAACGATTTGCTTGAAAGCTTCTATTATTTTAGCATTTGTTCTGTTGCCTTCTATACTTGGATAATTAAGTTCAAGTTCTTTAGGGTTTTTGAAGAGTTTTAACACCTCCGCTTTCTTCAAAGAATCAACCCAAGCAAGTTCTTCAAATAACAGTTCCTTTTCTTCTTGATATAAGGCTCGTTTCTCTTTGCTTATCTTGTGGATAACTTCTAGGTTATTTAATATTTGCCAAATTTTAAATTCCTGAAATAAAGGAGAAGATTTAGGGCATACACGAGAGCCAATTCGGATTTGCTTATTTTTACCATCTACAACCTTCTCGACAAGTCTGCTTTCAAATTCACATAAGCTAATTAAACCCTTTTGTGATTTCAGTCTTCGTTGATAAAAAATTATGATGTCTCTAATTTCAGTTTTGAGCTCTTCGTTAAGTAGGGTGTGAAATTTCGATTGCGTCTCCCAAATGTCGTTGAACTCATCCAAATAATCTTGTCGGTAAAACACTTGACCTTTTAACCGTGCGTGGGGATTGTTCTTAATTTGATTATAGAGGTATTCGCCAACGGTTTGTTTGTTAAAATATAGTTCTTTGCTTCTATCGCTGATAGAGCCTAAGTACCCACTTGAGTTGTTGAGTTCTCCATTTACTTCGGTAATTACATAAGCTACTTGCTCAGCACTTAGTTGTTTTGAGAGTGCATCGGTTCTCCATTGATAGGCCGTAAGTTTCTTATCCGTCCCCTTATTGTCAGCGGTATAAACCTTATACTTTCCGAGTAGGAATTTTGAAGTAGCTTGTTTTCCTCGGCCTTCAATTTCTTTAAGGAGGTCATCGGTGATGAAATCAGAATGAAATTGCTTCTGGAAATGAATAATTTGAGCTAGTTCTGATTTTAAATCGGATCTATAGAAATCCGGAAGATGCTTTTTGCCAGATGTTAAAAGTTCTAAGCAGTATTGTCCGGGAGTCAGATTGTTTTCATAAAGGTGTTTAGCAATATCCATACTATCTACCAAAGCTCCTGTTTCATCATCTCCTTTGGCTTTTCTGCTACTTTTATACCCTCTTTTTTTGTTAATAATCAATAATACTCGGGCAAAGTCAGCGAGCTCAATTCTTTCTTTAGCTGCTTGCGCCCGTAGCTTATAGGTGTTAAAGGTTGAAAAGTTGCCTTCTTCAGATAGAACTACATTATCGTCAATGAAACCATTCAAGTTTAGAACTTCAATTAAATTATCTCTTCTCAGTTTATAGCGTTGAAGATTGCGCCTCATGCTGCGCTTTAAGGTTCTGTCTGCGTTGGAGGTAATGCTTTTTCCTTTCTCAAAATTTGTTTGCTCATCTACAGTTAAAGGGTTGACTCTTACTCCCAATTTTTGGATATAACTCCTCTCTTGAGCATTCTCTGCTTCAAATACGAAAGCTGAGCCAATAGAAGTCGTTCCCAAATCCAGTCCTAAAATCTTTTTCATGTTCAATAATTTTTCTTATACTTGAATTCGTTTTTGAAGCAAATCACAATAAGGATTATTCCGTTGTGAAAACATTTGGTTCGCCTCTCCGCCATAAGTGGGAGGCTTTTTTATTTGCTTCGAGCCTTTAAAATACATAATTCATCTATTGATTGTACTTCTATTTGTCGAAATTGCCTAAAAACAAGTTGCTTATAAAACAACAATCCCCGAAGGGCAGCCTCCGGGGATTGTTGTTTATGGGATATGGGATGCAGCTTAGCGCATCTTTTCTGAGTATTCTTTTACTTCTTCTATAAAGCATTTCACCTTATCGGGGTGGATATCGGGGTAAACTCCATGGCCCAAGTTGGCAATATGGCGCTCAGGCCCAAAGGCATCGAGCATCTGGCGGGTGGCTTTGCGCACTTCATCAAAGCTGCCATAAAGAGCGGCAGGATCTAAATTACCTTGCAAGGTTTTATTTGGGCCAATCAACGCACGCGATTCAGTTACGCCCATGTTCCAGTCAAGGCCTATGGTGGCGCAATTCAACTGGCCCATTTCTTTGCGGGCAAAGAAAGCTCCTTTGGCAAATACCGTTAAGGGTACTTCGGTAATGGCATCGCAAATGGCCGAAATATAGCGCAGGCTATACTCTTGGTAATGATGGGGAGGCAATATGCCCGCCCAGCTATCAAAAATCTGCACCAAATCGGCTCCTGCACGAATCTGCGCTTTTAGGTAATTGATAGTGCTTTGGGTAATCATATCCAGCAGCTTGTGTGAGAAGGCCGCATCGTTGTACAGTAGTGCACGGGCTTTAGAGAAGGTCTTGCTGCCCGAGCCTTCCACCATATAGGCAAAGATTGTCCAAGGGGCCCCGGCAAAGCCAATGAGGGGTACTCTTCCGGCTAAGTTTTTCTTGGCGATTTTGATGGCTTCAATCACATAGCCAAGGTCGGTATCGCCATCGGCTATTTTTAGGGAAGACAAATCAGCCGCTGAGCTTACGGTTTTAGGAAACCAAGGGCCACGTTTTTCCACCATCTCATAGGGAAGATTCATGGCTTCGGGAATCACCAAGATATCAGAAAATATAATGGCCGCATCCACACCCAATAGGTCTACGGGCTGTATGGTTACTTCGGCAGCCAGCTCTGGCGTTTGGGCTAGCTCAATAAACCCACTCACACTTTCGCGCACGGCACGGTATTCGGGAAGTATCCTTCCGGCTTGTCGCATTAGCCACACGGGCGTTCTTTTGGTTTTTTCGCCTCGGGCGGCACGCAGCAATAAATCGTTTTGCAATTTCATGGGGCAAATATACTTCGAAAAAGGGAATAGCAAGAGTTTGGAGGAGCCTGCTATGTAAGAGGGTATAAAAAAAGCAGGAAATCTGTCCTGCTCTTTTCGTTTGTGGTTAGTGTTCTTCCTCGTGCTCGGAGGAAGGGTTTTCTATAGGGGTTTGGTTGTTGTCTCGTATATCAGGCCTTCGGATTTTTCCACCCAAATTGCCCACTTGAATCATCAGAATCATGGTGATAATGCCCAAAGTCATACTCAGATAAGTACTTATTTTTGCCCGCTTATGCTTTTTATGAATCAAAACAAGCGAGGCTAAGGAAATAGCGGCCATAGCGTACATAAAAGGAGCGGCTCCTTCTGCGGTTTCTTCATGTTCTTCTAAGTAATATTCGGAGAAGCCGGGTACACTTTCTATGGCATGCTCTGATTCTTCTCCGGTTTTATAGGCAATGCCCGTAAAGATTCCGGCACCGACAAACACGACCAGTGCGGTCTTTTTAATCATCTCATTGCGGAGTAAAAGGCCTGCGGCCATAATAAGCACGCCAATGATACTCCCGATTACCGGAAAGTGGTTTACTAGCAGATGTAAATGGGTTGCGTTCATAGAGGTTTGGTTTTAGGAGGATGTGTGGTTATGAAATGTACATAATGCGTATATTCTATTTCATGCGTAAGGTTTTGTAGGAAGTGTAATAATAAAGGTGCTGCCCTGCTCTTCTTGGCTCTCTACCTGAATGCTGCCATGGTTGCGCTGAACAAACTCTCTCGTAAGCATAAGGCCTAGTCCTACACCCTTTTCTTGTTGCGTACCTTCGGTACTAAAGTGTTGTTTACCAAATAGTTTACTTACTTGATCTTTGCTCATGCCTTTGCCGGTATCGCTTATACTGATGGTTACACTCTTACCATTTTGAAGGCTTTCAATGCGTACAATTCCCTTGGGATAGCTAAACTTCAAGCTATTGGAAAGAAGGTTGCGGATTACGGATTGGAACATCTCCTTATCAGCATAAGCAAAGTGGGTATCATCAATGTTTAATTGAAGGGTGAGCTCTTTCTGATCAATCTGATGCTCGAATAATTGCGCACATTCTTTGGCAACTTGTAGTACATTTACTTCCTGAGGGCTGATATTTTGGCTTTTCAATTGTGTATTGGCCCAGCTCAGCAGGTTTTCCATCAGATTGGATGTATGGTAGAGTCGCTCAGAAATTGAGCTGCTCAGTTTTACGATTTCTTCTTGGCTCAGCGTACCCGATTGCAATAGGGTGAGTGTTCCCTTCAATGAATTAATAGGTGAGCGCAGATCGTGCGAAATGGTAGCAAATAGCTTGTCTTTTAATTGGTTTATCTGCTGGAGGTTCTCATTTTGTCGATTTACTTCCTCGCTTTCCTTTATTACAGCAGCCGTCAGCTGCATAGCCGACTGCTTTTCGTGATCGTAATTGGTGAGCAGAGCACGAATTAAGGCACCCATAAACACCGCCACAAAACTAAGGGTGAGCATAAAATCTAAAAACTGTACTGAGCGGCTAGGATAGCCCGTTACCCAATCCGGATTGTAGTATTCCAGACCGATTACTCCCAGTAAAACTAAGGTGTTGATAATAACAAGGGGCAGATGCTGTTGTTTTGGGAAAATAATAAGTACGCTCAGCAGAAAAGAAATCATAATATGGCTTATAGGGCCTGATAGGCCGGCATTAAAAAACCATAACATGATTAAGAAGGGATAACTTATTACCAGAAAAGCATATAAAGAAGTAGTAGGAAGCGTGTAGATGCTTCGAGAGTACAGCAAAAGCAAGAGGTATAAAACCGCCATAGTGGCCGTGGTAATCACAGCCGCCATGCCAACATTTCCTACGCCATTGATGATAGTGGCAAGTAGGGAACTGAGAAACGCCAAGAAACAAACTAACTCAAACAGCACCTTGCGGTCAAGGCCCGGATTAGAATGATTGTTAGCAAAATTTAACCACCTCAGAAGAGTCCTCATTCGGGTACGTATTATTACCGAATTTAGAAAAAATTAGCAGAGAGCGAGAGGAGGGGGTATTGAGAGGATGTAAGGTTTTTATTGTTTTACCATATTTCTACGTGCGTAGATCTTTTCTAGGTAATCTTCTATCACGAAGGTTTGGCAGCCTGTATCGCCATGGTCGATTTCTACCTTGCCTATTTTTCGTGACGATTGGATAATTTTCTTCTTTAGGGCTTCGTTGCGTGAACCAATGGCAATCAGGCAATTATTCATCCCTTCCTTGGCACGATTGGGGGCATGGTGGATTTCATTCTCCACTATGGTGATATAGGCTTCAAAAAAGCCATTGTTGAAAACGGTATTGAGTCGGGCAAAACTATTGAGGAGAGTGTACCCAATACGCTTTACATACTCTTTGTCCGAGAAGGTCCAGTCGAGCATTTTCTTCATGGCAAAGGGCGAGCTGTACACCAAATCGGAGAAAGAATCGGCTAAAGCATAGTAGTCAATTTCTTTGATCCAGCTATCGATGGTGTTTTCCGAAATTGTCGCAGGGTCAGCAATCATACAAGCCAGTAAGCGCGCATCTAAATTTCCACTTGCCCATAGTTGTTCAGCAAATTGTTGGTGAAAGCCTACCTTTCCTTCGGGCGAGTGAACCTTCATTTTGAGCTTACCCAAATTGGCGTAGCTCACACCAAACATAGGGGAAGATGCGCCATGCTTCAGGTAGGTGTTTTTCGTATGCTCGGCACCAAGGCTTTCCAGTTCTTGATACAATTGCTCAAATGTCATCGTGCAGGTTGGGGATTAGAGAGTGTAAATTACTCAATAATTTATATTTAGTAAGCATTTTTAAAATTTATCTCAGGGTTTTTGAAAAAATCGGCCTTTGCCTAAGCAAGATGGCGGTAAGAGAAGGAAAAAAGTAAAAAGCGTAGCATCTTTGTAAACGATTGCAGGAACCATCCTGCATCGTTCTAACTTGTATTGGTATATTGTATTGCTATGGCTTTTTTGTTTAATGATTTTCGTGGTTGGAAAACCTATTGCTTAGAGAAGAACATCCCGCTTTACCGAGCGGTGATTGAGTTTGAAGTGGAGCAACGCAACCGCACCGAAGCGGAAATCTGGGCGGGCCTGCTAAATGCCTACACCGTGATGCGCGAGGCAGTTCAAACCGGCCTAGAAGAAGACATGAGTTCCCGCTCGGGGATGATTAACAACGGAGCCAAAAAGGTATACAAAAATCCTACCACGGTACTTTCTCCCGAATTTCAAAAACTAATTTCCCGCGCCTTGGCCGCCAAAGAGGTCAATAGTTGCATGGGGCGCGTGGTTGCTGCTCCCACAGCAGGGGCCTCCGGAATCTTGCCCGGTACCATGTATACCTTGCAGGAAATTCATCAGCTCGAAGATCAGCAAATTTTAGAGGGGCTATTGGTAGGGGCTGGTATCGCTCTAATTATTGAACAAAAAGCCTCTTTGGCTGGAGCGGTAGGTGGATGCCAAGCCGAAACAGGAAGTGCGGCCGCTATGGCGGCAGGGGCTATCGTGTATTGCTTAGGTGGCGATATCGATCAGGTGTTCAATGCAGTAGCCATTACTATTCAATGCATGTTAGGTCTTGTATGTGATCCGGTGGCCGGACTAGTGGAGGTGCCATGTGTAGTGCGCAATGCTAGTGCCGCGGCCATCGCCAATTCATCGGCCCAAATTGCCTTGAGCAATGTGAGTGCCGTGATTCCTGTAGATGAATGCGTTGAGGCTATGGGTGAAATCGGACAAAGTATGGAGAGCCGATACAAAGAAACGGCTTTGGGCGGTTTAGCGGCCACTCCTACAGGGCAGGCTATTTCTAAAAAAGTGCTTATTCAGGATATTGAAATCTTACCCGACCACGACTAAAAAAGCCAATCTTTCACTTGGTAGGTTATTAAGTTGAACACAATACTCCAAAGCACGCTGCTCCAAAACATATGAAGCAGTATAGCCTTGCGCGATTCCTCAAAGGTTGAAGCAATCAAAACACCCGGTATGGGCATGAAAAGAATGGGGGTGAAGAAGGCAATGCCAATAAGGCCGTACTTTTTCCAAATGGTAACAAACCTTCGGGTTTTGGGTGAAAACTTTTGCTGAGGCCAGCGACCCCATTTAATGAGCCATGCTTTTACATGGAGTCCGAAATAAGAAAATATCAATGCCACGGTCATCATGCTGGCAATATTGATCAGCATGGAAATGTAAATGGAAATCCCTTGTGAAGCCCCAATAGAGGGGCCTGCCAAATATTTCAGCATCGTAAAAAAATACATGCTGATATACGTACCCCAGTCTGCACTCATTTATTCTTTCTCCCCATAGGATAAATCTCCGGCATCGCCCAAGCCCGGTATGATATAGGCTTTCTCGTTTAAGTGCGAATCTACCGCCCATATCCAAACGCTACTGTTTGCTGGAAGGTTTCTTTTCAGATAATCTATTCCTTCTGGTGCGCCAATTACTGAGGCAATATGGTAATGAGTCGCTTCTCCGTAGGGTTTGAGTACCTCTAGTGTACGTACAATAGATTTACCTGTGGCCAGCATAGGGTCTATAATCAGTACAGTTTTCCCATCTAATTTCGGAGCGGCTGCATAGTTCAGTTCAATGTGCACATCAGGCCCCTCGTGTTTAGCGCGGTAGGCTCCTATAAAGCCACTGTCTTGATGATCAAAAACCTCTGTAAATCCCTGATAAAAGGGGAGTCCTGCACGCAAAACCGTAATCAATACCACCTCGTCTTTTACTAAAGGAATCTCGCAAGTACCTAAGGGAGTGTGGGCGGTTTGAGGCGCGTAATTTAGTCTTTTCGATAGCTCATAGGCCATCAAGGTGCCCAATCGCTCCATGTTTTTCCGAAAGCGCAACCGATCCTTTTGGAGCCCAATGTCCCTGATTTCAAATAAGTATTGATCAGCAATGCTGGGGCTTTCGTTTAAAATGTGAATAGGGATTTCCATGTTTCGTACAGTAATGGGTATAAAAATACTTTACTATTTCTGAACTCCCTACCTTTGTGACCGATTAAAATCGATGCCGAATCTATGGAATTATTAAAGGCCTTATGCGCGTGCCATGCTCCTTCGGGCAGCGAACGCCCCTTGCGCGATTTTCTACTTCATTATATTCAAACCCATGTACCCAAATGGAAGGTGCAGCCTACCTTGGTGTATGGCGATGAATGGCAGGATAACCTGATGCTGGTGTTTGGTAAGCCGCGCACAGCCGTATTGGCGCATATGGATTCCGTAGGTTTTACCGTGCGTTATCAAAATCAATTGGTACCCATCGGAGGGCCGGAAGTGAAAAGTGGCTATACCTTGGTGGGGCAAGATGCCTTGGGCCCAATCGAATGTACCCTAGAAGTGAATGAAGAAGGCTATTTGTTTTATCAGTTTCCTCGGGCTATTCAGCGTGGTACTAGCCTTACGTTTAAGCCTGATTTTCGTGAAACCAAGTCGTACGTACAGTCTTGCTATCTCGACAATCGGCTGGGTATTTACAATGCCCTACAACTGGCCGAAACCTTGGAAGATGGCATTATTGCCTTCTCTACTTGGGAGGAACACGGAGGCGGCTCGGTGCCTCAAATCGCCAAGTGGATGGTGGAAACCTATGGAGTGCGTCAAGCACTCATTTCCGATATCACGTGGGTAACGGATGGGGTTTTTCATGGCAAAGGCGTAGTGGTTTCTCTACGCGACCGAAACATTCCCCGCAAGGTATATCTCGATAAGATCATAGCATTGGCTACCGAAAGCGGTTTTCCTTTTCAATTGGAAGTAGAAGCCCATGGCTCTAGCGATGGGCGGGAACTGCATCAGTCTCCTTATCCTATCGACTGGTGTTTTGTGGGAGCTCCGGAAGACCACGTGCATTCACCCGATGAGAAAGTGCACAAAGCCGATATTAAGGCTATGTTGGGCCTGTATCAATACCTAATGAAGCACCTTTAGTCTAACAAAGTAATAATCAAGCAATAGCATTTTTAAATATCAGGAGGAAATCCATATATTTGCACCCCTGCTTTTGAGCAGGGTTCTTTTTTTATGCAAATCAACGATAAAGAGTTTGAGATTTTTATCACGGCCGAGCAAATCGATAGTCGCGTAAAAACCTTGGGCAAAGAAATAAATGAAGCCTATCAGGATAAAAATCCTTTGTTTTTATCGGTGCTGAACGGAGCCTTTATGTTCTCCTCCGACCTGATGAAAGAGGTGCACATTCGCTCAGAAATTTCTTTTGTGAAATTTTCCAGCTACGAATCCATGGAGTCTACTGGTTCGGTACAGAAAATGATTGGCTTAAAAGAAAACCTAAGTGGCCGCCATTTGGTAGTAATCGAAGATATCGTAGATACCGGCAATACCATGGCCTACTTCCTTAAGCTGTTGGCCAAAGAAAAGCCCGCCAGTGTGGAAATTGCTACGCTTTTGTTCAAACCACAAGCGCTTAAGCACCCCCTTCAACTGAAATATGTAGGTTTCGAAATTCCGCCCAAATTTGTGGTTGGATACGGCCTTGATTATGACGGCTATGGCCGAAATTTGAAAGATATTTATCAATTAAAGCTAAACTAAAAGGTTTTAAATAGTAAATTCACACCCTTTAGAAAAATCCGAGATAGTAATGCTAAACATTATTTTATTTGGCCCTCCGGGGGCAGGAAAAGGCACTCAAAGCGAATTCATTATAAAAAAATACAACCTTACGCATATTGCCACAGGTGATTTGTTCCGTAAGCACCTAAGCGAAGGTACCGATTTGGGCAAACTGGCTCAAACCTACATGGATCAAGGTAAATTGGTGCCAGATGAAGTCGTGATTGGCATGGTGGATGAAAAAGTGAAAGAAAATCCGAATGTTGCCGGGTTTATCTTCGATGGTTTCCCCCGTACCGTTCCTCAGGCGGAGGCCTTAGATGCTTTGATGGCCTCAAAAGGAACCCCTATTTCAGGAATGGTAGCCTTAGATGTGCCGGTAGATGAGTTGGAAAAACGCATCAAGGAAAGAGGTAAAACCTCAGGCCGTTCCGATGACCAAGACGAGCAAAAAATCAAAACCCGCATTAAGGTGTATTATGATGAAACCCTTCCGGTAGCCAACTACTATGAACAAAAAGGAAGATTCGCCAAGATTCACGGAGTGGGGGAAATTGATGCCATTTTCAAACAAATTTGTGATAAAATCGAAAGCTTTCGATAATATATATCGTACCATACCACATTAAAAAAGGTGTATGCCGGGCGTAAATCCGGCATATCGTTTTATATAGCCATGTCATCATCCAACTTTATCGATTACGTAAAAATTTGTTCACGCTCAGGAGCCGGTGGAGCCGGATCTATGCACTTTCGTAGAGAAAAGTATGTGGACAAAGGTGGCCCCGATGGCGGAAATGGAGGAAGAGGAGGCCATGTGATTTTACGCGGAAACGCCCAGTTGTGGACCCTTCTTCACCTTAAATACAAAAAACACGTAATTGCCGAACCGGGCAATCCCGGGGAAGGTGCTAAACGTACCGGGGCACAGGGAAAAGACATGATCTTGGAAGTTCCCTTGGGAACCATAGCTCGCGATGCCGAAACAGGTCAACTAAAGGCGGAAATTACCGAAGACGGGCAAGAAATTATCCTTACTCCGGGTGGAAGAGGGGGGCTTGGTAACGATCACTTTAAAACTTCTACCAACCAAGCACCTGATTATGCCCAGCCGGGTGAACCTGGAAGAGAGGAATGGGTAATCTTGGAACTGAAGGTGTTGGCTGATGTGGGTTTGGTTGG
This sequence comes from Shiella aurantiaca, assembly GCA_030412945.1. GTDB lineage: Bacteria > Bacteroidota > Bacteroidia > Cytophagales > Cyclobacteriaceae > Shiella > Shiella aurantiaca. The sequence continues at coordinate 209,633 of JAUHJS010000006.1, read as the reverse complement.
TTTTCCTAATGCCGGAAAGTCTACCTTGTTATCTGTGCTTTCTGCAGCTAAACCCGAAATTGCCGACTATCCTTTCACCACGCTTACGCCTAATTTGGGTGTAATTGCCTACCGCGATTTTAAATCCTTTGTGATGGCCGATATTCCCGGAATTATCGAAGGAGCAGCCGAGGGCCGAGGCTTAGGAATTCGCTTCTTGCGCCATATTGAGCGTAACTCTATTCTACTCTTCCTTATTCCGGCCGACTCGGCCAATATCCAAAAGGAATACCAAATCTTGCTTGGGGAATTAGAGAAATATAATCCGCAAATGCTGGATAAGAAACGCCTTCTGGCCATTAGTAAGTCGGATATGCTGGATGCTGAATTAGAAGAAGCCCTACGCAAAGAATTGCCAAAAGAAGTTGAAACGATTTTTATCTCTTCCGTAAGTGGTAAGAACATTGACGCCTTGAAGGACATGCTTTGGAAGGCCTTAAATGGATAATGTCAATATGTCACAATGCCAAGCTTGGCAAAAAAATTGAAGAACCTCTGCGGTGACAATGTGTAACAGAGCAAAAAATGGAAAAAGAACAGCAAGAAATCAATAATACAGAAGAACAAGAAGTGAAGGCTGAAGTGAACGAGACCGAGGACAAGGTGGAAGAGCAAGCGGAAGGTGCCAATAATGCCTCTGTGGCAGACGAATTGGCAGAGATGAAAGACAAATACCTTCGTCTGTATTCCGATTTTGAAAACTTCAGAAGAAGAACAGCCAAGGAGCGCCTTGATCTCATAAAAACAGCCAGCGAAGACTTGATTTTGGCACTTTTGCCCATAATCGATGATTTTGAAAGAGCCAATAAGGCTATGCAAACCGAAACCGATATCGAAAGCGTAAAGGCAGGCATTGATTTAATTCATGCCAAAATGGTAAAGGTATTAGAAGGTAAAGGCTTAAAGGCTCAAGATACAGCTCCCGGGGCAGATTTTGACACTGAACTCCACGAAGCAATTACCCAAATTCCTGTGCAGGATGAAAAACTTAAGGGAAAGGTAGTGGATACCGTGGAGAAAGGATATACCCTCAACGAGAAAGTAATTCGTTTTGCTAAGGTGGTAATTGGCGCGCAGTAATAACACGCAAACAAGCTGACATGGCAGAGAAAAGAGATTATTATGAAATTTTGGAGGTGAGTAAAAACGCCTCTCCGGAAGAAATCAAGAAGGCGTATCGCAAGGTAGCTATCAAATTCCATCCCGATAAAAATCCTAATGACCCCACAGCCGAAGAAAAATTCAAGGAAGCGGCTGAGGCTTACGAGGTATTGAGCAATCCAGAGAAGCGCCAGCGCTACGACAGATTCGGCCACCAAGGCATGAATGGTGGCGGAGGCGGCTACGGAGGTGGCTCTATGAATATGGATGACATCTTCTCCCAGTTTGGCGACATCTTTGGCGGTAGCCCCTTCGAAAGCTTCTTTGGTGGAGGTGGCGGAGGAAGAGGACGAGGTGGCCGAAAAGGCTCTAACCTTCGTATCAAACTAAAGCTCACATTAGCCGAAGTGGCCAATGGGGTAGAGAAAAAAATCAAGGTCAACCGTATGGTTACAGCCGATGGGGTGACTTTCAAAACTTGCCCCACTTGCCAAGGCCAAGGCCAAATCCGCAAAGTGGTCAATACCATGCTGGGTCAAATGGTGTCGAGCAGTGCGTGTCCGTCATGCAGTGGTTCTGGTAAGATTGTCGATCAGCGCCCGAGCGGGGTAGATAGCAGCGGGCTGAAGCAGCAGGAGGAAATTATCTCCGTGAAAATTCCAGCCGGTGTGGCCGAAGGCATGCAGCTTTCTATGTCAGGCAAAGGAAATGAAGCTCCCAATGGAGGAATTCCGGGTGATTTGCTGATCATTATTGAGGAGACGGAAGACGATGTGCTAAAACGTGATGGCAATAACGTGATTTACGATTTGCATATCAGTTTTGTAGATGCCGTACTGGGAACATCCGTAGAAGTGCCTACCATAGATGGTAAAGTGAAGATAAAAATAGACCCAGGTACACAAGGAGGTAAAATCCTTCGCTTGAAAAATAAAGGGATTAAAGAACTCAATGGCTATGGCCGTGGCGACCAATTGATTTATGTCAATGTGTGGGTGCCAACTGCGGTAACCAAAGAAGAGCGTGAAAAGCTGGAAAGCTTACGTGCCTCTGCAAATTTTAACCCGAACCCCGAAAAACGCGAAAAAGGCTTTTATGAGCGAATGAAAGAGTTTTTCTAAAAGAGAGAATTGTACTTATTTTATATTTAGCAGCAAGATGGCTCATTTTGCTGCTTTTTTTATGACTTTTTCCACATCTTTGAAACCAATTAAATTAAGGGGCGTTTACAGACGATATGCGAAAGACCTTTGTATTGTGGATACTAACTATACTTGCCTTTGATGCCTCGGCTCAATGGAAGAAGTATTATAGTCTCGACCAAAGTGCAGACAACAAACCTGTTACCCTTAACCTGAAAGCTACACACAGTAGCTGCATCATTAAGCCCGTGCAAAACAGCCAAGTGGTGAGTGTGTATGGCGCTTTGTCGGAAAATAGTTCGGTAAATCCGGTTTTCACTACTCAGTTGGCCAACCAAACCCAATATCTTAATATCGCTCTTAATCAAGATCAACCTCAGGCCGTAAGTGCCAGCTTTAAAGATCAGTTCATGAGTTTCTTCAGCACAAGTTCTTCTTCCGATGTATGGAAGATTTATTTATCAGAAGAAAACCCTTTCAACCTGAATTTAAATTACCTTATTGGTGATGCGCGAGTAGATTTATCCGGTCTGTCTATCTCCAATCTCAAGATTAATTCAGCCAGTGCCGATGTGAAGGTTACCTATCTGGCCGACATGAAAAACAAAATCCAAATGGATACTTTCTTGATAAAGGTAGATATGGGGGCTGTGGAGGTAGAAAAAATGGCCTATTCTCAGGCTAAAAATGTAGTAGCAGAAGTAGGTTTCGGTAAAATGATGCTCGACTTAAGTGATGAAACCCAGCTGCCGAGCAATATCTCGGCAGGAGTGGGTGCAGGCACATTAATGATTTTACTAAATAGCAACGATTCGGTTCCTACTATTATTTACATCAACGAATCGCCTTTGTGCCACGTAAGACTCACCAAGGACTTCCGCGAAATCAAAAAGAATGTTTTCGTAAACACCAGCTATGCCCCCGATGCAGAGAATCTGCTCAGTTTTAATGTAGATGTAGCCATGGGCAACATCATCTTTAAAACGAAATAAACTTAATCGTTTAGTCGCTCAATAATAGCCTCGTTGATTCTTCTTTTTATCTCCTTCTCCTTCATTCGGTTTTCACTAAACACGGTCAATTGAAAGTTGAGCTGTATGGCGTCTTTTTCAATGTGTGTTACTTTTAGTCGGATGGTATCAGGTTTGATGAACTCTAGGAATTCATTCAATGATTCCCGCAGGGTGTCTTCTATTTCCTGAACTTTCCTTTGCTTGGCCAAACTAAGACTGAATTCAAAAACCAGTTTCTTTTCACTGTTTTTGCTGTGGTTGATTACAGAAGTGTTCAGTACCACATTATTGGGGATATAAATTAAATCGTCCTCATCGGTCATTATCATCACATTCAATAGCGTGATGTCCATGATACGGCCTTTGTGCTCACCAATCTTGATTTGGTCGCCTAAGGAAAGCTGATCCGAAAACATCAGAATCATCCCATTGATCATGTTGGAGATGTAATCCTTGGAAATGAGGGCAATGGCAGCCGCCACAATGCTAATTGAGGTAAAGAATTCCCGCAAGTCCACTTCAAATGCCTTGAATAAGGCCACTATCAATATCCCGAAATTGATGATTGAGGTAATGCGGTTGACACCCAATATGAAGTTGTTGCGAATGGTGTCTTTAATGCGATTTTTCCCAATGTAGAACCGCACTAGTAGCAATCGTCCGAAAGTTACAATCAAGTGGGCGCTGAGGTAAAGAAAAAGTGCATCAAGCCAGCTTTGGTGGCTTTTGATGACCTCATATGTATCCGAAAGCCAGATTCGCAAAAGCAGCATTACCAGAAAGAGGAGGAGCTTTATGCCAAAATAAAGCCGTCTGCGATTCTCTTGCTTGGTAATGAGTTCTACACCGTTCAATATCCTGTGGTTCATAGGTAAAAGTTGGACTTAAGGTAAAAAAAAAGCCTCGCATTTGCGAGGCTTTAGCAGAGGGAGAGGGATTCGAACCCCCGGAAGTGTGACCTTCAACGGTTTTCAAGACCGCCGCATTCGACCGCTCTGCCATCCCTCTTGGTCGATTTGTGGGTGCAAAAATACTAGTGTTTATTGGTTTGTCAAATTTATTGACAGAAAAAGATTAAACTTTTTTCTCGTTTTTCAAGAAGCGGTTGAGTGCCTTATTGAGTCCCGTGGCCTTTTCTATACTGGCGTTGAGCTCAAAGCCTAACATAAGTATTAATGAAAGCATTGATATCCAGACCATTATGGCGATAAGCGCTCCGATGGAGCCATAGAGCTTATTGTAAGCACCAAAGTTGTTGATGTAATAGGAAAAGCCGAAAGAAACGCCCACACAGGCTAATGCCGCCAATACCGAACCTGCTGAGAAAAAATGCCAACGCCTTTTTACACTGGGTGCTAAATAGTAAATGGTGGATACTCCAATTTGAAATACAAAGAATATAACAATGAAGCGAAGAAGGAATAAAAGGTATATAGTATAATCTTCTATGAAAACCAATCCGTGCTTGGTAAGGAAGTCGAGGGTGACCTCCCCTATAATTAGCAGCAAAATAGCAATGAAAATGATGAGGGCCATGAGCACGGTAAGTAAAGTGGCAATCAACCTACTTTTGATGAATCCGCGCTTATCATGAGAGCGGTAGCTGCGATTAAAGGCTCCCATAAGCGAAATCATACCATTGGTAGAGAGATACAGCGCCAAAAAGAAACCGAAGGAAAGGAGCCCGCCACGTTGTACGCTAATGATATCAAAAATCGTTTCGGAGATTGACTCATACAAGCTCTCAGGGAGCACGGGAGGCTGGATAAACTCCATAATGTGCTTGTCGAGGTTTTCTATCGGAATATAAGGAATGAGGGTAAATAAGAAGATGACCGTAGGGAAAATAGCCATCACAAAGTTGAATGCCACATTGTTGGCCCGTTCTTGAATGTGATTCTTTTTGGTGGCGTCTATAAACTGCTTTCCTATCTGATAATAGGTGGCATCTGTGTTTTTAAACCGTGTTTGCTTGAGAAACCGGGTAATCCGGTTGGTGAGTTTATGTTCGGTGATATATTTAGTTATGGCTAACTTCATCAAAATAGGGGCTAAGTTTGTCTAAGATATAGGAGGGAGCCGCCACGGTTTTCCGAGTTTGTGTATCGAGAAATACCAAAGTGGTAGTTCCGGTATGAAGCAGCACTTCTGCTTCATTATATATCTCGTAGTGAAACTGTATTTTTACCGATGGCAATTTCTCTATCCGAAGACGTACCTCCAGAAGGTCATCATAAAGAGCTGGTTTAATATACCTTGAACTGTTTTCAATTACCGGCATCAAAATACCCTCATCCTCCATGGTTTTGTAGTTGATGCCTAAATGGCGCATGGATTCCACTCGGGCCACCTCGTAATAGGTGGAATAATTGCCATAGTACACAAAACCCATTTTGTCGGTTTCGGCATAGCGTACGCGTATGTAGGTGCTGTGCGTGAACATCTTACTTATACAGTTTGGCTTTGTTGAGAGCGTCTTGATAGCGTTGTGCGTTTTTCATATGGTCTATCAAGTTGGTGGCAAAGGTGTGGTAGCCTGAAAAGTCATCTTTCGCACAGAAATATAAGTATTTATGACTCTGATAGTTTAATACTGCATCGATAGATCTAATATCGGGCAAGTTAATTGGCCCTGGTGGCAGTCCGGCAAACTTATAGGTATTGTAGGGCGAATTGATTTCTTTGTGCTTATTAAGCACACGCTGAATAGTAAAATCCCCAGCGGCAAAAACTAAAGTAGGGTCGGCTTGAAGCGGAATGCCTCTTTTTAAACGATTCAGGTAAACCCCCGCAATTACCGGGCTTTCGTCATATTTGCTGCTTTCAGCTTGAACAATTGATGCCAGAATCGACACTTCTACAGGCGAAAGCCCTATTGCCTCAGCCTTTTGCTTTCTCTCTTCGTTCCAAAATGCTTTGTATTCGGTATGCATACGCTCGAATAAATCCTTGGCAGAGATTGTCCAGTACACCTGATAGGTATTGGGAATAAACATGGCCATGATGGACTCAGACGTGAAGCCGTAGCTTTTGGCTACCGATTCGTCCTCCAATAATTGTAGAAACTCCTCCTGAGAAATAGCCAAAGGGGTGGTGATTTTAGCGGCAAGGTCGGTCTTGGTGCGTATGGTGTTAAACGTAAGATTAATAGGCGCTTGCACACCCGAGCGGAGCAATCGGATGGCATCGAGGTTGTTCATGTTGGCTTTCAGCAAATAGCGGCCCGGCTTAATTTGCGCATCGTAGTCCATCACCTTAGCCAGAAAGCTAAAAGCCACCAAATTGTGCGCTATATCGTATTTGATGAGTGAATCTTGAACTGAACGGAAGCTGGCATTAGGGGCGATTAGCAAGATACCATCACTTTTCTCGACCAAAATATTGGGCGATTTCACCATCTGGTAGAAGTAGAAGAAAAAAGAAGAAAAAAGGATGGATCCGGCCACAATCACCACGGCCAAGATTTTTTTTGTTTTATCTGATAACATAGTCGACAAAAATACGCGCAAATATAAATTAATTGTAAAGACAGAGGGGCTTAATCTTGCTTTTCCTTACGTAAGACAGTAATATACCCCTCGAAATAGTGTATGTGAGGTAAATGTTTAAGATTTTTACACAAAATTAAGGTATGGCGGCAGAACTTGTTAAAATATATCCCGATAATCCTGACATGCGAAAAATACGGCATGTTGCGCAAGCTTTGCGCGAAGGGGCCTTGGTAATATACCCTACCGATACCGTGTATGGCCTAGGTTGCGATTTGATGAATATTAAAGCCATCGAACGCGTATGCCAGCTAAAAGGGATCAAGCCGCAGAAAAGCAATCTTTCGTTTATCTGTTATGATTTAAGCCATATATCAGAATACACGGGTGTGATTTCCACTCCTGTATTTAAGGTGATGAAAAAAGCACTTCCGGGGCCTTTTACTTTTATTTTGCCCTCTAGCAGCCGAGTGCCCAAATTGCTTCAGAATAATAAGAAAACAGTGGGTATCCGGGTGCCCGACAATGCCATTCCGCGGGAGCTGGTAAAAGAATTGGGCAACCCCATTATTACTACTTCCATCCATGATGAAGATGAAGTGATAGAATATTCTACCGACCCCGAACTGATTCATGAAAAATACTATAACAAAGTAGATATCGTAATTGACGGAGGATATGGGCAAAACGTACCAAGTACCGTAGTGAGCTGTCTTAACGATACCTTTGAGGTAGTTCGCGAAGGCTTGGGTGATATTTATCCGTATTTGTAAAAGATTGGTGAAAAAACTACTCGTAGACATGCATTACCTACCCTCACTGGCCTATCTAAGCCAATGGGTAGAGGCAGAGGAAGTGATTCTGGAAAAACAAGAACATTTTGTAAAACAGACCTACCGAAACCGTTGTTATATACTCGGAGCCAATGGCGTGCAAGTCTTGAGTGTGCCCGTAGTAGGAGGGAGCAAAAAGGTGGCGATGGGGGAAGTGATGATAGATTATAAGCAGCGATGGGCTATGGAGCATTGGCGAAGTATACAGTCCGCTTATGGCAAAGCGCCTTTTTTCGAGTTTTTTGCGGATGATTTCCGGAAGATATACGAAAGCAAACCCGCTACACTTTGGCACTTGAATGCGGAGTTGCTGACATTGTGTCTGAAAATCTTGCGACTTTCACCGGTTTTGTCATTCACAGAAAAATACGAAAAAGAAATACCCGATTCGATAATCGACCTAAGAGGGCGATATCTGACGCAAAACCAAGGAAAACAGCAGGCAGGATATACGCCTGTAAGGTATAGGCAAATTTTTGGCAATAACTTTGTCAGTGATTTGAGTATTATTGATTTGATATTCTGTACGGGCTCTGAAGCGAAAAATATTTTAAAGCAATCATTGGCATAAGTCACAGAACTATCTGAATTTAGATTACGTTTATTTACCCAAGTCGACCCCATTTTGGCGGTCCCCAAATTTCGAAATATGGAAGCAAAGTTTTCAAACAGAGTAAAAGAAGTGATTTCGCTCAGTCGCGAAGAGGCGCTTCGACTCGGGCATGACTATATTGGCACGGAACATCTCCTGTTGGGTATGATCAGAGAAGGCGAAGGAGTAGCCATAAGCTTGCTTAAAAAATTAGGTGTGTCTCTTGATGAAATGCGTCTTTCCATAGAGCAAGCCACTAAAGCTACCGCCACCTATAATGTAAAAAATCTAGCGAATATTCCGCTTACAAGGCAGTCTGAAAAGGTATTGAAGATTACCTACTTGGAGGCAAAAATATTCAAAAGTCAACTCATAGGAACAGAACATCTCCTTCTTTCTATTTTGCGTGACGAGGACAACCTTGCCACCCAAATCATGGAGAAATTCGATGTGAACTATGATGTGGTGAAAGAACTCCTCGAATACCAAACTGAAAACCCCTCGGCTTCTTCGGATACCGATGACAACGATGACGACTCGTCACGCTTGTTTGGTTCAGGTGGTAGCGGTGCAGGGAGCAGCAAAGAGCCTAGCGGAAGTAAGCCGGGTGAAAAATCGCGCACCCCTGTGCTCGATAATTTTGGCCGAGACTTAACTAAGTTAGCGGAAGAAGACCGCCTCGATCCTATCGTGGGAAGAGAAAAAGAGATTGAGCGTGTGGCTCAAATCTTGAGTCGTAGAAAAAAGAACAACCCTATTCTTATTGGTGAGCCAGGCGTGGGTAAAACCGCTATTGCCGAAGGTCTTGCCTTGCGTATCATACAGAAAAAGGTAAGCCGCGTGTTGTTCAACAAGCGTGTGGTTACCTTGGATTTAGCTTCATTGGTGGCCGGTACTAAGTATCGTGGTCAATTCGAAGAGCGCATGAAAGCGGTAATGAATGAACTGGAGAAATCGCCAGAGGTGATTTTGTTCATTGATGAGCTGCATACTATTGTAGGGGCTGGGGGAGCTTCTGGTTCGCTCGATGCTTCCAATATGTTTAAGCCTGCTTTGGCAAGGGGTGAAATCCAATGTATTGGTGCTACCACTTTAGATGAATACCGTCAGTATATTGAAAAAGATGGCGCCTTAGCCAGACGTTTCCAAGTGGTAATGGTAGATGCTACCACACCGGAAGAAACCGTGCAAATCTTGAACAACATCAAAGACAAATACGAAGAGCATCACCACGTAAATTACACTCCCGAGGCGATTAATGCCTGTGTGAAGTTGTCGGATCGCTACATCAGCGACCGCTTCCTTCCTGATAAGGCCATTGACGTGCTCGATGAGGCAGGTGCCCGTGTTCACATCAATAATATTTTTGTTCCTGATGAAATCATCAAGCTGGAAGAGGCGGTAGAGGAAATCAAGAAGGAGAAAAACCGCGTGGTGAAAAGCCAGAAATATGAAGAGGCGGCTCAGCTGCGCGATAAGGAGAAGAAACTTATCGAACAGATGGAGCAGGCCAAAGCGCGATGGGAAGAAGAAACCAAAACCAAACGCTACGAGGTGAACGAAGAAAATGTGGCCGAAGTAATTGCCATGATGACGGGTGTTCCTACAAAACGTGTAGCTCAAAACGAAAGCAATAAGTTGCTTGGGATGGGCGAAGAGCTGAAAGGCAAAGTGATTGGTCAAGATGATGCCATCAAGAAATTGGTGAAAGCTATCCAAAGAACACGTGTAGGCTTAAAAGATCCCAAAAAACCAATTGGTTCTTTTGTATTCTTAGGGCCTACGGGGGTCGGTAAAACGGAATTAGCGAAGGTATTAGCCACCTATCTATTTGATAAAGAAGATGCGCTAATCCGTATCGATATGAGCGAGTATATGGAGAAATTCTCGGTATCTCGCTTGGTGGGAGCGCCTCCGGGCTATGTGGGCTATGAAGAAGGCGGACAGCTTACCGAGAAAGTACGCAGAAAGCCCTATTCGGTAGTGCTATTAGATGAAATTGAAAAAGCACACCCTGATGTATTCAACATTCTTCTGCAAGTGCTTGATGATGGTATTCTTACCGATGGACTAGGCCGCAGGGTTGATTTTCGTAATACCATCATCATTATGACCTCCAATATTGGAGTGCGCGATTTGAAGGATTTCGGAGCGGGCATAGGTTTCTCTACACAAGCAAAGCGCGAGAACTCAGACGATGTGATGAAATCGACTATTCAGAATGCCTTGAAGAAGGCTTTCAGTCCTGAATTCTTGAACCGTTTGGATGATGTGATTGTATTCAACTCCCTGCAAAGAGAAGAGATTCACCGCATTATCGATATTTCATTGAGCAAATTGTTCAGCCGCATTACTTCTATTGGGTATAATGTGGAACTTACCGAGAAGGCGAAAGATTTCTTGGCCGAGAAAGGATTTGATCCACAGTATGGAGCGCGTCCGCTTAACCGGGCCATTCAGAAATACTTGGAAGATCCGGTAGCTGAAGAAATCCTAAAAGGAGAGGTGCACGAAGGCGATGTGCTGATGGCCGATTACCCTGGAACGGGCGAGGAGCTTACCATCAAAGTCAAGAAGAAAAAAGTGACGAAGGAATAAATAAAAAAAGGAGTCAAGTGATAAGCTTGACTCCTTTTTTATGCTGAAAGTATCATCAGATGGTCATGATTTCTTGCTCTTTTTTGGCAATCAAATCATCTATCTGGGCAATAAACTTATCGGTAAGGACTTGTACCTTATCTTCGGCACGTTTGATATCGTCTTCCGAAGCACCATCACTTTTCAGTTTCTTAATAGATTCGTTGGTTTCTTTGCGGATTGAACGGATACTGATTTTTCCATTTTCAGATTCCGCCTTTACCTGTTTCACTAGATTTTTTCTACGCTCCTCTGTCAATGGAGGAATGTTGAGGCGGATTACCTCGCCATCGTTTTGAGGGTTTAGGCCCAAGTCGCTATTGATGATGGCGCGCTCTACCTCACTTACCATTTTTCTCTCGAAAGGCTTAATCACCAAGGTGCGTGCATCCGGTGTGGTTACCGAGGCAATTTGTTGCAAAGGCGTTTGGCTACCATAGTACTCTATGGTAATGCCATCCAGCATATTGGGCATGGCTTTTCCGGCTCGAATTTTCGTAAGTTCCTGACCGGTGTGTCTGATGGTCTTTTCCATCAGTTCTTTCGCCTCATCCAAAAAAAGTTGTATTTCTTCCATGATTGTACAGGTTAATTAAGCGGTGATTAAAGTGCCCACATCTTCGCCTTGGGCTAGTTTTAATAGGTTTCCTTGCTTATTCATGTCGAAAACGATAATGGGAAGATTGTTCTCATGACAAAGTGTGAAAGCGGTCATGTCCATTACGTTCAGGTTTTTTTCAAATACCTCCTGAAAGGAGATTTTATCGTAGCGCGTGGCAGTAGGGTCTTTCTCTGGATCGGCCGTGTATACACCATCTACGCGCGTCCCTTTTAATACCACATCGGCTTCCACTTCAATCGCACGAAGGCTGGCGGTGGAATCGGTAGTGAAATACGGGTTGCCGATACCCGCACCAAATATTACAATACGGTTTTTCTCTAAGTGACGAACCGCTCTTCTGCGGATGAAGGGTTCGCAAACCTGCTCCATTTTAATACCCGACATCAAGCGCGTGTACATGCCGTTTTTCTCAAGGGCGCTTTGAAGTGCCATGGCATTGATTACTGTAGCCAACATGCCCATATAATCGCCCTGCACACGGTCGATTCCGGCCTTTTCAGCCTGCACACCTCTAAAAATATTGCCACCACCAATCACAATGGCGATTTGGGTGCCCATTTCATGCACTTTTTTGATTTCCAGGGCATACTGTTCAAGCATAGCCGGATCAATGCCGTACTGCTTTTCTCCCATAAGGGATTCGCCACTGAGTTTAAGTAATAGTCTTTTATATTTCATTAGAGGCTTTGGTTCAAAAATCTGGCAAATATAAGTAGGAATGTGCTTTTTTAAAATTGCCTGAGGCTTAGGCAAACAAAATCATTACTTGATTCTTCTCCACGCTATCGCCTTTGCTAACCTTGATAGTTTTAATAACACCTTCACCGGGCGATTTAATAATGTTTTCCATTTTCATGGCTTCCAATATCATCAGCTGATCCCCTTTCTGTACCGTATCGCCTTCCTTCACCTTGATTTCGAAAATCAGTCCGGGCATAGGGGCTTTTATTTGGTTTACTTTGTTGCTGGCAAGGGAGTTCATGCCCAGTTTTTCCAGCAATAAGTCGTATTTATCTTTTAAGGAAACTTCATGAAGTTGACCGTTTACCTTTACCGTAAGAGTTTTGGTTTCGAGGTCTTTTTTCACTACTTCAACTTGATACGAGCGGCTGTTTTTTACAATGTGAAATTTATCACCTCCCGCCAACGATAGAATATCCCAAGCTATCGCTTCGTTATTCAATAGCATTCCTTTGGAGGTTTTTTCTATGGTGTATTGATTTCCGTTCGATGATTTCGTCTGATACATGCTATTATCCTTCTATTTTGGGTTTCAAAGATAGGTTTCTTTTAAAATAATATTTGAATATTTGTCAACTTTCCTTGGGAGAGCATACAATCGATTGCTTATGTGTAAAAATATGTGGACTCATCGGATACTCATTGGTTTGAGTGTGGTTTTATTAGGCATGGTTTCCTGCGTTAGGCCAGCCCAAGTTTCTTCAGCGGGTACCTATGCTGCTGATTCGGATTTGGAAATTGTGGAGGAGGTTGAAGAAACGGAAGCACTTCCCGGTGATGGACTGTATCGTGCTGAACGTACCCAATACTTTGATCTAGTCCATACGCGTATCGATATCCGCTTCGACTGGGCCAAACAGCATGCTCTGGCTGAGGCTACCCTTCAACTAAAGCCGCATTTTTATGCACAAGACGAACTGGAGTTGGATGCTAAAGGATTTGACATTCACTCGGTACAACTCATAAAGGGCGAGAACAAAGCGCCATTGGCCTATACCTATGACGGGCGTGTGATTTCCATCAGCCTTGATAGAAGCTATACGCGCCAAGAAACCCTAGCCGTGGTGATTGCCTACACGGCCAAGCCCAATGAACTAGTGGTGCAAGGTAGCGAGGCCATACAGGATGCCAAAGGCTTATACTTTATCAACCCGCTTGGTGAGGAGCTGAATAAACCACAACAAATTTGGACGCAAGGCGAAACGGAGTCCAACTCCTGCTGGTTTCCAACCATCGACTCGCCCAACCAGAAGTCGACCCAAGAAATGTACATTACCGTAGAGGATAAATTCAAAACCTTATCGAACGGTGAACTTGTGTATTCTTTGAAGAATGCCGATGGCACTCGTACCGATTACTGGAAAATGGAAAAACCGCATGCCCCCTATTTGTTTATGATGGCGATTGGTGAGTTTGAAGTGGTCAACGATACCTGGGGCGAAGTGCCGCTTAGCTATTGGGTAGAGCCTGAGTATAAAAAGTACGCCAAGGCGATTTTTGGAAATACGGCCGAAATGATGACGTTCTTCTCCGAGAAATTGGAGTATCCTTTCCCTTGGAATAAATATGCGCAGGTGGTGGTGCGTGACTACGTATCAGGCGCTATGGAAAATACCACGGCTTCGGTATTTATGGATGCCTTGCAGGTAGACAGCAGCTCCTTGATGGATAAGCATTGGGACTATATCATCGCTCATGAGTTGTTTCATCAGTGGTTTGGCGATTTGGTAACAGCCGAATCGTGGAGTAACCTTACGCTCAATGAAGCCTTTGCCAATTATTCTGAATACCTGTGGAATGAACACAAATACGGCAAAGCGGAAGCCGACTACCATGCCCGGGAAGAATTGTTACAGTATTTAGACGAGTCTACCACCAAGCAGGTAGACCTGATTCGGTTCTACTATGAGGATAGAGAAGACATGTTCGACAGTCATTCCTATTCCAAAGGAGGCTTGATTTTGCACATGCTTCGCAACTATGTAGGAGAGGAGGCTTTTTGGAAATCCCTAAATACGTATTTGACTAAAAACGCTTATAAAAAGGTAGAAGCCCATCAGCTTCGCTTGGCTTTTGAAGAAACCACGGGAGAGGATCTGAATTGGTTCTTTAATCAATGGTTCTTTGCTTCGGGCCATCCCGAGATTGTGGTGGACCACTTTTACCAAAACGATAGCTTGTATGTGACTATCGAACAGGTACAAGATATTGACAAAACGCCTGTATTTATTTTGCCTACTTGGCTCGATGTGTGGGTAGACGGGAAAAAGGAAAGCCATTACTTGCTGCTATCCGAAACGGTGCACCAGTTTGTGTTTCCGGTGGCGGCACAGCCTCAAGCTCTGGTTTTCGATAGCAAATTGGAACTAGTGGCTGAAATAGAGCATCAAAAAACGATTAGCGAGTGGTTGAATCAATACCATTTGAGCGATAATGCGCTGGTAAGAAATGCCGCACTGGAAGTAATGATGGAAGACAGCCTGAATGCCGAAGTGCCTTTAGTCTTCAAGAAGGCCCTGAAAGATGATTTTTGGGCCAACCGCGAAATGGCTGCTTATTATTTCGACAGTTATCAAGGAGAGGACGCCAGCGAGATTAGCGCCTTGTTAAAGACCATGACAGTGGAGGATACTCATTCAGCCGTGCGTGCTGCGGCACTGAGCAGTTTGGTCACGCTCACCAATGAGGGCGTAGAGGAGATCGTGAAACAAGCTTTACAAGATAAATCGTATCTGGTGAGCAGTTCAGCCCTATATACCTATTACACCCTAGGGTTTCCAAATGCATCTGAAGAAATAGAAAAGAAAGCCCTATCGAAGGATGGAAATACCTTGCTGGTAGTAGGGAGCTATTATGTGCAGAGTCAGGTCACCAATAAAGGAGATTGGTTTATCGCCACACTCAACCGACTGCAAGGAGGGGAGAAGTACTATTTCTTACAGATGTTTGGACAATACTTGGTCAACCAATCGGGAGAGGAAAAGCAAAAAGGACTTGAAGCCATTTATCAGGCCGGCCTCACCAGCAATCCCTACTATATTAGAATGGCCACTTTCCAATTACTGACCTTTTTTCAGGAAGAAGCGCAGGTGCCCGCGTACATAGAAACCCTAAAAGCTAAGGAAACCCATCCAGAAGTACTCGATTACATGTCTACTTTTGAGTAATAAAATATTGATTTTTAGGCGCTTGCGCAATGGCTAAAAAAAAGTGCATCTTTTTTCGGCAAAAATTGGATTGATATCAAAAAACGTATAATTTTGCACTTCCCAAAACCGAGGTACTTTGATAAGACGGATTAAAGCGGTTTTGCGGATTGTATCGGGGAAATACCAGAGTGGCCAAATGGGGCAGACTGTAAATCTGCTGACTTATGTCTTCGGAGGTTCGAATCCTTCTTTCCCCACCAAAAACAGACGCTTGAAAAAGTGTTAACGCGGGAGTAGCTCAGTTGGTAGAGCGGCAGCCTTCCAAGCTGCAGGTCGCGGGTTCGAGCCTCGTCTCCCGCTCGATAGTGAAAGGAAGGTTTTGTGCAAAGCACAGTTTTGCACAAAACCCACTCAATCCAAGAAGAAAGCTAGGTTGCCCGAAATAATCGGATGCTGCTGAGCTTTTTTCCTATTAGCCGATGTAGCTCAGGGGTAGAGTACTTCCTTGGTAAGGAAGGGGTCACGGGTTCAATTCCCGTCATTGGCTCAACATAGAAACTTAATCGAATACATAATAACAATTAACTAAACTGAGGATTTTCAAATATGGCTAAAGAAACCTTTGACCGTTCCAAGCCCCACGTGAACATTGGTACCATTGGTCACGTTGACCACGGCAAAACTACTTTGACTGCCGCTATCACCATGGTATTGGCAAATAAAGGATTTGCAGAGAAGAGAGATTTCTCTTCTATTGACAACGCTCCTGAAGAAAAAGAAAGAGGTATTACTATTAACACTTCTCACGTAGAGTATCAGACAGAAAACCGTCACTACGCACACGTTGACTGTCCTGGTCACGCGGATTACGTGAAGAACATGGTTACTGGTGCTGCTCAGATGGACGGTGCTATCCTTGTGGTAGCCGCTACTGACGGTCCTATGCCTCAAACTCGCGAGCACATCCTTTTGGCTCGTCAGGTAGGTGTACCTGCTCTTGTAGTATTCATGAACAAAGTTGACTTAGTTGACGATCCTGAATTGCTTGAGCTTGTTGAAATGGAAGTAAGAGAATTGCTTTCTTTCTACGAATTCCCAGGTGACGAAATTCCAGTTATCCAAGGTTCTGCTTTGGGTGGTTTGAATAACGATCCTAAGTGGGTTGCTAAAATTGAAGAATTGATGGCTGCTGTTGATAGCTACATTCCAATCCCAACTCGTTTGACTGAGCTTCCTTTCTTGATGCCAGTAGAAGACGTATTCTCGATCACTGGTCGTGGTACTGTTGCTACAGGTCGTATCGAGAGAGGTATCATCAACTCTGGTGAGGCTGTTGACATCCTAGGTATGGGTGCTGAAGGCTTGAAGTCTACAGTAACTGGTGTGGAAATGTTCCGCAAAATCCTAGACAGAGGTGAAGCTGGTGATAACGTAGGTCTATTGCTTCGTGGTATCGAGAAATCGGATATCCGCAGAGGTATGGTAATCTGCAAGCCAGGTTCAGTAACTCCTCACGCTAAATTCAAAGCTGAAATCTACGTATTGAGCAAAGAAGAAGGTGGACGTCACACTCCATTCTTCAACAGATACCGTCCTCAGTTCTACTTCAGAACAACAGACGTAACTGGTGAAGTAACTCTTCCTGCTGGTGTAGAAATGGTTATGCCTGGTGATAACATCACTATCGAAGTATTGTTGCTTAACAAAATCGCTATGGAGAAAGGTCTTCGTTTCGCGATTCGTGAAGGTGGCCGTACAGTAGGTGCTGGTCAGGTGACCGAGATCTTAGACTAATAAGATTCACTATAAAACGGAGCGTTTCTGAAATATTTCGGAAACGCTTTTGTTTCTTTAATAAAATACCCTAGTTTTGCAGTCCTTTTTGGGTTGCAAACAAACGGAAGTGGCTCAATGGTAGAGTAGCGGTCTCCAAAACCGTTGGTTGGGGGTTCGAGTCCCTCCTTCCGTGCAGATAAAGATAAGCGTTATGCTAAAGTTGAAAACTTTTGTATTAGAGTCGGTTGACGAGCTAAAGAACAAAGTGTCTTGGCCTAAATATGAGGAATTGCAAAATAGCTCTATCCTTGTGTTGGTAGCATCGTTGATTTTTGCGTTGGTAATCGGTCTTATTGATTTAGGATTCGACAACGCCATGAGTTGGTTTTACAACGCGTTTTAATCGTTGTTTATAAATATTCTCGAAAATGAGTGAATTGAAGTGGTACGTAGTTAGGGTAGTAAGCGGTCAAGAGAAGAAAATCAAATCTTATCTTGAGTCGGAAGTTACCAGACAAAAGTTGGAGGACTTTGTGCCTCAGGTGCTTATTCCCTCAGAGAAAGTTTATGAAATGCGCAACGGTAAGAAGCGTGTTAGAGAAAGAAACTTCTTTCCTGGGTATGTAATGGTGCAGGCCGACCTCTCACATGGCGAGGCCCATCACATAGTTACAAGTATTCCGGGTGTTATTGGTTTTCTTGGCTCCAATGGATCTGGAGCCGCTTCCAAGGAACCTGTAGCCTTACGTCAGTCTGAAGTAAACCGTATCTTAGGTAAGGTAGACGCGATTGACGAACTGGAAGAAACGTTGGAAACCCCTTTTATTGTTGGCGAATCAGTGAAGGTAATGGACGGTCCGTTCAGTGGCTTCACCGGCACAGTAGAAGAAGTTTTTGAGGAAAAGAAAAAGCTTAACGTAATGGTTAAGATATTCGGGAGAAATACTCCTGTTGAATTGAATTACATGCAGGTAGAAAAACAAGATTAGCAATGGCTAAAGAAATTACAGGATATCTAAAGCTGCAGGTTAAAGGTGGTGCAGCAAACCCATCGCCTCCAATTGGACCTGCTTTGGGTAGTAAAGGTTTGAATATCATGGAGTTCTGCAAGCAGTTCAATGCCAGAACCCAAGATAAACCTGGTGTGGTATTACCTGTTTTAATTACTATTTATTCAGACAAGTCGTTTGATTTCGTTATCAAAACGCCTCCTGCTGCTATCCTATTGATGGAAGCTGCTAAGGTGAAAAAAGGCTCAGCTGAACCTAATCGTAATAAAGTAGGTAGCGTTACTTGGGACCAAGTAAAACAGATTGCCGAGACTAAAATGCCTGATTTGAATGCATTTAAGTTGGAGTCTGCTATGAAAATGGTCGCTGGTGCAGCCAGATCTATGGGGATTAAAGTTACAGGAGACGCTCCTTGGGGCAATTAATTAGGATTAGACATGGCAAAGTTGACAAAAAAACAAAAGGACGCTTTAACTAAGTATAATCCAGAGCAATTGTATTCTTTGGACGAAGCGTCAAAAATTGTAAAGGATATTAACTACACTAAGTTTGATGCATCGGTAGATATCGATGTGCGCTTAGGAGTAGACCCTCGTAAAGCCGACCAAATGGTACGTGGCGTAGTGGCCCTTCCACATGGTACAGGTAAAGATGTTCGTGTATTAGTACTTTGTACGCCTGATAAAGTTCAGGATGCTAAAGATGCTGGTGCCGACCACGTAGGGTTAGACGACTACATTGCTAAAATCGAAGGCGGATGGACTGATATCGATGTGATTATCACCATGCCTACCGTAATGGCAAAAGTAGGTAAATTAGGTAGAGTATTGGGACCTAGAGGTTTGATGCCAAACCCTAAGTCTGGTACGGTTACTTTAGATGTGGCTAAAGCCGTGAAAGAAGTGAAATCGGGTAAAATTGATTTCAAAGTAGATAAGTTTGGTATCATTCATACCAGCGTAGGTAAAGTAAGTTTCACTCCTGACAAAATCATGGAGAACGCGAACGAAATCCTTCAGACTATCGCAAAACTTAAGCCTTCTTCTGCTAAAGGTACTTATATTAAGAGTATCCATATCAGCAGCACGATGAGCCCAGGTATTAAAATTGATAAAAACTCTGTAGCCGGATTATAATCATGACTAGAGAAGAAAAAGCTGTAATAATAGAAGAATTGTCGGCTAAACTTGCCAACACTAATTTCTTTTATATCACTGATGCGGGCGGATTGTCTGTAGCAGAAGTCAATTCTTTCAGAAGGTTATGCTTCGAAAAAGGGGTTGAATATCGTGTAGTTAAAAATACATTGATCGCAAAAGCTTTAGAAAAGCTTGATACCGATTATTCCTCATGGAACGGTAGCGTTCTTAAAGGTTTTTCTGGAATTATGTTCTCTACCGAGAGCTCAAACCTTCCAGCAAAATTAATTAAGGAATTTAGAAAGAAGGGTAAAAATACAACCAAGCCAGTTTTGAAGGGTGCTTCCATCGACTCTGATCTCTTCGCTGGTGATGATGCTCTTGATATGCTTGTTGCTCTTAAATCTAAGAACGAGCTTATCGGGGATATTATCGGGTTGTTGCAATCTCCTGCTAAAAATGTGGTATCCGCTCTTCAGAGTAGTGGTGGCAAATTGGCAGGTATTGTTAAAACTTTATCTGAACGTCAACAATAGGTTTAATTTATCATTATCATTTAAAACAATTTAATTTACAATACAATGGCAGATTTAAAAGCGTTCGCTGAACAGTTGGTAAACTTAACTGTAAAAGAAGTAAACGAACTTGCAGCTATTTTGAAAGACGAGTACGGCATTGAGCCTGCCGCTGCTGCTCCTGTAATGGTTGCAGGTGGTGGTGCCGCTGGTGGTGGCGAAGCCGCTGCTGAGAAAACTTCATTCGATGTTATCTTGAAGTCAGCAGGTGCTAACAAACTAGCTGTCGTTAAATTAGTGAAAGATCTTACTGGCCTTGGCTTGAAAGAAGCTAAAGACCTAGTAGACGGTGCTCCTAAGCCTCTTAAAGAGGGTGTAGCTAAAGACGAAGCTGAAGGCTTGAAGAAGTCTTTGGAAGAAGCTGGAGCTGAAGTTGAAGTTAAGTAATTTATCGCCCTGCATATTAGCGTAGGGGCTATATAAATTCAAGGTTTAGGGCCTGGCCCCCGTTTCAATCGGGGTCAGGTCTTTTCCTGTTTATGCATATTTTATGGGTTTTGGCTAACCCAACACTTAGCAAGTATCTGTATTTCAGATATTTACTTTGATATAATTACAACTTAAATTTTAAAGCCTTGGCTATTCAAAATAGAGCAAAGAGAATCAATTTCTCTTCGATAAAATCAGTTATTGATTATCCTGATTTCCTTGACTTGCAGTTGCAGTCTTTTAAAGACTTCTTTCAATTAGAAACTGCTGCCGAAAAGCGTGTTCAGGAAGGTCTTTTTAAGGTATTTGCTGAAAACTTCCCTATTTCCGATTCTCGTGAAAACTTCGTGTTGGAATTTATCGATTACACGGTAGATCCTCCCAAGTATTCTATTGACGAGTGTATCGACAGGGGCTTGACCTATGCAGTACCTCTTAAGGCAAAACTTCGCTTGTCTTGCAATGACGAAGACAACGAGGATTTCGAAACTATTGAGCAAGAGGTGTTTTTAGGAAACATCCCTTACATGACTGAGCGTGGCTCATTCGTAATCAATGGTGCCGAAAGAGTTATCGTTTCTCAGCTCCACCGTTCACCGGGTGTGTTCTTTGCCCAAAGCAAGCATACCAATGGTACCAAGTTGTACTCTGCCCGTATTATTCCTTTCAAAGGATCATGGATTGAGTTTGCTACCGATGTGAATAACGTGATGTACGCCTACATCGATCGTAAGAAAAAATTCCCTGTAACTACTTTGTTGCGTGCCATAGGGTATGGTAGCGATAAGGATATCTTGGATCTTTTTGGTCTTTCGGAAGATGTTAATGCCAATAAGTCTAACCTGAAAAAGGCAGTAGGTCGCAAGTTGGCCGCTAGGGTTTTACGTACCTGGACTGAAGACTTCGTAGATGAAGATACCGGTGAAGTAGTTTCTATTGACAGAAACGAGGTATTGTTAGAGCGTGACTCTATCATTAATGAAGAAGATATTGATTTGATTCTTGATAGTGGTGTGAAGTCGATTATCCTACACCGTGAGGATATCAACATTGCCGACTATACTATTATATACAACACCTTACAAAAGGATAATTCCAACTCAGAGAAAGAAGCGGTAGAACAAATCTATCGTCAATTAAGAAACTCTGAGGCGCCTGATGAGCAAACCGCTCGTGATATCATTCAAAGCTTATTCTTTAGTGATAAGCGTTATGATTTGGGTGAAGTAGGTCGTTACAGAATTAACAAGAAGTTAGGTCTTGAGATTGCCAATGATGTGAAAGTTCTTACCAAAGAAGACATCATTAGCATTGTGAAATACCTTATCGGTTTGATTAACTCTAAGGCCGTAGTCGATGATATCGATCACTTGAGCAACCGTAGGGTGCGTACAGTAGGTGAACAATTGCACAGCCAGTTTGGTGTGGGATTGGCCCGTATGGCTCGTACCATCAAGGAGAGAATGAACGTTAGAGATAACGAAGATTTCAAACCAGTTGACTTGATCAATGCCCGTACCTTGTCTTCGGTAATTAACTCGTTCTTCGGAACCAACCAGTTATCGCAGTTCATGGATCAGACCAACCCTCTTGCGGAAATTACCCACAAGAGAAGGATGTCAGCCTTAGGACCTGGTGGTCTTTCCAGAGAAAGAGCCGGTTTCGAGGTGCGTGACGTTCACTATACCCACTATGGTCGTTTGTGTACTATTGAAACACCAGAGGGCCCCAACATTGGTTTGATTTCATCACTTTGCGTACACGCTAAAGTAAATAAAATGGGCTTTATCGAAACTCCTTACCGCACTGTGCAGGAAGGTAATGTTTCGAAAAACCTGATTTTCTTAACGGCTGAAGAAGAAGATTCACACAACATTGCGCAGGCCAATGTGCCTATCGATGACAATGGTAACTTCTTGACTGACCGTATCAAAGCCCGTTTTGAGGGTGACTTCCCTATTGTAGAACCTTCACAGGTGTCTTACATGGATATCGCCCCTAACCAAATCGTATCGGTGGCCGCTTCCTTGATTCCTTTCTTGGAGCATGATGATGCCAACCGTGCCTTGATGGGCTCGAACATGCAGCGCCAGGCTGTGCCTTTATTGCGTCCGCAAGCACCTATTGTAGGAACGGGATTGGAAGAGCGCGTAGCCTTGGATTCTCGTTCTTTAATCTTAGCCGAAGCCGATGGTGTAGTGCACTATGTAGATGCCAAGAAAATCGTAATCAGATACGATAGAACGGAGCAAGAGCGTATGATTAGCTTCGAAGATGAGCTAACTACTTATAAACTTATCAAGTTCAGACGTACCAACCAAGATACCTGCATCAACCTGAAAGCCATCGTGTTCAAAGGTCAGCGCGTGGTAAAAGGTCAGCCCCTAGTAGAAGGATATGCTACTGAAGGTGGTGAACTAGCCTTGGGTAGAAACTTGCAAGTGGCCTTCATGCCTTGGCAAGGATATAACTTCGAGGATGCGATTGTAATTTCTGAGCGTGTAGTACGTGACGATATCTTTACATCAATCCACATTGAAGAGTTTGAACTGGAAGTACGTGATACTAAGCGTGGGGAAGAAGAATTAACTTCTGAGATCCCTAACGTAAGTGAAGAAGCCGTTAAAAATCTTGACGAGAACGGTATTATCCGTATCGGTGCCGAGATTAAAGAAGGCGATATCTTGATTGGTAAAATCACACCCAAAGGGGAGACCGATCCTACTCCGGAAGAAAAACTTTTGAGAGCCATCTTTGGTGACAAAGCAGGTGATGTGAAAGATGCTTCTATGAAAGCTTCTCCTTCTTTAAGAGGGGTTGTTATCGATACTAAGCTTTTCTCACGTCCTAAGAAGGATAAAGACTTACGCGCTAAGTCGAAGAAAGAAGTAGAAGTATTGATGGCCAAATACAGCAAAGACTTATTGGCTATCAGAGAGCAAATGATCAAGAAAATGACCGCCTTGCTTGATGGCAAAACCTGCCAAGGTATCAAACATAAGTTTGGTCAAGAGATCATGAGCAAAGGAGTGAAGTTCACCGCGAATAATATCGAGAAGAACTTATTCCCTGATAAAAACATCTTCCGTGATGAAAGCAATTACAATGTACAAGAAGAAGCTAACTTGATTAGCGACTTGCTACTTGAATCGGCCACGGATGACCAAGCTACCAACGAGGCACTTATTCAGCTTGTGAAAAATTACGTAAAAACCCGTAATGAAGTAGCCGGACACTTCAAGAGAGAACGTTTCACGCTAGAAGTAGGTGATGAATTGCCTGCCGGTATTGTGAAATTGGCCAAAGTATACGTAGCTAAGAAACGTAAACTGAAAGTAGGGGATAAGATGGCGGGTCGTCACGGTAACAAAGGGGTTGTAGCCCGTATTGTGCGTGATGAGGATATGCCATTCTTGGAAGACGGAACTCCTATGGATATCGTGTTGAACCCGCTCGGTGTACCTTCGCGTATGAACTTGGGTCAGATTTACGAAACCGTATTAGGCTGGGCCGGATTGAAATTGGGTCGCAAATATGCTACACCAATCTTCGATGGTGCTTCTATGGAAGAAGTAGCAGCCGAATTGTCAGAAGCAGGTTTGCCAGAAGTAGGAAGAACCTATCTGTATGACGGTCTTACAGGTCAGAAATTTGACCAGCCGGTAACTGTAGGGGTTATCTATATGCTGAAACTTGGTCACCTTGTTGACGATAAGATGCACGCCCGTTCTATCGGACCATACTCCTTGATTACCCAGCAGCCATTGGGCGGTAAAGCCCAGTTTGGTGGTCAGCGTTTCGGGGAAATGGAAGTGTGGGCACTTGAAGCCTTCGGAGCGTCTCACGTATTGCAAGAAATGCTAACCATTAAGTCGGATGACGTAATCGGTAGAGCAAAAGCATACGAAGCCATCGTAAAAGGTGAAAATATGAACAAGCCGAATATTCCTGAATCATTCAACGTATTGGTTCACGAACTAAGAGGTTTGGCCCTAGAAATCACCATGGAGTAAATCCCGTTCGGTATGCAGGAGCTGAGCACCAGCTTCTGCATGCTTTAACTATATCAGTGCATATACACATCATCAAAGAAAAAGAAGATGGCATTTAAGAAAAATAAAAAAATCAACACTGACTTTTCAAAAGTTACCATTAGCCTTGCTTCTCCTGAGTCAATCTTAGAGAGCTCGCATGGGGAAGTAACACAGCCGGAAACAATCAACTACAGAACCTACAAGCCTGAAATGGGCGGTTTGTTCTGCGAGCGCATTTTCGGACCTGTGAAAGATTGGGAATGTCATTGCGGGAAATATAAAAGAATTCGTTACAAAGGCATTATTTGTGACCGTTGCGGGGTAGAGGTTACCGAGAAAAAGGTAAGACGCGAGCGCATGGGGCACATCGAATTGGTAGTACCTGTGGCTCACATTTGGTATTTCCGTTCTTTGCCTAACAAAATCGGTTACTTGCTAGGCCTGCCTACCAAGAAATTGGATCAAATCATCTATTACGAAAGATATGCCGTTGTTCAGCCGGGTATTAAGGCCGAAGACGGTATCTCGTATCTAGATTTCTTGACCGAGGATGAGTATTTGGACATTATTGACAAACTTCCTCGTGAAAACCAGATGTTGGATGACGAAGATCCGAACAAATTCATCGCTAAAATGGGAGCCGAAGCTTTAGAAATGCTTCTTTCTCGTTTGAAATTAGATGATTTGTCATACAGCCTACGTCACCAAGCCGCCACTGATACTTCTCAGCAAAGAAAGGCCGAGGCCTTGAAGCGTTTGAAAGTAGTAGAAGCTTTCCGCGATGCGCAAACACGCATTGAGAACAAGCCTGAGTGGATGATTATCAAGATGGTACCTGTAATTCCACCGGAATTGCGTCCGCTTGTACCTTTGGATGGTGGTCGTTTTGCTACTTCTGATTTGAATGATTTGTACAGACGTGTGATTATCCGTAACAACCGCTTGAAGCGACTTATTGATATCAAAGCGCCTGAGGTAATTCTACGTAATGAGAAGCGTATGCTTCAAGAAGCGGTAGATTCACTATTCGATAACTCACGTAAAGTAAATGCCGTTCGTTCGGATGGTAACCGTGCGCTTAAGTCTTTGAGCGACATGCTGAAAGGTAAGCAAGGACGTTTCCGTCAAAACTTGCTTGGTAAGCGTGTGGATTATTCCGGTCGTTCGGTAATTGTAGTAGGTCCTGAATTGAAACTGCACGAGTGCGGTCTTCCTAAGGATATGGCTGCCGAACTATTCAAGCCATTTGTTATCCGCAAATTGATTGAAAGAGGTATCGTTAAGACCGTAAAATCTGCCAAGAAAATCGTTGACAGAAAAGATCCTGTAGTTTGGGATATCCTTGAAAATGTATTGAAAGGACACCCGGTATTGCTAAACCGTGCCCCAACGCTTCACCGACTAGGTATTCAGGCTTTCCAACCTAAACTAATCGAAGGTAAAGCGATTCAGTTGCACCCATTAGTGTGTACCGCCTTCAACGCTGACTTTGACGGTGACCAGATGGCCGTTCACGTGCCGCTAGGTCATGAAGCGATTTTGGAAGCTTCTTTATTGATGCTTTCTTCTCATAACATTTTGAACCCTGCCAACGGAGCACCTATTGCCGTACCTTCTCAAGACATGGTTCTTGGTCTGTACTACGTGTCAAAAGGAAGAAGATCAACGCCTGAGCACCCAATTATTGGTGAAGGAATGACTTTCTACAGCGCGCAGGAAGTAGTAATAGCTATCAACGAAGGCCGTTTGTCTAAGCATGCATTTATTAAGGTGCGTGCTAAGGTAAGAAATGAAGATAACTCGCTTGAAACCAAGCTTATCGAAACAGTTGCTGGTCGTGTGTTATTCAATGAACTAGTTCCTGAAGAAGTTGGCTACGTAAACGAGCTATTGACTAAGAAGAAATTACAGCAGATTATCTCTATGGTATTCAAGATTGCTGGTATTTCTAAAACGGCTAAATTCTTGGATGATATCAAAGAACTTGGATTCCAGTCGGCCTATAAAGGTGGTCTTTCTATGGGTCTGAATGATGTGATGATTCCTGAGTCGAAAAACACACTAATTGAGCAAGCCAAGCAAGAGGTAGACGTAGTGTGGAATAACTACTTGATGGGTCTTATCACCGATAACGAACGTTACAACCAAGTAATTGATATCTGGACACGTATCAACTCGCAAATTACCAATACCCTAATGACGCAGTTGGAGGAAGATCAGCAAGGATTTAACTCTATCTATATGATGATGCACTCAGGAGCCCGTGGTTCTAGAGAGCAGATTCGTCAGCTGGGTGGTATGAGAGGTTTGATGGCGAAGCCACAGAAAAACCTACAAGGTTCAGTAGGTGAGATTATCGAAAACCCGATTCTTTCTAACTTTAAAGAAGGTCTGGACGTAATCGAGTACTTTATCTCTACTCACGGTGCCCGTAAAGGTTTGGCCGATACCGCTTTGAAAACTGCCGATGCGGGTTATTTAACTCGTAGGTTGGTTGACGTAGCACAAGATGTAATTGTAAATGAAGCTGACTGTGGTACCCTTCGTGGTATTGTAGTTACTGCTTTGAAAGATAACGAAGAAGTAGTAGAGCCGCTTGCTGAGCGTATTCTTGGTCGTGTATCTGTACATGATGTGTACGATCCGGTAAGTGATGCACTTATCTTGGAAGCAGGTATTGAGATTACCGAAGAACTGGCAGCTAAAGTAGAAGCTAGTGGTATTGAAGAAGTAGAGATTCGTTCGGTACTTACTTGCGAGACTCGTCAGGGTACTTGCGCGAAGTGCTACGGAAGAAACCTTTCTACTGGTAGAATGGCTGAAATCGGAGAGGCTGTAGGTGTTATTGCCGCACAGTCAATCGGTGAGCCTGGTACTCAGCTTACGCTTCGTACCTTCCACGTGGGTGGTACTGCTTCTAACATTGCCGTAGAGGCAAAGATTAAGGCTAAGTTTGAAGGAACTGTACAGTTCGAAGAGCTTCGCAGTATTACCACTACCAATGACGAAGGCGAAAAAGTAAACATCGTAATGGGTCGTTCGGGTGAAATTAAGATTGTGGATGAGAAATCCGGCAAGACCTTAATCAGCAACCACGTACCTTATGGTGCTTTTCTTCAAGTGAAGGAAGGTGATAAAGTGAAAAAAGGAGATGACTTGTGTTATTGGGATCCATACAACGCGGTAATTCTTTCAGAATTTGATGGTAAAGTTGAATTCGATGCTATCGAAGAAGGTATTACCTACCGTGAGGAATCCGATGAGCAGACAGGTCACCGTGAGAAAGTTATCGTTGATACCAAGGATAAAACTAAAAACCCTGCCATTGTGGTGGTGAGCAAAAACGATTCTAAATCGTACAGCATCCCAGTGGGTGCTCACTTGTCAGTAGACAATGGCGAGGTCATTAAATCTGGTCAAGTACTGGCTAAGATTCCTCGTACAATGGGTAAATCACGTGACATCACGGGTGGTCTTCCACGTGTAACCGAACTTTTCGAAGCACGTAATCCATCCAATCCAGCCGTTGTGTCTGAGATTGACGGTGTGGTAACTTATGGTGGTATCAAGCGTGGTAACCGCGAAATCTTTATCGAGTCGAAAGACGGAGTGAAGAAGCGCTACATGGTGCCTTTGTCTAAGCACATCCTTGTGCAGGACAATGACTTCGTGAGAGCCGGTATGCCATTGTCAGATGGTGCTATTACGCCATCGGATATCTTGAGTATCAAAGGACCAACTGCCGTACAAGAATATCTAGTAAATGAAATCCAAGAGGTTTACCGCTTACAAGGGGTAAAAATCAACGATAAGCACATTGAGGCGATCGTAAGCCAGATGATGCAGAAAGTGGAAATCATTGAACCAGGTGATACCAATTTCTTGCCAGGCCAAGTGGTAGATAAGTTTGTTTTCCGTAACGAGAACGATAATATCCTTGACAAGAAAGTAGTAACCGAGGCTGGTGATTCTGCTACCATGAAGCCGGGTATGATCATTACTGCTCGTAAGCTAAGAGACGAGAACTCTATGCTTAAGCGTAAGGATATGAAGCTGGTAACGGTACGTGATGCAGATGCAGCCGTATCGCAGCCAACGCTTCAAGGTATCACGCAGGCTTCCTTAGGAACTGAAAGCTTCATTTCGGCTGCCTCCTTCCAGGAGACAACCAAAGTGCTTAGCGAGGCTTCTATTCGTGGTAAAGCGGATTATCTAATGGGCTTGAAAGAGAACGTAATCGTAGGTCACCTAATACCAGCTGGTACAGGCGTACGCAGATTCCATGACAACATCGTAGGTTCGAAAGAAGAGTACGATGCCTTGGTAGCTTCTCGCGAAGAGTTCCAGAAGAAGAAAGAACTAGCTAAATAATCATGGCGGACGAGGTAAAGAACAAACCTGGTAATCAAAACCAAATCAATATTGAACTTACCGAAGAAATTGCGGAAGGGATTTATTCCAATTTGGCCATGATTGCTCACTCCAATGGAGAGTTTGTGATTGATTTTATTCGCTTGATGCCCGGTGTACCTAAGGCCAAAGTGAAATCTCGTATTGTGATTACCCCTGAGCATGCTAAGCGACTGTTAGCGGCTCTTAAGGATAACATTAAAAAGTACGAAGACAACTTCGGCCCCATTAAGCAATCGGACGAGGCGCCTAAGTTTCCGATGAACTTCGGAGGAAGCATAGGGGAAGCTTAATAGGAAATATTCATAAGACAAAGACGGGGGATTCACGTCCCTCGTCTTTTATTTTTGTAAAGGCTAAAGAATTATTTACCAAGTGTTTGCTTGTAACTATGTATTTGTATACCTTTGCAATCCCAAAAATCTAGTGTGCAATAAAGATTAAATTTAGTATAAATGCCTACTATACAGCAATTAGTAAGAAAAGGTAGAACAGAATTGACTTCTAAGTCAAAGTCTCCAGCTTTGGACTCTTGCCCTCAAAGAAGAGGCGTATGTACCAGAGTGTATACTACTACACCAAAGAAACCTAACTCAGCTATGAGAAAAGTAGCGAGGGTGAGATTAACCAATGGTAAAGAGGTGAACGCCTACATTCCAGGTGAAGGTCACAATCTGCAAGAACACTCTATCGTATTGATCAGAGGTGGCAGGGTGAAAGATTTGCCAGGTGTACGTTATCACATCGTGCGTGGTGCTTTAGATACAGCCGGAGTGAGCGGAAGATTACAGTCTCGTTCTAAATATGGTGCTAAGCGTCCTAAGCCAGGTCAAGCTGCAGCTCCTACAAAAGGAAAGAAAAAATAATAATTATTACATAAATGAGGAAAGCAAAACCAAAGAAGAGATATGTTCTTCCCGATCCAAAGTTCCAAGATACTTTGGTGACAAAGTTCGTGAACTATTTAATGTATGACGGGAAGAAGAGTATTGCCTACAACATTTTCTATGATGCCGTGGCATTGGTAGAAAAGAGAACAGGCGAGAATGGTCTTGAAGTTTGGAAAAAAGCCTTGAATAATGTGATGCCTGCCGTGGAAGTAAAAAGCCGTAGAGTGGGTGGAGCAACTTTCCAGGTTCCTACTGAGGTTCGTCCTGAAAGAAAGACGTCTCTAGGTATCAAATGGATGATCAAATACGCCAGATCAAGAGGGGAGAAGACGATGATGGAGAAATTGGCTGGTGAAATCGTTGCTGCATCGAAAGGTGAAGGCGCTGCCATCAAGAAGAAGGATGATACCCATAGAATGGCTGAGGCAAACAAAGCGTTCTCTCACTTTAGATTCTAATTAGCTATACAATGGCAAGAGATTTAAAACTTACTAGAAATATTGGTATTGCCGCGCACATTGATGCCGGTAAAACGACAACCACTGAGCGTATTCTTTACTATGCCGGTGTGAGTCACAAAATCGGTGAAGTTCACGATGGTGCCGCTACCATGGACTGGATGGAGCAAGAGCAAGAAAGAGGTATTACTATTACTTCTGCTGCTACCACCGTATTTTGGAACTACAGAAACAATAAATACAACGTAAACATCATCGATACTCCAGGTCACGTGGATTTTACCGTAGAGGTAAACCGTTCCCTTCGTGTATTGGATGGTCTTGTATTCTTGTTTAGTGCAGTTGATGGTGTTGAGCCACAGTCTGAAACTAACTGGAGATTGGCTGACAACTATAAAGTTGCTCGTATCGGTTTCGTTAACAAAATGGACCGTTCAGGAGCTAACTTCCTTGATGTTTGTAAGCAAGTAAAAGAAATGTTGGGTAGCAAAGCTGTGCCTTTGCAATTACCTATCGGTGCTGAAGATACTTTCCGTGGTGTGGTTGACTTGATCAACAACCGTGGTATTATCTGGAATGAAGAAGACAAAGGAATGACCTATGAGGTAGTTCCGGTTCCTGAAGACATGGTGGAAGAAGTAGCGGAATACAGAGAAAAACTTCTTGAAGCCGTTGCCGAATATGACGAGTCTTTAATGGAGAAATACTTTGAGGATCCAAACTCAATTTCCGAGGAAGAAATCCTTAAAGCTCTTCGCGCTGCCGTTATTGATATGGCCATCGTACCAATGGTATGTGGTTCTTCTTTCAAGAACAAAGGTGTTCAGACTATGCTTGACTTCGTAATGGAGTTATTGCCTTCACCACTTGATAGAGATAATATCGTAGGTATCAACCCTGATACTGATAAAGAAGTTGTTCGTAAGCCTTCTGAGACTGAGCCTTTCACTGGTTTGGCTTTCAAAATTGCTACCGATCCTTTCGTAGGTCGTTTGTGTTTCGTAAGAGCGTACTCTGGAATCCTTGAGTCTGGTTCTTATGTGTACAACACCCGTTCTGAATCGAAAGAACGTATCTCTCGTATTTTCCAAATGCATGCTAACAAGCAGAATCAAATTGAGCGTTTGGTAGCTGGAGATATTGGAGCTGTTGTAGGTTTTAAAGATATCAAAACCGGAGATACCCTTTGCGATGAGAAAAACAAAATCGTATTGGAATCTATGGTATTCCCTGAGCCCGTTATCGGTTATGCTATTGAGCCTAAAACTCAAGCTGACGTAGATAAAATGGGTATGGCGATTGCCAAATTGGTAGAAGAAGATCCTACCCTTCGTGTAGAAACTGATCACGAAACGGGTCAGACTATCTTGAAAGGTATGGGTGAACTTCACTTGGAAATCATCATCGACCGTATGAAGCGTGAATTCAAGGTTGAGTTGAACCAAGGTGCACCTCAGGTAGCTTACAAAGAGATGATCACTAAGGCTGTTGAGCACAAAGAGGTTTACAAAAAACAAACAGGTGGTAAAGGTAAATTTGCCGATATCGTGTTTGAAATGATGCCTCGCGAAGATGGCAAGCCAGGTCTTGAATTTGTGAACGGTATTGTGGGTGGCGTGATTCCTAAAGAATTCATTCCGGCAATCCAAAAAGGATTCGAAGCTTCTATGGCCAATGGTCCATTAGCAGGATATCCTATCGACAGCTTGAAAGTGCGTATTTTCCACGGTTCATACCACGATGTCGATTCAGATGCTTTGTCATTTGAAATGGCTGCTCGTTTGGGTTATAAAGAAGCGGCTAAGAAAGCTGCCCCAGTATTGCTTGAGCCAATCATGGCGGTAGACGTAGTTACTCCTGATGAATATACAGGTCCGGTAACAGGCGACTTGAACAGAAGAAGAGGTTTGATGAAAGGTATGGACACCAAAGGTGTTGCTCAAGTAATCAAAGCCGATGTTCCTTTGTCAGAGTTGTTCGGTTACATCACCGACTTGAGAACTATCACTTCAGGTAGAGCTACAGCTTCGTTAACTTTCTCACACTACGAGCAGGTTCCTAATAACATCGCTGAGGCCGTTATTGCAAAAGCCAAGGGCGCTAAATAATAAGACACCATGAATCAGAAGATTAGAATTAAACTAAAATCATACGATCACAATCTGGTAGATAAGTCTTCAGAGAAAATCGTTAGAGCGGTTAAGGCTACCGGAGCCGTGGTTAGCGGTCCAATCCCTTTGCCTACTGAAAAAGAAAAGTTCACTGTACTTCGCTCTCCACACGTGAGCAAGAAGTCAAGAGAGCAGTTTCAACTTTGTACTTATAAGCGTTTGGTAGATATCTACTCAAACAGCTCAAAGACAGTTGATGCTTTGATGAAACTAGAGCTTCCTAGTGGAGTAGATGTAGAAATCAAAGTCTAACGATTCTTTACATAAAAAAATAAAAGAACCGGACACGCTCCGGTTCTTTTTTATGTGACTATGGATAACACAAAAAATTAAGTTTTAGTTTTTTGTTACTTAAAAATATTCACTATCTTTGCAGTCCTTTGTAAAAAGGTCTTGATAATTAAGGCATTAAAACATCGTAAATATTTCAAAAGATGTCTGGTATAATTGGCAAAAAAATCGGAATGACCAGCGTTTTCGGCCCTGATGGACGAAACATTGCTTGTACCGTTTTAGAGACAGGTCCTTGTGTAGTAACACAAATAAAGAACGTTGACACGGATGGTTACAATGCCATTCAGTTGGGGTTTGGAGAGAAAAAAGAAAAAAGAACTTCTGGTGCAGCCAAAGGTCACTTCGCGAAAGCTGGAACTACTCCTAAACACAAAACGGTAGAGTTCCGCGATTTCAGAGTAGACTTTGAAGGTGGAGTTACACTTGGAAGAGAGATAAAAGTAGAAGAAGTATTCGTAGAAGGTGACTTCGTGGATGCTATCGGAACTTCAAAAGGTAAAGGTTTCCAAGGTGTTGTTAAAAGACATGGCTTTGGTGGTGTGGGTGGACAAACTCACGGCCAGCACAACCGTCAGAGACACCCGGGTTCTATCGGTGCCTGTTCATTCCCTTCAAGAGTATTCAAAGGAATGCGCATGGCCGGAAGAACCGGTGGCGACCGCGTGAAGATGGTAAACCTTCGCGTGATTAAATTAATGCCAGAGCACAACCTAGTATTGGTTAGTGGATCTGTGCCAGGAGCAAAGAACTCTTACGTAGTATTAGAGAAATAAGAAAAATGGAAGTTGCTGTAAAAAAGATTAATGGCGAAACCTCTGGTAAAAAAATCAATTTATCAGACGACATTTTTGGCATCGAGCCAAATGATCATGCCATTTACTTAGACGTTAAGCAAATCTTGGCCAATCAGCGCCAAGGAACGCACAAGTCTAAAGAGAGAGCAGAGATTGCTAGAACTACCAAGAAACTGAAGAAACAAAAAGGAACAGGTGGAGCTCGTGCGGGTTCTATGAAGTCACCTTTGTTTAGAGGGGGTGGTAGAGTATTCGGTCCTAAGCCAAGAGACTATGGTTTCAAGCTTAACAAAAAGACCAAAGAACTAGCGCGTAAGTCTGCCCTAGCCTATAAAGTAAAGGATAACCAAATTATGGTTATCGAAGATTTTACTTTCGAAGCTCCAAAAACCAAAAATTACCTTAACGTGCTTAAGGCTTTGTCTTTAGATAATAAGAAGACATTGTTGGTACTAGGAGATACTAATGAGAATGTGTACCTGTCAGGAAGGAACATTAGCAACGCGAAAATTGTAACGGCTGATTCAATCAACACCTACGATTTGCTTAATGCTGATACCCTAATGTTGGCAGAAAGTTCAGTACAAAAGATTGAAAACTTATTAAGCTAATACGATGAGCGTTTTAATTAAGCCGTTGGTTACTGAAAAGGTTTCTGCTTTGAATGAAAAAGGAAAGTATGGCTTCGTTGTAGCCAAAACTGCCAACAAAGTAGAAATTAAAAGAGCCGTTGAAACCATGTACGGTGTTACAGTTGAGAATGTAAACACTATGTACTATGCTGGAAAAGTAAAAACCCGTTATACAAAAGCCAGAATCATTTCTGGTAAATCGGCCTCTTTCAAAAAGGCGATTGTAACTGTAGCTCAGGGTGAGGTGATAGATTTTTATAGTGGTATTTAATTGATTTAGAGAGATGGCAATAAAGAAATTAAGACCCATGACCCCAGGTACCCGTTTCAGAACGGCTCCTGCTTTCGCTGAGATTACCACAGCAACGCCTGAGAAATCATTACTTGTAACTCGTAAAAAGTCGGGTGGTAGAAATAATGACGGACGTATGACCATGCGCTACATCGGTGGTGGTCACAAACAAAAAGTCCGCGTTGTAGATTTCAAAAGAAATAGATTTGATATTCCTGCTACTGTAAAATCAGTAGAATATGATCCTACTCGTACCTCTTATGTAGCGCTTATCTATTATATAGATGGTGTTAAGAGTTATATCATTGCCCCTGAAGGCATTAAAGTAGGACAAACCGTTATTTCAGGTAGAGAAATTGCACCTGAGGTTGGAAACACACTTCCTCTTGCTAATATCCCATTAGGTACTATTGTTCACAACGTTGAGTTGAAACCCGGTAAAGGTGGTTCAATGGCCAGAAGCGCGGGTTCTTATGCTCAGCTTTTAGCTCGTGACGGTAAATATGCCACTATTAAGTTGCCTTCTGGCGAGATGAGATTGGTGCTTACCGAGTGTTTAGCTACTGTAGGTACTGTATCTAATTCTGACCACATGAACGAAACCTTAGGTAAGGCGGGTAGACATAGATGGTTAGGTAGAAGACCTAGAACTAGAGCGGTAGTAATGAACCCTGTGGATCACCCAATGGGTGGTGGTGAAGGTAGATCATCCGGTGGTCACCCACGTTCAAGAAAAGGATTACTGGCTAAAGGTAAAAAGACCAGAACTCCTAAAAAGTATTCTAATAATTTCATTGTTAGCAGAAGGAAGAAATAATGGCACGTTCGTTAAAAAAAGGACCGTATATCGATTTCCGTCTTGAAAAGAAAGTAGACGTAATGACTGAGTCAGGCAAGAAGTCTGTCATCAAAACTTGGTCAAGAAGATCTATGATTTCTCCTGATTTCGTTGGTCATACATTCGCTGTGCATAACGGCAATAAATTCATACCTGTATATGTTACGGAAAACATGGTAGGTCATAAGTTGGGTGAATTTTCACCTACTAGAACCTTCAAAGGACACGTAGCTAAAAAAGATAAAGGTAAAAGATAATTTAGCATGGAAGCGATAGCAAAATTAAATAATGTACCTACATCGCCTCGTAAAATGAGGTTAGTGGCCGATCTTGTGAGAGGTCAAAAGGTGAGTAAGGCATTGAGCATACTTAAGTTTCAGCCTAAAGAGGGCGCAGCCAGATTGGAAAAACTCCTTTTGTCTGCTATCTCTAACTGGCAGAACAAGCACCAAGACGCGAAATTGGAAGAAGCTGATCTTTTCGTGAAGGAGATTTTCGTGGATGGTGGTCGTATTTTGAAAAGATTAAGACCTGCTCCTCAAGGCCGTGCACATAGAATTAGAAAAAGATCTAATCACGTTACGCTTATCGTAGCAAGTGCATCTGATAAAGTAGTAGCTAATAACGAAACTGTTAAATAATAAGGAGTAATGGGACAAAAAGTTAACCCGGTAGGCCTTAGATTAGGCATTGTTAAAGGTTGGGATTCTAGCTGGTACGGTGGGAGAACCTTCGCTGATAAATTGGTTGAAGACCATAAAATCAGAAAATACCTAGATGCACGTATCTCTAAAGGCGGCATTTCAAAAGTAGTTATTGAGCGTACGCTTAAGCGTATCACTTTAACCATCCACACGGCTCGTCCGGGTGTAGTTATTGGTAAAGGTGGTAGCGAAGTAGATAAAATTAAAGAAGAGATCAAGAAATTGACTGGCAAAGATGTTCAGATCAATATCTTCGAAATCAAGAGACCTGAGATTGATGCCAAATTGGTAGGCGAGTCTATCGCTCAACAATTGGAAGCAAGGATTTCTTTCAGAAGAGCCATGAAACAGGCTATTTCTTCTGCTATCCGCGTAGGTGCCCAAGGAATTAAAGTTAAGCTTGGTGGTCGTTTAGGTGGTGCCGAGATGGCTCGTAATGAGCAATACAAAGAAGGTAGAATTCCTTTGCACACCCTTCGTGCTGATATTGATTATGCTATCTCTGAAGCCAATACTGTATACGGAAAAATCGGTATTAAAGTATGGGTTTTCAAAGGAGAAGTATATGGTAAAAGAGACCTTTCTCCTAACGCTGGTATTACTAATAATGCTTCAGCGGGTGCTTCGGCTTCTGCTGCTCCTAATGCCGGTGCAAGAAGAAAAAGAGGTGGCGCTGATCGACCTGACAAAGGAGGCGATAACGGTGGTCAAAGAAGAAAGAAAAAATAATTGGTCCTTTAATTAAAAGACAATGTTACAGCCAAAAAGAACCAAATATAGAAAGATGCAAAAGGGGAGAGTAAAAGGAATTGCCCAAAGAGGCCATTCTATCTCCTTCGGATCTTTCGCTATTAAGTCATTAGAAGAAGGTTGGATTACCAGCCGCCAAATTGAAGCTGCTCGTATCGCCATGACCAGAGCCATGAAGCGTGAAGGCCAGGTTTGGATTCGTATATTCCCTGATAAGCCTATTACTAGAAAACCTGCAGAGGTACGTATGGGTAAAGGTAAAGGTGCTCCTGAGTATTGGGTAGCAGTGGTTAAGCCAGGCACTATCCTATTCGAATCAGGTGGAGTTAATATGGAAGTGGCAAAAGAGTCATTGCGTTTAGCTGCTCAGAAATTGCCTATCAGTACTAAATTCGTTGTACGTAGAGATTACGTTGAATAGTCGAGAGTTATGAAAATGTCTGAAATCAAATCGCTCTCTTTAGAGGATATCAAGAGCAAAATCGTTAGTGAAAAAGAAGCCATCAGAAAGCTTCAATTTGCACATGCCATTTCACCGATCGAGAATCCTATGAAAATTAGAGAGGCTCGTAAAGTTATCGCAAGATTAGAAACTGAGTTAAGTGCTAGAAACAACGCTTAACTATTAAGAATAAGTAGATTATGGAATCTAGAAACCTCAGAAAAGAGAGAATAGGGAAGGTTGTTAGCAATAAAATGGATAAATCCATCACTGTTGCTGTTCACAGCCGTATTAAGCACCCTATGTATGGCAAATTCCTTGGAAAGACTTCCAAGTTTATGGCCCATGACGATAAGAACGAGTGTGGAATCGGTGATACAGTACGCATCATGGAAACTCGTCCTTTGAGCAAGAATAAGCGTTGGAGATTAGTTGAAATTATAGAAAGAGCTAAATAACCATGATACAGCAAGAATCCAGATTAGGTGTAGCGGATAATAGCGGTGCTAAAGAGGTACTTGTTATTCGCGTGTTGGGCGGTACCGGTAGAAGGTATGCATCCATAGGCGACAAGGTAGTGGTTACGGTAAAGTCTGCACTTTCTTCAAGCAATATGAAGAAAGGTACTGTCTCTAAAGCAGTAATTGTAAGAACCAAGAAAGAAATCCGCAGAAAGGATGGTTCTTATATTCGTTTTGAAGATAATGCGGCCGTATTGCTTAACGCAAACGATGAGCCAAGAGGTACCCGTATTTTCGGACCTGTAGCTCGTGAACTACGTGAAAAGCAATTCATGAAAATTGTTTCATTGGCCCCTGAAGTTCTATAATAATGGAAAGAAAGTATAACAAACAACCCAAACTTCACATCAAGAAGGGCGATACTGTAAAGGTTATCGCGGGTAACTCTAAGGGAAAAACCGGTTTGGTCCTTTCAGTTTTGGCTGATAAGAACAGAGCGATTGTAGAAGGTGCTAACGTAGTTACCAAACACGTTAAACCATCGGCTACTACTCCTAATGGTGGCATCGAAAAGAAAGAAGCTTCCATTCATTTAAGCAACTTGATGTTGGTAGATCCTGCCACTGGCGCACCTACTCGTACAGGTCGCAAGCTTAATGATAAAAATAAGCTACAAAGATATTCTAAGAAAACTGGAGAGTTTATAAAGTAATGGCTAATCCAAGATTAAAAGAAAAGTATTTCAACGAAATCGTACCTGCGCTTAAGGATAAATTCCAATATAAGTCAATCATGCAGGTGCCTAAGCTTACTAAAATCAGTATCAATAAGGGTATTGGTGCAGCTGTAGCTGATAAGAAGCTCGTTGATGTAGGTGTAGACGAATTGACCTTGATCACTGGTCAGAAAGCAGTTCCTACCAAGTCTAAAAACGCTATCTCTAACTTCAAGTTGAGAGAAGACATGCCTATTGGTGCACGTGTTACCCTCAGGGGTGATAAGATGTACGAATTCCTTGATCGTTTGACTTCTATCGCATTGCCACGTGTACGTGACTTCCGTGGTATCAGCGATAAAGGATTTGACGGTAGAGGTAACTATACCTTAGGTGTGAAAGAGCAAATAATTTTCCCAGAGATCAGCATTGAGAAGGTGGCGAAAATTAATGGTATGGACATCACTTTTGTAACAACTGCAAATACTGACGAAGAGTCTTACGAATTGCTTAAAGCTTTCGGAATGCCTTTCGTTAATAAAAATAACTAATTATGGCTAAAGAGTCGATTAAAGCTAGAGAAAGAAAAAGAGAGAAACTAGTTGCTCGTTATGCAGCTAAAAGAAAAGCTCTTAAAGAAGCAGGTGACTACGTTGCTTTGGATAAACTTCCGAAAAACTCTTCTCCTGTACGTTTACACAACCGTTGCAAACTAACGGGTCGTCCGAAAGGCTACATGCGTAAGTTTGGTATCAACAGGGTAACTTTCCGTGAGATGGCATCAGATGGATTGATTCCTGGTGTAACGAAAGCTAGCTGGTAATTTTTGCTTTTTTATTTTTTTTATAAGAAAGTTTCCGTAGTTTTGCAGGCCTGTTTAAGACAGGCATTTTATATCTAAGAATATTACTAAAATGACAGACCCAATAGCAGATTATCTGACAAGATTGAGAAACGCTATTAAAGCTAATCACCGCGTGGTGGAACTTCCTGCTTCTAACATTAAGAAGGAAATCACCAAAGTGTTGCATGAAAAAGGCTATATTCAGAATTACAAGTTTGATGATTCTAGCGTTCAGGGTACTATTAAAATTGCTTTAAAGTATCATCCTGCCACTAAAGCTCCGGCTATATTGTCTCTTGAGAGAATCAGTAAGCCAGGCCTTAGAAAATACGCCCATGTGGGTGAAATGCCTCGTGTTCTTAATGGTCTTGGTGTAGCTATCTTGTCTACTTCTAAAGGAGTGATGACAGATAAAGAAGCCAAGCAAATGAATGTGGGTGGCGAAGTATTGTGTTACGTATATTAATTAATAAAGAATGTCAAGGATAGGTAAAAAACCAATTGATCTGCCTGCAGGCGTTACAGTAACTGTCGAGAAAGGATTAGTTACCGTAAAAGGCTCTAAGGGGACTTTGACGCAACAAGTTGATCCGGATATTACTGTAAAGGTAGAAGGAAACACTGTGTTAGTGGAAAGACCAACGGATCAGAAACGTCATAGAGCGCTTCACGGCCTTTATAGATCGTTAATCAATAACATGGTAATCGGTGTAAGTACTGGTTACAAAGTAGATCTTGAATTAGTAGGTGTGGGTTATAAAGCATCCGTACAAGGTCAAGTTCTAGAGCTTAGCTTAGGATACTCTCACAATATCTATTTAGGAGTACCTAAAGAGATATCTATAGCTGCAGAAACTCCAAAAGGTAAAAACCCAACTGTTACTCTTCAAGGTAACGACAAGCAATTAATTGGCCAGGTGGCGGCAAAAATCCGTTCACTTCGTAAGGTTGAACCTTACAAAGGTAAAGGTATTCGCTTTGTGGGTGAGGTTGTTAGACGTAAAGCAGGTAAGACTGCAGCTAAATAATTAGTAAGATGGCACTTAACAAACTGCAAAAAAGAACAAGAATCAGAATGGGTATCAGAAACAAAATTTCTGGTACTGCTGAGAAACCTAGATTGTCTGTTTTCAAAAGCAATACAGGTATATATGCACAGCTTATTGATGATATCAAAGGACACACTTTGGCTTTTGCGTCATCAAGAGAAATCGCTAAAGATGCTACTGCTAACGTAGGCATTTCAGCGAACGTAGGTAAAAAACTAGCTGAAAGAGCTAAAGCGCAAGGCATTGAAGTAGTTGTATTTGATAGAGGTGGATACCGCTATCATGGTAGAGTGAAAGCCTTGGCTGATGGTGCTAGAGAAGGTGGTTTAAAATTCTAATGACGATGACACAAAATAACATAAAGTCAGTAAAAGCTAGCGAAATCGACCTAAAGGAAAAGGTAGTAGCCATTCAGCGTGTTGCCAAAGTAGTAAAAGGTGGTAGACGTTTTAGCTTCTCAGCTATCGTTGTTGTGGGTGATGGTAACGGTGTGGTAGGTTATGGTCTTGGAAAAGCCAACGAGGTAACTGATGCTATTGCTAAAGGCATTGATGATGCTAAGAAAAATTTGGTTAAAGTTCCTGTATTCAAAGGTACTTTACCTCATGAGCAATACGGTAAATATAGTGGTGGTTATGTGCTTATTAAGCCAGCTGCGGCCGGTACTGGTGTAATTGCCGGTGGTGCGATGCGTGCTGTACTTGAAAGTGCTGGTATTAAAGACGTTTTGGCAAAGTCAAAAGGTTCTTCAAACCCTCATAACGTGGTAAAAGCAACTTTCGATGCTTTGGTAAATATGAGAAATGCCTTCACTGTAGCACAACACAGAGGAATTAGCTTAACTAAAGTTTTTAACGGGTAAGAAAATGGCAAAGGTTAAAATCATTCAAGTAAAAAGTACGATTAAAAGACCTGAGTATCAAAAGCGTACCATCGTTGCTTTAGGTTTAGGCAAAATTAATCGCACAGTTGAGAAAGAAGTCACTCCTCAGATTAAAGGAATGATTCAAAAAGTAAGTCACTTGGTTACTGTTACTGAAATTTAATTACAATGAAGTTACATACATTAAAGCCTGCTGATGGGGCTACTAAATCTAGAAAACGAATCGGTCGTGGTACAGGTTCTGGTAGAGGCGGTACTTCAACAAGAGGTCATAAAGGAGCAAAATCTAGATCAGGTTATAGCCAAAAGGCCGGCTTTGAAGGTGGTCAAATGCCTTTACAAAGACGTGTTCCTAAGTTTGGGTTCAGAAACC
This sequence comes from Shiella aurantiaca, assembly GCA_030412945.1. Taxonomy (GTDB): domain Bacteria; phylum Bacteroidota; class Bacteroidia; order Cytophagales; family Cyclobacteriaceae; genus Shiella; species Shiella aurantiaca. The sequence goes on along the minus strand of JAUHJS010000006.1, from coordinate 168,313 downwards.
CTAACCGTGTTGAATTTAAAGCGGTTAATCTAGATGATCTTCAGAAACTTGCCGATAAGGTTGGTGGTGTTATCACCTTCAGCACTATGGTGGAAAACGGTATCGTAGGTAAAAATGATACGGTAAAAGTTTTGGGAAGAGGCGAATTGAAAGCTAAAGTTGATGTTACAGTTCATGCTTTCTCTGCTACTGCTGTAGCAATGATTGAGAAAGCAGGAGGTAAAGCTACTACTCTTTAATACATGAAAAGGTTTTTTACTACTATAAGGAACATATTCTCGATAGAGGAACTAAGAACGAGAATCATTAATACCATTGGTTTCTTGATTATCTTCCGTCTTGGTTCTTTTGTCGTGTTACCAGGTGTGAACCCTGATAAACTTTCAGGTGATGCGCAAGGGATATTTGGTTTATTAGATACCTTCTTAGGTGGTGCATTTAGCAATGCTTCCATCTTTGCTTTAGGGATTATGCCTTATATCAGTGCATCCATTGTTGTACAATTATTGACTATCGCTCTTCCGTATTTCCAAAGAATGCAAAAGGAGGGTGAATCAGGTCGTAAACGTCTCAATCAAATCACTCGTGTCCTTACAATAGTAATTACCGTTTTCCAAGGTATTGGATATTTAACGGCCACCATTCCTTCAGAGGCTTTGTTGGTGGATAGATATTATTTCACCATTTCTTCTATCATCATCCTTACAGCAGGAACAATCTTCTGTATGTGGTTAGGTGAAAGAATTACCGACAAGGGAATCGGAAATGGTATCTCTATGTTGATCATGATTGGTATTATCTCTCGTTTCCCAGGCTCATTAGTAGCTGAGGTGATTTCAAGGGGTACGGGAGGGTTCTTGTTGTTCGTGTTGGAAATCGTTGCCTTACTCTTCGTAGTAATGGGTGTGGTGATGTTAACACAGGCTACTCGAAAGATTCCAGTTCAATATGCCAAGCAGGTTGTGGGTAACAAAGTGTATGGTGGTCAAAGACAGTATATCCCATTGAAGCTGAATGCTTCAGGTGTAATGCCGATTATCTTCGCACAGTCTCTTATGTTCTTGCCAGCGCTAGTTGCTCAAATTTGGGCCGATAATAGCGACCTAGCGGCATCTGTAGGTAATACCTTCTCAGATTTCACTACATGGCAATACAACGTTTTATTTGCTTTGTTGATTATCGTTTTCACCTTCTTCTATACTGCGATTACGGTTAATCCTAACCAAATCGCTGAGGATATGAAGAGAAATGGAGGTTTCGTACCGGGCATTAAGCCAGGAAAACCAACCTCAGAGTTTATTGACAATGTATTGTCTCGTATTACACTTCCGGGATCTATTTTCCTAGCTGCGGTGGCGGTATTGCCAGCGGTAGCAAATATTGCCGGAGTAAGTAGAGAGTTTAGCCAGTTTTATGGCGGTACTTCTTTGCTTATTATGGTAGGGGTAATATTGGATACCTTGCAACAAATTGAAAGTTATCTTTTGATGCGTCATTATGATGGAATGATGGAGTCGGGTCGTATCAAAGGAAGAGCTCAAAATGTAGCAGTCGCTCAGTAATGATTTATTTGAAGTCAGCTGAAGAGATTGCCATAATAAAAGAAAGTGCTGAAATCCTTGGCAAAGTTCATGGCGAAATCGCTAAGAACATTAAAAAGGGAGTAAGTACAGACGTTCTTGATCGTATTGCTGAAGAGTTTATCCGTGATCACGGTGGCACTCCTTCGTTCAAAGGTTACAACGGTTTTCCGTATACACTATGTGTTTCTCTTAATGAAAATGTAGTGCACGGCTTTCCTAGTAAGAAACCCTTAGATGAAGGTGACATTGTATCGGTAGATTGTGGTGTCTTTTACAAAGGTTTCCATAGTGATTCTGCTTATACACATCGAATCGGAACCATCAATACTCAAACCGAAAAGCTGCTTCAGGTAACTGAAGAGTGCTTATACAAAGGGATTGAACAGGCAATTGCAGGTAACCGAATTGGAGATATCGCTTTTGCAGTTCAGCAACATGCCGAAAACAATGGTTTTAGTGTGGTGCGCGAATTAGTAGGGCATGGAGTTGGAAAGCGTTTGCATGAAGCACCTGAAGTGCCTAATTACGGAAAACGTGGTAAAGGAGTGTTGTTGCAGGAAGGGATGGTTTTGGCCATAGAGCCTATGATTAATCTTGGAAAGCGCAGCGTTGTTCAGGAATCAGACGGTTGGACGATACGAACACAAGATCGATTACCTTCTGCGCATTACGAGCATACGGTAGTAGTAAGAAAGAATAAAGCAGAGGTATTAACTACTTTTGAATACATAAAAGAAGCACTTAAGCAATAGTATGGCCAAACAGGCATCTATAGAACAAGACGGTACAATCATAGAAGCTCTTTCTAATGCAATGTTTAGAGTAGAGTTGGAAAATGGGCATCAAGTAATTGCTCACATCTCAGGAAAGATGAGAATGCACTACATTAAGATTCTTCCTGGCGACAAGGTAAAGCTTGAAATGTCACCTTATGATTTGACAAAAGGTAGAATAGTTTACAGATATAAATAGAGAATTTTCACTAATGAAAGTAAAAGCATCTATAAAGAAACGTAGCAGCGAATGTAAGATCATTCGTAGAAAAGGAAAGCTCTACGTTATCAACAAGAAGAACCCTAGATTTAAACAAAGACAAGGTTAATTACTATGGCAAGAATTTCCGGTGTAGACATCCCCGATAACAAAAGAGGGGAAATAGGTTTAACCTACATTTTCGGTATTGGTAGATCATCTTCTCGCAGAATCTTGACTAAAGCTGGTATTAGCTTTGACAAGAAAGTTGGTGAGTGGAATGATGATGAATCAAATGCGATCCGTACCATCATCAGTGAAGAAATCAAAACGGAAGGTGTTTTGAAATCTGAAATCCAGCTTAGCATTAAGCGTTTGATGGATATTGGTTGTTACAGAGGTCTTCGTCACAGAAAAGGACTTCCTGTAAGAGGACAGAGTACTAAAAACAATGCTCGTACTCGTAAAGGTAAGCGTAAGACTGTGGCCAACAAGAAGAAGGCTACTAAATAATAATTAAGCCATAGCGATATATTTAAATAACTATGAGTCAAGCAAAAAGAAAAGATAAAGCCAAAAAGAGAGTGGTTGCCGTTGAACCGGTAGGCCAGGCTCACATTAAGGCTTCTTTCAATAACATCATCATTTCTATGACCAATTCTACTGGTCAAGTTATTTCTTGGGCTTCTGCCGGTAAAATGGGTTTCAGAGGTTCTAAGAAGAACACTCCGTATGCCGCTCAAATGGCCGCAGCTAACTGCGCTCAAGTAGCCTACGATTTAGGAATGAGAAAGTGTGAAGTTTTCGTTAAAGGTCCGGGATCTGGTCGTGAGTCTGCCATCAGAACCATTCAGAATACCGGTATTGAAGTAACCATCATTAAAGATGTTACTCCTCTGCCTCACAACGGATGTAGACCTCCTAAAAAGAGAAGAGTTTAATCATAATTGTAGTTCGTAAGAACCCGATTTTAATAATAAGAAATGGCAAGATATAGAGGTCCTAAGGCTAAAATAGCCAGAAGATTTAATGAGCCTATTTTAGGCCCAAGTAAGGCACTTCAAAAGAAAAACTATCCTCCTGGCCAGCATGGTCGCGGAAGAAGAAAGAAGCAGTCTGAATACGCTATCCAGTTAATGGAAAAGCAAAAGGCTAAATACACGTATGGTGTATTGGAAAAACAGTTTGCGAACATTTTCCATAAGGCAAGTAGTAAAGACGGTATCACAGGTGAGGTGTTGCTTCAATTATTGGAGTCAAGACTTGACAACGTGGTATACCGCTTAGGAATTGCCCCTACAAGACGTGCCGCCAGACAGTTGGTATTGCATAAGCATATTACTGTAAATGGTGATGTGGTAAACGTGGCCTCATTCACAGTGAAAGTTGGTGATATCGTAGCAGTACGTGAAAAATCAAAATCATTGGAAGCCATTACCAACAGTCTTGCAGCAAGAGGAGCGAAACGTTTCTCTTGGTTAGAGTGGAACCAAAGCGATATGGCTGGTAAATTCATCACCGTTCCTATGAGAGATGAAATTCCTGAGAACATTCAGGAGCAGCTTATTGTCGAGCTTTACTCTAAGTAATTTTACTTTTCACCTGAATTAAAATTAACAATATGTCAATACTTGCATTTCAAATGCCTGAAAAGGTGGTAATGGAAAAAGCGGATGATTTCCGCGGTCTTTTCACTTTCAAACCACTTGAAAAAGGCTATGGTGTAACAATTGGTAATGCACTCAGAAGAATTCTCCTTTCTTCCTTGGAAGGATATGCCATCACCGGCATTAAAATCCCCGGTGTATTGCACGAGTTTTCTACTGTAGAGGGAGTGGTGGAAGATGTTACCGATATCATTTTGAACCTTAAAATGGTAAGATTCAAGAAGATAGCTGATACCATTGATAATAAAATCACCGTTTCTATCAAAAACCAAAAAGTTTTCAAAGCAGGTGACATTGCAAAGGCAACGAGCTTCTTCGAAATTCTTAATCCAGAGCACGTTATTTGTAATCTTGATGAGTCAGTTCAGTTTGAAATTGAACTAACCCTTGAGAAAGGACGTGGTTATGTACCAGCAGAAGAGAACAAGCCAGCTGAGCAAATCTTTGGGTATATTCCTATCGATGCGGTATTTACCCCTATTAAAAATGTGAAATACAGTGTGGAAAACACACGTGTGGAGCAAAAAACTGACTACGAAAAATTAATACTTGATATTGAGACGGATGGTTCCATTCATCCGGAAGTAGCCCTTAAAGGTGCAGCCCATATCTTGATTCAACACTTCATGTTGTTCTCTGATCAAACGATGATTCTTGATTCGTCTGATAAGAATGAGCCTGAGGCAGTAGATGAGGAAATGCTGCACATGAGAAAGCTTTTGAAGACATCGTTGAGCGATTTGGATCTTTCCGTTCGTGCCTACAACTGTCTGAAGGCTGCTGATGTGAAAACATTAGCTGATTTGGTAAGATTGGATATCTCTGACATGATGAAGTTCCGCAACTTCGGTAAGAAATCACTAGCGGAATTGGAGCAGTTAGTAGCGGAAAAGAATCTTACTTTCGGTATGGATCTAGCCAAGTATAAACTTGAAGAAGAGTAATCAACGATGAGACACGGAAAAAAAGACAATCATTTAGGTAGAACTTCCTCGCACAGAAGTGCTATGTTATCTAACATGGCCAGCTCTCTGATTTTGCACAAAAGAATTTCTACTACTTTAGCGAAGGCGAAAGAACTCAGAAAATTTGTTGAGCCTTTGATCACAAAATCTAAAGCTGACAATACTCATAGCAGAAGAACGGTATTCTCTTACCTACAAAACAAAGAGTCTGTTAAAGTATTGTTCGATGAGATTTCTGAGAAAATCACCAACAGACCTGGTGGATACACTCGCATCATCAAGATGGAAAATCGTTTGGGTGATAACGCCCAGATGTGTATCATCGAGCTTGTTGACTACAACGAGGCACTATTGAAAGAAGTAGCTGCCCCTGCTAAAGCTAAAACAAGAAGAAGCAAGAAATCAGCTGACAGCAAGCCTGCTGCTGATGCTGCTACTAGCACTGACGAAACTGCTGGCGAATAAATTGAAGCCAAGCAAGGAAATATCATCAAAGGGATTAGATAATTATCTAATCCCTTTTTTATTTTTGCATCACCGCATTTTACGCTACTCATGAAATATACTTCCCGAAAAGACGCCCTGTTGTTATTAGAAGATGGAACTGTTTTCAAAGGAAAAGCCGCAGGCAAAATAGGTACTTTTGGAGGCGAACTTTGTTTCAATACCGGCATGACCGGCTATCAGGAAATCTATACCGATCCTTCCTACTACGGCCAAATCATTGTCAATACCACCTCCCATATTGGAAACTATGGTACTATAGCTACTGAGCAAGAGTACTCCAAACCTACCGTAAGTGGTGTGGTGGTAAATGAATTTTCCCGCATTCAGAGCAGACACGATGCCGATGCTACCCTGCAAGACTATTTAGCCAATAATGGAATAGTGGCTATATCGGATGTTGATACACGTCAAATTGTGCGTCATATCCGCAGCAAGGGTGCCATGAACGCCATCATCTCCTCTGAGATTTTGGATGAGAAGGAGCTTATGAAAGAACTGAAAAAGGTTCCCAGCATGGCCGGGCTAGAACTTTCGTCTGTGGTAAGTACTCCTACTGCCTACACAATGGGCGATGAAAGTGGTTTGAAAGTGGCTGTGCTTGACTTAGGTATTAAGAAAAGTATTTTGGATAATTTGGTTTCCAGAGGATGCTTCTTGAAGGTATTCCCTGCCAAAACCTCTTTTTCAGAGATGAAATTGTGGAATCCACAAGGATTCTTTATTTCCAACGGCCCGGGTGATCCTGCCGTGATGGCCTATGCTACCGAAACGGTAAAAGAAATATTGGCCGCTGACATACCTTTGTTTGGTATTTGTTTAGGTCACCAAATTTTGGCGCAGGCCAATGAGGTGAGTACCTATAAAATGCACCACGGGCACCGTGGGCTAAACCATCCTGTAAAGAACCTTGAAAGTGGAAAAAGTGAGATTACCTCGCAAAACCATGGCTTTGCCGTAAGTGAAGAAGATGTGAAGTCGGCCCCGCAAATTGAAGTAACGCATCGTAACCTCAATGATAATACCATTGAAGGGATTCGTATCAAAGGAAAAAAGGCATTTTCGGTACAGTATCACCCGGAATCATCGCCCGGTCCACATGATAGCCGCTATCTTTTTGACCAGTTTATTCAAATGATTAACCAATAATTGAAACATACTATGAGTGTAATACAAAGCATACATGCGCGCCAAATCCTCGATTCCAGAGGTAATCCTACTGTTGAGGTGGATGTAATGACGGAAACGGGTGTACTAGGACGTGCTGCCGTTCCTTCCGGTGCCTCTACCGGGGAGCATGAGGCGGTAGAGCTTCGCGATGGTGACAAAAGCCGCTACATGGGTAAAGGTGTTACCAAAGCCGTGGAGAATGTAAACGAAATCATTGCTTCTGAATTGGTAGGTTTTTCCGTATACGAGCAAAACCTCATCGATAAAATAATGATTGAAATCGATGGCACTGAGAATAAGTCGAAACTAGGAGCCAATGCTATTTTGGGCGTTTCTTTAGCGGTAGCACGCGCAGCGGCTGCTTCTTTGGGCTTGCCTTTGTATCGCTATATTGGTGGAGCCAATGCCAAGGCGCTTCCTGTACCTATGATGAACATTATCAATGGCGGCTCGCACTCTGATGCCCCCATCGCTTTCCAAGAGTTTATGATTCGTCCGGTGGGTGCTTCTACTTTCAGTGAAGCTATGCGTATGGGTACGGAAGTGTTCCATAATCTTAAAGCTATCATCAAAGAAAAAGGCTTAAGTACTGCTGTGGGTGATGAGGGTGGTTTTGCCCCTAATTTCTCTGGTGGAACAGAAGAAGCTCTTGAAAGCATTCTTACTGCTATTAAAAAAGCCGGGTATACGCCTGGTAAGGATATTACCATTGCATTAGACTGCGCTTCTAGCGAGTTCTTTAAAGATGGAAAATACAACTATGCCAAGTTTGAAGGGCCTAATGGCGCCATTCGCTCAAAAGAAGAGCAAGTAGCCTATTTGGCCGAACTAGTGAGCAAATATCCTATCGATTCTATCGAAGATGGATGTAGCGAGAACGACTGGGAAGGATGGCAAATGCTTACTGCCAAGATTGGCGATAAATGCCAATTGGTAGGCGATGACCTTTTCGTAACTAATGTGAAATTCTTGAAGCGTGGTATCATCGAAAAGTCGGCTAATTCTATTTTGATCAAAGTAAACCAGATTGGTACTTTGACTGAAACCTTGGATGCTATCGAGATGGCGCACAAAGCGGGCTTTACGGCCGTGATTTCACACCGTTCAGGTGAAACCGAAGACAATACCATTGCAGATATTGCCGTAGCCACCAATGCCGGACAAATCAAAACCGGATCGGCTTCTCGCTCTGATAGAATGGCTAAGTACAACCAACTTCTTCGTATTGAAGAAGAGCTAGGCGAAACGGCTGTTTTTCAAGGAAGACGATAAGAATTGAAAATAATCCTGATAAAAAAGTTTCGGCCTCGGTTGAAACTTTTTTATTTTGGAGCTTAATGATTTAATTCCATGGCTTTCTTGCAGAAACTATACAATAAGCTTCCTCCTTTTGCCCGTAACTACTACTTTTTGTTTGTGTTGGGCTTTCTGCTTTGGATGCTATTTTTTGATTCAAACGACTTGTATTCACAATACAAGCTTAGGGCTAAGCTCCGCGATTTAGAGAATCAAAAGGAATACTACTTGGAGAAAATAGAAGAAGTGAAAAAAGATAGACAAGAGCTTTTTAGCAACAATGAACTGCTAGAGAAGTTCGCTCGGGAGAAATACCTGATGAAGAAACCCACCGAGGATATTTATGTAATAGTAGAGGAGTAAGCAATTACTCCTCTTTTTATAAGCGCACGCCCCACTTTTCGCCAAGGGCTTCGAGGTCTTTTATTACGGCTTCATGCAAACCCCAACCATTTTTCAATCGTTCGGCTTCCATTTCTCTTTCTATATCACCGGGTATTAATACTTTTTCCTGATTCGGGATGGTTTTGGCTTCGCGGAAGCGCCCAATCCAGTTATCCATATGGGTTTTAAACTCCTCAGCCGGACGGAAGGCATCAACCCGCATGGCACCAAAGAAATGACCAATGCCTTCGCCCACAGGGTCAGAAGGAGGTTGTAAAAAAGCTACAAAGGGAGGCACCCAAGGGCCGTAATTGGCACCTGAAAGTACTGCTGAAAATATATCTACAATGGCGCCCAATGCATATCCTTTGTGGCTTGCATGTTCTCTATCACCGCCCAGAGGTAACAGCGAACCGCCTTCTTTGGCCGCATTGGCATTGGTGGTAGGATTTCCTTCTTTGTCTTGTACCCAGCCTAGCGGAGCTTCTTGTTGTTTACGTTGTAAGATTTCAAGTTTTCCATTAGCGGCTGTGGTAGTAGCAAAATCGGCAACAAAAGCAGGTTGGTTCTTGGCCGGAATAGCTACTGCAATCGGATTAGTACCCAGTAAGCGCTCCGTGGAGAAAGTGGGGGCTACTAAAGGACTCGCATTGGTCATAGAAATACCAATCATGTCGTGTTCCAAGGCCATCATGGCATGCTTGCCAGCAATTCCATAGTGGTTACTGTTTTTTACAGAAACCCAACCTGTTCCTACATTTTTAGCTTTTTCAATGGCTATTTGCATGGCAATTGGGCCAACCACTAATCCTAAGCCTCCATCACCATCTACTACGGCTGTGCTGGGCGTTTCATGTACCACACGGATATTGGGCTGGGCATTGATTCGTTTGGCTTCCCAAAGACGCACATACCCCGACAAGCGTGCCACTCCGTGAGAATCTACCCCGCGTAAATCGGCTGAAACCAATACTTCGGCTGCTGCAGAAGCGTGTGCCTCAGAACAACCAATTTTCAGAAAGATATTTCGGCTAAAGTCGTAGAGTTGTTGGTACTTGTACATAGTGATGGGTTTATGAAATGGCAAAAGTATTATTTTTTGGCTAATTTTAGGCCTTACCTTTTACACCTTTTATGAAAATGAAACATACCATACTTGCAGTTTTAGGAGCAGTCGCACTTTTATGGAGTGCCTGCGGATCGGACAAACAAAAAGAAACAGCTCAAATACAAGAGCTAAAAGACAGCATTATAGCGGTGCACGATGAAGTGATGCCCAAAATGGGGGCCTTGAATCAAATGGCAAAGCAACTTCAGTTACGCAATGATTCTTTGCAAGTGGATACCCTAGCGAATAAAGAACAAATGGCCAACAATGCTTTGCTTATTGAGGAACTGAAAAATGCCAGTGCGGCCATGATGCAATGGATGCGTGCCTACAAGCATGGTGCTTTTGATACCTTGGCGTTTGAGGCTGCGAAGGCCTATGCCGATGAACAGTTAAAAGCTGTGAATGACGTAGCCAATGCCATGAATCAGGCCGAAGGAAAAGCGAAAGAAGCCTTGAATTAAGGATTTTCGCGTAGAGTCTTCACCGTTTCGGTACTAATGCGCTGGGCCTTTTGCCCTGACCACGTGGCATAGAGATAGGTACTTAGCTCTGCAAGTTCCAAATCAGTAAAAAAATCGTGCCCGGGCATAGGCAAGGTATATTCAATCCCCTTCACCGTAAGGGGATTTTTATTTCCCATAAGGATGATTTGGAGCGTAGCGGTAGTATCGCGCAAGAAAACGGAATCGATAGGCGGGTAAAGCCTAGCAAAGCCTTTTCCATCTACCTGATGGCAATTGGCACAATGCGATTCATAGATTTTTTTTCCCTCTATCAAGTACTGGTTAAGTCGAATGTCTTTTGAAGCGTTTTCAGAAGAGGAAGAGTTACAGCTTGTCCATAGACCAATACTTAATGCAAATAAAACGACTTGAAGAAGTCTCATAAGCCTAATTCCTTTTTAAGCCTTGGTATATCTTTAATAAGCTGGTCGACCTGCTCAGGCTCCGTACCGTCATAAATTCCGCGAATTCTTCTTTGGTCATCCACCAAAATAAAAGCTCCGCTGTGCAGATATCCGCCCGGTGCATCGGGATCTGATTGGGTAGTGACGATATAGCCTTTTTCGCCCAATTCAAAAATATCTTCTTGTGGACCCGTTAAAAAATGCCATCGCTTACTCGATACGTCCAGGCGCTCGGCAAAATCGCGAAGCAAGGCCACGGTATCGTGTTCTGAATCAATAGAATGTGAGAGGATGAGAATGCTGCTGTCGTTTTCAAAGGCTTGATATACCCGCAGCATCTGCGTTTTCATGATAGGGCAAATCGTGGGACAACTGGTGAAAAAGAAATCGGAGATGGTGATGTGGCCGTTCATATTTGCCTCCGTGATCGTAGCGGAATCTTGGTCGACCAAGATAAAAGGCGGAATGGTGTGGTAAATCGTATCGGTTACCAATTTTCCATTCACCACCTCCGTTTGAGTAGTTCTATTACCCAGTATAGGCAGTTTAGCTTCGCGACTTTCGCAGGCCAGTAGGCTCATAACGAAACTTAGTATCAGGAGTTGTTTTTTCATTTTCTACTTCTTTTATACAGGGAAATAGCCAACATCAGGGTTACCCCAAGCCCAATGAGTCCTAGTATGCCCCAAAGGGTGTCTAAGCCACTTTTTAATACCACCAAAAAAACAATGGCAAAAAGCAAAAGCGTAGCTCCTTCATTAAACACGCGCAGTTTTTGTGAGTTCCAGAAGGGAACATCCTTTTGCAATTGCTTGTAGATAAAATGGCAATAGAGGTGATATACAAAGAGCAATACCACAAAGCCCAGCTTCAACCAAAGCCAAGTGGGCATAAATTGGTAATAATTGAAGGGCGGATAAAAAATTAGAGTTGGCCCCAACACCAAGGTGATAATGGCCGAGGGCCAGGTAATGATAAACCACAAGCGATTGGCCATAGTTTTCAGTTGCTTGCCGAGGATAGATTTTTCCGGTTCGGGGGCATCGAGGGCCTCACGCTGGTAGATAAATAAGCGGACGATATAAAAAAGCCCGGCAAACCAAGTGACGATGAAAATAATATGCAGGGCCTTAAGTAATTGAAAACTCATAGCGGAACCGATTTAGGCCTAAAATTACCCTCGATTGATTTACCGAGAAAGTAATTTCATAGATTAAAAGAGTGGATATAAATTTTTTAAGAACTTATATTGTTGACTTGTTTGATTACCCATTAGGCCACGGAATATTCTATGGAGAAAGGAAATATTTGGTTTTTAGAGAGTGTCGACTTGTTTGACATTCTGTGCCCGCACAAGTACAAAGATTTGGATAAGAAACATGAGTTTCATGAATACAAAAAAGATGATTTCATTTACCTGAGCGATGATGCTTCTACCCACATTTACCTTATCGCCAAAGGCCGTGTAAAGATTGGTACGTATACCGAAGATGGAAAGGAACTCGTGAAAACGATTTTGAGCGTGGGCGAGATTTTTGGTGAGATGGCGCTAACGGGTGAGGAAAAGCGAAGCGATTTTGCTCAGGCTATGGATAATGAAACCACGGTATGTCCCATGACGATTGAGGATATGGAAGAACTGATGGCTCGAAATCGCCCGCTAAGCTTGAAAATTATCAAACTGATCGGCCTGCGTATTAAGCGACTTGAACGCAGAGTAGAGGCTTTGGTGTTTAAAGATGCCCGCACGCGCATTGTGGAATTTTTGAAAGATATGGCCTCAGAATATGGCAAAAAGGTAGGTTTTGAAATGATGATTCCTTCACATCTTACTCATAAAGATATCGCCAGTCTTACAGGAACTTCGCGTCAAACTGTGACTACGGTGCTCAATGAGCTGAGAGATAAAAATGTAATTACCTTTAACCGTAGACGGCTGCTTATCCGAGATATGGATTTGCTGCGGTAGCCGCTCCCTTCAGGGGCAATCGGATTTGGAAGGTAGCCCCTTTGCTTTCGCTGCTTATGAGCTGGATTTTTCCTTTCATACGCAAGATGATGCTTTTGGCTACATACAAGCCCAATCCCGAGCCTTGAGAGATTTCAGTTGAACGCTGAAACATATCGAATATTTTTCGTTCGGTAGAAGGGTCGATGCCGATGCCATTGTCGCGAACAAAAAGTTCGATTTTATTGCCGGAAACTTCACTGCGGATTTCCACAAAAGGTTCAGACTCGGTTCTGGATTGAAATAAAATACTGTTTTTGATTAGCTCAAAAAGCACGATATACATAAAGTCGCGGTCAGATTCCAAAAGGAAATCAGTAGGTATTTCGTTAAGAAAACGAATCTTTTGTTCTTCTGGATAATAAGCTTTTAGGTCTTCAATAGCCTGTTCGGTTACTTCATGCAGGCTAAACTGGCTCTCGCTGAAATCCCTATTTTTGATTTCAAATACCACATTGATGTGCTTAATAATGGCGGAAAGTTTCTTGGTGGTCAAGCCAATTTTTTTCACATATTCCTTTCCCTGATTGTCTTTCACTTCCATGTTGGCCAAGCTAACCAAGCCATTGAGCGTGGCTATGGGGCCTATAATATCGTGCGAGCTTCTGTAAAGAAAAGTGCCTAAATCATTATTGGCTTTTTCCAGTTCCTTAGTACGCTGCTCCACTTTAAAGTCGAGCATCTGATTGATGATTTTCAGTTCCTTGTTCTGCTTTTCAATGGTGCGATAGGCTTCTTCCAACTTCAGGTTGTTTTCCTGAATGTACTGGTTCTGCGTTTCGATTTCCTCTTTCTGCGCGGCTATCTTATAAAACTGACCTCGAAGCGATTCGCTCAGGTCTTCCTCTCGGCTTACGTAGTTTTTAATAAAGCGCGATAAAAAGAAGGCTACCAAAAGTACCACGCCTAGCGAAATTAATCCGTTGCGCGCTAATCCTCTCAAAGCATTTTGCTTGAAGTAATCAAAGGGCTGCTCCAAGGCCAGAAAAGCTACACGTTGCCCATTGGCATGCGTAATAGGGGCGATACCTATTATTCGGTTTTTCTCCGCATCCGAATAGATGTAAGGCTGGGTAAGCGTATCGAGGTATTGGATTTGCTCAGCAGACAAATCGGGATAAGGATGCAAATAGTAAAAGCTATCCAAGGAAGATACGGCATATAGTAGTTGACTTTTCACCGAATCGAATACCAAGGTATGCAGCGGATACCGCAGGTTGTTGGCCGTGTCGGATTCTTGGAGTTTCAAATGGATTTTTCGGTAGAGATAGGCTGTTTCCAGAGCCTCGATAGCATCACGCTGCGGATAGCGTTCCAGCAAAATTCTATGGTCGTCCGGATTGATGGAAATCACGGTAGTGGCCAAGATGGCCTCCAACTTGGTATACACCGTTTCCTGAGATTTATTCAGGTAAAGTAAATAGGTGCTGGCGGTGAAGTAGCTCGATATCAGTATGATGCCTAGCAGTACAGCCAGTATAATCCGATTGCTGGTCAGTTGAAAAAATGAGGTATTCAAAGAAGTTTGTGGTATGTATGAAGGTTAAATATACAGATATAACTGAAAAATCCCTGTGGTGTTTAGCCCTTATTTAATGCCTGTATCACATCATCAAAGCAATCAAATACGTGATTGTTGAGGGAAATCTGCAACGGACTATCGGTTATGTGAAGCGTTTGGGCTGCTTTGGGCACTATGGTGAAGCCGTTTTTCCGTAAGAAATGCGCCAGCCATTGAGCGGCTTTGGGGTTTCCTTCTATCGCCAGTTCGGGGCCAGCCGGATGCGCAATCTCAAATTTTCCGCTAAGCTCATTCAATATGTATTCTTTGCCGCTCACTCGTTGACTCAGTGCGCCCGATAGCAAGAGTTCTTCTGGCGTACCCACTAGGGTATCGGCTCCACAGCTTAATACCCACAAGCAATCGGTCATCTCAATGGCCAACTCCAATTCGTGGGTGGAAATCACGATAGCTTTTTGGGTTTTCAGTGCCAATGTCCGCAGCAAGCGGAAAATCTCAATCTTATTGCCCAAATCGAGATGAGCGGTAGGTTCGTCAAGCAATAAAAGGTCGCCATCTTGCGCCAAAGCCCGTGCAATCATTACTTTTTGTAGCTGTCCATCACTAAGTGTGTCTACCGCATGGTGCCTCAGGAAATCTATGTGTGTTAATTGAATGGCTTCTTCTATTTTCTGATGGTCGAGGGGGCTCAATTGTCCTATCCAACTGGAATACGGATAGCGGCCAAAGGATACCAATTCGTATACGGTGGTACTCCAAAGGGCGGGTTTGTCGGTCAGTACCAGACTGATTTCCTTGGCGATTTGCTGGCGCGTGTACTGTGCCAAATCGGTGTTTTTAAACAGTACTTTGCCCTTCATGGGCGCATGAATCCCAGATAGGGTACGCAACAAAGTGGTTTTACCTATGCCATTGGGGCCCAGCAATGCAGTAAGCTTGCCTCGCTGTACTTCCAAATTAAGGTTTTCCATGAGCGCTGGTTGATGAGCATAGCCTATGGAAAGCGACTCGGTTGTTACTATGGAGGACGAAGTGCGCATCACGACAGCATGGATTTTACGTTTCGGTTTTTCAAAAGCATACTAATCACCAAAGGCGCTCCCAGTAAGGAAGTAATAATATTGATTGGAAGGGTATAATCACTACCGGGCACTTGAGCAATACTATCGCAAAGAAGAAGGATTATCATTCCGAGCAATAAAGAGCCTGGAAAAAGTACCTGCTGATTGGCCGTTCGGAAGAGTAGGCGCGCCAAATGCGGTACGCCAATCCCCACAAAGGCAATAGGGCCGCAGAAGGCCGTAATCACTCCCGCCATAATGCTGGTACTTAGCACGATGAGCCAACGTAGTTTTTTTAAAGGAACACCCATGCTAGCTGCATAAGTTTCGCCCAAGCTCATGGCCTGCAAATCTTTCAAAGCCCAAAGGCTAAGCAAAATCCCGATTCCGACCAAAGGAAGCATTACCTGTAATTCCTGCCAAGTGAGTCCACCTAAGTTTCCAAAGCTCCAAAACAAGAAGCGTTGTAGGCTATCGGCCTGACTGAAATATTGCATAATACTAACCAAGGCGCTGGTAGCGCTACCAAACATGATTCCCAGTATCAAGAGCATCACGTGGTTGTGAATGCGTAAGGAAGCATACATGATTACCATAAAAACCGCCAATGAACCCAGCGCGGCACTTAGGGCTATCGACCAGGCATGGCCCAAGCCTGTGAAGGCGGCTAGGTTGATTCCTGCCAAAGTGAGCAAGGCAACGCCCAGCGAAGCACCCGAACTTATGCCTAGTACATAAGGCCCCGCCAATGGGTTGCGAAAATAGCTCTGCATCAGCAGTCCGCTAAGCGATAATCCGGCTCCGGCTGTAAGGGCGGCAAGGGTTTTTGGAAGGCGAAACTTGCCAATAATAGTGGCGAATAAAGGGTGGTTGTCTTTAGAGCCGAATAGGTAAGCAACAATGTCCCCAAAAGGAATAAGCACCGAGCCTACGCTTATACTGAGTACCACACTCAGGATAAGAAGTACCACAAGGATTACAAAAAGGGTGCTATGCCTATTTTTTGGGTTCAACGGAGTTCTTGGTAAAAGTACGATTGATGCGCAGGAAGCAGCTCGGGATGAAAAATGTAAATCAAGTCGGCCAAAATCCAGTCCGGACGCAGATAGCCTGTTTCCAAATAATCATTGCCTCCGGTAGCGCCCATGCGTTTGTTATAGCTATATACTTGTTGATTTTTGAAGGCGGCAAAATCAGCATAGCGCGGTTCCGTTTCCCTAATTTCTTGTAAGGAAGAAAAAGAGGCAACTCCCACCCAATAGTCGGCTTGATGTGCCTTGGCTAGCACGGCTTCAAAACTTAAGGATAGGCTGCCTTGACCGTCTGTATCTTGCCAAAGGTAATTGGCTCCGGCATCTTTAAAGAAATGAGCCGCCCAGCTTTTTCCGCCCGGTGTGTACCAAATGTCGCCATACACCACGCCACTATACACAGTAGGTCTTTCCTTGATTTCCTTTGTGAGGCTGAGTAAAGATTGATAAGTAGAATCAATCACCTGAAAGATGGAATCAGCTTCCTCAGATTTTCCATACAGGAGTCCGAAAAACTTAATCCACTCGGCACGGGCTAGCGGACTATCTTCCAAAAAATCCGCATTTCGGATAACGGGGATTCCCAAATCTTCTATCTTTTTCAATGTATTCGACTCATTGCCCATGCTAAAGCCAATCAAGACCTCGGGTTGAAGTAAGGTGAGTTTCTCCAGATTAATGCCTTCGCGTTGTCCGAGTTCCTGTACTTTTCCCGAATCAATGCGCTGACGAATAAGGGGCGAACAAATAAATACCGATTGAGGAAATCCTACGAGTGTGTGGGCAACTCCCAAGTATTCCAACGCAGGCAAGTGAGAAGTGGAGGTGCACACCACCGATTGAAGAGGCGTGCTTATGCGGGTAAAATTTTTCCATGTATCAGGAATTTCCTCTTGTGCCGAGGCCAGTACATAGCGAAAGGTATCACTGGCTTGGTTCACCTCCAGCAAATACGCTTGCTGATATTTTTGCACTTGAAAACGCTTAGCATAGCGCAGCGGGATTTGCTCCGCCTCGGCATAAGAGTCCGTATGTTGCCTTTTTTCTACAGGTTGGCAAGTGCTGAAAACAAAGGTGAAAAGCGTAAATGTGAGTAGTATGCGCATATCGAAATCGGTTGCGAAATTAGGCCAATTATCATGTAATATTCAAAAAGTATCTATATTTGTAACGTTTTGGTTTTTTATCGGCTACCTACCGATGAAAATTAAAAGGGAATTTCGTGCAAATCGAAAGCTGTCCCCGCAACTGTAAGCTGTAAGTTTGGTATCAACCCAGCCACTGTCGATAATGTGTGTCGATGGGAAGGCGATACCAAGAAGCAAGCCAGGAGACCTGCCAGAGCCTCAGTAATGAGTTTTATTTCAAAGCTTTCGGGTGAAAGGCTGAGAATGAGGATTTGCTTCTCGGGGCGAAAATCTATTCTCCTTGCTTTACATGTTTGAAATGGCTTTGAATCAGTTTCACTGATTTAAAAGGCTATGCGCGTTTGTGTACTTGGTATGTTTTTCATGCTTTTGCTGGCTAGGGTGTATGCTCAGCAAGATAGCGTGCGTCTTTTGCCGGAGGTTTCGGTAGAAGCCCAGCGTGCTGTACGCTATGCAGCCGGGGCAAAAATCAGTAGGCCAGACTCCTCAGATATTCAAAACCTACAAGGCAAGCACCTTAGCGAGGTATTGGGTCAATTTCCCGGAGTGGCCATCCGATCGTACGGTGCGGGTATGGTCAGCAGTATTTCCTTTCGAGGTACGGGAGCCAACCATACGCGTATCGTTTGGAACGGCATTAACCTCAATCAGCCCACGCTGGGCCAATCCGATCTTTCTTTAGTGCCATTAGCAGCAGTGGAAGACATACAAGTGCAATATGGTGGTGCCAGTGCTTTGCAAGGAAGCGATGCACTAGGTGGGGTAGTGTACCTGCAAAGTGCCATTCCTTCTTTTCATCCGCAAACTACACTAGGAATCAGTAGTGGAATAGCGAGTTTTCAGACCTACCAATGGCTAGTGAAAGCGCAGCTATCGGATGAAAAATGGTTTGTGCAGGCGAAAGCCTATCGACACCAAAGTGCCAATACCTTTTCTTTTTTAAACAGTACCCGTATTTCGCCTAGGACGGAGGTGCAAGAAAATGCTCAATGGCATAATCAAGGCGCTAATCTGGATGTGTTTCGACAAATAGGGAAGCGGACGGTGTTTTCCCTGAAATCATGGTATCATCAAACCGATAGGCAAATACAGCCTTCTATGGTGATCAATGGGCGCGAAAACCAATATACCACCCAGTGGGATGAGTCTTTACGCACCGTAGCCGAGCTTTCCGTTCAGGCTTCGAACAAACAGCTTCATACTGCCTCGCTTGCTCAAGTGTATGACCATCTTTGGTACAATCAGCGTAGCCATTATTACACCTACCAGTGGGTAGGCAATTATCATATCGAACAACACCTGGGTACTATTTGGTGGCTTAGGACCGGCCTAAGTGGCAATCATATTACGGTGCATTCTGATGCCTTTACCGAAGTAAAGCAAGAGTTGCGGTCGGATGCCTATGCTTCTTTATCGGTGTATTTGACTCCTTCCTTAAGGATTTCTGCCAACCTAAGGCAAACCTTATTGGATGGCTATCAGCCGAGTCCGGCTCCTTCCTTAGGATTAGAAGGCCACTGGCCACGCAAAGGAAGCTGGCAATGGACTTCGCGTGCGCAAGTATCGCGCTCCTATCGACTTCCTACTTTCAATGAACGCTACTGGCCAACCGGAAATCCTGCTATCCGACCTGAGATAGGGCTCAATGCCGAACTGGGAAGTAGGGGAGCGTACCACAGTGATTTAGGACAATTTGAAACGGATTTCAGCTTATATGCCAGTCGGGTAAAAGATTGGGTGATTTGGCAAAACAGTAGCCTAGGGCCAAGTCCGGCTAATATTCAGGAAGTGGGTAGCCATGGATTTGAGTATTTGGCGAGTTATAGCCATTCTTTCAAGACGGATTTGCAGGGAAGAATTTCCGGGCAATATGCCTATACCCGTGCTATTATCTTATCCGAAAACAGTAATCAGCATAATCAATTGCCTTATGTACCAATCCATGCCGCTTCGGGCAGGGCTCAAATTGCCTGGCGTCAATTCGAGGGCCAATGGGAAAGTGCTTACACAGGGTATCGGTTTTATTCTGCTTCCAATGATGGCTTCGTAGCGCCTTTTATGCTGAGTCACTTTCAGCTCGCTTACAGCCATTCATTAGGGAAATACACCGCACGCGCGCGTTTTCGGATAGATAATCTATTTGATGTCGCCTACCAAAATATCCGCTATTTGGCCATGCCCGGACGCAGTTTTGCCCTTCATTATCATGTATTCTTTACACAAAAACCATAAACCAAACGTATGAAAAAATACAGCTACTTTTTTCTGTTCATCCTCTCCCTTGCCTTTGCTTGTACGCCTGAGGAAAATACTACTCCGCGGGGCAAATATCAAAATGGCTTCTTTATTCGAAATGAAGGGAACTTTACCGATGCCGATGGGGAAATCAGTTTTTTTGACTTCGAATCCCAAGAAGTGCTTAACCGAGTGTATGCCAGCGAAAACGGTCAGGATTACACCGGAATTTTGCAAAAAATACGGGTATTCGGGAATACTACGATATTGGTAGATAATCTGGGTAAGGTAGAAACTGTGCAAACGAATACCTTTACCCGTCTGGCGGCCAATGAAGAATTTACCAATCCGCGCGATGCCCTATTTGCAGATGCTCATTTGGTAGTAGCCGATTGGGGGCCTTATGATGAAAACTACAATAATCCCACTTCTTTTTTGGCCTTCCTGAATCCAAGTTCATTGACGGTAACTAAGCAGATTACCATCGATTCGCGTCCGGAAAGCCTACTTTTGGTCAATGGTGAAGTATGGGTAGCTACGAGCGCATCAACTTCTCTTTCTATTGTTTCACCAGTAGATTTCGAAGTAGAAAAGCTTGAATTGCCGCTTGCTCCCTCACAAGTGCAATTGGATGCCAGCGGAAAGGTATGGGCCATGAGCAGTGCCGGTATGCTTTGGAAAATCAATCCACAAATCAGAACTATCGAAAATACTATTTCTCTTTCCGGTTTAGCACCCAAATCACCCAATGGATCTTTTGCCTTCAATGAAGCAGGGGATAAACTGTATTTTATGACCAGTGAATACGATGAGTTTTTTGCCTTAAGTAGCCATGTATTTGAACTCTCCCTCAACCAAGCGCAGCCTGTCCCCCAACTGATTGCAGAAGGAGCCAATTGGGCTGGCCTTATGATAAAAGATGAGGTATTGTATATAGCCGATAACAACAATTACCAAGGCAATGGCTTTGTTCACCTATACACATTGGAGGGAGAAAAAATAAGTAGCCATGCATGTGGAAGAGCCACCAGTGGTTTTGAGTTAATTCAATAAGGTATATGAAACCTAAGCAAACCAATGATACAGCCAAAGCGCCCACCGATTTCTATTGGGAGGGCGGCTTTATGGTTTTTACCGAAGCCTATCATCTTAAGAGAGGATATTGCTGTGGAAGCGGATGCAGGCATTGTCCTTACAAAACCAAAGTTAAGGCAAAAAATAAATGAGTGATGCAACCACCGTGTGGGGAGCTGCGTCTATGGAGAGAACTCAAAAACTCAACATATCATGACAACATCTCTTAAAACTTTACTAGCAGCAGGTGCAATCCTTGCTGCTTCATCGGTATCATTTGCTCAGCACAAAAAAGAAATGGCGCTTAGCCCGTTTTCCAAAATTGATATTGGTTGGGCTTATCAGGTAGAATTGAAGAAAAGTACCCGCAATTTTATTACGGTCGATGCTTCCGATAAGGAGGTATTGGAACGTGTGGAAATCAATGTGAACGGAAGTACATTAGACCTCGACTTTGATAATGATTTTTGGAAACTCGGTTCGAATGACAAAGCCAAAGCGGTAATTGAATACATCGCCATCGATGAGGTGGAAATCAGTGGAGCGGCCAATGTATCGGCTAATGAGACAATTAAAAGCAATTCGTTTACGGTTGAAGTGAGCGGTGCAGGAAAAGGAGATTTCACCATTTCGTGTGAAAAACTATCGGTAGATATCTCCGGAGCAGGTAAGTTAAACCTTACAGGCGATGCTGTAAACCAAAGTGTTCATTTGTCGGGTGCTGGCAATTATTATGGCGATAAGCTAATCAGTCAAAATGTAGAAGTACACACTAGCGGTGCGGGTTCTGCCAAAGTGCATGCCGCTCAATCTATAGAGGCACATGCTTCGGGTGCGGGTTCTATTAGTTATTCGGGCAATCCTACACGCTCGGATGTGGAAAGTTCCGGTGCCGGAAGCATCCGTAAAAACTAAGAAATCGTATTCATCAACTCATCAAAGAGCAATCGGGTAGCCTTTAGGGCGCTTATCTGATTGCTCTTTACTTTTTCTTCCAGATGGTGCATCAAATCTTGGCTTGACTTATTGGTTTGGATAAAGCGTTCCATGCGCATCACTACCCCCGTTTTAAACCATGTCAGGTTTTGCTCTCTTCTTCTTTTTTGAAAAGATCCATTACCTTCGGTATGCGTTTGAAATGCCCCTATCGTTTGGTAGATTTCCTCCATTCCCATTCCGTTTAGAGCCGAGCAAGTGCTCACTTTGGGTTGCCATAGGTTTTCATTCATGGGAAATAGGTGTAGGGCGTTGCGGTATTCTTGAGCAGCCTGTTTGGCGGCCTTCTCATTCCCCTGATCACTTTTGGTAATGGCGATCATGTCGGCCATTTCCATAATTCCTTTTTTGATGCCTTGCAGCTCGTCACCGGCTCCCGCCAGCATTAGGAGTAGGAAGAAATCTACCATATCGTGTACGGCCGTTTCCGATTGGCCCACGCCCACGGTTTCCACCAATATCCACGTAAATCCGGCTGCTTCACACAAAAGGGCGCTTTCTCGCGTTTTGTGCGCAACTCCACCCAGCGAACTGCCCGAAGCACTGGGGCGCACATAGGCTTTCGGATGGCGCGATAGTTGTTCCATGCGGGTTTTGTCTCCCAATATGCTGCCTTTACTTCGTTGGCTGCTTGGGTCTATGGCCAATACGGCAAGGCTTTGTCCCGAGTCAATCAGATGAAGTCCGAATCGTTCAATAAAAGTACTTTTACCCACTCCGGGTACTCCTGTTATGCCCACACGAATCGATTTTCCCGTATAAGGGAGTATCGCTTCCAATACTTCCTCGGCAAGTGCTTCGTCTTCAGTAAGTTTGCTTTCAATTAAAGTAATGGCTTGGCTAAGAATGGTGCGGTTGCCTGAAATCACCCCCTCAATATATTCTTGTGCAGAAAGCCGCTTTCTTCGATAGGTTGTCATATGCAGTAAAATAGTGCATTTTTCATACCTTTAGGAAGCTGTCAAAATATTTTTTCATAAAATGGTAACATTATTGGAAAAAATACTATAATTTTGATATTAGTTTAAGGGTGTTTTATTTTAACAGTATACTGTGTTCAAAGACAAAAGCCTCTGGTTAGACTCCATATTTGCTACTTTGTTTGTATTCCTACTGATGTTTGGAGTACAGCAATTGTTCGTTTCTGTTGATGTATTAGACCCAATAGGCGATGCCGTGGGCGATGTGGAAGTGACGGATGTAGTGTTTTCTCAGTTGCGAACGCAAGATCCTGTACCGGAAGAACGGGTGGTTTTGGTCAACATTGGTGATTTGAACCGTGCCGGAATAGCTGAGCAAATCCGTATTCTGAACAAGTACAGCCCCAAGGTAATAGGGATAGATGCTCGTTTTTTCAAGCATAAATCTCCAGAGCTAGACAGTTCGCTAGCCGAAGCCTTTTCTCGCGTGGAGAATATGGTTATAGCCAGCAAATTAGAAGGATATGATTCCCTGACAGATGGTTTTGGGAATGTGGCCATGCCCATAGAACCTTTTTTACCTCACGTAAAACCTGGCTTTGCCAATTTTATTGCCACAGCCGAAGATCAGGATCAGTTCAAGGTTGTGCGGACATTCTCTCCTTCTGATGAGGTAAAGGGTGAAAGGCACATGGCTTTGGCCGTGATGATGGCGCATTTGTACGATTCGGCTAAAACTGAACGTTTTTTGGCGCGCGGAAATGATGTAGAGGTGGTTAATTTTATTGGGAATGCATTAGCTTCCAACTCCTACGGCAATGCCAAGTTTCCGGCACTGGATGTGGAGGATGTGTTTAATGAGAACTTCGTTCCCGAATTGATTGAGGGCAAGATCGTATTAATGGGGTATATGGGGTCTTACTTAGGCGATCCTTCTTGGGACGATAAGTTTTTTACTCCTTTAAATACGCAATATGCGGGTAGAACTAACCCCGATATGTTTGGGGTAATTGTGCATGCAAACATCATTGCGATGATTTTGAATGAAAATTATATCGATACAATGAGCGATTTGGCTGAAATTATTACAGCCTTCATCTTAGGATGGATAAATATATTTTTCTTTATCTTAATTTATCGCAACTTGGGAAGGTGGTATGATGGCTTAACTAAAGTAATTCAGTTAGTTGAGGCCATCTTGATCTTGGTGTTGATGGGCGTGGTCTTTAATACATTTGACTACAAACTCAACCTTGGCATAGGGATTGCAGCCGTAGCTTTTGCCGGTGACTCCCTGGAAATATATTTTGGTGTGGTTAAAAACTTATTCTCGGCTGAAGGCCGTAAGGAACTATTCAATATAAATCGTTAACAATGAAAACTATGAGATCACTCGTAACTTTTTTGGCTGTATTGGTCGGACTAGGCCTTAATATAGCTACTGCTCAAGAGTATGTATTTAAGGTATTGGTAAATAAAGGCGACAACAAAGCAAAAGCTTCTGGAGCAGAGTGGCAGCCGGTAAAAACTGGTTCCAAACTAAACAACGGTGACCAAATCCAAGTATCGGAAGGTGCTTATCTAGGTTTGGTGCACTCAAGTGGTAAGACCATCGAGCTGAAAAGTGCAGATGTATACAATGTGTCTGATATTTCTTCCAAAATTTCAGGAACCAATTCCAGCGTGGCCAGTAAATATGCTGATTTCGTATTGAGCAAAATGAGCTCTGAAGGCGAGGAAGATATCAATGCCAATCACAGAAACTACATGAGTGTAACGGGAGCTGTGGAGCGTGCTACCAGCTCAGCCGCGCTTAACGTAATGATGCCAAGTTCGGTGGAAGTATTGAGCAATGAAGCTATTGTGCGCTGGACTGAACCTAAGGAAGCAGCCGGAAAGGCGTATGTGGTTACCTTGAAAAACATGTTCGATGAAACCATCCTTACCAAAGAAACTACCGAAACTAGCGTAACGCTAAACTTCGATGACCCTAAATTGGTGAAAGAGAAATTGGTAATCTTGAAGGTGTCTGTAAAAGGAGAGGCCGGAATGGAATCCGGTGAATATGGAATTAAGCGTTTGTCGGGTCAAGAAGCGCAAACTATCGAGGTGAACTTGAATTCGCTTCAGCAGGAAGTAAGCGGTGAAACCGCCCTTGATAAACTAATTCTTGCCTCATTCTACGAAGAAAATAATTTATTGGTAGATGCTCTTACCATGTATGAGCAAGCTATTAAGATGTCGCCTGATGTGCCTGAGTTTAAGGATGCATATGCTCAGTTCTTGATCAGAAACGGGTTGGGTAATAAATAAAATTTGTGAACCATAGGAAAAGGGGAGGCGAAAGTCTCCCCTTTTTTATGCTTAAATAAGTAAGATGAGTACCGAAGGACTATTTAAGTGGATTCAGGATGGTGAAAATGAAAAAGCACAGTCCTTTTTACTAGAGAATCCCAAATGTATAGGCGAATCGAATGGGCTAGGTGTTTCACCTCTTCTAATGGCCGCGTATTGCAGAAATCAGGAAATGGTGGAGTTTATTGCAAGTCGCTTGAAAAAGATGAGTTTGTATGAAGCAGCTAGTATTGGGGCTTTGGAGATTGTTGAGAATCAATTAATCAGCACACCGGAATTATTAGATACTTTCGCTCCTGATGGTTTCACTGCCTTAGGGCTAGCCTCTTTTTTTGGACAAACCGCAGTGGTGAAATACCTTTTGGGTTTGGGAGCTAATCCCTCTCTTGCAGCCAATAACGCTTTTCAGGTAGCTCCTCTACATTCCGCCTGTGCTAGTTCGCACCATGAAATAGCTGCTTTACTGATAGCAGCCGGAGCGGGTGTGAATGCCCCTCAGCAGCAGGGTGTAACTCCGCTCCATAGTGCCGCGCATAATGGAAATGTAGCTTTAGTGGAATTACTTATTAAGAATGGAGCCGATATTTCAGCCCAAACCACTGAAGGAAAAACACCTGCTGACATGGCTCAGGAGAAAGGTTTTCCAGATTTAGCCCATCGACTAAGGCCTTAGGAGGGGATAAAAGTGTACAAAAAAGGCTCTTTCCTAGCGAAAAGAGCCTTTTTTGCAGCGTATTAACAGGACATCAATCCATGCCTAGCATAATAAAGGCACCCCAGTAGATAGGGTCTTGGAATTCGTTACGCACTTCTTTTTTAGCTTCGATAAAGGCCAATCGTTTATCGCCTGTGGTAATCCACTTTTTATAGAAGGTAACCATCAGCTTTTGGGTGGCTTCATCCGAAACTTTGAACAAGCTCATGATGAGTGTTTTAGCTCCGGCCACCATAAAGGCGCGTTGAAGTCCGTAAACGCCTTCACCGGCTGTTACATCTCCCAATCCGGTTTCGCAGGCGGAAAGCACCACGAGGTCGGTGAGGTCGAGGTTGAGGTTCATGGCCTCATAGGCGGTTAAAATCCCGTTTTCCTGGTTGAAATTGTAACTGGTTTTATCGAGTAAGTCGCCTGCACCAGAGAGGAGTAAGCCTGTGCGAAGTAGCGGGTTTTGAACCGCAGCATTCTCACTGAGTTCCAATCCATCGGCACTAGCGGTAGCTTGCTCGTCTTCACTACTAAAGAAACCGTGGGTAGCGATGTGGAATATCTTAGGATTATTCAATTGTTTCAATGACTCTTCGGTGGCTTTGGTTTCAATAAAGTCATCGGCCATCCAGCCATTTTGTGCCAGCAATTTCTTCAATTCAAACACCTCGCGCTCGGTGCCCGGAAGCTGCCCAATTTTTCCACTACCTGCTTCTGTATAGAATATAGGATTACCAAATATTACGGCTTCTTTGCTTTCTTGCACCAGTTGGGTACGGGTGCGCTTATAGAAGATATCCTTGGTATTACTTACCAAAATTATATTAGAGTTATCAAGTACGTACTTTCCATCTCCAGTAGGGATGGTTTCGAGGTTGATTTGGTTATAAGCACCATCGGGCGAAAGGTAGATTTTTGAGGAGGCGCCTACTTTAGTTACGATGGGTGCCCAATATTGCTGATAGGAGTAGATATCTTCAATCTTAAATTTGATGCTGTTTCGATACGATTTAAGGTAACGGGTTTCCAGTTCATTTCCATTGGGCAATAAAATTAACTCTGGTTGGGTTTGGGCATCATTACGTACCACCAGTACCGCATACACTATCGAATCGGTAAGCACCTTATCGAAATGGCGGTAGCGAATCATCTCAATAGCCACTTCGTTGGGCTTAAGAATCTTCTTCACTTTCGTCCAATCCATGGCATTGTTTTCTACCCCTTGAGAGAAGAGTTCCGATTTTTCGCTGAGGTATTTCTCCAATAGTTCCACTTCCTGCTCGAGTACTTGAGGTGAAATATTGTTCTCCTGCAGTTGATCCATGCTCATAGAAAGCACATTGGTCAGGAGTTCCTTTTTGCCCACCCATTCAGCATATTTGGCTTTCAGGTCTTCATCGGTACTGCTCAAAATACGTTCCCGCATTTTGATAGATGAGCTCAACAAAAGGGCTTTGGTATTAAGCGCATTGTTGTACATGTTGCCAACCATTTCAGGATTTGTTTTCCGCAAGCGCACCGCCAAGCTGTTGTAGAACTCATAGTCGTTGCGTATGGTGTTCCAAAACTTGGTTTTCTCCCTTTCGCTGAGCGCGGGGAAGTATTCGTTGATGAAGTTGTTGTAATTGGCCAAGGCTTCATCGGCATAGGTTTTGGCACGTTGTGCATCGCCATCCATAAAGTATACGCGTGCTAGCTTGGATACCACCTTCACATACTCAGGGTGCTTGGTGCTAAACGATTTTTCGTACAAGCTTTTGGCGGTATTGTAAGAGTCCTTGGCCGGACCGTATTTCGACTGGAGGTAATAAATGTCTCCTGTAAGGATATGGATAGTGGCCACATTGATGTTATTCCTACGCCCGCTTCGTTTTTCCCAGATGCGCTGGGCTTCTTTTAGTCGGTCGAAAGCCTCATCGTATCGTCCGGCACTGATGTAAATCTTGGCCAGATTGGTGATGATATCGGCATAGCGAGGAGTTTGGGCACCCAGTTGGTCGGTGATGATGTTTTTGGATTGCAACATCAGACGCTCCACCTCATCGGTAGAAGCTCCTTGGTAGAAACGCACCAGCGCCAGTTGGGCAATACTGGTGGCTACATCGGCATGGTTCTTTCCAAATTGTTTTTCTTGAATTTTGATGGCTTTGCGCAAATCATCTTCCGCTTTCTCAAAATCTCCCAAGGTGGCATGAATGTCGGAAAGAAGTAATAGGGAGGGTACTACTTTGGTAGAATTTTCCCCGAAAATACTAACCGCGTTGTTGTAGTTTCTGCGCACCGTTTTTTCCGCTTCGGTGTAGTCGCCATAAATCAATTTCAAGCGGGCTTGTGTGGCTACAGGCTTTAATAATTTGCGGCTTTCGGCTCCGTAATATTTGGTGTAATCGGAAATTGCTTGAGTAACGGTAGCCTCACTGCGGCTGTACTTTCCGAGTGTTACGTACACATCGGCCAAGCTTTCGGCTGAGGCTATGGCATCATAGCCCATCACATTTTCAGACTTCCTAATAATTTTTGCGGCATCGTTCAGGTTGTCTTCCGCTTCATCCAGCAAGCCTTTCATGGCCAATAGTTTGGCCTCGGTTTCGTATAGGCGGGCTTTGTATAGATCTGCTTCGTCTAAGCGCGATTTCCGTAACAATTCACTAGCAATTTCGAGGTTTTCCCCAGCCTTTTTGTATTCTCCGATATTGATCAGCAGGTTTGATATCTGAACCAAGGCATTGCCATAGGCTATGTCGGTGTTGTCATACTTCCTCCGGGTGGCCTCTAAGGCAATATCCAAGGATTTAGAGGCTTTTTCAAATTGGTCGGTAATCTGATAATACTCTGATAGCTGATTGTAAGTATCGATGTAATCGGGATGCCAGAAGCGAATTTGAGGAAGTACAATCTCCGAAAAGCTTTTCTGATAGATTTCACCGGCTTCTTTTAGTTTATTGGTGTAGTCTACGTAGTGATTGGCGATTTTTGTCTTAAACAAATGGTATTCAGGGGCATCTTCACCCACATTGAGTTTTTTAATAGTTAGGATTTCGTTCAGATATCTTTCCGATGAACCAAATTTCTTCTCCACCAGCGATACGTCATATAAGAATGAGAGAAGGAGTTCCCTGCGGGGATTATTTTTGGGTAATAGGTCGAAATCTTTTACATATTCCTGGGCTTTTTTGTCGATAGAACCTGTACGCTCCCGAGCGAAACTTCTGTTGAAGTCCAATAAGTCATCCTTATCGCGATGAAAGCTTCGTCTGTCAAATCGCTTGCGGAGGTGCTTATCGAAATCGGTGCGGGCTTTACGGTATGAACGATTGTCTTCACTGGCCAGATAGGCTTTAAGCAATCCTTCGTAAATATCTACCTGAAGAGTGTGGGTAGGCTTGAAGTTCTTTTGCACCTTTTTGAGGGCATCTTCATAATAGTCGATGGCGATTTTTCGGACATTATACTCGTCAAGCGTTACGGCCATTTCGTATTGGTTGAGCACATACTCAAAGCTGTTTTTACCAAGATTTTTCTTGATGTAGTTTTCGGTCATCCCGAAAGCGGAGTCGGCACTGGTAAAATTCCCTTGTCTGCGGAAGGTAATGGCTTTCAGCATAAGGATTTCCACCATTTCGCGATAGCGGGCGTTGGTTTCATCGGGCGAAAGCTTGCGACTTTTTAGCTTGCCTGTTTTTTCATCGATATAGGAAATCTTATTGGTAGCCCTTCCATTAAAGAAAGGTTCGTTTTCGCGGATAAGAGCGAGTGCCTCGTTATAAAACCCCTTTCCAGAGAGCACTTTGGCATATACGATATCAAAATGCGCTTTGTAATCGTCAGTCAATAGGTTATTTGCCTCAAAAATGGGTTTAGCTTTTTCAGCATATAAGCCTGCTTTGTAAAAATTGCCGTATTCAATGAGCACTTCGGCTGCTTCAAGTAGGATAGAGGCGTGGTCTACTTTTTCTTCACCATTTACAACACTACTCATTTGCACGGCCTTATAAATAAGGGTATCAAACTCTTTAAAAAAGCCTTGGGCTTCTTTGTATTTGGCCTCGTTGATAAGGGCGACTGCTATGAATTTATTGTTGGCTCCAAATTTCGACTTGGTCTTTTTTTTGAGCTTGTTGATTTGTTTCAGCGACTTCTTGTAATTCCCTTGGTTGTAGAATTTCTCTCCTTTGCTGAGGTATTTGTTGTACTTTTCTTGGGCAAAACCAGTACTCGCAGCACTAAAGAGTAAGATAAGTGCCAGAATTGCACAATGTAGGTTTTTTATTGTAGGTTTCATATTGTAAAGAAATCGAAAAATCCCTTCCAAATCAATGTTTAGAAGGGATTAATTCCTTGTTTATCAAGTGTTAGATTATTGGTTCTCTTCTTGTAAGAGCTTGTCTAAAATATGGATAGCTGCCTGAGAAATGACCGTTCCCGGGCCAAAAACAAAACTTACGCCTTGTTGATACAGGTAATTGTAGTCTTTGGCTGGAATTACTCCGCCTGCCACCACCATGATATCTTCACGGCCTAGCTTTTTCAAGGCTTCAATCAATTGTCCGATAAGGGTTTTGTGGCCGCCTGCCAAACTGGAGGCACCCACTACGTGTACATCGTTTTCGATGGCCTGTTGGGCTACTTCTTCCGGAGTCTGGAATAAGGGGCCAATATCTACATCAAAGCCTAGGTCGGCAAATCCCGTAGCAATTACTTTAGCGCCACGGTCGTGCCCATCTTGTCCCATTTTGGCAACCAGAATGCGTGGTCTGCGGCCTTCCACCGCTTCAAACTGGTCGGCTAGTTGCTTGGCCTTTTCCAAAGTTTCATTCTTTCCGGCTTCCACGGCATATACTCCTGAAATGGAACGGATGGTAGCTTTATGTCTTCCGAAGGCATCTTCCATGGCAAGCGATATTTCTCCTAAGGTAGCTCTATTTCGGGCGGCATCCACGGCCAAGGCCAATAAATTGCCTGTTCCGGAACGAGCCGCTTCACGAAGCGCATTTAAGCTTTCCTGTACTTTCTGGCTATTTCTTTTTGCCTTGATTTGATTGAGACGGGCAATTTGTGATTCGCGCACCGAGGTGTTATCCACCTCTAGTACATCAATTTCGGTTGTGTCGTCTGCCTGATAGCGGTTAACGCCCACAATGATGTCCTTTTGTGCATCGATACGCGCTTGTTTGCGGGCTGCGGCTTCTTCGATGCGCATTTTGGGTAAGCCCGATTCTATGGCTTTGGCCATGCCGCCAATCGCTTCTACTTCCTCAATCAAGGCCCATGCTTTTTGCACCAGCTCATGCGTGAGCGATTCTACATAATAGCTACCTCCCCATGGGTCGATGGCGCGGGTGATATCAGTTTCGTGCTGTATGTACAGCTGTGTATTGCGAGCAATGCGGGCCGAGAAATCGGTAGGCAAGGCGATGGCCTCGTCAAGGGCATTGGTATGCAAACTTTGTGTATGACCCATAGCGGCCGCCATAGCTTCAATACACGTGCGGGCTACATTGTTGAAAGGATCTTGCTCGGTAAGGCTCCAGCCGGAAGTTTGACAATGGGTACGCAAAGCCAGCGATTTTTCCGATTTTGGGTTAAACTGCTTCACCAGTTTAGCCCAAAGCAATCTACCTGCCCGCATTTTGGCGATTTCCATGAAGTGGTTCATGCCAATGGCCCAGAAAAAAGACAGTCTTGGCGCAAAATTATCGATATCAATTCCTGCAGCCACTCCGGCTCTCAGGTATTCCAAACCATCGGCAAGGGTATAGGCCAGCTCAATATCGGCCGTAGCTCCAGCTTCTTGCATGTGGTAGCCACTGATGCTGATTGAGTTGAATTTGGGCATATTTTGCGAAGTATAGGCGAATATATCGGCTATAATGCGCATGGAAGGTGCCGGAGGATAGATGTAAGTGTTCCGCACCATAAACTCCTTCAAGATGTCGTTTTGGATAGTTCCGCTCAGCAGGGCGGGGGCTACGCCTTGTTCTTCGGCTGCCACTATGTAAAAAGCCATAATGGGCAATACGGCACCATTCATGGTCATGGAAACTGACATTTGGTCGAGCGGGATTTGGTCGAAAAGGATTTTCATATCCTCCACCGAATCAATAGCCACTCCGGCCTTGCCCACATCGCCCACTACCCGTGGATGATCCGAATCGTAGCCTCTGTGCGTGGCTAAATCGAAGGCTACGGAAAGGCCTTTTTGTCCGGCTGCCAGATTGCGTCTATAAAAAGCGTTGGACTCTTCCGCAGTAGAGAAGCCTGCATATTGGCGTATGGTCCATGGCCTTGTGGCATACATGGAGCTGTAGGGGCCACGCAAAAAGGGAGCGATACCTGCGGTGTAGTGCAGGTGTTCCATGTGTTGCAAATCGGCTGGTGAGTAAATCGGTTTGATGGCGATTTTCTCGGGGCTATCCCACAAGGTTTGAGGCGATTTTGATTGAGGAGCCGTTCGAGCGGCTTTTATGTTTAGTTTACTAAAGTCGGGTGCTGATGACATAGTGATTGCGTTTTATGAACGACTCAATTGCTGGTGAAAATCCTGAAGGGTTTGCGGAGCATGCGATTGAAGATGGATACATTGGGTAATGCCCAGAGCTTCATAATGTGCGCTTTTTTCTCCGGGATTACCTGCCAAGACTAAAATTGCTTTCGGAAAAGCCTTTTTCCAGCTGTTTACCTGTTCTTGGATAAGAGCCTGATAGTCGGTATCGGAGCCGCAGATGACCAAAAGAGCGGCTTGAGAAGCTTGTGGATTTTCTGCGGATTGCTTGATAAAGCGGAATCCGGCCAAGCCCAAGAAGCCTTCGGCAAAACTGCTTCGGGCCTTGGCCATAGTAGCATCCGGAAGATGCAGGAGAACTGCTTCTGGGTTTACACCTTTCTGAAAAAGGCGTTCAAAATCTTGACGGATGTTTTCAAAATCGGTTAATAAAGAAAGGCGCTGAATTGGGCCTTGGTAGGAGTTGGATTCTTTTTCGCGTGCTTCGCGGCTATAGGCATATTGATTGCCACCTACCAATACTTTTTTTCGCTTAGCCACCGATTCCATCAACTGCTGGGCGCTGGATTCGATTTGATTTGGAATATTTCCATCTTCCATATTTTTCAGCCATCCGCCTTCCTTTTGAATACTAAGGAATAAGTCCCACGCGTGCTGATGTAGGCTTTCGCTGATGTGTTCTACATAATAACTGCCTGCGGCCGGGTCAACGGCCTTATCGAAATAAGCTTCTTCTTTTAAAATCAAAGAGAGATTTCTACTCCAGCGCTTGCTGTTTTCTTTTGGGCTTCGGAAACTCTCATCAAATCCGTCCATTTGCAACGAATTGCATCCCCCGATTATGGCCGACATGGCCTCGGTAGTAAGGCGGAGGAGGTTGGTATATGGTTCTAAAGCTGTTTTATTCAATTGGCTCGAAACTACATGAATAGGTACCTCACTGGCTTGGAAATCCTGCACTCCATAGCCGGCTGCCAAATGATCCAGTAGTACACGGAAGGTTTTTATTTTCGCGATTTCCAAGAAATACGAGCCGCCCACACTCATCTGAAAATGGAGCTGCCCAAAAATCTCCTTTATGTCAAGCCCTTGCGCCTTGAAAGCCTCAATATATTCCACACAGTGCGCCAAGGTGAAGGCCAGTTCTTGGGTTTTGGTGGCACCTGCTTCGGTGTATAAGCTGGCATCAATGGCCAGCGCTCGCATGTTCGCGCTGGGTTTGCCCATAAGCGGATGTTGCTTGGCCCAATCGGCATGCAGTTTTCCACTTTCAGCAAACTCCGACAAAGGGTCAGCATAGAAATGCACAGCAACGGACTGCTCGGGGTAGTTTTTTTGAAGATAGGTATTGACTAAATCCAAAAAGCTCGCATTGACAAATTTGCCCTTAAAGCCTAGCCAGATGTAAGGCAAGGCAATATCTTTCAAAAGCTCCTCCACTGACTGAAGAGATGATTTCAACTCAAAAAGAAGACCATCTGCGCCTTGATTAAGGACATCTAAGGCTTTTTTATTGGCCAACGGGGCCGTTTCTATTTCTATTTTTTGCACATTCCACCAATGACGAGCCGATAGACCCGGATCGGAATGCAGAAGGCTGTTATCCAATGCTTTAACCGCAGGAGATACACCTTGTTCTGGTGTGTACATGGGTAGGATATCAAAGCCTTCGGGAGAGCGCCAAGTAATTTTCTCTAAGGCCGACTCATCTTTCATGTCGCGTACCAAGCGCTCAAGCCAGTCGGCATAAGAAGAGCTTTTGAATTCGCTGAGTAGTTTATTTGTTGGATTTTCCATGGTTTCAATCGAGTGCGTAAAAATAAGGCATAAAAGGGGAATTATCCTTATTTGGGTAAAAGCTTGGCAAAGTTTCGGTTTTGTTACTACTTCATGATAGGGTAACGTTTTTATAATTTTTCAAGAAAATTGTACCGCAAGGCATCTGTGGTTCACCCTTTTTAGGATTTTTGAGAGTAGATAAGGAATCTCCTTTTTTGTTCGCTATTTTTTTGGCAACTTTGAACCCCTTAATTCAGAAAGGGTTTACCAAAAATCTTAATTTCTCCGTCATCCGTATGAGTTTGGACTGCGTGTCTGTTTGGAACAATTGTCTTCAGTATATCAAAGCGAATATTGGCGAGCAAAGTTTTACTACTTGGTTTGCTCCTATTCAGCCTGTGAAGCTGGAAAACAATGTATTGACCATACAGGTGCCCAGCCAGTTTTTCTATGAGTGGCTCGAGGAGCATTATGTGCACTTGTTGCGCAAGGCGATCGATACCCAATTGGGCCCTAATGGGCGTTTGGAGTATTCGGTGATTATGGATAAAGGCAATGCGCACCAAACGCCCTATATGGTAAACTATTCTGCCAATAATCGCGCACAATACGGCCAGCAAATG
This sequence comes from Shiella aurantiaca, assembly GCA_030412945.1. GTDB lineage: Bacteria > Bacteroidota > Bacteroidia > Cytophagales > Cyclobacteriaceae > Shiella > Shiella aurantiaca. The sequence continues at coordinate 133,797 of JAUHJS010000006.1, read as the reverse complement.
CCTACCAACGGACAAGCCGTGGTAGAAACTAAGCGCGTGCCCGATGCGCAGCTGAACCCTAATTATGTGTTTGAAAACTACATAGAAGGAGACTGCAACCGTTTGGCGCGTTCAGCAGGTCATGCGGTGGCCAAAAAGCCGGGGATTACCTCCTTTAATCCACTCATGATTTATGGTGGTGTAGGACTAGGAAAAACTCACTTGGTGCATGCCATAGGCAACGAAATCAAGCAAAATCTACCCGATAAATACGTGCTTTATATCAGTTCCGAAAACTTCGTGAACCAGTTTATCGAGGCGGTACAGAATAATAAAACACAGGATTTTACGGCCCAATTTCTTCAGGTCGATCTGCTAATAATTGACGATGTGCAGTTTTTGTCGGGCAAGGAAAAGACCCAAGAAGTGTTTTTCCACATTTTCAATCAGCTACATCAGGCCAATAAGCAAATCGTGATGACAAGCGATTGTCCGCCCAGAGAGCTGAAAGGCCTTCAAGAGCGACTTCTTTCCCGCTTCAAGTGGGGCTTAACGGCCGACCTTCAACAGCCCGATTTTGAAACGCGTATTGCCATCATCCACAAAAAGATGAAGGCCGATGGTATTTACATTGCCGACAATGTGATTGAATACCTTGCTTACACTGTAGATACCAATATCCGCGAACTGGAAGGGGTGTTAATTTCCCTCATTGGGCATGCTACTCTTACTCGCAGAGAAATTGATTTGGAATTGGCAAAGCAGGTATTGAAGAATATTGTGCACGATATTGAATCGGAGGTAGGGATAGACTTTATCCAGAAGACCGTGGCCGATTATTTCAGGGTGAGTTTAGACGACCTGAAAGATAAAACCCGCAAAAAGGAAATTGTGATTGCCCGCCAAGTGGCTATGTTTTTTGCTAAAGCCTATACCAATCATTCCTTGAAGTCCATTGGCTACCACTTTGGTGGCCGCGACCACAGCACGGTAATCCATGCGGTGCAGTCGGTAGAAGATATGATGGACACCGATAATAAGTTCAAAACGAGCATCGATGAGCTTAAAAAGAAAATGAAGATAAAAGCCTCATAAAGCAAAAAGGAAACCAATTGGTTTCCTTTTTTATAGTTTTTAGAAGTAAAAACTATAATATCCTCTTTCTCCTCGTTTGCTGATTCCTTCAATAATTACTCTTCCCTTACTTTCTTCCAATACTTTGGCCAATTGCTGAGGACTGGTAATGGGCGATTTGTTGATATAGGTCACAATAAAGCCTTCTTGTATACCCAATCGTTGGATAAAACCACTTCGGATTTTTGCCACGCGCACTCCCGATTCGATTTTCATCAGGTCGCGCTCTACCTTCGGCACCGATTCAAAATCAGCTCCCAAGGTTTCTGAAGTAAAAATCTCCTTTTTGGTCAGGGTCATGGTTCCCTCGCTGTTGGTGAGGGCCAAGGTAGCCTCCATCGGTTTGTCTCCACGGGTAAAAGTTACTCGTATGCGGTCACCGGGCGAATGGTAACTCAAAGCCTCTTCAAAGGCGCTTCTCGCATTAATGGGTTCATCATTGATACGCAGGATAATATCGCCTTTCTGAATTCCGGCTTTATCGGCCGCACCATCTTTTTGGATGTAGCTTACTACCACGCCCTTTAGGTCTTTCACCCCAAGGCTTTTAGCATTTTCTGATGTAAGATCCATCACATCAGCTCCGGTAAAGGCTTTTTGAACAATACCGTATTTAATAATATCATCAGCTACTTTGCGCACAATATCAATCGGTACGGCAAACCCATAGCCGGTGTAAGAGCCTGTTTGTGATAAAATGGCCGTATTGATACCTACTAGTTCGCCTTTACTGTTCACCAAAGCGCCTCCACTGTTTCCGGGGTTGATGGCCGCATCGGTCTGGATGAACGATTCAATAGGGAACTTGCTCTTCATGATGTTGATTTCACGCCCTTTGGCACTTACGATACCCGCTGTAACGGTAGAGGTAAGGTTGAATGGATTACCCACAGCCAATACCCATTCGCCTACTTTTAGGTTTTTGGAGGAACCTAGAGTGATTTTGGGAAGATTCTGTGCTTCTATCTTCAAAATAGCCATGTCCGTACTTGGGTCAGTGCCGATGAGTTTGGCTCGATAAGTAGTTTTCTCATGGATTACATCAATCTCGGAGGCGTTCTCAATTACGTGGTTGTTGGTAATGATATAGCCATCCTCTCGGTAGATAACACCCGAACCACTACTCATGGCCTGAATAGGGCCGCCTTCAAAGAAATAATCAAACCAGCTTCTTCGGTTGAAATCATATTCGCTAGTCGACTTGATAAAGACCACCGAGGAGGTGCTGTTCTCGGATGCTTCCACGAAATCAATGCCCTGCGGAATGCTGGTTACCGAGCGGGTTACCTGTTGCACAGGTGGATGATAGGCGGGTGCAGGCTCGCTTATAGGATGTGAAGAAAAAGAAGGAGAGGTTTCTGGCTGGGTAGCGGATGGATTTTTTTGGATAAGTCCAAACAAGTAGGCGCCCAATAGGCCTCCTAGTACACTCAAGAAAAATAGCTTACTATTCTGTTTCATACACATTAAAGGTAATTGATAGACTAAATTACTATAAAAACAACGGTATACGGAATGAAAAGTTCTCCGAATTAACATCCTTTAACAGGAGTAAGGGTGGGACAAAAACTTGTGTATTTTCTTTCGATAGATGGAATACCTTTTGCATTGATTGGTTTAAAACATAGATTGTACGACCTTTGAATGCATTTTAATTTTGCCTTTATTCGGTGATTAATTGCTATTGCTTGTGGCCTATCAATAGCCACTTGTATTTTTATTTAAGGAAGAATGACACTATATACTCAAGGCTACCCTCGGCACAATAAACGGTATTTGATTCATTGTGCAAATAATCTATCCGCTAACAAATTCCTCACCATTCGGTTAAGTGACACGCAAGCAAATTAATATATTGGCCTGGGCCTTATTGATAGGCTCTTTACTGGGTATAGCACTCGACAACCGTCCGCTGATATGGGCTTTTATGGCCTCCTATCTGGTGGTTTTCCTCATCCGACTTTTCGGATGGTATAAGAAAGAAGACTGAATCCATGACAGATAAAAGAAGAATCGCCATCCTAGGCTCCACAGGTTCTATTGGTACACAGGCATTGGACGTGGTGAAATCTCACCCCGATTGCTTTGAAGTAGAAGTGCTAAGTGCGCAAAACAATGCCGAATTGCTCATCAAACAGGCGGCCGAATTTCGGCCCAATGTGGTGGTAATTGGCAATGAAGCCTTGTACGATACCGTATTTGCCGCCCTCGATCAACTAGGTATTAAAGTATACTCTGGCGCGAATAGTTTGGCACAAGTTGTACAGATGGATTCCATCGACTTAGTACTTACGGCTCTTGTTGGTTATGCAGGATTATTGCCGACCATTAATGCCATTAAGGCACGCAAGCCCATTGCTTTGGCCAATAAAGAAACCTTGGTTGTGGCTGGAGAGATTGTCACGCAATTGGCCGAGCAGCATGGCGTAAATATTTATCCGGTAGATTCAGAGCATTCCGCTATTTTCCAATGCTTGGTGGGGGAATTTCATAATCCGATTGAAAAAATCATCCTTACCGCTTCGGGTGGGCCATTCCGCGGTAAGGACAGAAAGTTTTTGGAAACAGTAACCAAAGCACAGGCCTTGAAGCATCCCAATTGGGACATGGGGGCCAAAATCACTATCGATTCGGCCAGTCTGATGAACAAAGGCTTGGAGGTGATAGAAGCCCGCTGGCTTTTTAACCTAAAAGTGGAACAAATAGAAGTGGTGGTACATCCCCAATCTATCATACATTCACTGGTACAATTTGAAGATGGAAGCATCAAAGCGCAACTCGGCTTGCCCGATATGCGTATCCCCATACAATTTGCCATGGGATTTCCCGAGCGCTTGCGTTCCGATTTTCCCCGCTTCAATTTCATGGACTACCCCTCGCTCACTTTCGAGAAGCCTGATATGGACACTTTCCGCAACTTAGGTTTGGCCTTTGAGGCACTGAAGAAGCAAGGTAACATGGCTTGTATATTGAACGCGGCTAATGAAATAGTGGTAGCGGAATTTTTGAAAGACAAAGTAGGTTTTCTACAAATGTCGGATATTGTGGCCGAATGTATGGCTACAGTGCCATTTATAGACCATCCTACGTATGAGGATTATGTGGCAACTGACGCATTAACACGAGTAAAAGCAATTGAATTAAGTAAATAATGGATGCATTAGTGATGACGGGCCAGCTCTTGCTGGGACTTTCTATTTTAGTAGGCCTACACGAACTAGGCCATTTATTAGCTGCCAAGGCTTTTGGCATGCGCGTAGAGAAATTTTACATTGGTTTTCCGCCTAAGATCATTGGTAGAAAATTCGGAGAGACTGAATACGCCTTTGGGGCTATCCCTTTGGGTGGATTTGTGAAAATCACTGGAATGGTGGATGAGTCGCTCGATACCAAAAACCTGAGTGCCGAACCTGAGCCTTGGGAGTTTCGTGCTAAGCCGGCTTGGCAGCGCCTGATTGTGATGTTGGGCGGTATTATCATGAACGTGATTACCGGTATTATCATTTTCGTGGCCATGGTGTACCATAATGGCGAAAGCTATATCGCTATGGACGAGGTGAACAAAAACGGGATCGTGGCCTATCCGCTGGCTACCGAAATCGGTTTGAGAACAGGGGACAAAATTGTTAAAATCAACGGACAGGAATTTGAGAAATTCAGCCAAGTGACCAGTCCTGAGGTGCTTCTGGGCACCAACAGCTATTATACCGTGCTTCGCAATGGAGCTGAAATCAATATCGTGCTGCCTCCCAATATGGTGGAGCGCCTTTCGGATAAAGAAGCGGTTAGCCAGTTTATTGAACCGATGTATCCTTTCACCATTGCACAAATTGCCGAAGGTAGCAATGCCGAAAAAGGTGGACTTCAAGTAGGCGATAAGGTGATTCGTATCAATGGTACTCCGGTAAACTATTACCACGAAGCCAAAGAACTTACCGTAAGCAATGCCGGAAAGAGTATCGATGTAGTGGTACTTCGTGAAGGCAATGAAGTGCCATTGAATTTGGAAGTGACTCCTGAGGGAACCTTGGGTTATTATCCTCAGATGGAAATGGAAGTGTCGCGTATTCAATACAGCTTTTTGGAAGCCTTGCCTAAAGGTACCGAGATGGCATTCAGTATTGTATGGGTGAATGTGAAAGCCTTTGGAAAGATGTTCTCGGGTGATATCTCTCCTTCTAAATCCCTAAGCGGGCCTATTGGCATTGCGAAAATTTTTGGTGCTACTTGGGACTGGGCCAATTTCTGGCGCATCACGGGCTTGCTTTCTATGGTCTTGGCTTTTATGAACTTATTGCCAATTCCAGCCTTGGATGGTGGACATGTGGTATTTTTAACTTACGAAATCGTTTCGGGACGTAAACCTTCGGATCGTTTCCTAGAAAATGCCCAAAAAGTAGGCATGGTACTGTTGCTAAGTCTTATGGTATTTGCCTTCTACAATGATATTGCTAAGTTTTTCCAATAAAATTGGATAATACTACTAGTAAAAAGCTCGGAGTGATTCGAGCTTTTTTTGTTTTGCGAGAGGCGAAAGGTATGAAAAGGACTATTTTTGGATATGGATTTAGAGAAGTTTGCCCAACAAGCCAAGAACAAAAAAGCCGAGAATAAAAAATTCCTACAAGGGCTAAAAAAGGAAAACCCACGCAAGCTCGATGATCGATTTCATGAGGCACACGAGGAGGTTTTTGCGCGTATCGATTGCCTTGCTTGTGCCAATTGTTGTAAAACTACCAGCCCGATATTTATCCCTAGCGATATCGACCGCTTAGCCAAAACCTTGGGCATGAAACCCGGTCAGTTTATTGATGCCTATCTAAAGGTAGATGAAGATCAGGATTATGTCCTGAAGAGCTCCCCTTGCACATTTTTGAATGAAGATAATACGTGTCAGGTATACGAAGACAGGCCACGAGCTTGCAGGGAGTACCCGCATACCGATAGAAAAAAGATGTACCAATTGCTAGACCTTACCTTCAAAAACACCTTGGTGTGCCCTGCTGTATTGGAAATAGTAGAGCAAATGAAAACGTCTTAGTCGGCTATTCGGTAAATCTCGAATTCCACCCTGCGGTTGATTTTTCGGTGTTCATCATTCAGCTCTTCGGCTATGATGGGGCGCGTGCTACCAAAGCCTGTATATTCTACCCGATCGGCCGGCACGCCATACAAATCCACTATGTATTCATAAATTGAGCGGGCACGCTGCGAAGAAAGCAGCATATTGAAATCAGGATCCCCGCTGGAATCGGTATGTCCGGCTATCCGCAGGTAGAAGTCGGGGTTATCGAACAGAAAGTTGATGATGTTGTTCAAATCGCCATACATCTCGGGTAGCAGTTCGGCCATGCCATTTTCAAATTCAATAGACGCAAACTTCATTTTCGCGGCTAGCGGAAGCACTTTTCGGTTGATTTCGGTTTCGCCATCGAGATAGAAGATTTCTTCAATTCGGAAAAACTCACTTCCCTGAATTACCAATAGGTAGTTGTTATTATTGATCAGTTCAAATTCGAAGGAGCCATCGGGGCGAAGGAATTGAGGAGCTACTTCCACGCCATTGTCGAGGTCGATAATGGATACAATCCCCTGAAAAGGTTTTCCGGTAAGTGAATCAGTAAGCGAACCCGATACCCGTGTAGTAGCATTGGGCTGGGCTTCCATGGGCAGCGGAAAGCTAAATAAATCCATGTTGTAATTGGTATTGGCATTGGATTTTGAATAGTACAAATCCTTGCTTTGTGAGTCGATGGTAAAGTAAAATTCACTTCCTTTGCCATTGACCAAGGGGCCAATATTTTTGGGCTCCATAAAGAAATTAGCCTTTTTCAAGGATTTATAAATATCAAACTCTCCGAAATTTGGCTTATGCCCATTGGAACTAAAGTAAAGAACATGGTAGCTGGGGTGATAAAATGGGCTTACTTCATTATTGCGTGTGTTTACTACAGGGCCAAGGTTGCGCGCTGGCGACCATTCTCCATTTCCGGTTTTGTAGGTGTAGTAAATGTCTGACATGCCAAATCCTCCCATGCGATCGCTGGCAAAATAGAGTGTGTCCTCGTTGGGCGAAAGGCTAGGATGGCTGTCCCAAGCCACGCTATTGATATTGATGCCCATGTTTTTGGGTTCGCTCCAGGTGCTGTCGTCCTGCAAGGTGCTGGTGTACAAATCGCAGTTTCCGTAAGAGGTATTGGCATTGCAACGGGTAAGGTAGAGCGTTTTTCCGTCCTTGCTGATTTTGGCTGAGCCTTCATTGTAGGCACTGTTAAGGCCTTTCATGATTTGCGCTTTGGTCCAAACCTCATTTACTCTTCTGCTGAAAAACAAGTCTTCGTTTTCCACCATCTGTGCTCCTTTAGGGATTTTATTTCGCTTGGAAGTGAATATAAAGGTCTGGTTATCATAACTTAGGCTAGGGCCATAGTCCGATTGCTTGCTATTGATGAGCGTATCCATTAAGGTAAGCACCGAACGAGGCGCTACTAGCGTGTCAATCTGCTTGCGGTACTCTACCAGTTCATAGTAATAGTCTAGCGGTACATAATGCGCTTCTTTGTTGGCTGCAAGCGAATCGTAAGTTGCCTCTACCTTTCTAATGTCGATATCAGCCCGATGATGCTTAATGACAAGTTTATAAAGAAAGATGGCTTCATTTTCCTTTTCAAGAATCTCTGCCAATTTGGCCAGTTTCCACAAAAGATAGGTGTCTTTATAAAAATTCTGGATGCCAAAGCGCTGCACGTAGCGTTTCAGTGCCGGATATAATTTTTCCCAATTCTTGTTTGATTCCAGTTTTTTGATTTCGGCCAAGTCTTTTTCATGACGAAAATAAGGTACTCGGTTTAGGTTGGGGAACTCATACTCAGGAAAAAACACTTCCAAAGAAGTGGTATCGAGCGCAGACATAACAATCCCCTTCTTTGATTTTTTTTGGCCTTGGGAGGAGGAAACCGCAAAAAAAACAAGGAGAAAAAGGAGTAAACAGCCTCTTGCAAACGTATACTTACTCGTAAAATTTGTCATACACCCAGATAGTCGTGACTAATATCAATGATTTTTCAGCGATAATCAAGCCTCAGATAGATTTGGCATGGGGCTTGAACCTTATAGAATTCGATTAGTGAAGTATTGATATTGTTGTAATAATGTGCCAATATGGCATTGCAAAATTTATGGACAGAAATACAAAGCCTTATTTCAATCATATTATCCTAGGTGACGAGGAAAATTCCGATGACCTTATTCAGTTGATAGCCCCTGATCATGAGGAAGAAGCGAAGAAAGAACCCTTTCCGGAAGAGATTCCCATCCTACCAATAAAAAATACCGTTTTGTTTCCCGGTGTGGTGATGCCCATCACGGTATCACGCCAAAAATCCATACGCTTGGTCAAAAAAGTGTATAAAGGCGACAAGCTTTTGGGCGTACTAGCGCAGCACAATACCAACGAAGAGCCGGGGCCGGATGATATCTACAAAGTAGGAACCGTAGCCAAGATTATTAAAATGCTGGTGTTGCCCGATGGCAATACCACTATCATCATTCAAGGGCGCAAGCGCTTCGAAATTGAGTCGTATTTGCAGGAGGAGCCTTTTATCACAGCCAAAATCAAGTTGCTGAGTGAGAAATTTCCCAGTAAGGCAGAAAAAGAGGTGAAAGCTTTGGTGCGCTCTATGAAAGATGCGGCCTCTAAAATCCTGAAACTGAATCCTGAAATTCCACAAGAGGCGCAGGTAGCTATTGATAATATCGATAGTCCGAGTTTCCTTACGCATTTCCTTTCTTCCAACCTCAATGCTGAGGTGGCTGAGAAGCAAAAATTATTGGAAATCAATGATGGTATGCAAAGGGCCACGGTATTGCTTGAGCATTTGATGAAGGAAATCCAGATGCTGGAGTTGAAAGTGGAAATTCAGAAAAAAGTTCATATTGATATCGACCAGCAGCAGCGCGATTATTACCTGCGTCAGCAAATTAAAGTACTTCAGGATGAGCTAGGCTACGAAGGCCCTGATAAGGAAGTAGAAACGCTTCGCGCCAAGGGTGCTAAGAAAAAGTGGCCCAAAAATATTGCCGCTCATTTCAACAAAGAGCTCGATAAGGTCATGCGCATGAATCCGCAGGCACCGGAATATCCCATTACGCTCAACTACGTGGAGCTGATGGTGGATTTGCCTTGGAACGAGAATACAGAAGATAATTTCGACCTGAAAAGGGCGCAGAAGATATTGGATCAAGACCATTCCGGTATGGAAAAGGTGAAGAACCGTATCATTGAATACCTTGCGGTATTGAAATTGAAAAAAGACCTGAAAGGCCCTATTCTGTGCCTATATGGCCCTCCTGGGGTGGGGAAAACTTCACTTGGGCGTTCCATAGCCAAGGCTTTAGGGCGTAAGTACGTGCGTATGTCCCTAGGGGGCGTGCATGATGAAGCGGAAATCCGCGGGCACCGCAAAACCTATATTGGCGCCATGCCGGGCAAACTGATTCAAAACATCAAAAAATCGGGTGCTTCAAATCCGGTATTTATTCTGGATGAAATCGATAAACTAAGTTCTGATTTCCGAGGCGATCCTGCTTCCGCTATGCTGGAAGTGTTAGATCCCGAGCAAAACAATGCCTTTGTAGATAATTACCTAGAGGTAGAATATGACTTGTCTAAGGTAATGTTCATTGCAACTTGTAATTCGCTGGATACCATACATCCCGCCTTGCGCGACCGTATGGAAATCATTGAACTTACAGGCTATACTTTAGAGGAGAAGGTAGAGATTGCTACCAAGCATTTGGTGCCTAAGCAGCGTAAAGAACATGGTTTGAATGCCAAGCAATTTGCTATCGATAAAAAAGCCTTGATCAAAATCGTCCAAGGCTATACCCGTGAGTCGGGTGTTCGTAGCTTAGAACGTAAAATTGGTTCAGTAGTACGGCATGTAGCCAAATCCATTGCTATGGAACAAGAGCATGTGGCCAAAGTGACAGAAGAAGAGGTTGTAAGAATTTTGGGCTCTGAACCTTTCGATAATGAGATTTATGAAAATGCCGAAACAGCAGGAGTAGTTACCGGATTGGCATGGACTCCAGTAGGTGGCGATATACTCTTTATTGAATCGAGCCTAAGCCGTGGGAAAGGAAAACTTACTCTCTCGGGGCAGTTGGGCGATGTAATGAAAGAATCGGCCATTACCGCATTATCTTACCTGAGGTCGAATGCGGAAAGTCTGGATATCGATTATCGTGTATTCGATGCCTACGATTTGCATGTGCACGTACCAGCAGGCGCTGTACCTAAAGACGGCCCATCGGCTGGTATCACCATGCTTACTTCTTTGGCTTCTATTTATACCCAACGCAAAGTAAAAAGCAAGCTAGCCATGACGGGGGAAATCACCCTTAGAGGCAAGGTGCTTCCGGTGGGTGGTATTAAAGAGAAAATCTTGGCAGCTAAGCGTGCGGGCATAAAGGAGATTATCATGTGCAGCAAGAACAGAAAAGACGTAGAAGAAATTAATGAATCGTATATCAAAGATTTGCAGATTCACTACGTTGATAGGGTGGAAGAAGTATTGGCAATAGCCTTGCTCAAACAGAAAGTGAAGAAACCGATGTCATTCATTCTCGATATGCCTAATTCCTCACCGGCCCTTATACAATAAGTTGAAAAAGAGCCTGACAGCCATATTACTTGCCCTAGGTATTCAATCCTTTGCACAAACGGGAGGACTGAATACCTATGCTTTTTTATCGCTTCCGGCCAATACGCGTGTAGCGGCTTTGGGAGGTGTATTGGTAAGCCACCCACAAGCCGATGTGCAAATGCTCTTGTCTAATCCGGCTTTGCTCAGTGCTGAGAATCACCAGCAGCTGGGCTTTACCTATTTAGGGCTTCCGGCTAGCATGGGGCAAAGTACAGTGGCTTATGCACATCAAATAAGAGAAGGACAAATGCTGGGCTTGGGTATTCAATACCTGAACTTCGGTGATTTTGAAGCCTTTGATGATACAGGGAATTCCCTAGGCACCTTCGATGCAGCCGCTTACCAATTGGCGGGCAGCTATGCGCATCAGCTAGGTAATTTTCGCATGGGCGCTTCCTTAAAATGGGTACAAACCCGATTGGGTACGTATGGCAGTTCGGCTTTACTAACCGATATAGGCGCTACTTTTGTTCACCCCGAAAAATCCTTGCAAGTAGGTTTGGTTATCAAAAACATGGGCGTGCAGTTAACACAATTTAGCGAGACCAATCTCAGGGAAGAACTCCCTATGGATGTGCAATTGGGTATTACCTTCAAGCCGGAATACATGCCCTTTCGCTTTTCTTTTACCACCTATCGTTGGATACGCTCGGGAAGCCTGCAAGAAAATGAAGGAGGGACAACCCAATCAGCCGGCACTTTTGACCAAATCATGAGCCATCTGGCCATAGGTACCGAACTGCTTTTGAATAAAAATTTTCATGTCAGGGCGGGATACAATCATCAACTTCGCTATGAACTAGGTCTTCCTGAATCGCGCGGAGCGGCTGGTTTTAGTCTCGGCTTTATGCTACGGGTGAAAGCCTTTGAACTTTCATACTCCCGACAGATATATAACCAAGCCGGAGCGGGCAACTGGCTGGGTGTACAAATCGCGCTAAGCAGCGTATTTAAAAAATCAGAAACGACAAATGAATAATTCCATGGAACATACAAACGGATATTATACCCCTAAAGAAATTGTAGCCGAACTCGATAAATACATCATTGGTCAGAAAGAAGCTAAACGCAATGTGGCCATAGCCCTGCGCAACCGCTGGAGACGGATGAATGCCAGCGCGGAGATGCAAAAAGAAATCGTGCCCAACAATATTTTGATGATAGGTGCCACGGGTGTGGGTAAAACGGAAATTGCCCGTAGGTTGGCCAAACTAGCCGATGCGCCCTTTACCAAAGTGGAGGCTTCTAAGTTTACTGAGGTAGGCTATGTAGGCCGTGATGTCGAAAGCATGGTGCGCGATTTGGTGGAGCAATCGGTGAATCTGGTGAAGTCGCGCAAGAAAGAAGAGGTAAAAGAGAAAGCCGCTCAAATGGTAGAGGAAGTGATTTTAGATATCTTGATTCCACCTATGAAAGTAGGCAAACCAAGCGTCAATCCTATGGTAGTAGGAGAGGAGGTAACACCCCAAACCGACCAGGAACTGAATGAGAAAACCCGTGAACGTTTTCGTGAGAAAATCCGCAATGGAGAATTAGACGAGCGCAAAATAGAGATCCAGATTAAGCAATCGGGAAATGCAGGCGTAGGCATGATTGGAGGAGGCATGATTGATGAGCAGTCGATGATGAACCTGCAAGACATGATTGGCAATATGATGCCCAAGAAGACCAAGAAACGTAAAGTGACGGTAGCCGAAGCCAAGCGATTGCTCTTGGAGGAGGAAGCCGCCAAACTGATTGATATGGATGAGGTGAAAGAGGAAGCCTTGTTTAAAGCAGAAAACTCAGGGATTATCTTTATTGATGAGATTGATAAAATTGCGGGCAATAAAAAAGGTGGAGGCGGTGGCCCCGATGTGAGTCGCGAAGGCGTGCAGCGCGATTTGCTTCCCATTGTGGAAGGAAGTAGTGTAAATACCAAGTATGGCATTATCAATACCGACCATATTTTGTTCATTGCGGCCGGAGCTTTCCATGTGGCTAAGCCTTCTGATCTAATTCCTGAATTGCAGGGCCGTTTCCCCATCCGTGTGGAATTGCAGGATTTGACCAAAGACGACTTCTATCGCATATTGAAAGAACCTAAAAACGCCCTAACCAAACAGTACATTGCCTTACTATCAGCTGAGGAGGTGGAATTGAGTTTTATGGATGAAGCCTTGGAAGAGTTGGCCGAGATTGCCTTCCGCGTGAACGCTGAGGTAGAAAACATTGGTGCCAGAAGATTGCACACTGTAATGAGCCAGTTGCTCAATGAGTTTCTTTTTGAAGTGCCCGATACCATAGGCGCCAATGCCAAAATTTCGGTCACTCGTGAAATGGTGCAGGAAAAGCTCAGTGCCATGGTGAAAAACAAAGACTTGAGTCAATACATACTTTAATTAAAAGCCGGAACCTTCCGGCTTTTTGCTTATGGAAACATGGATCATTACAGGCGCAAGCCGAGGTATCGGTTTGTCCCTAGCCCAGCAAGCAGTGGCCGAGGGCTATCAAGTATTTGGTTTGGCGCGTAGCGTACCGGATTGGTCGCACCCTAATTTTCAATTCGTATCGGTTGATTTAAGTACCGATGCGGGACTGCAAAAGGCAGAAGATATGGTGAGAAATACCGTACAGAAAGCTGCTCAGGTGGTATTAGTCAATAATGCCGCCCTCTTAGCGCCTGTGGGGCCGCTAGGTTCTTGGTCGCGGGTGGATATCACGAAAGCTTTGCAGGTGAATGTAGGCGCAGTGGCTACCTTGATGAATGCCTTCCACCAAGCTAGTACCCAAGCCGAATCGGCTATGGTATTAAATATTAGTTCGGGAGCAGGAAAAAGACCCATTGCAGGCTGGGCCATGTATTGCAGCGCAAAGGCAGCCATGGACATGCTTTCGCTCACTTATGCCGAAGAACAAGCACTTGTGGGAAGCAACCGACAAGTCTACAGCATTTCTCCGGGTGTGGTAGATACGGACATGCAAGCGGAAATCAGGGCTAGTTCTGTGGAGGTATTTCCTCGGGTAGCGTATTTTAAGGAATTGAAATCAGAAGGACGCTTGGCAAGTCCTGAGGCGGTGGCTAAGCAAATTATACAATTTGCCAAGGCGCAAAAGCAGCAAGGAGAAGTACTGCAAGATGTTAGGCAGTGGTAAACGATTAGGTGTTTTTCTTGGGGTACTCGTACAGGTGGAGTTGGGCTTTTTGAGCACTCACCTGTTGCCATTGGGCTACCTCAAAATCAATCACTACCACCCCGCAGGTAGGAATATTATCCGTAGAAAATACCGCGAGCTGATTCACTAAATCGGTAATGCCCGGATTATGCGCCACCAGCATCACTTGGTTCAGATGAGCGGGTAAGTTTTTGATAATCCGGCAAAGGGCTTCCGCATCGGCATGGTACAAGGCCGGAATCATTTGAATATTTTTAGCACTTTCTCCCCAAATTTTTCCCATTCCTTCGGCCGTATCAAGTGCCCGCTTGGCCCCACTACTTACGATTCCTTCCGGTCTGATGCCCAAGGCTTTTAGGCGTTGTCCCATGGTTTGCACATCGCGAAGCCCCCGCTCATTCAAAGGGCGCTCAAAATCACTCAGCTGAGGAAAATCCCAAGAGGATTTGGCATGACGTACAAGGAGGAGGCGTTTCATTTGGCAAGTATAGGGAAAATAGAACTTTTACTCTAAAGAATTGAGAGAAAATAAGGGTGATTTTGTGAGGGAAAATTTTTATGATAAGATAATAACCGATGAATAGATTGAGTTACTTAAGTCTGGAGCAAAGTTATTAATCTATAACTCTCGGTAAGATGGTGTCAAAAGCATCATTAAGTACTTTCTATTTATCTTAGTTAAAAAGACATGAAGCCATATTCACTACTCATTGGAATAAGTTTTTTAGTAAGTCTTGGCGGATACGCGCAGGAGATGAACTATGCTCTATATGCTGGCGCTTCTCTTACTTCTTTACAGAGTAATATGATAGCTGCAATACCTAAGAAAGGTGCTTTAGCGGGCTTTGCTGCAGAAAAGACTTTGGCCGAATCGGTAGCACTAAGTATTGGTTTTCAATTTAGCCATTCGGGTTTTCAGGAGCCTCAGCAACACTCCAATGGAAGTGAACTAGGGATTGTTACGTATAATCAATACAGCTTGTATTACGTACAAATGCCGCTCTTGATAAGAAATCCTTTTGCTGTGAATGATAAGATTGATTTTTATCCAATTTATGGATTGAACAATGCTTGGTTATTGCAAGCGAAAAAGCTCAGTGAGAACCCTCAGGAATCTGAAGTTATTAAGGAGAAACTTGCTGGAAATGATTTCTATCGGTATGAATTGGTAATTTTAGCGGGTCTTGGTATGGATTGGAAACTTGAGAACTCCAAGCAATTGTTTCTTCAGGTAAGAGCTAGTCAGGCAATTAGCAACTGGTTTGGAAACCGATTTATTTCAACAAAATCAGATGCTTATAACCGAAACGTAAGCCTTCAAATGATTGCGGGTATACGGTTTTAAACTAACAAGGGATGGTATTCTTCCTATCAGGTCAAACGCCCGAATTATATTCTCTTCCTGAATGCTCACAATCATCGAATAAAATCAAAGTCAAAGCGGCCTTTTTCAACCCTAACGTTTGAACAAGAATCATTCTCGATATAAAACTCAAATGTTCCGGCTGCGTGAAGGTTATGGTATTGATAAGTAGATTCTGTTTCATCAAAACGATTGAATTGGAGGTAGCCATTTTTGCTAATGGTACAATAGCTGCTGTCAGAATAAGGGAGGTAACTATCAATTTCGGCAAATGATGAAGAGTCAGACAAATCAAATCTAACGCCTTGAAATTCTTCATAAAAACCATAAGGAGGTATAGTTGTACCTAGATAAAAGTTGATTTGGATGAATTCATTTTCAAAACCAGGTTTATATCCTGAAAAGGAAATAAGAGCTACTGATTGTGCTGAAGTATCTTGGTAGTAAATATTCTGCATGTACATCCCTGAGTTACATCCATAGAAGTTGCAGTCGATGGAGGAACGATACACCACATCATCTACCATTGCTCCCCAAATGTTAGCACCTTTTTCCGTATAGGCGGGAAGGCCACTGTTATCAGGGTCGGGGGTAAAATCTTCTTCTTCGCACTCCAAAGCCAGAAGAGGGAGTAAGAATAGGCATAGATAAGGACTAAGTCTTTTCATAAAGGAGGTTGATTGTTTTCAGGATTTGCAGGTAAAAGCATTTAATCTTTCTCTTTACTGATTTTTGTAAATCTGTAATTCGAATTAGTGATTTCAGCGTTTCCTAATTCACTATAGAATTTCATAACGGTGGGAGTATTTACACCCTCTATTATTTTGTATTCAGAAAAAGCCAGTGTCATCTCTTTACCTTTTGATCTGGTGATTCTTTTTTTTAGGTTGTAGGTCAAACGGTCTATTTCATGGTAAACTTCTCTATCATCCGAAAACATCTTAACTATATAAATGGAATCATTAGATTCTATTAACTCAAAAACCTCATCATCTTCGCGAATCAAAAGATTAAAATGATTCTTTATTATGTTTTCTCGCTGCCATTCTGAAATAGTAAAAATATTCATATCCCTTTTTATGCCATCTTTCCAGTTTATAGAATAGTTGTCTCCGTAGATAGAATAAGTATTGGTAAGAGTTTCGTCCAAAAAGAGCCCATTTTCTAGGTTGAAAGCTTTATGAGTAATATCAAATTGAATTTCAGCGATGGAATCAAGTTTGCCGTTTGGGTCAATGGAGTTATTGTAGCTTTCGATAATTTCATTTAAACTTTGGGCTCTACAGTAGAATGCCAGGGAGAAAATAAAAAGGAATATGATTTTATTCATAACTATATGCAGGGGAGTAATCTATTCACAACTCAAAATAACCCAATTAAAAAGGATAAATTAATAGCAATATTGTGCAAATAATGAAATTTCTGATTTTAAACAAAACCTAGAAAGGGGATGCCCCCGGAGATGGATACAAGAGGTTTCTCTAAGACTATGAACCAACAAGGGATGGCATCCTCTCGATACCACCCCTTGCTTGTATTTTTTACGCTATGTTACGCCTTAATTACTCTCCAAAATCTGGAATAGTTCATCCAGTTTGGGGGTAAGGATAATTTCCGTCCTGCGGTTTTTCTGGCGGCCTTCGGCTGAGGTCCCAGTTGTCGTTCAGATATTGCAAAGTAGCACCAATGGGCGCATTTTGGTTTGGGAATCGATTAATATCAGGTTTTACAGACACCTATATCAGAAATGTTGGGCTCCTGCTTATTGCCGGGATTGTATTGTAAGTAACAAGGGAAATAGTCTTCACCCAAAATCAAAGAGCTGAGTTTTTTCAACTAATTCAGCTCTTTGATGGGTGGTATTAAAAATTAGTTCTTTTTCGCCAGAATCAAAATAAACGGTTCCTGACTTTCCTCATCATAACTGGTTAAGATAAGGATGTGATCATTGCCATTAACAAGTAGTGCAGCCCCCATTTTAGCAGTATCATTATCTTCATCAAAATTTACGGTGCCAAATACCCTTCCATTAACTACGTTATCCACAATAACAACCACACCAGATTCCGAATCCAAGATGTCATTCTCAATATCTGTAAAGGGATTTCCGGTTCCAATCATGTTTTCAAGTTCGTTTTCAAAGAAAGAAAGTTTTACCGGAACGGTCTTATCATTATTGTTTTTAGGCATGTAGGCCACCCCGATATATGTATTGTTGTTAAGTGCTTGTTTCGTAGCATTCGCTCCTGTTTTTAAAGCAAATACACCTCCATTGCCATAACCAAAATCCATCATCATGGCACCGGCATTTGTAAACTGACCTTGCGCAACGGTCTCACCACCTTCGGAAATTACAACATCACCACTGCCAGAACAAGTAGCCATTGGAATACCATTGATAACACCTGTATCCGTACAATTTCCTCCGTCTACACAATCGAGGCTGAATTTATAGCCAGATAATGCGAATCCAGAACCTTGCTGTGCCACTTCAAGGTATCCAAATGCTTCTTGCGTAATTGGGTCATATGTAGAGCGCTCACCGGGTGCAGAAATAACATAGTTGTATGTTCCGGGAATGGAAGCACAATCACCTTGCGGAACCATGGCAATAATATCACCTTTTATACTTCCTTCCGGTTTAATGATCATTGCCATGCCTGGAATTTCCATTGCATAAAACCAAGCCGTTCCATCTGTAGGGATTTCATCACTTGCAGGTTCTGATTTAGTAATGGTTACTTTCAAGAACCCTGAAGGCAAGGTTTCAAATGTTCCTTCTATGCTTATGTCATCAGTAGTGTCATCAAAAGTTCCATAATCCCAAGTGGCAATCATGTGGCCTTGTTCTTTATCCAAGGCCCAAGTCCATACATCACCCGGACTTTGTGTACCTTTGTAGATATCAGCCTCTTCAATATTTACAAAAGGTTCTGGTTGCACTTCATTCTCCTCGCTATTTGAGCAGGCGCCTAGTATTATGCCAGCTAACATCGATAGGATCAATTGTGAATTTCTCATAAGATTTTGTTTAAATTACGTTTCGTAATTTAAACCATTGTAAGTACTTCAGAGCTGCATAATTGATGAATGAGCCTTCCTACTTTATGAAATGTACATTAGCCTGAACGGCTGAATGAGCAAGATTTATACATGAAGCATTGGCTTAGCTGTAGTATATATACTGAAAACTACATTCCAATCCGTGATAAAAACTCATCACGCTTCTTAGGTGAGATACTTACCTGCTTATTGTCATTCATGATTAAGTAACCACCTTCAGATTTTACGTATTGCTTAACTTCCTTCAGGTTAACGAGGAAACTATTGTGTACACGCATAAATTGTTCATCGGTGAGCAGGGTTTCGTATTCTTTTAAGTGTTTACTTACCATAACCTTTCGGCCATCCTTCATGTAAAAATTTGTATATGAGCCACTTGCTTCACATAGGCTGATGTCGGAAACGCTTACAAATTCTAGCCGGTCGGCTGTTGCCAAGCAAATTCTTTTCACCGTCTTTCCGGCTATGTTTGCCAGCAACGTTTCAAGCTGTTGCTTTTGGTACGCAACGTAATGATTCGCACGGGCTTTATTCACGGCCCGTTGCAATTCCTCAATATCAATGGGTTTTAATAAATAATCGAGCGAACTAAACTTAATAGCCCGAATGGCATAATGCTCGTACGCGGTTGTAAAAATTACATCAAACGACATGTCGGATAACTTTGAAAGAACATCAAAGCCCGAACCAGTTTGGAGTTCAATATCCAGAAACACAAGGTCGGGGTTTGTAGACCGTATTACCTGAACCGCATCATCAACTGATTCAGCTACACCTACAATATAAACGTCTTTACAGAACTCTTCGATCAGATTTCGCAATGTTTCGCGACTGTGTTTTTCATCTTCAACAAGTACAGCTTTCATAACATTTAAATCATCCCATAATTGCAAATCTAAGTATTACACAGGTACCAGCCGGCTCTCCCGATGCATCAACCATGTCGTGATAGTGCATGGACGACTGCCAACCATACTTTTCACGTAGGACGGACAGTCTTTGTTCAGTTACTGCAAGACCACGTGACGGATTTTGCCTGATTTTTCCCTCTTGCATTTTTCTGGACGCATCTCGACCAATACCATTGTCTTCGATCCTGATTTCCATCATGTCGGAATCCGCCTCAAAGGAAATGTTTAGTTTTCTATCACCCTGCTTTGGGATCAGGCCGTGCAAAATCGCATTTTCAATCAATGGCTGCAAAATCATGGTCGGTATCTCAACAGTATCCGGGTCAAGTGAATCATTAACATATATATCAAATGAAAAATTATTATCGAAGCGCAATGCCTCCAATTCAAGATACATCTCCAATAATTTCAATTCCTCTCGAAGTAACACATTTCCGTTGATGGAACTCTCCAATACCTGTCGAAGCAAATGAGAAAATTTTGTAAGATACTTTAGAGCAGCATGTTTATCATCTCCGGTTATAAAATGCTGAATTGAACTCAAACTATTGAAAATAAAGTGGGGGTTTATCTGCGCCCGTAGCATTCTGTTTTCAAGTTGATAGTTCATTTCTTCAATGCGAGCATTCTGCTTTGATATTCTTTCATTCTTTTCCTCTAGCAAGGCATTCATTCGCTTGCGTTGTGTGAATTTTTGAAAAAACAATATACCACTTGCCAGCAACAAAACTGAAACAATGGCCAATAGCCACTTCTGACGGGTTTCTTGCTGTACCTGAGCCTGTAAAAACTCGAGACGCAGAGTTTGCTCGGCCAATTGCTTATTCTTTTCTAGTACCTCAATCTTTACCTCTTGTGCCAAGAATGCGCGCGCATTGTCTTCATTATACACGCTGTCACTCCATGCTTTATGTTCTTTATAGGCTTCCAAAGCCTTAGAATATTCTCTACGCTTTTCATATACTCGCGATAACACCTCGTAGGCCTCAGCTAATAAATACTTCGATTTTAACTCAAGAACCAAGTTCAGATGTTCATTCGCATACCTTATGGCATCATCAAGATCCCCGGTTGCCAGGGCAACCTCGACTAAGTTGGAGTAAATGCTTGTTTGCTCCTGCTTCATGGACAATTCTTTCGCCAATTGCAGGTTTTTTTTTAGCAAAACATCCGCATCCGCATACTTGCCTTGTTTTACATATACATGGGCAATATTATTTGAAGTATTGATTGCTTCTGCATCCCGTTTCAATGAATCATAAACCCGAAGATTATATTTGAAAATTTCCAATGCTTCATCATATCGCTTTTCGTCCACATAGAGAACTCCAATATTCGATTTGGCGATTGAAACTTGAAGCGGGTTATTTTCTTTGGTATAAATGGCTATAGCTTTTTGATAATACTCCAAGGCTTTTACCGGTTCCTTCATCAGATCATACAAAACCCCAACATTTGCATAAGCAGCTGCTAATCCCATAATATCCTTGGCAGAGTCATACGTAGCGAGGGCTTGTGTGTAATAGACCAAACTTTGTGGGTAATCTCCAAGTCGCTTATACACCACGCCTAAGCCGTTATAACCGTCTGCCACCCGAGTTAGGTCATTGATAGGCTTACTTATCTCAATTGTTCGTTGGAAATATTCGATAGCCGAAGGGTACTCACCCATCATACCATAGCAAATAGCCATTCCATTGTTGGCCTTGGATTGGATTGTAAAAACACCCGCTTTTTCCGCAGTTTCAAATGCATCAGCATAATATGGAATAGCTTCATTCGGGTTGATCCTTCGCAGTTTTATGGCTATATCCAACAATAATTGGGCGCGTGTGGAGTCTTTAGCAGGATGGTTATTTAAATTCAATATAAGACTGTCAAGTTCAGGCGTTTGTGCGCTTACTGAAAGGGAAAAAAAAATGAAGATAGCCTTAATGATTGGAGTTTTCATGCTTTTTTTACAAGATAGGCAAAAGTACTTGAGTTCTATAATGTGTTATGTCTTTGTTTTGAATTACTTCCTTGCTAGTGGTAATCGAATATTCCCTGACTTTCTTCAACAAGTTGATATGGTCAGCCCAGTTTGCTACTTCATTGGTATATCGGGTTTCCAGTTTTGTTAAAATTTTTCCAGACTGCCGGATTGCAATATCAACAATAACAGCAACATGATGCTCGCTGGGTAAAGCAATACTGATCCTCAGTTTTCCTGCCAGCCTGTTCTTGGCGAGGTTTTCAACGGCTTCCTCAATCATCAATTGAACGATTAATGCAGGAACCTGAATAGAACTAGGTTCGTCTTCAGGCAATGTAATCTCATATTCAAAAATTCCTTCATACCTAAGCTTCTGCAGTTTAAGATACTGCTCGACCACGGCAATTTCCTGAAAAAGGTCAATGGTGTCTTTCTCTAGGTTTTTCAGGTAAAGTCTTACCAGTTTACTGAATGCCGAGAGAAAACGCAGTGCATTCTTTTTATCATTAATGGTAATAAAATGTTGCACCGCATTCAATGCATTGAATACGAAATGTGGATTCATTTGTGCCCGGATTGCTTGCACTTTCAACTCGGCCAACTGTTGCCTAGTCTGCAATAGCTTGTACTCTTTTTGTTGCACAGCCTTTTGAGCCTCCAGTTGCTTTAACTTAATAGCACAAATGGAGGCTATAGCTTTTACAATTCTGAAATCCTGTTCCGTGAAGTAATCCTTCATGGGATGTTCACAATCGATTACACCAACTACTTTGTTATTAATAATAATTGGAACGGCTAGTTCCGATCTGCGCTCTTCATCGTCAATAATGTATCGTGGATCAAGGCGCGTGTCGCCAATTCGTTCGGCAACACCCGTAGTCGCAACGAAGCCGGTAATACCCGATCCTAATGGAATTTCTAGGGGTTTCAATATCTTTTTACGTTTTGGATTCTTAGGTCCGTGTGCAGCCCGTTGAACAAGCTTACGTGTGCGTTTGTTGATTTTATAGATAACACAATCGACAAACCCTAGGCGCGCAATTACATTTTTAACCAAATCCCAAAACACGTCCTGTTCGGCTTCCTTTTCAAGGATTGAAGTCGAGAAATAGATGAGGATTTCCTCCACCTCATCATTGGATAAATGGCGTTTTGACAAGACTTTTTTCTGTTTCAACTGTGTTTTCATCATAAACTATACTGAATATCAGAAAAAAAAGCAGTGAGAACAAGTCCGAACCCTACCTAATTATAAGATTATATTCACCAAATTCATTTTATTTTTTTGTCCGAGCTTCCCTTGATATCATGATTAAAGCCGCATGATACTGTGCATATAAGATCTCAACGAAGCAATATCTAGATTTTCGTTTTGATATTCGGGCAACAGAATAGGGTATAAAACCCGACAAGAAAATACAGTTGCTTGAATTCGTCTTATGATGTCACGATTAAGCCCATCCAATGGTTGGACCAAAGGTTCCATTCAGCTAAGTGAGAAGACCTTGATCAAACGGTGTTTAGTTGGCCGTTGATACTGCTTCTCTTACTTTTTGAACATCCGGCCTGATTCCCAAGGCCTTCAAACGCTGACCCATAGATTGCACATCGCGAAGCCTCTTCTCGTTTAAGGGGCGGTCGAAGCCGCTCAGCTGGGGAAATCCCAAGAAAACTTGGCCTGCTGTACAAGGATAAGGCGTTTCATATGGCAGGCATAGGCCAAATAGAATTTTTACTCTAAAAAATTGAGAGAAATGAAGGGTGGGACTTCTCAATACACAGGTAGGTAGGAACTTTGAAATAAACCAAAAAGGGATGGCATCCTCTCGATACCATCCCTTGCTTGTATTTTTTACGCTATATTAGGCCTTAATTACTCTCCAGAATCTGAAAAAGCTCATCCAGTTTGGGTGTAAGGATAATTTCCGTCCTGCGGTTTTTCTGGCGGCCTTCCGCTGAGGTATTGTCGGTAATGGGTGCTACCTCACCACGGCCTGAGGCGGTTACTTGTGCCGGACTCACGCCCGATTCGGTAAGGATGCGCACAATAGAAGTGGCACGCATCACGCTGAGGTCCCAGTTGTCGTTCATGTATTGCGAAGTACGGCCAATGGGCACATTGTCGGTATGGCCTTCTACCAAAATATTGATATCCTGATTGTCTTTCACGGCCTTAGCTAATTGCTGCAAGGCACTTACTCCTTTGGGGTCTACCTTGGTACTGCCCGATTTGAACAAAAGCTGCTCCGCCAGCGACACATATACTTTGCCATTGCGGATTTCCACGGTCAGGTCGTTTTCTTTGAAAGAAAGCAAGGCTTCGCTCACCTTTTGCTTGAGGGCGTTTACGGCTTTGTCTTTTTCTTCCAATATGCGCTCCAGCTCCGATACGCGCTTTTCACGCTCGGCTAGGTTGGCGGCCAATTCTTCATTACGTGCTTTGGAGAGGCTCAAGTTTTCTTCCAAGGCCAGTAGCTGATCGCGTTGCTCTTTCAAGTCGCGGTTTAGCTTACCACTGTTATTGAGGAGGTTATCGTAATAGCCGCTCAGTTTGGTATGTTCCTTCTGAAGGCTATCCAGTTCCTTGCTGCTTTTGGCATACTTGGCGGCCAAGTCATCGCGCTCAGCCCGTGTTTTTTCCAAATCAGCTTTTTGGTTTTGGGAAATGCCTTCCAATTCGGCCTTTTCGGCCTCCAGTTTCACCTTGTTGGCAAGGAGTTCATCGTATTTTTTCTGTGTTACGCAGCCGGAAAAAAGCGCTGCACATAGGATAAAAATTAAAGAATAGCTTTTCATATGCGTTTGTTATTTTGCCTCAATTTCCTCAATAATTGTTCCGAAAGCTATTTTTTGCCTCAAAAAATCAGTCATAAAAAAAGCCGACACTGTGGTCGGCTTTTCATTATCCTTTACTTTCCATGCGTTTGCGTTCGCCTTCTTCAAGGAAGATTTTACGCATACGGATAGATTTTGGAGTGATTTCTAAGTATTCATCCTTTTGGATATACTCCATCGATTCTTCAAGTGAGAAACGCTTAGGAGGGGCAATGCGCACGTTATCATCAGAACCAGAGGCACGCATATTGGTCAATTTCTTGCCTTTCTGCACGTTCACCACCAAGTCGTTGTCGCGGCTATGCTCGCCAATTACCTGTCCGGTATACAAGTCATCGCCCGGTTCGATAAAGAACACACCACGGTCTTGCAATTTGTCAATCGCGTAAGCCGTACACTGGCCACCTTCCATCGAAATCAAAGAACCATTGATACGGCCGGCAATAGGGCCTTTGAAAGGTTCGTATTTCAAGAAACGGTGATTCATGATGGCTTCCCCTTGGGTGGCGGTAAGCACGTTGTTACGCAAGCCAATAAGTCCGCGAGAAGGAATCTGGAATTCCAAATGCTGCAAATCGCCTTTAGGCTCCATAATCAAAAGTTCGCCTTTACGCTGCGTAGCCAATTCGATTACTTTACCGGAAAACTCCTGAGGCACATCTACTACCAACTGCTCGATAGGCTCATGTCTTTCGCCATCAATTTCTTTGAACAATACCTGAGGTTGACCTACTTGTAGTTCGTAGCCTTCTCTGCGCATGGTTTCAATCAAAACCGACAAGTGAAGGATACCACGGCCAAACACCAAGAATTTATCCTCGCTGTCCATAGGCTCTACACGAAGGGCCAGGTTTTTCTCCATTTCCTTCATTAGGCGGTCGCGCAAGTGGCGAGAGGTAACAAATTTACCCTCGCGGCCAAAGAAAGGAGAGTTGTTGATGGTGAAAAGCATGCTCATGGTAGGCTCATCGATAGAGATACGTGGCAATGCTTCCGGCTTATCAGGGTCGGTGATGGTATCGCCAATCTCGAAATCTTCAATACCCGAAATGGCACAGATTTCTCCGGCACTTACTTCCGGCACCTTTACGCGGCCAAGGCCTTCGAATACGTGAATTTCTTTGATTTTCACCTTCTTGATGCTTCCATCTTTCTTGCAAAGCGACATGTTGGCACCTTCTTTCAGCGTACCACGGAACACGCGTCCGATGGCAATACGGCCTACGAAAGAAGAATAATCCAAAGAAGTGATTTGCAATTGAGGAATCCCTTCATTTTTTGGAGAAGCTGGAATGTGTTCCAAGATGGCATCCAAAAGCGGGAAGATATTATCGGTAGGTGTTTTCCAATCGGTGTTCATCCAGCCTTGCTTAGAAGAACCGTATATGGTAGGGAAATCCAATTGATCCTCGGTGGCATCAAGGTTGAACATCAGTTCAAATACTTGCTCGTGTACCTCGTCTGGTCTACAGTTTTCTTTGTCTACTTTATTGATTACCACGATAGGCTTAAGGCCCAAGGCAATGGCTTTACTCAATACGAAACGGGTCTGAGGCATGGCGCCTTCAAAGGCATCCACCAATAGCAATACGCCATCGGCCATTTTCAATACACGCTCTACTTCACCACCGAAATCCGCGTGACCAGGAGTATCGATAATGTTGATTTTTACATCTTTATAACGAACCGACACGTTTTTCGCCAAGATGGTGATTCCGCGTTCGCGTTCAAGGTCGTTGTTATCTAGTATAAGGTCGTTAAACTCTTGGTTTTCACGAAATAATTTGGAGGCATGAATGATTTTGTCAACCAGCGTTGTTTTGCCGTGGTCAACGTGGGCGATAATCGCCACATTTCTGATATTAGTCATGAAGTAATCTGATTTTCGAGCCGCAAAGGTACAAAAAGGAAGTGGTTAAATAATGATTTGAAAATTAATTAAACGTGAACTGTAACCTTTTGTCAAGTAAGTTGTATAATATGTAAAGTTTGTTTTACTTTATATCTAAATTACTTTACTATGACAACAATTCCTTTATTGCCGTATCGCTTCAAAAGGTGGGGCTGGATACTGGTACTTCCCGTCCTAGTGGCCGGAATCTTGATGAATGTGTGGGTGATTGAACCTGAGTGGCTTAGCTTTTCCCTCGAAAGCTTCGACTGGCGCTTGTTTTCAGATGATTTTGTGGGGCAGGCCCGTTCCGAAAATGTTTTCAATGAATTGGTCGTCACCGTGCTGTTGGTGGCCTTCTTTTTTCTGGTGTTTTCCAAAGAAAAAGTGGAAGATGAATTCATTGCCCAGTTGCGCATGGAATCCTTGTTGTGGGCCTTTTTTACCCACTTGCTGCTTCTCATGATAGCCAATTGGGTATTTTACGGTGGCACTTTCCTCACGGTACTGATGTACAATATGTTTACGCCCATGGTCATTTATTTGGCACGATTCCGCTATGTTTTATTTCAAACCCAAAAATCTACTACCGATGAATAACTCCCTGAAATCTTTTCTAAGCGCCCTTACCAATGCCCAGCTTATGCCCCATGCCAGTCGAAAATTAGTGTGGGTGCTTTTTCCACTACCTTTTTTTGCCTTGCTGCTGAGCCGATTTGCTTTTGCGGTCGAGTTAAATGGCCAAGAAATTCAAACCCTGTTTCATTTTTGCTGGATGTTTGCCTGGGCAATACTGGTTTTTTCCAAAGGAAAGGTGGAAGATGAAATGATATCGCAATTGCGCAGCAAAGCCTTTATGGCCGGAGTGTATTTTTTGCTCTGCGGATACTTGGCACTTTTTATCATTTCTTGGGTCAGAAATAGCGCTATCGCATCCTTTAATACGCCTTCGGTGGCTATTATTGACCTGTTGTTCTTTTATATCTGGGCGAGTTACCGCATTTTGCTTTATCTGTATCGTCATGAAGAATAGTATTAAGGTAGAACGCGCCAAGAAAGACATCACCCAGGAGCAGTTGGCCGAGGCGATTGGGGTATCGAGGCAAACCATCAATTCCATAGAGAAAGGAAAATATGTGCCTTCTACGGTGCTTTCCCTCAAAATGGCCGCCTATTTTCAGGTTTCGGTGCATGAGCTTTTCCAATTGGAAGAAGGCGATTAATAGCTGCTTTCTATCCGGCATTCATTTCCAAATGGCCGCGCGAAGCCCTATCTTTGCGCGGCATTATCTATACTATGAGTACGAAAAAATTCAATCGATATACCATTACAGCCGCCTTGCCGTATGCCAACGGGCCTTTGCACATTGGGCATATTGCGGGTGCTTACCTACCTTCCGATATCTATGTGCGCTATTTGCGCCTAAAAGGGGAAGATGTGGTGTACATCTGCGGTTCTGACGAACACGGAGTGGCCATCACCATTGGAGCCAAGAAGGAGGGTGTTACGCCTCGTGAGTTTATTGAAAAATACCACCAATTGATGAAGGGTGCTTTCGAAGAGTTCGGGATTTCTTTCGATATCTATTCACGCACTTCTACGCCCACGCATTATGCTATGGCGCAAGATTTCTTTAAGAAAATCCATGCCGATGGCGGACTGATAGAAGAAACCTCCGACCAATACTTTGATGAAAAGGAGCAGCTTTTTCTGGCCGATCGATACATAATAGGTACTTGCCCCGTATGTGCCAATGAAAATGCCTATGGCGATCAGTGCGAAAAGTGCGGAACTTCTTTGAGCCCGAAGCAATTGATCAATCCGCGCTCTACGGTCTCAGGGGCTGTGCCAGTTTTGAAACCTACTAAGCATTGGTATTTCCCTCTCGACCGCTATGAAGGCTGGTTGAAGGAGTGGTTGCTCGAAGGACACAAGGCCGATTTGAAAAGTAATGTATTTGGACAATGCAAATCGTGGCTGGACCAAGGCTTACAGCCGCGCTCCATTACCCGCGATCTGGACTGGGGCATTCCTGTGCCCATTGCAGGGGGCGAAGGCAAAGTGCTGTATGTGTGGTTTGACGCACCCATTGGCTATATATCGGCCACCAAAGAATTAAAACCCAATGATTGGGAAAAGTATTGGAAAAGTGATGACACCCGACTGATTCATTTCATTGGGAAAGATAATATCGTCTTCCACTGCATCATTTTTCCGAGCATGTTGAAAGCCGCAGGCGATTTTATCCTTCCTGATAATGTGCCCGCTAATGAATTCTTGAATCTGGAAGGGGATAAAATATCTACCTCGCGCAATCATGCCGTATGGCTGCATGAATACTTGAAAGAATTGCCGAATCGTAAGGATGAGCTACGCTATGTGCTTACTTCCATCGCTCCCGAAACCAAAGATGCGGACTTCACTTGGAAGGATTATCAGCAGCGCGTTAATAGCGAATTGGTAGCGATTTTGGGGAATTTTGTGAATCGGGTGATGGTGCTTACTTGGAAATATTTTGACGGAAAAGTGCCAGCTGAGCACGAATTGCCCAATACCAATGAAGTGCGCGCCCGTATTCTGGAAAAATACAATACCACCCACGAGGAGTTGGATAAGTCGGTGGCTGAGATGACCAAGTGCCTCAACGATTTCCGTTTCCGCGAAGGACAGTTTCACATGATGAACCTCGCTCGCTTGGGAAATAAATTCCTAGCCGATACCGAGCCATGGAAACTAGCCAAAGACGACATGGAAGCGGTAGGATGCATACTCAATTATGCCCTTACCGTGGTAGGGAATATTGCCATTGCTTGCGAACCTTTCTTGCCTCATACCGCAGCTAGCCTTAAGCAGCAGCTCAATGCAGCAGCTTCCGGTATTGATTGGAGTGAATTCTGGAAGAAAAATCAGCTTATTCGCGTACTGGCTCCCGGCCATCAGTTGGGCAAAGCCGAATTGCTTTTCCGCAATGTGGAAGACGAAGAGGTGGATATACAAATAGATAAATTAAGAAAAACCAAAGAAACCAATCAAGCCAAAAAGATGAGTGAAACTACACCGGCTCCACAAGAAAACGCTATAAAAGAAGCCATACAGTTTGATGATTTTGCCAAGCTAGACCTTCGCGTAGGAAAAATTACCGCAGCCGAAAAAGTTGAGAAAGCTGATAAACTTTTGAAACTAAGTGTTGACCTAGGCTTTGAGCAGCGCACCATTGTATCGGGCATTGCTGAGCATTTTACGCCAGAGGAAGTGGTGAACAAATTAGTAACCATCGTGGCTAATTTGGCACCGCGCAAGCTTCGTGGTATCGAATCGCAGGGTATGATTCTGATGGCCGAAAATGCCGAAGGGAAATTGCAGTTTGTAAACCCTGGAAGTGATTTTGAGCTGGGCGCTATTGTACGATAATTAGCACCTTATAAAGGTAAAAAGCGGCTGCTTCCGGTTAGGGAGCAGCCGCTTTTTTATTAGGTAAGCATTAGGCGGCCTTCACTTTTTTCGTAGGCGGGCTTACTTCCTCTGTATCTTCTTTCACCTCTTTAGGTGGGAAGAAGAAGTCTTTCGGATGAAGGAAGAAATGCTCAGAAAGCTTTATTAGCAGTTTTCGGCTCTCCTTAAAATTGACTTTGCGTGATTTGATGGCTACAAAAATCGCCAGACTGAAACTCACAATAAAGTTCATAAAACCAATGCCTACTATGCCCAAGATACAAGTAACGAGAGTTTGCCAACTTACCTGATTGCCTAAAGAGGCCAATGCCAAGCCGAAATTGCCCGAAGAGAAAGTGATGTGGCGGATATCCAAAGGAAGCCCGAAAAACATGCCTATGGTACCAATCGAACCTAGGAAAATCCCCAAAAAGAAATTACCCGCCAAGCTACCCATATTATCACCTAGGTAAGCGGCAAAGCGGCTTAGGAGTTTTTGCCCCATGAGTTTGCGTAGCAACCAATGCTGTTCGATGCGCTGAGGGATTTTATTGTAAATGCTTTTATTGTCATAATAGCCAGATATCAAGCCCGAAAGAAACAGGAAAACACCCGCAATACCGGCATGAAAAAGAGCAGGACTCTCCAATGGATGAAGCTCATGCAGTAGGAGCAGGGCCTTTTCTTCTCCCGCCAGCGGTGCGCCCATCAGGTATTGATACAACCAAGAAAGGCCATAGGCCACGGGAAAAGCCAGCAGCACATTGCCCACAAATGCCACAAATTGTGAACGTGATACTTGAGCAATCATTTGCACCAAACTATTAAGTGCCAGTTCGCGCGAGGCACCTTTAATATCCAGCGAAGAGGCGATTTTAGAGGCCGTCATAGCGGGCTGCTTGGTAGCCAAGGTACTGTGCGTGATATGAATACCGATAAACCCAAAAGAATAGTTCATGCTATACAAAAAGGCTTGCCCAAAGGGTGCCAATTTGAGATAGTAGATCAGCACCTTGAAAATAGTAAGGAAGCCTACAATAAAACCTCCGGCCGAGGCGGAACGGAACATACTCAGCCATTCTTTTTTGGAATTGGTGATATAATGCTCGCCCGTTTTTCCGGCATGTTCGGTAATTTGAAAAGCCAATAGTTCGATATTGCCCTCAAAATGTTCACGAAGGCTGTTTTTTCGGTTCTCGGCCCGCACTAGCTTCTTGAAAAAGATGACCTCTCGCTGAAAGGCGAAATCATCTTGGGAAATATCTACCAGCTCCAAAAGGGTTTTTACTCGATCAATATGCTGGGTGAGGCGCTGTAGCAGGTAGGTGAGGCTCAGGCTGGCGCCAAACTTGGTTTTGTTTTTTCGGATGGTGTAAATATACTCCTCACATTGCCCAAGCATTACTAAAATGTGCTTGTAGTCGGCATTTTCGGTGGTGCGGTCAAATCCCGTGCGCATGAAGCCCTCTATGTAAAGGGTTAGCTCACGGTTTTGAATCAAAAAAGGTGATTCAAACTGCTCCAGTTCGGGGAGTTTATCGGCCAGTTCCGGTTCAATGCCCATAGTGGCTATCCGCTGCGAAAGAATCAGGACGCTATTGAGCAATTGGTTGAGCAAAGGGTTGTCGCAATCTAGGTAACAGGTTTCCGTAAATTGTAATACCTGCAGAAGTTCAGCCCAAGTAGAATCAGGCACTTCACCTACCCAGCT
The DNA here is from genome assembly GCA_030412945.1 of Shiella aurantiaca. Classification (GTDB taxonomy): domain Bacteria; phylum Bacteroidota; class Bacteroidia; order Cytophagales; family Cyclobacteriaceae; genus Shiella; species Shiella aurantiaca. The sequence goes on along the minus strand of JAUHJS010000006.1, from coordinate 102,639 downwards.
ATGGTCTTTCTTTTTATAGAATAATTGGTTGAGTAATGAGGTGACGTCCCGCTCGGCATACACCTGTGGGAGTATGGCATGTGATATTTTCTTTGAGGTTTCTCTGAAAAAGCCCTCATTTGATAGGATTCCCGAATCGGTAAGTAAGCGTTTAAAATTCTTATCGCTTAAGAGTCGCAAAAGATATTCTTTTAATGCTGCCGCTAGCTGAGGTTCGGTTTTTAATAAGGCAATCAAAAGTTCTACACCATTTTGTGCATTCTTTTTCGAGAAACGCTTTGGACGTAACTCTTTTATCAGCTCGATTAAGAGCTGTGCATCAGTAGGTGCTGTTAAATGAATGTCTTTTAAAACCTGTTTCATAGGCGGGTTTGTCTGCTCACAAAAACGAATATAACGCTTAACTATTAAACTGGCTCATCGTTCGGTCTATACCGATGGTGCAAAAGCCTTTGATCATTTCTGCGGCTTTGTCCATGTATATCGGTAGTTCGGCCAGCTCTCCGGCCGGAAACTGACCCAAGACGTAATCTACCTGTTTTCCGCGCGGGAAATCGCCTCCTACACCAAAGCGCAGGCGAGCATATTGCTGGTTGCCCAGCACTTCATCGATATTGCCAAGTCCGTTGTGTCCGGCATTGGAGCCTTTGCCCCGCATGCGCAGCTTGCCAAAGGGCAGGGCGATGTCGTCCGTCACTACCAAAAGATTTTCCTGCTGGATTTTTTCCTCTTTTAACCAATAGTTAACGGCCTTACCGCTCAAATTCATATACGTGGTGGGCTTAATCAGAATAATGGTTTTGCCTTTGTACTTCCATTCGGCCCGATAGGCCAGCCTACCGATGGCGAAATCAAGTTTTTCTAAGTCGGCAATGCGGTCGAGGGTCAAAAATCCGATGTTGTGTCGGGTGAGTTCATATTCAGGTCCAATATTGCCAAGGCCGGCTATTAAAAACTTCATAAAAGATTCGTTTACTATTTATCTGCTGTACAGCCACGCTAATTTATTCAATCTTGCCCAAGATGCGGCATAGACCAGTGGCCATTGATGGAAAATCGACAGGAAAGGGCAAAAAAAATCCCGCCCGAGGGCAGGATTCTTCATAACAATTAACGTGAGGAGTGAATAATTACTCGTCACCACCTGCGGCACCAGCACCTCTAAGCGCTCTTGGAATAGCCACAGTTGCAATAGAATTCAATGGACTGTTGGTGATTACGAAGTTTTTAGCTTCTACTTCACCTACTTTTACTGACTTACCAAGGTCAAGGCCAGAAATATCCACCTCGATTTCATCCGGCATGTTTTTAGGCAAAGCCTTCACGGTAAGTTTTCTAAGTTTTACTACGATTTTACCCCCTTTGATAACACCAGGAGCAGTACCTGTCATTTTCACAGGAATATCCATTTTGATTTCTTTCTTGTCGTTCAACAACAAGAAGTCGGCATGAAGGATTACTTCATTTACCGGGTGAAACTGAATATCTTGTAAGATGGCATCGAACTCGGCACCTTCTACGTTTAACTTCACCATTCTAGCTTCCGGAGTATATACTAGGTCACGGAAAAGAATCATAGGTGAATAGAAGTGAATTTGCTCACTGCCACCGTATAATACACATGGAACATTGCCGGCTGCACGAAGGTCAGCAGACTCTTTCTTACCGAGATTTGCTCTTTTAAACCCTATAATCTCTACTGTTTTCATTGGAATATAATTTAATTGAATTGTTACTTAGATAAATAAGGAGCTGATAGACTCGTGTGTGTGCACATTTTTAATGGCCTTAGCAAACAAGTCGGCTACCGTTAATACTTTTATTTTATTGCATTCCTTTTTCAAAGGAATGGTATCTGTTACCACTAGCTCTTCCAATACCGAGTTTTCAATATTGTCGTAAGCAGCACCTGAAAGTACCGGGTGGGTAATAACCGCACGTACCGACTTGGCTCCTTTTTCTTTCAACAGACCAGCAGCTTTGCAAATAGTGCCTCCAGTATCGATAATGTCGTCTACTAATACTACGTCCATGCCTTCTACATCACCAATTACCTGCATAGAAGCTACCTCGTTGGCGCGCTTACGGTGCTTATCGCACACTACCATGTCTACCTCAAACAACTTGGCAAAGCTACGGGCTCTTCCTGTCCCCCCTACATCCGGAGCAGCAAATACCAAGTTCGGAAGTTGTAAAGATTTTAAGTATGGGTAGAAAATAGCGGATCCATCCAGATGATCGACCGGAATGTCGAAAAACCCTTGGATTTGACCTGCGTGTAAGTCGCAAGTAATCAATCGGTTGGCGCCAGCTGCTGACAGCAAATTGGCTACCAGTTTGGCAGCAATCGCTACACGTGGTTTGTCCTTTCTGTCCTGACGGGCATATCCAAAATATGGAACCACTACGGTTACAAACTCTGCACTTGCTCGCTTGGCAGCATCTATCATCAATAGAAGCTCCATGAGGTTATCAGAAGGAGGGTTGGTGCTTTGTACTAAGAAAACGTGATCTCCGCGGACACTCTCACCATAGCTGGGAGACATCTCTCCATCGCTAAATTTCATGGTGACCATGTTGCCCAGTGGCTTGCCGTAGCAGTGCGCTATTTTTTCAGCGAGTGGTTTGCTTCCGGTTCCTGCGAATAGTTTTACTGAGGACATAAGCGTTTTTGGCTAGGTACGCGATAAAATAAATTAATCCCGACAAAGCCGGGATTAATAGTGATGTTTTGTTGTCCGACTAGGGCTCGAACCTAGACTCTTCTGAACCAAAATCAGACGTGTTGCCAGTTACACCATCGGACAATTTGGCGGGTTATTTTACCTGCTTGCTTTTGGGAATACAAAAGTAGAGTAATTATTTATTTTGTAAAATATCTGACCAAAAAAAGTTTGAAAATTTTTCTCACCTCTTTTCAGTCCCCTACTATTCCTTTTTGCGTGTGCGAATCTACTCCAATTCCCATTCTTCTGTATATTGCATGCCATGATTAATCGCTTTCTTTTTTTACTCGTCTTGAGTGTGGGCTTTCCTTTCTTACTGAGGGCACAGCTCGACAACCGTACATTTATATATAGTATACCGCCTGATTCTGCTCATGCTAAGGGCGTATACCTCACTTTTGAGTCCTTGGGCTTTACAAAAAACAACGAATATTTTAATAGAATAGCCGATGGCTATACCCTGTTTGGGTTTCAAACAATTCCAAGCCTCAGTTTTTACCCAACCGAATTTATCAAAGTACAGGCGGGTGTTTATCTACAACGCGATTTTGGTGCTTTGGGCTATCAAGAACTTATGCCTACCTTTCAAATACAACTTGAGCAAGGAGATATTCGGTATATTTTCGGAAACTTAGAGGGCGCCCTAAATCATCAGCTTATTGAGCCGCTCTATGATTTCGAGCGCATTATGTACGATAGGCAAGAAACCGGACTGCAAGCAATCATTGAAAAGGAAAAGCTTTGGCTAGACGCCTGGGTAAACTGGGAAACCATGTTGTATCGTGGTGATTCGGCTCAAGAGGAGGTTTCGGGTGGACTTTCTATGCGTTATGATTTGATAAAAAAAGGTCAATGGAGAATTAGTACTCCCGTTCAGTTTAAGGTGTACCACCAAGGCGGACAAATCGATCGATCAGATGCCCCACTTACCACTCTTTGGAACCATACGATGGGTTTGGAGGCGGAATACACTTTATCAGAGGAAAAGTTTTTCAGAAAGATCCAGTTTAGTAATTATTGGGTAGCCTACAAAGATTTCTCCTTCGAGTTTCAGCGACCCTTTAAGGCGGGTAATGCCTATTATGCCAATGTAAACCTTCATACCCATAAGTTCGACCTGATGTTAAGCTATTGGAAAGGATTGGATTTTATTAGTTATAAAGGAGGTTTGTTGTATCAATCGGAGTCCACTTCATTCAAAAAAGCACCCTACTTAAGCCCTAATCGGGATTTGTTGATTCTTCGTTTTATTCAAAACTTTGAGATCACCCCCGAGTTGGGTATTAGTTTGCGAGTAGAACCCCTGATCGATTTGCAAACGGGTCAATTTGAGTTTTCCCACGGGGCCTACTTTACGTATAGGACCGATTTCTTATTGCATCGGAAGCCATGATAAAGAAAATCCTCTATGCTTTACTCTTGCTTTTGATAGCCGGGCTGATCTGGCAGTACGAACTTGTAGGCTATGGGCTGGCGCAAGCCAAGGGGCAGTTGACAATTGTATGGAATAGCCGCCCCATAGAGGAGGTACTAGCCGATAGCACCGTGGCTGATTCGGTGAAGCAGCGCTTGCTATATATACAAGATATACGGCAGTATGCCACCGATTCCTTGGGTATTCTCCCTTCTGAAAACTACACTACTTTTTTTGATCAGCAGGGCAAACCTTCCCTTTGGGTGGTCACTGCTTGCCAACCTTATGCTTTGGAGCCCAAGCAATGGTGGTTCCCGATTTTGGGTTCATTCCCTTATAAGGGCTTTTTTGAAGAAGAAAAGGCACAAAAAGAAATGGAAGCCTTGGAGGCCGAAGGCTGGGAGGTAAGAATGGGGACAGTAAGTGGCTGGTCTACTTTGGGTTGGCTGAAAGACCCTATCTTGAGCAGTATGCTATTTCGGGGTGATGGTTCTTTGGCCGAACTCATCATCCATGAACTTACCCACGGCACCTTGTATGTAAAGGACAGTGTCGATTTTAATGAAAACCTGGCCAGTTTTGTAGGAGAAATAGGGGCGGAGCGCTTTTTGGCTTATTATTTTGGCCCGAATAGCCCCGAACTGGAAAAGTATAAAAACCGAGGGAAAGATAGTGAAGTGATTACCCAATACATTTTGCGAAGTACCCAACAGCTCGATTCGCTCTATAAATCTTTTCCAGCCGATATGGCAGTAGAAATGAAACAACAAAGGAAAGAAGCGGCCATCAATCGTTTTATTGAGGGGCTAAGTATTTTGTCCTTGGCTATTCCTTCAGAACGCATCGAATACCTGAAACAGAACCCACCGAATAATGCATTTTTTATGTCTTACGTGCGTTACAATGGGAAGAAGGTAGACCTTGAAAAGGTTTTCTATGAGCAGTTTGGAGGCGATTTTCATCGCTTTTTTTCCTATTACAAAGAAAAATACCCTTCCACGCTTTAAAAAAATATAGTAATATTGGTATACAATTTGCCTAAGTCTCTGAAAGACATTGTACCTATGAAAAAGTGGATTTTCCTTACCCTGCTTAGTTTGTCCCTTTCGGGCTTTACCCAAATGGGCGATGGGGCACTTCCTGTGTCACCTGAAATTGCCTTTCATCCGGGAGAGAAACTGACCTATAGGGTGCATTATGGTTTTATTAATGCCGGAGAGGCGGTAATGGAAATCCATGATAAAATCCAGATGGTGAATGACCGACCCTGCTATAAAATCAATGTAGAGGGGAAATCTACAGGCATGTTCGATTACATGCTGCGTATTCGCGATACGTGGGGTACTTATCTGGATACGACCGCCCTTTTACCGCACCGCTTTTATCGCTATGTGGAAGAAGGGAAATACCGTAAATATGAAATCACGGATTTTAATCGCCAGAAGGATTCGGTGATTGTGAAGAACTTGGATAAGAAGAATAAGAAGGATGTACGCAAGGTACAGTACTTTCCTATTCCTGAAAATGCCCACGATATGGTGAGCGGCTATTATTACCTGCGCACCCTCGATTACAGTAAAATCAAGCCCGGGACTATTATAGAACTCGATGGCTTTTTTGAAAATACTAGCTACAATTTCCCTGTGCGTTTTATGGGTAAAGAAATGGTCAATACCGATTTGGGCAAGCTCAATGCCCTCGTGCTACAGCCTATTATGCCCGAAAACTCTTTGTTTTCAGGAGAGGATGCTATTAAGGTGTACATTTCAGATGACACTAATAAAATCCCGCTCAAGGTGAAAGCCGAAATGTTTGTGGGAGCGGTGGAAATAGACATTACCAGCTACAAGGTAAAGGGTCGCTCGGTGAATAGACGATAGGTATTAAGAAATTGTTACCCGTTTTTATATGCGCGTTTTATTCTATAATTTTATCAGGTTATAGTCTGAATAAGCAAGGCTGAGCAATTTTACTAAACCAAGCCCAATTCCATGAGCAATAAGCAGGTGTATAAAGTACTTGCGGTAGATGATGATCCGGATATTCTGGAACTTCTTCAGTACAATCTTAAAAAGGAAGGATACGAGGTAAAAACCGCTCCCGATGGTAAAAAAGGAGTAGAACTCGCCAAAACCTTTCTCCCCGATTTGATTTTATTGGATATTATGATGCCTCAGCAAGATGGTGTGGAAACCTGTAGGCAAATCCGCGATATTCCTGAGTTGCATGGCACCTTTATTATTTTCCTCACCGCCCGCTCGGAAGAATATTCTGAGATTGCCGCTTTTGATATCGGGGCTGACGACTACATCACCAAACCCATCAAGCCAAGGGCATTGATGAGCCGTATTGGCGCTTTCTTCCGCAGAGATGTAAAAAAGAAAAGCGACTCCAGCAAAATCACCATTGGCGACCTCGCCATAGACCGTACCAGCTACACAGTGAATATCGGGGAAGAACAAGTAACACTCCCTAAGAAAGAATTTGAACTCCTCTATTTTCTGGCCCAAAACCCCAATAAAGTATTTAGTCGCGATGATTTGTTGCAGAACATCTGGGGTACCGATGTATATGTGTTGGCGCGCACAGTAGATGTGCATATCCGTAAGGTGAGAGAAAAGATTGGCGAAGGGTATATCACCACTGTGAAGGGTGTGGGCTATAAATTTGAATTAGCATAAGATGATCAACTCGAAAGGGGTAGCGCTTATCCTAGCTATTTGTATAGCCTCACTTACTACCCTTTTTCTTTCCCTGGTCTCGGGTATTTCATTTGAAGCCTTGGGCGTAGGCTTTGTTATTGCCTTTTCCTCCTCGTATATCCTGACCAATTTTATATTGGAATTCCTGATATTTCGGGAAATTAATAAGATTTACGACATGCTCGATAAGCTTAAGGAAAGGGACTTTTCCTATGTAAGAGCCAAGGTGGATAAGAAAGAACACCTCAATCCGCTCCGCAGGATAAACCTCGAAATTTTTAACTACACCGAAGAAAAGCAAAAGGAAATAGATGACCTTAAGCGCATGGAAGTATTCCGTAGGGAATTTTTGGCCAATGTGTCTCATGAGCTCAAAACGCCACTTTTTGCTGCCCAAGGCTTTGTGCACACCTTGCTAGACGGTGCCGTGAAGGACAAAAACGTACGGACTAAATTCCTGAAAAAAGCTGCTAAAAGTCTGGATGGTCTCAATGATTTAGTACAGGATTTGCTCACGCTCTCCCAACTCGAAACGGGCGATATCACCATGCGTATTAGCAGCTTTGATATTCGCGCCATGGTGGAAGAAATCTTTGACCAATTGGAAGGGAAGGCTGAGAAGCGAACAATGACCCTCGCTTTTGATCCGAATTGCCCGCAAGCGGTGTATGTGCAAGGAGATGAAAGACGAATCAATCAGGTAATGACCAATCTAATCACCAATGCCATTAAGTATAATAATGACGGTGGGCATGTATGGGTAGATTTTGAGGTCGGTAAGCAAGAGGTTACCGTTTTTGTAAAAGATGATGGTTTAGGTATTCCTGCTCCTGATATCAAACATATTTTTGAGCGCTTCTATCGGGTAGACAAAAGTCGCTCAAAAGATAGTGGTGGTACAGGGCTAGGATTGGCCATAGTTAAACACATCATCGAAGGGCACAAATCGCATGTGATGGTAACAAGTACCGTGGGCAAAGGCTCCACCTTTAGCTTTAAGCTTCCCCTTGCAGGTGCAGAGGAGGTAAATACCAAGGAACAGTAATTATTTCGCTTCTTCTACCAGTACTTCTGCTTCCAGATTTTCGCTGCTTTCTGTTTGTTTATCCGTCTGAACCGATTCCGCAGGTACAATGCGCTGTCCTACAATAATGCATAGTATGGTGGCAAAAATAGCCACATAGCCCACGTATTGATAATTTTGTAAAGCACTACCATCGTTTGCTTGCACCACAATCAGTCCGGCAATAAAGGAGGCAAGTCCGGCAGAAAGCTGCTGAACCGAAGAGTTAATGCTCATAAAGCTTCCCCGATTTTGAGGTTTTACGGAGCTGGTAATCATGGCCATAGCCGGAATCATGCGTCCGCCAGAGATGATGAAGAAAGCTCCCGTAACTGTTAAAGCCAAGGCAATATGTACCGGAGGCATGTGGGTGATGGCAAACAAAGGCAGGATATTCAAAATAGCGAACACCGTAAACACGCGCAGTTTCCCATACTTATCGGCCAGTTTTCCGATAATAGGAGAGGTGAAAATGGTTAAGGCGCCACCAATGAGATAGATATAGGTAATTTGGTTGCTTTCAAAACCTACGTTACGAATCATATAGGGGGCAATAAAAGGGATAATAGTGAACTGCCCCAGCATCAAAAGCATCATAAAAAGGAGTGCGCGCTGTTGGTTGGGCAAAGAAAAAGCATTGTGCAATACCTTACGGATACCCGGCCTATCGCTTTTGCTCACCATGTGGGCAGTGAGTGAGGGGATATACCGCCAAATCATATATAGAATTACTAAGCCAAAGCCCGATAAAAGCAAAAAGGGTGCATGCCAGCTAATTTTCTCAGCCAGAAAATACCCAAAAGGAACGCCAGCCACCGAAGCCACCGAAAAAGCGGCCATGATAAAGCCCATGCCTTGGCCTCTGCGCTCCTCCGGCACCACATCGGCCAGCACGGCCAAAAGTAAGGCGCCCAAAATCCCGCCAAAAACGCCCGTAAGGCTTCTGGCAACTAATAATATCACATAAGTGGGCGCTAATGCACAAGCTAAAGTACCCACGGTGAAGCCTATGTAGAGAAAAATAAGGGCTGTTTTTCGATCGAACCGATCTATCAAAAATGCGGCTATAAATCCACTTACCCCGGCACTAATGGTATAGCTGGCCACGATAAAACTGAACTGCTGCGGGCCGATATCAAATACTTTCATGAGCATATCGCCAAGGGGCATGATAATCATGAAATCCATAATGTGGGTAAAGTTGATGGCGGCTAGCGTGAGTAGGATAATTCGTTCTTTAGACATAAAATAAAAGGCAATAAGAATCTAACTCTATCTGCTTTCGGATAGTTGCATAATCAGCAAAAAAATCCTTGAGGGGTAATAAAAAAGGGGAGTGTGTCGCTCCCCTTTGATGTATTATACATGCACGTGTCTTTCGGCATGGTAGGATGAACGGACCAAGGGGCCACTTTCCACATATTTTAATCCTCTTTTCAGTCCTTCTTCTTTGTAGAAGGCAAACTTATCAGGATGAATGTATTCAATTACTTCATGGTGCATTTTCGTAGGCTGTAGGTATTGGCCCAGGGTCAGGATATCCAATCCATTCTTTGCCAAATCGTCCATCGCTTTGCACACTTCTTCTTCTGTTTCGCCCAGTCCCAGCATAATACCCGACTTGGTTCTTTTACCATATTCTTTGGTCAGGCGGATTTGCTCCAAGCTTCTCTCATATTTGGCTTGCGGCCTTACCCTGCGGTACAGGCGCTCTACTGTTTCCATATTGTGCGACACCACCTCTTGTCCTGCACTGATCATACGATAAAGCGCTTCCCAATTTCCTTTTACATCAGGAATCAAGGTTTCAATAGTAGTAGTGGGGCTCACTTCTTTGATAGCCACTACGGTTTGATACCAAATTTCGGCTCCCCGATCTTTCAGTTCATCGCGATTTACCGAGGTAAGCACCGCATGTTTTACTTGCATCAGCTGAATGGCTTCGGCCACGCGCCTAGGTTCATCTTGATCGTATTCGTTGGGTCTACCAGTAGCTACGGCACAAAAAGTGCAACTACGGGTACACACATTGCCCAAAATCATGAAGGTGGCCGTACCCGCACCCCAGCATTCACCCATGTTGGGGCAATTGCCACTTTCACAAATGGTGTGGAGCTTATACTCGTCTACCAGCTTTCGTACTTTGGCATATTCCGGACCAATAGGAAGTTTTACGCGTAACCAATTAGGTTTTTTCTCTCTTTTGGCAGGATCGGATACTACGGGTAGTTCTATCATGACGATATGTTTTTCGGATAACAAAAGTAAGAAGGAAAGGATTCAAAAGGTAGTAAAAAGCTTATCTTCTACTTCCCCAGAATAAATTTAGATAGGCGGAGGGGAATACAGCTCGGTTTTTTGCGAAGGGCATAATCTCCATTTGCTTGGTAAAGGCATCGATAGCAAAACCGGTTTCAAATCCGGCTAGGTTCGATTTATAGGTACCAAATTCAAATGACAGTCCCACTTTAGCACTCAGGCCGATGTTTACCGAAGATTCTGGTAAGCCTTGAAACAGTCCGCCAGAACCATAGATTTCACTGATTTGATGTTTGTTGGGGTCGTAAGGTTCATTTACACGTTGCCCATTGGCGGGGCCGGTTTGTACATAGTACGGTGCCAGCAAACCGAATACCGGGCCGGCTGTAGCGATACCATTTATCTGAACTCCTTGCTGAGGTGCTTTTTTAAACAAGAGCCAATCTCGACCATAAGTGGTGCGTATGGCGTATAGGTAATTGGTTTTTCCGGGAATAAATAAATTGCCCGTAACGCCTGATTGTACCCGGTTTTCGCGTGGATGTTTAATGTTAAGAGCTTCCACCGCTATGGTATGATAGGTACGAGGCGACAATGCCCAGGAAAAGCGGTACACCAATCCGCCAATTAATCCACTGTGCGAGCTTTTGTTGATACCATAAATATATTGCTTGCCATATTCGGGTACATTGTCTACCTGAGACCATGCGCCCCAAGGCAGCACCATTAGAAGGAAAAAGAATATGGATTTAGGGTACCTCATGTAATATGAACACTAAATTACTTTTTTTTCTGATAACGCGTTAAGCGCAAATAGGTTTGTGCATTATACTTTTTGCAAGATTCCAGACAATGAAATACCATAATGGGATTCATCATATATACACACACCATTTTTAATCAGTAGCACCTGAGGCGATTGGTGTTCGATGCCGAATTCTTGAGCTATTTGTGAGGATATAGGGCGATAGGCGAGGAGGTCTAAGTAATAGGGGCTTACTTTTTCGCTTGCTGCGTCTGTCCAAGTTCTCTCTAATCGGTTAAGTGCCATGGCACTAATAGAGCAAGAGGTACTGTGCTTGAATATCAACACGGGGTTTTCGGCCGAAGCTTTTTTTATTTCCTCAATTTGCTCAACTGAATTTATTTTTTTCCACTCCATTCGCGTGATTCGTTCCAGATTTCTGATTCTTTTCTATCGTACCGCGGTCTGCGGGTTTTTTGTGTAACAACTTCGGGCTGTGTACTGTTCCTGAAAAACTTAGTAAACCACAGGTTAGCCAACAATTTGTTTTGGTCTTCTGTCAGCAGCTTGGGTTCTTTTTTCAAGTAGCGGGTATTAGGGTGTGATTTTTTGTCCACCTTATGGGCTTGGGAATTACCGTCCCACTTGGCAATATCCGATACTTTTTTCTGCATAGTCTTCTTACGAGACTGAACGGAAGTATGTGTATACCGAGTGGTATAGGTTAGGTTTTTGTATTTTTTCTCCGGCTTTTCGTATTTCACCCATACCCAACCGATGTCGTCCATGCCGAGTGGGATTTCGGGCAAACCTCTTTTTTGTAATTCGCCTCCAAAATCACCTTCTTTATAGTGCGTGGTTTGATACAAATATCCTTCCGCTTTAATTTTCTTAGGACCTTTTTTGCGCTCTGTGGGCCTGCGTTCGATAGCTTTTTTGTTTTCAGAAGAAAAGTCTCCTTCCTTAAACTGCATGCTGGCATAATCGGGGGTGCCATCTTTCACCTTGGGGCCTTTGGTGCGTTCCACAGGTTTTCTTACTACTGCTTTTTTGTTCTCGCTGCTAAAGTCTCCATCCTTGAAAGCCATAGTACGGTAGGGCTTGCGGGTGTCTTTTACCTTTTTGGCTATGTCTAGCGGTTGTTGTTTTACAATGTTCTTATTGCCACCTACTGCAAAGTCTCCATCTTTAAAGCGCATAGAACGATAAGGCGTGCGTGTGTCTTTTACCTTCCGTTTGATATCAAGAGGTTCTTGCTTTACGATGTTCTTGTTTCCTCCGGCTGCAAAATCTCCATCTTTAAAGCGCATAGAGCGATATGCCGTGCGCGTATCGGGTGTACCTTTTAATCGTTCGGTAGGAGAAGCATAGCCTTTTTTACCTTTAGAGTTGTCAAAGGCCCCTTCTCTGAAGGCCATTGTTCTTGGACCGGTTCGGGTATCTTTGGTGCCCAAGGTGCGTTCCTTGGGTGAAGGGCGTCCGCCACCGCCTGTCACATCGTGATCCCCATCGCGGTAGGCCATACTACGAGGTGCTTTTCGGGTGTCTTTGGTTCCTAAAGAACGTTCTTTAGGTGAAGGTCTTCCATCACCACCGAATACATCATGATCACCATCACGGTAAGCCATGGTGCGTGTTTTTGTTTTACGAATAATTGGGCCGAGACTGGGTTCGGTAGGCGATGGGCGTGCCATACGACCATTGGAATTGTCTCTTGCTCCATCGGTCAATTGTAGACTTCTCGGAGCACTTCTTCTGTCTTTCGTTCCAAGACTTCTTTCGGTGGGAGAAGGTCGGCCTCCTCCTCCGAACACATCGCGCTCACCATCTTTCAAGGTGAGGCTACGTGGAGTAATGGTTTTTCTTTTAGGGCCTAGGCTAGGTTCGCTAGGTGAGGCTCTGCGTTTGCTACCTCCTGAATTGTCAAAGGCGCCTTCACGTAAGGAAAATGAACGAGGTGCTACTCGTCTGTCTTTTGAACCCGTCATTCGTTCTTTGGGTGAGGGTCGAGTAGGGGCTTCCCATCCGGCTCCTCTGTCGCCATCTCCTAGCTGAATGCTTCTAGGGCTTTTGCGGGTATCTTTTCGTAAGGTGGGGCCAACTTTTGGCTCACGCACGGGCGGTGCGCCAAATCCTGATGCTAAATCACCTTCGTTGTTTCCGGTAGTTTCCGTTCCTTTTCGCTTGTCACGTGGATTCCAACTACGCTCACGAGGCGATTTACGAGGGCCCTTGGGGGAGGCAATGGAATGGCCGCGTGTACCATCTTTAGGATTATCACTAGTATATTTTTTTCCGAAAGGTTTTTTGAAAATGCGCCAATCGAAGAGTTTTCGCTCGGTAGTGAGCGTACGGTTGTCTTTATCTTTGCGCTGTGCCTGGGCTTGAGGAGCGGCCACCCACAGAAAAAAGAAGAGCAAGGGTATGAAAAAATGTTTTGTATGGATGGATATACCTGTCACACCTAAATAATAAGCAGACAAGTTAAATACATATCTGCTAAAAAAGAAACGAATGGCCTTGGGGAAGACCATTCGTTGATGCAAGTTTTTATTAAAAGGCGATAAGTTTTGCCAGTTTTTCCTTAAAACGAGCTTTGGGTAGGAAGTTCTGCTCCAAGGTAGGGGCAAAAGGTACAGGAGTATCCAAGCTGCCCTCACGCATAATAGGGGCATCGAGGTGTTCAAAGCAGTTTTCAGAAAGATAAGCAGCAATTTCGCCACCGATACCACCTGTTAAACAGTCTTCATGAAGGATGATGGCGCGTCCGGTTTTCTTTACTGAAGCTACCACCGCCTCCTTGTCCCAAGGGAGAAGGGTACGTAAGTCGATGATTTCGACAGAAGTTTCAGGGAATTCTTTAGCAATTTCCATGGCCCAGTGTACCCCCATACCGTAGGTAATGATACTTACCTCTTCGCCTTCTTGTACCACTTTAGCTTTTCCTATTTCGATGGTGTAATAGTCATCGGGCACCATTTCGCTAATACTTCGGTACATCACTTTGTGTTCAAAGTACATCACCGGATTAGGGTCTTCCAAAGCCGCGCAAATCAGCCCTTTAGCATCATAAGGAGTAGATGGATACACAATCTTTAAGCCTGGCGTATGGAAGAACCAAGCCTCATTTGACTGACTGTGGAAAGGGCCTGCAGCTGTGCCTGCGCCCGTAGGCATACGTACTACCACATCGGCTTTTTGTCCCCAGCGCCAGTGGGTTTTCGCAAGGTTGTTGATAATCTGGTTAAATCCTTCGGTTACGAAATCGGCAAACTGCATTTCCACCATAGCTTTTTTGCCTTTGATAGATAAACCTAAGCTTGTACCTACAATGGCGGCTTCGCAAAGAGGCGTATTGCGCACGCGGTCTTTCCCAAATTGCTTCACAAAGCCATCCGTGATTTTGAAAACCCCTCCATATTCGGCAATGTCTTGCCCCATCAAGATGAGGTTATCGTGTTTCTCCATGCTTTGGCGAAGACCATCGGAAAGGGCATCGATAAAGCGTTTTTCAGATTTCTTATCGCTGGCAGGTGCTACCACCACTTGTTCAAAAGGGGCATATACATCGGTGGTTTCCACTTCGGTGCTTGCTACCGGGTGCGTTTCTTCAAAGGCTACGGCCAGGCCTTCTTCAATGTCTTTTTTGATTTTCTTGCGAAGTGAATCAATGTATTTGGCATCGATAACCCCTTCTTTCACTAAGAAATCTTCATAATTCTGGAGTGGATCTTTCTTGGCCCATTCGTCCATCAGCTCTTGCGGAACATATTTAGTTCCGGAGGCTTCCTCGTGCCCACGCATACGGAAGGTCACCGCCTCTACCAATACCGGAGCCGGATTTTTGCGCATGTCAGCCGCCAAGGTTTTGATGGTATCGTAAACTTCCAAAATATTATTGCCATCAATGCTTACCGCTTTAATGCCATAGCCTATGCCCTTGTCGGCAAAGCTTTTGCACTTAAACTGCTCGCTGCTAGGGGTGGAAAGTCCGTAACCATTATTTTCTACAATGAAAATGACCGGAAGATTCCACACAGCGGCCACGTTGATGGCCTCGTGGAAATCGCCCTGGCTAGTACCGCCATCGCCATTGAACACGGCCGTTACTTTTTTCTCACCACTGATTTTGCTGGCTAGGGCAATCCCATCGGCTACCCCATTCTGAGGGCCTAAGTGAGAAATCATGCCTACAATGTGGTGCTCGTTAGTACCAAAATGGAAGGAGCGGTCGCGGCCCTTGGTGTATCCCATCATGGTGCCTTGCCACTGGGCAAAAAGGCGATCGAAGGGGAGCTTGCGACTCGTAAACACGCCCAAGTTGCGGTGCATGGGCAGAATATATTCATCGTTTTCCAAGGCCATGGTAAGGCCCACGGCAATTGCTTCCTGACCGATTCCTGAAAACCATTTGCTGATTCTATTTTGACGAAGAAGGATGAGCATCTTTTCTTCTATCATGCGAGGGCGCAAAATCCCTTCGTATAAATCTTTCAGAACCTGATCGGAATATTTTTTCTTTTTGAACTGCATAACAATCGTTTGAATTGCCTTGTTGGCCTAATTGGACGGCAAAGTTAAAGCATTGCCTTGCACCGCAAAACATAGCCTTATTTTTTATTTTTGGGAATTGATGTAAGTTGTACCATGATTCAGTTTGAAGAGTTTACGCTAGCAAATGGACTTCAAGTTTTTGTGCACGAGGATCACAGTTTGCCTATGGCAGCGGTGAATTTGTTGTACAAAGTGGGTTCGAGAGATGAGAGGGAAGATAAAACCGGATTTGCTCACTTATTTGAGCATTTAATGTTCGGAGGCTCTAAGCATATCCCTTCCTATGACGAACCGCTTCAGAAAGTAGGGGGTGAAAACAATGCCTTCACCAGTCCGGATATTACCAATTATTATATTACTCTACCTTCCTCGAATCTGGAGACAGCCTTTTGGTTGGAGAGCGACCGCATGCTGAGCCTGAATTTCGACCCTGAGGTGCTGGAGGTGCAGCGCAAGGTGGTGATTGAAGAGTTTAAGCAGCGCTACCTTAATCAGCCCTATGGAGATGTGTGGCTTAAGTTACGGCCGCATTGCTACAAGGTGCATCCCTATCGCTGGGCTACCATTGGTAAGGACATCTCGCATATAGAGCAAGCCACTATGGAAGATGTGCAATCTTTCTTTTTTACCTTCTATCGACCCAATAATGCCATACTGGTAGTGGCTGGAGATGTTACGCTGGATCAAGTGAAGGCGCTGTCGGAAAAATGGTTTGGCCCTATTGAGGCGGGCAAAGCTTATAAAAGAAATATTCTTCAGGAGCCCGTGCAAACGGAGGCGAGATTACTTGAGGTGGAGGCCAATGTGCCTTTAAATGCTTTTTATAAAGCTTTTCATATGCCTGCAAGGGGCGAAAATGCTTATTATACAGCCGATTTGTTAAGCGATTTGTTGGGAAGAGGAAAATCCTCTCGCCTGTACGATCGCCTAGTCAAACGCGATAAGGTTTTTAACTCCATCTCTGCTTTTGTTACGGGTTCTATCGATCCGGGCTTACTGATGATAAATGGCAACCTGAACGAAGGGGTGGATTTTGCTGCGGCTGAAAAGGCTGTTAATGAGATTTTGGAGGAAGTGATTAATCAAGGAATAGAAGAAGCCGAGCTAAGTAAAGTGAAAAACCAGGCGGAGGCAAGCCTGGCTTTTGGTGAAGTAGAATTGCTCAATAGAGCCATGAATTTGGCGTATGCTGCTTTTTTAGGAAATCCCGACTTGATAAATCAAGAAGCCGATATTATTGAGCGAATTACCGCCAGTGAAATACAAGACATGGCCAGGAAAATACTGGTGCCGAGTAATTGCTGTACCATGTATTATCATGCCAAAAATAAATAAAAAAAGCCCGAAAGGGCTTTTTTTATTTAAGGGCTGTAAGTCGTTCTACCTTATTCTCTACGGGTGCAAGTGATTGTAAGTATTCGTAAATAGCACCGAGGTCTTGCTCTGTCATGCCCGAATACATCACCCAAGGAATTACGGTATTGAAGGCATTGACCGTTTTGTTAAGACGATATATCTTCAGTTTGATAGTAAGTTTGAGGAATATCTTCAAATGCAAATTCCTGATATCGCACCATTGCTATGCTAAGCTGTATTTTGATAGTGGAAATTCATCTTTGTTTTGTAAAATATTGTAAATATAGAAAAGGCTGAATTCAATAGTTTCGTTTTTGGCTGGATCGTAAACTATTTACTTGAACAATTTGACTTGCTTACTCCTACTGATAGGTAATCCGGACTTTGTGAATTTTGAAGGAGGAGCTACCAAGCGGGCCTTGGTAGAAGAAATTATCAAAATGAAACAATCTAAATGCCAAAGCAGAAGTATTTCTCCTCAAGCTATTGAAGGTCAGAATTATGGTTTTTCTTTGTCGCAAAAAAATACAATTCTATCATACAATTGGCCTTTTTCGTATTATTATTGACCAAGCGATTGTTACCGTAGGTATATTTGATGTATCAAAAGGTGGTTAACAGCCATCGTTTAATTCTTTATCACCCCAATATGAGACCCACCAGAGTTTTTTTAGTTCAGTTATTAGTACTGTTGTCACTATCTTCTTTTGCCCAAACGTATTACTCACAGGGAACAAATAATTTTAGCATTGTAAGTAACTGGAATACAGCAATTGATGGATCTGGTTCATCCCCTGCATCTATAGGTGCATTCGATTACGTAATTCAAGATGGGCACACCATTACCTTGAACAATAGCTATACCATTAATTCTTTGATTGTGGGTAATGGCACTTCTGGAAGTCTGGTGCTTTCTGATAATAATAATCGTACCCTGACTATTTCTGGAGGGCTTACCATAAACAATGGCGCGAGCGTAATAGCCAATGGGGCGTTCAATAGAACGGCTACATTAAATGTGGGAGGTAATATAGCTGTAAACGGTACGCTGGATCTGTTTGATGATGCGAACAGCATTGCTAATCTGGTGCTTAACGGAGGAGTCGTTCAAACACTTTCGGGTACACCTTCTTTAATTGAGCTGAATAGTTTAACTATAAATACCGGTACTACGCTTACGCTTGGAGACCAGACGGTGAGAGTGATGTCGGCCTTTACCAATAACGGAACTTTTAACCCTGGCACATCCACAATCGACTATGCCGGAGGAACACAAGCCATAAGTGTCTCAAATTTTTATAATTTGCACAATACAGGCGCAGGTACCAAAACGATTGCTTCTAATCTTTCTATTGGTGGTAATGTAAGCATTAATGCGGGCGGTACAGTAACCTGGAATGCTTCGGCAAACAGAACCTATCAAGTTACTGGAAATTTCACTGTTGAATCTGGATCTTCATTTCTGAATGGTACATCTAATACATCTAATACCTTAACTGTAGGAGGCGATGTTATCGTAACCAATGGGAATTTTGATCTTTATTTTGATGGAAATAGTATTTGTAATCTTGAGTTTTCTGGGAATGTAACCCATAACTTAATAGGTTCTCCCAGTAGTGCCGAGCTATCTAATTTTATTATGCTTGATAACTCCGGAATTGTTAATTCCGGGTTTGGCTTTACTGCGGTATTGGGAGTAACGTTAGGGGTAAATACCCAATGGATAGCAAATTCACATAATTATTTTGTAGGAGGCAATTGGAGTAATAGTGGAACATTTACTGCAGGTGGATCTACGGTATACCTTGAAGGGGGAACTCAGACAGTTTCCAATACTGAAACATTTCACAATCTTATTGTTTCTGGTACAGGCACGGTAACCAAAACCTTCTCAGGAGCAGTAAATGTAACCGGTGATTTGGAAATGGCTGGTACTAATAGCGTTACCATTAACACCTCGATTAATAATTTAGCGGTAACAGGAAATTTTTTAGTCTCGGCTACCGCGGGTACACATACCATAAGTCATACAAGTGGGAAAACCACAGTAACTGGAAACCTTGACTTGAATGGAGGGAGTATTTTTAGGGTAGACGGAGATATTGAAGTGCTTGGAAATACATCCATATCGAATTCTTCTACATTTCGAATTGGGGCAGCCACTGCAAGCAGAATTATAACTTTAGGCGGAGACCTCACTATTTCAGCAGGAAGCCTAATCGATGTAACTAATATTACTGCGGTACATACTCTTATCGTGAAAGGCAGTATTGTACAAAGCGGTACATTTGACCTTTATACAGACGCCAACAGCTACTGCGATTTGTTTTTCGATACCAACGTGGTGCATCAGATAAGTGGAACACCAACACTTACCGATTTAGCAAATGTTACCTTAAATGCTTCCAGCGGATCGGTAAACACAAGCATTGGGCTTCCCATTACATTGAACCTAACCATAGGCGCTTCTTCTGATTTTATAACCAATGCAAATACCATCGATATTAATGGTAGCCTTGTAAACAATGGAACCCTTACAGCTACAAACGGAACTTTGAATGTTGCCGGAGACTGGACAAACTCTGGCACATTTACCAATACCGGATCAACGGTTAATCTTGATGGGGGCAATCAAACAGTCAATAATGCCGAAAACTTTAATCAACTTGTCATTTCGGCCACTTTTGGATCTACAAAAAACTTCTCAGGAAATGTTTCCGTTGGTGGAAACCTTGAGATTTCAGGAACCAATAATGTAACGATAAGTGCTTCTTCATTTCAAATAGCTGTAACAGGCAACTTACTTGTTACCGCTACTGCCGGTACCCACACGCTGACGCATACTTCGGGAAAAACCACCGTTACAGGAAACTTTACACCTAACGGAGGAAGTACATTCCGGATAGATGGGGATTTTGAAGTTACTGGCACCAGCACCATCTCAAACGCATCTACAGTACTAATTGGTGTGGCGGCTACTGCACGCACCCTTACATTTACCGGTGATGTTATAATTAATAGCGGGAACACATTTTCTGTAAATACTCCAAATGTCACTCACTCTGTACTATTCAATGAAGACGTAACAATCAACGGTATTTTCGACATGTACTTTGATGCCGATAGCCGCGCTGTTGTTTATATGAACTCAAATGTTGCTCATACGTTTTCAGGAACGCCAGGAGCAACTCCTCAATTTAATGATCTAGTTCTGAATGCAACCTCTAATACAACAACATTGGGGTACGCGATTGATATACAAGGATCGGTTACTATCGAAAATGCATCCACTCTTGCATTAGGAACATTCACCCACACGGTAACAGGCAACTGGACTGTAAATACAGGAGGGGTAACAACGGTAGGTACCAGCACCGTTCAGTTTAACCGGAATAACTTTATCCAGCTTGTGCAGGGAACGGGAACAGCCAGTTTCTACAACCTTACTTTCAACGGAGGAGGCGCCAATGCCAAAAGGGTAGAAACCACCGTGAGCGTAAGCAATCTTTTATTGGTAGCCAATTCAAGTACCTTCCAAATAGGGGGTACCGCAGGCCAGAACAGGACGTTGAATGTTAATAATGTGCAGGTGGATGCGGGGTCGACATTTACTGTTGGTGCTGCGGACGCCATACATTCCATTACCCTTACAGGAAGCATTACTCAGAACGGGACGTTCGATTTATATTCATCTGCCACAAGATATGCGAATGTAACAGTAAGCGGATTGAGCGTACACAGCCTTACAGGAACACCCACGCTAACCGAATTTCACGATATTACTTTAGCTACATCTTCCTTAGAACTGCTTGCAGGGTTTAACTTTTCTGTTTTAGGAAATATTATTATCAACGATGGGGCTGAGTTTGATGTTAATTCCAGAGTGATAACCACCGCTGGCAACACAACTATCAATGCCAATGGAGAGCTTAGTATAGGTGCCGGAGGGCAATTTTTAGTAGCCAATACCAGGGTGATAACTAACCAAGGAAGGTTAAGGGTAGTAGGCGCCAGTGGCAACCGTGCAATTATATCAAGAAACACTTCCGGTAATTATACCATTGTTCAGAACGGAGCTTCAGCTGAAATTTTCGCCCAACATTATGAATTTCAATATTTAGGTTCAGGCGGGCTTACCATTTCAGCAGGAACTATCAACTCTACAAATAATTTCAGCAACGGGTTATTTGCCAACGGAACGGGCAACCATTATCTGGATTTAACAGGCCTGAACATAGGCGCAGGCATTACGGCTAACGAGATTCAGTTTGATGCAGGGCCAACTTATAATATTAGAAGAACCAGCGGAACAGGAACTTTTACCGTTTCCGATGCATCGGGTACACTGGCAGGCGAAAATTTTGATCAGGATAATGCAAACCCGGGAACACTAATTGTATGGACTTTCCCCGGCCTTACTTTTTACAGTCAGGGCACAGGATTGTTTAGTACATTAACCAATTGGAACAAAAGCGCGGGAGGTGGCGGTGCTAACCCCGTTGCCGGTGACCTCACCAGTGGCCTTGCCGTATTTGTGGTACAAAACGGACATACCGTAACAGTTGATCAAGATATTAATGTATTAAGGATCACGGTGGGATCAGGAAGTGCGGCTGGTCTGGTGATTGGCAATAACACCACTGCACGAGCATTAGTCATTCAAGAGCTTTTAGGGGTAAGCGCTAACGGAACCGTTTCTATAGGCAATTTTACGGCTACTCATACCTTGTCGTTGAATGGTAATTTACAAAATAATGGCAGCATCAATTTCAGGCCAACTTCTGTTAGGGTTTGTAACCTTACCGTAACGGGTACCGATGCGCGTGTTTCAGGCTCAGTAGCTCCCGTATTGAATGATCTTATCCTTACTTCAACAAAAAACCTCACAGCACAGGTAGCCTTGGACATAGATGGAAATGTAAGTATTGCCGATGGAGCTACGTTCAATGATGGTAATTTCACCCACACAGTGGCTGGTAATTGGAGCGAGGCAGGTACAGGTCAATTAAGCGGTGGAGGAACCATACAGTTTAATTCTACAACAAGTCAAAATATTAGCACCACAGCTACTTTCAATAACCTAACCGTAAACGGTGGAGGGGTACTTACTTTGGGAGCTAACCTTACAATAAATGGTAATTTCAGTGTTTCCAATAACTCTATAGTTACTACCATTACTAATCAAAACCTAAGAGGGGACTTTAGTGTAGCCAATGGAAGTGTTTTCAGTGCTTCGTCAGGTACATTTACTTTCGATGGTGCAAATGTGCAAAACATCAACCTTAATAACTCTTCTTTCTTTGGAGTAGCATTCTCCAATGGTGGAGTCAATGCCAAAACGCTTACCGGAGCCATATCCTCACCCTATATTGCCAGTTTGTTTACGGTAAATACCGGAGCCACCGTAGCAGGTGATGCTACAATACAAATAGGGAATGGTATAAATCTGGCGGGTACCAGCAATCTTTCCGGTTCGGTAACTATTACAGGAGGTAATATAAATGATTCAAATGACAATACCTTGTCTCTCGGTACGGCCGAATTAACAATTGCAGGTAATGTTTCCCTGCTTTCCGGCAAGTCCTTATCGATAAATAACAATCTTTCGATTACCTCAGGTACGTTTGTGCTACAGTCGGGCTCTAGCATAACAGATACAGGACACGCCTTTTCAATAAGTAATGGGGCAGCCATCCAATTGGAAGGAACTGATAACTTCCCCACAGGTTTCGCGAGCTATAGCTTTGGAGCCACCTCTACTACCAGATTCAGAAATACAGCAGCACAAACAGTGAGGGGTGGGCATACGTATGGAAACGTATCTTTGGACGGTACCGCTGCGCACGTTAAAACCCTTGAGTCTTCCATTGAAATAGAGGGTACGCTAACTCTCAATAGCAATGTTACATTCAATCTAAATACCCATACAATAACGGTAGGCGGAAACCTTACCGGTGGTTCGGGTACAATCAATGGAAATGGTAACCTGATTCTTGATGCAGACGACCTAAATCAAACCATTTCAGCAGGAACCTACTCCTTCAATAATTTCACGATTACTCAGGGTCTGCCTACGGCAACCAGAACCAAGGCAATTCAGGCCAATATTACACTTACGGGTAGCTTTAATGCCTCAAATCCCGGAGGTGCAAATAGCGTATTATTGGTGATTGATCCAGATGCTTTCCATATTACGGGGGGCGCGGGTTCATCATTTATTCTAGGCCCTTATGTAAGATACAATACCTCAGCCGGTACAGGAGCCGGTAGTTTCCGTACGGCAATGGCAACCTTCACTAGTGTTAGCCTTGATCCGGAAAGTCGCATACGATACGATTTAAATGGTAATCAGGATTTGGCCGATGGTTTTGCTTATGGAATTCTTCAATTTGAAAATAACGGAAACAAATCGGCTTTTGCTGGGCTGGATATTAACGGAAGGATTGAGAGAACGGGAGGTAATCCGGTATTTGTAGATGGAGGGTTTACCCATACCGTAGCAGGCGATTTTGCCTTAACTACTGCATATTATCCTTTGCCAACAGGAACTATCGTTTTGGATGGCGTAAATCAGAATGTAAGTGCAAGCAATTTTAATAACCTAACCGTTTCGAATAGCGGAACAGCATCATTAATCGGAAACATTAACCTTTTAGGGAATTTCACAGTAAGCGATGGCGCTATCTTCGATGCATCAACCTACAATATAAATCTAGATGGGAATTGGGTTAATGGAGGTTCGGGTCAGTATATACAAACAACAGGTACTGTAACCTTTGACGGCACTTCTGCCAACCAAACTATTTCTTCAAATGGCAATAGCTATTTCGGAGCGTTGAATATCAATAAAACTAACGCATCATTCAGAACGGTAACGGCCCTAACTGACCTGGATATTAATCGATCTGTAACGCTTGCTCAAGACAATGCCACATTCGATTTTAGTAATGTAACTCTTAGTTTGGGCGATAACTGGACAGCCAATACAGGAACCACCATTATTAGTACCGGAAGTACCATGGCTTTCGATGGGCCCGATCTTCAGTCAATCAGACAGGAAGGCGCAGGTTCCTTCAATAATATTTCATTCAGTAATGCCGGAATCAAAAGGTTCAGGGACGATACCGATAACCTTATTGATATCGATGGGGATGTTACCATCACAGCCTCTACTGTAGATGCCAGTTGGGATGGTACCTATTTTGCCAACTTAACTGTGGGGGGGAATTGGATAAACGATGGCAGCTTTAACCATACCAATAGAACACTGACATTTGACGGAGCCAATCAGTCGATTAGTTCATCTAATTTTGGTAATGTGGTTTTTGCGGGTACGGGTACTAAAACCTTGGATGGAAACATATCCCTTGCTAATAGCCTTACAATCAATGCAAGCAGCACACTTGATGTTTCCGCTTCCAATTATGGAATTACTTTGGGAGGCAACTGGAACAACAATGGTACTTTTGTGCCGAATACTGGTACTGTTACTTTTAATGGAAGTACAAGCACCATAAACCCCGGAGGAACGGGAGCCGGCAAAGTGTTTTATAATGTTGATATCAACAATTCTACCGGAGTAATTGTGCTTGGTGGCGATATTGATATTGATAACAATCTGATTATTTCATCGGGTACTTTCCGTACCAATACTTTTGATGTATATCTGGCAGGAAGTCTTTCAAACACAGGGGGAGCATTTGATCAGAATAATGCAGCCAGCCAGATTACCCTTAATGCCTCTTCAGGGAGCCCCACAATTAATTCAGGAGGTTCTACCCTGCGCGATATCTTTTTTGAAGCACCCGGTATTGTTTACAGCTTGGCAAATAATCTTACTATTGCCAATTCCCATTCTATAACGCTTAACGGTGGTACATTCAATTTGAGTGGGTACACACTATCATTCACGGGTAATGCGACTGCCAACAGGCTAATTATCAATACCGGAACCACTTTGGATATAGATGCCGGGGCGCAAGTGTTACTTGCAAATAATAATAACCTATTAAACAATGGCGGAACTTTGCGGATTGTGGGGGTAGACGGCAATCCGGCAATTCTGGGCACCTCCAGTACTACAGGATATACAGTTACCCAAACCTCTGGTATAATTGAAGCGGAATACTATCTTATTCAAAGCACAATATCTACAGGAGTAACCATTTCCGGTGGAACAATCGATGCTACTCACAACTTCTCAAACGGGACATTCTCCGGTGGGGCGGGTTCACAATATCTGACCCTAACAGGCCTTAATTTTACTGATTTTTCAGTTGATAACGTTTCGTTTAATGTAGGCCCAAGCTTTAACGTAGCAAGAACATCTGGTACAGGTTCCATAACCTTTACAGATGCCAATGGTGGCCTGGCTGGTGAATCTTACGATAACGATGATGCCAACCCTGGAACCCTGATCCTCTGGACATTCCCTGATGGTTTCTTTTGGGTTGGGGCCGATGGTACCGATAACACCGATTGGCATAGACCGGCCAACTGGTTCAGCAATACTGTACCCTCAAACCCCGCTAACGATATCGTTTATTTGAATCATGATCAACTAGCAGGAGCCTATACAGTAAGTATTAAAACAGCTAACGCCACACCAAGAAGAGTTATTCTTGATGCACAGGGCGGTGCAGCCATAACGCTCGAAGTTACGGGCGGTTTTGATTTGAACTTGAACGAAAACCTTATCATAGGTGTAGGGACAACAGTTACCGTAACGGATGCTAATAGCCTTATTAATGTAGGTACCTCCTGGTCTAATCTAGGCACATTTAATCCCGGAAGCGGGACGGTAGTCTTTACTGGTACCTCTGGTATCAATACAATAAATGCGGGTACTACAGCCGGAAGAGCATTTAATAACCTCACCATTAACGGTGGAGCCACATACAATCTCGCGTCAAATATTGATGTAAACGGGAAGTTATTAATTAGCAACGGTACGCTAGATGCTACTTCAGACAATTACGATATTTACCTTTCAGGAAACTGGGAAGTTTCAGGAACAGGATCGTTTACTCCAAGGGCTGCGGATGTTTTCCTCGATCAATCAATAGCGGGTATACAAACCATTTCTGGAGGCACCTTCTATAATCTGGAAACACTTGCAGCTGCCGCCTTAAGTACCAAGCTATTAGCGAGCAACATAAGTATCTCTAGGAGACTTACTTTGGGGACTAATACTGCTATTGATGCTGGCTCAAACAGTATTCAGGTAGCAGAAAACTGGGTTAACAATGCTTCAACAACAGCATTTATTCAAACTGGGGCTGGCTCTGTAACCTTCAATGGAGTCAATCAGACCATTGACAACGGATCTTTTGTTACCACTTTCAACACCTTGGTTTTTGGCGGAACAGGAACCAAAACATTCAACCAGCCCTCTGTGGTTAATGGAGATTTTCTTGTTTCTTCAGGTGTAGGAACGGTGAACTTTGGCGTACATCAGATCAGCGGTGCCGGAGGTTCAAATACTTTTACCGTTGCAGGAAATGCCACAGTTCAATTGAGAGGAATTAATAATTTCCCCAGCGGATTTGAGACTATTTCTATAGCCCCCAACAGTACATTTGAGTATATAGCTGATATTAACCAAAATATTTTTGCTACTACTTACGGTAACTTGCGGCTAAGAAGAGCTACTTCGGCCACCACAACCAAAACGGCACTTGGCCATCTAGAAGTAACAGGCACATTGACCTTAAATGATGCCACCACTACATTGGATATGGCCACCAACGATGCCAACCTTACCCTAACAGGAAGCATTAACGCAGCTACCGGATCAAATATTAATTGGGGAACAGGCAATTCTACCCTTATCCACGTAGGCACGAACGATATTTGCGATCCGGGCAGCTCAAGCTGGTGTATGGATGCTGATATCACCACTTATAACAATATGATATTGGGTGGTCAGCGTGCTAAAGTATTGAATAGTAACCTTAGCATCACAGGAAGTATTACCGTTCAATCGGGCGTAACATTAAATATGCAAGGATTCACCATAACCGGTGATGGAACGGGGATATTCACTCTTTCGGGTGGATCAAATTTAAATACAGCCGTTGCTTCCCCTTCAATAGCATACCCAACGGGTTTTACATATAGCATAGACCCAACAAGTACGACCGATCTTAACAGTGCTGCTGGTGTAAACCAAATATTGTTCTCTGGTGTAACTTATGGAAACCTTTATTTCAGTAATGCCAAAACTGTGACGAGCGATGGAGTAGCCAACCTGAATGTAGATGGTTTATGGGATACAGAAAGTGCAACGTATATAGATAATGGAAGAAATATATCGGTAGCCGGCCCAACTATTTCAATAGCCAACTACACGCCATCTTCTTCGAGTATCCTGCTTACCTTGGACGGTGTAGCGCAAACTATACGGGCTACCACTCCTGCGGTAAACGTCACTGCGCTTACCATTCCAACCATAGTTTTTGCAGGATCAGGTACCAAAACCCTTGGCGATGGTAATGACATAATTACCATACAAGGTAATCTGACGGTTAATAGCGGAGTTACTGTAAATACAGCCAGAGATATCACTATGAACGGAGCCGCCTTTGCCAATAACAACGGTACATTCAATCATACGGCCAATCTCTTTACCTTCGATAAGGCTACTGCTCAGTCCATCAACCCTGGAGCTAACAATAGTTTCAATAATGTGGCATTTAGTGGAGCAGGCGTAAAAACATTCAGCGCGAATGGGGTGGATGTTAACGGATCATTCACTATTAATACGGGAAGCTCAGTTTCAATGGGGGCACTTACGCATACCATTGCTGGAACCGTAACTAACAACTCTACATGGACTACCGCTGCAGCAAATATTGAATTTGATGGAGGTAATCAGACAATTACTACCCCAAGCTTTGTGGCAAATAATGTGACCATAAGCGGAACGGGTACTAAAACCATGACCTCAACCTGGTCAGTAAATGATTTGACCATAACTTCATCAACACTTAACACCGGTGCAGGCCCATATAACATTACACTGACCGGAAGCTGGACAAACTCGGGTGGAGGCTTCACTGCCAATGGAAATACGGTAAACTTTAATGGGGTAGGAGGAACGGAAACCATTACCACCGGAGGCTCAAGCTTTAATTTTGTAAACTTTGCGCCCTCAGTTGCCACTAGTTACACACTCCAGTCGGCTACCACTACGGTAACTCGTGATATGACCATAGGAGCTAATGCTACAGTAGACCTGAATAGCAATAGGCTAAATCTTGGAACCAATGTGGCGGGAGGTAAAACCTACTCCGTTGCCGGAACCTTGGAAGTAGACGAAAATGCCACGCTTTCTTTTGATAACAGAACATCCCAATGCGTACTTAACGTAACGGGTACACTCCGCCTAGTTGGTACATCGGGCAATGTAGCCACTATTACAAGGCATCAAACCGGTGTAGCGGGTGCAGAAACTCAGATTAACATAACCACAGGAACAATAGAGGCGAGGTTTTACCTGATTGAATATCTTTCAGATGCTGGTATGGATGTGCAGTCAACTGCAACACTCCATGCTACCAATAACTTCTCTGATGGTACATGGTCGAATATTCGTACCAACGCAGGTATAAAACGCTATCTTACCTTGAATGCCGATGCAACAGGCGTTAATACAATAGCTAACGTAGTATTTAATTTCAGCGGAACACCTACTCAAGGCACACACTTCAATGTGCGAAGAGCAGCCTCAGCCATTGGTACCATCACATTTGTTCCTGATATTACCGGTAACCTAGGTGATTTTAATTTTGAGGATGATGGAGAGGGAATTGTAGCAGCGATAACAGGAAAGCTTGTTTGGCCAGGAGTAACATCAGTAACGTGGATAGGCAATGTGAGTACCGATTGGCACAATGCCAACAACTGGAGCCCCGCAACCATTCCTACTACAACCATCACGGCCAATATTCCTGCTGGTAGCCCAAATAACCCGATTATTTCTACCAGTGATGCCGAATGTAAGAGCCTGCTCATTAGTAATGGACAGCTTTCTGTACAGAATGGACATGACCTAGAAGTAAACGGAGACGTAACCATAGGTACGGGAACAAGTGTGGCGGTATTAGCCATAAGTAACTCCGGAACTTTGATTACAGTTAATGGCTCATGGACCAAAGGGACCAATGGTGTATTTAATAATGGCAGTGGCACCGTAGAATTTATTACCGGAACAGGCTCATCCGTAATAACTCCCGGAACAGCAGCTTTCTATAATCTTGTTGTGAATAATACTTCTACAGAATTTATTTTGGTCGGTAGCACTATTAATGTTTCAGGCAGTCTTACTATCAATAATGGAACGTTAACACCATCCACCAATAATTACACGATTAATCTTGATGGAAACTTAACCAACAACGGAGTATTTACCACAAGCACTGTAGGTAAAGTAATATTGAATGGTGGCCTTCAGAATATTACCAACGGCACATTTTATAATCTGGATGTAGCTGGAACTAGCGATAAGAATTTCTATGGCAACGCTACAATTCAAGGTGCATTAACAGTGTACTCTTCGCTTGTTGCGGACGGAGGTAGTATTCTCGATATGAACGGCAATGTGCTTATTCAAGCCGGGGCAAGTTTTGAAGACGGTGGAAATACTCACCTGTTTGGCGGAACTGCTTGGACTGGAACGGGTACTTATACAGGCACAGGCGCCATTGAGTTTGATAGGGCTGGAACGCAAACGCTAAATGCTTCTAACCTTAATTCCCTTGTTGTTAATAATCAGGGAGGGGTGTTTACTCTTGCTGGTGATGTTACCTTAACAGGTGACGTTACCCTTAAGGCAGGTATTAACTATGCCAACTTTCAAGAGTATCAGATTACTAGTAGTAATGGACAAGGAACCTTCACCCTCGAGAACGCAGAGGAGATATGGATTTTTGGAGCCAATAACTTCCCTTCAGGTTTTGCTTTTTATGATTTGCAAACTGATAGTAGGGTGTCCTACAGAGGTACGAGCGATCAGACTATTTATCCTACCAACTATGCGCGCCTTGACATGAGGAATTCGAATGTTAAAACCCTTGGAGGTGATATCTTAGTTAGTCAGGATTTGGCCTTTAGTACTGCCACACTCGATGTTAGCCCTAGCAATTATAGCATTAATATTTCTGGAAACTGGAACAACAACGGTGGAGGTACCTTTATTCCTCGTGGAGGTGAAGTAATTTTTGAAGAAGCAGCCAATCAATCAATCTTTGTTGCTGTAACATCAACAAACCCGTTCAATCGGATTACTCTCAATAAAACCTCTGGCCAGGTAAGTACCAATAGTGCATTAACTCTTGCCGGAACATTAAGAGTAAATGATGGGACCTTTACCGCTAATGGCAGGACCATTACAGTTGGTGGCGATTTAATTGTGATAGACGGAACCATTGCAAATAGTGGATGGTACATCTTTAACAAACCGACAGGAACGGTTAATCTTCAAACTAATGCCTCGATTTTTAATAACATTACCTTCGATGGGGCATCTACTGAGTTTGTTATCGTTGATGAATTGAACGCATATGGAAATTTTTATCTTGACAATGGTATCCTTAATGGAAATGGTAAAGCACTTCAATTGGGAAATGGGGCTGATGCTGTTTCTATTTCAGGTATACTTCAATTGGGCGATGGCGGATCTTTAAGGCTTGGCGACAATACCACTTTGACAGTAAATGCCTCAGGCACTATTGAAATAATTGGCTCATCGGTAAACCCAGCCATTGTATCACGAAATGCAACAAATTTTGGTCGTTATGCCTTCCAAGTAAATGGAATGATAAAAGCGCGAAATTATTTGTTTGAGTATTTTGACCAGAATGGGATTGTAATTTCATCTACTGCAACAATTGATGCAACAGATAACTTCAGTGACGGAACATTTACTAATGGAGCGGGTAATGGATATATGTTGCGTATTGAAAATACACAAAACCTTACCGGAGCTAATCGTATAGAAAATGTGAATTTCCCCGTTGCCCCTGGAGGTTCATCAGCCAATGTGGTAAAACTAGCCGCGGGCTCGGGTACATTAGAGTTTTATAATGCAACGGGTGTTTTTGCGGGAGAAAGTTTCGATAACGACCCTAATAACCTCATTGATTGGACAGGTCCGGTGACGCTAACCTGGGACGGCAGTCTGAACACAAACTGGTTTGTTGCTGATAACTGGACAGCTAGCTCGGGGCCAAATATTGTACCTACCGGTGCTGAAAATGTGATTATAGCATCTTCTGTTAATCAACCGCTGATTAGTGTGGATGGGGCTTTGGTAGCCAACCTTACTATAAATTCCGGAGCAACACTAACTATTTCAACTTCAGATGCTAATCAGGATTTAACCGTTAATGGCGATATAACCATAAGCGGAACTCTTATAAGTTCATCTTCAGATGATATAATTGAGGTAATTGGTAGCTGGCAGAAGAACACCTCAGGTACTGTTTCATTGAATGGATTAGTTAAATTAACCGGAACAGGTGGTACCAAATCTATCAATAACGGTTCAAATGCTTTTAGGGATCTCGAAATTGATGCCAGTACTTCGTATCAATTATCTGCCAATACCACCATTTTGGGGAACCTTACCATTACTGCTGGTTCGATGGATGTAAGTAATGCTAACCGCACACTTACTATTGGAGGTGATTTTATAAACAGCGGCACTTTTGAATCAAAAAATGGAAAGGTTATTTTTAATAGCTCTTCAGGAACGAAAACCATCAGTGTTGGTACCTCATCCAATTTTTATGATGTAGATATTAACGGGGATGCTACGTTTAATCTAGGAACTACGACTTCTATACGTAGGAATCTGAATATCATTCAAGGTACTTTAAGTCTGAACGGTCAGGAGTTGTCTGTAGGTAGTACTGGATCTCCGTTCATCTCTGTGTCAGGAACGCTAGATGTGGACGCAAATGCCATTCTGCGCCTAGGTAATGCAGTTCCGCTAACAGTAAACTCTGGAGGAACATTACGACTGGTAGGCGATGATGACGACAATCAGGCAAGGATAACAAGGATTTCCACAGGCAACTACTCCCTTACAGTTAACTCTGGTGGAACGATTGCAGCACAATACTATTTGGTAGAATATACCAACGTTAACGGAGTGTATATTAAATCCGGAGCCGCCATTGATGCTACCAACAACCTAAGCAACGGAACGTATGCCTCTGGGTTTACGGGTGGCCGATTCATCCAGTTGGAAAACGACCTCAATGGTGGCACAGGTATTACCATCAATAACGTAACTTTTGGTACAGGGCCAGCTTATAATATTACTAGGACTACAGGTCTTGGTACACTCCTCGTATTTGATGCGGAGGGTGCTTTAGGCAACTATCTATTTGAGCAGGATGATGAGGCTACTCCGTCAGCAGTATCTGGGCTTGTTGAATGGGATTATACCTTCCCTCTCCTGAGCTGGACTGGTAATGTGAGTACAGACTTTACTGATCCCGATAACTGGTCACCTGTATTGATGCCATCTAGCACTACCAATCTAATTATTCCTGATGTGAGTAGTGCATCAAATAACTTCCCGAGAATAGATGCAACAAGTGGGGATGTGGAATCCCGTAATCTCACCGTATTAACGGGTGGCGTAATCACGCTTGCAGATAATGCTAATCTTACCATGGCGGGCGAATTTAACAATGCAGGTACTGTAACGGTCTCTCCCGGCTCATCCTCATTAATTACCGTAGCTTCTCAATGGAGCAATACTGGTACTTTTACAGCCGGAGCATCCACGGTGGAGTTTACTGCTGCCACGGGTTTTGTAACCATTACGACTGGAGGTAATAATTTTAATAACCTAAGCCTTAACGGTACGGCAACCTTCCGACCTTCAACCTCAATGACGGTTAGTAATCATTTTACATTGTCTGCAGGTACCTTTGATGTTACCTCGAATAACTATCAACTCAACGTTGGGGGTGACTTTACCAATAATGCCACTTTTGTTCCTAGGCAGGGCACAGTAGTGTTCAATAAAGTGGGAGGTATTCAAACTATTACAGCGGGTACTACTTCTGGTAAGGAGTTCTATAACCTCACCAAATCTACAGGAAGCACAAGTACCCTTGTATTGGGGACGGACCTCGATATCAATAATAACCTGAGTGTACAGGCTGGTTCTATGAACGGAGGAAATAATACCATATATATAGCGGGAAATTGGAGTTTTACGTCTACGGCCAATAGTACCAGTACCAATGTGGAATTTGATGGTTCTGTCTCTAAAACCTTTACCAACTTTCAGTTACCTCAATTTGTCAATGTAAGAATCAATAAAACAGGTGGGGCAAACCTAATCCTTAACAACCCTCTTCAAGTAAACGGTACGCTTGATCTTACCTCAGGTGATATTGTTCTGGGGTCGAGGAATGTCAATTTTGCCGATGCAGCCTTTTCAATTAACGCTAGCCAATCAAGTTATATTCAGGCCGATGGCTCGGGTACGGTAAGGAAATATTTTACTTCTGCACCTGCAGCAACCTTCCTGTTCCCGGTAGGGGATGCAAGTAATTATACACCTTTTACCTTTACATTGAACAGCGGAACATTGGCTGGGGGGGCAAATGTAACTGTAAATGTCAAGAATGCTGCACATCCTACAATTGCAACGATTACTCCGGCCACAATAATTTACCTGAACAGGTACTGGTCGGTAAACCAGACCGGAATAACAAATCCTAATTACGATTTATCCGCACAATATCTCGATTCGGACGTTCAACCGGATATTTCTGCAGAGGCAAACCTTGTTGTCGCAAAATACTCCACCAATACTTCTCCAAACTGGACTAAGGGTGGAGGTGTGCTTGATGCATCTAATACAATTTTCTGGGCTGGGGTAACCTCTTTTAGTGATATAACTGGTGTGGGAGAAGAAGAGGCATTGCCAATCCAGCTAGAGTACTTTAGGGCAAGCTTAGATGGAGAGGTTGTAGAATTAAGCTGGAGAACACAAACTGAAACTAATAATGATTACTTTACTATTGAGAGATCTCAAAATGGATTAGAGTATCAAGAACTGGGCTATTTGGAGGGTTCCGGTACTACCCGTTCCGCAGTAGATTATGCCTTCACAGATGCTTCTCCAATGGCAGGGATAAGCTATTATCGATTGAAACAAACCGATTATAATGGTGCATTTGAATACTCCCCGGTCGTAAAAATTACCAACTATTCCGATATGGCGATCTCACTTGCCATGTACCCTAATCCTGCCCAATCCGAAACTGTATACCTAAAGATGGGTGGCTTAGCCAAAGGACAATTGGTGGATATTCTGGTTTATGACACTTTCGGTAAAAAGGTTTGGGAGCAACAAGGCACCGTGGAAGAGGTAAGTGGAGAATTTAGTGCCGATATTAATGTCAGACCCTTTAAGTCGGGTGTGTATATTGTTCGGATTTTGACTGAGCGAGGTCAGATGGTACAGAAATTAACGGTGAAATAAAAAGGAACAAAAAAGCTGGATAATTAGAATTCAGCTTTTTTGTTTTAAGGAATGAGCTAGTTTTTACTGAGTCGTTCTACTTTGTTTTCTACAGGTGCGAGTGATTGTAAATACTCATAAATAGCACCAAGGTCTTGCTCTGTCATGCCCGAATACATTACCCAAGGCATTACGGTATTGAAGGCATCGGCATCTACTGTTTTGGTAAGATAGCTCGAATCAGCGTAGGTCTTAAATTTATTGATGAAGGCTTCTTTGCTCCACTCACCAATACCCGAGGCGTGTGGTGTAATATTGGCTGAGCGGAGTGTTCCGAAAGGCATTTTAAATTCAAAACCTCCGGCAAAGGCCATGCCGGGTAGCGGAGCTCCTTTGTCTTGTGGGGTATGGCAATCGCCACAAGCGGCTATGGTGGTTAGGTATTCGCCATAGGCAAGCACTTGGTCAGGCGATGGCATCTTGCTTGGCTTGGCATTTTGGGGAATGGTATTTATAATAAAATTCATCGGAAATTCAAAAGACCGCTCCGGTATTTGAGATTCTATAGGCGACAAACTCCGGACGTAGGCAATAATGGCTTGAACATCGCTAGGATCCATTTTTCCATACGAAAGGTAAGGCATTACAGGAAATAAAGCACGCCCATCAGGCGTAACTCCCGTGGTGATGGCACGATACAGTTCTCCATCCGTCCAGTGGCCAATCCCTGCAGGAGTGATGTTTTTGGCATAGAAGGTACCGGGAAATCCCATGGAAGTGTCAAAGCGGTCGCCCCCTTTTCCTAAAGTCACTTCCTTAAGCGGTGCGGAAAATTTAGTCCAATCACGCTCTGAGTGGCAATCCATACATACCGTTACATGATTGGCAAGATACTCCCCTCGCTTTAAGAGGTAGTCATTGGGCTTTACGCTCATTTCGGGGGTTGGGTCTACCTTGGGCAAGGCAAACTTGACATAGCTCAATAGAGCAGCAATAGCCAGAATAAGCACGCCTAGTGCTATCCCGGCAAATTTTACAAAAGATTTCATGTTCACTTAGGTTCGTTAGGTGGATGAAGGTATTATTTGTCCCACCGTAAAACAAAGGTAATTAGAATAATCTTGTAAAAATTAGGACAAAACCGACAATTTTACTTACAGGTAAATCTCACCTTTCAAGAAAAGTCGTGCTTTGCCCTTTAGAAATACCCTGTCGCCTGCTAAGGTGCAATACACGGTTCCGCCTCTTTTCGATAGCTGACGGGCAGTAAAAGTGTTTTTCTTTAATATGTTAGCCCAATATACGCTCAGTGTGGTATGTGCCGAACCGGTAACGGGATCTTCGTCAACGCCACAGTTGGGGCCAAAAAAGCGGGAAACGAAATCGCAGTCATCGCCTTTGGCAGTGACGATAATTCCACGTGCCGGAATTTTCTTCAGCGTTTTAAGGTCGGGAACTATTTGTTGTACTTCTGCTTGACTGTCAAGTACTACCAGCCAATCGCTTACTCCTTTATACACCTCACGGGCTTGCACGCCAAAGCCATACAATAGCTCAGGGACATCGGTGGTATGGGGCTGTAAAGTATCGGCAGGAAAATCCATCACTAGGGCATCGCCTTCTTTTTGCACGGTTAGTATACCGCTTCGTGTTTCAAAATGTAGAGAGGCAGCCGATATTTTCTCTTCATTAAACAGTACCCATGCACTAGCCAAAGTGGCATGACCACATAAATCTACCTCGGTGGCGGGCGTAAACCAGCGTAAGGCGTAGGTGTCTTCCGTTTTTTTGACCAGAAAAGCCGTTTCGGAAAGGTTGTTCTCCATCGCGATTTGCTTCATCAGCGTGTCTGAAGGCCATTCCTTTAGGAGTACCACCGCAGCAGGGTTTCCAGTAAAAGCGCGTTCAGCAAAAGCGTCAATTTGATATAAAGTCATCATTTTCTAAAGGGTCTTCGTCTTCTTCCAGTATTTTATTGATTTTGTAAATCGCTTGGTTCAGCTCTTGTGCAGAGGTGTCAATACGCTGCATAATGTCTAGCAGTTCATCGGGGTCTTTGATGGTGCGGCTTAGGCTAACCAGTCCCAGAATTCGCGCCAGTGGCCCTCTTACTTGGTGTGCGTTAAAATAAGCATACTCGATAATCTGCTGGTTACGCTCCGCTATTACCTTGGTGCGTTCCGTTAGGATCATTTCTAAATTTTCGTGTACGGTGGTTATCTCTTCTTCTTTTTCCTTAAGCTCCGTCTTGAGTTCCGCAATGCTCGCTTGTAGTACTTGCATTTCTTTGTGAGCCGCCTCTTGTTCGCCAACCCATTCATCATAATACAGGCTTAGCACCCAGGCTATAAGGTGAAGAAAGAGGGCAAAGCCAAACTGGGGAATTTTGTAATAAATGTAGTTTCTCTGTAGAAATTCGATATCCCAGCCCGAATGGGTGGTATGGGCAAAAATTATATCAAGAAAAAGCCCAGCCAATAGGTAAGCCCCTATTATCAGCCATTTGAAAACACGTTGCTGCTTTTCAATAAAGAGTAAATAAGGAACAATGGAAAACAATATACCTGCATAGGGCATCCATAAAAACATGCCCTCATGTACTTGGTTGATAATGATAGGAGAGAGAAATAAAATATAGCCCGGTGCCAAGCAGAATAAGAATCGGGCGGTAGCCTGCTGGCCAATCCGATTTAAAAACAAAACCAAGCAGAGGCTGATACTGAGCGTGAAGAATCGAATGGCAATATGGCCCGAGCTCTCTTTAAAAAGCATCAAAATACTGATACTGATAAACAAAATGCTGAGAAAAAGGGATAATACATTCACAATGGAAGTAATTCGGCTTTCCGATTTGCTGGAATCCGAATCAATTCCCCACTGGAGAAGCGAAAAACTGACCGATGGGTCGGATGTGTTCATGAACAATAGGGATATAATGTGCGCCTACCAAGTTAGGTAGTTTTTTGCCAATGGGGCTTTTCTACGCCATGATACTAATAAAATGTTGTTAACTTCGCAAAAAATAATGAGATGAACATACGAATAGGATTTGGTTTTGATGTACACCAGCTAAAAGAAGGGGTTGATTTTTGGATAGGCGGTATCAAGGTGGAACACAGCAAAGGTGCTTTCGGGCATTCTGATGCCGATGTATTGATTCATGCCATCTGCGATGCCCTTTTAGGAGCCGCCAACTTACGCGATATTGGCTATCATTTTTCAGATAAAGACCCACAATATAAAGGTATTGATAGCAAGAAATTGCTGGCCCAAGTGGTGAAACTCTTGCGGGAGAATCATTACGAAATCGGTAATATTGATTCCACCCTAGTGCTGGAAATGCCCAAAATCAATCCGCATGTAGATAAAATGAAGCAGGTATTGGCAGAGGTGATGAAAGTACGCGTGGAAGATATCAGCATCAAAGCCACCACTAACGAAAAAATGGGTTTTATTGGTCGGGAAGAAGGTGTAGTAGCCCAAGCGGTTGCCTTAATTTATCGGGTAGAACCTAAAATGGATTTGGAATAAACATGGAAGGAATAGAGCAGATTGTAACCAGCGATGGCTCTCACTCATTGTATGTGCCAGCACTGGACGAAACCTATCATAGCCGCCATGGTGCAGTGCAAGAGTCGGAGCATGTATTTATCCGCCACGGCCTGCGTTACCTTATTCAGTCGCCTCGGGCGTATCGGCCTTTGCGTATCCTTGAAATAGGTTTTGGTACTGGGCTCAATGCCTTACTTACTTGTAAACACCAAAAAGAGCAAGCGGTACATTACCTGAGCTTAGAGACGTTCCCCCTTGCTTGGGAGCTGGTGAAAAACCTCAATTATGTCTCTGAGCCTTCTTTAGCGCCATTTTTTCAGGAGCTTCATCAAGCTGAATGGGAAAAGCCTGTGGTAGTAAGCCCCTTGTTTACCCTGCAAAAAGTACAGACTAGCCTTTTAGACTTTGTTCCTACGCCCTCTTCTTATGATTTAGTCTATTTCGATGCCTTTGCCCCCAGCAAACAGCCCGAATTGTGGACGGAGGCCGTTATGCGAAAAATGTATGAAGCTTTGGCCGATGGTGGCGTGTTGGTGACCTATTGCGCCAAGGGTCAGCTCAAACGCGATCTGAAGGCTTGCGGATTTACGGTAGAAACCTTGCAAGGTCCTCCGGGGAAAAAAGAAATGGTGCGGGCTATGAAAAACTCCTGAATCGGATAATCTGATTGGGAGTGATGCACACGTCCAAAGGGATATCATGGGCGTGAATATCTTCAATGTCTTCCGTGGCAGTAAAAAAAGAAAGTCCCACTTTTAATACATTTGGTCGACATTCGGCCAAAAAACGGTCATAAAATCCTTTTCCGTACCCTACTCTATGACCGTTCAGGTCGAAGCACAAAAGAGGTACGAGTACGATATCCAACAATTCGTTAGCTACAGGCTCTTGCGGTTCAGGTTCGGGAATTCCCCAGACGTTTTTTTTCAAATGTGCCGTATCGATAAATCGGCAGGTGTGTAGGGTATTAGTGGTGAAATCGGTCACCGAGGTGGCAAACTGTATTTTTCGAAACTCGCTGCGGGCTTTTTGAATAAGCTTGAAGGTATCGATTTCGTTTTTTTCAGGAATAGAAAGAAAGCAATGCACCCACTCTGCATTTTTACTTTCCGGAAGCCTCACAAACTGCTCCGCAATGCGCTCACTCCAAAGGTTGAGCTCGGCTTTCTTCAAAGCCATGCGCTTTTCGGTGTACAGTTTTCGGAGGTCTGCTTTAATCATTTCCCGAAATTACATGAAATCGGTAGTCGAAGGGATCAAAAGCCTGTAAAATATTTTGTATGAAATCAGGATTGCCAATGTAAAATTCGAGGAAGTTGGTATGGCGTTCCTGAAGCCCTCCTTTGGGGAAGAGCTGATTTTTGAGGGTAGCTATTTGCAATAGGCGGTTTTCGTGTTTGCTCTCTTCCGCCTTTTTCATCTTTTTCTCTAAGTAGTCCAGCGATTTGGCCATGCGGGCACCTTCGGCCAACACCATGGCTTTGAGGCTTTTATCCACCTGCTCAGCTTTGCGACTCATTTGCTCAAAGAAGTGCGAAAACTCCTGCTTTTCCTTGCTTAGTGCGTAGTCGTGGGCCGCTTCTTCCGATATTATCCTATCTTTAAGTACTTGCTCGGACAAGAATAAATCGCGCAAGCTGAGTTGTGCTTTTTGCATCTTATGTACCAAGGCATTGGGAATCACCAAAGCGAAGTTGCGCGGCATCAAAAGCGGGAAAGGAACTTGATAATAATCGAAAACACCTTTCAGTTGCAGCCAATACACTACTTCGGCCGGGCCGCCAATATAGGCTAAGTTAGGCAAGATGTACTCTTGAAGTAAAGGGCGCATTACCACATTGGGACTAAAGCGCTCGGGATGATTTTCTAGCTCTTTTAATAATTCCTCCTGCGTCCATCTTAAGTCCGTATTGAGAGCGGAATAGGTATTTCCATCTCTCACCAGGCGTTCACGAAGGCCTTGATTTAGGTAAAAGAAATTAATGGGGCGTGCCATGATTTGGCCTTTTCCCCCGATAGCTTCTAATTGGGCGGTAGTTTCCTGCACCAGTTTTTCCGCCTTGTGGTTTACGATATCATCGGCAATGATGCGGCTGAATTCTTTCTTAAGTTGGGCATGGTCGGCATCTATCACTACCAATCCTTCTGTCCCAAATAGTGCGTTTACGATATGGCGCGTGGCATCGGCTAAGTTGGTATGCTGCTCAAAAGCTTCCTTAAAAACAGCCGGACAGTTTTCTATCGTGCGGGCAAGGTCGCCCAAGCCCTCAGGACTGAATCGGCCTACGGCACCCGTTTGCTGGGTTTCCCAAGTGATTTTTTGTCCGTGGAGGTAGATGTATTTGATTTCTTCGTAGTCGTGATCTTCCGAGGCCATCCAGTACACAGGTACAAAATGATAGGCCGGATAGGCTTCTTTTAGTCGCTTGGCAGCATTTATAGCCGTAGCGATTTTGTAGATAAAGTACAGCGGTCCGGTAAAGATATTGAGCTGATGCCCAGTGGTAATGGTATAGGTCTTATTTTGTAAAAGCGATTGGATGTTGTGCTGCACATAAGCCGAAGTACTCAGCGCCTGATATTGCGTTTGTAAAGCCTCCACCAAGGTTTTTCGCTGCTGAGCAGTAAACGTTTTGTCCTTGATTTGCTGCTCAAACGAAGCGATTTGAGCAGGAGCCTTGTAGAAGGTGGCAAAGGCCGGATTATTCAGATAGGCGATAAATTCCGGGCTAAAACAGTCCGTTTCGCCAAGGCTCAGTTTGTCTACTTTCATGTGCAGGGTTTCCAAATCGCTTAGTTTAGGCAATTACTTCGGCATGCAGGTCAAATTCGGTGGCTCCCGTGATTTTGGCTTGCACAAAATCTCCCACACGCAGGTAGGCAGCTTTGGCATCAAAAATCACTTCGTTGTCCACTTCCGGAGAGTCAAACTCGGTACGTCCAATGTATTGGCCGCTTTCTTTTCTATCAATCAATACTTTCATCTCTTGCCCCACCCGTGCTTGATTTTTCTCCAAGGAAATTTGTTCCTGAATACCCATAACGATATCGGCACGTTCCTGTTTCACCTCATCGGGCACATCGTCCGCCATACTATATGAGTGGGTTTGTTCCTCGTGTGAGTAGTTGAAAATTCCGAGTCGGTCGAAGCGGGTTTTTTCCACGAAATCTACCATATCAGCAAAATCTTCCTCGGTTTCCCCGGGGTGTCCGGATATAAGGGTAGTGCGCAGGGCTATGCCCGGTACTTTTTGACGAATGGTAGCAATCAGTTCCTCGGTTTTCTCGCGGGTGATACCTCTACGCATCAGCTTCAACATATTGGTGGAGCCATGTTGCAAGGGCATGTCAAGGTAGTTGCAGATGTTGGGGCGTTCGGCCATTACATCGAGCACATCCATTGGGAAACCAGCCGGAAAAGCATAGTGCAGACGTATCCATTCGATGCCTTCTACATCGCTTAGGTTTTTCAATAACTCCGATAGGTTGCGCTTTTTGTAGATATCCAAACCATAATAGGTAAGGTCTTGGGCAATGAGCAGAAGCTCTTTGGTGCCTCTTTTAGCAAGGTTTTTTGCTTCTAGTACCAATTCCTCAATGCTGCGCGACTGATGCCCACCACGCATCAGCGGAATGGCGCAAAAGGAGCAAGGTCTGTCACATCCCTCAGAGATTTTGAGATAGGCGTAGTGCTGAGGATTCGTCAGGATGCGTTCGCCTACTAGCTCGTGTTTATAGTCTGCTTTGAATTTTTTCAATAATAAGGAAAGGTCGCGCGTACCAAACCAGGCATCTACCGTAGGGATTTCAGTTTCTAGCTCATCTTTGTAGCGCTGTGAAAGGCATCCGGTTACATAAAGTTTATCGATTTGCCCACTTTCCTTGGCATCGGCATAGCGCAAAATGGTATTGATAGATTCCTCTTTGGCGTTATCAATAAATCCGCAAGTATTGACAATGATGATGTTGGAATCGTCTTTTTTGGATTCGTGCACGGTGTCAATCCCATTGCCTTTTAGCTGGGTTAAGATCACTTCCGAGTCCACTAGGTTTTTGGAGCAACCCAGTGTTACAATATTCACCTTGTCTTTTTTTATGCCTTTAGTTTTCAAAATCGTAGTGTTGTTACGGGGCAAAATTAATAAAATTTATCGGGCTCTTTATCAAAAACCACTGCGCAGGCGTTACATAATCGCTTGCCTACGATTTAGTGTAGGTCAAATACAATTAAATGGATAACTTTACGCCCTGAAATTTCAATGACCTTGGGACACACAACACTGTACAGGGGGGCTTTGGTTTGCATAAGCCTCGTTTTTTTTATTTTTTTAGGCGCTTGTGAAGATACCGATGATTGCCGTACCGTAGCGCGCAATGAGCTCATTATCAATTCCATGGATTTTAACCGTGCGGGTGCAAAAATTGCTTTCGAGCGGGCTTTTGATACCCTGATGGTGATTGGCACCGAAGAAGTGCTTTATACAAGACGGGATTCTTTGTTGAGTTTTTCTATTCCGGTCAACTTTAATGCCGACAGCATAGCCATTTTTCTCAAGCAATTTACCCGAAGAGATACCTTGGTTTTTTCTTACACGCGGGTACCTAGTTATATTTCCCCAACTTGTGGAATAGAAATGGTGGTACAAGATATTGCCTTGAAATATTCTACTTTGCCCGATTCCATTGCCATTATTCAACCCAGTTTGTTACGAAAAAATGCCTACAATGTGGAAATCTTTCAGTAAGCTATTGCTAGTTTTTTTGTGTGCATTCCTTTCTGTTGGGGCATTTGCGCAGCAGCAGTGGGTGCCCACGGGTTTGCGCATAGGGGTAGATGTAGCCAATCCGGTTAATCAGGCTTTGATTAACAAAGGCAAAAAGCAAATGGAGTTTCAGGCCGATGTGGATTTTGCCAAATACCTTTTAGTGGCCGATTATGGTGTCACTAATAGCCAAAGATTGACTTCTAGCTCTGATTTTACGACTCAAGGTTCCTTTTATCGATTGGGTGTAGACCTTAATCTGATTAATAATGATCCTAAAGTGCAGGCTGCTACGGTGGGCTTACGCTATGGGAAATCGCAATTTGATAATTCCCTTTCTTTTACCCAATACGATTCCTTGTACGGCAACTATTCGTATCAGGGAGCGAATTCGGGGATAAGTGCCCATTGGGTAGAATTAGCAGCCGGATTGAGAGCGCACGTATGGAATAACTTTTACATGGGCTTCACCTATCGGATGAAGTTTCGGCTACGGGTACAGAATGAAGGACAATTTACCGCCTATGAAGTGCCGGGCTATGGCATACGCGGCCGCGATCCATGGAGCGGATTCAATTACTACCTCATGTATCGTATCGCTTGGCGCGAGAAGAAAATAGTGGTGAAAGAAGAAGAATAGGCTTATTTCTTGAAAAGCGAGTCAACAAACTCATGCTTGTTGAATACCTGAAGGTCGTCTACGCGCTCGCCTACACCAATATATTTTACCGGAATCTTGAATTCGTCTGAAATGCCAATCACCACGCCTCCTTTGGCTGTGCCATCGAGTTTGGTGATGGCCAGGGCTGTAACTTCTGTGGCTTTGGTGAATTCTTTGGCCTGAATGGCTGCATTCTGTCCGGTGCTTCCATCAAGTACAAGCAATACCTCATGAGGCGCATCGGGTACGAATTTTTGGATTACCCGCTTGATTTTGGTCAGCTCATTCATCAGGTTTACCTTGGTATGCAAGCGACCTGCTGTATCAATTATTACCACATCGGCTAGGCTTTCCACTCCGGTTTTCACGGCATCGTAGGCCACGGCCGAAGGGTCGGTGTTCATACCATGCGCCACTACCGGAACGCCCACGCGCTCACCCCAAAGTTTGAGTTGATCTACTGCGGCTGCCCGAAATGTATCGGCCGCGCCTAGTACAATAGAGTGTCCTTTTTTCTTGAGTTGGGCAGAGAGTTTACCAATAGTGGTGGTTTTCCCTACACCATTTACACCCACTACCATAATCACGTAAGGCTTCTTGTCGGTAGGGATATGGAAATCGCTGAGGTCTGCGGAGTTGTTTTCTTCTAATAAGCTGGCAATTTCTTCGCGTAGGATACGCTCTAGTTCGGAGGAACTGAGGTATTTATCACGGGCTACGCGATCTTCAATGCGGCCTATGATTTTAA
Source organism: Shiella aurantiaca (assembly GCA_030412945.1). GTDB lineage: Bacteria > Bacteroidota > Bacteroidia > Cytophagales > Cyclobacteriaceae > Shiella > Shiella aurantiaca. The sequence goes on along the minus strand of JAUHJS010000006.1, from coordinate 58,605 downwards.
GTGTGGTTTGCACGCCCACATCCGAGCCGATGAGAATTTCTTCCAGTTCGTCCAGTACTTCCTCGTCAACCTTGGACTTCCCGGCCACGGCTTTCCCGATCTTGCTCAAAAAGCTTTCCTTGGTTTTGGCCAAACCTTTATCTAATGACTCTTTTTTGTCTTTGGAAAAGAAACCTAAAAAACTCATAAGTGGGTACGTGTTACGAACGGCAAGTTGCCTAATTACTTAAAATAAAAAAAGTCCCAAAGGAGGGACTTTCATTTCATAAGCGATAGAGGCTTATTTCAATGCGTTTTGAACCTGATCAACAGGAACCATTTCTTCTTTGAAAGTGTAGGCGCCAGTTTTTTCGTTTTTAACGGCTTTAATGATTTTGGCGAAATTCTTTCCACCACCTTCTTTCTTCAGGGTAGCAACTACTTTCTTAGCCATGATTATTTAATTTCTTTGTGTACAGTATATTTTTTTAAAATAGGGTTATACTTCTTAAGCTCGATACGCTCAGTTGTATTTTTTCTATTTTTGGTCGTGATGTACCTTGACATGCCCGCTTGCCCACTGTTTTTGTGCTCAGTACACTCAAGGATCACTTGGATTCTGTTCCCTTTCTTTGCCATGATATAATCTCTTTAAAATTCCTTATTAGAAAGACAAAGTGCCTTTTTCGGCTGCTTTTTTGATGGTTGCCGTTAAACCATTCTTATTGATGGTTCTGATTGCATTGGCAGATACTTTTAAAGTAACCCATGCATCTTCCTCAGGAATATAAAATCTCTTCTTCTGAAGGTTAGGAAGGAATTTTCTCTTGGTTTTGTTATTCGCATGAGAAACCTTGTTTCCTACCTGAGGTCTTTTTCCAGTGATTTGACAAACTCTTGCCATGATCTATCGTTATTTTCTGTTTTTACAAATGAGTCTGCAAATATCGGGATTTTTTTAAAAGAGGCAAAGGTTAGCGGAAAAATATCTTAATAATTTTTTGTAGACCAAAGAGATACATTTCCGATACCCAATAATTTCGTTCCCTCAGGCAAAATTACGTACATTTGTAGGATATCAAATGTTTTAATTCTATGATTTCTACCATCACTACCAGCCAAGAGGCGATTGAACTGGAAAACAAATACGGGGCGCACAATTACCATCCGCTTCCTGTAGTATTGACCAAAGGAGAGGGCGTGTACCTGTGGGATGTAGAAGGAAAACGCTACTATGATTTTCTTTCGGCCTATAGTGCCGTAAACCAAGGGCATTGCCATCCGCGCATTGTGAATGCCATGATACAGCAGGCCCAGCGCCTTACCCTTACTTCCCGTGCTTTTTACAACGATAAACTAGGCCCTTACGAAAAGTTTGTGACCGAATACTTTGGTTTTGATATGGTATTGCCCATGAATACCGGGGCCGAAGCCGTGGAAACCGCTATTAAAATTTGCCGCAAATGGGGCTATGAGAAGAAAGGGATAGCCGAGGGTAAAGCCAATATTATTGTTTGCGAGCAGAACTTCCACGGACGTACCACTACTATTGTGTCTTTCTCTTCAGACGAAGGCGCACGCAAAAATTTTGGGCCATTCCCGGGTGGATTTATTCGCATCCCTTATAATGATATAGAAGCACTGAAAGAAGCCTTGGCCATGGACAATGTGGCGGGATTTCTGGTAGAGCCTATTCAAGGTGAAGCGGGTGTATACGTGCCAGCTGAAGATTACCTGCAAAAAGCCGCTGCTTTGTGCAAGGAGAAAAATGTATTGTTCATTGCCGATGAAATCCAAACGGGTATTGCCCGTACCGGAAGCTTGTTGGCCGTGTGCGGTAACTGTACTTGCGAAAAAGCCTGCGAGAAACAAGGCACCTATGCGCAGCCCGATATGTTGATTCTTGGAAAAGCCATTAGCGGTGGTGTATATCCGGTGTCGGCTGTTTTGGCCAATAAAGAAATCATGGAAGTGATTACTCCGGGTACACACGGAAGTACCTTTGGGGGCAACCCGATTGCCGGAGAAGTGGCCGTTTCGGCCCTTCAGGTGGTAAATGATGAACGACTGGCGCAGAATGCCCGCAAGTTGGGCAAGCTTTTCCGCGAGCGCATGAATAAAATGATTGCCAAAACCGATTTGGTAAAATTGGTACGTGGCAAAGGCTTGTTGAATGCCATTGTGATTAACGATTCGTCTGAAGGTTCTACGGCCTGGGACATTTGTTTACAACTGGCTGAAAATGGCCTGCTCGCCAAACCTACGCACGGCAATATTATCCGCTTTGCCCCACCACTGGTGATGACAGAGGAGCAGCTACACGATTGCTGCGATATTATTGAAAAGACCATTTTGAATTTCAAGAAATAGTAAAAGAGCCCGCAAGGGCTTTTTTTATGGGATTAAATTGAGGGGGATTTAAAAAATGAATTTTTTATGCATCCATATTAATATCGATTAATACATTATTATGGATTAACCGCATAGGCACTTACCTTTGCAGCGGCAATTTTACACTTGAGTCCATGAATATTCGTCCACGAAGAAACCGCAAATCAGAAGCTGTAAGGGCTTTGGTTCAGGAAACTCACCTTTCGGTCAATGATTTCATTTTCCCGCTTTTCTTGCTAGAAGGTAGTCAGAAGAAAGTAGAAGTAGCTTCTATGCCGGGCATTTATCGCTTGTCATTGGATAATATGCTGCTGGAAATAGAGGCCTGTTTGGCTTTGGGCATCAAAGCCTTCGATGTGTTTCCGGTGGTGGACGAAAAGCATAAAGATAAAACTGCTACCCGCAGCTATGACGAGAACTTTTTTTACCTCAAAGCGCTAAAGGAAATCAAGCAGCGCTTTCCCGAAGCCTGTATAATGACAGACGTGGCCATGGATCCTTACAGTTCTGATGGACACGATGGACTGGTTCAAAATGGTAAAATCCTGAATGATGAAACCTTAGAAATTCTTGGAAAAATGGCTTTGGTGCAGGCTGCTACAGGTATCGATATCCTTGGGCCTTCGGATATGATGGACGGCCGTGTGGGCTACCTGCGCGAAGTGCTCGATGACCACGGCTATACCGAAGTGAGCATTATGAGCTATACCGCTAAATATGCCAGTGCTTTTTATGGCCCTTTCCGCGATGCACTGGACTCAGCACCTAAGTTTGGCGATAAGAAAACCTACCAAATGAATCCCGCCAACCAACGTGAGGCACTTATTGAGGCCGATTTGGATGTGGAAGAAGGAGCTGATTTTTTGATGGTAAAGCCAGCCTTGGCCTATTTGGATGTAATCAAACTCCTAAAAGATCATTACGACTTGCCTATAGCCGCCTATAACGTGAGTGGAGAATATGCCATGATTAAGGCCGCAGCTCAAAAGGGTTGGCTTGATGGCGATAGGGCCATGCTCGAAAGCCTTTTATCCATGAAAAGAGCCGGAGCTGATATTATTTTGAGTTATTTTGCTAAAGAATTTGCTCTTTTAAACAAGTAAAAAACTAACCTTGTTCTACTTGAAACCTCCCTTTCTGTTATCAATTGTCGCCTTTCTGTTTTCCTTGACTGCGGTACATGCGCAAGGCATAGATTCTTTGCGGCTCATTGATGTGTATAGCGTGGGCTTTGGGAAATACATTGGAGCTTCTCCGGTGGGGGGGCTTTCGGGTATTGATTATGTGCCAGAAGAGGATAGGTATTATGTGATTTGTGATGACCGTTCGGAGTTTGGCCCGGCCCGTTTTTACAAAGTGCTGATTCGTTTTGATGAAAAGCGAATCGATACCGTCTGTTTTGAGCAAGTTTTTACACTTAAAACGCCCGAGGGTACCGATTATCCTTTGTTTTCGATTGATCCTGAGGCTATTCGCTATGTGCCTTCACAAAAAACCTTACTCTATACAAGTGAAGGAGATAGAAATAAAGGCGTTCAACCTTTTTTTAGAGAAATGACCTCCGAGGGATTTTTTCTCAGAGAAATTCCACTTCCTAAAAACTTTGCTTTTTTCCCGCAATCAGGCTTACGGCACAATGGCGCCTTGGAGAGTATTTCTCTTGCCAAGGATACTTCTGCTCTTTGGATTATCAATGAAGAGCCTTTGATGGAAGATGGCCCAAGGGCACAAGTGCAAGAAACACAAAGTCCGCTGCGGCTTACGCTCATGGACTATTCCAGTGGTAAAATCCGAAAGCAATATGCCTATATGCTGGGCCCTTTATTTACCGAACCCGCCTCCGAGCGTGATTTTAGAGTGAACTCGGTACCCGAGATTCTGGCCATTTCCGATAGCGAATTGCTCATTATCGAACGGGCTTTTATTGCCAACAAGGGAAATCATGTACGGGTGCTGGCGGTATCTACTGAGGGTGCCACCGACATCCAAGCCATAGATTCGTTGATAGGAGCGGAATATGTGCCGGTAAAAAGGAAAGAATTGTTTAACTTTTCAGGATTTGGTTTATTGCCCGATAATATCGAAGGAATTAGCTTTGGACCTACCTTGCCCAATGGCCACCGCACCTTGGTATTTATCTCTGACGATAATTTCAGCGAAAGCCAAACTACCCAGTTTTGGGTTTTTGAACTCTTTGAATAGGCCTTAATTCGCATTCTTTTGGACTACCGCCTCGACCTCTACGCTGTTTTGATTTTTATGGGCATTGCCCAAGCGGTATTCTTATCAGTATTTTTCTTTCTCAAAGCGGATAAAAACAAACAATACAATTTATTTCAGGGCTTGCACCTGCTGGGCATGGCCTTAGTCTCCACGGAGATATTCATGATGTACACGGGTTATATTCAGCAGGCCTATTTTTTGGTCGATTTTTCCGAATCGGTGGGTTTGGCACTTGGTCCGCTATATTTGGCTATGGTGCTGAGCATAGCCAAAGGTAAATTGCCCCGCTACTTTTATCTGCATTTTTTCCCTTTTGTATTTTATAGCCTGTATTTGGGTTTGTTTTTACTCTTACCGGAACCCGCCAAGCACAATGCGTGGTTGGGCGCCTATCATCCTGATTTTCCCATGATACCCTACGAGTATCCTTACGATGCGGATCCACTGGGGATTCGAGGAGAAATAACGCTGATTACCTTGGTACATGTTTTTCTTTATGGGATGCTGTGCCTAGGCTACACTGTAAAATTCTTTATTGCTCATAAAGAAAGCTTTTGGCGACCCAAGAATCCAGCCTTAAAATCGCTCAGGGCGGTGCCTTTGATTATCCTGACGGTGTTTTTGATGGTGTTATTGGTGAAAATCAATAACCTGAACGATACGGGTGATTACCTGTATGCGGCTTTTGTGAGTGGGGTGATTTACTTTATCAGTTTTTCGGTACTCAAAAATTCCACCTTCTTTCAGCAAACGATAGAGATACCACGCTATAAATCATCACGTCTTTCGGAAGAAGATAAAGGAAGCCTTTTGGAGCAGTTTAAGCTATATTTGGAAGAGGAAAAACCCTTTTGCTCAAGTCAATTTAGTTTGCCTCAAGCGGCCAAACATGTGCGCACCACGGTGCATACTCTTTCACAGGCGGTAAACGAGGGTTGGGGAAAAACATTCAACGAAGTGGTGACCGAATATCGTATCAAAGAGGCACAGCTTATACTGGCGAGTGAAGAAGGCAAGCGAATAAAAATTGAGGAAGTGGCCGAGCGGGTAGGGTATAGTTCCAAATCTTCTTTCAATACCGGATTCAAAAAGATTACCGGGCAAACTCCTTCCGAATACCGCGATAATTCAACCCTTTAGCGCATCAAAACTGTATTTGGCATCCGCCCAAAAGCTATCGAGCGTAATCATGCGCGGACTCAGAAAGCGAATTATGTCCGCCCAGTGGTTTTCATTGAACACATTGAAGCCTTGCTGGGTGTGGTAAATGCGGGAAATAGTTTTTCCGCTTCTTTCATCCAATCCGTGCAGCTCCCATTCCCATTCTTCTTCCATTAGACTATTGAGTAGTGGTTTGAATTCCAAAAACTGCTCATAGAAAAGTTCTTGAATACCCAAGTCGGGGTGATGCATTTCAATACCGATATATGCACTGTTCTTGTCGGCATCCATGCGGAAGTACACATGCTTGAGTCCGGTTTTGTAATTGAGCCAGTTCACTTTCAATCCTTCGGCTGAAGGCTGCAAGGCAAGGAATTGACCCAAGGTGGTCCAGAATTTTTGCTTGATAAAAGAAGCCTGCTCGCGCGTATACATGGTGCAAAGGTAATAAAGAGAAGAATGGCTCATCGGAATATATCATCTTAAAATCATGAATTTGGAAGAGATACCAATACTTGGTATCTTTACTATCAAACGACAAGATGATGGCAAAGAATACCTCTGTTTTATTGGGCGATTATTTCGAGAAGTTTATTAACCATCAGGTGCAAACGGGGAAATATGCTTCGGCTAGTGAAGTAGTGAGGGCCGCGTTGCGACTTTTTGAACAAGAGGAAGCCAAAAAAAGTGAATTAGTGAAAGCACTTGCCCAAGGAGAGGAATCCGGCATGGTGGATACTTTTGACCGAGCACAATTTTTAAAAGAACTTCATAAGAAGCACGCTTCCGATGAAATATAAGTTTAGCGCCAAAGCCTTAGAGGATATCGAAGGCATTTGGATGTATACCGCTAGCACGTGGTCGGTGGAACAAGCCGACCGATATGTGAATCTTATTTTTGATGAAGTTGAATATTTGGCACGTAATCCCCATGCGGGTAAAGATATAAGATCCATTCGGGAAAACTATTGGTGTGCCAAGGTGAAATCCCACCTGATTTTCTATAAACTTACTGGTACCCTTCAATTAATTGAGATTATTCGGGTGCTTCACGAGCGCATGGATATCGAAAACCAATTAAAAGACTAAATATTTGATTTTTATTTAACGTTGATAGCCTTTTCGTTTTTAATCCAAGCCTACTCAAAGCCTATTCCCAAGACGTTCGATTCTATAAATCCGTACTCCGAGCTTATAAAATGAGTCGTTATGAGACTTGTATGTGTGTCACCTTTGTGCTGAATCAAACACGAAAACTATGCAAACCTTAAGTGCACACAGCAGACGCTACGATCTTGATTGGCTACGCTTCTTAGCCATCCTCCTTCTTCTATTCTTTCATACAGGCATGTGGTTTACCACCTGGGACTGGCATGTGAAAAATAATGAACTGAGTACCACCTTCAATTATTGGATGATTTGGTCACATTACTGGCGCATGCCTCTTCTTTTGTTTATCTCAGGAGCAGGCACCTTTATGGCCTTGGGCAAGCGCACGTTGAGGCAATTTACCGGAGAGCGCTTCATGCGCCTGATTATTCCTTTGGTTTTCGGGATGTTTGTGGTGGTTCCTCCCCAAATCTACTTTGAGTATATTGCTAAATACAGCAGTTATTGGGATTTCTACCCTAGCGTATTTGAGTTTCAGGCTTACCCTGGGGGAAGCTTTAGCTGGCACCACCTGTGGTTTATCTTGTATTTGTTCTTGTATTCTTTACTGATGATTCCTTTGCTGCGCTATGTGCGTTCTGAGAAATCACAGGAGTTTAAAGACAAACTGTTTGTGCGGTTGTCTAAACCTTGGGGTGCACTGTGGATTCCGGCCATTTTTATTTTCCTAACGCAATTGGCTTTGCGCCCTTATTTCCCTGAGGAAACACATGATTTGAAGGATTTGGGTTATTTCGTATTCTATTTATGCTTCTTTTTCTTCGGCATACTTTTTTACAGCGATGCCCGAATCTGGAATTCCCTTGGTGCCCATCGGTACAAGTTTCTGACCGCTGCGCTCTTGATTTTGATTCCGATCTATACGGTATATATGCATTTCAGAGGGGTATATACTTTGCCTTTTGAGGAGTTTACTTTAGAGGTGCTCTTTGAAGTACCGGCTACTTTCATGGCTTGGTTTACTGTCATTGCCATCATTGCTTTTGGGCAACATTACCTGAACCGCCCTCACCCATGGCTCAGCAAAATCAATGAAGGACTATATCCTTTTTACATCTTGCACCAAACGGTGATTATTGCCATTGGCTACTACATCTGTCAACTAAACTGGAGTGTTTCAGCCAAGTTTTGGGCCATCAGCTTTCTAACGCTTTTTACCTGCTTGAGTATTTATTTCTTCCTTATTAAACCCTTTTCGTTGATGCGGGTCCTCTTTGGTATGAAGGCTAAGGGTTAATTCGGATTTATAAATAGCGTGAGGCATTTTATTGATTTTTTGTATCTTAAGGCAAATTTCAATCTATGCGTAGCGCTATATTATTTCTGGGTTTGGCAGGTGTTTTAGCTTCCTGCTCACCTGATTATCTCAATGAACGCGAAGGTGTTCAATGGAAATCCATTCAGAAAGATTTACAAACCCGCTTGATTACTGCCCAGTCGGGTGATACCATTCGCCTACCGGAAGGGTATTATATGTTCAGCCGCAGTTTGCAACTCGATGGCAAAGATAGCTTGGTAATTTTAGGTGCGGGGATGGACAAAACAGTGCTTTCTTTCGCCAATCAGGAAGAAGGAGCCGAAGGTTTGAAAATTTCCAATGCCCGGGCGATTACCTTGCAAGATTTTACCATAGAAGACGCCAAAGGCGATAATATAAAGGTAAACGATACCAAGGGGATCACCTTTCGCAGGGTGAAGTCGCAGTGGACAGGCGGACCTAAAACCGAAAATGGTGCTTATGCCTTGTATCCTGTTATTTGCACCCAAGTGCTGATTGAAGAATGCGTGGCTATTGGGGCTTCCGATGCGGGTATTTATGTGGGTCAATCAGATACGGTCATCATTCGAAATAATAAAGCCTATTGGAATGTGGCTGGAATAGAGAGTGAAAACTCCAGCCATGTGGAAATCTATGGCAATGAAGCTTTTGAAAATACCGGAGGCATTTTGGTGTTCGATTTGCCCGCCCTTACCCGCTATGGAAAAGGAATAAAGGTGTTTAATAACATCGTGCGCGATAACAACCTCGCTAATTTTGCTCCTGCTGGAAATATTGTAGCCACCGTGCCTCCCGGAACGGGCCTCATGCTGCTGGCCACCCGTGAGATTGAGATTTTTGATAACCAGATTTTGGACAATTCCACCGTGGGCTTGGCCATTGCCAGTTATGATTTGGTAGCGGCCGTAAGTGCCGAATCGGAGGCCGAGCAAGGCACCGTGCCGGATGGTACCGCCCAAACGGTGAACAATAACTTCCGTTTAGATACCTTGTACAATAGTTATCCGAATGATATCCTGATTCGGGATAATGTGTATGCCAATAGCCACTGGTTTCCTACTTTGAAAAGCGATTTTGGGAAACTGTTCCTCTTAAAATCCCCATTTAGTGTACCCGATATTGTGTGGGATGGAATAGTAGACAAAGAACTAGGCCGTATCGATTTATGCATCCAAGAAAAACAAGATGTAGTATTTCTGAACCTCGATGCCGCCAATGATTTTGAAAACCTCTCTAAGGATGAAAGTGTATTTGCCTGTAAGTAAAATCCGAATATTTCTCGGGACTTTGGCCAGCGTATTTTTTTTCTTGGCTTGCTTGTATGCCTGCACTTCGGAGAAAAAGCAGAATAATCAAGTGATAGAAGAAGTGGCTTTAGACGGCACCGATACCAAGGACATCGGCCCTGCTACACTTTCCTCTTATGGGTTTTTTGTAGGGAAATTGGCTGATTTGCAACCTGCTAATGATTTAATTCCTTATGAGCTGAACACGCCTCTTTTTACGGATTACGCACACAAGCTTCGGTTTATCAAGCTGCCCGAAGGAAGTACCATGAAATACCACCCCAGCGAAGTGCTCGATTTTCCGGTGGGGACGGTTTTGATTAAAAACTTTTATTATCCCCTCGATTTTCGCCAGCCCCATGGGGAACGAAACATCATAGAAACCCGCTTGCTTACCCATAAAGAAGCAGGCTGGGAAGCCCTCACCTATGTGTGGAATGAAGAACAGACTGAAGCGTATTTGCAAATTGCCGGAGATACTCGTGCAGTTGCTTGGCTAGATGAGCAAGGGCAAAACCGACAGGTAAACTATTCGGTGCCGAGTGTGACCCAGTGTAAGGGCTGCCACGAAAAATCAGAAAAATTGATGCCTATAGGGCCTACCGTGAGGCAGTTGAATCAACACGGAGAGGCCAACCAAATAGTAGGATGGGAAGAAAACGGGTGGCTAAGCGAAGCTCCGCCCAAGCATACATGGCCCCAAGTGCCTATATGGGATAAAGCCGAAACAGGCGTACTCGATGCCCGCGCGCGCGCTTGGTTGGAGATTAATTGTGCGCACTGCCACAGAGCCGAAGGCCCGGCCAAAACCAGTGGTTTGTTTTTACTGACTTCCGAAACCAATCCCTTGCACGTTGGCGTGGGCAAACCACCCGTGGCGGCTGGCAAAGGCTCAGGCGGACTACAATACGGGATAGTGCCCGGCAAGCCGGAAGAATCCATCCTGTATTACCGCATCAATAGCAGCCATCCGGGTATTATGATGCCCGAGCTGGGCCGCAAGCTCATTCATACCGAAGGGGTGGCTTTGATAAAGCAATGGATAGAGGAGATGGAAAAGTAGGAGGGTAGTTGATAGTTCTTGGTTGATGGCCGGGGTTTAAATTATTTGGATTACGAAATTCGAGTAGACTTAGTGTGGGATTTAATTTTATATCTTGAGTCAGATTAATGGATTCTAAACGAAAGAATGAATTAACTTGGAAAAATGAAATGGGGGTATTTGGCCATTTATCTCAGATTTAACTTCTTTTAAATCATTTTATGAAAGGAATTATTGAATTTGATGCTTACAGCTAATTTGAAATATGCCTAATTCAACAAATAATCTATGTTATGAGTAAAATTGTATTCCTATTTTCGATAGTGGTACTCTCAATATCTACCTCTTTTTCTCAAGAGTTAGATATTGAGAGTACCTTGAGAAGTTATTCTTCAGAATTGAAACCTTATGTAAAGGAGATAGTGGATAGAGAATACGGCTTAAATGAGGAGCAGGATTTTACGATTGAGCAGGTAAAGTCGGCAAGACAAGCGAAATTAATGATTGATACGCTCGTTATAAAGAAGTATATCCTTGATTTAGCCCTTACGCGTAAAGAGCAAATGAAAGATAGTGTATTCGTGCGAGCCATGATAGAGAATCAATACCGTACCCATTACCAAGGATTGCCTCCGGCCTTTTATGAAGGCGCCAGAAAAAAGCTTAAGGGTAAATAAATCCAAACAAGCCAGTAAGAAAATTACCGGCTTGTTTTTTTATCAAGCTTTTGTACAGTCGCGCTACTGATTTTAAGAAACCAACCACTCATCCCAAAGCATTTTTGCATTAGGCGATGCTTAACTACCTTTTGGTAGAATTAAACTACACCTATGCGAATATTAACCTTACTAGGAGCCCTGCTCATTGGCTTTACACTACAAGCACAAAAGCAAAGCAAGTCTGCTGCCACTGTTCAGTATGACGAAAAACTATACAGTTCGCTGCAATGGCGCAACATTGGTCCGCATATTGGCGGTCGGTCTGCAGCCGTTACGGGCGTGCCGGGCAAACCCAATCTCTATTACATGGGCGCCACAGGCGGTGGCGTGTGGCGCACTACCGATGGTGGCAACTCTTGGGAAAATATCTCCGATGGATTTTTTGGCGGTTCCATTGGAGCCGTGGCCGTTAGTGAGTACGATAATAATGTAATCTATGTGGGCGGTGGCGAAAAGACCATGCGCGGCAATGTGTCGTATGGTTACGGCATGTACAAATCGCTAGATGCAGGTAAAACCTGGAATCACATCGGTCTGGAAGACGCCATGCATATTCCTCGTGTGCGCATCCATCCGAAAAATCCCGATTTGGTATATGTAGCCGTGCTGGGTGATTTGTATAAATCATCCGAAACGCGTGGTGTATATCGCAGTAAAGATGGCGGCAAAACCTGGGAGCGTGTGCTATTTGCCAATAAAGATGCCGGAGCAGTTGATTTGATTTTAGATCCAAACAATCCGCGCATCCTGTACGCTACCACTTGGCGCGTGCGCAGAAATCCCTACAACCTCAGCAGCGGTGGCGAAGGCTCAGCTATTTGGAAAAGTACCGATGGGGGCGATACTTGGCAAAACATTTCCAAAGCCAAAGGTCTGCCTGAAGGTACTTGGGGCATTATTGGCATCACTGTTTCTCCGGTAAATTCCAATCGTGTGTGGGCAATTATAGAAGCTGATAAAGGAGGCGTGTATCGCTCTGACGATGGCGGAACTACTTGGGCAAAACTCAATGATGACCGCAATTTGCGCCAGCGTGCCTGGTATTATACCCGCATTTATGCCGATACCAAAGATGAGGATGGTGTGTATGTAGTGAACGTGGCCTATCATAAATCCAAAGATGGCGGAAAAACCTTTCAGGGGGCCTATGCCGAACATGGCGATCACCACGATTTATGGATTGCTCCCGAAGATAATCAGCGTATGATTATTGCCGATGATGGCGGAGCGCAAATCAGTTTTGACGGTGGCGAAAACTGGAGCGTATACACCAACCAACCCACCGGTCAGTTTTATAGAGTAACAACAGATAATACCTTTCCATACCGAATCTACGGTGCACAGCAAGATAATAATGCGATTCGCGTGCCGCACCGAACGGATGGTGGTGCCATTACCAATGCCGATGTGGAGGAAACGGCTGGAAGCGAAAGTGCGCACATTGCTGTTGATCCTACCAACGATGAAATTGTGTACGGTGGAAGCTATGGCGGATTTATGAGCCGAATAAATCATGCTACGGGCGAAATGCAAGCCGTAAACGTGTGGCCGGATAACCCCATGGGCCATGGAGCCGAAGGAACCAAGTATCGCTTCCAATGGAATTATCCTATATTTTTCTCCCCTCATGGAGGAAATAAATTGTACGCTGCCAGTAATCATCTTCATTTGAGCACCGATGGCGGCAAATCTTGGAAAACCATCAGCCCGGACTTAACGCGCAATGATCCCAGCACCCTCGGCCCCTCCGGTGGACCGATTACCAAAGACAATACCAGCGTAGAATATTACGGAACTATTTTCGCGGCTACGGAGTCGGCCTTGGAGCCAGGCTTGATTTGGGCAGCTTCTGATGACGGGCTCATACATGTATCCAAAAATAACGGTGAAAACTGGGAAAATGTAACACCCAAAGGCATACCCGAATGGATGATGTTCAATAGCGTGGAGGTACATCCTACGCAAAAAGGAGGATTGTATGTGGCAGGCACGCGCTATAAATCGGGCGATTATCAGCCCTATTTGTATAAAACTTCTGATTATGGCAAAACCTGGACGAAAATTACCAATGGGATAGATGCCACACATTTCACCCGTGTAGTGCGGGCTGACCCGAAACGAGCCAGACTCCTGTATGCAGGTACTGAATCGGGGATGTATGTTTCTTTTGATGATGGCGCCAGCTGGAAACCCTTCCAGTTGAACCTGCCGATTGTTCCTATTACTGACTTAACCATCAAAAACGATAATCTGATTGCCGCCACCCAAGGCAGAGGGTTTTGGTTGATTGATGATCTCACCGTGATGCATCAACTAGCCAATCAATCGCTTTCATCGGCACATTTGTACAAACCGCTAGCTTCTTATAGAATGAATGGGGGCGATAGTCGTGATAAAAAGCGGGAAGGACAAAATTTGGCCAATGGTGTAATTGTGCATTATTATCTTCCCCAAGCACCAGATACTGCCACCACAATTAGTCTGGAGTTTATGGAAATGGATGGCACGCTAATTAAAAAATATTCCAACAAAGCTGAAAAACCCAATGAGCAATTAGGCGAATTGAAAGCAGGCGGTAATACTTTTGTTTGGAATACGCGCTACCCGGATGCAAAATCATTTGACGGAATGATACTCTGGTGGAGCCAGATGGCAGGCCCTAAGTCCGTACCCGGAACTTACAAAGTGAAAATGACTGTGAACGGGCAAGCACAAGAGCAAACCTTTGAGATTTTGAAAGATCCGCGCAGCTCGGCTACACAAGAAGACATGCAAAAGCAGTTTGACTACATGCTGGCTGTATCACAGAAGGTAACGGAAGCGCACGAGGCCATAGAGAGCATGCGCAAGGTAAAAGCACAAGTGAGCCAGTTGAGCGAACGCTTAAAGGATAAGGAGGATATGAAAGATTTGGTGGAAAAGGGCAAGGAAATTAATAAGCAGCTGACTGCGGTGGAGGAAGCTTTGTATCAAACCAAGAACCGCAGCGGGCAAGACCCCTTGAATTACCCTATCCGACTGACCAATAAATTGGCGCACCTTAATTCCTTAACTGGCATGGGCGATGCCGCTCCCACTGAGCAAGCAGAAGCTTATAGAAAAGAGGTTACTGCCTTGATTGATGCCGAACTGGCCAAGTATAAGGCGGTAATGGAAACAGAAATTCCGGCTTTTAACCAATTAGCAAAGGAGAAAGCTTTGGAGGCTTTATTGGTGGATTAAGCGAGATATACTTAAAGAGGCCGCGCAGGCCTCTTTCTTTGTTTTATCCGCGTGAGGGATAGCTAATGCTCTTCGGGATTTGTAATCCCGAAGTCGTATCATAGGTTCTGTGAACCGGCTATCTTTTAACCAAAATGTACGAGAGGAAGTAAGTGAGGGGTGCGAAGTCCGTAACAGTCGGCTGCGCTGCTATTGAGATAATCTTCTTCTTTGGCTACAATGCCCGCTCGGACAGGATTTAAATGGATGTAGTCCAACTTACTTTGAAAAAACGGTTTATCCCAGATTTCCTCTCCATGATACCCCTCTTCCCAAAACCAAACTCTACCTTCAAAAGAGAGCGTAGTAAGCAACCATGCTTTCCGGCTTTCTTCAGGATTATCTTTAATCAATTGATAGATTTTCTTAGCAGTGTATTTTTTGAAGTCGCGGATGATGTCACTCAGGTTTTCATTCTTTGCCCTAAGGATTAAATGGATGTGATTGCTCATAATTACCCATCCATATACTTCAAGTCCTTTGTTTTCTTGGCAATAGCGTAAATTCTTTACTAGCTCTTCGCTGTATATCTGGCGAGTGAAAACATCCACCCATTGGTGTACGGTGAAGATGACAAAGTGTACGGCACTTTGGTCGCGGACTATGTATGCAAATGCCATGTTTCAAATTATGGGAAGGGTATTTGCAAATGCAAGGATAATGTTTGGGAATTTATGATATGTTGGGAGTAAAAACTGGATTGTAAATCTAGCGATAGTGCTTCGGGATTGCAAATCCCGAAGAGCGTGTGTTTTATCTGCGTGAGGGATAGCGCGAAAAGCCCGAAGTGTGTTGGCTTTTTGGGTGGCCGGACTTGCAGCAATAGCCCGACCCAGCCTTGGCTTGGTGCGGCTGTGGGGCACGCCCAATGCTTAGAAATTCGGATAAGGTGCAATGTGCCGATAAGATTCCTCGAAAAAAACAGGCGAAAGTTCTGCGCCATTGGCAATTTTTGTATCTTACTTATTACTATCCCCTTGTAGAGCCTATGCTGCGTGTGTTGTTTTTGTTTTCCCTTGCATCTTCAATGGCCATTTCCTCCTTGGCTCAGCCTCGATTGGATAGTTTGAAAGAAAGGCTGGAGAAGGATAACTCCGAAAACCGCATTCATCTATACCAGCAATTGATCATCAGCTTATGGCTCAATTACCCCAACGAGGCCATGCGCTATGCCCGCGAGGCCCTACACTATGCGGAGGGGCGCAATAATTCATCGGAGATTTCTATTGCCAACCGCATGTTAGGTGGGGTGCACAACTACCTGAGCAATTATGATTCAGCTTTGTATTATGGCAAAGAGTCGTTGAAATATGCCTTACTGGCCGAGGATAGTGTGCTGATTAACAACTCGCTTAATAATGTGGGACTCTCGTATTACTATATGGGTTCTTACTCCAGCGCCCTAGAGCATCTTATTAAATCACTGAATATCAAGAAAAAACAAAAGCAAAGTTACGGACTTGGACTTACGCTGAATAATATGGGTTTGGTGTACTCTAAGCTCAATAAGCATGATAAAGCGCGTGAGTATTTTACTATGGGGCTGGATGTGTCGCGTGATTTTGATGATAAAAACATTGCCTTGTATTCGGAAAACAACATTGCCCAGACTTTTTTGGATGAGGATAATGTGGCGGGAGCCGAAATTCATTTTATGCGGGCACTCGACTATGCCGAGGCTATAGATAATACTAATTGGGAAGCCAATACCTATTCAGGCTTGGGGCAAGTGTATTTGGTAAGGGGCAATTTGCAAAAAGCGGATAGTTTTTTTACCAAGGCTTTTGTTTTGAAAAATGAGATACAAGACAAAGAAGGGCTCAGCCGTTCCTACTATTTTAAAAGTAAATTGCTACACAAACAAAAAAAGTTTGATTCAGCGATTTATTACTTGCAGGTAAGTCAAGACATGGCCTTGCGCACGAAGTCCCGCGAGCGGATCTTGGAAAATTATGACTTGTTCAAAACCTATTACCAGCAGCGTAAGCAGTACGATAGCGCTTTGCACTATCAGTCGCTTTTTCTGAGCCTACGCTATAGCATAATCAACCAAAGCTTGGCGCTCAACCTCACCGATCTGCAATTGCGGATTCAGGATGAAGAGGCCAAAGCCGTAATCCTAGCTAAAGAAGAAGCGCTCAAGCGCTCCACCATCTGGATTAACTTTATGGTGGTGATTACCCTCATTACCGTGTTTTTCGCCTTGGTATTGTTTCGCTCTTACAAAGTGCAGAAACGCTTAGGGCAAGTGCTAAAGCGCAAAAACTTAGAAATCAATAACCAAAAAGAGGAAATAGAAGCGCAAAAAGAAGCCTTGCAGTCGGCTAACAAAGAACTGGAACGTGCGCAGGATAAAATCACCCATCAGAATGCCGAACTCGAACACCTCAACAACCAACTTCGCTCCACGGTGGAGAAGCGTACCAAGCAGCTGAATGATGCTAATCAGGAGCTCCGTTTGGTCAATCTGGAGATGGAAAACCTGATTTACAAATCATCACACGATATCAAAGGACCTCTGGTGCGCCTGATAGGGATATGCCAGGTAGCTTTGCTGGATGTGAATGATGAAAAGGCCCGCGAATACCTACAACTTCTCAGCAAATCAGCCTTGCAGGTAAACGATATCTTCGACCGACTGAAAATGCTCAGTGAAATCAGTGGAGCCGATATGGAATTACAGCATATCAATTTTGAGCAGGTGATAAAAACGGTCATCGACCGATTGAAAAAACTGGAAGGCTTTGAGAATATCGACATCCAAACCGAAATCGCACGAGGGATATTGTTCCGATCCGATGTGTTTTTGGTGGAAACCATCCTCTACAACATGCTGGAAAATGCCATCAAATTCCAGAAGAAGGAAGCCTCAGAACCTAAATTTTCCCGAGTAGAAATTTATGCGAAAGAAAAGCAGCTCATCATGCGCTTTACCGACAATGGCATTGGGATAAAGCAGGAAGACATCGACCAGATATTCAATATGTTCAGCTCGGCTGCGCTAGAGCATCAGTCCATTGGCTTGGGACTTTATACCGTGAAGCAGTGCGTAACCAAGCTAAGCGGACAAGCCAACTTGATAAAAGGCGATAGCGATTTCACTGAGTTTGAAATCATTCTACCTATGCCTTAATCATCGGCCCGGTCGATTAGGCGCTGGTCAATCTGCTTGGTAGTTTTGGCGCCCAACTCGCGCAGACGTTCGGTTTTTCGTACCAAGTTGTCTTTGCCTTGGTAGAGTTTTCCCATGGCCTCTTGGTAGCTATTTTGTGTAGTGATAAGGTTGTTGCCTACTTTTTTCAAATCTTCAGAAAGCGCCACAAACTTATCGTACAAGGAACCCGCCTGACGGGCAATCTCCAAGGCGTTTTTATTTTGCAAATCTTGCTTCCAGATATAGCTAATGGTGCGCAGCGTAGCCAATAGGGTAGAGGTGCTCACCAGCACAATGTTTTTATCAAGCGCTTTTTCGTACAAGCCGATGTCTTCCCGCAAGGCAATAGATAAAGCCGGCTCATTGGCTACAAACATCATCACATAATCGGGCTGATTAATTTCATACAGGTTCTGATAATTCTTCTCGCTCAGTAGTTTGATATGGCTTTGTATGCTTTCAAAGTGCGCTTTTAAGTATTTGGCCTGTTCGGCCTCTGTGTCGGCATTAAAATAGTTGCTGTAAGCCGTGAGCGATACTTTTGAGTCGAGCACCAAGTACTTATCGTCCGGCATTTTAATGATGTAATCGAGGCGCTGGTTCTGGCCCTCTTCGTTTTTGTAGTTCTTCTCCTTGAAGTAGTGCACATCTTTTTGCAAGCCCACCTTTTCCAAAATCGCCTCCAACTGCATTTCGCCCCAGTTGCCTTGGGTTTTTGAGTCGCCTTTCAAGGCTTTGGTTAGGTTTTCGGCCTCTTTAGTAATTTGCACATTCAGCTCCTTCAGCTGATTGATTTGCTCCCTCAGGGCCGTATTGCGCTCCAGTCCTTCCTTATTACTTTCTTCTACCTTCTTCTCAAACGACTGTATTTTCTCCTTCAATGGCGAGAGAATATCGCTTAGCTGGGTTTTGTTTTGCTCCGCAAAGCGCTTTCCTTTTTCTTCAAAAATATCGTTGGCGAGATTTTTAAACTGAATGGCAAACTGGTCTTGTAGCTTCTGCAAATCCTTGGCCTGTTCTTCCAGTTTGGCTTGCAGGTTGCGGTAATTCGCCTCCGTTTCAGCCTGTTTGCTGCTTAGGCTCAGCACCTTTTCGCGCTCCTGTTGCAGCTGCTGTTTGTAGTCTTCAATTTCCTTAGCAAGCCCCGTGTTTTTTTCCTGAGCCGCCACGCGCTGCGCCTCACTTTGTTGCAGCTGCTGCTGTGCTTTGGCGCTTAAGGTCGATTGCGCATAAAACCACGCGATAAGGGCACCAGCGGCCATTCCGGCAAAAAGAAAAAGAAAATCCATAGCAATAAACCTGAATGTGAAGCCTGAAATTACACAGCCCAAGGCGGAGTTCAAACCGCTCGGCACAAAAGAGTAAAATTTGCAAAAACCTTTACGCCACTTAGCGCTTTTTATTTATCTTTGGCACAAACAAACTCAAATAAGAATCCATCATGATACATTCAGGACTTTTCGATGGCGCTAATCTTTTCTTTTGGATCGTATGTGTGGCGATAGGAGCCATTGTAGCCCTATCCGGTGTGGATAATCTCTACGGTTCAAAAAAGAACAAAGAAGAGAATCATTAATTAGGGAAACCCCTTTTACCAATTGCCGATGGCCTATTTGCCATCCCCTTTGGTATTCCAATAAGGCCGAAAGCGTACCCGTTTTCGGTTTTTTTGTGCCCATTGCTTAAGTATAGTTACTTTTTAGGGCGTGCCCCGCATCCGCACGAAGCCAGCGCAGGGTCGGGCTGTTGCTGCAAGTCCGCCCACCCGCAAAGCCATCCCACTTCGGGCTTTCCGCGCCATCCCTCACGCGATTAAGAGACTGATAGATGATTAGAGAGGAGATAAAAGAGGGTAGAACTCGCCTTATTGCCTCCCTGACGAAATTTTTATATTCAAAAGCATATAATTGTTACTATTTTGATAACTTTATATCTAAATACATATAATTTCTTATATTTGAGTAGAATTATATCTAAAAGCATATAATGAGAAATCTGGCAACCTTTGTGAAAGAGAGGAGGAAAGAAGTGAACCTGACGCAAGAAGAATTTGCGGAGCGAGCGGGTGTTGCGCTAACGGTAGTGCGCAAAATCGAACAAGGTAAAACCAATCTTAATATGGATAAGGTAAATCTTGTCCTTCAGATGTTTGGGCATGAATTAGCTCCCGTTAGGACAAAAGATTTGAACGAATGAGGCAAGGAAAGGTATATTATAAGGAGCATCTAGCTGGAATCCTTACCGAAACGGATGAGGGGGAGTATGTATTTCAGTACGATGGACAGTATGTAAATGAACATCCAGATGACTTTATCTCATTCACCATGCCCGTTACTGACAAGCCCTATACCGAGAAGCGGCTCTTTTCTTTTTTTGAAGGTTTGATTCCGGAAGGGTGGTTGCTAGATATCGCTTCCGAAAATTGGAAAATCAATAAAAATGACCGCATGGGTCTGCTTTTGGCTTGTTGTAGAAATTGCATTGGTGCTGTGAGTGTAGAACCTTTAGTGAAAGAAGATGGAACCTAGGTGTTTATATTGTTACCAACCGATGGAGGAAGATGGAGACTTTCATAAAAAGTGTTCATTGAGTTTCTTTGGAAGTGAAAGTCCACCCGAAATTGCTTACTCGCTCGGCCAGATGGCTGAATTGGCAAAAAATGTGGTAGAACGTAGCGTAGCTGTACCGGGCGTTCAACCAAAACTTTCTTTGTCCCTTGTGAATAAAACCAAAGAAAATCCTAATTCACGATTGACTGTGGTGGGTGCATTAGGTGGCGATTATATCTTTAAGCCTCCTTCTGATAAGTTTCCAGAGATGCCGGAAAATGAACATGTGAGTATGCGGATAGCGGAAGCTATGGGAATTCGGGTGGTTCCATCCTCCTTGATTCGATTGGCCTCAGGGGAGTTGTCTTACATCACCAAACGGATCGACCGCACGGCAAAAGGAGAAAAAATCCACATGATGGATATGTTCCAAATCACAGAAGCTTTTGATAAATACCGAAGTTCTATGGAAAAGGTGGGCAAAGCGCTGGATGCGTACTCCAGCAATACCTTGCTCGATAAGATTTTTTATTTCGATTTGGCCCTCTTTACTTTTTTTTCGGGCAATAACGATATGCATTTGAAAAACTTCTCGATGATCAGCAGCCCATCGGGTTGGGTATTGTCTCCTGCTTACGACCTTCTGAATGTGACAATTGTGATTCCTGATGACACTGAAGAGCTTGCTTTGACACTGGCTGGAAAGAAAAGGAAGCTAAAGAAGGCTCATTTTGAACAATTGGGGGAAGGATTGGGGTTAACTCCCAAGCAGATAAAAGGAGCTTTTGGCCGAATGATAAAACATAAACCTAGGGCTGAAGAGTGGGTTAATCAATCGTTCTTATCCGAGGAAATGAAAAAAGCCTATCTGGAGGTAATGAATAAGAGATTTAGCCAAATTGGTCTGTTAGGATAAAACCATCAAAAAAGCCCACCAAAGATAAACGCTCTATTCCTTTAATAATAAACTGCTCGCTATTTAGGCCTAGAATTATTGGGGTAGCAATGGACACACTATTTGGAAAAATCACCAAAAAAGCCCTTATTTAAGGATATCCTTAGACTCATACTATACATTTTTCATGCCCTCAGAAAGTGTAAAAACTAGCACCCATCGTGTTTTAATCTATCTGGCCGATGACCACAACATTGTAGCGGAGGGGCTTGCCGCCCTTTTAAACGGTCTGGAAGGGGTGGAAAAAGTGCAATTATTTAAAAATGGGCAAGAATTGTACAATCAGTGCCGGGAGAAAATGCCCGATATTGTTTTTTTAGACCTTGAGATGCCCGTGTGGGACGGTAGAAAAACACTCATAGAACTTAAAAGAGATTTTTCCTCGGTTTCCTGTTTTATACTTTCCATGCTTAATGAAAAATATCTCATCGAGGACTGCATTGCTAAAGGAGCTTCCGGATTCTTGAATAAGGATTGCTCTCTTCAGGAGCTAGCAGAGGCTATTAATTTACCCAAAGGTGAGATTTACTATTCCAAAGAAGTTTTAAAAGTGTTGAGTGGGATTAAAGCGTCTTCGGGTTTTGCATTAGCTGAGCCCCTATCGGAAAGAGAAAAGGAAATACTGCAACTTTTGTGTGAGGGTTTGGCGCCTAAAGAGATTGGCGAAAAGCTTTTTTTGAGTCCTCGAACTGTAGAAACCCACAAGACGAATATCATGCAGAAATTCAATGTGAACACTGTAGGCAAACTTATCAGCATTGCCATAAAAAATAAGCTTGTAATAGTATGAGAGTAATTCTACTGGTTTTTCTGATCATACTTGGCATGAAATCCTATGCTCAAAGCCCATCTGCTTCAGATAGTCTGCTTCAGGTTGTTGAAAGCCAAAAAGGGTACCCTCAAAAAATGGAATTGCTTCAGAATCACATAGGGGAAATTTATACCACCGCCTTTGACGAAACCATACGCTTATCGCAATTTGGCTATGCACTGGCCCGTGTTCAAAACGATTCGCTCAACATGGGCGATTTTCTCCGACTGATAGGCTTGTCTTACGGAAAGAAAGGAAATATAGATAGTGCTTCCCACTACTATTACCAAGCTTTGAAAATATTGGAACCCACAGGAGATGTAAAGAAACTAGGGCTTCTTTATGACGATCTGGCCCGAATGTATCGTAAACTCCGGCAAGCTGAACGTGCACTAGATTTTTATGATAGAGCCCTGCAACTATACCAAAAAGCAAATGACCTAGAGGGGATTGCTCGTATTTACAATGAGAGTGGGGTGGTTTATCGGGATGAGGGTCAATATCAAATTGCCAATGAGCGTTTTGAAAAATCTTTGCAATTGCAGCGCCAAAGGGGCGACTCTGTGGGCATAGGTTATTCCCTGGAATTTCTGGGGTATAATCAATTACTCATCAAAAACTATCCCTTAGCCGAAAGCTATCTGAAGCAGGCTCTAGCTGTTCGCCAAAAGCTTAACGATGCCTTTGCCTTGATGCTTAACTATACAGCACTCGGTGAATTTTATAAAGAAACTCAGCAGTATAGTGTTTCTAATCAATACTTTACAGAAAGTAATACTATTGCTCAACGAATCGGTTTTTTGGATATACAGCAGTATAATTATGAACAAATAATGACCAACCATGAGGCACTCAATAACTATGAAGGAGCTTATAGGAGTCTGAAAAAATTCAAATCGATTTATGATAGTTTGTACAATGCCCAAAAGCTAAAGGATGTCGAGGAGTTGGCGGCAAAATATGAAACGGAGAAAAAAGAGGTACAAATCAAGAATCAGCAACTTTTGCTGGAAAGAGAGAAGAAGGAAAAATATTTGTACATAACCATTCTGGCTATTGGTCTTTTATTGCTTGGATCAGTGGTATTAGGAATTATAAACAGAAATAGGCACAGGACTAAGTTGCTGCTTCAAGAACAAAAAGAGCTTGCCTTGCAAAAAGTAATGGAAGCAGAAGAAAAGGAACGAAGCAGGATTGCCAAAGACCTACACGATGGAGTGGTACAAGAGCTTACTGCCCTTAAACATCAACTTAGCTCTTTCGCTCAGGTTAATGAGACAGCAGATTTTCAGTCATTGGAACAACAGGCTTCTGCGGTTGCCAATGAAGTTCGCAACATTGCGTATCAAATGATGCCTCTCACACTTAAGGAGTTTGGTTTGGAGAAGGCCTTAGAAACTCTTTTTGAAAGAGTATTGCCTAATCAGTCCATCTCCTTCGACCTTACAGTACGTGGGCTTGAATCCCGACTTGCCGAACCTATTGAAACGCATGTATATCGCATTTGCCAAGAATTGCTCCAAAATGCAAGTAAGCACAGCAAGGCAGATTATGTTAGTTTATTGGTTTCCCAAAAAGATCACAGACTAACTATCCGTTTTGAAGATAACGGTATCGGATTTAATCCCATCAATGTCCAAAAGGGGATAGGACTCAATAGTTTACAGAGCCGAATTGATTTGCTCAAAGCCAGTCTTACGTTTGAATCAGGCCAAGCCAAGGGAACTATCATTCATATTTCGGTTCCTGTTTGACACATTACGAAAATTTACGTAGCCAAATTCAGAAAATCTACTGAGAGAAGGACTCACCCATTAAACCAAATTTGGGGGTCAAGATTCTTAACACGTATTATCTATGAAAACACGGCTATTTATTACCACAGTACTGTTTTTTTGGTTTGCCATTAGTGCCAGTGCCCAAAGTGTAGGCGAATTCAAACCCAAAGAATATAAACTTAATGGGGCAAACAAGTTTAAATCTAAGGATGTCTACATTGCCAATTTCTCTGTTAATTTTCAACTCTACAATCTTAAAACCGCCACCACCAAAGGTGATTTTACCGGTAGAATGCTCACAGGGGATACAAAAGCCTCTTTAGCGGTAGGTTTAGATGTGCCAATTGCTACACTTCAAGAAATTACAGATGAGGCCTACCAAAAGTTTGTACAAGATCTTCAAGCCAAGGGATTTAATGTGCTTAATGGAGATGCTGCAGCCAAAACGCAGTTCTATGAAGGCTATCAACGAATGGAACGAATGGAAATGAGTCTTCTAGAGGCACCCGGAATGCTTACCGTTTACCCCACCGATGCAGTGTTTTACGTAAAGGGATTCACCAAAGATGGTAAGAAAATACAAGGAGGTATTTCTGCTACCTTGAATCGGGCGATGAATGATGACGGCCGAAATAGTATTGTAGATGAGATTAGTAAATATCCCAAACTTTCAGATGAACTTGACAATGCCACCATTGTCAATGCGGACCTGTATGTGCTTTTCCTCGATGTCAAAAAGCCTTATCAGGGAAATGGGGCCAGAATCATTGCCAATACCAATTTGCGCCTAGCTTCATACGAACATATAGATAGCAGGGTGAGTAAAGCAGGGGGCTCAGGTTCAAAAGAAAAGCAGTATTTGTGCGTTTCGGCCATCGATTTTGTACAGGGTCGAAATAAAATAGGAGGCTCACCCCTTGGGGTCTACGGAGGCTTATTAAAGGAAGACTTATTGATTAAAGAAGTGATTGGTCAGGAAGAAATTCAGTCCTATGCCAAGTCTGACCAAGACTATATAGGTGTCGAAACGGGCTTTGGTAT
This sequence comes from Shiella aurantiaca, assembly GCA_030412945.1. Classification (GTDB taxonomy): domain Bacteria; phylum Bacteroidota; class Bacteroidia; order Cytophagales; family Cyclobacteriaceae; genus Shiella; species Shiella aurantiaca. The sequence continues at coordinate 33,806 of JAUHJS010000006.1, read as the reverse complement.
GATGTATAGAGCGGATAATATTTCGGTAGAAAACACCGCAGTGATAAAAGCAGATGCTGCAAAGTATGGAAAGGGTGCCAAAGAGGCCATCAATCTCTTTTTAGAGCACCATGTAAAGCAATTTGAAAAGAAGTTTTAATCTCTTTTATTATACTTCTATGTCTCGGATTAGCAATGTTTTTTTACTCATCGGTTTAGGCATTGTATGCTCTTGCGATGCGGAAGGTCCAGTACCCAATGGAGATATCTCAGAAAGCGTTAAAACGATACAATGGGAAGTTTTTTATCAGGTAGAGCCCGACCTTGTTATTAGTAATTTTGCTATTGCAGAGGAAGCCGACTGGTTATTTTTCACCGATAATTTGCGGAATATAAATCGTGTAAATATCTCTACCGGAAAGCAAGATGTTCTTTTTTCTGAGCCTACGGGTCCTTCTTACGTCCATTTCAAAAATGGGAAACTCTATATGTTTTACGAGAAAGATTTTACGAGTTATTGCAGTATATCCAGCGATTTTGGGGAAAGCTTCCAACACCATCCTGTGGGCGTTTATACCAATTATGCTGCCGGATGGTATGAAGGGGCGTTTATGAATCTGATAGTAAATCGTTTGTTCGAAATGCCCAATGGCGATTTAGTGCTTCCTCATATCATGAGCGATAGGAATAATGCAGAATATTTGATGGATAATAGGTTAATAGCCGTATCTACAGATGGCGGAGCCACTTGGAGCCAAAGAGAAAGCGAGAACTCTTACATATCAACCCTACAAAATGAGCGTCTTTTTGCGATAGATGAGTCCTGGGATGGTGTGTCGGTGTCTGTCCATTATTTTTCAGATGATTTGGGTCAAACTTGGCAAGCAACAGAAAATCCCTATGTGCCACAGGCTACCGATTGGGAAAATCACTTAATTGCGGGTGGTGGAAATGAACTTCAGAAGTTTAAGGAGGGTACTTGGCAGCGCTATTCATGGGAGGAAAACGGGGAGCCCTTGGTATCTATTACCTCACTTAGCTATGGTGGCGTAAGAGGTGATGATCCCAATGGAAGAAAAATGGAAGATTTTGAATTTGATTCAAACAATTCCCTCTATGTAATTGGCAGGGATAGAAAATCGATTTGTCGCACCACCCTCAATTGAACCTTAAAATTTTATTTGCCGGATCGTAAGCGCTACAAGAAATCTCTTCGATTATAGCATTGAGCTTGAAGGAATTAGGCAGCAGCTGAGTATCAAAAAAGCCCGCAGAATCTACCTGCGGGCTTTTTGTTTTTTTTATCAAAATATAATTTACTCGTTCCAGCTCATGGGGTATTTTTCATCCACATACGGCAAGCCTTCGGTGGTTACATAAAGCGGACGGAAGGTGTCGAGCATCACCGCCAGTTCTTCGGTAGATTTGGCGCCAATGCTTTTCTCTACCGTACCCGGGTGTGGGCCATGTGGCAAACCTCCCGGATGCAGGGTAAACGATCCGCGGTCTATCCCTTTGCGGCTCATAAAATTCCCTTCCACGTAATACAACACCTCATCCGAATCAATATTGGAGTGGTTGTACGGAGCCGGAATAGCCTGTGGGTGGTAATCGAATAAGCGGGGCACAAAGCTACAAATCACATAGTTGTGCGCCTGGAAGGTCTGATGCACTGGAGGTGGCTGATGGATGCGGCCCGTGATCGGCTCAAAATCGTGGATGGAAAGGGCATAAGGATAGAGAAATCCATCCCAACCTACCACGCTCAGCGGACTGTGTGCATATACATATTGGTGCAAATGACCTTGTTTTTTGATTTTCACCAAAAATTCCCCTTTACTGTGGTCAGTCACCAACTCGCCCGGAGGGCGGATGTCGCGCTCGCAATACGGGGAATGCTCTTCTAGCTGGCCTAGCTCATTGCGGTACCTGCGGGGTGTTTCCACGGGTCCGACCGATTCTATCACCAAAAGGCGGAGCGGCCCTTCGTCCCATTCAAATTTGTAAATGGTAGTACGCGGAATCACCACATAATCGCCTTGAAGCACACGGAGTTTCCCAAACTGTGAAATCAGCCATCCATTTCCATCATGGATAAAGATTACCTCATCGGCTTCGGCATTTTTGTAGAAGTAGTCCATTTTACGCTCCGAAGGGTTGCAAAGTCCCATGGCCACATCGGCATTCATCAGGAGCATTTTGCGTGCATCGAGGTAATCAGTGCCTGTAATACCAACTTTGGAAGTATTCAAGTGGGTTTGCTTTAGGCCATAGCCTTCGGCAATACGCGTACCAAAGGGTACAGGTGTGCGTACCTCCTTCACTTTGGTGGGAGGCGTATGGTGGTAGAGGTTAGAATATATCCCCGAGAAACCTTTAGAGCTTACCAATTCCTCGGCATAGAGACTGCCATCGGGTTGGCGAAACTGCGTATGGCGCTTATGGGGAATAGAACCTAATTTATGATAAAACATAGTGTGTTAGTTTGCTTTAGCTAAATTTTCGGCCTCGTCAAACAAGCCAATGGCTGCTTGAAGAGCCTCGTTTGTTTGGTTGAATATCGGATAAAATCCCGCATTACTCCAAGCGGTACGGGCAATAAAGGCCTTGGTGTAAATATTCAGTAGCGGCAAGGACTGAACCAACTCCTTTTTATTGAGCGTGATACCTTCTTTGGTGGCCAATTGTACAATTTCATTATGCATGGCCTCGGTTACCTCAAAGTTGGCAATGAAGTCGTCCATTCCCATTTTATCTATGCGCTTCTGATTCTTTTCATAATAGGTTACCGTGTATTCCCGCAAAATATTGGAACGCACCAGCTGGTTCAAATAATTGGTAGAATTGGCGGTATCCAAGGCAATAAAATGGTCGGGCATAATGCCACCACCGGCATAGACAATGCGGCCAGAGGTAGTTTCAAATTTTAACGAATCAGCAAACTTAATGCTATCGGCATGGAAGAATTCTCCATGCTCATAGCGGGTGGCGTAATCGCTATCGTATTCGGCACTGATAGGTTTTTGAATGGAACGCCCACTGGGCGTGTAATAGCGAGAAATGGTAAGGCGCAGTTCAGAACCATCGGATAATGACACTGGCATTTGCACCAAGCCTTTACCAAAAGAGCGTCTGCCCACTATCAAGGCGCGGTCATTGTCCTGCAAAGCCCCTGATACAATTTCTGAGGCACTGGCACTGCCTTCATCAATAAGTACTATTACGGGACCGCTTTCAAAAACTCCAGTACGTTCGGCACGGGCTTCCGAATTATAGCGTGTCTGTCTACCTTTGGTATACACAATCATTTTATTACCTGAAAGCAGCTCATCGGCCATTTTAATCGCTTCGTTCATATAGCCGCCCGGATTGCCTTGCAAGTCGAGGATAAGTTTTTTCATGCCTTTGGAAATCAAATCATCCAGCGAACTTTTGAACTCGGCATAGGTAGTGGCCGAAAAGCGGCTCACCTTAATATAGCCTACCTCTTGGTCGAGCATGTAATGCACATCTACTGAGTGCTGAGGAATTTTATCACGGATGAGGGTGAACTCCAGTAGGTTTTTTTCATTTTTCCGCTTGATTGAGATTTTCACTTCTGAGCCTTTAGGGCCACGCAAATACTTATGAACGGCAGAATAGTCTAAGGATTCTCCGCTAATCTCTTCCCCATTTACCAAAATAATTTTATCTCCCGTTTGGATGCCCGCCTTTTCGGAAGGACCACCACTTAAAGGACTCACCACATACAAGGTGTCCTTAAAAATGTCGAATTCTATCCCTATGCCTTCAAAACTTCCTTGAAGTTCGGCTGCGGCCATTTCTTGTTTCTCTGCCGGAATATAAACCGTATGCGGATCGAGCTCTTTGAGCATTTCGGTAATGGCGGCTTCCACCAGTTTTTCTGAGTCCACTTCATCTACATAGCTGGCATCCACATAACCAAGCACTTCCCTGATTTTGGCCACGCCTTTGCTCACACTTTCTCTGCCACTGCCCGGTTCTGCCAAGGTGGCACCTATTAATATGCCTGCGGCCACGCCTAAGCTAATAAAAAGAGGAAGTCTGGTTTGTAATTTGCTGTTTTTAATCTCTCCCACGGGTTCAAGTTTAGAATGAATAAATCAGGCTAAATATAGTAATTAGCCTCCATAATGAATATGATTTTTAGATAAACGCAAGTCCAAGGGGCTGGTTGCTTTTACCGCCCCACACAATTGATTATATTTGTGCTTGATGGAGAAGTCTAAGGTCATAGGAAATAAAAGTATCAAAGAGTTGGTAGATGAAAACTACATCTATGCTTCGGTACTGTATTACTTTGGCATCCAGTTTTACGACTATTCCACTGAAACCTTAGAACAAGTATGTGCCCAAAAGGGTTTGCAGTTGCCGCAAGTAATCAAGGGATTAGAGTCGGTGAGCCGCAATAGTCCCGATAAGCATTTGCTGATTTTTGCTTATCCTGTCGATTTGATAATTGAATATCTTAAGCACAAACACTTCTTGTTCATCAAGCAAGAATTGCCCTATATTTTAAAACTAGTGTCGGAGATTCCCGATGGTTTAGACAAAGAATACCCTGTAGTGGCCGATCTCAAGTTTGTGTTTCCACATTTTGTGGAGGATTTCATTCATCATATTTTCGAGGAAGAAGATACGCTATTTTCGTACATTCTGGCTTTGCACAAATCTTTGGAAAAGAAGGTTTGCCCTCCTGATTTGTATTTCAAAATGGAGCAAAATTCCATACAGCGCTTTGCCATGGAGCACGATGAGCATGACGATGAGATGCGGGGCATTCGTAAAATTACGCACAACTATGCCACCGAAGGGGTGGAGAACCTGCTTCTGAAGGTGGTGTATAAGGAGCTCAGACAGTTTGAGGAAAGTCTGAAACTTCATGCCAAGATAGAGAACGAGATATTGTTTCCGCGTGCCCTCATGCTAGAGCGAGAAGTAAAGGAAATGTACCAGCAAACCAGTAAATTCAACTAAGTGGGAAGGATATTGGCCATTGATTACGGAAAAAAGCGTACCGGGATAGCCGTAACCGACCCCTTGCAGATTATTGCCACGCCTCTTGAAATGGTGCCAACGAGCGAATTGCTGATTTTCTTGAAAAAGTACCTGCAAAAGGAGTCAGTGGAGAGTGTGGTAATAGGCATGCCCAAGAATCTGCAAAACGAAGATACCGACAGTACCGAAGGGGTAAGAAAGTTTATCGCGTTTTTGAACAGGGAGTTTCCCGAAATGGTTATCCATACCGTAGACGAACGATTTACCAGCAAAATGGCCCTGCAAAGTATGATAGCTGCAGGTTCAAAGAAAAAAGACAGAAGAGAAAAGGGTAATATTGATAAAATTAGCGCCACCCTTATTTTACAATCCTATTTAGAAAGTAGAGCATAACACACATCATGATATATCCAATTGTAGCCTACGGTGACCCCGTATTGAAAAAAAGAGCCCTCGATATCACGCCAGAAACGTTGGACGTGAAGAAATTGGTAGAGGACATGTTTGAAACCATGTACAGTGCCTCGGGCGTTGGTTTGGCCGCACCGCAAATCGGTAAGGCCATTCGCGTATTTGTGGTAGATACTGCACCTCTTGAGGAAGATGAAGGCAAACCCGGACTGAAAAAAGTTTTTATCAATGCGCATATCATCAAGGAGGAAGGTAAAGAATGGGCTTTTGAAGAAGGTTGCCTAAGCATACCGGGTATTCGCGAAGATGTGTACCGTAAGGAAAAGCTGCGCATCAAATATGTGGACGAAAACTTTGTGGCGCATGAAGAAGAATACGAAGGCATGCAAGCCCGTGTAATTCAGCACGAATACGACCATATCGATGGGGTACTTTTTACCGACCACCTTCCCGGATTGAAGAAACGATTATTGAAAAACAAATTGTCAAACATTAGCCGTGGTATCGTAAAAGCCGATTACCGTATGGTGTTTCCTATGAAAAAATAAGCCTTATGCATCCTGTACAAGAGACATTTGCCTCCAAATTGCCCCATGTGGGCACCAATATTTTTAGTGTAATGTCGCAGATGGCCCAGCAGCACGGAGCCATTAACTTGTCGCAGGGATTTCCTGATTTTCCGGTATCGACAGAGCTGATTGACCGCATTCATCATTACATGAAGGCGGGCTTTAACCAATACGCGCCCATGCCCGGAGTGCCCGCCTTGCGCGAAGCGTTGGCGGCAAAAATGAATCGGCAATATGGTACTGCCTTACAGGCTGATGCGCATATTACCATCACAGCGGGAGCTACGGAGGCTATTTTTTCGACCATCACCACTTTGGTCAATAGGGGTGATGAAGTGATTATTATTGAGCCTTCTTACGATTGCTACGCCCCGGCCATTGCTTTGTGCGGAGCTAAGTCGGTACATATTCCCTTGCAATTCCCAGAACTTTCCGTGGATTGGCAAAAGGTAGAGGCGGCTATTACGGAACGAACTAAGTTGATAATTGTCAACTCTCCGCATAATCCTACAGGTGCTATAATTTCTGCGGAGGATATGCAAGTTTTATCGGACTTGGTGCTTAGGCACAAGCTATGGGTACTCAGCGATGAGGTGTACGAACATATTATTTTTGATGGGAATGAACACCAATCGGTGCTGCGATATCCGGAATTGGCCGAGCGCAGTGTGGCGGTTTATTCCTTTGGCAAAACTTTTCATGCTACCGGATGGAAAGTAGGCTATACGGTTGCTCCTGAGGTGCTTACCCGCGAAATCCGCAAGGTGCACCAGTTTGTCACTTTCAGTGTCAATACGCCTTTACAATATGCTTTGGCTGATTATCTAGCCAATCCGAAACATTATGAGGCTTTGCCGTCCTTTTATCAAGCCAAGCGCGATCGGTTTTTGGAACTGGTAGCACCCTCTCGTTTTAAAGCATTGCCTTCATCGGGTACCTATTTCCAATTGTTATCTTTTGAAGCCATCTCTCAAGAACCTGACACCGAAATGGCCATCCGCCTCACCAAGGAATTTGGGATAGCTTCTATTCCGGTTTCGGTTTTTTATCATCACCCCACCGACCACCACGTATTGCGCTTTTGCTTTGCCAAAAGTGAAGAAACCTTACAAAAAGCTGCCGAAGTGTTATGCAAGATTTAAGAGTGAGCCTTATCCAAACCGCCCTACATTGGGAGAGCATAGAGGCCAATTTGGCTATGTTGGAAGAAAAAATTTGGCCCTTGGGAAAACAGACGGATGTAATCGTGCTGCCCGAAATGTTCTCCACAGGATTTAGCATGAATACCGCTTTGGCTGAGCCCATGAATAGCAAAACCTTCCGCTGGATGAAGCAAATGGCCGAGCAAACGCAGGCGGCCATTGCGGGTAGTTATCTTGTGAAAGAAGAGGGACGCTTTTATAACCGCTTCTTTTTTGTTCAACCTGATGGGAAATACACTACCTACGATAAGCGCCATCTGTTCCGCATGGGACGAGAACAGGAAGTTTTTACACCAGGAAATGCACTAGCACCCATTATACGCTACAAAGGCTGGCGAATTAAGCCCATCATTTGTTACGATTTGCGATTTCCCGTTTGGTGCAGGAATGGACAAACTGCCGAAACCCAATACGATGTATTGCTTTGCGTAGCCAACTGGCCGAGTAAAAGGGTAAACGCATGGGACAGCCTGCTAATGGCACGAGCTATTGAAAACCAAGCCTATGTAGTAGGTGTAAACCGAGTAGGGAAAGATGGAAACGATATCGAGCACAACGGACATTCCGCTGTCATTAATTCTTTGGGTGAGTATTTATTCTATCGTCAAGATTGGGATAAAGTAAAAACCTTATATTTGAATTATACTGATTTAGTCGCGCATCGCAGCCAATTCCCAGTGGGCCTTGATGCCGATATTTTTTTAATCAATTTGTATGATACCATGACAGAACCCATGATTGAGCGCTTGTACTTACGATTTCAAGAATCGAAGGGTGTAAGTACAGATACCCGAAACATTACAAGAGGCTCTATTTTTTTCGCTTTGAAAGGCCCCAATTTCAATGCCAATGAATTTGCAGCTGAGGCGCTCCAGAAAGGGGCCAAATATGCCGTAGTGGATGATGCCGCCTACTCTAAGGATGGTAGGTATATTGTGGTTCCCGATACCCTAAAAGCCCTACAGCAATTGGCCTTGCACCATAGGCGCAAGTTTTCCATTCCATTTATTGCCATTACCGGATCGAACGGGAAAACTACCAGTAAAGAACTTATTCGCTCGGTACTGAGCCAAAAATACATTACTTATGCCACACAAGGCAATTTGAATAACCATATTGGTGTGCCGCTAACCTTGCTTCAAATCACAGATGATATTCAGATTGCCATTATTGAAATGGGCGCCAGCAAACAAGGCGATATTGCCGAACTTTGTGCCATTGCCGAGCCCACCCATGGTATTATTACCAATATTGGCAAGGCGCACCTCGAAGGCATGGGAGGGATTGAGGGCGTGATAAAAACCAAAACCGAACTCTACGATTTTCTACATGCCAACGAGGGGACGGTGTTTGTCAATAGTCAGCATGCCGTACTGATGGAGCATGCGGCTCGTTTTACCTCACCTATTTTATTTCCGGCTGAGCATGATTTCTACCATTGCGAAATGGTGGAGGCCAATCCTTTTGTAGTATTAAAATCCGAAGGGGGCGACTTGGTGCGCACTCAAATGATTGGAAGCTATAATTTTGAAAACATGGCCGCGGCCTTGTGTATAGGCAAGTATTTTGATGTGCGCGAACAAGAAGGCCTGCAAGGGATTTTGGCCTATGTGCCGAGCAATAACCGTAGCCAAATTGTGCAGCGTGGCAGCAATACCATTATTCAGGATGCCTACAATGCCAATCCTTCTTCCATGAAAGAGTCATTGAATAATTTCATGCGCATGAAGGCCGACCATAAAATGGTGGTGTTGGGTGATATGCTAGAGCTGGGCACAGAATCGGAAGCGGAGCACTGTGCTTTGGGCGAATTGGTAGCGCAAGGCAATTTCGATAAAGTGGTATTTTATGGGGAACGCATGCAGGCAGCATTGGCCAGTAACCCCCAAGCCTATTATTTTACCGATAAGTTCTCACTCCGCAATTGGATTTCGGATTTGAAACTCAGTAATTATCACATCTTAATCAAAGGAAGCCGCAGCATGGGGCTGGAACAAGTAGTAGAAGCTATATGAGTACTTTGCAGGAAAGCCTGAAATTTCTCTTAGAATTAAAAGAAAATAACAACCGTGAATGGATGGAAGCGAACAAAAAGCGTTACCAGTCGGTGCGGGCAGGGTTTGAGGGAATGATTGCTGACCTTATTCAAAAAATAGGGGCTTTTGATGCCGATATAGCTGGGTTGCAAGTGAAGGAATGTGTGTTCCGCATCAATCGTGATGTGCGCTTTAGTAATGATAAATCGCCTTATAAAATTACCTTTTCGGCCTATATCGGTAAAGGGGGCAAGAAGGCCGAAAAGGCCGGATATTATTTGCAGATTTCTCCCGCAGGTAGCTTTTTGGCTGGAGGTAGATTTATGCCGGCTTCGGAGGATTTGAAGAAAATACGACAGGAGATAGATTATAATGCCGATGCTTTTCTGCAACTGATACAAGCCCCGGATTTTAAGAAATACTTTGGAACCCTTTCGGGAGAGGCACTTGCCCGAGCTCCCAAAGGCTATCCTTTGGATCATCCCCTGGTAGATTACCTCAAGAAGAAGAGCTTTTTGATGGAATACCCAATAACCAAAACTCCCGATAGCTTTGAGGCATTAAGCCAAGAAGCCGCTCAGGTATTTAAAGCTATGAAGCCCCTGAACGATTTCCTGAATGCAGCCGTGGAATGGGTAGAGGACTAAAGTGCTGAAATAAGCACTTTGAGTGTGTAATCCTCATCGCGTACCCGCACGGTTGATTGTGGATACGGAAAGAGTTCCGTAAAGCGGAGTTGATAATTCCCAAGGCGGATTTCAGGCTGGTTCTCCGGATCAATGGTATACCAGCTGCTTTTATTTTCTAGTTTACATTGCACCTTCACTTCCGCTTTTCCAGCTTGGATACAAATGGCGTCCATGGGGCAACGGCTGTCTTGTACATTTTCAATAGTAAAGCTTAGTGTATTGTCTACCTGATAGGTTTGATGTAGCTTAACTTCGATTTCTTGCCCTATTGGTAAAGAAACCGCAGGGCGCTGGCAAGCACTGAACAGCACCGCTATCACACCTATTGCCCATACCGGATTAATCAAATTCAAAATATTCTTCCTCATTGAGCTCTTGGGTTTTATCGGCTTCTTTCTCGTTTTTCTTTTTGAACAAGTCTTTGAGCTCTTGCCCTTCTTTTTTAATATCTTCCTTGATTTTTTTTCTCACCCGCTTGGTATCGTAGGCGATTTTGTAATCGTCCGTAGTGCCTTTTATCGTGAGAAAGAGTTTGGGTACGCCCGTGCCATCGTCTTCAATGGCGCCAAAAGCCTCATCTTTATCGTAGCGTTTGCTCGCACGGATAGGTACCACCACGCTGTAGTCTATCTTTTGGTCGAAAGTGTGGGTACCGCTGATTTGCAGGGAAGTGACATTGCTTGAAATCGTCATCTCTGGTAAATATACCGTTTGGTTTTTAATAGAAATCTCATTTTTCAGCTCGCTGAATACCAGATGATTGAGGTTTTCTTCTTCCACGTAACCGGCCAATTCTTGCATAGGTTCAAAGTTGTTCAGCTCCCCGTTTTTCACCACTGCATCTATCAGGGCGGTAATGCTCTCGGTTTGGTAGCGCATCAGGCTATCGAAATCAATATGTACTTGGGCGCTGGCACTAATTTGTCCTTTTAGGTGGCGATCTTCGATCCAAGTCTGATTAAAATTCTCGAAAACATAGAAAATACTATCCACTTCCATTGACTCCAATCGTCCATCTACATCGAGGCTGAGGTGGTGGTCGCTTGCCCGTTGGTCTAAGGTGGATTCTAAGCTAACACGCCCTCCGGCCGCCTGCAAAGTGATGCCTTTTAATTGCGCCACTTGGTCTTTCAATAGCAGCTTGCCACGCAGGTTCTCTCCGTGGAAGCGTTTAAAGCGTACCTGATCTACTTTACAATTGAATACAATCTGCAAAAGCGGAGAAAGAGAAAGCGCATAATTGCTTTCGGAATTGGTGCCCGCATTGACCGATAACAGTTCATCTACATTAAGCAGATGCGATTCGAGGTCCGCCTCAATACCAATCGGTTCATTGTCGAATAATAAATAGGCGGTGATGTTTTTGAAGAATCCATTTAAGAGGAAATCGCTGCTGCCCACTTTGCCACTGAAATCGCTGATGGCGAGGTCGTTGTTATTGAACAAGAAATTGCCGTTAAACTGGCTCATAGCCAACGGATACGTGTTGAGCTGAAGTGATAAATTGCTGATGCTGAGCTCACCCGAGGTGGCTACCTGCCGAGAGGTAGTCTTGCTTTTCAGATCATTGAGCCTCCCTTTTATGCCGATTTGGAAATTGACTAATCCTTTGGCTGATTCAATCGCTTCGGGTTTGTAAAAGGCCATCAAAGAAGCGGCATCAATCTCACCGGAGAATTGTCCATCGAGGTGGAAGTCATCAAAATTGCTCAAAATGAAGCTAGCTTCTATTTTTTTATCCTCCAGTTCGGCACTCAGGTTTTCTACCTTGAACAAAGAGGTGCGGGCGCTCATGCGTTCGCCATTGGTATAGTAGCCACTAAAGCGGATATTATTCATCCGTTTCTGGTAATCGGGATGATAGAAAGAGGCTTCGTTGGTAGCGAATTTCACTTCCACCCAAGGGTTTTTGTAATCACTATAGCTTCCTTTTATGGTGCTGGAGAAGTTGATGATTCCCTCTGTCTTGAAGGCTCTGAGCGATTTTGTATATCGACTGGGAATTACTTGAAGTAGCGTGTACACATCGGTGTGGTCGGTTTGCGCACTAAGGTTGATTTTGGTTTCTTTCTCTAGGAACTGAAAAGCACCATTTATCTGCATTTTGGTTTGCCACACAGTGAGCGTGGAGGGCATTAGTTCTAAATACTGGTTTTTCAAGGAATAGCTAAAGGAGGATTCGATAGCCAAAGCTTTGTCTTGGAAATAGACATCTTCTCCCACTTTAATATACTTGGAATGGGCGCTGCCTTTCAAGAAGACAAGTACTTGCTCATCGGCCACCTGAAGTTGAGCGCCTATTTGGCGAGCTTGAACCTGATAGCTCTGCTTGAGTTTTTCATCAATATAGTTAATCGTGACCTCATGTAGGCTAATACTTTGCAGTTGCAGCATGGTGGTGTCAGGCTCCAGCGACTCACGCTTTTTCAGGAAAAGGTAATTAGGAAGACCTGTTTTGGTAATGCGCACAGTTACTTCCGCGTTTTCCAGCGCCACTTTTTGTATTTGGTAATTGCCCTGATACAAATCCCATACATTAAAAGCCAGACTTAGTTTTTGACCTCGGGCCAAAGGAAGGCTACTTCCTTCAATGGCTTCTTGTATACTGAAATTATTGAAGGTGAAGCTTGCTTTTGGGAAATCCTCAATTAGCGAGAAGTCGATACGCTCTACCGTAATGGGGGTGTTGATGCGCTCATTGGCTTCGGCCAAAAACCACTGGATAAGTCGGTCCTGATAAAAGTAGCCTAAAGCAAGCAAAGTAAGCACGCTGACAAGGATAGTGCCTAGGCTGATAAGGAGGATTTTTTTTAAGAGTCGGATAGTTGAAAAAGTTTTAGGTGACTTGGGAAAGCTTTTTACAAAGTTGAGAGAAATGCAATATTTTCACAATGAGATGATTGTAAATTTACTGAAAAAAAAGATGGTTTTTTTTCAGTGTGGTATTTGCAGATATAGAAAAGCGTGCTACCTTTGCATCCGCAATAAGGGACGAAAGTTCGGCATTGAAAAGGGAGCATAGCTCAGCTGGTTCAGAGCATCTGCCTTACAAGCAGAGGGTCAGGGGTTCGAATCCCTTTGCTCCCACAAAGTAAAAGGCTAAATCGTAAGATTTAGCCTTTTTTTATTTACACTATTTTAATTCTTACAAGCAGAGGGTCAGGAGGTTCTTCGGAACGAATCCTGCGGAGAATCCCTTTGCTCCCACACGAATCCACCTCATAAGGGTGGATTTTTTTATTTATGGCCTTACAAGCAGAGGGTCAGTAGGTTCTTCGGAACGAATCCTGCGGAGAATCCCTTTGCTACCACACAAAATCTTCTTTCCGCCCTTTTCCGTGTCTTCACGGAAAACTGTTGGGGTTCAATCGTGAACGTTTGAATTGGTTTGGCCGTCAGTGGGGACACTGACGGAGGCGAAATATTAATTAAGAGTTTCACTATTGGGTTCCAGATACAATTAGTAAGCTATAGAAATTTATTGAATGTTTAACGAGAGCTAAAACAACATTTGTCTGAAATATTTGACTTTAACAAAAGTTTTCTAGTTTTATGTTTAAAATTATCAGCTTGTAAAATAATCTTTAATGTCTTTAATAGCGCAACTGTCTAAAAATGTAGCAAACCTTTCTACTGAAATAAATTACTGGTTTGTGAGAACGGATTATGGGGACAATTTTGACACCTATTATGAGAATGGTTTTATCGCAATTGGATGGAATTATATAACCCTTCAAGAAATACAGGGGAATGACCTCGGTCGAATGAGGGAAAAGATATTGAAAAATGAGAAATTTGACCCTGATGCTAAAAGAACAAAAGGTAAGATCACAGGGATAATTAATAAGTTGATCAATTTTGTTGAGCTTAAGAAAGGTGATGTTGTTGTAATTCCAAGTAGAAACTCATCTAGATATGCATTTGGCATAATTGAGGACGATAAAGTTTATACTGTTACAGAGCCACTGTATAAATGCGAACATTATAAAAGAAGGAAGGTTAAATGGTTGGAAGCTAAAAATATGAATGACCTCGATCCTCACTTTTATAGAATGAGGTTAACGCAACATTCAATAAGTAAAATTAATGATTATAGCCAATATATTGATAACGTAGTTAGAACGTTATACGTTAGAGACAATAGTGCACATTTTGTGTTGGATATTAAAACCGAGGAAGATATTAATGTAGATTCATTATTAAGTCTAATTCAAAGTTTTAAATCATTGAGTGTTGAAATAAATTCTCATTTTAAATTGAATGAGGATATTGGAAAGTATTCAATAAAATTAAATCTACAGTCCCCTGGCCAAATTGAGTTTAAATTACCTTATGGTCGTACATTAATAATCTTGGCATTATTAGTAAATATAAGTTGTGGGGGAAATAAGGCAAATAATAAGGTAGAGCCAGAACTAGACAAGTTTATTAAGGTGCATCAGAAAGAACTTACGGATATAAAAAAGACTCTTGAGGATTTAGAGGCTGATAAAGATAAAATTAACTCTCTATAATGGAGTTTCTTTCTTCCATATTTCCAAGTACTGACAATCCATACAAATTTTTGTTTGTGGGTGGGTTGTTATTGATTGCTTTTGCGATAATCTACCCAATTGAGCGCGAGAATGAAATTGATTTAGAGATTGTTCTGTACAACAAAGAGGCTAATGTTATCAATAATGAAATTGAAGAGCTTAGGGTTAAAGTGGACAAGGAAAAAGCTTTATCTAGGCTGATAATTGATAAAATCGATAGTTTGAAGTCGAATAATGGTGGCAAAGGGAGCCAAATATTAATTGATCAATTGAAAAATGACTTTAATAAAACCTACAAAGGTGGAGAATTATCTGAAAAATTAACCGAAATAAGTACAAAGTCATTGATTCTTGAATATGAACAAAAGCGAATCAAAGTCTTGCAGAAGCATGCAAGGAAATTTCGAATAATTGGTTGGGTGCTTCTTGTTTTTGGCTCAATTAGCACATTGTTTGGAGGGTATAAGTGGTTAAATCGGTTTAAGAAGGACCATATTGTTTCAGATAAAAAATCTGAACTTGAGTTATGGGAGCTTCAAAATAGAGTTTCGGGAAAACAGGAATAAGGTCTGTTTAAAATTACGCATCCTGCGGAGAATCCCTTTGCTCCCAAACAAAGTTCTTTTCTCGCCCTTTTTCATGTCTTCACGGAAAATTGAAGGGGTTCAATCGTGAACGTTTGAATTGGTTTGGCCGTCAGTGAAGACACTGACGGAGGCGAAGTTTCTTTCTTACCAGTAAGTATTGACGAGCCAGAGGCTAGTTGAGGTAGACAGGTTTTATGATTGGATTTTTGTTTTGGCCACACGGAGTATAATTCTTGTAAAAACACGATTATTGCAAGGTGGAACAGAGGTATCAAGTCAATAAGCCTTTAACTAGAAACAGATTCCGAAGGCTTTTGGGAAGGATGTATTACCGTGCAGCACGGGCTATTGTTTGGCTATGGCATAGGAAAAGTTATGCCAAAACCCGTTCGGGTGAATCGCTGCCACATTTGGTGAAGGACCACCAATCGTTTTTATTAAGGCCGCTCAAAGACGTGCAGATGCGCCTTCAATACAATAAAATTACCAACCTTATGCTGGCCATTGCCTGTATCGATGGACTGATTATCCGTCCGGGGGAGACTTTTTCCATTTGGCGGCTCGTGGGGAAACCCAGTACCAGAAAGGGCTATTTGCCCGGGCTGGTGCTGAACCAAGGTAAAATAGAAGAAGGAATCGGGGGCGGATTGTGCCAATTGGGCAACCTGATTTTTTGGATGGTGCTTCATACGCCTCTAAGTATAAAGGAACGGTACCGCCATGGTTATGATGTGTTTCCGGATATCAATCGGAAAATCCCCTTTGGTGCGGGAGCCACTCTTTCATATAACTATATCGACCTACAAATAAAAAATGAAACTCAACAGGCCTACCAGCTCAAACTATGGCTGAGTGATGAACACTTGCACGGTGCCATTTTTTGTGAGCAGCCACCTCAGGAATACTATGAAGTGTATGAAGCGCATCACCGTATCGTTCACCAATGGTGGGGCGGCTATACCCGTCACAATCAAATCAAGAGGCGCGTGTATCACACCTCTAGCCACGAACTCCTTCGTGATGAGTGGGTATTGGAAAACCACGCCATCATGATGTACGAGCCATTGCTATCGGCTGGGCAAGCTTAATTTTTTTTCAGGAAACTAGGGTGCACCTGTGAGGGGTTTTGTGTTTAACCATCAATGAAGACAAGCCGGATAACATAGAAATAGTAGTAAAAAGTCAAAATCCTAGGCTAGTGTGTTTATTGGCACGCACATTCTTTTTCCAATTCCTTCAATCCTTTCTTTAAAGCCCGCGCGATTGCTTTTCCATCCGAACTTATGTTTAGATAGGTTTCGCTTGCATCTTCATTTTTCAGAAGTAAGGGTGATACCGTGGTGGAAATACTGAACTGAAATGCTTGTGCATGAGGGGCTTGTATAGGCACTAATGAAAATGTGAGCGTGGTGCGTTTTTCCAAGGCCTCGCTATAGGGTATGGTATTGTTTTCTAGTTCATAAGAGGTTCTGGTATCCAGCATTCCACCTTCGGCATAGGAATTTTCCTTGGAGATGAATAAAAGATGGGTGAAGCCCAATTGCCTCAAAGCAGTATATTGAGAAGTATCCCTAAGATTTTTAACTCCTTTTGCCCAAAGCTCCATTTCCAGGGACTGTTGAAAGAAGG
The DNA here is from genome assembly GCA_030412945.1 of Shiella aurantiaca. Taxonomy (GTDB): domain Bacteria; phylum Bacteroidota; class Bacteroidia; order Cytophagales; family Cyclobacteriaceae; genus Shiella; species Shiella aurantiaca. Next base: position 17,150 of record JAUHJS010000006.1, on the reverse strand, counting down.
CAGTGGTTTGGCAGGAGAGAAGCGCTTCATTCAGTTGGTCTACTACCCTTAGGCTGGTACTAGGACTCATCCACGCATTCGCCTCAAGTAAGAGTTTGGATTGAACAAGGGGTGCTTGGCAAGGCCACAAGCGATGGATTTTATGGTTTACGCAAGAAGACGCTATAAAAAGTACCACAAGGTAGCTTCCTAATACTGATATTTTTGTCATTTTTGAATAAGGCATTGCCAATTTGTCTCCGTATAAAGAAGTCTAAAATAAGACGGATTTTATGTAATCATCAATCAATAATGTCAAAAACAAACTTTCCTCTCCAGCCCATCCACCTGCACAACGATATGGTGGTGCTTAGCCCCTTGCAAGAAAATGATTTTGAAACGCTGTATGCCGTAGCCTCCGATCCGGCCGTATGGGCGCAGCATCCCAATAAAAACCGCTATGAGCGAGCGGTATTCCAGAACTTCTTTAAAGGGGCTCTTGAATCGGGTGGGGCTTTCCTCATCCGAGATGCAGCTACAGGAGCGGCCATTGGGAGTTCGCGCTTTTACGAACCCGATGCCGAAAACAAAAGCGTATTGATTGGCTATACCTTTTATGCCAAATCGTGCTGGGGAAAGGGCTTTAACCAAGCGGCCAAAAAGCTGATGTTAGACTATGCCTTTCAGTTTGTAGACCGTGTGGTCTTTCATGTGGGAGCCGAGAATCTGCCTTCCCAAAAGGCTATGGAGCGATTGGGTGCCAAGAAAACTGATGAAATCACAGTGGCCTACTATGGCGAACCCGATAGGCATAATTTTGTATACGAAATCGCCAAGGGCGACTGGAAATGAAAAAGAGGTTATTGTCCCTTGTCTTATAGTTTTTCGGCTTTAAAGCCTGCTTTTTGTACCGACTTTTTCACGGTTTCGGCTGTAGCCTCTACTTTTATGCTGAGCGTTTTTGCCGGAGTATTGAGGTCAACTTCCCAGTTGTTTTCCCCCAAGGCTTCATTGAGATGGGGAGTGACTTTACCTAAGCAGCCCGAGCATTTGATATCGGTTATAAATTGTTGTGTTTCCATACTATTTTCTAACTAATTCTAGTACAAATAACGGAAGCACACCACCGAAAGCTTTGTATAATTCCTGCTTAGGTTTATAAGATTTTCTTCATCTCTTGGGCAATCTGGTGGGCGCCCGCATCCGAAGTTTTTTCCAGTTCAGCAATGATATTTTGTTGGTTGTGGGTATCCCTGTTTTGGGAAAGTTTATGTACCGCATGGATGTCGGTAATGGTAATTTCAATTCCCACGAGTCCTTTCAGTTCATTTCGGAGAAATTTCTCACTCATGCCTTCCACCGACACAGGATTTTGGGAATGCTGTTCATATTTGTCTGTCAGTTTTTTAAGAGAGGCTAGTAGCTCTTCACCCTCAGTAAGGCGTACATTCCCATACACATGCACAGCCATATAGTTCCAAGTAGGGACATTTTCATGATTATACCACGAGGAGGATACATAGGCATGAGGCCCCATGAAGATAGCCATCACCTGTTCCTGATCGGTAAAAGCCCTCCATTGGGCATTACCGCGTGAAATATGGCCTGCAAGTACTGATTTACCATTCTTTTCTTCCCAAACCAATGGGATATGCGTAGCCCAAGGTTTGCCTTCCACCTGACTGATAAGGCTTGCGAATCCGTTTTTCTCAATGAAGGCCTTTATTTCTGAGGGGTTTTCTTGTTTGAAGATTTTAGGAATGTACATGGGTGTTAGATTACAGTAAAAGTACTCACCAATCCCACCGAAAAATTCCGTACCAGACAAGGTGTGCCAATAATGGCTCGGCTGTGTTTACCCTTGTCTCCCAGAATATTAACAAAAAGGTCGGAGGCGCCATCTACCACCTTGGGCGATTCGTCCCAGCCCTCAGCAGGCTGGTAGTAGGCATCGATATGGTTGAGCCCTTCTATTTTTTCAAAACCGATTTTGTGATGGATTTGAGAAATCACGTTCAAGGCACAAAGCTGCATAGCTTTGTAGCCTTCCTCGGTACTTATTTCGGTTCCCAGTTTGCCTTGGAATAGGTACTGTCCGTCCAGTATCGGGAACTGAATGGCCACATAGGCAATATCCCCGCGAAGGTTTACTGATACATAGTTGCCACCCGGTGTGCTGGCGGCTGGGAGTTGAAGGCCGAGTTGGCCGAGCTTGTCTATGATTTTTAAAGAAGTCATGGTTTGTAGTTTGCGTGTTTTCTTGTGTATAGCTAATTGATTTCAGTGTTACGCAAAATTCTGTTATCGCTTTTGGTTCTCAATTGAACTAAAACATGAAAACGGCTTGAACCAGTTCAAGCCGAGTAGTTTTAAAGCCCTTTTTTGGCTTATCGTGCATATATCCAAGCGCGTGCCTTGAGCGGGTCGGTAAAGAATTGCTCGTTTTCCCTACTGAAGCGTTCTTGGTATTTATTGATTTTCTCTTCGTCTTGATGCACATGGGCAGCAGCAATGCAGGTAATTCCTAGCAAGCTAGAGAATTTCATGTCTTTTGCTTCCTCAAACAGATCCACATAGCCCACCTTCCAATTGTAATCGGCCAATAGCAGAGGAATGATTTCCCTGTACAACTTATGGGTAGCCAAGTCCACCGCTTTGAAACCATACAAATCAATCAAAATTTTGAAGCGGGTGCCTTGGCCAATTTGAGAGAAGGCTTTGGCCAAGGTCGATTTCCAATACTTTACATCTTCTTGGGTAATATCGCCTTTCAGCTGGGTTTCAATAAGGTTCTCATTGGGAAACCATAGGGTTTGGATCGTTCTTTCTATAGTCATTTTTTTAATTTCTTAAATCTTCGCAAACTTCAAGCGTAAGCTATTACTCACTACGCTTACCGAGCTTAAGGCCATGGCCGCTCCGGCAATCATAGGGTCAAGCAGAAACCCATTGTACGGAAAAAGAATTCCAGCTGCTAGGGGTATTCCTATCACATTGTAAATAAACGCCCAAAATAAATTCTGGCGGATGCCCATTACCGTTTTGGTAGATAGGTTCAGCGCTTTCGGAATAGACTGTAAATCAGAAGTAATCAGGGTCATTTTGGCTACGTCCATCGCAATATCAGAACCTCTGCCCATGGCTATGCTCACATCGGCTTGTGCCAAGGCTTGCGAATCGTTAATGCCATCGCCCACCATGGCTACTACATAGCCTTTGGCTTGCAATTCTTTCACAAAATCAGATTTATCCGAAGGCATTACCTCGGCTTTGAAATCGTTTAGGCCAAGTTGATGGGCCACCGCTTGCGCAGTCTGCTGGTTGTCGCCCGTAAGCATGTACACCGCTATGCCTTTTTGTTGTAGCGTTTGGATGGCTGCATGCGAGCTGGACTTTATTTTATCGGCAATGGCAATTACGGCCACTACCTGTTCAGCTTTGGCAAAATAAATAACGGTTTTGACTTCTTCCTGTAGTTGATTGGCCTTGTTTTTTAGTAATTCGGAAAGAGAAATTCTATTTTCTTCCATCAGTTTCTTGTTGCCAATGTAATAGGTCGCACCACCCGCAAGGGCTTTAATACCTCGGGCTGTAATGCTTTCAAACTGATCAATAGGCATCCCGGCTACCCCGTCTTGCTTCAATCGGTTTACCACCGCTTCGGCTAGCGGATGTTCCGAAAGGGCTTCCATAGCAAATAAGATTTGCTTGTTTTCGGAAGTCTCGTTTTCCCAGATTAAATCGATAACGGTGGGTTTGCCTTCGGTAATGGTACCTGTTTTGTCCAGAATTACAGCCGTAACTTTGTGAGCCAGTTCCAAGCTTTCGGCATCCTTAATCAAGATATTGTTTTCGGCTCCTTTGCCTACACCTACCATAATGGCCGTAGGGGTGGCTAAACCCAGTGCACACGGACAAGCAATCACGAGCACCGTAATAGAAGTAAGTAGAGCATGGGTAAAGGCATCATCACCGCCAACAATCATCCAAGTGATAAAGGTAAGAAGGGAAATTCCGATTACGATGGGCACAAATATCCCCGCAATTTTATCGACCAGTTTCTGAACAGGGGCTTTGCTGCCTTGCGCTTCTTGCACCATTTTTATTATCTGAGCCAGCAGGGTATCGGCTCCTACTTTTTGGGCTTCAAATTCAAAGCTTCCTTTTTGGTTGATGGTACCAGCAAATACTTTCTCGCCCGATGTTTTTTCTACAGGTATAGGTTCGCCCGTAATCATACTTTCGTCTACATACGATTGCCCTGATGTCACCACACCATCTACCGCGATTTTCTCACCGGGTCGAACCACCAAGATGTAACCTACTTTTACTTGGCTGATAGGTAATTCCATTTCCACACCATCCACTATCGCCCGTACGGTTTTGGGCTGAAGACCCATAAGATTTTTGATGGCCGATGAGGTGTTCGATTTGGCTTTTTCTTCCAATAGTTTACCTAAAGAAATAAAGGTAATCACCACCGCGGCCGCCTCGTAATATACATGAGGGTGGATACCTTTTGCATGCCAAAACTCAGGGAAGAAAGTGTTGAACAAACTGAAAATAAAGGCAATTCCGGTAGAAAGCGCCACCAAAGTGTCCATATTGGCCTTGCCGTGGCGGGCTTGTTTATAGGCATGTACAAAAAAGCTGCGGCCAAAATAGAACACCACAGGAGCTGAAAGCACCATGGAGATGTAATTGCCATAAGGCATATTCATAAAGAACATCCCGATAACAAACACGGGAAGCGTAAGCATGGTGGACCAAAGGGTTCGGCTTTTAATTTCTTGATAATGTTTCTGCTGCGCTTCTTCTTGAATGGCCTGCGGATCTTCGGTTTCTATCACTAAATCGTAGCCAATAGCGCGTAGGGCTTTTTGCAAGTCGGCCGGACTAGCCAATTGGGGATTAAACTCCACCAAGGCTGATTGGTTGGCATAGTTTACCGTGGCGGTTTTCACCCCTTGGGTATCTTTCAAAATAGACTCCACACTCACGGCACAAGCCGCACAGGTCATTTCCAAAACGGGGAAAGTTTGTTTTATAACCGGATTGCTCATAATACTATCTGTTGACCGTACAAAATTGGGGAGAAAACCGAAGCTAAGGCTTATACAATTTTCGGAAAGAGTTATAGAATAAGTTGACAGTTGGCAATTGACAAATTGTTTTTGTCAATTGCCAACTACTTACTGTCAATTCCCCACCGAATCAATCGGTTTCCTCACTTGGTCAATAGTCCTCGATTTCTTGAGCTCGCTAGGGGCGAGGCCTGTAATCTTTTTAAACTGTGCAGAAAGATGTGCCACACTGCTATAGCCCAGTCGGTAGGCAATTTGGCTAAGGGTAAGCTCATCATAAAAAAGCAGTTCCTTGGCTTTCTCTATTTTCTGACGGATGATGTATTGCTCCAATGTAATGCCCTCAACGGAAGAAAAAAGACTGCTCAGATAATTGTATTCGTGGTGAAATTCTTCTGCCAGTATGGTCGACCAGTTATTCTTGATATCCAAACTTTGGCTATGATGTATCATGCTTATGATTTTGGTTTTCATGGCTTCGATAAGGCGCGCCCTGCGGTCATCTATCCGTTCAAAACCTAGTTTCTCCAAAGCTGTGTCTAGTTTTTTTAAGGTGTCGGAAGATAGTTTCTCTTCCGCAATCACAACCTCCCCAAGGCCAATATGGTGAGGTTGTAGTCCTAATTGCTCTAGGGTATCTTGCACAGCCGCAATGCAGCGATTGCACACCATGTTTTTTATATAAAGAGTTATCATCGTGTTAAATTCAGCTACCTTAAAGGTAAGTATTCAATATGGGATACGGGAAATTCCTTCGGACTTGTTCTTTTCAACAAAACCAAGCATCATTGGGTTCTGTCTTCCCTTTGACATTCCGTTTCGTTCCAATACACTTTATTTGCCCCGAACTAAATCAAAAATTATGAAAACTTTATTCGTTTTAACCTGCACATTGCTTTTTAGCTTTACCCTATTGGCCCAGCAACAGGCCCAAGGAGGACTCAAGGTAGGAGAGGTGGCCCCTGAGTTTACAGGCACTGACCTGAGCGGAAACCCGCTATCCTTGAAAAATTTAACCAAAGAGGGACCCGTAGTACTGATTTTTTACCGTGGTGCATGGTGCCCGTATTGCAACAAATACATGAGCCAGCTCCAGGAAAGCCTTCCACAATTTACCGAAAAGGGAGCCCGCGTAATCGCCATCACACCAGAAACCATGGAAAGTGCCGAAAAGGCTGTGGAGAAAACATCGGCTACTTTCACGGTAATCACCGATTCTGAAAGAAAAATAATGAAGGATTACAAAGTGCTGTATACTGTTCCGGAAAATGTACTGGGGGCTTTGGAAGGGTACGGCATTAACCTGACCGAGTCAAATGGGAAAAATGATAATGTACTGCCCGTGCCGGCTACCTATGTGATTGGTAAAGACGGAAAAGTGAAATTTGTGCATTATGACGAGAACTATAAGCAAAGAGCCTCTGTTGAGGAGATTATTGCTAACTTGTAATTCATGAAATCATTTATCACAAAACACGCCTTTGCGTTGGTGGGCATTGTCATAGGAGGGATTGGCGGATTCCTGTATTGGAAATACGTAGGTTGCCTGTCGGGCTCCTGTCCCTTGCAGTCAAATGCCAATATTATGGTAGGTTATGGCTTGTTTTTTGGCTATACGCTTTCATCCTTAGCCAAAGACGGTGTAGAAAAGATAAAAGGACGCAAATAAGCGTCCTTTTATCTTTTAGATCCTGCTGCAACCAATACGATTCCGATCAAAAGGGAAATTCCTCCTCCAATCATCATCCAGTTTACATTTTCTGTACGGTCTTTTTTGATGCTTACCGAGCCTACTTCCAGCAGGGTATTGTCTTCAGTTTGTTGGGTAAGGCTCAAGCCGCCCACCAGTAAGCCCCCAATGACTAATAGGGTGCCGATTGATTTTTTCATGGTTAATGGTTTTAGGTAAAAAAGTTAGTTTGGATAGTGAGATTTCTCGCCTCAGCAAAAACCATAACGATTCCGTAATGGCAGACTTTCGGCATGAATACTCTAAAGCACTAAATTAGAGATAAAATTGACCAATGAAAACAACTGGTTATCAATACATTTATTTGTTTTTGCCTTTTTTCTTACTTGCAGGATATAGTATGGCGCAAACTCCTACCATCGATTTTCAAGGCCACAGAGGATGTAGAGGCTTGTACCCCGAGAACTCCATAGAAGGAATGCTTCACGCGCTTCGTATGGGCGTAAATACACTGGAAATGGACGTAGTGATAAGTGCCGATGAGCAAGTGGTGGTGTCGCATGAACCTGCATTTTCGGAAGAAATCAGTGACTTTGAGGCGTGGCTAGCACAGCAGCCGGATTCACATTCTCATAATAATATCTATCAATTGCCCTACGAAACAGTACGTGGCATCGACTGCGGCAGCAAAGTACATCCGCGTTTTCCCGAGCAAAAAAAGCTTTCCACCTACAAACCTTTGCTAGTAGAGTTGATTGATTCGGTAGAGACTGTAATCAAAAGAGAAGCATTATCCAAAGTGCGCTATTCCATCGAAATCAAAAGTGTGGAAGGACAGGAGGGAATTACCCAACCCGATGTAGCCCGATTTTCTTCATTGGTGTATGAGGTAGTCAGTAGCAAACTTCCAACTCAGCGGGTTATTATTCAGTCCTTCGATGTGCGTGTGCTGGAATATTGGCATAAAACATATCCTCAATATGTCTTGGCGTATTTGGTAGAAGAGCAGCCCGATGCGAAAGAAGCTATGAAAAAACTATCTTTTGTCCCTGAAATATACAGTCCTGATTATACCCTGCTTACTCCCGAGTCTATCACTTGGCTCCAAAGTCTCGGGTGTCAAATCATCCCATGGACGGTAAACGAAGCGAAAGATATGCAGCGGCTTATCAGCTGGGGAGTTAATGGTATCATCACTGATTATCCCAATCGCATCCCGATGAAATACTAATACTTGTTCGCCAAGGAGTTTTGCTTATTTTTGCCCTTCGTTTTTAAAGAATCCTGATACAGATGAGTAAAAAATATGATGTGTATGGCATAGGCAATGCCTTGGTCGACATGGAGTTTAAGGTGGAAGATAGTTTTTTCACCTCCAATGGTGTTGAGAAAGGCTTGATGACCTTGGTAGATGAAGAGCGCCAAAATGCCCTGATGCGCGTGATTGATAAAGAGAGTGTGAAAAAGCAGTCGGGTGGCTCGGCAGCCAACACTATAATTGCTGTTAGTCAATTTGGAGGGAAATCATACTATTCATGCAAAGTGGCCAACGATGATATGGGCCATTTTTTCATGGAAGATATGAAGCTGGCCGGAGTAGAAACCAATCTCGATGCAGCCAGTCTGGTGCCGGGCATCACCGGAAAATGTTTGGTGATGGTAACTCCCGATGCCGAGCGCACCATGAATACCTTCTTGGGTATTACTCAAACCTACTCGACTGAACAAATCAACGAAGCTGCTCTTAGTGAGGCGAAATATGTATATATCGAGGGCTATTTGGTTACTTCTGATAACGGCCGCGAAGCGATGGTGCATGCCAAGAAGCTAGCCGAAAAACATGGCGTAAAAACAGCCCTAACCTTTTCAGATCCTGCTATGGTGAAATATTTCCGTGAAGGATTTGATGAAGTGATTGGTGCCAGTGTCGACCTTTTGTTTTGCAATGAAGAGGAGGCCATGCTTTATACCGGAAAAAGCACGCTCGAAGAAGCCCGTGAGGAAATGAAAAAATCAGCCAAGGCTTTTGTGATTACGATGGGCGCTAATGGAGCCATGATATACGATGGTGATACCTTTATCGAAATAGAACCTTACAAAGTGAAAGCCATAGATAGCAACGGAGCCGGAGATATGTTTGCCGGAGCATTTTTATATGGTATCACCAATGGTCATACCTATGCCGGAGCTGGTAAACTTGCTAGTTTGGCCTCTTCCAAAGTAGTGACCCAATTTGGCCCTCGCCTACAAGCCCAGCAAGCGAAGGACTTATTAATTCAGCTGTACGGCAAACCTTAAGTAATGCCCTTTGTTTAACCTTATATAAACCTAAACCTAATTTTAATGAGAAAGCTTATTATTATGGCTTCCCTGCTTAGCCTTGTGGGTGCCCACGCTATGGCACAAGGAAAAGCCATTGCATTCGAACAGTACAAACTCGACAACGGCCTGCAAGTAATTTTGCACGAAGACCACACCACACCCATTGTGGCGGTTACCGTTATGTATCATGTGGGTTCTAAAAACGAAAACCCCGAAAGAACCGGCTTTGCCCACTTCTTTGAGCACTTGCTTTTTGAAGGTTCTGAGAATATCGAAAGAGGTCAATACATGAAAATTATTGAGGCTGCTGGTGGTGCGCTAAATGCCAATACTTCCAACGACCGTACCTTCTATTACGAAATCCTTCCTTCTAATCAGTTGGAGCTAGGCTTGTATATGGAGTCGGAGCGTTTGCTTCATGCCAAAATCGACCAGGTGGGTGTTGAAACCCAGCGTGAGGTAGTAAAAGAAGAAAAGCGTCAGCGTATCGATAACCAACCTTATGGTTCATTCGCAGGCGAAACATTCAAACGTGCTTTCAAGGTACACCCGTATCGTTGGATGCCTATCGGTTCTATGGATCACCTGAATGCAGCTACCTTGGAAGAGTTTATTGAATTCTACAAGACCTTCTATGTGCCACAAAATGCCATTCTTTCTATTGCTGGCGATATCAATGTAGCTGAAACCAAGAAATTGGTAGAAAAGTATTTTGCGGAAATTCCGGCCGGAACACGCGAAATCCCTCGCCCCAATGTGGTAGAACCTGCACAAACGGAGGAAATCCGTGATGTGGTGTATGACAACATTCAGCTTCCTGCTGTATTTCAGTCTTACCATATGCCGGCTCAAGGCACCGATGATTACTATGCGCTTAACATGCTCACCCAAATTCTTTCTGCCGGAAAAAGCTCACGCCTAAATAAGGAACTAACCGATAACCAACAGAAGGCCCTTCAGGTATTTGCTTTTCCGTATGCCTTAGAAGATCCGGGTTTGTTTATTACCCTTGGTATTGTGAATATGGGTGTGAAGCCGGAAGACTTGGAAGCGGCTATGGATGTGGAAATCGAGAAGGTGAAAAATGAACTGATCACCGAAGAGGAGTTTCAGAAAATCAGAAATCAGGTAGAAAACGATTTCGTTAGCGGAAACGCTACTATGGCAGGTATTGCCGAAAGTTTAGCCAATTACCAAATGTATTTTGGTGATGCAAACCTTATCAATACCGAAATAGAGCGCTATATGAAGGTTACACGTGAGGATATCAAGGCGGTGGCCAACAAATACCTCAACAAAGAAAACCGTGTGGTATTATATTATTTGCCTCAATCGCAAAAGCCTGAATAATCCTGTGTAGAACCCTTAACGAATCCATAAAATGAAAAATACATATATCTATATAGTGGTATTGCTCTTGACTTTCTCTCAAGCGCTTGCCCAAACCGACCGTTCCAAACTTCCTGCTCCGGGACCTGCTCCTCAGATCAATCTGGGTGAATACGAATCGTTTACCCTTAAAAACGGACTGAAAGTTTTCGTAATTCAAAACGATAAATTACCCCGAATTGCCTTTTCTCTGATACTGGATGTAGATCCTGTAATGGAAGGCGAACAAGCCGGATACATCAGCATGGCAGGTCAGCTTATGCGCAACGGGACAAAAACCCGCACCAAAGAGCAGTTGGATGAAGAAGTAGATTTTATTGGCGCTTCCTTAAGCACCAGTTCTACGGGGATTTATGCCTCTTCACTTAGCAAGCATACCGATAAGTTGATGGCGCTTATGAGCGATGTGTTGTTAAATCCTTCATTTCCAGTCGAAGAACTGGAGAAACTGAAAAAGAGAACGCTTTCGGGATTGCAGTCTTCTAAAGACAATCCCAATGCGATTTCATCTAACGTAAGCAATGTAGTACGTTATGGGGCAGCACATCCGTATGGCGAAATCGAAACAGAAGCTACCATTGAGAAAATTGACCTTCAGTCATGCATCAATTATTACAATACCTATTTCAAACCTAATGTAGCCTATTTGGCCATTGTGGGTGATATCAATAAAAAAGATGCGGAGAAATTGGTGAACAAATACTTTGGTGGATGGAAAAAAGGAACAGTTCCTACTCACAGTTATCCGGCACAAGTAGCGCCTGCTAAAACGAAAGTGGTGGTGGTAGATCGTCCGTCTTCGGTGCAATCTGTTATTAATATCACTTATCCGGTAGATTTGAAGCCCGGAACTCCTGAAGCGATTAAAACTCGTGTGATGAACCAAATCTTAGGAGGAAGTGGTACAGCTCGTTTGTTTATGAACCTTCGCGAAGATAAAGCTTTTACCTACGGAGCTTATTCCTCATTAAGTGCTGATGAATTGGTAGGGACTTTCAGTGCCAATGCCAGTGTACGAAACGAGGTTACCGATAGTGCAGTGGTAGAACTCCTGTATGAAATGAATAAAATCGTTAAGGAAAAAGTGACAGAAGAGGAGCTTCAAAAAGTGAAAAATAATATTACCGGAAGTTTCGCCCGTTCTTTGGAAAATCCTTCTACGATTGCAAGCTTCGCCTTAAATATTGAGCGCTATAAACTGCCCAAGGATTATTATGCCAATTATTTGAAAACAGTAGAAGCACTTACTTTAGAAGATATTCAGGCAACCGCGCGTCAGTTTGTGCGTCCTGATAATGCCTATATCGTTATCGTGGGTAATGGTAAGCAAATCGTTCCTGGCCTTGGCAAATTTGGCGAAATCGAGTACCGCGATGTGTACGGCAAGGTGTACGTGCCCGAAGTAACTGATATCCCGCAGGGGCTTACTGCTGCAAAGGTGATTGAAAACTACATCAACGCACTGGGCGGAAAAGCCAAAATCGAAGCCCTAAAAAGCATCAATACCGAAATGGCTGCCAGCGTTCAGGGCATGAACCTTACCATGAAAGTGGTGAAAACTAATTCAGGCAAATTTTTGAATGAAGTGAGCATGCCCGGTATGACTATCTCCAAAACGGTGATAAATGGAGATAAAGGCTATACCGTGATGCAAGGACAGAAAATGAATTTGGAAGGTGATAAGCTGAAAGAAGCCCTGCAACAAGCAGATATGTTTGCTGAAATGAATTATGAAAAAAATGGTGTAAAGACCAATCTACTTGGTATAGAAGATGTAGAGGGAAATAAAGCGTATGCCATAGAAGTAGAAAATGCAGCGGGTAAGAAATCAACTTCTTATTTTGATGTTCAATCAGGCTTGAAAGTGAAAGAGGCTACCACCGTTGACACGCCCAATGGCCCATTCAATACTTCGGTTTCGTTTTCCGATTACCGCGAGGTGGAGGGTATTAAAGTACCTTACGTCATGACCATCAATCAAGGTATGGTAATCAAGGCAGAAGTGAAAACGGTAGAAATCAATGGAGAGCTAGCCGAGGGGCTATTTACCATAGAATAATTGACTTGAAATACCGTAGAGAATAGGTTTTGCTTGTTTCTCTACGGTATTTCTTATTTCTTTTGATGCTTTTTTCTATTTTTTTTAAATACAGCATTTGCATTTACACAAAAAGCCACTACCTTTGCAGGCCATAATTAATCCTCTTAGCCGAGGACTAAAGTAGACTTAACATATTCTAAGTATATAATAAGATGAAAAGAACATTTCAGCCTTCTCAAAGAAAAAGAAGAAACAAGCACGGTTTCAGAGCTAGAATGGAATCTGCAAATGGTAGAAGAGTACTGGCTGCCAGAAGAGCAAGAGGAAGACATAAACTTACTGTGTCTGACGAGAAAAGACACAAGAAGTAAGCCATAATACTTCAGCGCTTGTCTGTGCCTAAACGATTCAGTTTAGTGTAACTTGGGTAACCTATGGATGATGCATTAAACTTCCGATTTACCAAAGCCGAAAGACTAAGCAGCAAAAAAAAGATAGAGGAACTTTTTGCGAAAGGTTCCTCTATTTATTTATACCCTTTTCGCTTGGTGTACATTGCACACACTGAGCCCGCTCCCCATCAGCTTCTTATTTCTGTATCGAAGCGCAATTTCAAGAAGGCCGTAGATCGAAATCGTATTAAGCGCCTCATTCGCGAAACCTATCGAACCAATAAGCACCTGCTATCAGCCTCCGAAAGCAAGTACCGCTTGGCGCTGATATACACCGCAAAAGAAATTCCCGAGTTTAAGCATCTCAATCAAAAACTAATCGAAATATTGTCGCGTTTAAAAAATATGTAACTTAAGCGTTTCAATTGATTGGATTATGAGGAAGAATATTTTTAAGCGGTTAATCTACTCGGTTTTCGCCAGCCTACTTTTTATCGTACTTTTTGTAGCTGCCACCCGCAGCGACCGCTATTTCGAGATAGCCAAGAATCTGGATATTATGGCTACCCTCTTTCGAGAGGTAAATACCTATTATGTAGATGAAGTAAATCCGGCCAAATTGATGCAAACTGGCATGATAGCCATGTTGGAATCCCTCGACCCATATACCAATTACATTGCCGAAGACGATATTGAAGATTACATGACCATGACCACCGGACAATATGCCGGAGTGGGTCTTTTGATTGGTCGTGTCAATGAGCAAAATGTAGTTATAATGCCTTATGAAGGTTATTCCGCCCAAAAAAATGGACTAAAGATTGGCGATAAACTTCTGAAAGTCGATGAAGTAGACGTTACCAAAAAATCTACTGAAGAAATTGGCCGCCTGCTCAAAGGCCAAGTAAATACCTCGCTAAACATCACCGTGCAGCGATTTGGGAAGACCGAACCCATTACGGTGACCCTTCAGCGCGAAAAAGTCACTATCAGCAATGTGCCTTTTCATGGCATGATTTCTTCCGATGTGGCCTACATCAAACTTTCTGATTTCACCCAAGGCGCAGGCCGCGAAGTGCGCGATGCCTTGGTAGAACTGAAAGCCAAAGGAGCCAAAAAAGTAATACTTGATTTGCGCGACAATCCCGGAGGTTTGTTGAGTGAAGCCATCAATGTGTCTAATGTATTTATCCCTAAAGGAAAAGAGGTAGTGACTACACGTGGCAAAGTAACCGAATGGAACAAGACTTATGCTACTCAAATGGCACCTGCCGATACCGAAATCCCCGTGGCCGTACTTACCAGTAGCGGAAGCGCTTCAGCAGCTGAAATAGTGGCAGGCGTTATTCAAGATTATGATCGTGGCGTATTAGTAGGGCAAAAAACTTTCGGAAAAGGCTTGGTGCAGGCCACGCGCCCGCTTACCTACAATGCCCAGCTGAAAGTAACCACCGCCAAGTATTACACGCCTAGCGGAAGGTGTATTCAAGCTCTTGACTACTCCAATCGTAACGAAGACGGCAGCGTAGGCAAAGTGCCCGATAGCCTAAAAGTAGCGTTTAAAACCACCAACGGAAGAGTGGTATATGACGGAGGGGGAGTAGATCCCGAAATCGTGCTCGATAAACAAGTATACGCCCCCATTACCGTTTCCTTGGTTTCCAAAGGTCTTGTATTCCAATATGCCAATGAATTTCACTATAAAAATCCTACCATCGCTTCTGCTGAAAGTTTCTCTTTAAGCAATGCGCAGTATCAGGAGTTTTGCGTCTGGCTGAAAGACAAGGAATACGATTATACCACCAAAGTGGAAAAAACCATGAACGAGTTGATTGAGTCAGCTAAGAAGGAAAAGTACTACAGCGATATCAAAGCCCAAATTGAATCACTCGACCAGCAAATAAAGCACAACAAAGAAACAGACCTTCAGAAGTTTGCTACTGAAATTCGCCATATTTTGGAAGAAGAGATTGCCTCTCGTTACTATTTTCAAAAGGGTCTCATTCAGGCGTCCTTGAGCCATGATGCGGAGGTGAAGAAAGCACTTGAAATCTTGAATACTACTGATTCGTACAACCAACTCTTAGCCCGCAAGTGATATCATTTTACCTCATGCTATTGGCCGCTGGCTTGGTAGGAGGCTTCATGGCAGGCCTTTTGGGAATAGGTGGAGGAGTGGTTTTTGTTGCTATTTTACCCTTGGTGCTACGGCATGTGGGTATTCCCGAAGATCAAATTGTTCAATATACAATTGCCAATTCCATCTTTGGAACATGGTTTGCCTCTTTTTCTGCTAATTCCAATCTAATTAGACATAAAGAGTTTCATTGGAAAGAGGTAGCATGGATTGGCCTCGGTAGCTCGGTGTTTTCTTTATCAGTGCTTCGATTTATAGTCAATACACCACTCTATTCCAAAGAGGCTTTTAATGTGATTATCATAGGGCTCTTGCTTTTTGTTCTTGTTCAAACATTGCGTAAGGCGCGCAAAATCCTTCTTTCTACTCCAGAGATCAAAAGCACACCGACTTTACTGGTGGCAGGAGCATCCGGTGGTACGGTGGCAGCTTTATCAGGCCTGGGTGGAGGCACCATTATCATCCCTATTTTGCATTTGGTATTGAAAATGGATATCAAAAAAGCCAAATCTATTAGCCTTGGCGTTATCTTCATCACTACCTCTATTATCACCATCAATAATCTTTTGGAGAACACCCTCTTGCTCAATACCATCAATCATACAGGCTATATCGTATGGAGTGTTGCCCTTCCCTTAAGTTTCGGAGTTATGTTATCATCTTCATTGGGCGTCAAGGTGGGTCGTATGATATCCTCCAAATCTATTAGTTATATATTCGCAACCTTCATACTTTTGGTCATTATTCAAAAGCTAGCAGATTTACTATAGCCAATGGCCCTAATTCTTCATATCGATACCGCTACCAAAGTATCATCGGTGGCAATCCATCACCACGATAAAGTACTGGGCTTTTCCCAAATCCAAGAGGAGAAGTCGCATTCGGCCATGCTTACTTCCCAAATCGAGTCTGTTTGTGCTTTTTGTCAGACTCCTCTCTCCAGTATCCAAGCAGTTGCGGTGTCAGGTGGGCCGGGCTCTTACACAGGTTTGCGCATTGGGGTTTCTACGGCCAAAGGAATTTGTTTTGCTAATGACATACCCATGCTTGCAGTTAGCTCCCTACATACTATGTATGAATATGTGAGAAGCCAATACGCCTCGGATGCCAATTATTGGCCCATGATAGATGCCCGTAGAATGGAAGTGTATACGGCATGCTTCGATACCAATGGGCAACAAGTGACCGATATCCATCCTTTAATAGTCGACTCAAGTACTTTTGATAAATGGAACGATAAACCCAATATTCTTTTTGGAGATGGTGCTGATAAGTTTGTCGATGTCTTCCAGGGGAATCCATCAGTTCAAATTCTGAAAAATATCGTACCCTCTGCGGCTTTTGGGAACCAAATCCTACAGATGAAGTTTTATAATAGCGACTTTGTCGATACAGCCTATTTCGAACCCGATTATATTAAGGAGTTCAGGCTAATACAACCCAAGAACAAATCCCAGCTTTAATATGACCAGCGATACCATTGTCAATAAAGTAGAAGCCAGTGGTCTTATCACCATAGATCTGGAAACTTTTCTAGACCCTCATCCCATCGTGTCTTTCGATCTTAAAGACTGTCTCTACCAAGGACTAATTCTGAAAGAAAAAGAATTTCGTACCTTTTTAAAAGAGCACAACTGGCAGCAGTACGCAAATACCAATGTCGCTATCGAATGTTCAGCCGATGCCATCATACCTAATTGGGCCTACATGCTCCTAATTACAAATCTTTATAAGGTGGCTAATTATGTACAAGTAGGGACTAAGGAGGAACTTATCAATAGTCTGCTTGTAGCCAAATTCAACCAAATGGAATTTGGTCAATACCTCAATGCGAAGGTGGTTATAAAGGGTTGCTCTAATAAGCAGTTGACTAGTTTTGCTTATGCTGAAATTACCCGAAGATTATTGCCTTTTTCGGCCTCTATCATGTTTGGAGAGCCTTGTTCTACCGTACCAGTCTTCAAGAAAACAAAGTTTTAAATTTATCTCACTGATAAGCTAGTAGTTAGGGGGGAGTGGTAAAAAATAGGCGATAAAGATTTGGAAAGGGCGGAAATAGTCTCTTATCTTTGCACTCCCAAAACGGTAGAAGGCCAGAGGGAAAAGTTGAAAAGAG
>JAUHJS010000005.1 GCA_030412945.1 Shiella aurantiaca | reverse complement strand
ATTTACTCCGTTTCATCTTACAGTTTTAAAGTTAATTATTCTACTTTTAAACCGTACTGTTTTTGGGGGAGCTTACAACCCAAAATTACTCCCCTACTTTATAATCCCTTCCTTCCGTGCTTGGTTGATCAGCTCTATGGAGTTTTTGGCATTGAGCTTTTTCATAAGGTTAGCACGGTGGGTTTCCACGGTCCGGAAGCTGATAAATAGCGTATCGGCTATCTGGTGATTTGTTTTTCCTTCGGCAATGTGCTTCATGATCTCCATTTCGCGCTGGGTAAGCGTAATGCTGGGAGCTGCTGCGGCTGGCGCTTGGGTTCTTTCTTCGGCAAATTTCTCAAATATCACCTTGGTGGTGAGGTCGCTATAGAATTTTCGGCCTTGCTGCACGGCTTGTAGTGCGTGAATGATTTCTTTTCCGGCTTCGTCTTTCAGCACATAGCCCATTACGTGGTAGTCCATACACTGGGTAATATAGGAGGCCTCGCGGTGCATGGAAAGAATGATGGTTTTCACCTCTGGGAAATCGCTATGGAGCTGGCGGGCAGCCTCCATGCCGTTCATTACAGGCATGGAAATATCCATAATCACAATATCGGGTTGTAAGGCTTTTACCTGTTCCAGTGCTTCTTGTCCATTATTGGCTTCGCCCACTATTTCATAGCCGGGATGCTTCAAAATCAGGGCTTTGAGTCCGTCACGGATAATTTCATGGTCATCGGCCAGTACAATTCGCATAGCTTCCATAGTTTATAAATGTATAGGGGCACTCACGCTAAGTAAAGTGCCGTATTTGGGGTTACTTTCTATTTGTAATTTACCTTTTATAGCCTCCGCCCGAAAGCGGATATTGCTTAAGCCTCTGCCGGGGAATTGTTCGGAAGTGTTAAAACCTTGTCCATCGTCTTCAATGGTTAGCTGCAGGTGTTCCTCGGTTTGGTAAAGCTGCACGATGATTTTTTTGCATCCCGAATGCTTAATGGCATTTTGCAGGGCCTCTTGGGCAATACGATAGAGGGCCAGTTTCTGTTGCTCGTTTATGGGCTGTACAAAGTCTTGGGTTTGAAAAACCACCTCCAGACTAGGCCCGCTCAGTTCGTGGCACAGCTCCTCAAGGCTATTGATTAAGCTAAAATCAAGCAAGCGCGAAGGCAATAGGTTTTCATGGATTCTGCGGCTTTCATGTATGGCCTGGCGGATGAGTTGTATGGTTTTATCTCGTATCTCGCCTGAGCACGCAGGGTCTATCGCTTCCAGTTGGAGTTTAATGGCATTGAGGAGCTGGCCTAGGCCATCGTGTAGCTCACGACTTACGCGGGCGCGCTCCATTTCTTGGCCTTCTATGATATAGGCCATGCGCTGGCGATCATTCTCTTTTTCTAAGGTGCTTTTATAAAGCGCTAGGGTGATGCGGTTCAGTACATCACGCTCCTCAAAAGGCTTAGTAATGAAGCTGAAGGGAGCCGTAAGTTTGGCACTTTCTATCGTGTTTTTATCACTAAGGGCCGAAAGGAAAAGGATGGGGGTTTTATGTTTTTTGTAGATAATCTCAGCCGCTTCTATGCCTGTCATTTCTCCGGCCAGCATGATGTCCATAAACACTAAGTCGGGGGTGCTTTCATCCGCTATTTTCACTGCTTCCTCGGCCGTATCGCTCACGCCAATTACTCGGTATCCTTCATTTTCTACCAGACTTTTTAAGTGAAGGCTCACAATCATGGAGTCTTCAACAATCAATATTCGTTCTTGGGGCATAGTTTCGGCAAATGGAATTTAAGATAGGAATAATGCCTACTATAATCCAGCCGTACAGCGATTAAAAAACGATGGTATAACTTGTACCTTCTAGTCCATCCAAACTCACATGGCCGTGGAGGTGACTAGTAAATACTTTAATCAACTGCATACCAAAGAGTTCGGTGTTGCCCAAGTGAGCATGAGCAGGAAGGCCTTTTCCATTGTCAGAAATTCGGAGGGTGTTTTTTCCACCTTCTGCGTGCAGGCTAATGTAGATGCGGCCCACTTTGCCTGGATCAAAGGCATATTTCAGTGAATTAGTAACTGCTTCGTTGATGATAAAGCCACAGTTTACCACTTGATCGAGGTTAAGTTCTAAGTGCATTACATCTAATTCAAAGCGGATATGTTCCGGATTTACATAATGAATACTCTTGAGCTCTTCTACTAGGCTGTAAATATAATCGTGTACGTCCAGCTGGGTGATTTTCCCGCCCGACTGCATCAGGCGCTCGTGAATTAAAGCCATGGAGCGCAGGCGCTGACGACTCTCAGTTAGTAGCTGGCGCATTGCAGGGTCTTTCAAGGTTTGGGCTTTTAAGAACAGCACACTTGACATGACCTGTAGGTTGTTTTTTACCCTATGGTGAATTTCACGTATGAGTACATCTTTTTCTGATACCAATTGCTGTAATTGAACCTGATTTTGCTCCAAGCGGGTATTGAGTTCGCGAATTTCGGTTTCATCTATCAATATACCATCCCAAATAGTGGCTCCTTTATCCGTATGGCGAGCCTTTGAGTTGATTTTAATCCACCGGTATTCTTTCCCTTTTTGTATACGCACCGATTGGCTGAACTCGCTTTGGTCGTTGCGCGAGAGGGTGACGCCCTCCAGAAATCGGCTGATATCTTCCGGGTGAATTTTGGCATAAAGTGCTTCCGCATTATCCAGCACCTCTTGGCGGTCGATACCCAGTAAGCCCTCAGCACTGGGCGATAAAAAGGTGAAAGCCAGTGTGTTTTTCTTACTGGAAACCAATTGGAAAATAGCTCCGCTTGGGATATTGGAGGCTATGGCCTGCAATTGTTCTACACTTTCGCGTAAGGCTTTTTCAGATACTTTTCGTTTGCTGATATCATTAAAACTTGCCACGGCTCCTATCAAATCTCCCTCCGTACTAAATAAAGGAGAAGCATTCACGTTTAGCCATTTAATACTTCCGGAATTGTCCAAAATCCCGTGTTCTAAATTGAAAACAGGTTTTTGCTGCGTGAGAGCAACAGCAAGCGGCAGTTTTTCCGGTGGATACGGATCTCCATTTTCATCAATCTGCTTCCATTCTCGAGAGGAATAGTATCTGTGTTCGATTTCTTCTGGCTCTAGCGATAAGATATCAGCTGCACTCGGGTTGGCAAACGTAATCTCACCATGGATATCTACCACTACCACGCCATTTACCATACTTTGGAAAATGTTTTGCAGCTTAGCCTCACTGGCTTGCAGGGCCAGTTTTAGTTTTTTACTGGCGGTAATATCCATACAAATGCCATCCCAAATAATGCCGTCTTCCTTTTTACGGGGCATGGCCTTAATCTGTATCCAGCGATAATTGTCCTTTTTATGATTTATGCGATACTCTCCCTCGAAAGCCCTCATATGATGATGAGAAATCTTAAGGGTATTTTTTAATTCCTCCGAATCATCGGGGAGAATTAATTCAAAAAAGGTTTCAGCATGACCTTGCAGATCGGAAGCCTTCCTATCGAAGATTTTTTCCGCTCCCGCACTTATGTAAGGAATATGAAAGTCCTGGTTTCGCGATTGAAATTCCAATTGGAAGGCAATTCCTTTGGGTATGTTATTGGTGATGTTGCGCAGCCGCTCTTCTTGCTCACGTATATGCCGATTCAGCAAAATTTCTTGGGTAATATCAATACTAGTACCCCCCACAGCATATACAAAGCCTTTTTCGTCTTTGATGGGGAACTTGGTTTCCAAGAACGTTTGAGAACCTACTTGATGTTCAAAGCTGATGATATCACCTTTGGTAATCACTTTTTGATCACGGATTTGGCACTCAAGGGCGAAGTCGTGGTCGAAGATATCGAAATCGGTAATACCCTCAGGAAGCCTTCTTCCCATAAAATCATGGTAGGTTTTGTTCATGAAGAGGTATTTTCCATCCCGATCTTTCATGAATACCACCATGGGGGCATTGTCCATAAAGGTTTGAAGTTGATGCTTGCTATTGCGCAGGTCTTCTTCGAGTTTTTTTCGCTCCGTTATTACGAGCTGAATCGCCATAAAACCAAGGTGTATTCCCTCGTTGCTCACCAGAGGGGCAATCTCAAGGTCTAGCCAATACGGAGTGCCCTGTTTGGTATAGTTGAGAATTTCAACCTTGCAGCTTTTGGCTTCTTTCAGTGCCTTGCTGATGATTTTTATGGTTTGGGGATTGGTGTCGGGTCCTTGAAGGAAGGCTCCCGGTTTCTTTCCGATAACTTCCTCTAGGCTATAACCTGTTTTTTTCTCAAATCCTTCGTTTACCCACGTTATGTATCCTGAAGGATCTGTAAAGACTACTAGATTAGATGTATTACTGGCTACAAGGGAAAGGCGCTGGATTTCGTCTTGTGCTCGTTTGGCTTCGGTTATATCCTTGGCCGTAAAAATTACTCCAATTACCTCTCCTTTTCGATTGGTAGCCTGAACAAACTTAATTTGCCAGTAAAGTTGCTTACCGTTGTCAAGGGTTACGGGGCTTTCTATTTCATTGTTTTCCCCACGTAAGGCTGCATCAAAATAACTCGTGATGGCTTCATGATGATCAGGCGATATGTACTGGAGTATGCTTGTCCCTTCCTTAACTTCTTGACCTTTAAGTGATAATGTGTATTCAAGTGCCACGCGGTTAAAAGCCAAGACTTCATAGGATAACCCCAATAAGAAATTCGCTTCGCTGGTGCTCTGGAAAAAAGCATCGAGTTTATTTTGCTGTTCGAGTAGGACCTGATCTTGTGCTTTCCGCTCACTTATATCTAAAATAATGGCCATAAACTGCTTCAGGCCTGCATTTAGTTGCAAATGAACTTCCACAGGGTATAGGGAGCGGTCTTTGCGCTCATGCACCGTTTCAAATACTACTACCGACTTCTCTTGGCTCCGTAGGGGAGCCACCAATTCTTGAAAGCTAGCCAGGGTATATTCAGGCTTTATGGAGAGCGGAGTCATATTCCGCATTTCTTCCAATGTATACCCCAAATTGATCAAAGCCCCTTGGTTTATGTAATCGAAGTGCAGCGTATCAGAATTGAATAGATAAATTTCATTTAGGCTATTGTTTACCGCCTTTGCCAGTTTTTCATTTTCTTGTTCGATTTGCTTACTGATGGTAATATCATTGCGTATACTCAGGATTTCAGACACACGATTTTGTTCATCGAGCAAAGGAATAATGAAGGTGTCTACCCAGTAAAAGCTCCCATCTTTGGCTTTGTTTTTCACTTCGGCCCGCCACATCTTGCCAGAAGCCACTGTTTTCCACATTTCTACCCAAAACGATTTAGGATGATGGCCTGAATTGATAATGCGGTGGTTTTGCCCAATCAGTTCTTCTCTGCTGTAGCCGCTGATTCGGACAAAATTCTCGTTGACAAAATGGATGCTTCCTTTGGCATCAGTACGCGAAATAATGGAAGCACTGTTAACGGCTTTTTCAAAGCTACTATGGGTATGGGCTAGGTGGTGGAGTTTGGTTTTGTACTGCTTCTCTTGGCTAATATTACGACTGATTATGAGTAAGCAGTCTTTCTGAGGCATAATTTTGCTATGATACCATCCCGCCAAAAAGATTGGTTCTTTTACCTCCAGCTCTTTTTCTTGTATGGTCTGACTCCGATACACTTCTGCCAGTTCATCAAAAAGCCCTTGCGAAAAAAATTCTGGAAACACCTCGCTGATGCACTTGCCTTTTAGTGCATCGGGTTTTTTCCCCAAGCCCTGAGCAGAGATATCGTTGAGCAATTCGTACGTAAAATCGACCAGCTCACCCTCGGAATCAAACGCACATCTGAGCAGGGTGATTCCCTGATCGCTGCTATTCATCAGTAAGCGGAGGGTCTCATCAGGCCAAGTGCCTACGCAAGGCTTTTCAATTACACTAAGGTATTCCAGCACAGCACTCCGGCCTTCCCACTCCAGCGTTTGTGTTTGACGCTTCATATGTAGGGCTTTTCCTTGCGCGGTTTTAAGGATACGGATATCCTCGGCCTTAGAAGGGGAAAAGAGCCGTGCCGCTAAAGCCATCGGGAATATTTCTTTCCCCGAATAGCCAAGCAAGCTTTGCAAAGCAGCATTTTGGAAAAGAATTTCTGTATCCTCAGCGTCCACAATCCACAAAGGAAGCGGGCAAGCTATAATATGCGTATGAAGAGTCAAAAGGGCAGTATCTTGGGGAGACTGGGGCATAGGGTATTTAAATGTGTATTAATGTAGGAGTAAATAATTGGATTATCAAGCAATAGTCTGCAAGGGAAACTTTTTGGAATATTTTCTCCACCAGCGGTTGCAAACAATCCGGTATTACTTGGGTTGATTAGGCGCAGGCTTGCCCACAATTCCCTATCTTTACTTTTTATTACCAAGCGAGTGTATGGCCACAAAAACTACCGAGAAACCAGCAAAACTGGACGTAACCGGACATGATTTTATTGAAGTAATTGGTGCACGAGAGCACAATCTGAAAAACATCGACACCCTGATTCCGCGCAACCAGCTGGTGGTTATCACCGGGATAAGCGGTAGCGGCAAATCGTCCCTAGCCTTTGATACCATTTATGCCGAAGGCCAGCGCAGGTACATGGAGAGTTTCTCGGCCTATGCCCGTTCCTTTATTGGTGATTTGGAGCGACCCGATGTCGATAAAATCAATGGGCTTAGTCCCGTGATTTCCATAGAGCAAAAGACCACCTCGCGTAATCCTCGCTCTACCGTGGGCACGGTTACTGAAATTTACGATTTCATGCGCTTGCTCTTCGCCCGTGCGGGTGAGGCATTCTCTTACCTTTCAGGAGAGAAAATGATTAAGCAGTCGGAAGACCAAATCATCGAACATATACTTCACAATTTTGCTAATCAGAAACTTACCCTGCTGGCGCCTGTGGTCAAAGGCCGTAAGGGCCATTACCGTGAGCTGTTTGTGCAAATCCGCAAGATGGGATACAGCAAGGTGCGCGTAAATGGCGAGATTCAAGAGATTGTACCCAAAATGCAGCTCGATCGATACAAAACCCATGATATCGAATTGGTGATAGATCGCCTCGTGGCTCAGGCGGATGACCGTTTCCGTATCAGTCAATCAGTAAAGACAGCCCTGAAAGAAGGTAAAGGGCTTATTATGTTGTTGGATGAGAAAGGCGAGTTAAGCCATTTCTCCCAAAACTTAATGGATCCGAAAACTGGACTTGCTTATGACGAACCCGCACCCAATACTTTCTCCTTCAACTCTCCCTACGGAGCCTGTCCCGTGTGTAACGGCCTTGGTGAAATTGAGGAAATCTCCCAAGAACAGGTCATTCCCGATGCCTCTTTAAGTATCAGTCGTGGAGGTATTGCTCCGCTAGGCGAGTACCGCGACATCTGGATTTTCAAGAAAATAGATGCCATTCTCAAGCGCAACAAAGTGAGCCTGACCACGCCCATCAATAAAATTCCGGAATCGGTGATGCAGGTAATTTTGTTTGGCGATGACGAACCAGTGGCAGTAGAATCGGTAAAATATCCCGGTACGGAGTGGAATACCAAGTTTGAGGGGATTATGAATTTTTTGCAAAAGCAAAAAGAGGAAGGTTCCGACAATATCCGCAAGTGGGTGGAAGATTTTACCGATATCAGACCATGCCCTGAATGCCACGGAGCCCGCTTGAAAAAGGAATCGCTGCACTTTAAAATAGACGGAAAAAATATTGCCGAGCTGGCTATGGGCGATATCAAGCAACTGGCCGACTGGTTCGAAAATCTGGAAACACGTCTTAACGATAAGCAAAATCAGATTGCCGCAGAAGTACTCAAAGAACTTCGCAAGCGCATAGGATTTTTGCTCGATGTGGGCTTGGATTACCTGCAACTCAATCGCCCACTTCGTACACTCTCTGGAGGTGAAGCCCAGCGCATTCGCTTGGCTACGCAAATCGGCACGCAGCTAGTAGGTGTACTATACATTCTGGATGAGCCGAGTATAGGCTTGCACCAGCGCGATAATGTGAAACTAATCAAGGCCTTAAAAGATTTGCGCGATCTTGGAAATACGGTACTGGTAGTAGAGCATGATAAGGATATGATGCTAGAGTCGGACTATATTTTAGACATTGGGCCCGGTGCAGGTCGCCACGGAGGCCGTGTGGTAGCAGCCGGAAGTCCGGAGGTATTTATGGCACAAAATGGCGTTACCGCGCGCTATTTGAAAGGCGAATATGCCATAGCCGTACCCGAAAAACGCAGAGAGGGTAACGGGCTTACACTTTCAGTGAAAGGCGCAACTGGGCATAACCTGAAAAATGTAGACTTGAATCTGCCTCTGGGCAAAATGATATGCATCACGGGCGTATCGGGTAGCGGAAAATCCTCTTTAGTACATGACACCCTTTTCCCCATCCTGAACAAGCACTTTTTCAATGCCCGCAGAGAAGCATTGCCTTTTAAGAAAGTGGAAGGCTTGGAGCATATTGATAAGGTAATAGAGGTAGATCAGTCGCCTATTGGGCGTACGCCACGCTCCAATCCGGCTACATATACGGGCGTATTTTCCGATATCCGAACTTTATTCACGGAGCTGCCCGAAGCGAAAATCAGGGGGTATAAGCCCGGCCGATTTTCTTTCAATGTAAAAGGTGGCCGCTGCGAAACTTGTGAAGGAGCAGGCATGAAGTTGATTGAGATGGATTTCTTGCCCGATGTACATGTGCCCTGCGAAACCTGCAAAGGCAAGCGCTATAACCGCGAAACACTGGAGGTGCGCTTCAAAGGTAAATCCATTGCCGATGTGCTCGACATGACCGTAGAGCAGGCCGTGGAGTTTTTTGAGCATCAGCCCAAAATTGTACGAAAAATCAAAACGCTCAACGATGTGGGTCTTGGTTACATCACCCTCGGTCAGCATGCCACCACCCTTTCGGGAGGAGAGGCGCAGCGCGTGAAACTGGCTACCGAATTATCTAAAAAAGATACCGGAAAAACCCTCTACATCCTCGATGAGCCAACCACCGGACTGCATTTTCAGGATATTAATATGCTAATGAACGTGCTGAACAAACTTGTGGACAAAGGCAACTCGGTGCTGATTATTGAGCATAACTTAGATGTAATAAAAGTAGCCGATCATATCATTGATTTGGGCCTTGAAGGGGGCAATGGAGGCGGAAGTATTATTGCCGAAGGTACTCCTGAAGAAGTGGCCAAAAATAAGAAAAGCCATACAGCACGCTTCTTAAAGCTAGAGTTGGAAGTGGCCAAGAGGGCCTAAAAAGCAAAAGCCGCCCGGCACATGGCGTGGGCGGCTTTCTAAACCAAAACACTATTAATTAATCCTCTGAATACGTAATCAATTGTGGTGGCAAAAAGTTTCAAAAATTGACCAGATAATTGAAACTGATTCCATTATTTGCAATCAAACAGGAAGTACTGTGAACCATCCACTTCGGCCAAAAAGTCACTTTTGGCTAATATTTTCTTCATTTCTGTAGAGTTCCATTCTTTAACAGACGATTCTTTCAGTAAATTACCTTCAGTATCGTAGATGTAGATTTTCGATTCCATTTCGAAGGAATTCAAGATGTCCATAGATTGAACATCATTGGCAATGATTTCTTCAATTAATCGGGCTTCCTCTGCACGTAAAGCTTCGGCAGTAGTAATGGCTTTTGCGTGTACTTGAGTGCCAACTAATCCGAAGAAGGCAATCATTAGGGCTTGTGTGAATAAACGTTTCATAGTTGTAAGGTTTTTGAGTTTTTTAATGTTGTTGTTGATGATAAGACGCCAAAAGTGCTAGGAAGTTGCAGCTAAATGATTTTAATTTCAGAAGCCATGCTGTATGACATGTAATTATTGATTTAAAAAAGAAGAGAATGTTATCATAAATTAATTGAATATTTGAATAGTGCAATAAAATAAACCATTTTCCGAACTCTTAAAAGAAGTTAATGCACCAAATATTTCGTACTATTTTCTCAAATTCATAGTTTATTATGAAGTGTAATTACTCTTTATTGATATAAAATATTGTTACGGGTTATAATTGTTAATTATTCAGAATAAAATATAAGTCAATGTAAGATTATTGCCAATTTATTACTAATTAAATTAGCCTTACCATACGCCCTTTTCATATGAACACACACCATTCCGAAAATTCCCTCCGTATTCCTACATCCGCACATCCCCGCATTGTTATCATTGGGGGAGGCTTTGCCGGGGTGCAGCTCGCCCAAAAACTAAAAGGCAAACCGTTTCAGGTGGTGCTGCTCGACAGGCACAATTACCACACCTTTCAGCCGCTTTTGTATCAGGTGGCTACGGCAGGTCTGGAGCCCGATTCCATAGCGGGGCCATTGCGCAAACTCATTGAGCGCTCGCCCAATTTCTATTTTCGATTAGCCGAGGTTTTGGCCATTCGTGCGGAAGAACATCTGGTGGAAACCAAGCTGGGTGTGTTGCACTATGATTACTTGGTGATAGCCAATGGCTCTAAAACCAATTATTTCGGCAATGAAGAAGCGTTTGGGAAAGCCTTTCCCTTAAAGCAGATTCCTCAAGCGCTGGATTTGCGCAGCTACATTTTACAAAACTTTGAGAAAGCCGTAATCACCGAAAACGCAGACGACCTGCAAAGCCTCATGAACTTTATCGTGGTAGGAGGTGGCCCTACGGGAGTGGAGGTATCGGGCGCTTTGGGCGAATTGAAAAAACACGTGCTTCCTCATGATTACCCCGAGTTGGATTTCCGGAAAATGAACATCTACCTTATGGAAGGGGCTGGCCGTCTGCTCAATGGTATGTCGGAAAAATCAGGTAATAAAGCTTTAGAATACCTCAAGCGATTTGATGTAAATGTAAAACTCAATACCCTGGTAAAATCATTTGACGGGCAACAGGCAGTTTTAAACACAGGAGAGAAAATTTTAGCTCGTACGGTGGTGTGGGCTGCGGGCGTAAAAGGCAATATTATTCAAGGCTTGCCCAAGGCTGCTGTGGAGAGAGACCGCATCGTGGTGGATGTATACAATAAGGTGATTGATACCGATAATGTATTTGCCATTGGCGACATAGCCGTCATGAAATCGGAAGACTATCCTAATGGACACCCTATGCTGGCTCCGGTGGCCATGCAGCAGGGGAGTTTATTGGCGCAGAATTTCTTGCATTTGCTGAGAGGAAAACCGCTCAAAGCCTTTCGCTACCTCGACAAAGGTTCTATGGCCACCATCGGGCGCAATAAGGCCGTGGTCGATTTGCCCAAAGGCCTCCATTTTGGAGGTTTGTTTGCCTGGTTTGTGTGGATGTTTGTGCATCTGGTTTCCATCATAGGTTTCCGAAGTAAGCTGGTGGTACTGAGTAACTGGATATGGAATTACTTCACCTACGACCGCGGCACGCGCTTAATCATTCGGCCTTATATTCCCAAAGGCGGAGAAAAGGTGCCAACCAACGAACCGGAAAAAGTACTATAAATAGGTGAAAAATGCCTCTTACATAAAAGCTTTAGTACCCTTGCGCTTAAGCGCGTATTTTGGTTGATTCGCCTATGAACAAAACAAAGCTTTACTGGATATTCCAATTGATGGGTTGGTCGCTCTATACCGGAGTCAACCTGTTTTTCTTTAACTTGGCCGGAAAGCTTGATACGCATCAATTGCTGGGTCTTCTGGTTGCTCAGGGCGTGTTCATTTTTGTTTCCCATCAGTTTCGCAACCTCATTATCCGCTGGCGTTGGCTCAAAATGCCCATGCCCAAGCTTATCCCGTGGGTACTGCTGTTGGTGTT
This sequence comes from Shiella aurantiaca, assembly GCA_030412945.1. GTDB lineage: Bacteria > Bacteroidota > Bacteroidia > Cytophagales > Cyclobacteriaceae > Shiella > Shiella aurantiaca. The sequence goes on along the minus strand of JAUHJS010000005.1, from coordinate 288,014 downwards.
TGTTCTGGGGCTTATCTCTTATTTACTGATTATCCTTATCGAGTATCCAATTGGCCTAATCAGTTTGGTAGAAGAAGTACGGCCTCCGGTAATTTTGCTCAACGTAATGACCTTTATGTTACTCTATTTCATTTGGGGCATGATTTACTTCATGTACCATTATGTAGAGAGTTATAACAAATCCCTGAAATATGAAGCGGCTATCAATGAGATTGAGCTGAATAAGCTGAAGTCGCAGCTGAATCCGCACTTTATCTTCAATGCCCTCAACAGCGTACGGGCTTTGGTCGATGAAGACCCACGCAAGGCCAAAAGCGCCATTACTCAGTTGTCTAATATTTTGCGCAACTCGCTGGTAATGGATAAGAAAAAGCTGACCGACTTCAATGATGAGCTACGCACTGTGGTCGATTACCTCGACTTAGAGGGCATACGATTCGAGGAGAGACTGCGTACCGAATTCGCCATCGACCCCGATTCCTACCGCTTTCAGGTGCCACCCCTTATGATTCAGACGTTGGTAGAAAATGGCATTAAGCACGGAATTGGCCAGTTGAAAGAAGGCGGAGAAATAAAAATTGAAACTAAGGTGCAAGCCGAACAGTTAGTGATAAAGATTCGGAACAGTGGACAATATCATTTGTCTTCCAAAAAAAGACAAAGAGGCTATGGGATTGACAATACCAAGCAGCGCCTTAAGCTGATATTTGGCGATGCGGCCACCTTTTCTATACATAACGATGGCGATAGCCACGTGCTTACTAAAGTGACGATTCCTTACAATTTTTAACAGGCATTAAAGCGATACGAAATGAGAACTTTACTTGTAGATGACGAAAGATTGGCCAGAAAAGAGCTTAGCTCCTTGCTGGAAAACCACCCCGAAATTGAAATTGTTGGCGAGGCCGTAAACGCAGACGATGCCAATGAGAAAATTGCGCAGCTCAATCCCGACTTGCTGTTTCTGGATATCCAAATGCCCGGAAAAACAGGGTTTGATTTATTGGAAATGCTCGATTCGGTGCCCAATGTGATTTTTACCACCGCTTATGATGAGTACGCTATCAAGGCCTTTGAATACAATGCGCTGGATTACCTACTGAAGCCCATACAGCCCGAGCGCTTGGCCGATGCCATCAAGAAAGTACAGAAAAAACAACAACAGCAAGAAGAAGCTATTGTGCGCTCGCGCGAACAAAAGCTGGGGCTAAATGATCAGGTATTTGTGAAAGATGGAGATAAATGCTGGTTTGTGCGCTTGTCAGATGTCCGCTTGTTTGAGTCGGATGGCAACTATATCAAGGTATACTTTGAAAACTTCAAGCCCATGATTCACAAGTCCTTGAATGCCCTCGATGAGCGCCTCGATGAGCGGGCCTTTTTCCGCGCCAGTCGCAAGCACATTATCAATCTCAGCTGGGTAGAAGGCATTGAAACCTGGTTCAACGGTGGACTGCTGGTGCGTATGCGAGGAGGCGATAAAATTGAAGTGAGCCGCAGGCAAGCGGCTAAATTTAAAGATATGATGAGTTTGTAAATAGAAAAGGCCTCTTAATGAGGCCTTTTTTGTAGATTAAACTTATCCTTACTTCACCACCTCACCCTTTAGCATGAGTACTGTTTTCCCTTCCTTGGTATTGGCGGTAACAGTTACGGTTTTGCTAAAAGCTCCTTCTTTTTTGGCATCGTAGGTAGCCGTGATGGTTCCGCTGGCTCCGGGCGCAATGGCTTCCTTAGGATAATTGGCTACTGTGCATCCGCACGAGCCTTTGGCCTCAGTAATAATAAGGGGTACACTGCCTTCGTTGGTAAACGAGAATTCCACCTTGGCCGGAACATCCTTTTTGATACTGCCAAGGTCGATAGTGGTTGATTCCCAAGAGGCAAGCGCAAAGGCTTCCGCACCGTGAGAGGGTACTTCCGCTTGGTTGAATACCAAGAATCCGAGTAATAGAGCTAACATTTTCATAAGTGAAATTTATTTTGGTTAAACATGGCAGCAAGGTGGGCACAATCTTCCAAAGCCTTTGTTACGGGTTTCTAAACAATTGTTAATGACTTGTTAATGTCGCACACACCTTTCCAAAATCTCTTACCTTTGGTCTATGTCGCGGTATAGCATTCGTATTATTATAGTCTTGGGCGTATTGGCCATAGGAGGCATCATTCCCATTCAGGTGTATTGGGTTACCCGTGCTTTTGATTTGCGTGAGAAGCAATTCAACCAAAACGTACAGGTGGCCCTCAAGCGCGTGGCAGAGGAAATCAGGAGTTTTAACAATACCCAAGCACCTGTACATGATCCGGTAAGCCAGCTGTCTTCTTCGTATTTTGTGGTCAATGTGCAAGATGTAATCAATACCCAGTTGCTGGAATATTACCTGAAAAGGGAATTTGAAAAGGTAAACCTACAAGCCAATTACGAATACGGCATTTACGATTGCCAAAATGATAAAATGGTATACGGCAATTTTATTAGCCAGCCCATTGCCATAAAAGAAGAACTTCAGCTGGCTAGCCAGCCCATTTTGCCTAACGAATCGTATTATTTTACTTTGTACTTTCCCTCCAAAGCAGCCGATATCATGCTGCAAATGCCCATCTGGATATTCAGCTCAGGGGTATTTCTTCTCGTGGTTTTCTTTTTTGGCTACACACTGTGGGTGGTTTTGGAACAAAAGCGATTGGCCGAGATGCAGCGCGATTTTATCAATAACATGACGCATGAGTTCAAAACTCCGCTCGCTACCATTGCGGTATCGTCTGAGGTTTTGAAAAATGCTCCCGAACAGGCGGGTGCCGAGCGCATCAAAAACTACGCACGCATTATCCATGAAGAAGCCCATCGGCTGAAAAGCCAAGTGGAGCGTGTGTTGCAAATTGCTGTGGATGAAAGAAGTTCTACCAAAATCAATCGGCAGCAGGTAGATGTGCATGCCCTTATTCAGCAGTCGGTAAAGAATATTGAGCCGTACCTAGCGGACAAACAAGGTAATATCGTTCTCGCCCTCGATGCCGAATCCGCTACCATTTTGGGAGATGAGCTGCATTTGGGCAATATTTTCTATAATCTTTTAGATAACAGTATTAAGTATTCAGAAAAGCCCCCGCATATTCATATCTACAGTTTCACGGTAAAAGGCTTTTTGTGCCTATCCATCACCGATAATGGCATTGGCATTCCCGAAAACCTGCAAAAAAAGGTATTTGAGAAATTTTACCGAGTACCCACAGGTAATGTGCACGATGTAAAAGGCTTTGGCTTAGGCCTGTGTTATGTAAAAGAGATGGTACTTGCCCACAAAGGGAAACTTACCATTTCCAGTAAACTAGGGGAAGGGACTGTGGTTTTACTTAAGTTTCCGTTGGCATGAATACCGCACACATCCTTTTAGTAGAAGATGATACCAATCTGGCCTTTGTTATTAAAGACAATCTGGAGCTGGCCGGATTCACCATTACGCATTGTGCTTCAGGCGAAAAGGCTGTGGAATGCATAGATTCTCAATCTTTTGATTTATTTGTGTTAGATGTAATGCTACCGAGGGTGGATGGCTTTACCCTGGCCAAGCGCATTCGGGAGCAAAATAGCCAGGTGCCTATTTTATTCCTTACGGCCAAATCCTTAAAAGAAGACCGCCTGCAAGGTTTTGCCCTTGGGGCCGATGATTACCTGACCAAACCTTTCAGTATTGAAGAGCTCATTTGCCGAATTAAGGTTTTCTTAAAAAGAGCTCACGTGAAGCCCAGTGAAGACGATGCCGTGCGTAAAATAGGTACTTATTGGCTCGATTTGAAAAAACTGGAATTGAAACACACTTCAGGCACCCGAAAACTCACCCGCAAAGAGGCCGATATTTTATGTTGCCTCATCGATTCGCCCAATCAGGTATTGCCCCGAGAAACCATACTGATGAAAGTATGGGGTGATGACGATTATTTCTTAGGTCGCAGCCTCGATGTATTTATTTCCCGCCTGAGAAAATACCTTTCGGAAGATGCCTCCCTTGAAATCATTAATCACCATGGCATAGGTTTCAGATTATCATGCTAAAAATATTAGCATGACATTATTTTTAGTAAATTGCCTGTATGGAAGAAAATCCGTACATAAAAGGCCGTGGTGCACAATTCAAATCGGCCAATCGTTTTGAGCGCTTGCAGCGCGTAACCGAGCACGAAGAAGGGATAGATGAAGATGTGTCGCACGAGAGCGTACGTACGATGGTGTTTTATGAGCATCCTAAAAAGATTATCAATGCCACAGATAGTCCTGATATGCCTCAGATGTATTCAATCAATCCCTATCAAGGCTGTGAGCATGGTTGCATTTATTGTTATGCACGACCTACGCACGAATACTGGGGCTTTAGTGCCGGCCTCGATTTTGAAAGTAAGATAGTCGTAAAAGCCAATGCGCCTCAAGTGCTGGAGGCTTCTTTGCTAGCGAGAAATTGGAAAGGGGAACCGGTTACCCTTTCGGGCAATACGGATTGTTATCAGCCGCTGGAGCGTAAGCTGGAAATTACCCGCAAACTGCTGTTGATATTACAGAAATACCGCAATCCGGTGGGGATTATTACCAAAAATGCCCTCGTAACCCGCGATATCGACATCCTGAAAGAGATGGCGCAAGATGGGCTGGCTCATGTGTATCTTTCAGTCACTACCTTAGATGAATCGCTGCGCCAAGTGCTAGAGCCACGTACTGCTACTAGTACCATGCGCCTGCAAACCATTCAGCGCCTGACTGAAGCCGGAATTCCTACAGGAGTAATGATTGCTCCCATAATTCCCGGCCTTACCGACCACGAAATCCCGAAAATTATGCAAAAAGTAGCCGAGGCGGGTGCATTAACGGCCGGATATACCGTGGTTAGGCTCAATGGTGCCAATGGGGAGCTTTTCAAAGATTGGGTAAGTAAAAACTTTCCGAATCGGGCGGAAAAGATTTGGAATCAAATTGCCGAAATCCATGGGGGAGAAGTAAGCGATTCACAATTCGGTAGGCGCATGAGAGGCGAAGGTCCTATTGCGGAAGCCATCAATCAGCTTTTCAAGAAAGCAAAAAGTAAATACATGCATGGAAGGGAAATGCCTCCTTATGCACAAAACACTTTTCGTAAAGGCGGAAATTACTCGCTCTTTTGAGGTTTTACTGATTTTTGATAAAGAAGAGAGCCTCTTCTAAAATGGTATCTATGCCATTTTTCTCATCCTCGGAATCCATATTCACAAAGATGTCGGGTGCCACGCCAAACTCCAGGTTATTGCCTTCAGAGTCAAAGCTTTTGGTGGTGCTAAAGCGGAAACGCCAGCCAAGCGGCATTTCATCATTGATGGGGAGCCCACCGCCACCGCCCGTGCTGTCGCCCATAAGGGTTACATTGGGGAAATGCTTCATACTATTGGCAAAAAAATTGGTAGCGCTATAGCACGAACGATTGGTCAAAACCACCACCGGCTTGGTATAGCGCTCATCGCCCACCGGTTCTATGTATTCATCGTGAGGTTTGCTGAAATCATCATGGCCGGGGCCATTTTTGTACAATCGCGTGCTTACAAGGGTCTTTTTGTCGGCAAAGCGTCCGGCAAATAGTTCGGCACCGTTTACCAAGCCACCCCCATTGTTGCGCACATCTATGATAATGCCTTTGCACACTATCCCTTGCGAATTGTAGCGTCTGTCATTGAATTTCAGAATAAGGTAATTGAGCAATGACTCGTTGATTTCATCGGAAAAACTTTCGTAGTAGATATAGCCTACCGAATCGATGATGGCATTATGGAAAGGACCTGAAATCTGGTAATCCTGCACCCAATAGTTGCGCTCCAGCACGGTATAGTTAAAGTTTTGCGGATAGTTGAGGTACCATTCCCAATTACGTGATAGGTCGAATCCCGCGCTGAGGTTTACGTGGCCATCTTCCAGCTCAAAAAGCATATCGGCAATCACATCAAAAAGCTCCAAAGTGGTGCGTGCGGTACGTGCTTTCGGCCGATATTCTTCTCTTATGGCATCCCAATCGATGTTTTTATCGGTAAAGAAGCTGTATTTCTGGTCAATGGTATTCCACACATAATCAAAGTTCTCTACCCCCGATATTTCTTCTTTTTCCGGCTCAACCAGATTCTTATGGCAAGAGCCTAAACTTAGGGCAAGAAGTGCAAGTACAACTATCTTTTTCATACTAAAACTGATAGATTATAGAGAATAGTCCACCTTTTAGCCCGGCCTCTACCGGATTGTAGCGGCTATTGAGGCGATAATAATCCCAGGTGTAAACTACACGCATTCCGTTACCATTTTTCAAGGTGTATTCTAATCCAAACTCGGAATAATAGCGCCTGAAAGTACCCCAGCCGCTCATATAGCCGCTCTGTAAGGCACCTTTTACGCCATCCACTTCTTCATTGATAAAAGCATCGAAATACGTACCCGAAAAACCTTGCCGCACCACATAGGTGGCTAAAGGCAAATGGGCGGTATAGGAAAGCGTAAACTGCTGCTTGAATAAGCGGAAAGGAAACGCAATTTGTGCGGCTGGCGCTAGGCTGAGGTAGAATTCATTGTTATAGGCATTATTGGAATAGCCCGTATGGTAGCGTAGGTTCCAAAAGCCATCTAAGGTTCCACCATAAGAAAGGTGTAGCCGATTTTTCCAAAACGAAGGCCCCTTATGTAAAAATCGATAGTATCCGCCTCCCCTATAAGCTGTTACTTCGGCTCCATTTCTTTCAGATTCTAAAGTACCATAGTCGAATCTACCTACCAATCGGTGTTCGCTTTTGGGCCTTATCCAAAGGAGTTCAGCTTGGCTGGCCGTTTGTACACCCTTATAGCGCAGAGAAGACATACCTCGATCGCGGGCAAACTGATAGCTGGCTCCTGTGCCGACTAGCAATGACCACTGCGATTTCTTTCTGACCGTGGTATCTTCCTGAGCCTTTACCAGAAAGGGGAGTAAACATAAGCAGACAAGCAGGTAGCGCATAGGCAAATTAAAGGTCTAATATAATCTGGTTTGCGGTCAAATCAGCAAATTCTTCTCTTTTTCGGATAAGATGTGCTTTGCCTTCTACAATCAGCACCTCGGCTGGCCTAAAGCGAGAATTGTAATTAGATGCCATACTGAAACCATAGGCTCCTGTATTATGAGTGGCAATGATATCGCCTTCTTTGGCCTCGCTCAATTTCCTATCCCATCCTAAGGTATCGGTTTCGCAAATGTATCCTACCACCGAGTACATACGCTGAACACCCTGTGGATTGGAAATGTTTGTCATATGGTGGTAGGCCTCATACATCATAGGGCGAATGAGATGGTTCATTCCGCTATTTACCCCTAAAAAGACTGTAGCAGGCGTGGTCTTAATCACATTGGTACTTACCAGTAAATAGCCTGATTCACTCACTAGGTATTTGCCCGGCTCAAACCAAATTTCCAATTCCCTGCCATATTCTTTACAGAAATTGCGGAAAGCTTGGCCTAGCTTTTTGCCCAAATCGTACAGGTCGGTGGTGATATCGCCTTCTTTATAGGCCACTTTAAAGCCACTACCAAAATCGAGAAAGCGCAAATCTTTAAAATTCCGTGCCGCATCAAAAAGAATTTCAGCTCCTCGGAGAAACACTTCGGATTCGAGGATGTCAGACCCCGTATGCATGTGCAGTCCATCGATGTGCATGGAGTGACTAGCAACAATTCGCTCTACATGGCGCATTTGCAAAATGGAAATCCCAAACTTAGAATCGATATGTCCGGTAGATATTTTGTGGTTTCCTCCCGCCATAATGTGCGGATTGATACGAATGCAGCAAGGTACCGAGCTACCGTACTTGTCACCGAACTGCTCCAGAATGGAGATATTATCAATATTGATGCGAAGGCCGAGCGTTACCGCCTCTTGGATTTCCTCAAAACCCACCATGTTGGGTGTAAAAAGGATTTCGTGTGGCTTGAATCCGGCCAATAGGGCTAAATGCGCCTCCTGAATGGAAACCGCATCCACCTCACAGCCTTGGCTTTTGATCAGTTTAAGTACCGATACATTGCTCAGCGCCTTGGTGGCGTATTTTATCTTTAAAGGAAGGCCATCGAAGGCTTTCTTAAGGGTATTGATTTGTTCAATGATTTTATTGCCATCGTACACATATAAAGGGGTACCCATTTCGGCACAAAGGTTCAGGAGGTCAACTCCTTGAATTACATAGCGATTATTGCTGAGTTGCATGAGGTAATGAAAGTATAAACGGACATAAAGTAAATGAATTATTGGGCAAAACACAGGGGCGGCCTATGCCAAGGGCGAAATTTATCGCTGAATGGTCGCTTTTTAGGATTCTTCCACAAATAGGTCTGCGGCAATTTTATCGGCTAGCAATAATCCTTGCGGACTCAAACGTAATACTCCCTGCTCAAAGTGGGCAAGGCCTTTTGCTACAAGCGCTTGGATATAGGTTAGCTGCTCAGGAAGCCACTGAAAATCATACTGTTTCTCCAGAAAGGAAGAATCACAGCCCCAAACCGTCCGCAGGTTAGTCATTAGGTATTCGTTAATGGCATTTTCCTGACTCAGGATTTCCTTCTCACATGGTAGTTCTCCTTTTTCGATGGATTTACAGTATAGGGCATTATTGGAAATATTGTACTGACGGGAATGCCCGTCATACGAATGGGCGGAAGGGCCAATGCCCAGATAGGGCGTTTGTTTCCAATAATTACTGTTATGCTTGGATTCATAGCCCGGCAAGCAAAAATTTGAGACCTCATATTGAATGTAGCCCGCCTCAGCAAGAGCCTGTTGCAATTGTTCAAACTGATGGGCCGCAAACTCCTCATCAGCTGGCTGAAAGCTCCCTTTCTTTGTCCATTTTCCCAAAACGGTTTTTTCTTCCACCGTAAGGCAATAGGCCGAAATGTGTTCAGGCCGAAAGGCCAGCATTTGTTGCAAATCGGCTTGCCAAAGGCTATGGTCGCTGTGCGGAAAGGCATAAATGAGGTCGGCACTGATATTGGAAAACCCCGCTTGTCGGGCCAAATGTATGGCGGCCAGAGCCTCTTCCGCATTGTGGGCGCGGTTCATACTGTGTAAAAATCCATTGTTAAAACTCTGAATACCAATACTTAATCGGTTAATTCCCAACTGGTAGAGTTCCTGTAAGTGTGTGAGACTTAAGTCATCTGGATTAGCTTCCAAAGTAATTTCCGCTTGTGGACTTACAGCATATAAAGCACGGACAGTATTGAGTAAATCGCCCAGTTCTTTTTGAGATAGTATAGAAGGAGTGCCCCCGCCTAAATAAACCGTTTCAATAGGGGCGCCACCAAGGTAATCTTTCTGTACGTGCAGTTCCTGTTGGAGGCAGCGGAGCAGATTTTCTTTTTGGGCTAATGACGTACTAAAATGAAAGTCGCAGTAATAGCAGGCTTGTTTGCAAAAGGGGATATGTATGTATATTCCGGCCAATTCGTTTATTTTACAGGATGGGTATTCGGGTATTTTTGCTTTTGTGGATGCTAGCTGTCGGCCTTTGGGCACAGGCACAAGGCAAATATACGTGGCAAATCCAAGCAAATCGAGCGGACGCCCGCATAATTAAGAAAATGAATCCTTTGCAGGGCGAAGGGGATAGCCTCTCTATCGGCAGAATGGCAGAAGAGCTCTATCGCGATTTGCAAAAGCAAGGATTTTTGGGTGCCAATTATTCACTCGAATACCAAAAGGAGAGGGTATTGGTTTTCTTCGAGCTGAATAACAAATACCTGCTGAAGTCCCTTGATGTGGTAGACACCATGGCCCTTACCAAACCTACTTTTTGGCCATCAGAAGGTACAACGCTCCGCTTGCGTAGCCTCCAGCGCATGGCCCAAAGTCGCTTGGATTTTTTTGTGAATCACGGATTTCCGCTAGTGGCCTATCGGTTCGATAGCGTTCGGATAGATGATGATCAAGTTTCCCTAAGCTTACGTTTCTCCTACGGCCCACTCATCACCTACGATTCCCTGCTCATTCCTTCTGAGGCGGGCGTATCGATGCGCTTTATGCAAGCTTATTTGGGCATGGAGAGAGGAGGAATGTATGCACAAAGGGAAATTGAGGGTATGGTAGATAGGATAGAGCAATTACCCTATGTACGAATCGGTAATCCGCCAAAGGTGTATTTTAAAAACAACAAGGCCTATGTGCAAATGGATTTGCAAAAGGTGCGGGTAAACGAATTGGACTTTTTGCTGGGCTTTACTCCCGAAAATGGCCCTGAGGGAAGAACCCTGCTTACAGGTCAGCTGAATCTGCAATTGCATAATCTGTTTAACTCTGGCAAATACCTCGGTATTAATTGGCAACGCCTCAAGCCCCGTTCCCAAAGCCTGCAAGCTGAATTGCGTTACCCCAGGGTGTTTTCCACGCCTATCGATGTGGTTGGCCGATTTCATTTACTAAAAGAAGATACCCTGTTCATTCAGCAGCGTACCCAGTTGGATCTGGGCTATGCCTTTCGGTCGCGCAGCAGTTTTGAGGTATCGTTTTCCCAACACAATGCTACTGTGCTTTCCGTGGAGGAAGATATTGCCACTTTACCCGATGTGATAGACAGCCGTACGAGTTTTTTTGAGTGGGGCTATGCTTTTGCTTCTCGTAAAAACGTGCCTGCTCCACGAAAAGGAGGTGCCTATTCCCTTAAGGCTGGGGTAGGCAATCGTAGAATTGTAAGAAATACGGCTGTACCACAGGAACTGTACGAAGGCTTAGATACACAAACCAACGCGTATCGGCTACGCGGAGCGGCCACTCACTATTTTTCTTTGAGCAAGCAAACGGTACTGATGATGCGTGTACAGACCGAAGCACTGCTGGGTTCGGCCTTTTTCAAAAATGAAGTATACCGATTGGGTGGCTTGCAAAGTTTGAGAGGGTTCACCGAAAACTATTTCTTTGCCAGCCGCTATGCCTTGGCCAATCTTGAATATCGGTTCATGTTCTCTGATGAATCTTTCCTCTATCTATTGGCTGATCAGGCTTATCTGGCTCTTGATATTCCACAGCAATACACGGTAGACTGGCCTCGCGCCTTTGGGGTAGGTATGCAGTTGGCTGTGAAAGGAGGAAATCTGAAATTAGCTTATGCTCTTGGCCAATCGGCCTCCCAAAAGTTTGGATTAAACTATTCTGTTGTACATTTTGGCTTTGTTAGTAGGTTTTAGGCAATCTGCTTGCGTAATTTAGCCTCGTTATCGTTTAATTTTTTGTGCATGCGTTTATTTCTTTCTTCCCTCTTTTTATTCATAAGCTTAGGGATACAAGCCCAATCGGTGGTGATTGAGGATTTGAAAAAAGCTTGGCAGATATATGATGCCGAAGACAAAACCCTCTATCCGTACACCAACCAACCTTTATCTACTCTGCAATCTTTACTTATTCCTATTAGTCTGGAACGTTACAAGGGGCAGCAGGTGGTACTTTCCTTAAATGCCAGCACAAGTCTTTTTATTAATAATCAGGTAGTATTTTATACTCCTTCCGATAGGGTTTTGAAGCTTAATGTAGATAGCCTTGTCGGTAAAGGATATGAAGGAACGGTGCATGTGCAGCTATTTAACAAAGAAGGACTTTCCAAAACGATACAAAGCCGTGTGTTGAGTAGCGATAAGGACACCAACCTAAAGGTAGGGGCATTGGAAGATTTGCCCAAGGTGCGCTTAGACGACCAAAGCTTTTACTACTTTTTCTATCTGGCGGGTTTGCTCGTACTCATTGGCCTAGCCTTGTTACGGGTATTCTACGGGCGTACTTTTCAAGAGCTTTTTTCCGTGCGCACCATTTTCTCCACCCGCAGCAGAGATGAAGCCTACAGCCGACTAAAGCCCATCAACCCTATTAACCTTTTGTTTTTTGCCATTTTGAGCTTGGCTTTGGGTATGTTGCTCATTGGCTTGGTACAGTTTGGTGATCAAACGCCCGGTATCATCGCTTTTTTGGCTGAGATGAACGCTTATACCATTTGGCTTAGTTGGCTTACCTCTTCTCTTATTATCTTTATGGTGATTGCCGCCAAGTTTCTTTTGATTTATTACTGTAGTATACTTTTCGGTTTACGGGCCAATCAAACGGGTCATTTTATTGATTACATGCAGCTTTCCCTTGTATTCTTTATGGGTTTGTTTGTGCTGGTATACAGCATGTTGCATTGGATATCAGGCTCTTCAATCCTGCTGAACCTGATATTGATAGCCACCTTTCTTTTTTCATTATTTAGAGTTTTGTTGTTGTTTTTCAAATTATTGAGGCAAACAGGTTTTCAAAATCTTCATTTAATTGCTTACCTTTGCGCCACTGAACTGATTCCATTAGTAGTGGGATTCAAAATATTCAGTTAATAGCATCCACAGAATTGTTTTTACCTCTAACGGAGATTTTGCATGAGTGACGCAATGAGCAAAGTGGTAAAGGACAGAATGAATAAAGTGAAAAGCATTCTGGTATCTCAGCCAAAGCCAACAGACCCTAAATCACCCTATTACGCCCTCGCTGAAAAGTACAAGCTGAAAATCGATTTCCGCCCGTTTATTCATATCGAGCCTGTAGACATTAAGGAGTTCAGAAGACAAAAAATTGATGTGGCCAATCACACGGCCGTCATTTTTACTAGCCGCAATGCGGTAGACCACTTCTTTTCTTTGTGTAGTGAAGGAAAAATTGAGATTTCTGCCGATATGAAATACTTCTGTATTTCTGAGCAAACCGCCAACTACTTACAGAAATACATCGTGGTTCGTAAGAGAAAGGTATTTGTAGGGGAGAAAACAGCCGAGGATTTAATTGAAATCCTGAAAAAGCATAAAAACGAGAAGTTTATCTTCCCTTGTTCCAATATTCGTAAAAACGACATTCCTGAGTTCTTGGAAAAAGAAGGTATACAGTTTACCGAAGCCATTATCTACGAAACTGTAGCCAGCGATTTGTCTGATTTGGCTGATGTAAATTATGACATACTGGCCTTTTTTAGCCCTTCCGGAGTAAATTCTCTTTTCGTGAATTTTCCTGATTTTAAGCAAAACAATACACGTATTGCTGCCTTTGGACCTACCACAGCCCAAGCGGTACTCGATGCCAACCTGATTTTGGACATTGAGGCCCCTCAGCCCAATGCACCCTCTATGACAGGGGCACTCGAAGTATACATCAAAAAGGCCAATGGACTTTGATTTACTTAAACAAAAGCTTTAGTACATTACATTATCTTTTTGATAATTAAATTCTTCTGTTAGGTTTTAGTTTTAAAAAATTTCTATATTTAAAGCCACTTTTTGATATACACAATGAAGAAGTTAGTACTGAAGCTTTTGTTTTTTGGCTTGCTATTGAATACACATAGGGTATTGGGTCAGCAAGACCCTCAGTTTTCCCAGTTTATGTTCAACCAGTTGTTTTACAACCCTGGCTATACGGGAGTGGAAGGAATTACCAAATTTACTGCCATTCACAGAAGCCAGTGGGCGGGATACAATCCTACAGTTGGTCAAGGGGGGGCGCCTACCACACAGGTGTTCAGCTTATCTGCACCGGTGTTCAAAATTAACAGTGGGGTGGGCTTTTTTGCAGCCAACGATATGTTGGGGCCTTTGAACAATCTTCAGGCGCAAGTATCGTACGCCTATCACCTTCCGATTAAAAATACCAAGTTAAGCTTTGGCTTACGTGGAGGTGTTTTTTCGCAAACCATTAATTTTACCGAATATCGATTGATTCATCCGGACGATCCTGCGGTCGCTGATGGAAAGGAATCGCAAATACGTCCCGACTTAGCTTTGGGCTTCCATCTTCAACATGAAAAGTTTTACGTTGGTATGAGTTTCAATCACCTTATTAAAGGAGAGTTTAACTTCGGCAACGACAAATACCGCAATGCCCTAGAAAATCATGCCTATATTACTGCAGGCTACGATTACGAATTCAATTACAACCTTACCATTACGCCTACTTTCTTAGTAAAAACCGATTTCAATGAATATTCCTTTGATTTGGGCGTTATCGGTACGTTCAAAGATAAAATGTGGGGCGGGCTTAGTTTTCGTCAAGCCGAGTCGGCTTCGGTACTCTTAGGCTACAGTTTGTTTAAAGATAATTCGCTCAAACTGGGATACGGATTTGATTATGTGATTTCTGCTCAAGCTGCAAAACAAGCAACTTCTCATGAAATCTTACTTTCATATCAGCTTCCGGTAGCGGCAGATGTTGGAAAGAAAGTTGTTAGAACACCGCGTTTTAGGCATTAATTGCACTATTTGCAGAAAGTTTTGCAAATTAAAACGTGTTGTTTAATACATATTTCTTACAACGTAATAAATAGTAGGTGTATAGAAAAGTCCCGAATAGGGCAGTATAATAATTTTGAATTTCCCGAATTAATTATGGGAAGTTCTTATATTTACGAAACTTGGTGTAATGAATAATTTGTTAGTTATGAAAAAAGCATTGTTCGCTTTATCCTCATTTTGTTTTGCAGTTTCCATGCAAAGCTGTGGGCTCTTCGGAGGAGGATCAGGTAGTGACAACGGTGAACTTGTAGGTGTACAAGGGCGCGAAGGTTTCACAATGACGGTCCCTTATGGGATGGTCCCTGTTCCGGCTGGTACCTTTCACATGGGTCAGGCCGATCAAGATGTAGCCGCCACTCAAATCAACTTTAATAAGCAGGTAACCATTGGTCCTTTCTTTATGGATATGACAGAAATAACCAATAATGAGTACCGCCAGTTTATGAATGCCATCATTCAAGACTCTATGAGTGTTTTGGGTGAAGACTTCGTAATGAAAGAGTTGTATCCTGACACCACGGTATGGGTGAAAGATTTTACCCATCACATGGGCGACCCAATGATGGAGTACTATTATTTCCACCCGGCCTTCGATGATTACCCTGTAGTAGGGGTAGATTGGGAAGCGGCCAAGTATTTTAGTCGATGGAGAACTACCTATCTGAACTCATACCGTGCTTCAAGGGGTTTGTTCCCCATGCCTAATTTCCGATTGCCTTCTGAAGCAGAATGGGAATATGCGGCTCGCGGTGGACGGGATATGGCCAAATATCCTTGGGGTAATCCTTACATCCGTAACGCCAAGGGCTGTATGCTGGCCAACTTTAAGCCAGGCAGAGGTAACTATTATGATGATGGTTTTGCCTACACGTCTCCAGTTGGTGCTTATTTTATCAACGACTTTGGTCTATATGACATGTCGGGCAACGTGGCTGAATGGTGCGAAGATGCCTACAATCCTTCTTCTGTTCCTTTGGTTTGGGATTTGAACCCTACCTTCTTTGATGAAGATGAGCCAAGAAAAGTGATTCGTGGCGGTTCATGGAAAGACATTGCATATTTTCTTGAAACAGGTACTCGTACTTTCGAATACAAAGATTCTACTCGTGCCTTCATAGGTTTCCGTTGTGCGATGACTCACTTGGGAAGATCATCAGGAACAGAATTCTAACCTGAAAATTTTCATACTTTAAATATTTACTTAAATTACGATACTAACCTAAATCATTAAATAACATGAGTCAGAAAAAAGGTGGATTTACCGAACTTCTCTTTTCAACGATAATGCCCAAAGTATACGGTATTGGTGCAGCCGTTGTAATCGTAGGTGCGATGTTTAAAATTCTTCACCTTCCTGGTGCACCAGCCATGCTTGGTATTGGTCTTACCACGGAAGCTATCATTTTCTTCCTAAGTGCTTTTGAACCTAAGCATGCAGAATTAGACTGGTCAAGGGTGTATCCTGAACTAGCAGAAGATTTTGATGACGATTACGAAGATGTATCTTCTCCTAAAAAAGTAGGTGCAGGAAACGAGTCGGTAAGCAAGAAAATGGATACTATGCTAGAGAGTGCTAAAATTGGCCCAGAGCTTATCGAAAGCTTAGGCAAAGGAATGAAAAACTTGGCAGACTCTGCTTCTAAAATGTCTAACCTTGCCGATGCAGCCGTGGCTACCAATGAGTATGCTACCAATGTGAAAACTGCCTCTAAATCATTGGTAGATATGAATAAATCATATGCTTCTACTGCACAAGCGATGTCAGAAATGGCTTCCGCTTCAGCTGACTCTAAAGAATATCACATGCAAGTTCAAACAGCCACTAAACACCTTAGTGCTTTGAACTCAGTATACGAATTGGAATTGAAAGATGCCAATACGCACATTAAAGCGATGAACAAGTTCTACTCAAACTTGACTGTTGCCATGGAAAGCATGTCAGCTGCTAGCAAAGAGTCTGAGCAGTTCAAGAACGAGATTACCAAATTGACAGGTAACCTTACCACCCTTAACAAGGTGTATGGTAACATGTTGGCTGCTATGAAGCAGTAATTAAATAGGTATTAATCATTAATTATAACCCTAAGCTTATAGAATATGGCTGGAGGAAAAGAAACACCAAGGCAGAAGATGGTGGGTATGATGTACCTCGTACTCACTGCCTTACTTGCCCTACAAGTAAGTAATACGGTACTTGAAAAATTTATCTTCATCAACCAAAGTTTGGAAAGACAGGTAGGTGAATACAGTGTCAAAAACAAGGAAAAGGTAGATGCCATTAAAAAGGCCGTTGGCGATGCGGGTAACCGCGGAGAAGACGTAAAAGTAATGAATCATGCCGAAGAAGTGCGTAAAGCTACTTCTGAGCTCCTTGCGTACATGACAGCTACCAAAGAAGAAATTATTGAGGTGACTGGAGGTAAAGATGAGAATGGACACATGTTGGGTGCAAAGGACGAGGAGAATATGGCTAACCTTATGATTAACCAAGGTAAAGCCAATGAGATGCAGAAGAAGTTGAACGACTATGCTGCTTACCTTGCTAAATCTACAGGCGATACGTTTTCACCATTAGCGCTTGATGGTAAAGACAACCCAGTATTTAAAGATGATCCTAATCAGAACACTAAGGATTTCGCTCACTTGACTTTTGAGATGTCTCCCGCTGCGGCTGGTCTGGCTTCTATTAGTCAGCTGGAAACGGAAGTGTTAGCTTATGAGGCACGTGCCTTAGAAGACTTAGCGCGCAAAGTAGGTGCTGAGGATGTGAAATTTGACAAGGTAATTCCCATGGTATTACCGGAATCAAAAATCGTAGCGGCCGGAGCCAAATACCAAGCTGAGATGTTTATTGCGGCCTCTTCCTCTGGGATTACACCTACCATGAAGTATGACGGGAAAGATATTCCGGTAACCGATGGTAAAGGTAAAGTAGAATTTACCGCTACTCCAGGAACTTATGATGCTGATGGCTACGCTAAAAAAACCTTTAAGGCTGAGATTACCGTAAAATTACCTGGTGGTAGAGATACCACATATACGAATAACATTGAGTATTTCGTTACTAAACCTGTAATCCAGATTCAATCGGCTTCTGTGTCTGCTTTGTATCTTAACTGTGGTAATGAGCTGAACGTACAAGTACCTGCTTTAGGTGCTGCCTATGATCCTTCTTTCCAAACAACAGGTGGAACTAACGAAAAAGGTGCTAAAAAAGGCTTGGTTACCATTGTACCAAACTCTAAAGAAGTAAAGCTTAGTGTATATAACGGAGGTAACTTGTTAGGAACGGAGACATTCAAGGTGCGTCCTATCCCTAAGCCTGAAATTACTGTTACTGCTGGTGGAAAACCCGTTAACGAAAAAATGGGTGAGAGCATTACTAAATTGCGTAGATTGGAAATAAAGGCAGTACCCGATGAAGGTTTTGCGTCTTTCCTACCTAAAGATGCTCAGTACCGTGTAACAGAGGCAGAGGTTACCTTAGCGAGAGGTTCTCGTCCAGTGGCTGGCCCTATGAAGGTAACCAATGAAGTAGCTGATTTGAGCAGCTTCCAAGGTCCTGCTAAGCCAGGAGACCGTATTGTAGTAGAAATCAAAGACGTGAAAAGACGTAACTACAAAGGTTCTGTGGAGAATGTGAATATGGGTGTGCAGATTAAGCAAATCCCATTGAATTAATAAATAGGTGTGTTATGAAAAAATTTGGGTTATTAACCGTTCTTTTAGCTTTAGCCGGACTCAATGTCACTATTGCCCAAGAGAATGCTTCAGGTTACAATCCTAACTCCGTATATCCTGTACATGATGCCGACATCATGTTTGAAAAGAGGATATGGAGAAGGATGGATTTGAGAGAAAAGCAAAATCAAGCTTTTTTTGCCTCGAACAGAGAGATTACTAAGGTGATTATGGAAGCTGCTAAGGCAGGTTTGATTCAACCGTATGTGAACGACTCTTTGTTGACTCCTATGAGTAAAGAAAAGTTCCTTGAGAACCTAGTTGTTCCAGGTACAGAAGATGCCGGAACTGATGAGTTCGGTGATACTGGCGG
Source organism: Shiella aurantiaca (assembly GCA_030412945.1). Classification (GTDB taxonomy): domain Bacteria; phylum Bacteroidota; class Bacteroidia; order Cytophagales; family Cyclobacteriaceae; genus Shiella; species Shiella aurantiaca. The sequence continues at coordinate 269,639 of JAUHJS010000005.1, read as the reverse complement.
TGGCTGGGGTGACACCGGAGGTGGTGGTGGTTGGGGTGACTCGGGTGGCGAAGATGCTGCTCCTGCTGCACCTGCCGGCCCTGCGTATTTCCTGCCAAACCAAATTACCGTATTGGAGATATCGGAAGATATGATTTTTGACAAGAAACGTTCAAGAATGTACTTCGATATACAGTCAGTAACGCTAATGCTTCCTCCTAACGATGCAGGACTAGTACTTCCAATGGCTACTTTCAAATACAAAGACCTTGAGAAGTTGTTCCGCAGCATGCCGGAAGAGGCGATATGGTTCAACAGACAAAACTCAAGAGGACACTTAAATCTTGCTGATGCTTTCAATCTTCGTTTGTTTGCTGCCCGTATTATTAAAGTGGCTAACCCTGGAGATGAGTACATAGTAGATGTGTACAACAAAACACCCAAACAGGCTATTTTGGCTTCTGATTGGTTAGAACAACAGTTAATGGAATACGAACACGAATTGTGGGAGTTTTAATGATAAAAGGAAGGAGGCCTAAAGCCTCCTTTTTTATTTCAGTTCATTTTTGATTAGCCGAGCTTTTTCTTTACCCACTATTGTGGCTATACTTTCTTCATCAGCTTCCTTAATTTTCTTTACCGATTTGAATTCCTTTAATAAGGCTTCAAGGGTTTTCTCTCCAATACCCGGAATGTCTAATAAAGCACTTTGAATGGAGGCTTTACTTCTTTTGTCTCGATGGAAGGTAATGGCAAATCGGTGTGCTTCATCACGTAGTCGCTGGAGGAGGCGCAAGGATTCCGATTTCTTTTCAATATGGATTGGATAAGAGTCTTCCGGAAAATAGATCTCTTCTAAGCGTTTGGCAATACCGATTATAGGAACCTTACCATAAATACCTAGGCTGTTTAGGGCTTCACATGCTGCACTGAGTTGACCCTTGCCTCCATCTATCACAATCAGGTCGGGGAGGGGCTCATTTTCTTCCAACATACGCTTATATCTTCTTCCCACAATCTCTGTCATGCTAGCGAAGTCATTGGGGCCATCAACAGTTCTTATATTGAACTTGCGATAGTCTTTTTTGGAGGGACGCGCCATTTTAAAACACACCATGGAGGCTACAGGATTGCTGCCTTGCAGGTTGGAGTTATCGAAGCATTCGATGTGCTTGGGTAGGGTTTTTAGCTGTAGGTCGCGCTGAAGGGTACTGAGTACGCGGTCTTCCTTTTGTTTGCCCAAATCGGCCTGACTGATTTTTTCTTTCTTATAGTAAAGGGCGTTCTTAAGAGAGAGCTCTACCAGCTTTTTCTTATCGCCTATTTTAGGGACGATAATAGTGAAGTCCTGAAATACGGTTTGTACCACTACATTGGTGATAATCTCTTTAGCCCTACTGGTGCCCTCGTTCCTGAGGTTGGCTAAACCCTGGAGGAATAGCTCTTCCTCTGTTTCGTCAAGGGTTTTCTTTGCTTCGAAAGTGTAGGTGGAAGTGATGCTCCCGTTTTCAATTTGCAAGAAATTCAAATAAGCAGATTTCTCATGTTCAACGAGAGTAAGTACATCTAAGACACCAATAGAAGGGTTTACTATTTCCGATTTGCTTTTAAAGGCATCGAGTAATTCAAGTCGTATTTTATACTGATTGGCCAGCTCAAATTGCAGCGCTTCAGCCGCTTGATTCATTTTATTAATGAGGTAGTTTTGCGGAAGACTTAGCCTGCCACTTAGTATATTTTTAACCTCTTGGATTTCGCGCAGGTATTCTTCCTCGCTTTGCAATCCCTCGCAAGGGCCTTTGCAGTTGCCAATATGGTACTCCAAACACACTTTGAACTTATTGTTGGCTATATTGGCTTGACTTAGTTGTAAGGTGCAGCTCCGTAGTGTAAACAGCTTGTGAATTAAATCCTTCACCGAATACATGGCCTTTACACTGGCATAGGGGCCGTAATAAGTGCCTGCATTTTTCTTACGGTTGCGCACTGCCAAGAGCTTAGGGAAGCGTTCTTGTGTAATTAATAGAAAAGGAAAACTCTTGTCGTCTTTCAGCAGGATGTTGTACTTAGGCTGATACTGTTTGATGAGGTTATTTTCAAGCAATAAGGCATCGTATTCATTGTTTACCAATGTCACGTCCAGGCTTTCGATCTCAGAAACCAGTTTGAGGGTTTTGCGGCTATGGTTAGCCGATTTATTGAAATAGCTGCTTACCCGCTTTTTGAGGCTTTTGGCTTTTCCTACATAAATTAGCGTGCCCTCGGTAGAATAAAAGCGATACACCCCCGGCTCATCAGGAAGTTGCCCTACTTGCTGTATAGCGTATCGCTGTCCGGTAATCATAGGGAAAGATTAGAAAATCTCATTCTCGTCAAAGGCCTCCATCGTATTAAGCGAATCTGCTTCCAGCGTATTGCCTGCATACTTGCTACAATCGAGCTGAGTACTTAGGGGTTTCAGGGGCTCTTTGAAAGGCTGCTTGACATAGCCAAGATCCTTATCAGCATATACCTTGCGCATGAATTTTTCGTAAGCGGGCAAAGCCATTCGGGCACCTTGGCCAAGGGAGCGGTCTTTGAAATGTATGGTACGTTCATCACCACCTACCCAAATTCCGGCACTAAGCTGTTCGGTAATTCCCACAAACCAGCCATCAGAGGCATTTTGAGTAGTTCCCGTTTTGGCTCCAATCTGGTTGTCTGAGCGCAGCTCACGGCTAAGGCCGAGTGCCGTTCCGCCCCATTCTTCAGTAGCTCCACGTAGCATATAAGTCATAAGGTAAGCGGTTTCTTCACTCAAGGCTTCGCCTGTTTTAGGGAAAAACTCTTGTAGCACATTGCCATTTTTATCTTCAATACGCGTAATGTAAAAGGGTTCGGTCCAGAAGCCTTTGTTCACAAAAGTGCTGTAGGCGCCAATGAGTTCATAAATGGAGACATCACTAGTGCCTAAGCACAAGGCGGGTACCGGATCGAGTGGACTTTCAATTCCCATGCGTTTGGCATAATCGACCACCGTCTCTGGGCCGATTTTTTTCATGATGTAGGCGGTAATTGAGTTGACCGATTTGGCCATGGCTTGGCGTATGGTCATTTTCTCACCGGTAAATACACCACTGAAGTTAGAGGGTGTCCAACTTGGCGGGTTTTGTCCCGGTCTTGGGAAGGTTACGGGGGCATCTATTACCTCATAGCAAGGGGTGTAGCCGTTGTCGATGGCCGCAGCATACACGATGGGCTTAAAGGTAGAACCCGGCTGCCTACGACCTTGCTTCACGTGGTCGTACTTAAAGTATTTGTGATTGATGCCACCTACCCAGGCTTTGATGTGACCCGTGTGGGGATCCATAGCCATAAAACCTGCATGGAGGAACTTCTTGTAATACCGCAAGGAATCCAAGGGGCTCATTAGCGTGTCTTTTTCCCCTTCCCAAGAGAAGACTTTCATGGGAATAGCCTTGTTCATGATGATATCTACCGAGTCAGAATCTTCCCCATAGTGGGCTACTAAGCTTTTGTATCGGTCGGTCTTTTTGGCCTGATCTTCAATGAAATTTTTTATTTCCTTTCCATTGTCGTCAATCCATGGGTTTTGCCCCGCCCAATGCTCATCGAAAAGCTTTTGTAGGGCTCCCATGTGTTCGTTTACGGCTTCCTCGGCATAGCGCTGCATGCGTGAGTCGATGGTGGTATAAATGCGTAGACCACTTTCATAGAGGTCGTAGCCGTGTTGCTTGCTCCAATCGAGCAAAAACCACTTGATTACTGAACGGAAATAGGTAGCTAGCCCTTGGTTATGGTTTTCTACTTTGTATTCCAGCTCAATGGGTAGTGCTTTGATGGAATCAAACTCGGCAGTAGTGAGAAATCCATATTTTTTTAATTGTCCCAATACCGTGTTTCGACGGAATAGGGCAGTTTCGGGATTGCGCGATGGATTGTAGCGCGAAGGTGCTTGTAGCATGCCCGAAAGCATGGCGGCTTCTTGTATGTTCAGGCTGTCTACCCCTTTGTTGAAATAGGTTTTGGCGGCCACTTTTACACCATAAGCATTACTCCCAAAATCGGCTGTATTGAGGTACATGGCCAGTAATTCCTTTTTGGTGTAGGATTTTTCCAACTGCACGGCCACTATCCATTCCTTGGTTTTGATGATGACCATTTTAATTACCGGAACATCGCTGAGTAGGCCGTCACTTTCACGGGTTTTAAAAAGGTTTTTAGCGATTTGCTGGGTAAGGGTACTACCCCCTCCTGCATCTTGGCCCAAGAGTAGTGAGCGGAAGAATACACGAAAAAGACTGCGCAAGTCGATGCCAGAGTGTTTCTCAAAGCGGTAATCTTCAGTGGCTATCAGTGCATTAATCAGATTGGGGGAAAGGTCCTCGTAGGTAATTTGACTACGGTTTTCACGAAAATATTTTCCCAAAAGCACTCCATCTGCTGAATAAAGTTCGGAGCTTAGGTCATTTTCAGGATTTTCGAGGGCACTATAGCTGGGCAGATCTCCATATAGATTAAGGAAATTGATGCTAACCGAATAGATGTACAACGGAAACAGGATGATGAATGACAGAAAAACAATCCATAAGCTTATCCCGATTTTCTTATAGATAGAGGTACTTTTCTTTGGTGCTGTCATATTACTGGTAGTTTTTCTCAAAAAATAAAAGGTAGCTTTTTACATCCTTGGATTGATAGAAAAGCTGAAAGTTGTCCTTTGTGATTACGAAATTAGAAAAAAATGCCGTGGGAAACTGTTTTAAAGGAGAATTATCCCCCGAGAGGGCCTTATTGAAAGCTTCCGCTTCGGCTTTGGTTTTGAATTCGTTTATTAAAATCATGGAATTCTTATCGTCAAACACCAAACTGCCCGTACTAAGCTGGCTAGCGGGGAAATTGGCCACGAAAAACTCACTTAGCTTGCCGGGCAGGTCATTGGCAATTTTTTTATCGTTTTCATAGAGGATAATGCCATAGTGCACCTGCTCGAAATCTTTGATATAGCTGGTTCCTTTGCGCTTGCTTTCGGATTCTTTAAAGTTCTCGGCTGCCTTTTTTAGTTCATTGGCGTAGTCGAGTAGTTCGCTGTTGGGGTATTTTTCAATGAACTCACCCAGCTCATATTGATAGGTGTAATAGTCAATGGTTTTTCCCTTTATTAGTACCTCAAGGAAAGCCAGGTTATCGGTAAAGTCATTCTCCGGATAGTTCTCTAGGCTTTGCTTGATGTGAAGAAGGGCCGAATCGTAAAATGTGCTTTTGTATAAATGATAGGCTTGGGCATACTCTGCTTTTACCTCTTCGAGTACCGAGAGGCTTTCTTCCCTAAAATTGGGATTGGTAATCATTTTTGTGTAAATCTCGTTCGGAAACTGCTCCGTCAGGATTTTCTTGTATTCCTCCGACTTTGCCGGATTCACCTCTTTATAGTATAAATACAATTGGTATAGCACTTCGGGCTTATGGTAGCTTTCGGGGAATCGCGCCAAGAGCACCTCAAAGGTTTCAGCTGCATTGTTACGTTCTTCCAACTGAAAGAAATAGATGTTGCCGAGGGCATAGTAGGCTTCTTCTATGCGCTGCAAAGAGGTCTTTTTGGCTTCCTCGCTAAAAGGGATTTTGGTATACAATTCTAATACAGCCGTAAGTTTGGGATCTACCGCTTCTTTGGCCTCTTCCTCTGCCGAAACCAAAGGATAGGTTTCCTCTTCGGGTAGTTCGTTGGCTTGTGGCCCCGATTGCTGAATTTTTGAGCTTAATCGCCAATTATCTTGAAGGGGTCTATCGCCCCACTTTCGTAAAAACTCCGATTGGCCCATGCTGATGGTAGTGGCATTGTAAAAATACCAACCGCCTTCTCCTCCGGCCGCAAATCCTCCCGAATCGCCTCCGTTGGCAGCTGCCATGGCAGCCTTGCTTTCTTCACGTTTTTGTTGTTCGGCCAGCTGTTTTTCTTGTTGTTCCACTACTAGGCTCAGGCGATCCATAATGAGGGTAGAATCAAGTTTTGCTAACTTCAAAAGGCTGTCTTCTACAGTAATGGTGGTGAGTTGGTACACGAAATCTTCCAAGATTTGCTGTCTTTTCTTTACGGCAGGATAGATTTCTTCTTCTTGCGGCAATACCGAAATCGTGCTGTCATAATACGACTTAGCCAATGGGTAATTTCTAAGGGTATCATAGTAAATCCGGCCGAGCTTTAGATAGGAATAGGCCTTCTGGCGCACGTTTTTGGTGCTATTCTGCACAGAGGCATTGTAAAACTCAATGGCTTGGTCGATGTTGTTTTGTTTCATCTCGAACTCCGCCATTTCATAGTAAATCTTGTCTTTGAAGTCCTTGTTTTTACCGTCTTTCAATAGCTTCTTGAAATATTTTCTCACCCTTTTAGCATCGCTGCTTCGTGCCAGTTCAGTCACTTGGTTCATGTTCAGGCGGGCATAGAAATACAGTTCGTAGTCGGGGTTGCTCTTGATACAGGCTTGGTAGTTTTCGTAGGCTAGGGCATCGTATCCCAGCTTTTGGTATACTTGTCCAATGATGAAATAGATGCGGGCACGACCCTCGCTGCGTTTGAGTTCTGAGGCAATGGGGAAAAGGCTTTGCACCATGCGGTTTTCATCGCCCAAGGTTTGATACAGGTGCGCCCTGATAAGTCCAAACTCCTTTTTATTGGCCGAATTGAGCTCCTGCTTTTTCAGATAATCGGCTACCGCCAAAGCATTATTGGTTTCTCCGGCCGCCACAAAGGTGCGCATAAGGTAGTTGAGCGCCTGATGGCGGGCGTTGTCATCTTCACTGGTTTTGTTTACGTATTTGAAGGTTTCTATGGCTTGAGCATACTCGCCTTCGTAGTAGCGCACAAGGCCCACCGAAATGTAGCAGTCGTCTACCCATTTACTGTTTTTATGTCGTTGAATGCCAATGGAGGCTTTTTTGAAAGCATCTTCCAGTATTTCGGCTTGTGAATTGACCAGCGTGGTGTCCAAAGGAGCATTCACCAATAGCACCTTGTTGAAGTTGTTTTTATGAGCCTCTTCCAACGTTTTTTCTACTTCTTTGATATGCTCTCGGGCAATAAAGTAGGCATTAAAACGTGCGGTAGTATTGTGATAGGCTTTGCTGGTAAGGGTATTTTTTTCAGCGGAGCATGCGGCTAACAAGCCCAGCATCAAGACGATGCCCAAGCGCAGAAAGGTAGCATGTTGGCTGAAATGACTCACGTAAGGAAAGTTTGAATGATTTTAAAAACGCAAAAATTGGAGTTTTTGTACAATTATAGCACCCGAATACACATAAATATATATTTTTGTCGGATTAAGAAACAATAAAACGAATTGGCTCCTAAAAAAACACTTTCTAATTGGCTGAACAATAGGTATTTGCTTATTATTCGTAATGAAGAAAACTTTGCCGACAAGCATTCGGTGGCTTTCACCTATGCGCGTGTGGTGCTTATTGGGGTGTCGTTGTTTTTACTTTTGATGACTGGGGCCTTGTTTCTTTCCCGTACTTTATTGGCCCAATGGTTCGACCCCTTGTTTGAACAGATGGAGGTAAATCGCCAGATTATAGAGCTGGCCACGGCTGTAGATTCTTTGGAGTTGGAAGTAGCCCGTAAAGATGTATTCATCAATAATATTAAAGCTATTGTGCATGGGGAAGATTCCATAGAAGGCGGAACCCCTCGGGAGGAGATGAGTTTGACCGGAGAGCAAAAGTTGCAAGAGGCCAACCGAGAAGACCTTACTTATAAAGCAGCGGTGGTTGATAGCCAATTTCGTATGGAATACGAGCAGCTTGACCAAACGGCTGTTAGCAGCATCCGCTCGGGCAACGACCAAATGCCGGAACTTTTCTTTATTACTCCTTTAAATGGCATAGTTTCTTCGCCTTTTGACAACCGCCTTGGGCACTATGGGGTAGATGTGGTAGCAAAAACTAACGAGCCGGTAAAATCTGTAGCCGATGGCACCGTTATATTTGCTTCATGGACTATGGACTCGGGCTATGTCATCTATATTCAGCATCGAAATAATTTGATTTCCGTTTATAAGCATAATTCTGCATTGTTGAAAAAAGTTGGTAACTTCGTCAATGCTGGGGAAATAGTTTCCATTATTGGTAATTCGGGAGAACTTTCCAATGGGCCTCATTTGCACTTTGAACTGTGGTATAATGGGAATCCGGTGAATCCTGAAGATTTTGTATCATTTTAAATATCCAGCCTTATGTTTACAACTAAAGAAGAAAAGAAAACCGCGCAAGAGATAACCAGCACGAGCAATACCATAGGCAAAGGCACTAGTATTACGGGTGATATCGAAACCTTTGGCAATATCCGTATTGATGGTAAGGTAACGGGCAATATCAAGACCAAATCGAAATTGGTATTGGGCGCCTCCTCTCATGTAGATGGCAATATCCTGGCACAAAATGCCGAAATAGAAGGAGAAGTAACCGGAACGGTAGAGGTTACTGAGATTTTAGTACTTAAGCCAAGTGCCGTTATTAAAGGCGATATTACCACCAACAAACTGGTTATCGAGTCGGGCGCTAGCTTCAATGGCGAGTGTAAGATGGGGGTAAATACTAAAGAGATAAAAATTGGAAACGAAATCGCCCCAAAATTGGAAAGACCCAAATCCGCTGAAATCAAGTCGGCCTAATCAGCAGGTGCTGAGGTATTCGGGCATAGCCTTTCAGATGCTCGCCTTTATAGGCTTAAGCGTGTGGTTAGGCATTTATCTGGATACCCGATTCTTTGAGGGAAAACCTATTTTTGTGATTTTCTTTACTCTATTCGGCTCTTTGGGTTCTATTTATTACCTATACCGAGCGCTTCAAAACTAATCCTAATGAATTCGTACAAACAAGCGAACCTTCGCATACTCTTAATAACCGGTCTGTTGTCCGGTTTTTTTGTTGTCCTTTATTTTGTCCCCTACTCCCAGCCTTGGGTGCACGAAAGCATAGTGGCCAACATAATTTTACAGGCTTTGGTGGCTGCGGCCCTCACAAATTACCATGTGTTTTTCTTTAAGCAAAACGAACATAATATGGTAAATGCCTTCCTTGGCAGTACGCTTATTCGGCTATTGCTGAGTATTGGTGTTATGGCAGTGCTTCTTTTCCTTTATAAGGAAAATCGACTCATTTTAGTGGTCAACTTTTTTTTAGTCTATTTGTACTATATGGTATTTGAAATCAAAGGCATTATCTCTAACTTGCGCGCGTTTTCAAGGAAGTGACAGATACAATGACAGTATACCAAAACAAACTGAATATCAATAAACTGGCTTCGCTCGTTTTAGTGCTTTTCGTTTCATTATTCTCCTTTCAAGGGGCTTTTGCCAGCGATGGTCATGAGGCGCATGGAGAAGAAACCAAGGAGGATAAGACCTCTTTTATTATGCATCACATCAAAGATGCCTATGAATGGCATTTTGTAGATGGGCACTATGGCACTTTGTACCTTCCTGTGATTTTGTATTCTTCCGACCGTGGGTTGGAGGTGTTCTCTAGCAGCAACTTTTTCGATGCCGACCACAAGGCAGTAGCCTATAATGGATACAAAAATGACCACGGTCATATTGTTCCTTTGGAAGAAGGCCGCTCGGTATTGGATCTTTCCATCACCAAAAACGTGGCTATGCTTATCATTACCCTTGTGGTGGTAAGCTTCCTAGCGCTAAAATCGGCTTCGCATTACAAGAAAAATCCGGGCTCAGCGCCTAAAGGAGTAGCTTCTTTCCTAGAGCCAATTATCATCTTCGTTCGCGATGAGGTGGTAAAACCCAATATCGGTCCAAAGTATGAGCGCTTTGTGCCTTATATGCTCACTTTGTTTTTCTTTATCTGGATTGGTAATATTCTCGGTTTGCTTCCGGGTGCCGCCAACCTTACCGGAAATATAGCGGTAACGGCCGTATTGGCCATCCTTACCTTCATTATCACCAATGTGAACGGGAATAAAGACTACTGGAAGCACGTGTTTGCCACTCCGGGTGTACCTAAGCCTTTGCTTTTGGTTATGATTCCAGTAGAATTCATCGGACTTTTCACCAAGCCTTTCGCCTTAATGATTCGTTTGTTCGTGGCCATCACAGCCGGACACATTGTATTGTTGAGCATCATTGGTTTGGCCTTCTTGTTTGAATCGTATGCGGTAGGTGTGGCTAGCACCATCCTATCGATATTTATCAATATCATCGAAGTACTGGTAGCCACTATCCAAGCGTATGTATTTACCTTGTTTAGCTCCATGTACATTGGCTCGGCAGTAGCGGAGCATCATCACGATGATCATCATTAATCAGAAACCATTGTTTAATTAAATACATATTTTATGTTAGCTACATTGTTATTAACAGCAGGATTCGCTCTAATGGGCGCAGGTATCGGTGCAGGAGTTGTTGCGATAGGCGCAGGTCTTGGTATCGGTAGAATTGGTGGCCAAGCTATGGAAGGTATTGCTAGACAGCCTGAGGCTGCTGGTAAAATCCAAACAGCTATGCTTATCATTGCCGCTCTTATCGAGGTGGTATCTCTGTTCGGTGTGGTAGTGTGTCTTTTGATCGCTACTAACGGTAACATCACCTTCTAATTTATTCAAACAGGCTGTTGCGGTAGGCGCAGCCTGTTTGTTTTTTTAACAATGGATTTTTAACACTTTAATCACTAAGAAATGGATTTGCTAATTCCTGGTTCAGGTTTGTTTATTTGGCAGCTAGTAGGATTCCTAGTATTGTTTTTCCTATTATCAAAATTCGCCTGGAGACCCATATTAGATGCACTTAAGGTGCGCGAAATGTCGATTCAAGAAGCGCTTGAGTCTGCAGAATCAGCTAAGGCTGAAATGGCTAAACTACAAGCCGATAATAAGAAATTGTTGGAAGAGGCTCGTATTGAGCGTGATGCTATCCTGAAAGAAGCCTTAACTGCTGCTAATGCCATCCGCGAAGAAGCCAAAGAAGAAGCCACCAAAATTGGCAATAAGATGATTGCCGATGCCAAAGCGGTAATTGCCACTGAGAAGAATGCGGCTTTGAACGAATTGAAAAATCACGTAGCCACCCTTTCTATCGACATTGCCGAGAAGGTAATTCGTAAGAACCTAAGTTCTGACAAAGCGCAGAAAGACATGGTGGAAGAATTGGTGAAAGATATTAAAGTTAACTAATACGCAATTAGGATGTCAGATAGTAGAGTTGCTTCACGGTACGCTAAATCGCTCTTGGGCTTGGCCCACGAAAAGGGTGTGCTGGAAGAGGTAAATGCCGATATGCGTCTTTTTGCTCAGGTAGCGGATGCTAACTACGATTTCGTTCTTTTGATGAAGAACCCCATCGTGAACCATGCGAAGAAATTGCAGGTGCTTACCGCCTTATTCAGCAAAAAGGTAAACCCTCTTACGCTGGAGTTTTTCAAAATCATTACCCGCAAGAACAGAGAGGAAGTATTGCCGGGCATAGCCAAAGAGTTTGGTTTGCAGTACAATATCTTCAAAGGTATTGTGGAGGCTAAGGTGACAACCACTTTTGCATTAGATGCCGCATCGCGCAAGCAGTTTGTGGATATTATCAAAGAAGTGACCAAAAAAGAAGTAGCCTTGAAAGAAGCCGTTAATCCGGATTTGATTGGGGGCTTTATCTTGACCATAGGCGATCGCCAAATTGACGAATCGGTGAGCGGTAAACTGTATGCCTTGCGCAGAACGTTTAGCGAAAACCCCTACGTTAAAACATTTTAAAACAGTCTCATAATTAAAAACTTAACATATCCATTATAATGGCAGAAGTTAGACCAGACGAAGTTTCAGCAATCTTAAGAGAGCAGCTCTCTAATTTTAAAACTGAAGCTGAACTTGAAGAAGTGGGCACGGTACTCCAAGTGGGTGACGGTGTAGCTCGTATCTACGGCCTTTCAAAAGCACAGGCCGGTGAATTGTTGGAATTCGAAAATGGCCTTAAGGCACTTGTTCTTAACTTGGAAGAAGATAACGTAGGGGCTGTATTGTTAGGTGATTCAAAAGGAATCAAAGAAGGCGATACCGTAAAAAGAACCGGAAAAATCGCTTCTATCAACATCGGTGATGGCATTGTTGGCCGCGTGGTAGATACCTTGGGTAATCCTATCGATGGCAAAGGCCCAATCGCTGGTGAAGTATACGATATGCCTTTGGAGAGAAAAGCTCCTGGGGTTATCTATCGTCAACCAGTAAACGAACCGCTTCAAACCGGTATCGTTGCGATTGACTCGATGATTCCTATCGGTCGTGGTCAGCGTGAGTTGATTATTGGTGACCGCCAAACAGGTAAAACTGCTGTAGCGATTGACACCATTCTTAACCAAAAAGAATATTACGAAAAAGGTGAGCCTGTATATTGTATCTATGTAGCGGTAGGTCAGAAAGCCTCTACTGTGGCGGGTGTGGTAGCTGCCCTTGAAAAAGGTGGTGCTATGGCCTATACTACGGTAGTTTCAGCTTCTGCTGCCGATCCTGCTCCAATGCAGTTCTTTGCTCCATTTACAGGTGCTGCTATCGGGGAATTCTTCCGCGATACCGGTCGTCCGGCTCTTGTAATCTATGATGATTTATCAAAACAAGCGGTAGCTTACCGTGAAGTTTCCTTGCTTCTAAGAAGACCTCCAGGTCGTGAGGCTTATCCTGGTGACGTATTCTATTTGCACTCTCGCTTATTGGAAAGAGCGGCAAAAATCAACCAGAACGATAGCATTGCCAAGCAAATGAACGATTTGCCGGAATCTATCAAGCATTTGGTAAAAGGTGGTGGTTCATTAACGGCCCTTCCGATTATCGAAACGCAGGCAGGTGACGTTTCTGCTTATATCCCTACCAACGTAATTTCGATTACTGACGGTCAGATATTCTTGGAAACCAACTTGTTCAACTCTGGTATTCGTCCTGCTATTAACGTGGGTATTTCGGTATCACGCGTAGGGGGTAATGCCCAGATCAAGTCAATGAAGAAAGTAGCTGGTACTTTGAAGCTTGACCAAGCGCAGTTCCGTGAATTGGAAGCTTTCGCTAAGTTCGGTTCCGATCTTGATGCGGCTACTAAATTGACCATTGAGCGTGGTAGAAGAAACCTAGAGATTTTGAAGCAGCCTCAGTATTCTCCGATTCCGGTAGAATTGCAGGTAGCCATTATCTATGTTTCTACCAAAGGCTTTATGGATAAAGTGCCTGTAAACAAAGTACGTGAGTTCCAGAAAGAGTTCTCTACTATTTTGAGCGCTACGCACAAAGAAACCCTTGGCCAATTGAAAGCTGGTAAGCTGGATGATGCCGTTGCGGTATTGGGTCAGGTAGCTAAGGAATTAGCACACAAATACGAAGCATAATAGCGAATCATACCGGGGGTGGTGCTATACCACCTCCTAATTTTATTCTCAACTTGATAGAATGGCAAGTTTAAAGGAAGTAAAAGGCAGAATTAGTTCGGTAATGTCTACGCAGCAGATTACCAAAGCCATGAAAATGGTGGCGGCTGCTAAGCTAAAACGTGCTACCGACAACATTATACAAATGCGCCCTTATGCGCAGAAGTTAAATGCCATCTTGCAAAACGTAACGGCAGGTATGGAAGGTTCTGTAGACAACCAATTCGCCCAAGAGCGTGAGGTGTCTAAAGTACTTATCGTGTTATTGACTTCTGATAAAGGTTTGTGTGGAGCATTTAACGGAAACGTGATTAAGGCAACCCGCCAGCTATTGGTAGGTAAGTATGCGGCTCAGCATCAGGCGGGCAACGTTACTCTAATGCCTATAGGTCGTAAGGCGGCTGACTTTGTGCGCAAAGGCGGCTACAAAACGGTAAACGAGTACAGTGATTTATTTACGCGTTTGAATTTCAATGCAGTGCGCGAGGCGGCTGAATTTGCCATGGCAGGATTTGCCAAAGGGGATTTCGATCGTGTGGAGATTGTATACAATGAGTTCAAAAACGTAGCCACTCAGATATTGAAAACTGATCAGTTCTTGCCCATTATGCCTACAGTTAGCGAGGTAAGTGAAGCAAGCAGCGATTATATTTTCGAGCCAAGCAAAGAGTATATTGTACAGGAGTTGATTCCTACTTCACTAAAGGTACAGTTTTACAAGAGCTTGTTGGAGTCGAATGCATCTGAGCATGGTGCCCGTATGACTGCCATGGACAAGGCTACGGAAAATGCCGGAGAGCTTTTGAAAGAGCTTCGTTTGACCTACAACCGTACACGTCAGGCAGCCATTACCAAAGAGATTTTGGAGATTGTGGCCGGAGCAGAAGCCTTATCGGGCAAGTAATTGCTAATTCAGATAATAGAATATACAAAGCCTTCCTTTGGGGAGGCTTTTTTGTTTCTGAAAAAGAACACACAATCGCTTTATTTTCTACCGCTTAGCCTATGATAAATATTGGAAGCTATATGAGCGGTATTTATAATCCCGAAAATTTCCGTAATTAGATGACGATTTGCCCCTAAGTGAATATGAGATTTTGGTTTTCATTCGTGCTGATTTTGCTCCAAGCGATGGCTTTCGGCCAACGAATAGTGGTGGATGAACAACTAGACGATGCTTTTGTAGGGGAAGAACTACTTTACTGGATGGACGAAAGCGGTAATGCGTCTTTTGAATCACTGAAAAACCAAGAGTTTGTACAGGGCGCAAAGTCTGTGCTTAATTTGGGCACGATTAGCGGGGTAGTTTGGATAGAGCTGCGGATAGATAATACTACCGGAAAAGACATTATGATGGTGTTGGAAAACCCATTGTACGATGAAATCGAGGTGTACAGTCCGGATACTACAGGGGCCTATACAGTCGAAAAAGGAGGGATTGGCAACTTGGGAATGACGCGTTCCTATTCCAATAATTATTGGATGTTTGAGCTTGGGCATTCGGATAGAAGGGGTCTGATTTCCTACTTTGTAAAGCTTAAAAGTAGGCGCGACATGGTGTTGCCTTTACGGATTACTACCAAAAAGCCCATCATCATCGGGAATCATGCCAATGACCTATTGTTTGGGGCATTTTTTGGCGCCATGATTTTTGTTCTCCTTTTTAACCTAGGAGCCTATATCGTTTTTAAAGAATCGGTATATGCCTTTTATCTGGTGCATTTGCTGTTCCAGCTTCTTATCAGCAGTATTACCCAAGGGCATCTGTTCGAATTTTTGGGCGAGAAAGGAGCAGAGTTTTTTTACATGCTGCCTACCATAGCTGGTCTCACCAATATTACCATCATTACTTTTACACAGAGTTTCTTAAATCTTAAGAAAAATCTGCCTTGGATGAATACAGTGCTCAAGGTGTTTTTAGGCATTTATCTGATTTCCATTTCTATAAATCTCTTTACTGACTGGTATTATTGGGGAAACCTGATAAGCAAACTCACCTCATTGTCGCTGACAGTTGTTATTTTGGTAGGTGCTGTTCTCTCTATACAGAATAAACTGCGAGGTGCGTGGTTCTTTTTACTAGGTATGGGCGGCTTTATGCTATTGCTCTCACTTTACATTCTAGGTACTATGGGCATAGTTCCCATTAGCCGATTTATCAGTCAGTCTACCTTGCTAGGGGTTACAGTCGAGTCTTTATTTTTATCACTCGCCATTATTGCCAAATTTGTGGGCTTGCGCGAAGAGCACATGGTTGAAAAACAATTACGCTTGCAGCTTATAGAAGACCAGAATACCGAACTGGAGCGTAAAGTAGATGAACGCACCCGAGAGCTATACGAGAAAAGCATAGAGGTAGAAGCCCAAAATGAGGAATTAAAACAGCAACAAGAGGAGCTGGTGACAATCAACCATACACTGGAAGAGCAACGCAACTACATCGAAAGGCAAGTGTATGCCACACTTACCGAGAAAGAAAAGCTGGAAATATTGGTAAGGGAACGCACGGTGCAGTTAGAAGAGTTGGTGAATGACCTTATCAAGCAAAATCATGATTTGGAGCAATTCTCCTACATTATTTCGCACAATGTGCGTGCACCTATTTCGCGCATTCAAGGCTTGCTCAATATTTTTAACCGCAGTAAGCCCGAAGATCCTTTCAACATGCAGCTCTTGCGCTACATGGAGCAAAGTTGCAACCAAATTGATGAGGTAATAGCGAACCTGACGGAGATAATCTCGGTACGAAATAAGGTCAATTCCAATATTGAGGCGGTTAAACTTCTTGAAATTTGCGAAAAAGTGACCCAAGGATTGGAAGATGATATTTTGCGTACAGGGGCTACCATTTCAATTGATTTCAAGATAGCGAGTATGCAATCGGTGAAAGCCTATGTGCAAAGTATAATGCACAACTTGGTATCTAATTCGCTCAAATACCGTTCGCCCGAGCGGCCACCAGAGATCACTATCAAGACCTACGCGGAAGGAACGCAGTATGTATTGGAAGTAAGCGATAATGGTATTGGGGTGGATTTGAGTAATGGCGGTGAAGCCAAAGTTTTTGGCCTGTACCAGCGTATGCATACCCATGTAGAAGGAAAAGGGGTAGGTATGTATCTGGTGAAAGCACAGGTAGAATCCTTGAACGGAAAGGTGAAGATTATGAGCCAGCTTGATCAAGGCACCCGAGTGCTGGTATACATTCCACAAAACGAAAACGAGCAGATATAGAAAAAGCTGCCTCTTTGGAAGCAGCTTTTCGTATGATCACACTTTGTAAGTATCAATATTGAACAAACTCACCTTTTACGTTATCGTCAATCACAATGTCGATGCCGTTGTGGTTAGATTTGTATTGATAGGTTTCTTTAGCGGCTTTCTTCTCTTTAGTTTTCTTTTCAGCCGGACGATTGTGGGTTTCCCAGGCTTGCGCTCTTGGTTTCCCTTCTTCTTTTTTATGGTCGATTTTGAAGAAAGAGATAATCTCTTTCATGGTATCGGCTTGAGCGGCCAATTCTTCAGAGCTGCTGGCCATTTCCTCGGCATTGGCTGCATTACGCTGAATGATTTGGTTCAATTGCTGAAGGGCAGAGTTTACCTGATTGGAAGACTCACGTTGCTCCTCTGAACTAGACGTAATCTCTTGCACCAAGTTGGCTGTCTTTTGGATATCCGGAACGATTTCTGAAAGTAGCTTGCCTGATTTTTCAGCCACATCTACACTCTTCTTAGAAAGTTCGTCAATCTCCGTGGCGGCATTGTGGCTTCTTTCGGCCAGTTTGCGCACCTCAGCGGCTACTACAGCAAACCCACGACCGTGCTCCCCTGCTCTGGCTGCTTCCACAGCGGCATTAAGGGCAAGGATATTGGTTTGACGCGCAATCTCACCAATGATTTTGATTTTATCGGCAATGGTTTTCATGCTGCTCACAGTAGTAGATACCGACTGATTGCCTTCGCTGATATCATGCGCGGCTTTCACCGATATTTTCTCTGTTTGCTGCGCATTGTCCGTATTTTGTACAATACTGGCCGACATTTCTTCCATAGAAGAAGCTACTTCTTCAGCGGAAGCTGCTTGCTCATTGGCTCCTTGGCTGATTTGCTGTGAAGAAGACGACAACTGGTTAGAAGCACTCGAAAGGTTGTCAGAGATAGACATGATGTTTTCAATCACATTGCTAAGTCTTTCTACCATCGATTTCAAATCTTTGTACAATCCTTTTTCTTTGCGCTTGCTGATGCTGAAGCTTAGGTTTCCGTTGGCTAGGTTGCGGGCAATTTCCGCTGCCTCAAAAGGCTCACAGCCCAGCTGGTTTACAATGGCGCGGGTAAGTAATATGCCGGCAAGTATCAGTATTAGCAGCATGCCGCTAAAGAAGATAATGGCTAATTGAGTGATTTCATCGGCCTTGGCAAGGCTGGCTTCGTATTCCAACTTAGTTTGATTTTGGCTTAGCTCTGTCAGCTGGTCGATGGCCGAACGCATAGATTCAAAGTGCTCGCTGTAAGAAGTAAAGTATAAATCTTTGGCCTCCTGTACTTTGCGGGCGCGAATAAGTTCTTCAAGCTCCACGCTCAGTCCACTTACAATCTCAAATTCTGTCTGGAAGGTATCGAAGGCTTTGTGATTCATGCCTCCGGTAGCTAGGTACACTTTCTTGAATTCATCGAAACGGGTCTTGAGCTGGCTTAGGTTTTCGTTCATTTCCGAAAACTCCACCGTTACGTCATTGAATTCATTTTTGCCTCTTTGGTTAATGATATTGATGGCTTCGGTTATCGATATCTTCGACTGATACCCATCGCGGTCGGCCTCAAGCAAGGAGGAAATGCTCAATAGGCGATTGTTATAAATACTGGATACGTTTTCACGGATTTCCGTAAGTCCTACAAAGTTGTAGGCAATGTTGGCCATGTAGGCGAGTATGATGATGGCAAATGTGATGAGAACCCTTTGCCAAACTTTTAAGTTACCGAGTGATTTCATGATTGTAAGTTTTGTGATGTGTAGGGATTAATTGTCTTTTTTGCTTTGGAAGAATACCGGATTTGCCACGATTACCGCATAGAAATATTGGCTTTCGGTAATGGTTTTGCCTCCGGTGAATTGCTGGAAGGTATCGGTACCAAACATGATAGAATGGCCCAGGGTAACCTTTAGTCCGTTGCTTACTTTATAGGCGATAAGCAAGTCATTCTCAATACCCAAGTTCTTATCCATGGCTTGGTTCAGTTCATTGTTCATTACTTGATTGGTAAAGAACTCATGCGTGGTATTGGTAATTTTTAGTTTAGGATTTACCTGATATTCCACTTTAAAGAAGTAGTCGTTCACGCCCATATAAGTATTATTCTTGAAAAAGAAATAATCCATCAAACCAAAGTGCTCGTGCCCATTGAAGAAAGGCTTGTCGTGGTAGCGTGAGCGGGTGTTGGTGGGGTCTTCGTAATCATTTTGTGAATCACCAGAGCTCACCAAGGTGGCTGCAGTTATTGACAATGGCTCAATAGGAGTATAGGTAAGTTGAGCGGAATAATAATAGGCATCTACATTCTGGTTTTTCCCATTTTTCCCAAGCTGATGATAATAAAAAGCGGTAAGGCTTAGGGAATTGGAAATAGTCAATTCGTTGTGCGTACCAATGTTTTGCATGTTGTACACGGTAAGAGAAGAATCGGCATTTTCAAAGCCTAGGTTTTGAAGGATGAAAGAGCTGGACAGTTTTTTGAAATCTTTGTGCAACCATAAGAACTGCATGTTTTTGTAGTTGTTGATGCCTAGGTATAGGTCTCTGTCTAGCTCGCCTCCCTTGGTGTTTACACCGGCTACAAGGTGTGCTTTAAAGCCATTTTTCTCATAAATCACTTTGGCCACATCGTGGGCTAGTGTACCCACCCAGGCGCGCTCGCCCATCAGGTAGTTGTCATTATAAATCAAGTCTTGGCGACCTAATTTCACCGAGAAAGCTTCGGTAAAGTGCTTCTGCACCCACGCACGGTAAATCGTAACGGTTGCTTTATCATCGCGGGTACTTTCATCACCCCAAAACCTACGGTCCTGAATGCTCAAGCCGGCACTTAAGTCACCTTTATTGCTTAGCTCAAGGTTCAAGCGGCTGATCTGCATGGTGTAAAAGCCCGGTTTTTCACCAGGGTTCAGCGGGTCGCGGAAGCCTCTGGAATGAAGGGGGTTGATGCGGTAGTGAGCCGAAACTTTTGCATCCTGTGCTTGGGTTTCTAGGTTCAATCCTATCATACCGAATAGGAAAAGAAAGAGATAGGTGGCTTTTAGTGATTTCATTGTTAATAGGTTTTATTAATAGAATGATTTTGATTTAGTGTAGTGTATTTGTTGAGCAGACAGGTGAGTGTCCGAGAGGCTGCGTCTATTTCATCGGCAGCTTCTGCTAGGCATTTGATAATCTTTTTCCTGTTCTCCTCTTCTTTTTCCATGTTAAGAAGCGAGATAAGGCCTGCAATACGACATAGGGGGCCTCTTAGCACGTGATCATTATAGAAGCTGAACTCATTGAGTATGCTTTCCACTATCTGTGCAGGAGAGTCATCGCTATGCATTTCCTTCTGATTCATATTGTTGCACTAAGTGTTACTAATTCGTGTGCTATGCGCGACAAAGGCAGTATGTGTTTGGCTGCGCCAATTTTGGCGGCCTCTTTGGGCATGCCATATACCACTGAGCTCTGTTCGTCTTGAGCGATGGTAATGGCTCCTTTTTCACGCATGGCTTTCAGGCCTTGGGCACCATCGGCACCCATCCCTGTTAATATTACCCCAAGGGCATTTTTCCCCAACTGCTCGGCAGCGGAGTGAAAGAGTACATCTACGGCTGGCTTGTGGCGGTTTACCAGTGGGCCGTCCCACAGTTCTACCTGAGCCACAGCACCGCTTCTTTTAATGCGCATGTGCTTGTCTCCGGGGGCAATTAGTGCCCTGCCGGGGATAATGGTATCGTTATGCTCGGCTTCCTTTACCGTGATGGCACATAGCTCATTCAGGCGCTCGGCAAAGCTTTTGGTATACACCGGAGGCATGTGTTGTACAATCACCATTCCGGGGCAATTAATGGGCATTTGCATAAGCACTTCTTTCAGAGCTTCGGTACCCCCGGCCGATGCACCTATAGCGATTACCTTTTCGGTGGTATACACCGTGGCTAGTTCGTTTGGTACCGGACGACTGAAAATATCCTGTGCCTGTACCAATCGCTTGGGCTTGGCTTTGGAGGCAGCGCGAATTTTATCTAATAGGTGTTCGTATTCTTCGGGCTGATTGCTCACCACGCGCATATCTTCCTTGGGGAAGAAATCCACCGCCCCGTATTCAAGACCTCTGAGGGCTATTTCGCCTCCTTTTTTAGTGAGACTGGAAACAATAATGACCGGAATCGGGTGCTGAGCCATTAGCTTTTTCAGGAAGGTCAGGCCATCCATACGAGGCATCTCCACATCCAGGGTAATCACATCGGGCTTGCGCGCTTTCAGTTTTTGCACCGCTATATATGGATCGGCCGCTACGGCTGTTACCTGCATATCGGATTGCTGATTGATGTAGTCGCCCAATACTTTGCGTACCAAGGCGGAGTCATCAATCACCATGACCTGAATTTTGTCGCGATATGGAGTACTCGTAGGCATTAGCTTCCTTGAATCAGTTTCATATATACTTTCCCGCTTTCGGTATCGAACTTGATGGTGCGGCCATATTCGCCACCCACACTTTCGGCCAAAAGAGGAATTTGCAATTCTTCGAGCATTTCTTTGGCAATCTGAATGTTACGAAGCCCAATGCTATAGGCTACGCTGCCTCCTTTTTGGGAGGTTTTGCCTCCGAAGATTTTGGCTACCATGCGCTTGGGCGAGGCTCCTTGGGCTTGCATTTCATCCACCAGTTTGTGAATGGCAATGTTTCCGTATTTGGGCGAAGCCAAACCATCACCGTTCCATAGCGGCAGCAGGTAGTGGTTCATCCCACCTATTTTTGCACGAGAGTCCCACAAGCAAACCGCCACGCAAGTGCCGAGTAGCGTACTGATGATAGTAGGCTGCTGAGCCACCCAGATATTGGCAGGGTACAGAAAATGCTTGTCGATATCTATCATGCTCATATTCAAGCTTAGAAACTCTGCTCAAATAAGATTTCATCGTTTTCACCCTCGGTGGCATGAAAACGCGCATCATTGATTTTGTTAGGGAGAGTTATTTCTACCTGAGTACCTTTCTCTTGGCTACTGATGTGTAGTTGTCCTCCAAGGAGATCTACTAATTCTTTTACGATAGCAAGGCCTAGTCCATGGCCACCAAACGATTTGCGGGTACCGCTCTCTAATTGAGTGAAGCGGTCGAAAATACGTGAAAGCTCAGCGCTATTAATGGCTTTTCCTTGGTTAACGATTCGCATCACAAGGTTCTCAGCCGTATGCTCCATGTACACTTCCACCGTAGTGCCTTCATGACTGAACTTGATGGCATTGGAAAGTAGATTGGCAATGATGGCTTTCAAATAGTGGCTATCGGAAAGGAAATGCACTTGTGAATCACCAGTAAGAGCAATTTGTAGTTTTTTCTTTTCTACTAAATTGTCAAAATAAGCAAGGGCTGTTTCAATAACGTGGTGCACATTCAGGCGCACTGGCTGAGGATTAGATTGGCCTGCTTCCAGTTCGGCTGCTAGAATAATGTTGCTCAATTGAAAATCGAGCGAATGGGCTTCGTTATAAATATGTTTTAGGCTTTTGCGTGCCTCTGGATTCAATTCTGTGTATTTAGTGATGATATTTTTCGATAAGGCCAAAATAGAGGCCAAGGGGTTATTGATTTCGTTTTTGATATTGCTCAAAAACTGGCTCTTCATTTCTTCTGATTTTTCCAGCTTCTTATTGAGTTCACTAAGCTCATGTACCAATTGGCGTTGCTCGGCAATGGTATTTTCACTGTCGGTGAGTCTTTTTTTGAGCTCGCTGAGTAGTTGAAGATTACTGAGGTTTTCCATGGCTTAGTTAATTTTTCTGTAAATCGTAGGTTTTACTTGCACTATAGGCAGGCTGAAATTGGTCAGCGATTCGGCATGGCCAATAAAAAGGTAGCCACCGGGTTTTAGCTTTTTGAGCAATTCGCTCACCACTTGGTATTGGCTTTCTTTGCTGAAGTAAATCAATACATTGCGGCAGAAGATAATATCGAAGCTCTCTTGTATGCCCTCATAGCTCTTGAGCAGGTTGAATCGCTTGAGCTGGATATTTTGCTTAAGCTCCGGCTTTACCATCACCTGAGGAGCAGTGGGGTTATTGTTCTTGAGCAAATACCTTTTGCGAATATTCATCGGGATAGCCTCGATTTTTTCATGAGCGTATACCCCGGCTGCGGCTGTTTGCAAGGCGCGTAATGAAAGATCTGTTCCCAGAATTTTATACCCGAAGCTTTGATAATTGGCCAGCATATAATCTTTCAATACCATCACCAGGGTATAAATCTCCTCTCCGGTAGAGCAAGCCGAGCTCCATATTTTCAGGGGCTCGCCTTCGCGCTTATTTTCTACAAACTTGGGTAGCCACTCATTGGTAAGAAACTCAAAGTGAGCCGCTTCGCGGTAGAAATCGGTTTTGTTGGTAGTAATGAGGTCAATCATCTGGAAATATTCCTGCTGGTTACCCTCTTCGGAAAATACGAAATGGAGGTACTCGCTGAAGCTGCTCATTTGCAAGGTTTTGATGCGTTTTTGCAAACGGGCTTCTACCATTTTCTGCTTGCTATCGGGCAGCTGTATGCCGTAATTACTTTGAATGTAATCACTTAGCTTCCGGTAGTCGGCAGGTGTGATAGTGAGTAGCGAGGTGTTCATTTCGGCAATCATCTTATCCTACGTTTTCTAGTTCGGTAGCTTTCAGGCTGATTACCTCTTCGGTGCTGAACACGCGGTCCACGTCTAAAATCATGATAAAGCGCTCTTCTTTCTTGATCACCCCATGGATAAACTGCGCTCTTTCTTTTTTGCTGATAGCGGGCAAAGGCATGATTTCTTCATTGGGGATTTCGATTACTTCGGATACGCTGTCTACTATGGCGCCAATTTTCACAAGTTCTTCTCCGTTTTCAATGGTCATTACCACTATGCAGGTATCGATGCTATCGGGTACCGAAGGCAATGAAAACTTGGTGCGGGTATCGAGCACAGGCACTACCGAACCTCGTAGGTTAATTACACCGCGCATATAGGCAGGTGCTTTGGGCACCACGGTTACCGGTAGCATTTCCAATAGTTCGGTTACCTTTTTCACACTCACCGCAAATAGCTCTTGGTTCATGCTGAAAGTGAGGTAAGAATCGGTGTTGCTGAGTAATTTGAAATCTTCCATTTCCGTATTCATTTGTATGATACAAATAGACAGAAACTTGAGGGGGATTTTTATAGGAGGATTCAGTATTAGCCGTGAAATGCCCTGTTTTAGATTGGGAAATTTCCCAGTCGGCTTCGTGAAAAGCACAAAAAAAACCCTCGGCTGAGGGTTTGGCTAATTTTAATAGATAATCTGCTTAGGCTACCAACTCACCAAGGCGCGATACATCCAGCACCAACGCTACCCGGCCATTGCCCAAAATACTGGCTCCGGAGGCGAAGTCTTGATGCTTGTACATGCCGCCCAAAGGTTTGATTACGGCTTGGTACTCGTCTACGATGTCGTCTACCTGAATGGCCAATTTCTGATTGCCAAAGCGCGATACAATCAAATTGGTTCTTTCCTTCTCACTAGGAGCCAGGTCAAATACTTTTCGCAAATCAATCAATGGGATTTGTTCGGCATCGAGTACAATGAGTCCGTTCATATCTGGCGTGATGCTATCGGCTGCCACTTCATAACATTTTTCGATAGAAGATAGCGGGATAATGTATTGGTGATTATCTAACTGCACCAATAGCCCATCGATAATGCTCAGCGAAAGCGGCAAAATCAAACGCATAATGGTTCCTTTGCCTAAAGTAGATTCAATTTGGATGTCGCCTCTTAAATCTACCACTGCTTTTTTCACTACGTCCATGCCCACGCCCCGTCCCGACACATCGGTAATGGCTTGGGCGGTGCTGAATCCGGGTAGGAATATCAGGTTATAAATTTCTTTTTCGCTGAGTTCGGCATGAGGCTCAATGAGCCCTTTTTCTATGGCCTTTTGTTTTACTCTGGTCGGGTCGATTCCGGCACCATCGTCATGCACTTCTATTACTACATGCGCACCCGAAGTGTAGGACTTCAACAATAAGGTGCCAAATTCCGGTTTGCCTTTGGCAAGGCGCTCTGCGGGCAGCTCCAGTCCGTGACCGAGGCTATTGCGCAGAATGTGCAATAGCGGATCGGTAAGGGCTTCAATTATTTTTTTATCTAGCTCCGTATCATCGCCTTCGCTGATGAAATGGACTTTTTTGTGGAGGTCTTTGGCGGTATCGCGTACAAGGCGCTCAAAGCGCATTTTTAAATGGCTTACCGGCAAAAGGGAGATACTAAATGCCTCATCGCGCAGTTGGCGTACCAGCTTTTCTACGTTTTCGGCAATCTCTTCCAGCTCGCTGGTTTTATGCTGATCGGTATATAAACTAAGGCGTGCTTGGGTAGTTACCAATTCGCTGACAAGCCCCATGAGGTTGTCTATCTTTTCGTAGGTAACTTTTATTACGTGGTTGCCCGAGGCCGATTTTGCTTTGTGCGTTTTTGCCGGAGTGGCCGTTTCAGGGCTGGTTCTGGCTGCTTGTAAGCTCAAAATTGTTTTTTCAGTGAAGCTTCCTGCTTTTTTGAGGTCGTGCAGGAAAGCGCCATTTTGTAATAGGTTTTGTGTGCCCAGGGCGGTAATCTGCAAGCTGCAGTCGTCCATCACAAACATAAACTCATCCTCCAACTCGCTGGCTGAGCTGCTAGTGTATAGCAGAATATCCCACGCAAGGTAGGTAGTATCGGCTTGGTACTGATCTACCGAAGGTATGTTTTCCGTACGCGTATGCATATGGTATTCGCCATGGCGCAGGAGGTCTTCTAGCAAAAACAGGGGATTATTGCCCGTTTTGATAAAATGCGGAGCCGGAGCAAAGTGGATGTAATACAACTGGGCGGCATGCTTCTTGGCCTTGTGGCTGGTTTCAATACCAGTGGCCGCACCGGAAAGATGAATCACTTTCTCTAAAAGCTGGGCATGCTGCTGCTCAATAGCATGGGCAAGCTCTGCTGGCTGGTGGAGCAAGTTTCGGATATGGTCTACCGACTGGAAGGTAACCTCCAATATTCCCTCACTAAGGGTGATTTTCTCTGCTCTTAGCTCATCATAAATGTTTTCAAGGTAATGCGTAAACTCCCCAATTTTATCAAAGCCAAACATTTTGGCCGTACCCTTGAAGGTGTGCATTACCCGAAATATCTGCTCGATATGTGCTGCATTGCCGCGTTCTTTTTCCAGTTCGAGTACGGACTGTTCGAGGTCGTCAATCAGTTCTGACGCCTCCTGCATAAATTTATGATGAGCCTTTTCTGCCATGGGGAAAGCCGATTTAGAAGGATATTAACGGATAACTTTTTTCACTACTTCTTTTAGCTTTTCAGGCTCAAAGGGCTTCACGATCCATCCGGTAGCGCCCGCTTCTTTAGCTTCCAATTTCTTTTGAGCTTGCGACTCGGTGGTGAGCATCAGTATGGGTTTTAAGGAATACTGGCTGATGGAGCGCGCCTTCTTAATCACCTCTATGCCATCTACCAGGGGCATATTGAGATCAGTAATAATAAGGTCGATATTGATTCCTTTTTCCAATTGTTCAAGGGCCTCTTTGCCGCCCGATACGGTGATGACATCATACTCCTCTTCTAGTGTGGTGCTCACTACAGCCAAGATGCTCTCGGAGTCGTCCACGGTCATGATGGTCTTTCTCATATGATTAATATTTTGGGATAATTTTTTATTTACTAGTTTCTTGAAAAGGTGTGGGAAAAGCACGTTCCGATTAGTTCGGAGGGGCTGTATACCTCGGGGAGCTTTACCTGTATGCCTTTAAGTGCCATCATTTCCAGTGCTTGTAGCAGCAGAAAATCCGGCTGGTACCCATTGGGCCATTGCAAAGCCACTTGCGAAGGTTTGTGCTTTTGTACCTCCGCAATAAGCTGCTGGATATCGCTCAGCATTACTTGAGTAAGATGGGCGCTAAGCACAGGGCTGGCAAATTTGAATTTGTTCTTGGTCATACGGCTTAAAAGAAAATGTCGTCTTCCACGGGATCTTTTTCTGCTTCCACTATTTGGAACAGGTCATTGAAAATGAGCCTTTCCGATTCCATGGTATAGCATTTTTTCACCTCCTCCAGTATTTCCATGCGGGTTTCCTGCGAAATGGCCACATCGATATCCGGATTTTCCTTGCGCAGCTTTTCGTGCATTTTCAAAATGGCATCAAGCGAGTCGAGCACGTTTTTCAAATTTTCGGCTGTATTGAACAAGAAAAGCTGAAGTTCGCGGGAGATTTCGCGGTCGGTCCAGAGTTGCAAAAGCAGCTTCTGGATTTTGAGCGATGCGGTCAAATAATCACTGCGAATGGCGTTCAACTGCCTGTAGGCCAGTTTTACCAAGTCGTACATTACCAGCGTGTAGCGCGGATTGCAGAAGGCATTTTTCTTTTCGTAAATCTCGCTAAACTCTTGCGCCAGCTTAATTTCAAAGGTATTGATATGCTCTAATTTCTGACGGATGATGTCGTGATACTGAAGCTCCACTATGATGATGTCGAAGCATTTTACTGCATGGCGGATTTTATCTTCCATATCAGGCGTAAACTCCCTGTTTTTTAGCTTCTCGCGGGCGATTTTATGGTATTTCTTTACGCGGTTTCCGGTAATGATAAAATCGTTGTTGAGGTGCTCAAACAGGAGGTCAATCTTTTGGGAAAGGGTACCAAATAGCGTGGCGTACTGGTTGGCCACGAAGGTGGTGATATGGAATTTCTGGATTTTCATGATTCTAAGGATAGTGTGTCGAGCTTCCAGTGGGGGAAGAGTTCGTGGATAATGCCACGCTGTTCTTTACAATTCAGTCGGTTCAGGATAAGGCGAAGGATTACGCGAAGGTTCCAGAAGTCGTTTTCGTCATAACTTCTATCAGGTGCCATAAAGGCAAGTTCGCCATACAATAAATTGGTGCGGTCGAGCAGGTTTTGAAAGTTCTGAAACTCTTGTGTGCTGCTCAGGATAAAGAAATGCAAGGTATTGATGATTTCTCTATCACCACGGATAGGCGCCAGTGCGTCTTGAATTTTGCCGAGTTTTTCTTTGTATTTTTTTCGGATGTGCTTTAGCTGAGCCACGCACAGGTTGGCAATTTCGCCCATGTACTGACTGTAGCTGATGCTCGAGTAGTTCATGAGTTCGTCTTGTTTGCTTTTGGGGTTCAGCTCCTTTTGAAGCAAGCGGTTGATGTTTCGAACGGTGTGGATTTCATCAATGATATCTTGCAAAGAGGCCACTATTTGTAGCTGTGAGTCGAAACACTGCTTTACTAAGTTTACTTTGCTAAGGGGGAGTTGGCGCTGTGCTTTTTTGGCCTTGCGCTGAAATACATCTATGATTTGTGAAATCACTTCCATGTCGCGAACAAGGCAGGCGCTCATCTCCACCAATTGGTTGTCAATGCGATGAATGTGCTGCTGTATCTCTTGCTTTTTCATAGGGTGGCGCGTATCTAGTTTCGAGTCATACAAAACTAGGGGCACACCTAAGCAAATCAGATAGGATAATTCAGAAAAACCCGTCACTATTTCACAAACTGATTGGGAAATTTCCCAATCGAAGGACAGGCGCGGGCTTAGGCGTTTTGCAAATAGAGCTTGATTAGCTGTACAATGTTCTTCACCCCGCACTTCTGCAAAATGCTGTTGCGGTAGTTGGCGGCAGTTTTTTCACTAATAAAAAGCTTCTCGGCCATCTCTTTGGTATCGAGGCCTTCCATGATCAGCTCCAGCACTTCAAACTCCCTTTTGGATAGCACATTTTTGAAGAAATCGTGCTTTTCCTGAGGTTTGTTCATGTTCATCACCAGGCTTTCCATAATGCCCTGCCCAAAGTATTTTTTCCCATTGTGCACCGATTCTATGGCGGCAAAAAGCTCGTTCTTGAGGCTGTCCTTTGTGAGGTAGCCCATGGCACCTTCCTCTATGGCTTTGGTAGCAAAGGAAGACTTATCGTGCATGGTGAGGAAAATTACCTTGGCGGCTTTGTTGTATTTTTTTATGTAATCGAGCAGCTCGTAGCCATCGCCATCGGGGAAGTTGATATCACAGAGCAATACCTCAATTTCGGGGTGCTTATCGAGCATTTGTTTACCTTCTTTCACGCTGCCTACATCGGCAATGATAGCGATTTCCTCACGGGTTTTCAGAATGCTTACTATTCCTTCTCTGAGTATGCTGTGGTCGTCTGCGATGGCAATTCGTATCATATTCGGGGGTATTTAATAATTCATACTAAGGTTGATGGCGGTGCCTTTGCCCGGCTCGCTATCGAGGGTGAGCTTGGCATTGATCAACTTAGCGCGTTCTTGCACGGTTTTCAATCCAAAGCTATTAATTAGTTTCATTTTTTCGTGGTAATCGAAGCCTTTTCCGTTGTCTTCAATCACCATGTGCAAAGTGTTTTTAAAAGATTTCAACACAAAATCGAGCTGGGTGGCCTCGGCATATTTCATGCTATTGTTCACTAGTTCCTGAGCGATTCGGTACAGGTGAATGGCCTGCTTTTCAGTCGGTTTGAAATCTCCCATATCTATTTCGGTATTGAACTGAGTCTTGTGTTTAAAGGCTCCGTCTTGATAGCGTTTGAGCAAGATATGCAAGGCGCTGTCAAGGCCTATTTGCTTAATACTCAGCGGCATCAGGTCGTGGGTGATGTTCTTTACATCGTGGGTGGTTTGTTCCAGTAAGGAATAAATCTGCTGGGCGCTACCCACCATATCCTGTGGTAGCTCATCTAACAGTCCGCTGAGTTGCATTTTGGTAAGGCTAATCATTTGGCCAATGCCATCGTGCAGCTCACGGGCAAGCTTTTCTTTTTCTTGCTCTTGCACCTTTATGCTGATTTCCGTCTGCTGTTGCTGATAAAAGAGCTCCTGCTCCAGCTTTTCGTTACGGAGTTTTAGAATATCATTTTCCAGCCGCTTGATGTGGCCAATGTTGGTAAGGGTAATTACCAGGCCTAGTATATCCTGCTGCTCATGAAAAAGTAGGCTGGCGTTGATCTGGCAAGGAATAGGCTGATTAAGCTTAGTGTAAAAAATGTGCTCTCCAACATATTTTCCAGTGCTTTGAATACTCTTAATCAGTTGTTGGGTATTGAATGAATTGTTCTTCGAAAGGTAATCGAAAGGCTTTTGCACCAACTCATGCAGCTGGTAATTGAAGAGGTCAAGTGTAGCGGTATTGGTGTATTCAATATATCCGCCAATGTCGGTAAACAAGATGGCGGAGGAGTTCTGCTTCACCATTTCTTCATAAATAGTGAGTTCACGCTTTTGCAGGCGCGACTTGGTAATGTCAATCACGCTGCCCACCATACGTTTGGCGCGGCCATTTTTGGCTATCTCCACCACCTTTCCGCGTATCAGTACCCATTTATAGTTTTTGTCGGGCCTAAGCAGGGGCAATTCTAAGAAGAAGCCTTTGAAAGGAGGTCTCTTGCTTTCTTTGATAGCATCGATAAACTGTGGGTAATAATCAGGATGCACCAAATCGCGCACGATGCTGGTGCTTCTTTGTCCACGCTTATTCGGGTAACCCAGTAGCGAATAGGTGGATTGAGTAAGGAAAATCTCATTTTTTCTGATGTCCCAGTCCCACACGCCATCTCCATTTCCTTCCAGCGCGTAGCTCCAGCGCAATTCGCTTTGCTTAAGCTGGTTGTGCAGATTTTGCAATAAGCGTAACTGACTTCCCAGTTCGGTTTTTCCTTTTTCCAGCTCTACTTCCGTGGTTTTTTGGTAACTGATGTCCAGAAGTGTTCCTACTATATGCAGGGGGCTTCCTTCGTTAGAGAAGAGCAAGGTGCCCCGCGATTCCATCCAGCGTACATTACCTTCAATATCCTTCACCTGGTATTGACAAATGAAGGTGTTATTGTTTTTATTCAAAGCCCAAATGGCCTTCATTTGCTCTGCTTTATCATCGGGGCTAAGGATATCAAACACCGATAGTTTTTCTTGTACATAGGCGCTTTTGTCCATCCCACTAAAAGTTGTGATGGTGTCGCTCACATACAAGGTGCTCAGGTTGTCGTCATAGGCGCACATATACACCACACCCAAAATATTTTCAGCCAAAGCCCTAAAGCGTTCCTCGCTTTCTCTCAGAATCTCCTCTTTATCGATTTGGTCCTGGATGTTTTTATTGATACCGATAACTCGGGAAGCCTGCTCTCCATTAGGGGTTTCCACCAATTCGGCTGTGGTTTCTATCCATTGGTATTCGCCTTTGCGCTTACGGATACGGTAGCGGATGCTCCGCGAATTTCCGGGCTGCTCCAGCAGGTTGTTCATGTATTGCCTGAAGGCCTCTTTATCGCTCGGATGAATAAATGAATGCCAAATGGCGGGTTCAATCTCAAAAGCCCCTTCCGGAAAACCTATTTGCTTGTTCAGGTTTTCGGCAAAAATGGGACGGTTATTTTTTAAGTCCCATTCGAAAACGGAGAAATTAACCGCCTGAATGGCGAAAGAAAGCCGCTCTTGGCGTTCACTCTGTTTTTGTTGAAGTAGATAGTGCTCCAGCTCCCTCGACAAGCGCTTTTCAACCTGTGCGGCAACTTCTTTCAGAAACTGCCAATCTTCTTTGGGGCTTTTGAATAGAAAAATCATCACTCCAATGGTTTGATTTTCTGAATCGTATATAGGGAAGCCTGCATAAGCTTCTATCTCCATCTCCCGCAGGAGTAAATCATTTGGAAATTTGTCAAATACGTTTTTCGAATAAATACAACTTGAGGATGATAATAATATCTCGCAAGGAGTATTGCTCAGTTTGTAGCGTATGTTTTCACTTTTTTGTTGCTGCACATACATCGATAAAGATTGTATGCTAAACTCTTGTTCTAAGTAGCTACCCACATAGGCATAATCGGCTCCGAATAGGCTCGATGCTTTTTCGAGCAGTCTATCAAAGTAATCTAATCCCGTGTAATCTACCGGAATAGGCTCAAAAGTATTTTGGCTAAGCGAATGGGCTGGGCTCACAATAATTAGTTGTGCCAATGGTGCTCCCTCCCACACGAAATCATGAAAGGCCAAATGCACCTCTTGTGTTTCATGTTCCAATTGTAAGGTCCATACTTCGCCTTCCTCGCTTATCTTTTTACGGAATAGGGAATCGAAGGAAAGGTGCTGCAATTGGTGCGAATCGAGGCCGGCCCATTGCTGCATGGCAGCATTTACGTATAGTATTAGCCCATTTTTGGCATTAAGCACCAAAAGTCCGGTAGGCGCCTCGCTAGGGTCAGGTATACGAAAATCGGATGGCTGGGGAAAAGAATGGGCCATAGGGCTTTTTACTTCAATTAGGGTAAGCAAAATATTAAATTTTGCGCGCTATTAGATAGGCATGTAATATTTTACTTTACTATTTACTGGCCTTCACCTATTCCTTTCAGGCTAAATTCATGCAATTTTTAACTCGTGCTCCTTACCTTTAGCCGTGCAATTTATTATCCGAAGCATTAAAGGACTGGTATATAGCCATATATTCATTAGCCTCATGGCTGCGCTTTATTATATCAGCGGGTATCAGCAAACAGGTGGTCAAGCTTTTTGGCCTACCGAGGCATGGTTGGTGATGGCGAGTACCTTTATTGCGTACAATTTTTTCCGGATGTTTTCAGCACCTGTACCGACAGACGATGCGCGCGAAAAAGAGCAATGGCATCTTCGCTGGCGCGGAGCTATCAGGGGATTGTGTGTGCTTTCCTTATTGCTTTGCTTGGGGCTAAGCTATATCCTTTTTTCCTGGCAAGCATTTCTGTTTTTGCTGCATCTGGGTCTTATTTCCCTTTGCTACAATGCACCCAATAACTGGCCTAAGGTTTTGCAAATTCGCCAATACCCATTCTTGAAAGTATTTGTGGTAGCCTATGTATGGGCTATGATGGCGATAGGCTTGCCTCATTTTTTGCATACCGGGCTCGAAGAAGCACAAAGAAACCTACCTATTTTGTTGGGTCATTTTTGCTTTATTGTGGCCATTACGCTGCCATTTGATGTAAAAGATTGGGAGGAAGATGAGCAGCAAGGTCTTGTTACGCTGCCGCATCGGCTAGGGCTAAAGGGTCTCATTGCACTCGCTTTATTTTTTCTATGTCTGGCCCTGTTTTTTCTACACGTCTATTCGCCTTGGGCCTCATCAGTTACCTTTTTGGGCGCAGGCTTATTAATCATCAACACACGCAAAAAGTGGTCGGAGTGGTTTTATACCTTGGGCTTTGACGGCACATTTCTGCTCTATTATTTGTGCTTACAGATATTGGATAAATAAAAGCTTGCATGAATAAATGAGCAGAAGGTTTTAAGTTACCCTTGCAAACCGTATTTTTGTGAAATTTTATTGAACCCTATATACCCAAATTTCATATAAACCCATTTACTATGAGCCAGGAAGAAAAGACCCGCTATTCTGATGAAGAGTTGAAGGAGTTCGAAGAACTGATTACCGAGAAGCTAGATAAAGCCCGCGCGGAACTGTCTTATATCAAAGAAACCCTTACCCGTAAGAACGATAGCGGCACCGACAACACCGCTGGAACCCTTAAGGTATTGGAAGATGGAGCCGATACAGCCGAGAAAGAAAACCTTTCGCAGCTGGCTGCCCGTCAGCAGAAATTTATGACCCAATTGGAAAACGCCCTTATCCGTATCAAAAACAAAACCTACGGGGTATGTGTAGATACCGGAAAGCTGATTCCTAAGGAGCGCCTTCGTGCCGTGCCTCATACCATGCACAGCATTGAAGCCAAACTCGCAAAGAATAATTAATTGGATTTTCTTCAAAACCATATCGAAGCCCTCGTATTCTGCTCAGAGAAGCCACTCTCCGTAGCCGATATTAAGTCATGCCTTACGGAAATGTTCGAAGCGGATGTGCCCGAGCAAGACATTACGGATGCTTTGACGCGGTCGGAAGAAAAATATGCCGCTGATACCTTCGCTTTCCAGCTTTATAAGATGGGAGGAGGGTATCAGTTTCTTACCAAGCCGGCCTATCAGGCCAGTATTGGAATTTTATTGAAGCAGCAGTCGAAAAAAAGATTGTCTACTTCGGCCTTGGAGACCCTTTCTATCATTGCCTACAAGCAGCCGATCAGCAAAGGGCAGATGGAAGCCATACGCGGGGTCAATTGCGACTACACCGTGCAAAAACTCCTCGAAAAGGAGCTAATTGAAATAAAGGGAAAAGCCGAAACCGTAGGCAAACCTGTGCTATATGGCACCAGTGCTAAGTTTATGGAATATTTCGGCATCGATAGCTTGGCAAGCTTGCCAACGCCCAAAGATTTCGCCTCGGAAGAAAACCAGATTGGCGAAACCAAAGAAGAATAAAAGCGGCAGAGGGCTGCTTATATATACAAACACCTATTACAGTAGTGATACTGCATGTTTATGAGACAGAACAACAAAAAGAACACGTCTTCACGCGCTCAAGGAGCCAGTAAAGACCCCATCAATCCAAAGTCGAAGCAACTACGCGCTTCTAAAAACACCTCCAAATTTTCCACTAAAAAATCTTCCTCAGAGCCATCGGCTGATGAGGCAGGGGGTAAAAAATTCTACAAGAAGCCATTCAACCGCGTGCGGAAGAAGGATGCCTCCGAAGAATTAGATCAGTCTAAAGCGCGTCCAACCGGTCGATTCAATGCAAAGCCTAAAGAGGAAGATAAAGATGCTCAACTGAGCCATATTGCCCGCTCGGCCGGGAAAAATCTGCGCTCCAGAGGAAAGAAGAAAGAATATACCGATAAGGTGGAAAACTTTGTAAATCCACCACAGTACGACCAGAAAAAACTCTCGCACCTTTCTAAAAGCAAAGGAAAGGCACAAGACGATTCCATCCGCCTGAACCGCTACATTTCCAATGCGGGAGTGTGCTCCAGACGCGATGCCGACTTGTTGATTGAGATGGGTGAAATCAAGGTAAACGGCAAAATCGTGACCGAAATGGGGTATAAAGTGCAGCCCGATGATGAGGTGCGCTATATGGGCAAGCTCCTTAATCGTGAGAAGATGGTATATGTGCTTTTGAACAAACCCAAAGACTTTATCACCACTACCGATGACCCACAGGAGCGTAAAACCGTAATGCAGCTTGTGGCTAATGCGGGTAAAGAACGTATTTATCCTGTAGGTCGATTGGATAGAAATACCACCGGACTTTTGCTCCTTACCAACGATGGGGAAATGGCCATGAAGCTGGCACACCCTTCCTTCAAAGGAAAGAAAATATATATGGTGGAAACCGACAAGCCTGTAAGTCAAGAGGATTTCAACAAAATTAAAAACGGACTTCATTTGGAAGATGGTGTAGCCACCGTAGATGATTTGGCATTTGTGGGAGACACTAAGCGTTTCCTTGGAATTGAAATACACATTGGCCGCAACCGCATCGTACGTAGGATTTTCGAATCCCTGGGCTATGAAGTAAAAGCCCTCGATCGGGTTATGTATGCCGGACTCACCAAGAAAGATTTGCCGCGTGGCAGCTGGCGCTATCTTACCGAAAAGGAGGTAATAAATCTGAAGTTTTTCTAAGTAAAAAGACGACTATGGTCGCCTTTTTTTCTACCATTTATAGAAATAATGGAATAATAACTCATTAAAAAAATCAAGATACGCTGTAAATAGTTACATTTACACTCTGTTTTACCCCTAGATTCCTAAATGTACCTATGAAAAACTTCCTTGGTCTACTGACTATCCTCATGCTATGTACTGTTTTCTCGGGAAAGGCCATGCTTACCAATCCGGAAGATACCTTGGTGTATGTAAAAGGGAAGGTAATAGATGCCGATAACAAGCAGCCGGTAAAATCTCAGATTACCTTTGAATCCTTACCCTATTTTACCATTACCGGATTTTCAGAGTCGGATCAAGCCTACGGTAAGTTTGAGTTTTTTGTGCTGAAGGGTGCAAAATACACCATTAAGGTGCAGGCAGAAGGCTACCAAACCCACTACGAAGAAATAGACGCCATTGCACTTACCGATACCCTCAGAACAGAATTTGCGCTTGTACCTACCGGAGCAGGCCGATTGATGCGTTTGGATAAGCTTATTTTTGAGTTGGGTAGCTATAAAATCGCCAAAGAATCGTATGAAGAGCTGGATGGCATCTTGAAAATGCTCAATGATAATCCCAAAATGGTGATTCAGCTGGAAGGCCACACCGATTTCAGCGGGAATGCTGATTCCAACATGCGTCTTTCAGAACGCAGGGTAGAGTCGGTACGTAACTACCTGATTGAAAAAGGGGTAGATAAGAGCCGCATCAAAGCCAAAGCCTTTGGCGGTACTCAGCCTTTGTCTCGTGAAAATACCGAAGAAGCCCGCGCCCTCAACAGACGTGTGGAAGTCAGAATTATCAAAAACTAAGAATCTTACAAAAATCCCCACTAGGTAGCTTATGAAACTACTTTTCACTCTTTCTATCAGTCTTCTACTATCCTTCGGAGTGACAGCCCAAAAAGTGGAATGGGCCAACAAGGTGATCAACTTCTCTTCGGAAGTTAATCCTTTGTTCTTTTCTGCTTTGCAAATAACCGGAAAGCCCAACGTTTCGCCCTACGGGGACGAAAACCCGAACGCTTGGACTCCCTACAAACCTAATAAAATCGATTATGTGAAGGTGGGCTTTGCCCGCGCCTTCCGCATTCGCCAAATTGCTATTGTAGAAAGCTACAATCCCGGTGCTTTGTACCGTATTTATGCCTACGATAAGAATGATGAAGAATACCTCGTGGCTAGCTTCGAGCCTAAGCCAGTACCCATTCCGGGTCGTGTCAAAATCATTTACCTTCCCCTTACCGCTTACGAAGTAAGTGCACTCAAGATTGTGATTGATGGCGGAAGTGTACCGGGTTATGTGAGTATCGATGCCGTGGCTATTTCCGATGGCGTGCAGCCTGTGGTGCCAGAGGTGAACTTAGCCGATAATCTCTTGAAAAACCTAGCCGTGCAGCGCTTGGATACTACGGTAAACTCCAGTGCCAAAGAAGTAGGCCCTGTGTTGTCACCCGATGGGAAAACCCTCTTCTTTAGCCGTCAGGCCCACGAGGGCAACCAAGGAGGTGTGGCCGATGCCGAGGATATTTGGTATTCGGAACTCGATACCGTGACGGGGGCTTGGAAACAGGCCAAAAATATAGGACTTCCCTTGAACAATGAATATCCTAATTTTGTAAGCTCCGTTACCTCTGATGGCAAGGCATTGCTTATCATCTTGGGCAATCGCTATGAAAAAGGCAGAAAGCTGCGGGTAGGTGTGTCGGTAAGTACCAAAGTAGGTGATACATGGACGCAGCCAACTCCTCTTCAGATAGACAATGATTACAATTATGCCTATTCAGTAGATTACTACATGGCCAATAGCCGTACCGCCCTGCTTATGTCTTATGAGCGTGACGATACCTATGGCGACCGCGACTTATACGTGAGCTTCCGCAGGCGCGATGGCACTTGGACAGAACCTAAAAACCTTGGCGCCACCATCAACAGCCTGGGTGAAGAGTCTTCTCCCTTCTTGGCAGTAGACGAAAAAACTTTGTATTTCACTTCCACGAGCTACAAAGGCTTTGGGAAAAAAGATATTTTCGTTTCCACCCGCCTAGATGACACGTGGACCAAGTGGAGCGAACCGCAAAACCTGGGGCCGGATGTGAATACCGAGTTGGACGAAAGTTCATTTTCTATCCCACAAGAAGGCCAGTATGCCTATTTTACCCGCGAGGTAGAAGAAGGGAATGATGACATCTTCCGCGTGGCCTTGCCGCTCTTCTACATGCCTCAGCCTGTGGTGACCGTGCGGGGCTCGGTGATCAATTCAAAAACCGGAAAGCCAATGGCCGCCAAGATTTACTATGAGCGCTTGTCAGATGGTAAAGAAATGGGCTATGCCGTGGCCGATAGCGTTACAGGAGAGTATGCAATGGTATTGCCAGCCGGAGAACAATATGGCTTCAGAGCCGAGGCAGAAGACATGGTGGCAGTAAGTCAGAATATTGATTTACGTGACTTGAAAGAGAATGAGAAGCGTGCACAAAACCTAACCCTCACTCCTCTTGAAACAGGTGAGAGAGTGGTTCTCAACAACATCTTCTTTGCCTTCGATAAGTTTACGCTTTTCCCGGAGTCTAAGCCTGAGCTGACGTATATCGCCAATATTTTGAAAGAAAAGCCACAGCTGAAGGTAGAAATTGCCGGACACACCGATAGCGTGGGCTCTGATACCTACAATCAAAGGCTTTCGGAAAACCGTGCCCGTACGGTGGCCGATTTCTTAAAATCCTTGGGAGTGCCTGCTGCTCAACTGCAAGTGAAAGGATATGGAGAAGCAGAACCTTCGGATACCAACGATACGCCTGAAGGCCGTGCGAAAAACCGAAGGGTAGAGTTTAAAATATTGACCAATGAATAAGGAAAAGGGCTACGTAAGTAGCCTTTTTTGATTAGAATGATTTCAAATAAAGAATAAAATAATAGTATGCTTGCATACTATTTTCTGTCCTGTATTAACTTTAAGGCATGAAGCAAACGATTGAGAATAGAAAAGCCAAGCCGAAAGGGCATAAAAAAACCTCCCTTATTCAGAGAGGTTTTCGTGGTGCTGAGTGGACTCGAACCACCGACTCACGGATTTTCAGTCCGATGCTCTACCAACTGAGCTACAGCACCGCATTTAAGTGGCCACAAAAGTAGCCAAAAAAACATTGGGCGCAAATTTATCCAGTAAAAAATAGAAAAAAATTAACCATAACCTTAAATCCATACTATGGCCTATTTGTCGCAGATTGCCTTTATTGCTGTACTTGGGGTAGCTATCTACTTCTTATACAAGCGAATAAGCCGCATCAAAAAAAATATCCAGCTAGGGAAAGCCCTCGACCGTAGCGGAAATACTTCTGAGCGGATGAAAACCATGCTCTTGGTAGCCTTTGGTCAGCAGAAGATGTTTAAACGAATTATACCTGCCATTCTTCACCTTTTTATCTACGTAGGTTTCCTTATCATTAATCTAGAGGTGTTGGAGTTTGTGATTGATGGCCTTTTTGGCACACACCGCTTTTTTGCTCCCTATTTGGGTAGTTTCTATGGAGTGTTGATGAATGGCTTCGAAGTTTTGGTTGCTTTAGTGCTCTTTTCTTGCGTGGCTTTTTTAGTCAGAAGAAATGTACTGAAAGTGCCCCGTTTTCAGTCGGCCGAAATGACTAGCTGGCCTCGCTTGGATGCCAACCTGATTTTGGTGATTGAAATTGTACTGATGTTCGCCATTCTTACCATGAACGCCACCGATCAGATTTTACAAGGCCGCGATGCAGGGTATTACGCTACGGGAAGTATCTTCTTCAGTGCGCTTTTCATTCCCTTGTTTGAGGGTCTATCCACCGGAACCTTGATTTTCATAGAGCGCTTTGCGTGGTGGTTTCACATTGTAGGTATTTTGGCTTTTGCCGTGTACGTTACGTATTCCAAGCACTTGCACATCTTCTTGGCCTTCCCCAATACTTATTTCAGTAATCTCAATGCCAAGGGCCAGATGCAGAATATGCCCGAGGTGACCAAGGAAGTGAAGATGATGCTCAATCTGCCCGTAGAAAATGCAGATGCTCCGGCTGAGATTGGCCGCTTTGGCGCCAAAGATGTAAATGATCTTTCTTGGAAAAACCTAATGGATGCCTATTCGTGCACCGAATGCGGCCGTTGTACGGCCGAATGCCCCGCCAACCTTACGGGCAAGAAGCTTTCGCCTCGTAAGATTATGATGGATACCCGCGACCGCCTAGAAGAAGTGGGTAAAAGCCTAGAGGCTGGTGGCCCCGGACTGGAAGATGGCAAATCCTTGATAGACGATTACATCACCCGCGAAGAGCTGTTGGCTTGCACCAGTTGCAATGCCTGTGTAGAAGCTTGCCCCGTAACCATCGACCCGCTGAGCATTATCCTGCAAATGAGACGCTACGCGGTAATGGAAGAATCTAATGCTCCTGCTTCTTGGAACAGTATGTTCTCCAATATGGAAACCAGCTTCTCGCCTTGGAAATTTGCACCAAGCGACCGCTTCAACTGGGCCAATGATATCAACAAGAAACAATCCTAATCCTGAAAACCATGAGTGAAATAGAATATAAAGTACCCGTTATGGCCGATATGGCCGCTCAAGGCCAGTCTCCCGAAGTGCTTTTTTGGGTGGGATGTGCCGGATCTTTTGATGAACGCTATAAGCAAGTAACCCGTGCTTTTGTAAAGATTTTGAACAAGGTAGGCGTTTCCTTTGCTGTACTGGGCCCAGAGGAGTCCTGCACGGGCGATCCTGCCCGCAGGGCCGGAAATGAATTCCTGTTCCAGATGCAGGCCATGAGCAACATCCAATTGATGAATGCCTACGAAATCAAGAAAATCGTAACAGCATGTCCGCATTGTTTCAATACTCTTAAAAATGAATATCCCGAATTGGGCGGTAATTATGAGGTGATTCACCATTCTACCTATTTGCAACAGCTTATCAACGAAGGCAAAGTGAAGTTGCAAGGGGGGGGTGAATTTAAAGGGAAGAAAATCACTTACCACGATTCCTGCT
Organism: Shiella aurantiaca; assembly: GCA_030412945.1. Taxonomy (GTDB): domain Bacteria; phylum Bacteroidota; class Bacteroidia; order Cytophagales; family Cyclobacteriaceae; genus Shiella; species Shiella aurantiaca. Next base: position 229,393 of record JAUHJS010000005.1, on the reverse strand, counting down.
ACCTTGGCAGAGCCAATAAAGTATATGAAGCGCCTCGCGAGGTGCTGCAAGCGTTGGATGCCGAACTGGTGGAAATGAAGCGTTGCAAAACCAAAGGCTTATGCTGTGGGGCGGGCGGTGCCCAGATGTTCAAAGAACCGGAGAAAGGAAAGAAGGACATCAATATTGAGCGTACCGAGGAGGCTTTAGAAACAGGCGCAAAGATTATTGCAGCGGCTTGCCCTTTTTGCCTTACCATGATGGCCGATGGCGTGAAAAACAAAGAAAAAGAAGCCGAGGTGGCCGTGATGGATATTGCCGAGCTAATTGCGAAAGCGGAAGGCTTATAAGGGCTTTTAATGCTCAAAATGAAGAGGCGAGGGAACTTGCCTCTTTTTTTTTGAATCATTTTCGCGTTTTTTTCTGTTTATTGAATACCTATTACCAAAGACTATGTATATCAATTTTGACCAAATGCCCGACCACGCCCGTGTGTGGATTTATCAGGCCGAGAAATCGCTTACAGAGGAACAGGCCGCCAAAGTGCAGCAGACAGCCCAGCAATTTATAGAAGAGTGGACAGCCCATGGTAAGGGCTTGGTGGGTTCTGCGCTTTTTATGCATAATCAGTTTTTGGTACTAGCTGTAGATGAACACCATGCCACCGCTTCGGGTTGCTCTATTGATAAATCGGTGCATTTTGTTAAGTCTGTACAAGACAGCACTGGGGTAGATTTCTTCAATCGCACCCTATTGGTGTATTTAGATGAGCAAGGCCGTCTGCAAACAGTAGCCTTGCCAAAGATCAAACAAAAAATAGAACAAGGGATTTTTCGTGCAGAAACTCTTTTTTTTAATAATTTAGTGCAGTCAGTAGGAGAATGGCGTCAATTCTGGAAAACCCCCGCCCAAAAGAGTTGGCTAGCCAAATATTTCTAATAATTATTTTATCTTTTGGTGGCTTGGCCCGTTGTGATGATACTTATGAGGTTTTTTAAAAAACAATACTTTTTACCGTTTCTGTGTGGGGTAGCGGTAGCATGTAGCCCATTGAAACGGGCTGAAAAGAAATTTGAACGAGGCGAATACGACATTGCCATCAATTATTACGAAAGCTTGGCTGGGAAAAAGTCCTTCTCTAAAATGGCCAACTATTACGCGGCTGAAAGTTATCGACTTTCCAATCGCATACATCAAGCAGCCCCTTATTACCAGGCAGCCATAGAAGCCGGCTTTCGCGATGAGGGCGCCATGGTATATTATGCCTTTGCCCTCAAAGCCATAGGTGAATACGATGCGGCCAAAGAACAACTGGAAAACTACCTCGATTCTGCGGAGGACAAAGCCTATATCACCCTTGCTGAAAACGAGCTCTATAATTTAAAACGCCTCAATGAGATACGGGCCAAAAAGAATTACTTTGAAGTCAAAAACCTTAACGCTATCAACACGCCCTCGGCCGAATATAGTCCGGTGTTCAATAATGGATTTCTGTTTTTTACCACCTCGCGCGATAGCGATAAAGTATATAAAGCCACCGGAACAGGCTTTACCGATTTGTATAAGGCCGAAACCAAAGGCGCTCGCGTAGATACCACCACCATTCAAAGTTTGGGTGCTGCTATCAATGACCCTGAAATTAACGAAGGAAGTATCACATTCAGCCCTGATGGCAACTTTATGGTATTTGCCAAAGGCAATAATGGTAAGCGCAGAGGCACAGCCGAAGTGAATTTGTACCAATCGAGACAGCGGGGAGGTCGCTGGTCAGAACCGCTCATGATGACCATTTCCGATCCGCGCTTTTGGGATTCTACCCCTGCCTTTAGTGCCGATGGACGTACTTTATATTTTGCCTCTAATCGCCTTGGTGGATATGGTGGTACCGATTTGTACTCAGCTACCCTCGATGGCCGTGGGCGCTGGGGCAATGTGAAGAATTTGGGTGCTCAAATCAACACACCCGGAAACGAGATGTTCCCCCACGTAACGGAAGACGGCAAGCTTTTCTTTAGCTCGGATGGGCATCCGGGATTTGGCGGCTTGGATATTTTAGTGGCCGAACGAAAGAACGGCACCATAGAAATTACCAATATCGGCTCCCCAATGAACTCTACGGCCGATGATTTTGGTATTTATCTTTTCATGCCCGATAGAGGATTTTTCTCTTCCAATAGAGCTGGGGGTGAAGGTGATGACGATATTTACACCTTTGTGAATAATGACCCCGATCTGAAGATTGTCAATTATTTCTTGGCTGGGGTGACCTATACCTACGATGAAGAGGAAAAAGAGCAAATCTTACCCGGTACACAAGTTCGCTTGCTCGACAAGAATGAAAATATTTTGGCGGAGGTAATCACTGGTATGGATGGCAAGTTCAATTTCAGGGTATCTGCTGGAGAAGAATATCTGCTAATGGGTGAGAAACGTGAGTTCTTTACTACCCGTGCGCCTTTTTCTACAGTGGGAAGGGAAATTCCAAAGGATAGCCTCAAACAGTTGGTGACTAATAAAACCTTTAATGCAAAAATCACTTTAGACAAAATCGTACTTGATAAATCCATTGTACTCAACAATATCTATTACGACCTTGATAAGTCCGATATTCGGGCGGATGCGGCTCTGGAGCTGGATAAGCTGGTGAATGTCTTGAAAGATAACCCACAAATCCGCATAGAGCTCAGTTCACATACCGATTTGCGGTCAGATGATGATTACAACCTTCGTCTTTCTCAGCGCAGGGCTGAATCGGCTGTGGCCTACATCATCAAGCACGGAATTGCCAGCGACCGTATAGTGGCGCGAGGCTATGGCGAAACCAAGCCTATTATTCTGAATGCACAAACCGAAGAGGAGCACGAAAGAAACCGTAGGACGGAGTTTAAGGTAATCGGTATTGATAAATCAAAAGAAGCCAAGGAAGAAAAAGTGGTCGAAGATGGAATCGAGTTTGACTTTGATTTGAATTAAAAACACCCTCAGTATAGTATTTTTTTAAGAACGGTCAGGTTTACACGCCTGACTGTTTTATTTTTAAGCCCTAAACCCGAGATGTTGTGGAAAAAATTGAATCGTTTTTAGTAGCCTTTAGTAATATGGCCTGGGGCCTTCCCCTTTTGATATTATTGATGGGCGGTGGAATATACTTTATGATTTATTCGGGCTTTTTGCCCTTTCGATATTTTGGTCATGCCATTAATGTATTGCGTGGGAAGTACGATGATCCTAACGATCCGGGCGAAATTACCCACTTCCAAGCACTAAGCAGTGCGCTGGCTGCTACCGTAGGTATGGGTAATATCAGTGGAGTGGCCGTAGCCATAATGATGGGAGGTCCGGGTGCCTTGTTTTGGATGTGGGTGAGTGCCTTTGTAGGTATGGCTACTAAGTTTTTTACTTGTACGCTGGCTGTTATGTATCGGGGCAAAGATTCCGAAGGACAGATACAAGGTGGCCCTATGTATGTAATTACCGAAGGGCTTGGCGCTAAATGGAAACCTTTAGCAGTATTCTTTTGTGTGGCGGCATTATTTGGCCCCTTGCCTATTTTTCAGGCCAATCAGCTCACCCAAGTACTGCGCGATGTGCTGTTTATCCCCAATGGCTGGGTAGCAGCGGGCAATACCTTTGCCTTTGATTTGAGCATGGGGATATTCTTAGCGGTCATGGTATCTATTGTGATTTTCGGAGGAATTAAGCGTATCTCGAATGTAGCCAGCAAAATGGTACCCCTTATGGTGGTGATTTATGTGGTGTGTGTGTTGTACATAATCTTGACCAATCTGGATGCTGTTCCTTCTTCTTTCGCCTTGATTTTTCGTGATGCCTTCACAGGAGAAGCAGCTATGGGTGGAGCGGTAGGAGCGCTAATCATTGTAGGCGCCAAGCGCGCTTCTTTTTCTAATGAAGCGGGTATTGGTACAGCCCCCATGATGCACGGAGCGGCTAAAACCAATGAGCCTATACGCGAAGGCCTTGTGGCGATGATGGGGCCAGCCATTGATACCTTGGTAGTTTGTACCATGACGGCTCTAGCCATTTTGATTACGGGAGTATGGAAAACTGGAGACCAAAATGGAGTAACCCTCACTGTGCAAGCTTTTGAAGCCGGAATCCCTGGTGTGGGCAAGTACTTGCTCATTTTGTGTGTAATTTTCTTCTCTACCAGTTCTTTATTTACCTTCTCTTATTACGGTACCAAGGCGTTAAGCTACCTCACTACAGTTCGCATCAGTAAGTATTTTAATTACTTCTATGTACTAACCATTGTTCTGGGTTCGGTAGCTACTATCAATGCGGTTATCAGCCTGATTGATGGCATGTACGCCCTTATGGCCATTCCTACCATGACTTCCGCCATCCTTCTCTCGCCCAAAGTAATGGCCGCGGCCAAAGATTACTTCCAGCGAATGAAGAGCAGTAAGATATAAATACACAAGCAAAAACAGGAAAGGCGGCTTAGGCTGCCTTTTTTTATTTTCAAAGGATTAACTTTGTGCCCATTGATAATTCTGCCCATCATGAGCAACGAGCGTTATATGCAGCGAGGGGTTTCGGCCTCTAAAGAAGACGTCCATCAGGCGATTAAAAAACTTGATAAGGGAATCTTCCCCAAGGCCTTTTGTAAGATTGTGCCCGATTTCTTGGGGGGCGATGAGGCCTATTGCAATATCATGCATGCCGATGGAGCAGGAACCAAATCCTCCTTGGCCTATTTGTATTGGAAAGAAACGGGCGACCTATCGGTGTGGCGAGGAATTGCCCAAGATGCTATCATCATGAATATCGATGATCTGCTATGCGTGGGTGCTACCGACACCATTTTGCTATCTTCTACCATAGGTCGTAATAAAAACCTGATTCCCGGTGAAGTAATTGCCGAAATCATCAATGGTACCGAAGAAGTGCTGCAAATGCTGCGTGATAATGGCATGGGCATTATCAGCACGGGAGGTGAAACAGCCGATGTGGGCGATTTGGTGCGCACTATTATTGTGGATAGCACGGTAACCGCCCGCATGAAACGAAGCGAGGTAATCAGTAACCATACCATTCAGGCCGGAGATGTAATCGTGGGGCTTAGTTCGTATGGAAAAGCTAGCTACGAAACCCAATACAACGGAGGAATGGGTAGTAATGGACTTACATCTGCCCGACATGATGTGCTACACAAGGCCCTAGGCCTCAAGTATCCGGAAAGTTTTGATCCGGCTGTGCCACAAGACTTGGTGTATTCAGGAAGCAAATCGCTTACTGAACCGGTGGCGGGGACAGGTTTGAATGTTGGGCAGCTTATTTTATCGCCTACGCGGACCTATGCGCCCGTGATTGCGGCTATTTTGAAAAACTACCGTAGCCAAATCCACGGCATGGTACATTGCAGCGGTGGGGCACAAACTAAAGTGTCGCACTTTATTGAAAACCTTCATGTGATTAAAGATAATCTTTTGCCAATTCCGCCTTTGTTCCAGCTAATTCAAGAAGAATCGGGCACCGATTGGAAGGAGATGTACAAGGTATTCAACATGGGCCATAGAATGGAACTGTACGTACCCGAAGCCATAGCAGGCGATTTGATTCAGATCAGTAAGTCATTCGGTATCGATGCCCAAGTAGTGGGTAGGGTAGAGGCCCATAGCCATACCAAGGTGAGTATCCTAAGCAAGAAGGGTCAGTTTGTGTATGAATGAAGTTCCTTTGGAGTTTATACTCCTTACTCCACTCAATTGGGAGCAATGGAAAGCCCATGTTTTGGAAGATGAGGTACAATACCCTGAGTCTCTCCAAACTTCGGAAGAGGAATACGCGCACATGCTTAAAGCATTACCAAATGCATCCTTCGTGCTTCTGTATCAAAATCAATATGCAGGTAATTGCATAATCAAGTGCCTCGGTGCCGAAGATTGGGTCGATTTGCACATGGAAGACCTTTCTTTACCCGAAGGGGTATATTATCTACACAACTACTCCGTATCAGGAGTATTTCAAGGAAAAGGTTTGGGGCAAAAGATGTTTGCTCACTTGCTTCAGCATCTGCGAAGCTTGGGAGTAAAAGAATTATGGGGGCATTTCAGACCAAATGCCTCACTAAATAATGCGTTGAAAGTAGGAGCTATACGCGTGAGAGAAGAACCCAATTGGTACGAAACCGGAGAAACTTTTACGCTCTGTAAAATTCCTTTGGTCTTCTGATTACGCTAAGTCGTATTGAATGCCAATGGAGCGAAGACGTTCCTTTAGGGCGGCTTTTTCAATAGTTACACGGTACTTCAGTCGGAGGTAACGAGAGATAACATCCAGCTTTTTTCCTCTTTTTACACTACGGTCGATAGTGTTATCGATTGTACATTTCATAGTTGTAGGGTTTGATGTTACTAATATAACGGTTTAAACCCACACTTTGTTCTTTTTAAATTGTACTATTAGAAGAATCTTTTTATCGAAACATATTTCCGACCACAATCTTTTCTTTTAGCACCTCCTTTTGACCTTCAGAAGTAAATTTTTCCATCACGATGAGGTAGTATCCGGTGCGGGCCACCGTGCCTTGGTCGGTGTCACCATCCCAACGGATAAATCCACTCCCCGATACATATTCGTTTTCCAGCAGCGTTTTGATTTTTCGGCCCTGTGCATCGTAAATGGCTAGCGTACTTATATTCTCATTTCCACTGAGGCTATACGAAATCAGGGTGTAATCGTTTACCCCATCGTTGTCAGGAGTAAATACTTGCGGGTTTACCTGAACCTTAGAATTACTTCCAGCGATTCCGCCCGATTGGGAATTGAGAAAACCGGGTGTGGCATATCCAGCACTTGATTGCCCTTTAGCTGCTGAGCGCCAGTTCCCTTCGGCTTGAGTGGCTACTGTGGGTGAAATTCTTTCCAAAGAAACTCCTTCTTTATTAGTGAGGAAGCTCAGGTGGAGATCATCCGTATAGTGGAAGATATCCAAGGTGTCGAGGGTTTCATTTAAGAAGCTCACACCGCCTTCCGTATCAGGATAAGAAGGAAGGCTACTTACTTGCCAAGCGTTCTCTTCTTGGGTGGAAGGATAATCAGATTTTAGCGTCTGGGTACTGGTACTTATTACCAAGTATTGCTGAGGTGCCAGAATAAGGGGCGATGCGGAAATAATCTTTTGGTTATCGGGCGTATGATTGCCCAGATAGCAGTTCTGCAAGTTCATAAATTGAGTGGAAGCATTATATAATTCCACAAAATCTACTCCTCCGCTTCGGGGGTTGAACAATATCTCATTAAGTACTACATCGCCCGATGCCGGGGCAAATACCGCTTGAATGGTCTGGGTATTGGTTTCTGAACTAATCCGGTTTCCGGAGCAGTCGCTGAGCGTGTTGACACTTACTTGGGTGCTTGCTTCTAAATTCCCCGAGTAGCTAATGAGTAAATGGGTTTGGTCGCTGGCTACTTGTATGCCCAAAATAGTAATTGGCGATGAAAAAGTAAGAAAATCTTCCGATGGAAGAACGGGGCTAATGGCTTCGCTGAAGGCCAATACTATCAGTTTTTCGGGGAAAGCATAGGCCGACAAAAGTTGCGGTCCTTGGCTATCCGGATTGGTGTTTTGTACAGAATTGGCTGCTCCGGGTGTGCCTTGCTGCTCGGCTTCGCTGGCGGTCCAGTTTTCCGCTCCTGCGCAAGGATTGCTCAAGTCTACCATCTCCAAGGCCCAGCCTCCGGCATCTTGTTTCAGGATATCGTTGTACCAGGTTTCTGAATAATTCACTTGATGGATAAGCAGCCCATCGGCTGTGAACAAGCTGATTTCGTCACCGCTGTTGTTCAAAGAAGGCCAGCTACTAACGCCAATTGCTTTCCCTTCTTCAAATAAAGCTACAGAAGAATTGGGGCATAGAATGAGGTAAGAGTCTGGCTCCAAAACCCCTGCGGGAAGACTCGTGCTATTGCTGGCATCGCTTAGTATCAAATCTTTCAAGAAGAAGGAAGTGCTCCCTGCATTGTAAATTTCAAGGTATTCTGTATTGGGTAAGGGGCTGCCCTCTAGCGGAACACTCATGATTTCCGTAATCAGGATGTCGCCAAAAGAGGGGATGGCTGGCTCTTGATACACAAAATCCGTTGTAAAATCGGCCATTGTATTGCCCGCCAAATCTTGCAGTCCGGTAATCTTCAATGTGTAGGACTGTCCGCTGATAAGCCCTGAAAAAGTCAAAGAGACCTGTGTGGGGTTTGATGCCGAGAAAATGATTTCAGTCGGGAAACCTTCTGGAGTATTTATGGTGTAGAAAGTGGCCGTTTGTACCGTACGTGCCAACATGGGTTCCGAGAATACCAAATCTACCTGCTGAGCGAAAGTTTGGGTAAGTGTACTGATGCTTGGTGCCACCTTATCGTAGCTAAAAGGATGATTGCCCGCAGGGATAAGCTGCCCAAACTGATTGCGTTGAGTCGGCACCTGAAGCGTGTAAGAATTGCCAATGCTTAAAGGGTTGGCATACACCAACTGTACCGAATTGCTATCTGCCGACCAGCTCACTGCATTTGGCTGTCCGATGGAAGGTGAAATCGTAAAACCCGTTTCTTCACTAATCGGGCGAAGGCGAAGGTTGTCATCCCAGATTACTTCTACCACATTGGGCGATAAAATCGTAATTTGCTCAAGGTATGTTTGATAGGTGAATGTTTCTGTTTGGGGTTCTTGAAGACCAATGGAAAGGCTGTTTCGGAGGCCGCTGGTGCTTAATTGGTATTCGGTAAAGGTACTAAAAGGCTGCTCAAAGTTGAGGGAAACGCTTTTTCCCAAATTTCCGATTGGGCCGACTAAAAGCGGTTTTTGTCCATCCGATAAGGTATACACATTGGTATTCAGTGCACTATTGTCCATAGCTTGACTGAAGTGTAGCCAGAGTTCCGTATCGCTTACCACTTCCAGCTGAAAAATCTGAGGCGCTTGGGTGTTCAGTATCCATTCGATGGGTATGGAAAGGGAATTGCCTGCGTTGTCCTCAATATCACGTACAAATAAAGTGAGCGAGGGAGCCGTAGGTAAAGGAATTCCGAATTGTAAAGCTACCGTGAGGGAATCTTCTGGTTTGCGAAGGGCTTCGATGGGGTTTCCCGGGCCATTAATCAGGAAATTATCCGTGTTTTGAGCCGAGGAAAGAGACAAGGCTTCCGAAAAACGTATCCACAGGCTGGAATCTCCGGCTATACGTACCGATTGAATATAAGGCGGACGGGTATCGTAGCGAAAGGTGGTATTGATGGTGCGGGTAGAGCTATTTCCTTGAAGGTCGGTAAGCCCCTGAGTGCTCAGTCGATAGGTGGTTTCATTGCTCATGCTGCGCTGGAAACGCAAAAGCAAGCTCGTATCTTCGGCCTGATAGAGTGCCTGATAGGGGTTTCCTATGCCATTATTGACAAGAAAATTGCTATAGTTCTGTGCAGACACTTCTGCTAAGGGTTCAGAGAAATATACCCGAATTTCCTTGGCCGCCAAGGCACGAACCCTGCGGACTTCCGGTGCGGCATTATCATATAGAAAAGTGAAAGGTGGAATTTTGAACTCTACACCATTTCCATCCTCAATGCCTGAAATTTGCAATACATTGTTGCCATTATCGAAAGGAGTATCAAAAACTACCTGATATTGAAGTGGGGCGCCATTGGTAGCACTTACCGAAGCGGCCGTTAGGCTTCCGTTTAGGCGGTAGTTTGTTTTTTCTAGCGCGGTAGCCGAAGGCGCTCTTTTGTAGCGCACGCTTAGTATGCGGTCGGAGAGGCGAATAACGGTATCCAAATCATTGATATAAGTAAAGTCGGCAAATAGCGTATCACTAGGGTTGCCAAATAAATCTACAATGCCCGAAACCTTTAATTGGTAATTCGTTCCTTCTTCCATAGCCGAAGACAAGAAGAGTGTGTACAGTTCATCGGATTTGGCCTGAATGGAAGCAGGCTGGCCTATGCTGCTGATTTGGTAATTTTCAGGAGATAAGGCCGTTTGGCTACTTACGGCTTCATTAAATCGAATATCGATTTGCTGGGGAAGGGTAGGGTTTACTTCTACCAATTCGGGGCCATTGGTGTCATCTTCGTACGCACCAATGTAGAAATTGTCAAAAAAGAAAAGTGAACTGCGCGAGCTGGTAAAGCTACATACCACGCCTGCATAGGCTGCCGATGTATGCGTAGCATCTTGTACCGGACTTCCCTCGCTCACATATCCTTGTCCGCCTGAGTTGTCGGAGAAGAGCTCCCAATTGCCAGCGGCATCGCGCCTCACCCGAATATTCACCCGCACGTTTCCGGTAAAACTTCCGCTGCTGGTAATAAGGGGGGTGTTAGTGGTTCCAGTTTGTTTTACAAGCTTAATTACATCGGCCCCACTTTGCCCGATTTCAATAAAATATCCATTGAGCGGCTGGAGCAAATCGGCTTGGTCGCTGCTGAGGTATACGCGCACCTGATTGCTGCCCGAGGGCTCAAATTGCAAATCGACCAAGAAGCGCCATTCGGTTTCGTTTATTTGTTGACTGGCTGTGGAGAGATAAATCTTAGCCGTGCTGGCTGGCCCCTGACTTTGGAGTAAGCCATTGCTCACACGAAAAAATTCGGTTTGGCCACCCCATGTGGGATTGGTGAGGAAATCGCCATCCGAAAAATTGTCACGAAGTTGTGCAGATACGATAAGCGGGAACCAAAAGAGTAGAAATAGGATTTTCTTCATGATATATCGCCAATAGGCAAAGCGTAATCAACAAATATAGTATTTTTGCAGCGACAAGCATTGACCATAACCATTACCAATTCATGAAGATAGCCGTAGTAGGAGCCACCGGACTAGTAGGGGGCGAAATCTTAAAAGTGTTAGAAGAAAGAAATTTCCTTGTGGAGGAATTACTTCCCGTAGCCTCCGAAAAATCAGTAGGCCAGAAGATTACTTTTAAGGGTAAACCCTATACGGTGGTAAGTATGGCAAGTGCCATTGAGGCTAGGCCCGATATCGCTATTTTTTCAGCCGGTGGAAGCACCTCCTTGGAGTTTGCTCCCCAATTTGCGGCAGTAGGTACAACTGTGATAGATAACTCTTCGGCATGGCGGATGCACCCCGACTATAAGTTGATTGTGCCGGAAGTGAATGCAAGTAGCCTGACTGCTCAAGATAAAATTATCGCCAATCCTAATTGTTCCACTATCCAAATGGTGGTAGTGCTGAGCCCACTTCATAAAAAGTATGGAATTAAGCGCGTGGTAGTTTCTACCTACCAGTCCGTGACAGGAACAGGCAAAAAGGCCGTAGACCAACTGATGAACGAACGCCAAGGAATCGAAGGGCCTATGGCGTATCCGCATCCCATCGATCTTAATGTGTTGCCACAAATTGATGTATTCTTGGACAATGGCTACACCAAAGAAGAGATGAAAATGGTGAATGAAACCAAAAAAATCATGCAAGATGATTCGGTAAAGGTAACGGCCACTACGGTGCGTGTTCCTGCCATTGGAGGGCACTCTGAATCGGTGAATATTGAATTTGAAAAAGACTTTGATGTGCAAGAGGTAAGGGCACTTTTGGCGGCTACGGAAGGTGTGGTGGTGATGGATGACCCTGCCAATTTGCAGTATCCTATGCCTATCCACGCGCATGGTAAAGATGAGGTGTTTGTAGGACGTATCCGCAGGGATGAGTCACAAGACAAAGCGATTAACCTTTGGATTGTAGCCGATAATCTGCGAAAAGGGGCTGCTACCAATGCAGTACAGATTGCTGAGTATTTGGTAAATAATAAACTGATCGCTTGATTGCCCAACTCCTATCGGAAGAGGCGCAAGCATTTATTCAGACGCATGAGGGAGACGATGTAGCCTCCCTTATGCTTCAAGGTAAGAAGTGGCCAAAATTACCCTTAGCCTTGCTGGCGGCTCAAATAACTTCCCGTCAGAAGGCCAAAACCAAACTTCCGGAGTGGTATGCTGCACCAAAAATTATTTTCCCTACGGGCGTGCCTATGGAGCAATGCACTTCGCAGGAAGTGGCTCAGCACAAATCTTCATTTATACAAGGTCATGAACTGCTCGACCTCACCGGAGGTAGCGGCATAGATACCTATTACCTTTCCCGTAATTTTCAGCAGGCCTATTATGTAGAGCAAAACCCTGAATTGGCGGAGTTGGCGCGGCATAATTTTGCGGTGCTGGGCGCCAAGCATATTGGGGTGATGAGCGGCCGAGCAGAGGAGTACATTAAGAACCTAAAAGATTTCCCCGATGTGGTATATATCGATCCGGCACGGAGAGATGAGGCCAATCGAAAAATGCATGGCTTTGCTGATTGCAGTCCTGATGTGGTGAATTTGGTGCCCACGCTGCTAGAAAAAGCCCAGCACATCTGGATCAAAAGCTCTCCTTTGCTAGATATTAGCCTCGGAATACAGCAATTGAAAAAAGTGGAAGACGTATATGTGCTAAGCTGGGAAAATGAATGCAAAGAAGTGCTTTTCCATATCTCTCCTCAGGGAAATGAAATGCCAAGTGTGCATGCCTTGAATTGGCGAAAAGGTGAAGAAGAGCGACTGAGTTTTTCAATAGAAGAAGAAAAAGCCTGTGAGGTGCCTATGGGTAATCCGGAGCGCTATCTCTACGAACCCAATGCTGCGGTGCTCAAAGCAGGTGCTTTCAAAACGATTGGGGCTCGTTATCAACTCGATAAGCTGCATCAGCATACTCATTTGTATACTTCCGCCCATTTGCTGATGGATTTTCCGGGGCGCGTATTTGAAGTGCTAGATAAGGTAAAACTAAACAGGAAGGCCTTAGAAGCGATTTTCCCAACGTATAAAGCGCATGTAATGGTGCGAAATTATCCACTATCGGTAGCCGACATCCGCAAGAAAACAGGTTTGAAAGAAGGTGGCAACGATTACCTGATTGGCTGTACAAGCCTACAAGGGCCTGAGGTATATCATACCCTTCGCCTGAAATAAAAAAAGCTCCGTCAGGAGCTTTACATGGCTAGGTTGATGTAGTTAAATATCTGAAAATTTAAATTTGTACAAGACGTAAAACACGAAGTTGAACGAAAGCGCAGAGGCGGATGAAGCATTCTCTTCGGGGTTTTCAGCAGCCAAATCGGCACTAGGTTTAGCCACAGGCTTAGCAGGTGTAGCGGCAGGTCGTGTTACAGTAGGTTTAACAATCACTTCTCTCTTGTAGTTTTCCAAAGAGGCTCCTTGAGCGCTTTCAGAGGTACTTACACTTTCCTCGGGTGTAGTCGTAGTTTGCTGCTGTTGTGTTTGACCACTGCTGTCTTCTTTCTTTCCTCCTCCACATTCCTTTCCGGGATTTGAAAACGCAGGTGCTGCAGAAACACACCAGATCAATAGCGTGCAGGCAGCGATATGTTGGATTCTAGTTTTCAATAGCTTATGGAATTTTAAGGATTGCTAAGTTAAACAAAATACTCGTTCGAGCGAAAAATGTTTCAACAAATTATAGATTTATCCTTCGGAAAGATTGTGAATTGAATTTTAGCCAAACTTTATTTGTACTATGGGAACAATTGCATGGGATGATTTCGAAAAAGTGGATATTCGAGTAGGGACTATTCGGGAGGTGCAAGATTTTCCTGAGGCGCGTAAGCCTGCTTATAAACTCTGGATTGATTTGGGCCCGGAACTGGGTATCAAGAAAAGCAGTGCACAGATAACGGCACATTATACCAAGGAGGAACTCGTGGGCAAACAGGTACTTTGCGTGGTCAATTTTCCACCACGACAGATTGGGCCTTTTATGTCGGAGGTACTTACCACAGGCTTTTCCGATGCCGAGGGAAAGATTATACTGGCAAGCGTTGAAAGGGCCACACCTAACGGTGCAGCCCTTCATTGATTTTATTTGGAAGAAAGGACTTTGAGTTCTACCCTGCGGTTTTTAGCGCGGTTTTCTTCCGAGGTGTTCTCTACCAAAGGTTGGGTTTCTCCATATCCTTTCGGCACGATCTGACTCACGGGAATCCCCTGGCTGAGCAGGTAGTTGACCACACTTTGTGCCCGGTTTTCCGACAGGTGGAGGTTATAACCGTCATCCCCCACATCATCGGTATGGGCTGCTACTTCCACCACTACTTTTTTATTGTTTTTCAGTAGTTCGATTACCCGGCTCAACTCAAAATACGAAGCCGAATCAAGAGTGGCGGAGTTACTGGCAAACTCAATGCTTTTCAGGGTCAGCATAGAGCCTTCTTCAATGCGTGCCACGCTCAGCTGGATTTCATTGCTGATGCTACCATCTTCATTTACTACACCTTCTCCGGCCACAAGGGTGGTAGAAGCAAATGCATAGCCTTTGTCACTGCTGGTAAGGACTTCGTAGCGATCGCCTCTTCGCAGGCTCACCGATTCGCCCGATTCGGCCACGATGGTTTCGTCTTCATCCAAGTTTTTGAAATAGACTTTAGAGCGCATCTTCTTATTGGAACTCATGTCGTTTACATTCACGCTCATCACCACTTTCTCCTTCAAAATTTTCAGACGGAGAGGGGTGGTGGCTTTATAGATTTGCGGATCGAACACCAAGCTAGTGTCGCGGGCTTCGTAGCCTTCTTTGCGCAACTGCGCGGTATATTTTTCCAAACTGGACAGGGTGATCTCTGCCGGCTGTCCGCTATGCAGGGAATCTTCCCATACCACGCTTCCATCGGCTTTATTGATACGTAGCCAGCCGGAAAGGGGCTTTTTTAGTTCAAGGTCTTCCAGCTCGATTTGAGCCATGTAGCGCGACTCCAACTCAATATTCTGCTTGATTTCTTTATAGGTTTCAATAGTGCTAAAATCAAAATCAAGCTGTTGATATAAGTAATTAGCACTTTGGATTTCTACTTTAAATCGTTTTTTAGCACCCAATACCAAGTTGTATCGGCCGTCTTCCGCGTTGTTGTCCAATTGGGAAACATTTTCCGGATTGTCTAAATCGGTAATAATCAATTTAGCCGCAACGGGACTTTGGCTTACGGCATCTACTATGGCTCCGCTGATAGTGACGTTAATCAACTGGCGAAACTCCTCAGGTATGCTCACCGACCAGATATCATCTTCTGAATAATAGTACATTACATCACCTGAGGCGGCAATACAGGGCGATTGGTCATTGCCTGCTGAGTTAATAAAGCTCAGGGCTCTTGGCTCTTCCCACGTGCCATCTTCGCCCAGTCGGGTTTGGTACATGTCAAATTTCCCCAGGCCATCGGGGCGGATAGAGGAGAAAATGAGCGTGCGGTTATCGGCCATGATTTTTGGGTCGCGCTCGCAACCGGAGTTGATTACAGGAGGAAGCGGTACAGCCTCGCCCCACGTGTCATCAGCTTGCTTTTGTGATACATAAATAGTGAAGCAATTTTCTTCCGTTTTCTTATCAATCGGGTTTCTGTGATTGATGCGAATAAAATAGAGGGAGTTTTCATCCGCTGAGATAGAAGGGAAGGCTTCGTAGTCATCAGTGTTGATGGTCTCGGGCAAACGAATGGGCTCACTCCAGCCGCCCCCTTCTATCCTGCGTGAATAGAAAATATCTTCGCTCTCTGTTACATCCTCTATAAAAGCGGTGTAGTAGAGTAGGTTTCCATCATAGCTGATGTTGGGCCCAGCCAAAAAATCACACTTTTCATTGATGGCGGTTAGCGGTACGGGTGTGCCCCAGTTGCCCGCATCGTCCATTTGTGATTCGTAGAGTTCCCAACCATCGCCTTTGTCGGTTTCAAAGATGATGGTTTTACCATCGGCACTGATAGTTGGCGAAAACTCTACATGCGTAGGCGTGCTGAGTGCTTCGATTTTTGTCTTTTCTTGGGCATAGGTGAGTGATGCCAAGCTAGTAAGTATGCCTAAGCAGAGGATTGGGGAGTAGTATTTCATGTTCATGGTCCTAGTTACCTATCATTACAAAAGCGCCCCAGTAATAGGGGTCGGGGTATTTTTGCTGTAAGTCGATTTGTGCCTTGCGTAGGGCTTCATGTTTATTGCCGGAGGCCATCCAATTGGTATAAAAAGCATTCATCAGTTGCTGGGTAGCGCTGTCGTCTACTTTCCAAAGGCTCATCAGCACGTTTTGGGCGCCCGATACTTTGAAGGCACGCTGCAAGCCGTACACACCTTCCCCGTTCGACACTTCGCCCGAGCCGGTTTCGCAGGCGGAAAGTACTACCAACTGGGTATGGTCGAGCGAAAGGTTCATAGCCTCGTAGGCTGTAAGGATTCCATCTTCTTGGCCTTGTAATGGCTCATTTTGCAATTGTTTGGCAATGGATTCGGCCGCACCGCTGAGTAGAATGCCCGAGCGAAGCAGTGGATTGTTTTTTCCATCTTTCACATCGGTGCTGTACACCCAGTCAGTTTTTTCGCTGGTGTTTTCAATAAAGAAACCGTGTGTAGCTATGTGCAGTACTGCGGGGTTGTGGGTGCTTTTTATCTGCGCTTCATTGGCCTGCTCAGCAAGATAAGTTTCCGTTTTCCATTGAGTAGTTTTCAGTAAGGTGCTTATGCCCTCAATTTCGGTTTTGGTGCCTGGTAGTGGAGAAATCCCACCACGGGTAAGTCCAAAGTTGTCAGGATTTTCTTGAGAAACACTCTGTACAATGGCGGCATAGTCAATGCTTTTTTCTTCTTGCTCACCACCAAAGTTGGGGTAGCCCATAAGCACTGCATGATTTTGGGTGCTAGAAGGAACTTCGGGGGCCTCTAGCAGTTCCCTTAAATTGCTCAAAAGGCGGATTTGTTGGTAGTCTACTACATATTGGCCTTTGCCGGGATTCATTAAAGTGGCAATATTGATTTTGTTATAGATGCCGTCTGTGGATAAATAAATGGTGGTTTTTCCGGCTAATTTTGTATCGAATGGTCCCCAATAGCGATCGAAGGCGCGCGGGTTTTCCAGTTTGAATTTGATGCTATTGATATACGATTTAAACTCCTTCTGCTCCATGCGATTGCCATCGGGCAATACCACCAAAGTAGGATGAGCAGAAGAGGCATCCACCACTAGACCTGCATAAATAACGGTATCTTGCGCTACGTTAAGCTTAAGGCGGATAAGCTCAACCGCGGCTTCATGGGCTTGAAGGCTGCCTTTGATATTTTCCCAAATGGGGGCCTCTTGACTAAACTGAGCCGAGAAAGCCACCGATTTTTTGGAGAGTTCTTTCTCTAAGGTATTGGCTTTATCTTCCAGTTGCTGAATGTATTCCTTCTTATCCTGTAACTCACTTAGGCTAAGCGTGTAAAGCTGTGCTAATTCCTCTTTGGTAGCAATAAAGCTCAGGTAGTTTTGCTTAAGGCTTTGGTCTGTGCTGGCCATAATGCTTCTGCGCACTTTGGCAGTAGATGTCATAAGCAGTGCCTTGGTGGCCAATCGGAAAGTAAATAAATCGCCCAATACCTCGGGATGGGTGCTGCCATATTCCACCGCAAAATCTTGATAGGCCGTAATGATTGGTTTGATTTTGTTATAAAACACCGTCTTTTCCTGCTCGCTAAGGGCCGGGAAGATGGAATTAATCTGGAAAAGATAAATGGATATCGCTTCTTTAAACAATGGAGCGGCTTCATCCATACGTTTCATACGCTGCTTTAGCACCGCCAAATTATATACGCTAAAGGCGTAGTCGGGGTGTTGGCTGCCCAGCTGAGCTTTTCGGATGCGCAAGGCTTCAGACAGTAACTGACTGGCCTTATTTAGCTCATTTTGTTCTTGGTAGAGCACACCCAAGTTGCTCAGTTTATTGGCATAGCTCAGGTGATTTTTTCCATATACTTGAGCGTCAATCGCCAAGGCTTCTTCATACAAGGCTTGTGCTTTTTTAATCTCGCCCACTTTTACATAAGCTGAGGCGAGGTTTTGTAGGGTAATGGCATACTGGGTATGCAAGCTTCCCAAGGTTTCCTTATCATTTGCCTTTACTTTTTCCAACAACGGTATAGCCTTATCGTAGCGGTTGGTCAGCTGATACACCGTGGCTAAGTTTTGCTGTAAAGTGGTATAAAAAGGTAGGTTTTCCGGTGTATTGGCCAATGTTTCGGTGAAATAGCGCTCTGCGGCTGCGTAGTTGCCCAAGGATAAATAAAATGTGCCCAAACTGTTGGTAGCTTCCTGAATGATGTCTATCGCCTCACTTCTGTCGGTATTCATACTCAAGGCTTTTTTAAAGCTGGCCTCCGCATCGGCATAAAGGGCTAATTTCTCCTCCGCCTTTGCTTTTAGTAGGTAGGCCTCCTGATTTACGAGCGCATCGGGGGCTTGGGCAATAAGTTTTACCGCCTGCTCAAGGGCTTGCGGATATTTCCCTTGCATCAGATTCAGATCGATGGCAAGTAAAGAAAAATCGTAGCGATAATGCGTGATTTCCTTCGCTAACAGGGCTTGATATTTTTCTATGGTTTTTTGAGCCAGTTCCATATTCCCGAGTTCCATAGCAATATCGGCTTGATAAAAGCCCATCTTGGCGCGCTGCTCCAAACTAAGTTTGGCGGCTATCGTGGTTTCATTATCGAGGAGAAACTGAGAAGCTTTTTTCAGCTGATGTTGCCCAAAGAAAGCAAGCATCCGCTCATTGAAATAATAATACGTGGCTGATTGATTGGCATTGGCCAAGTAGGTATGTGCTTTAGCAAATTGATTCTCGGCCAGAGCGGCATCTTCTTTTTGGGAAGCCCAAGTGCCCCATAGGGTATACAAATATAGCCACTCTTGGGCTTGCTCATCTGCTACTTTCTGTGCGTAGGCTTGGGCAGTGTTCAAGGCTTTATCGGCCTCTTGCCAATGTCCAACTTGGGTGAGTAAACGTGCCTGATTGAAATAGAGTGAGAAATGCAATAAGCTCGCAGAGGCTGCTGTATCGGAATTGAGCATGGATTCGGCCATAGTCATCATCTCTAGTGCTTTCAGATATTCTCCGTTTTTTTCCATCAACAAGGCGGTTTCCAAAAATTCCTTTGCTTGGTCTTTCGCATCGAGGTTTTTGGCCAAAGCCAATTTCTCTTCTGCGGTAGCATCTTCACTCTTCAGTTCGGCTACCATGCGTTGGCTTTGCTTGTATTCCTCGGAGCTTTGCATGTTGTTAAGCTCGGCCATTTTTAGGAATTGCTCCAAGGTGCTAATGGCTTTCTCTTTGTCTTTAGTAGCGTAATAAGAAGCCCCTAAGGCATAGCTATTGTAAAAATAATCTTCCGATAGTTCAGGCAGGCTTTTCGCTTTGGGTAGTGTCGGAGCCAGCACTTCAATGGCTTTATCGGCTTGGCCTAAGGAAGAAAGAAATTCTCCGTACTGCAGTTGCGTGCCCAAGGTAAGGGCGTGGGCATCGCCCCATTGGGCTAAGGAAAATTGTACCAAAGATTGAAATTTCGCCTCCAGCCCCTCGCTCAATCCATTGTATAAATACGCATTGATTTCTTTCAGATAGGCTTGATACAGTGCTTCCTCATTTTCTTCTTTCAGATTTTGAAAGGCGGCAATCTCTAGCGGAGCATACTGTCTTACTACCGCGTAGGCTTCGGCATCTAATCCAGCCGTGGTAACCAATTGAAGCGTGAAAGCGCGAGGCTTGGCAAACTCATTTCCTTGGGCTTTGTCCAAGGCCTCAATGGCCTTTTGATAGGAGGACGTGTAGTCTCCCTCCTGATAAAATGTTTGTGCTTGGTCGTACAGTTCTTGCCAGGTTTGCGCCTTTGCTATAGGTAGGCCTATCAACAAAAAGCTGAAGAACAAAGCACATTTGCTTGCTAGGTGTTTCATGATAGTGGGGATTATCAGGTGAAAAATACGGAATAAAGAGTTGTAATGCTAAAGAAAGACCGTGCGATGCAATCAACAGGGAAAAAATACCGAATTGTAGGTAGGGAGAATTTATCCAATTCTTTCGGCTTTTTACTATTTGCTTGTGTTGGTTTCACTTATTAATGATTTTATTTCATTATTTTGCCTTTTTGATTGTAAGTTGGAAAATACACCCCTATACCGCGAGCTTCAGGCAAAATTAGATAACGCCTACACCCTAAGGGTGAACGATTTGGCTATGAGCATTCAGCTGGCCGAGCAAGCGCGCGACATAGCGGAACGCGAAAACTGGCAAGGCCTCTATGCCCGTGCACTCAATCAGCTGGGTTTGTTCCTAATGATTAAGGGAGAGTATGCTCGTGCCATCAGTTTGAGTAATGCAGCGCTCAATTATTTTGAGGCTATGAACGATACCCGTGGTATTGCCAATGCCAAGTATAATATTGCCAGTGTATATTATAAATCGGACAATTTTCATGAAGGCTTGCGCTACCTGCTCGAATGCCTAGACCTGTACCGCACCCTCAACGATTACCACAACGAAGCCCGCGTGCTCAAATCCATGGGCACCATTTATGAGTATTTTGGCGATGTGCCCAATGCCATTGGCGCCTATGAGCGTTCCATTACGGCTAGCCGCTTTGCCAAGGACCTCAACTTAGAATCCAACGCCTACAACCCGCTTTCCGGAATCTACCTCAATCAAGGAAAGGTGGAACTCGCCATGAGCTTGATTGAAAAAAGTATTGAACTGAAGCGCAAAACCAATGATGTGCGCGGGCTCGCTTTTGCGCTCTATGGGCGTGGGAAAATCCTGAGCAAGCAAGGTTTTTTTGAAGAAGCCCTGAGCGATTATTTGGCGGCACTCGAAATCCATCAAACCGTGGGCGAACGATTGGGCGAAGCCATGACTACCCATAAGCTCGGCCTTCTATATAAAGAGAAAAAGGAATACAGTGAAGCCAAAAAATACTTGCAAATGGCGTTGGAGGTTTCCAAAGCCTATAACATCAGCATTATTTGCATTAAAGCCTATCATAATCTCTACCATATTGCCAAGTTAGAAGGCCGGCAAGAAGAAGCGCTTTTGTATTTAGAAGAATACATCAGTAGCAAAGAAGCGGTGATGAATTTTCATACCTACCACGTAATCAAAAGCTATGAGTCGCTGGCCAAGATAGAATCACTAGAGCTGGAAGCTAAGATTCAGCGCGAGAAGGCCTTGATTATTGAAAATAAAAATATCGAACTCGACTCCTTCTTTTATCGGGTATCGCACGACCTGAAAGGCCCGATATCTTCACTGATGGGCTTGAATAATTTGGTGAAAAAGGATGTAAGTGACCCTACCGCCCAGCAATATTTTGATATGTACCAAGCGCAGATTGTGCGCATCAATACCATCGTAATGGAGCTGATTAATCTCACGCGTATGGGGCACGGGAAGGAAAACAAGCAGCTGATTCAGTTTGAGGTACTTATCAATGAGTGCCTGCAATCGTACAGTTATTTGCCTCACTTTACGGAGATTCAGGTGGAGGTAGAAGTAAGTGAAGGCCTACATTATTATGCCGAGTGGGCCATAGTAAATACCATTTTGCAAAACCTGATTGAAAATGCCATCAAATACTGTGACCCCGGCAAAGAGGAAATGATTGTACGGGTAGTGGTAAAAGAGCAAAAGGGATTTTTAGAAATCATCGTGGAAGATAATGGGCATGGCATACCCACTGAGCATCAGGAGAAAATATTTGAGATGTTCTTCAGGGCCAGTGAGCAGTCTAACGGTACGGGATTAGGTCTTTACATTTTAAAGCGCGCTGTAGAACGCCTGGGCGGATTGGTGCGGCTTATGAGTACTCCGGCCAAGGGAAGTATTTTCACAGTTACGCTGCCCTTTACCAACATTAATCAATCGCAAGAGGCGGCAAATTAAAAAAGCTATGTATTTTTGTGGTTAATGCTTTGATCACATTATCAGGCAATAAACCCTAGTATTCCCAATTGAAGTTTTCCCAACTAAAAAAAATCACGCAAGGCCACTGGTTACAAAAGGGGGCTTCCGACCCAGAAATCACCCATCTGTTAACCGACAGCAGAAAGGTGATTGTGGCTTCGGGTGCCGTTTTTTTTGCGATTAAGGGGGAACATCACGATGGGCATGCCTTTCTGGAAGATATCTACCGCCAAGGGGTTCGCCTTTTTGTGGTGGAAGATTATATCGATTTCCTTCCCGATGACGCCTACGTGCTGGAAGTAAACAGCAGCATAGAAGCCCTTCAGCAAATTGCCACCGAACACCGCGAACGCTTCCGCTATCCGGTAATTGGTATTACGGGGAGTAATGGGAAAACTATAGTCAAAGAATGGCTGGCCAAGGCCCTTGGAAGTTTTTATCAGGTAGTACGCAGTCCCAAAAGTTATAATTCGCAAATAGGCGTGCCGCTTTCGGTATGGCAAATGAGCGAAACCGACCAAATAGGGATTTTTGAAGCGGGTATTTCTAAGCCCGGGGAAATGAAAAATTTGGAAGCGGTGATCAATCCCAGTATCGGGATATTTACCAATATCGGTAGTGCCCACGATGAAAACTTTCTTTCGCGCCAGCAAAAGATAGAAGAGAAAATCAAGCTTTTTCATAATTGTAAGTCGGTGATTTACTGCTCCGATCATGAGGATGTGGATGAGCTGATGAACCTGCATATTCCGTCCAACTCCCGCGTGGCGTGGTCTTTCAAAAACCGTGAAGCTACGGTGCATATTTATAAACGCATAGAGCGCGAGGGCTTTACTTTGCTCAATATTTCGTATAAATGGGAGGAGTTTTCCCTCCGTATTCCCTACACCGATGCCGCCTCGGTAGAAAATGCCATGCACGTAGTTGCCTGCCTGCTGGTGATGGGCGTGGCCTCTTCGCTTTTGCAGCAAACGGTGCTAAGGCTAGAGCCGGTAAGTATGCGCTTAGAGTTGAAGCAAGGCGTGAACGGCACCTACCTGATCAACGATACCTATAACAATGACTTGGCAGGTTTGGAAATCGCTCTCGATTTTCTGGCGCAGCAAAAGCAGCGCGAAAAGAAAACCCTCATCTTGTCCGACATTCTCCAATCGGGCTTGGTGCGCGAGCAGTTGTACGCCCAAGTGGCCATCTTGCTCAAGCAAAAACATATCGACCGACTGATAGGGATAGGGCCGGAAATTGAAAAAGAAAAGGCACTTTTTTCGATTCCGGCTGAGTTTTATGCCAGTACAGAACAATTTTTAGCTTCCGACCTTTCCGACAAGTTCAAGAACGAACTCGTGTTGATTAAAGGGGCACGAGCTTTTGGTTTCGAGCGCATTGCCAATCGCTTACAAGAGAAAATCCACGGAACGGTACTCGAAATCAACCTCGATGCGCTTACCCACAACCTGAATTTCTACCGCGCGCAATTAGCGCCCAATACCCGCCTGATGGTGATGGTCAAAGCCTTTGCCTATGGTAGCGGAAGCCATGAAATCGCCAATCTTTTGCAGTTTCATAAAGTAGATTATTTGGCCGTGGCCTATCCCGATGAGGGCGTAGCCTTGCGGCAAAATGGTATTCACCTGCCCATTATGGTGATGAATCCCTCGCCTGAGAGTATCGATAAATTGCTGCGCTTCAATCTTGAACCGGAAGTGTATAGTTTAGAGATTTTGCAAAGCATTGTGTATCAATTGAGCCCGAGTCAGGAGATTGGCATCCACCTTAAGCTAGATACAGGCATGAAGCGCCTAGGCTTTGAAGAAGAGCAAATGGATGCGCTTTGCGAAATATTGCTCAATACCCAAGGAATACGGGTGAAAAGCATCTTTACCCATCTGGCGGGTTCCGATGAGGCCGTTCATAATGGGTTCTCCCATGCCCAGGTGATGGAATATGAGAATATGTATGCCTCGCTCACGGCTGTATTGCCCAATAAGCCGCTGCGCCATGTGTTGAACTCACCCGGCATTCTGCGCTTTCCTGAATACCATTTCGATATGGTTCGATTAGGAATTGGCCTCTATGGCGTGGAGGTAAGCGGACTGGCGGAAGGCTCTTTGCAGTCCATCAGCCGCCTGAAAACCACCATTTCTCAAATAAAAACCATTGCCGAAGGCGAAACGGTAGGCTATAGTCGCACCTGGAAAGCCGCACGGCCTACCCGTTCGGCCACGATTGGCATTGGCTATGCCGATGGCTTCGACAGAGGCTTTAGCAATGGCGTGGGCAAGGTGGTGATTAATGGAAAGCTGGCTCCTGTGATCGGCAATGTGTGCATGGACATGACTATGGTAGATATTACCGATATCGAGGCACAGGTGGGTGATGAGGTGATTATCTTTGGAGAACAATACTCCGTGGCCGATATGGCCCAATCCATTGGCACCATTCCGTATGAAATCCTCACCAATGTAAGCGAACGCGTAAAGCGGGTTTTCTACACCGAATAGACCCTGCTTTTTCCCTCCTTGGTATTAATAAAAAGTGTAGATTTAGTGTATAAATCCGATACACTATGCGCTCTAGTCTTGAAATCGCCCAAGAAGCTTCCCTCAAACCTATTCAGCAAATCGCTCAATCCCTCGGTCTCCATCCCGATGACTTGGAACAGTTTGGCAAGTACATGGCCAAAATTGCCCTAAGTCCTGAGCGGGAAAAGGAAATACACAAGAGGCCACGCGGTAAGTATATTTTAGTGACTGCCACTAGCCCTACCCCTGCCGGAGAAGGCAAGACGACCACCAGCATCGGCCTGACCCAAGGTTTGGCGTATTTGGGTAAAAAGGCTATTGTAACCTTGCGCCAACCTTCTTTAGGGCCAGTGTTTGGCGTAAAGGGCGGAGCTGCCGGAGCCGGATATTCGCAAGTGCTGCCCATGGAGGAGATCAATCTGGGATTTACCGGAGATTTTTCTCGCGTGGAATCGGCCCACAACTTGGCCGCTGCCATGCTCGATAACCACATCTACAGACGCAAGAAGCCGCTTTTCAATGTGTCAAGCATACAGTTTCGTAGGGCTATGGATATGAACGACCGCTCGCTGCGCGAAATCGTGATAGGGCTGGGTCAGGAAAATGGCGTTTCGCGTGCTACGGGTTTTGATATTACAGCGGCTTCGGAAATCATGGCCATATTGGCTTTGGCCTCCGACCTTCAAGATTTGAAAATGCGCATGGGCGAGGTGGTGCTTGGCCGCGATTCGGATGGGAAGCCTATTCGGATAAAAGACATAAAAGCAGAAGGCGCAATGGCTACCATTATGAAGCAGGCCATCAAACCCAATCTGGTACAAACCTACGAAGGTCAGCCTTGTATTATGCATGCGGGGCCTTTTGGCAACATTGCCCATGGATGTAGCAGCATCGTGGGTGATAAATTGGCCCTCCACCTAGCCGATTATGTGGTTACCGAAGCCGGATTTGGTAGCGACCTAGGCGGAGAAAAGTTCTTCGACATCAAATGCCGCCAATCGGGGCTGTTTCCCAATGCTGCTGTGTTAGTAACAACTGTAAAAGCGCTAAAAATGCATGGTGGTGAGCCTTATGATAAAGAAAATCTGAAAAAGGAGAATGTGGCCGCTATGGTGCGTGGCTTTGCCAATCTGAAAAAGCATTTGGAAAACATACAAGCTTTTGGTGTACCTGTGGTGGTGGCCCTCAATAAATTCCCAACCGATACCGAAGCCGAGATTCAGGAACTGGAAGGCTTTGTGAAAACTAGCGGAGCCTACGGTTTTGCTGTATCGGATGGGGTAGCCGATGGAGGCAAGGGTGTAGCCGGTTTGGCGAGATTGGTAGATGCAGCTGCCACGGCCAATCCTAATCCTAAACCGCAGTTCATGTACGACTTGGAGGAAAGCATAGAAGAGAAAATGCGCAAGATTTCTCAGAAGGTATATGGAGCAGATGATATTGTGCTGGGCACGGGGGTAAAGAAAAAAATTAAGCAATTGGAAGAAGACGGTTTTGGTCATTTGCCTATTTGCATGGCTAAAACCCACCTTTCCCTCTCTGATGACCCGAGCAAATTAGGCGCTCCCCAAGGCTTTAACATCACCATTTCGGATATTAAAATATCGGCAGGAGCCGGATTTATTTATCCTCTGGTAGGCAAAATGATGACCATGCCTGGCTTGGGGGCCATTCCCGCTGCCGAAAGCATTGATATTGATGCGGATGGAAAAGTAGTGGGCTTGTTTTGAGTTGAATATAAGTTAAATTGAAATATAGAATGAGATTTTTCTAGTGAATAGTGCCTCTGTATTATTCCGGATTAAAGAGTTAAGTTATATAGTAAAGCTTGGGGTATCACAATAATTCCCTTGTTTTAAGAACCGTAAACTGATGGGGGATACAGTCTATTTTCAGAGATTATTTGATGCTAACTATTTGAAGTTGTGTCATGTAGCGAATCGTATTGTTAAAGATAAGGATGATGCTAGGGATATCGTTCAGCAGGCTTTTTTGAATTTTTGGGAAAGATCAAATCATTGGCATACAATTCAAAGCCACGAGGCATATCTTTATTCATCGGTTTATCATTCTTCTATTGCTTATTTTAAGAAAAGCAAGGTTCATGTTTCTAGCCAAGATCACACTTTTTCAGCCCATACTCTTGATACGCCCCTAGAAGAGCTTTCATTTATGGAGTTAGAAAAGAATATCATAAAAGCAATATCCAAGCTGCCACCCAAGTGCCGCGAAATATTTTTATTGAGTAGGGAAGAAGAGTTGAGCTATAAGCTGATAGCCGAGAGGCTTAATATTTCAACCAAAACCGTTGAGGCTCAAATGGGGATAGCACTAAAGCGATTAAGAGAAGATTTATCAGCTCAAATCCCCGATAAAATATTTTTTTTACTTTTCTTTTAGGGGTAGTCAGGTCTTTTTTACTCATGCATATAAATAACCAAAATTATTCGCATGAAAACCAACTGGGAACTGCTCGCAAAATACCTACATGGGGAATGTTCTGCTGAAGAAATCACTGAAGTAGAAATGTGGCTGCAACAGTCTGTAAAGAATCAGGCGTTATTGAATAGCCTTAAGCAATATAAAGCAAAACCCAAGCAATTTCCTGTTGTAAATTTTGATGAATTTAAAGAAAAAGACTGGCAGAGGATATTGGCAAAAGTATCGGATAAGGGACATCGCATAAACCCTTGGTATAATACTTATTTTAAAATTGCAGCGTCTATAACCTTCCTTATTATGTCATTAGGGTTGGTCTATTATTTAGCTGTTAGGAGTGAACCATTTATGATTGTGGAAACAAGCAACGCAACAAAAGAGGTTTGGCTTCCCGATAGTACCTATGTTGTCCTTAATAAAAACTCAAAGTTAGAGGTTATGAAACCCTATAATCTCAAAGAGCGTAAGGTGAAATTAAACGGAGAGGCGTATTTTCAAGTAAGGCCAAATAAACAAGCCCCTTTTTCTATAGAAAGCCACTCATTAACCACTACGGTATTAGGAACCACCTTTAATATAAAAGCTTATTCCGACTCAGCAATAAACGTAAGCGTTGAAGAAGGAAGAGTGTTGGTCGAATCGGCAAATGATAGAGCAGTATTATCCAAGGAGATGAGTGTTAAATATACTCATCGTAAACTTATAATTGACTCTCGTTACAATAGTAATCAATTAGCTTGGAAAACAGGTATCATTCGATTTGAAAATGAATCCATTCAATATGTTGTTGAATTTCTCTCAGAACATTACGATCGTAAAGTTTCAATAAGCACCGAAAAAGCTCATGATCAAAAAATTACGGTTGAGCTAAAGCAACTTACCTTGGAGGAGGCTTTAGAAGTTATAACCTTCACCTTAGACCTTAATTTCAGAGATTCACCAGAAGGGTTTGAGATATATTAATTCCTGAAAAAATAATTAAACCCATGCATAAAGAAGTAGAATTTGCTTCTTAATACTACTACTATGTCTAAAAATTATAAACATGAAAACGAAACCGATTTTACTAATTTTGCTTCTTTCAGTTTTTGCCAGAGTTGTTCATGCGCAAGAAGCTCATACAGGTGAGGAAATACGATTTAATACGCTACAGCCAACCTTAAAAGAAGTTTTAAATGCTATTGAAGCTAAAACAGACTTTAGTTTTTCTTATAATCCCGACATTTTACCATTAGAGAAAAAAGTCATTTTAAGCGATGAGTCGTTAAAAGTGTCAGAAATACTTAAACTGATATCGGATAATTTCAACCTCTCCTATACCACAAAAGGGAATATTATATTTTTGAAAAAAAGGCTTGATAAAGAGGGAGGTAGGGTTTTTATTCATGGTTACCTAAGAGATGGTCAATCGGGCGAGAACCTCATTGGTGGAACCGTCTACTGCCCCACATCCTCCACAGGTGCACTTTCGAATTATTATGGTCATTATACCTTACAGGTAAAAGCAGGTGAGCAGGTTCAACTAATATATTCCTACGTGGGGTATCAATCACAAATGGTAGCCTTTGATGCAATAGGCGATACCTTATTGAACATTAGTTTGTACCCTCAGCAGCTTGATGAGGTAACCGTTACGGCTTCCAAATTAGAAAGTATTCAAGAGAAAGTTCAAATGAGTGCTATAGATGTCCCCATGGAACTGATTCGGTCTATGCCAGTATTACTCGGTGAAACAGATATTTTAAAAGCTTTGCAGCTTCTCCCCGGTGTTAAATCAGGTACAGAGGGTACCAGCGGAATGTATGTGAGGGGTGGCAGTCCTGATCAGAACCTTATACTTTTAGATGGAGTGCCCGTTTATAATGCATCGCACTTGTTTGGCTTTTTCTCAGTTTTTAATGATGATGCGGTCAATCACGTGGAACTTTTGAAAGGAGGCTTTCCAGCACGATATGGGGGAAGGCTTTCCTCGGTACTTAATGTAAACATGAAGGAAGGAAATAACCAAAGGTTTCAAGGTGGGGGGGCTATTGGTCTTATTTCCTCAAAACTATATGTAGAAGGCCCTATAGCAAAAGGTAAAGGTTCGTATATGGTATCGGGCAGAAGAACCTATGCAGATGTAGTCTCTCGACCATTTATGAAGAGGTCTTTAGGAGAGGATAAGCTCGGATATTATTTCTATGATTTCAATGCTAAAGCAAATTATCATTTATCTCCTAAGGATAGAGTATATGTAAGTGTTTATTTAGGAAATGATGAGTTCTATTCAAAGCAGAATAGCTCTGTAGTTATCAATAATAGCACATATAATAATACTTTTGATTATGGTTTTAAATGGGGGAATAAAACAGCAGTTCTTAGGTGGAATCACCTATTCTCGCCCTCACTTTTTGCAAATACCTCCATTACCTACAGCAATTACGATTTTTCTCTTGTAAATAAAAGTAAGAGCCATAGAGAAACCTCAGACGGAAATGCAAAAGAGTTGTATGGGCTCAACCGATACCAATCGGGAATTGAGGATTATGCCGCGAAAATTGATTTTGAATATAATCCATCAAATACTCATTCGATAAAGTTTGGCACGAATATCACACAACATCTGTTTTCGCCAGGTGCCACATCCATTCAGTCTAATCAAGAAATTGATACGACATTTGGGGAAAGTACCACAAAGGCTATTGAAGCGCAATTGTATGTAGAGGATGAGTTTGAACTGGGTAGTCGACTTAAGTCCAACATTGGGCTACATTCTTCCTATTTTTTGGTGAATGGTAGGCAATACCCTAGTCTTCAGCCCAGATTTTCAAGTAGATATTTAATTAACAGTTCTGTTTCATTAAAGGCTTCATATGCTACCATGGTTCAGTACATTCATTTGTTAACCAACTCGGGCATTGGGCTTCCTACTGACTTATGGGTGCCATCTACTAAAAATATAGAGCCACAGCAAAGTTGGCAGGCCGCGTTTGGTGCAGCATTTGAACTTAACAAAGACTATGAGTTCTCTGTCGAATCATATTATAAAGAAATGGATGGAGTAATAGAGTATAAGGAAGGGGCAAATTTTTTAGAGCCTACTGAAAATTGGGAAGCCAAAGTAGAGGCCGGCTGGGGCGATAGCTATGGTGTGGAGTTTTTTCTGCAAAAGAAGGAAGGGCGGCTTAATGGCTGGCTGGGCTATACTTTAGCATATGCAAATAGAAGGTTTAATTCAATCAACTCCGGTAAGCCTTATCCTTTTCGATACGATGTAAGGCACGATATCTCATTTGTTGGTAATTATAAAGTAAATAGTCGATTTGAAGTAAGTTCTGCCTTTGTTTATAAAACAGGTATCGCTGTAACCTTGCCGATTGCAAGATATGAAACTGATGGTGTATCCATTGACTACTATGGGGGAAGAAATGCCTACAGAATGCCCAATTATCACAGAATGGATTTTAATGCCATTTGGAAAAAAGAAAAGAAATGGGGAGAGAGGGCATGGGTAGTGTCAGTTTATAATATCTATAATAATCGAAACCCCTTCTTTATAGAGAAAGAATATTCGGAAGAAGAAGGTAGGTCTTATAAGAAAGTTACCATTTTCACCTTTCTGCCATCAGTTAGTTATCAGTTTTCCTTTTAATTAGTGCAACATGAAAAATTATATAATATTATTAATTACAATTGGACTGTTAAGCTTTTCGTGCCAGTCCGATATTGAGTTTGAAGTAGAATCAATGCCTACAAAAATAGTTCTGAAGGGAGTTCTCGAATCAGATAGTGCATTTAAAGTTCACGTATCAAGAAGCCTTCCCCCTACTGGTAAAACCGAGGCCAGCGTTATTGAAAATGCCAATATTGTAATTCTTTCAGATGAAGGAGGGACTTTTCCGCTTACACTAGTTGATTATAATGAATATGGAAATAATTACCCCTCTCTGAAGTACTATAAATCTGTGGAAGGGTTCAAGCCTAAGAAAGGAATTCAATATTCAATTGAGGTGAAGGCCGAAGGGTTGCCATCAGTTACGGCTTCGTTTAAAATGCCTTTGATGCCCCAAGGTAGCAATGTTAAATTTGCGTCAGAGTCTTTCATAGAACTTGAAAGTAATAGCGAGTTGCATACCGACCCGGGATATTTCTTGCCTGTAAGGCTTACTATCAACGATCAGCCAGGGGAGAACTATTATGAACTAACTGTATATGAGGAGCAAAAAGCCTCAGAATACATAGATGTTAAAGGTGATACTATCCGAGAGCCGGCATATTTTACACCTAGCCAAGTATTTAGTTATAACCCACTTTTAAATTCGTATAATATTCATGATTGGGCAGATGCAGATGCGCTGGCCGATATTCATAAGGACGGTACCCTTTTGTTCAGCGACAGTTTTTTTGACGGGGAAAGCTTGGAGGTAGAACTATTGGCTAAAACTAGTCCTAGGACTACTGACATGGACGGAAATCTTATTATGGCCATAAGTTCTAATAGCTTTTTGAGATACCATGTACAGATAAGAAATGTATCAAAGGAATATTATACCTATAAACAAACCTTGATTCAATATTGGAATACTCGTTTAAATGATTTTGTAGAGCCTGTCAACATTTATTCAAATGTTAATGGCGGCTTGGGGATTTTTGCAGGGGAAACTGTCCAAACCTTCATTCTTGAACCAAGTGATCCAAGTCTTTATTGATTTAAATTAGTGGTGGGCTTGTTCACTGTCTTTTTGCAGGGTTCGTTTTTATGAAAATAGAATTTATGTGAATTTTGATTGGTTTTTAAATAAAAATACTGGTTTTAAGAATGTAATACTTATGTTGAAGAGATTTTGTAGAATGGTATTTCATTTAAGAGTCAGTATTTTTGTTTAATTCCATGCAATCTGCCAGTTTCACCTTAAGCGAAGCCATTATCCTCTCGGGGGTAGGCTATGGTGCGTATATGGCTTTTATGCTTTTCCGCACCTCTAAGCAATTGACGCACAATGGCTTTTTGGCCTTGCTGATGCTGGCTTTTGCCCTGCTCAATTGGCGGATTGTATTGATAACCTCTTCTTTTGACGATGCCTGGCCCAGTCTGCTAAAATATTCGGTGGTGACGGTAACGGCCATTTTTCCGGCACTCTATGGGTATATCCGTTCTATTACCCAAGCCGGAAAACCCTGGAAGCCCTGGCTCCATTTTATTCCTTTCTTCCTTCATCTACTCTTTCAAGGGGTGCGCTTTTTGCCTTCCTCTTGGCGAGGGGAAGATGCGCATTCTTCTTTTTTTGTGATAGCGTCAGGAGTGCTCACGGCTACGGTGCTGCTTCAAATGATAGGTTACAGTTGGGCGATGCTACAATTGATTACGGGCTTTGAACAGCGGCTTAAGCAGCAGTATTCGGAAGTGCATGAGCGATCGCTCCAGTGGTTTAAGCAATTGCTGGGAAGTATAGCCGGCATCTTTCTGTTTTGGCTAATTGTATGGTCAATTGCCAAAGTGACAGAACTGCGTATTGCTGATTTTTCCCTTCTGTTTATCGCTATTTCTGTGGTGGTGTATTGGATAGGTACGCAGGGCTTGAGCAAAGGGATGTTGTATCTTTCCTTACCTGAGGAATTGCCTCAGGGTGTGCAGATTTCGGAAGAGGAACGGGAAAGGGCAGAGGCTTTGGTGGCCAAAATCAGGCGCGATAAACTTTACCTTCAACCCCAACTGCAAGTAGCTGAAGTAGCCGAGGCTTATGAACTTAATGCCCGCGAGGTAAGCTATTTGCTAAACAAAGGATTGGGACAAAGTTTCTATCAGGTCATCAATACCTTGCGCGTAGAGGAGGTTTGTGAGCGTATCCTTCAAGATGAAAACAGCCATTTTTCCTTTCTAGGAATTGCACTGGAAAGCGGTTTTCATTCTAAGTCGGTATTCAATAAATGCTTTAAAGAAGTAACCGGACTCACCCCCAAGGAATACAAAAAGATGCACGGAAAGAAGTCCTGATTCCTGCAAACGGTCGATGAGCGGATAAAAAGACCTTTACTTCGCCTCAAAAAGACCATGAAAAACCTTCTGTCACTATCACTTTTGCTGCTCCTTTTTTCTTGTAATTCCTCTGTTGATTGGGAAGAAAGACGAGGCGATTGGGAACCCTTTCGTTCTCATCATATCCAATACAAGCAAGTGGATTATTTGAATTCACCCTATGCCCGCCATCTGGTAGACCACCAAGGTGAGCAAGCACTGGATTTTATGAAAAGTCTCGATTTATTCTCGATAGCGTTTGAAAACGATGGCCTGCTCATTACCGGATTCCTTATCCAACCTAAGGGCGCTAAAAATACGCCTGTAATTGTGTTCCATCGGGGCGGTAACCGCGACTTAGGCCTGCTTAAGGTAATGACCATGATGGATCCTTTGGCGGAGTTTGCTTTAAAAGGATATTCTGTGGTGGCGATAAATTATCGGGGAAATTCGGCTAGCCAAGGAGCCGATGAGTTTGGCGGGAAGGATGTGAATGATTTGAGCTACTTGCTTCAATCGCTCAATAGTTTACCTGGACTAGATGCCACGCGTGTAGCTTTGCTGGGGATAAGCCGGGGTGGCATGATGTGCTATCAGCTGATGAAGCAAAGGCCGAACGTAAAGGCCGTGGCCATTATTGGAGGCTTGAGCAATCTGCTTACCAATAGAGAGTTTCATCCGGAAATGAAAGAAGTGTTTGAGGAGTTGATTCCCGGATATGCCGAACGCCCCGAGGAGGTGCTTAAAGAACGTTCCGTATTTTATTGGACGGAAGCATTGCCCGAAATCCCTTTGCTGCTCTTCCATGGACGACAAGATGTGCACATAGATGTAAACGACAGTCGAGCCTTGGTAAAAAAGCTGCAAGCGCGAAACTATCCGATACAGTATTATGAATATGACGACAACCATGGCGTAACGGCTCACCGAGAGGAGGTGATGGAGTTGATTATGCAGCACTTTGATAAACATCTGGATATGCCACCAAGTACCGCTCAGATACATTGAGTTTGTGAAAAGAAAGGGAAAATATTACCTTAGACCTCATCTTTCGGAGAATCCGTTTCTCCTGTGTTGCAGGCCATGAAGGTGTTCCATGGCTTGTGTATCCGCATCCAGAACACAAAAGATATGTCTACAACTACCCATCTGGCGGCTTTCCGCAAAGAACTTCATCAGCATCCCGAAGTATCGGGTCAAGAGCGTGAAACGGCTCAGCGCATTATTCACTTTTTAGAAAAACTAAACCCTCAGGAGTTAATCACCTCCCTAGGCGGAACGGGCGTATTGGCCACTTTTGGTGGAAAAGAGGCCGAGCCTGAAATCCTTTTGCGCTGCGAACTCGATGCTTTGCCCATACAAGAAATCAACACATTTGCGCATGCTTCTCAGTCTAGGGGCGTTTCCCACAAATGCGGGCACGATGGGCATATGGCCGTGCTCTGTGGCGTGGCTGAGTGGCTATCGCAACAGAAGAATTTACACGGCAAAGTGCACCTGCTCTTTCAGCCGGCTGAGGAAAATGGGGAAGGTGCTAAAGCGGTATTGGCCGATTCGCGCTTTCAGCTTAGTCCTGATTGGGTATTTGCTTTTCATAACCTTCCGGGCTATCCGCTGGGGCAAGTGGTGTACCGCGAGGGCACCTTTACGGCTGCGGTCAATAGCCTTATTTTTCGATTTACCGGAAAAACCAGCCATGCTGCGGAGCCCGAACATGGCATCAATCCGGCCTTTGCTATTGCGGAAATTTTACAGAAACTCGATAGCCTTAGCCTGAACGACCCTTCTAATGTGGATATGCGCGTAATCAGTGTGGTGCATGTAAGCGTAGGCGAGGAGGCGTATGGCATTTCAGCCGGAGCGGGCGAGCTTCACCTTACCCTCCGCTGCTGGGACGATGAACGCCTGCGCAAATTGGAAAATGATGTGAAAGCCTTAGTGCATGAGGTGGCAAAAGCACAAAAAAATCAGGTAGAGACTTCAGAAACGCAAACCTTTTTTGCCAATACCAACGATGCCCAAGCTGCGCAGTTGGTGGAAAAAGCCTGTGTCGAGAAAGCTTTGGATAGTTACAAAAGACCTTATCCCTTTAAGTGGGGAGAAGATTTCGGACTTTTTACCAATCAGTTTCGGGGCTGCATGTTTGGCATAGGCGCTGGGGAAGATTGTCCCGCACTGCACAATCCCGATTATGATTTCCCCGATGCCATTATTCCGGTAGGTGTACAAGCGTTCACCGGAATCATTCAAACCCTTCAAAAAGCCCATGTTTAGTACCAGTAGTATTGAATTGAGCCGACAGGCATTGCGCAAAAATCTTCAATTTATCCGCTCTTTGCTGGCTCCGAGCACACGGCTGTGTAGCGTGGTAAAAGGCAATGCTTATGGGCATGGATTGCCCGAGTTTGTGTCAATGGCCATGCGCGAGGGGCAAGAGTATTTTGCCGTATTTTCTGCTGAGGAGGCATTTACCATTCGGCAGGCATTGGGTATATCACCGCGTGTGTACATTATGGGGATGATAGAAGAACCCGCCTTTGATTGGGTGCTAGACCAAGCCATAGAGGTGGCGGTATTCGATTGGCACCGCTTGGAGCGCTTATGTGCTCATGCGCAGGAAAAATCCCAAAGGGCGCGTATTCATATAGAATTAGAAACGGGCATGAACCGCACAGGCTTTGCCGCAAAAGAGTGGCCACGCCTTGCCGAATACCTGAATCAGCATGCTGAATCCTTGGAAATTATAGGCATTAGTACACACTTGGCGGGAGCCGAAAGTTTGTCCAACGACTTTCGTGTGCGCCAGCAATTGCAGGTGTATCAAGAGGGACTTTCGCTATTTGAAAAACAGGGCATTCGCCCACATCTGCGCCATGCCGCTTGCTCAGCCGCCTTACTCAACTATCCGGAGAGCCAGTTTGATATGGTGCGTATCGGTATTTTGCAATATGGCTTCTGGCCCAGTCAGGAAACCTACGTGCGCTTTAGTGGAGAGCGTGGGGCAACCTTCAATCCTTTGAAGCGCATTATCCAGTGGAAAAGTAAGGTGATGTCGCTTAAGCTGGTGAAGCGGGGCGAATTCATAGGCTACGGAACTTCTTTTATGGCGCATAAGGCTATGAGACTGGCTGTAATTCCCGTGGGGTATTCCTACGGATATACGCGCAGCCTAAGCAATATTGGCAAAGTGCTGATTCATGGAAAAGAAAGGCCGGTAATCGGTACGGTGAACATGAATGCCCTTACGGTAGATGTAAGCGACTTAGCTGATTTGCAAGAAGGCGAAGAAGTGGTGCTGATTGGCAAACAAGGCAAGCAAACCATCAGCGTAGCTTCTTTTGGAGAGCTAAGTGCCCAGATGAATTATGAGCTTTTGTCGCGCTTGCCCATGAACATTCCCCGAAGCATTGTGCGATAGTAAGGGGCTTATTATCAGAAAGTAATGGTAAAGGTGGCGCCCTTCATGGGCTCGCTTTCCACCTGAATGCTGCCTCCTAGGCTATTAATTTGGTTTTTGGTAATAAATAAACCAACTCCTTTGCCCTCAATCGATTTATGAAAGCGCTTACTGTACTGAAAAATGCTCTTAGCATACTTTTTCAGGTCAATACCTAAGCCATTATCGCTTACTTCTAAGCACGTTTTTCCCTCTTTTTGGTAAGTACTAATTTTGATAATCAGCGGAACATCGGCTTGGCGGTATTTGATGGCATTACTTATCAGATTGTACAGCATGCTATCCAGATATACGCGTGGATAAGGTATCGTTTCCACCAGAAATGAGGTCTCAAAATCCACTTTAACTTGAGCTATTTCTTGAAAAAGCGATTTTTTTATCCCTTCAAGCGATTGAGCAAAAGAGCAATCTTCAAGAGAAATATCGGTATTTAGCCGTATACTTAGTACATCCATAAGTGATTGAAGGGTGCCTACCAGATTCATACTGGCTTCTTCTAGCAAATCAATCAACTCATTTCTTTCTTTGGTTTCAGTTTCTTGGCGAATCATCTTCGATACCACATGGATATTGGTAGCTGGTCCCCTTAAGTTATGGGCCACTATTCGGTTAAAATCCTCCAGTTGCTCTACCTTGCTTTCCAGTTCATGAGCGGTTTTCTCAATGGTGGTTTTTTGCTCCTCTAAGCGATTGATTAGCTGGCGATGCTCTGTGATATCCATAATTTGGACAATGAAATAAGCCTCTCTCTTCTCACTTGGCTTAACCACTGACACGGCCAGTCTTCCCCAAATATAATGCCCTTGCTTGTGTAGGTATCGTTTCTCCGTTTGGTAAGAGGATAATTCTCCACTTAACAAAAGTCGGGTATTGGGAAAATCCCTTTCATATTCATCCTCCACCGAGATCGATTTCACGCTTAAGCTCAGGAGTTCTGCTTTGGTATAGCCCAATAGCGCACATAAAGCGGGATTGACTTTAAAGAAATGCCCATCCGTTGAAAGAAAGGCCATGCCAATGGGAGAGTACTCAAATGCATGGAACATCTGGGTGTCCAACTCCTCTTTTTCCAGTTCCAGTGTCTTTTGCTTGGTAATATCACTAATTGCAATAGATACTCGCTGCTGATGGTCTTTGTAAGGTGATATGCTAGCTTTGAACCAGCGCAAGTCTTCGGGATTGAAGGGATTCTGATAGGTGATGTACTGAACTTCCTTGGTTTGTATGGCTAGGGTAATCAAATCACATACCTTAAGGCCGAATTCACCGGGAAATACCTCCTGCAAGTAGCGGTTTTCGGTATACTCAGGCGGCATAAAAAGTACCCTTTGGTCGCCATGATACAGCTTGTATACGTAGCCCTTATCGCTTACATCTAGGGTGAGGTCAGCCGAGGCTTTTACCAATACTTCCACCGAATGTCGTATACGCTCAAGCTCTTTTTTGCTCTCCATCAGCTTGGTGATATCCACAAAGGTGGTAAATACCAGCTCCTCCTTTTCCAAATTGATTTTATTACTGCTGACTGAAATCCAACGTATATCATCTTCCGTAATGTACACGCCCATCACTACATCTTTTTGCGGCACTCCGGTATGGGTCACTACTTCGCTGGGGTGTTCGCGTCCTTCAAAAGCCTGACCATTTTCTTTGATAATCCGCCAGTGAGGCGTATAAGAGGACTTTCCAAGCAATTGAGAAGCACTCAGATTGAGCATTTTGCAGGCCTGCTGGTTAAATGCTATGATATTACTTTGCAAGTCTTGAATGACCACGCCTTCATGAATCGCATTCACAATGGCTTCCAGTAACTTTGCATTTGATATTTTGGCAGACTCCATGCTGTATAGGCCTATTCATAGCCTATTTTAGGTTATTAGTGCCAGAAAGTTAGCAGTTTGGAGGAAGTAAATAAATACGTATTTGTACGTAATTTTTAGGAGGCCCTTTTTAGCATCAAGCAGGCTTATAAGGAAACTTCAAGGCATCGGCATGGATGAATTGATAGCCCTGACGAATGATTTTTTGGGAAAGTACGCGCTTCCAATGAGTTCCTTCCGAGGTGCTAAAAATGGGCATGGTATGACCAAAGCGCTCGTGGCAATCGCTGTAAATTTCTTTTCGGGTGCGCAATACCGGACTCACGATATTATACACATTGCCCCATAGTCCGTGTTCGATCACAAAATAGGTTACGCCTATAGCATCGTCAATATGTACGTAGTTTACTGGAGCATCGCCCTCAATAAGCTGACCGCTGTGTAGGTATTTGCCCGGAATGCGGTTGAGCCCCATTAAGCCACCAAAGCGCAAAATGGTGGTGGAAAAAACTTTTGATTCTTGCAATACCTTTTCAGCTCGGTACAAGGTAGGATTGCCTATGCCTTGGCTTTCAAAATCGTAGTCTTCGGCATATTCTTTGGCACCTTCGGGGTATACCGAAGTAGAGCTGGTATAGATGAGCTTCTTTACTCCTCCTGCTTCGGCCAGCCTGCGCAGCTCTTGTATTTGCTGCACATGAAAATCTTCTCCGTGCTGACGAATGGCGGGCGGGATGTTCACAATGAGCACATCACAATCAAATAGGTATTGGAAATCTTCGCCCGTAGCGTGAGGCGTTAGGTTGAAGCGTACACTGGAGATTCCTTCGGTAGTGTTATTGCTGATTTTGCTGAGTGTGGTGGTGCTTCCTTTTACATAATGACCTTTTTCTTGCAAAAACTTGGCAAGCGGAAAGCCATACCATCCCAAACCTATAATCGATATCGTTAATCTCATGATTCTGTATATTCTTGGCGTATCACCAAGGCATAAAAGTGATCTTGTAAAGGTAAATAACCGTACTCGTAGCAAAAATAGTATATCGCCCCGGCTTTCGTGACGTAATTACTGGTAAAATAATTGAAATCAAAGCCTTTTTCTACCAGTTTATCGCGGTGCACTTTGGCTTTGCCGTTGGGCGTAAGGTCCATCAGGATGCGCCTGTTCCTGCGCAGGATGTTGTTGATATTGCGCATGGCATTGGTTACATCGCTATTGAGCGTGTTGTTGTGCGCATTGCGGCATTGGTCGGAGCAAAACTTTTTATCCTTGCGCCCCTTGATGGGTGTACCGCATTCCAGGCAGGTTTTGGTTTGGTTTTCCATGGCAATATTCGTTTACAAACGACTACAAATGCAATCTAAACGAATACAAGTGTTTTTCATACGAATCGGGCTTTTTTCTTCCTCCAATTTTGTCCCATCGGTTCGGAACAGTACCGGACTTATGTATCACTTTAACATTTACAACTATGAAAAGTCTGAAAAACAGCGTGCAATTAATGGGAAGATTAGGCAAAGACCCGGAAGTAAAAACCTTTGACAACGGTAAGTCGCTCACCACCTTCACCCTTGCCACCAACGAAAAGTATACCAATGAAAAAGGCGAGAAAGTAGAGGATGTGCAGTGGCACAGCATAGTAGCCTTCGGAAAAGTAGGAGAGATAGCCGGAAAGTACCTGAAAAAAGGAAGCGAAGTGGCCGTAGAGGGCAAGCTCGTACATAAGGTATATTGAAACCGCCCAAGGCGAGAAGCGCTACAGTACTCAGGTCAACCTGAACGAACTGGTGATGCTAGGTGGGAAAGATGCTTAAGGAAAGACTCGCAACCGCTATGAAAAAGGAAGTCTCAAGGGGTTTCCTTTTTCGTTTTTACCCTGTATTTTCATAAGATGAAAACTGACCGCCCTCAACTCCGCATTCCGCTCCAGCTCAGCGACTGGATACTCGAATCCTTTGCTTTAGTGGCTTTGCTGTTTACCGTATATGTGGTTTTCAAGCATTATGGCGCTTTGCCTGACACCATTCCCTCACATTATAATGCTATGGGTGAGCCTGACGATTTCAGGAGCAAATCCTTACTTTTTGTCCTGCTGGGCATAAGCGTTTTCCAATACCTCTTGCTAACAGGGCTTAGCCGTATTCCACATCATTTTAATTATTTGGAAGAAATTACACCAGAAAACGCCTATAGCCAGTACAGCAAAGCCCTTAAGATTGTACGCATCAGTAAGCTTGGTGTAGTTTTGCTATTTGGCTATATTCTGTGGCAAACCATACAAATCGGTCTGGGGAATGCGCAAGGCTTGAGTAGGTATTTTTTAGGCTTCGGGATAGGCTTTTATCTGTTGATTCTGCTTGTATATATCCTTAAAGCCCGCTCGAAGAAAGGGTAAAGAGGTAGGCTTTTGCGGTAAAAAACAGAAACATCTTACACCCTGCTAGGGGCTTTCGGTTGAATGCGTATCTTGTAGGGTATATACTACCCCCACATGTATACATTCTGGCAAAAATTATCTAATCAAGGCATACTTGAAGGACAAGATGCCGGCCTGCAAGGCAAAATCAGGATTATCAACCAGATGACCTTGGTATTGGCCTTAATGGCTTTCAGCTATCTTGCAGTCTATTTCCTGTTCCTGCAAAGTAGAGAACCCATAGTTAATCTTTCCTGGTTTCTGATCTTTTACCTTGGCCTTTTGCTCTTGCCTTTGCCCGTTCTCTTGTTAAATCGGGTACAATGGTATTTGCTTAGTCGCTATTTGCTCCTATTGGTGCTTACAGCCCTTTCGGTGGGTAATAGCTATTATGTAGGCTATGCATACCGCACCGAGTTTTATTTCTTCATATTGGCTACCGGCTCCTTTGTGATTTTTGACCACTGGCGCTATCAGGCAATCGCTTTCTTCATCGAATCCGTTGGTTTTATTTTAGCTGTATACTTTATCGCTCAGGCACATCCCATGGCGGGTTTTGTTTTAGGATCTTTTGTGGTACGCTCTGTTATTGCCTTTTTCTTATTGTTCTTGGTGCTGTACTTGATACAGCGTGAAGCCGAAAAATACAATGAGGAAATAGAAGTGAAGAACATGGAGCTCTCGGCCGAGCGCGATGAAATGGTGAAGATGAACTTTACCAAGGACAAGATTTTTTCCATCATCAGCCACGATCTGCGCAGCCCCATTGCTTCTTTGCAAGCAGCCCTTAGTTTGCTCAAAAGCGAACACTTGGGGGTAGATGAATTCAAAAAAGCCAGCATTGGTCTTGAAAAGCAGGTGGAGCAATTGCACAACTCCCTCAATGAGTTGCTTACTTGGTCCAAGGCGCAGCTGCATGGAATCAATCCCGAGCCTACGCAGTTTTTGATTAAGCCCTTGATTTACGGGGTGGTTTCGGTGACCAAACTGGCAGCCCGGAATAAGAAAATCATCGTTACCACCAATATTCCACCCGATTTGGAGGTGTTTTGTGATGCCAATATGCTGCACTCAGTGATTACCAATCTTATTACCAATGCTATCAAATTTACCCCGGTGGGTGGAGCCGTATCTATCTTTTGCTCAGGCGATTCCGATAAAATCATGGTGCATGTAGAAGACACAGGAGTAGGTATTCCTTCCGAAAATATGGAAAAAATATTCAGTTCCAATGTGCATTTTTCTACCCGAGGCACCAATAATGAAAAAGGAACTGGCTTAGGCTTGCTGATGTGCCAAGAGTTTGTTCAGAAGAATAATGGGACGCTGGAGGTGAGCAGTGAAGATGGTAAAGGTACCTTGTTCTCGATTACCCTTCCGGCAAAGGGCTAGTGTGCTGAAAATTCTTGTTGACCCAAAACATAGGAATGTCCGCTTCTAGCTCGCCTTGTTCATTCCAAATACGGCCTTCCAGTCGGCCTTCCTTCTTAAAGCCTAGTCGCTCGTACAAGGTGATAGCCTTTTTATTGCTTTCGCGGGCAATCAGTTCCACCCGGTAAACATCACTGCGGTGGGTGCTTATTTCGTCCAGAAAATGTTGAAAAAGCATGCTGCCTAGCCCATAGGTGCGGTATTCAGGATGCACCACTATGGTGAGCTCACTCAGTACGTGACGGAACACATGAGGTACGAGCTTATAGGCATGGATTTCGGCCACTACCTGCTGCGAACCGCGCTCTTCTATCACATACATTTCTCCGGCATGGCGGGCCTTGTCAAAGGTGTATTGAATGTATTCAGTGGTGATTTCTTCCGAATTGCGGGCCAGTCCGCCTTCCTCTTCGGCTACTTCTCTGTATAGCCCCACAAGGGCGCTGAGGTCGGTTTTAAGAGCCTTTCGGATACTGAAGTTCATGGGTAGCAGGTTTTTTCGACCTCCAAAATAGGACTATCGCCTTACATTTCCGAATGCTACAACAAAAAAGCACAGCCCCGAGGGAGCTGTGCTTGGTATATTTGAACAGGCAGGATTAGAATCCTCCTCTGAATTTGTAAGTTTTCGCTACTTTATCAATCGCTACGATGTAGGCAGCAATACGCATAGGCACATTGTACTTTTGCGAAGCTTGGTACACGTTTTCGAAGGCATCTTTCATGATACGGTCCGAGCGTCTGTTCACGCGGTCGGCTGTCCATTTGTAGCCCAAGCGGTTTTGTACCCACTCGAAATACGATACCGTTACCCCACCGGCATTGGCCAAGATATCGGGTACGGCCATAATGCCTTTCTCGTTGATAACAGCATCCGCTTTAGCAGAAGTAGGGCCATTGGCACCTTCTACAATCAGCTTCGCCTTGATTTTGTCTACGTTATGAATAGTGATAACGTCTTCTTTGGCCGCAGGTACTAATACGTCTACTTCCAAAGTCAACAAATCGTCACCCGGAATCACCTCAGCACCTTTGTAGCCTTCTAGGGTTCCGTTGTTATTGTTTTTATAGTCAATGGCTTCGTTGATATTTATACCGTTGGCATTGTAATACGCTCCGGTAACATCACTCACTGCCACGATTTTCAAACCTCTTTCTTCCAATAGTTTGGCTGCCCATGAACCTACGTTACCAAAGCCCTGTACAGCACAAGTAGCCTGATACGGGTTGATTTTCAGTTTTTCCATAGCGGCCATGGCCGATACCATCACACCACGTCCGGTAGCTTCAGTTCTTCCTAGCGAACCACCCAATACCAAAGGCTTTCCAGTAACTACCGCGTTCACGGTCATACCTTGTGCTTTTGAGTATTCATCCATCAACCAAGCCATTTCACGAGGGCCTGTACCCATATCAGGGGCAGGGATATCTCTATCGGGGCCGAAAATTTCAACCATGGCAGAAGTGTAGGCACGTGTTAAACGCTCAATTTCACCAGCCGACATTTGGCGAGGATTACATTTGATACCTCCTTTGGCACCACCATAAGGAATATCCACTACCGCACATTTCCAAGTCATCCAGGCAGCCAAGGCTTTCACCTCGTCCAAGTGTACATCCATATCGTAGCGGATACCACCTTTTGATGGGCCGAGGATATTAGAGTGAATCACGCGGAAGCCATCAAACACCTGGATAGAGCCATCGTCCATGGTGATAGGCAGTGAGACAATCACCTGCTTGGCAGGTGTTTTTAATACATTATACACTTCATCATCTAATCCAAGGGCTTTCGCGGCAATGTTAAAGCGCGACATCATGGATTCAAATGGGTTCTCCTTATCCTTGATAGGAGCCGGTTCGATGTAAGCCATACGATTTTAAATTAACTTAAGAATTAAGTGATGCAAAATTAGTGATTTGCAAACGTATTCAGCGTTAAAATTCAAGATTTTGAGAGGAAAACGTAAAATTTTTCCGAAACCGTCAAAAAAAATGAAAAGATTGGCTTTAAAACCTGATTTTTTTCTGAAAAACCCGCCTAAAATCAGAATAAGTAGAGGAAAGTAGCGATAAATGGGGAAGAAAGAAGCAGGCCATCGAAGCGATCGAGTAGGCCACCGTGTCCAGGAATAATGGTGCCCGAATCTTTGATACTGATGCTGCGCTTGAAAAGCGATTCTACCAAGTCGCCATAGGTGCCTGCTACCACGATGATGGCAGAGATACATACCCATTCCCAAGCGGCCAGATCTTGGTAAAAATAGCCTAAGGCTACCGACATGAGCAGGGAAGTTGCCGCTCCGCCCACAAAGCCTTCCCACGATTTTTTGGGTGAGATGCGCTCAAATAGTTTGCGTTTGCCAAACTTCGTTCCGGCAAAGTAGGCACCTGTGTCGCTCGCCCAAAGGAGCAGTAAGCTACCGAGGATGATTTGGTAGCTGTACTCGCCATTTACAAAACTGGAAATATGCAAAAGCGAAAAAGGTACGGCCACATAGATAATCCCTAAAAAGGTAAAGGCGATATTGGTAAAGGGCTTGAGGTCGGCTTTTTTATACAGTTTGATAAAGAAGATGCAGGAGAGCAGCGGAAATATCCAGAAATAGGTATTGTGGGGAATGATGGCACTTTC
Source organism: Shiella aurantiaca (assembly GCA_030412945.1). Lineage (GTDB taxonomy): Bacteria > Bacteroidota > Bacteroidia > Cytophagales > Cyclobacteriaceae > Shiella > Shiella aurantiaca. Next base: position 184,926 of record JAUHJS010000005.1, on the reverse strand, counting down.
TACCAAAAAGGTGAGCGTAAAAATGAACATCCCGCTAAAAGTGCCCCACATGCGCAAAGGCGCATTGCCATCGAGGCCTAGTAATTGATAAAACTCCCAAATGGAGAGCAGGCAAATCAGAAAAAACACCGCAAAATACGTCCATGGACTGTACCAAATACCCAAAAGCATGAGGGGAGCACCAATAAGGGCGGCAATTACGCGCTGCTTTAGGTTGCTGTACTTATTCAAAGCGGATGTCATCTTCTATAATTTTTATGGCACGTAATACATGGTCGGCCTCTACCATCACTTCATAGTGCCCAAAAAGGTAGGAAGAGTCTTTTTTATCAATAATTACTGGAAACATATCGTGGTCTTCCAGCACAGCCTTCACTATTTCGGCACGGTGTAAAATAGGGGCTTCAAAAACTTTTTTCCAATTTTTCATGCTTCCCCTTCGGTCAAAAAGTATTTACGAAATACACCCAGTAAGCCAGCGAAAGCCAATAGCGCAAGTAATGCTACATACCATGGCGCTGCGCTGGGCTCGGACAGGTCGTATTCAACCATGCCTTGCTGGGCGGCATAGGCCAAAACTATGGTAAAGCCATTATTGAACAAATGCGCCAAGATTGGGTACAGCAGTCGCTTCCCGCTAAATACATACATATAGCCAAAGCCTGCTCCTAGAAGAAGGCGAGGGAAGAAGCCATAAAACTGCATGTGTATGGCGCTGAAAATAAAGGCGGATACCCAAATACCCACGTGCGCATTGCCCGCGATGCGCTGCAATTGATTCTGTAAAACGCCCCTGAACACCAATTCTTCACCAATGCCGGGAATGATGGCAATGACTAAAAAGGCTAAGAGGAAATCACTAAAGTTTGGCATGCGGGTGAGGGCTTCGGTAGCGGCCGCCATTTGGTCCTCCATTTGCCGTGCCCACTGCTCAAAACCATCCAAAAAGGCCGGAAGCTCTAGTTGCATATTCCACTCATATACCCAGCTGATAAAAAGCATGCCTGCGAAAGTAGCGCCCAATACCAAGCCTACGGTGCGCAAGCCGATGGATAAAGAAGGCATGTTGCCTCGGATATCCGTTTTCTCTACCAAGCGTAGAAATATCCAAGGCATTAACAAAAACATCACGGCACTGGTTATGCCCTGCAAAATGAGCAACGGAATGCGGAATTGTTCACCGGAGAGCCCGGTTTCTAATTGGGAGATAAACTCTGTAACCGAGAGCCCGGTGAGTGGAAAAGCCACAATCAGGCCCAGAAAACTCCCGAAAACCATGCCCAAGGAAATGAACAAAATGAATAAAAAGAGGGATGCCCAAACCGACTGGTTGGTGCTTTCTTCCAAAGACTTCGCGTATTTCTGCATAATTGCGTAAATTTACCCCAAAATACGTAAATACAAATTGGTACAGATAGGAGATATACAACTGGGCGATTTTCCCTTACTATTGGCTCCCATGGAGGATGTAAGCGACCCGCCTTTTCGTGCGGTGTGTAAAGAGAATGGAGCCGATTTGATGTACACGGAATTTATTTCGTCAGAAGGGCTCATCCGCGATGCCGCCAAGAGCGTGCAAAAGCTTGATATTTTTGAATACGAGCGCCCCATTGGCATTCAGCTTTTTGGTAGCGATATCGAAAGCATGATTAAGTCAACGGAGATTGCCACGGCAGCCCATCCCAATCTGATTGATATCAACTATGGTTGTCCGGTGAAAAACGTGGCTTGCCGCGGGGCGGGAGCCGCCTTGCTGCAAGATATTCCCAAAATGGTAAAGATGACCGAGGCGGTAGTGAAGGCCACTCACTTGCCTGTAACGGTAAAAACGCGCCTCGGCTGGGACGAGAGTACTAAAAATATTGAAGAAGTAGCCGAGCGCCTGCAAGATATCGGCATTAAAGCCCTTACGGTACATGGTCGCACCCGTGTGCAGATGTACAAAGGCAGTGCCGACTGGACCCTGATTGCTAAGGTGAAGAACAATCCGCGCATACAGATTCCTATTTTTGGAAATGGCGATATCGATACGCCCGAAAAGGCGCTGGAATACAAAAACCGCTATGGGGTAGATGGCATCATGATTGGCCGTGCCTCTATCGGGTATCCATGGATTTTCAATGAAATCAAGCATTTCCTGGCTACCGGACAGCATTTGCAAGGCCCTGATATGGCCGAGCGGGTGCGTATCGCCCGCAAGCACCTTGATTTTTCGGTGAAATGGAAAGGCGAGGTGCTCGGAATCCTTGAAATGCGCAGGCATTATACCAATTACTTCAAAGGTATAGACCACTTTAAGCCCTATCGCCAGCAGTTGGTACAAACCGATCACTACGAAAATGTGGTAGCCCTGCTCGATGAAATTTCCGATAAATTCTCAGAAGCCTTTGCCTCCTAAGATATGATACAGTCCAAGCCGCTGTATAATACCAGCTTTGCCCTGTTTCTGTTCTTTGTGATGGTCACGGGCTCGTTTTTTTATATGCTCCATGCCCTGCTGGCCAATCCGCAGTTTTTTGTGGCCAAGCTGGTGCTTACGCCCCTTTTGCTGGTGATTGCCCTTTTTGCCTTGGGCAAATTGCTCAAGCAAATGGTGACCATTCGAGCCAAGAATAAGAGTTTGGAAATATACTCGCCTATTACGCGCCAGCTTCAGCAAATCCCTTTTGAGGCCATACTGGGCTGGGAAGAAAGCTCGGTAAAAACCGGAAAAGGCGAATTCAAGGAAATAAAAATCTTGTACCAACCCAAAAAGGTACTCAAATTCAGCAATAAAGAAACCAGCCAGTACAAGGCCCTAGCCACACACTTGCTGAAGCACTTGGCTAAGAAGAAGGTGGGGTAAGAGAGTATGTGGTATTTGGAGGGTGGTATTTATTTGCTATTGGATGTCTGTGCCTTTCTTTTGTTATATACTTTGAAAAACATCATCGCATTGTCATAGCTTACACCAATTCTTTCCATTTCTGAGAGTACAAATTCATCGTCCGCGAAAAGGAGTTGAAGTTGGGGTTTTAACTTAGATTTTTTCTTTTCCAATTGTTTAAAATAATTAGGGCCTTTTATGAAAAAGTCTTCCCTAGGATAGACCCCGTTTACTTTATATTCATATAGAAATACCTCATAAAATCCATTTATGGACCTTGGTATCATTCTAGTAATCTTTTGCATTACATTGGGGTCTTGGACTGAGGTCGAAAGGAAGAATTGGTCTTCGAGATTTAAGCAGGCGTAGTTATAAGAATCAAGATTCTCCATGGTTTTTTCATTTAAATTTTTCTTAAATGAAATCACAATCTCTTTGTTAACCCTGTAATCTATCATAAAGTAGCCGTGGAGTGTATCGTTTGAATTAGATACGATGTATCCTGCTTTGTACTCATCATTTTTTTGACCCAAAACGGGCATACTGAGCAAAAGGAACGCAAAAAGGAGTAGTAGACTATTCTTTTGTAAGATCATTTGGTAAGTATTTGTAAAGATTGAATCCTGCAAAATACACAGGAATAACTCGGAGTTGCAATAGCTCTAGTCTAAAAGCGATACCTATGTATTCGTCATTTCCCAATAAATCCTATCTCATTTCCTGTCTACTTTGCATTTATACTCCCTATTTTTCGTAAGCTTGTTGGGTAATGAGGCTTCTCCTACTTTTATTCTCGGCTATTCTTTTGTCTGCACCTATTGCTCAGGCCCAGCAGACGCCCACGCTTTACCTCTTTCCCGGTCAAGGTTCGGATAAGCGCTTGTTTGATAGCCTTCGCCTCGATGAAACTTTCCCTGTTCGGCATATCGAATATGGCATTCCGGCTAAGGGAAGTACCATGCAACAGTTTGCAGAGTAGCTCATTGCTCAGATTGATACCACTCAGGCTTATGTGCTGATAGGGGTTTCTATGGGAGGTATGCTTTGTGCCGAGCTGAGCGAGGTGCTGAATCCCGAAAAAGTAATCATCATCTCCAGCGCCAAAAACAGGCAGGAATTGCCTTTTTGCTATACCTTTCAGCGCATCATTCCCCTATATAAGTTGATGCCGCCAAGGCTGTTGCTGGGTGGCGCCAAAATGCTACAACCCTTGGTGGAGCCGGACAGAAATAAAAACAAAGCCACCTTCCAACAAATGCTGGGGGCGAAAGACCCACTGTACATGAAGCGCAGCATTGGGATGATTATTCGCTGGGAACGGACGCTAAACAGCCAAAAGATTATTCACATACATGGAGACAATGACCATACCTTGCCTATTCGCAGGGTGCGCAGCGATCATGTGGTACCCAATGGTTCGCACATGATAACACTTACCCGCTTCGAGGAGGTTAAACAGATTCTTTTAAAAGAATTGCTGTTTTGACCACATCTCAGAAAAATAAAACAGAAAAAAGCTCACTTGAGTAATCAAGCTATAAGTTTGCCGTTCTTGAGTTTTGGTTTTGCTCTCCCTTTTGTCTATTAAAGTGGATTTGTGATAAAAAGACATTGCGCATTTATCCCCTATTAGAATAAACCCGATATCAGTGAACTATAGGGCTGCGAAAAAGCAATCAATCCTTAATTATCCAGTTGCTCTCTAAGAAAATCAATCGTACGGTTTCGAGCCTCTGTACTTTCGGGTTCATCGTTTCCATCAAAGCCATGCCCAAGGCCTTCATATCGGTATACCAGAGCATTTCCGCCACCGTTTTGTTCCATCGTGCTTATAAGGCACTCTGCATTTTCTGTCAAAGGGTCTTCTAAAGGGAGATGTACCAAAACATTACAATAGGTTTTATAAATTCCTTTTCCAGAACTGCACAAGCTTCCGTAATAGCCATTATGATAGGCTCCGGCATAATAAAATACACCAGCTTTATATCCACCACGGGAGGGAAGAGGCACAGGAGGGAAAATCTCACTGGTATATTCCTCCCCGCTAAAAGATTGCTTCCATACCCAGTCTTCGGGCGTAGCTTCTGCGTCAAAAACAGTAGATATTGCTGCAGTGCCGCCATCAGAGAAGCCTACAACAGCAATATTGTCAGGGTCTACAATGGGAAGTTTGCTATCGGCCCATACGAGGTTGCGGAGTAGTTCAAGCACTGCTAGGGCGTCTCCGTTACGGATAAACGTTCCGCTAATTTTGAATTTTAATGGAGGATTTTTATAGTCTCCCTCATTTTCGCAAGTACCCCGAGGAGAATAACTGTCAGGAAAAGCCGCTAAATATTTTTGATCAATCAATAAATCCCTCCATTCCCTTGTTTGCCTAGAGGGTTCCCCCACATGGCATAGGTCGGCTATGCCATCATTATCTGTATCCTCATCGGCCCAAGGGCCACCAGAACCATGAAGGACCACCACTCCTTTTAATGGACCCGTTTCGTTGGGAGGAAGGGCAATGTAAACCGGAACAGTTGCTCCATCTGTTTGATTTTTCACCTCCAAAAGCAAACTGGCGGTGCCAGGGTCGATACTAATAGAGGTTTCTGTTATAGGGTCTTCGGTAACGGGATCTTTGGTTTCGTCTTCTTTTGGTTCCGAATCTTCTCCTTTCGAGCAAGATAAAAGAACAAGAAAAAGAAATAGAACTTTGGTAGCCTTAAGCAATTTTATTGCTTGGTTGGATTTGGAGCCATTCATAAGTTGAATATCAATTATATGAGTGGGGTGGTTGGCAATTTACGCATTCGTTTTGAATATTTGTATCCGTCAAAACAAAAAAAGTAAAATAATTTAGTTTGGTATTAATATTTTTATCGGAAAGGATATTTTGGCATTAATCGCACAAATCGCTCGGACCTTATTTAACGGTGTTCTTTTTTTGGAGATTCACGACATATTAACCCCGATTTGTATATAGCCTGCATGTGGGGGCCTCGGGCTTTCTACCCTATGAGTTTGTAGACAATTTTAGTCAGTATGTTTTTGTGGAATTCATGATGATTCATCTCAGCGTAGTTATGGCGTTGGCTTCCGAGGTGGTTAGCAATTAAAGCTTCAAGGAAATGGACGTGGCATTCGTCCGGGTTATTTTTTATCATCCATGTTTAGCACTGCTCATCAAGCTTGTTTTAGGAGAGATGATGCCTTTGCCATACTGCGAGTTCTTGTGTTTCTTTCGGCATGAGTTAGAATATCTTAATACCCACGGCTCCGGTCGATAGCATTGCCGGGCAAGCGACCTTCTTTTATGGCAGTGTAAGCTTCTAAGAAACTCTCTTTGATTTCACTGAACTCGGTAAGTCCCGAGTGATGAGGTGTAATGGTAATAGCAGGATGCCTCCATAGTGGGGAATCTTTTGGCAAAGGTTCTTCCACAAATACATCGAGCAAGGCATGGCGCAAGTTTTTATTTTCTAGCGCTTGTAGTAAATCGGCAATGACCACCGTAGGGCCACGGCCCACGGTAATGAAATAGGATTGGGAAAATTTCTCGAAAAAGCTTTTGTTGAGCAAACCTTCCGTAGCCGGATAGTGTGGCAAGGTATTAATCACGAATTCATACGGATGATGGCTCTTAGCAGTAAATTGTGTCCAATCCATTACCTGATGAAAAGGTGCCTGCGCCCTTCCTTGCGTATTGATACCATCCACCTGAGGCACTAGCGGCACCAGCATCTCAGCAATTCGCTGCCCGATAGCACCCGTGCCCACGATAAGCACTTTTTTATTGTAGAGGTTACGGAGTATTTGGGGTTTCCAAGCCTGCTGCTGCTGATAGGCATAGGTGCTGAACACTTCCTTTACATCGGCCAGTATATACGCCAAACAGTATTCGGCCATTTTCCGACCGAGCTGTCCGGTGGTACGAGTAATAAGGGTAGAATCCGGCAAGTCGGGATGCTGCAAATGGCCATCAACCCCTGCTCCAAAAGAGTGAATCCACTGAATGGACTGTAAAGAAACCGGATGGAATACGCTAAAACCTGCCACGGCATTGTAGGTATGCAAGGGGGCTTTTGCGAGTTCGGCTAAAGAGTAATAATCAGAAACCAAGCCCAGTTCATGTGCAAAAGCCTGAAACTCTTTGGCCAGCCTGCCGGCAGTAAGTATACGTAAGGAAGAAGAAAGCAACATAGACTATAAAATTACCCACATAGCAGGTAATTTGTTTGGAATGTGCCTAATCTTTTGTGATGATAAAATGATTTTCAAAGCCATTACTCATTTTTTGTACCAAGTGTATGGCATCTTTCTCGTATTTCACTTGGTAGCGACCATCTATGATGAGTGACCAGTCGAAGTTGGCGGTAAAAAAGCAGGCGTTTTGAAATTCTATAAGATACTCATGCGGGCGGCTGTAGGTGCCTTCGCAAAGGGCGGGATAAAGAGCAATATCACTGGTACCGGAGAAGTGACCATTGAAAAAGCCTAGGCTCACTTCAGCAAATTCAAGGGTGCTTTGGCCGGGATAAGTTTGGTAAAATTTACCCGAATAGGTGCCCTCTCCTAAATCCAAAGGAGTGGAGCTAGTTTCCACCTCTAGGTTTTCCTGAGGAATAGAGCAGGCAGAAAAGAGAGCAAATAGTAGAAGAATCGTTGCTTTTTTCATAGTTTGAGTGTTTGTATCAAGGACAAGCCCAGCCCTTTTTTGGTTGGAAGGGATTATTGAAAAATATGCAGGATATGAGTAAGCGGATAGGTTTTTGGCTAGGGCCAGTCACCTTTTTTCTTTTGTATTGGGGGCCTTCATGGGGCAGTATGCCGCCTATGGCGCAGGCTACTTTGGCCGCCACGCTTTGGGTAGCCATTTGGTGGATGACCGAAGCCATTCCATTAGCAGCTACCAGTCTGCTGCCTTTGGTTTTGCTTCCGCTTACAGGGGTGCTAAGCTCCTCTCAAACAGCCTCCGCCTATGGCGATAGTGCGGTTTTTCTCTATTTGGGAGGCTTTATTCTAGCTTTGGGCATGGAAGCCTGGGGGCTGCACAGACGTATCGCTTTGGGCATTATTGCCCGCATTGGGGGTAATTACCGCACGTTGGTGCTGGGCTTTATGATGGCCACGGCTTTTCTCAGTATGTGGATATCCAATACCGCTACTACCTTGATGATGCTCCCCATTGCTATGGGAGTAATCGCTCATTTGCAAAAAAGCCTCAGCGTAGACATGAAAATACTGCCTAAAGCGCTGTTGCTGGGCATTGCTTATTCGGCTTCCATAGGAGGCATTGCCACGCCCATAGGTTCGCCTACCAATGCCATTTTATTAGGAGCGACTCGCAGCTTATTACAGATTGATGTCACCTTCACCGACTGGGTAATGGTAGGACTGCCGATAAGTGTCTTGTTGCTTTTTATTGCCTGGTGGCTGCTGGTAAAGTGGGTGTACCCTTTGCAAAACCGCAAGAATAAGGAAATAGAGCACACTATTGAGGAAGAGAAAGTGGCTTTGGGGTCTGTTTCTAAAGAAGAAAAACGGGTGATGATGGTTTTTATAATAGTAGCCGCTATGTGGATATTTCGAGGCCCCTTGGTAGCCATGGGCTGGACTTCCCTCAATGATACCGCCATTGGTATTATGGGGGCTTTGGCACTCTTTCTGATTCCTTCGGGTGCAAAAGGAGAAAAATTGCTCCGCTGGGAGGCCACTCAAAAGCTTCCTTGGGGTGTGCTTTTATTGTTTGGAGGAGGTTTTGCCATTGCACAAGCCTTTCAGGTATCGGGTTTGGCAGCTCACGTGGCCGGAAGTCTAGAAAGTTTGCAGGGCTTACCCATGCTAGTGGCCTTGTTGTTAATAGCGCTCTTGGTCAATTTCCTCACCGAAATCACCTCCAATGTAGCTACAGCCACACTCATGATGCCCATTTTGGTTTCCTTGGGCTTGGCTCTTAGCTGGCCACCTTTGCCCTTGCTGTATACGGCCTGCATTGCCGCTTCTTGCGCTTTTATGCTGCCTGTGGCCACTCCGCCCAATGCCATTGTGTTTGGGAGCGGACAAGTGCGGGTGGGGGACATGGTTAGGGCCGGATTTTGGCTGAATATTATTTCTACTATACTGATAGCCGCACTGGTATACGCTATGAATTTCATGCAATAAATGAACCTTTTAGGGAAGTTCGGGAGTTGTGCTTTTATTCTCATTTTGTAGCGTACCTTTGCCTTTTACGTTTTTCATGGAAAAGAAAGTTGGAGCCCAAGCCTGGGTGTTTTTTGCCTTATTGGCCCTTATTTGGGGTAGTTCCTTTATTTTGATTAAACGCGGTCTTTTGGCTTTTTCGGCCATGGAAGTGGGGGCTCTGCGCATTGTAGCTGCTTCAGTCGTGCTTACGCCTTTCGCTCTTCCGGCTTTTAAAACCATCAAAAAACAGCACATTCCACGCCTGCTTTCGGTAGGGCTTTTGGGCAGCTTCTTTCCTGCCTTTTTGTTTGCCTTGGCACAAACGCGCCTGAATAGTTCGGTAACGGGTGTGCTCAACGGACTGACTCCCATTTTTGTGTTATTGATTGGGTATTTTGCTTTCAAACAACCCATTACCTTGCGCTCTGCCTTGGGTGTATTGGTGGGTTTTGGAGGTACCACCTTGCTCATATTGGCAGGAAATAGCAGTGCCCCAGGGGAGATTAACTATTATGCTCTTTTTGTGGTCTTAGCCACTTTCTTCTACGGACTTAACCTCAATGTTATCAAATACTACCTGCCTGATTTGCCTGCCTTGGCTATTACCAGTATGTCGCTGGTGATGGTAGGGCCTTTGTCGGCTTTGATTTTATTTGGCTTTACCGATTTTGTGCCCAAGCTGAGTCAAGATCCGCAAGCATTAAACTCCATGCTGTATGTGGTACTGCTAGGGGTGATGGGAACGGCCATTGCCTTAATACTTTTTAATAAAATGGTGAAAATTGCCACGCCCTTGTTTGCCAGTTCGGTGACCTATGCCATTCCGGTGGTAGCCGTAATCTGGGGCTTGTTTGATGGAGAAAGTCTGTTGCCTTTGCAAATGCTGGGCATGGCGGCCATCTTGCTGGGCGTGTATATTGCCAACCGCAAGAAAGGATAAACCATGTTGCTCAGCTCCGATTATAAGGCTCCTACTTTATTGCCCAATGGACATGCCGAAACCATTATTCCTTCCTTGTTCCGAAAAGTGGAAGATCTGCCTGCTTATACTTGGGAGCGCATGCCCACACCCGATGCCGATTTTCTGGACCTAGGTTGGCTCAAGCAGGGAAGCAATAAGCTGATTATTTTATCGCACGGATTAGAGGGCGATGCCAATCGGCATTATATCCGAGGCATGGCCAAGGTGTTTTATGAGCATGGATTCGATGCACTCGCTTGGAACTACCGAGGCTGTGGTGAAGAAATGAACCAGCAGCCGCGCTTCTACCATAGTGGGGCTACAGACGATCTTCACTTGGTGGTGCAGCATGCCTTGCAGCAAGGCTATTCCGAAATCACCTTATGTGGCTTTAGCATGGGCGGAAACATTTCCCTGAAATATGCCGGAGAGCAGGGAAGTGGTATCGATAAAGCGATCAAACAGGTGGTGGCCTTCTCGGTGCCACTTAATCTACATACGAGCTGCATCAAGCTCAGCACAGGATTTAATAAGGTATATTCCTACCGTTTCTTGAAAACCCTCAAACAGAAGGTGGTACAAAAAGAACAGCTCATGCCGGGCACGTTTGACCTTTCACCCATGGCCCGCATACAAGATCTCACCAGTTTTGACGACCACTACACGGCACCTTTGCATGGCTTTGCCGATGCGGTGGATTACTATACCCAATGTGGTGCCATTCGTTTTGTAGAAAATATTCAGGTGCGCACTTTATTGGTCAATGCCTTGAACGACCCCTTCCTTTCTCCCGAGTGCTTTCCCTACGAAATGTTGCGCACACATCCTTTTGTGCATTTTGAAACGCCCCAGCGAGGAGGCCATGTGGGTTTTAGTGCTTCTCAGCATCCCAAGGGCTATATCTGGTCGGAGTTAAGGGCTTTGGCCTTTTGTACTCAGGGGCAATAATGCTAAACGGTTCGGGAGGAATGTCGAAATTTTAATAAATTAAGGCTTCAGAAAACTCGAAAGCCTTATGCATACCCGTATTCGTACCTTTGAAGAATATCAAACTGCCTACCAACAAAGCGTGGAAAATCCCGAAGCCTTTTGGGGAGCCTTGGCCGAGCAATTTATTTGGCAAAAGAAGTGGGACAAAGTGTTGGATTGGAATTTTGAAGAGCCGAAAGTGCAATGGTTTGTCAATGGTAAACTGAACATCACCGAAAACGCCCTCGATAGGCACTTGAAAGAAAGGGGCAATAAACTGGCCATTATTTGGGAACCCAATGACCCCAAGGAGCGCTTTGTGCGTCTTACCTACCGGGAGTTGCACGAGCAGGTGTGCAAAGCCGCTAATATGCTCAAAGCCCAAGGGGTGAAAAAAGGCGACCGCGTAGTAATCTATATGCCCATGATACCTGAGTTGGCTATCTCGGTGCTGGCCTGTGCCCGCATGGGCGCGGTGCACTCGGTGGTATTTGCCGGATTCAGTTCCAGTTCCTTAGCCGACCGGATTAACGATGCCCAAGCGTATGCCGTAATTACTTCCGATGGTTTGTACCGTGGAGCTAAGGAGATTCCTGTGAAACGGGTGGTAGACGAAGCGCTGGAGCATTGCCCCAGTGTGAAGAGGGTAATCGTGAAAGAACGAGTAGGATGGAAGCCCCGCATGATGGAAGGCCGTGATGTGTCGTGGGAAGCAGAAATAGAAAAAGCTGATAAGAATTGTCCGGCTGAAGTGATGGATGCCGAAGACATGCTTTTTATCCTCTACACCAGTGGTTCTACGGGTAAACCCAAGGGTGTGGTACATACCTGCGGAGGCTATATGGTGTATACCGATTATACCTTCCGCAATGTATTTCAATACGAAGAAAGCGATATTTACTGGTGTACGGCCGATATTGGCTGGGTAACGGGACACAGCTACATTGTATATGGCCCGCTGCTGGCCGGAGCTACCACGCTGATGTTTGAAGGAGTGCCCACCTGGCCCGATGCAGGGCGCTTTTGGCAAGTGGTGGATAAGCATAATGTCAATACGTTTTATACCGCACCCACGGCCATACGTTCGCTGATGGCAGCTGGTACGGATCATGTTTTGTCATACAGTCTTGACTCTTTAAAAATCCTTGGTTCGGTGGGTGAGCCCATCAATGAAGAAGCATGGCATTGGTACCATATCCATGTGGGGAAAGAGAAGTGCCCGATTGTGGATACCTGGTGGCAAACCGAAACGGGTGGTATCCTGATTTCCAACTTGGCCGGAGTTACTCCTCACAAGCCGGCACATGCTACCTTGCCGCTGCCCGGCATTCAGCCTGTGCTATTGACAGCCGAAGGAAAAGAAATTACTGAGAATGAAGAAGAAGGCCTGCTATGTATGAAATTCCCATGGCCGGGTATGCTGCGCACCACCTATGGCGATCACGAACGCTGTCGCCAGACGTACTTTTCGAGCTTTAAGGGACTATACTTTACAGGAGATGGCGCCCGCAGGGATGAGCATGGCAACTACCGCATCATTGGTAGGGTAGATGATGTTATTAATGTATCGGGGCACCGCTTTGGCACGGCCGAGATTGAAAACGCTATTAATCAGTGCATTCACGTGGCCGAATCGGCTGTGGTTGGCTATCCGCATGAAATCAAGGGACAAGGCATTTATGCCTATGTGATTACGCGTGAGCCTATTACTAATGAAGAAAACCTACGAGGCGAAATACTGGAAGCGGTAGTGAAAGAGATTGGCAAGATTGCCCGACCGGATAAGATACAGTTTGTAAGCGGCCTGCCCAAAACCCGCTCGGGAAAGATTATGCGTAGAATACTCCGGAAAATAGCCGAAGGCGATACTTCTTCACTGGGCGATACCAGCACGCTACTCGACCCCAATGTGGTGGATGAGATTAAGGCAGGAGCTATTCATTGAGAAACGAAAAGGTGCATTAATACACCTTTTCTCTTTTCTTGGCTTGTCTGATTTTATTCAGCGAATGACGTGTATTGCTTAATTCTTCAAAATAAAGGGCGATGCTATGTGCCCAGCCTAGGTGATAGCTGTGCACGATTTGCTGATGAGCTTGTGGGTCGGAAGACTCAAAAACGTTGCTGATGGCTTTCTGTGAATACATAAAAAAGTGTGTTTAGCTGATATGACAATCGAAAGAACGATTTCCCCTAAGGGCTAGTATAAAAAGTGTAGATTCATAACGTGGAATGAGCAGAAAAGTTCCCTTAAGGGGTTTTGCAGCAGGGATAGAGCCTGCCTGTCGGCAGACAGGCTATTGTTTGAGCCCGAAATGGCCTTGTGTGTGGCAGGCGAGTGGCGAAAGCCCGGCCGCTGCCCAAAAGACAAAAAAAAAGCTCACCGAAGTGAGCCTTTATACGGTATAGCGAAGCTAATTAAGCTTCAGCTTTAGGTAATACAGATACGTATGATCTGTCTTTAGCGCCTTTTTTGAATGTAACCACACCATCGGTCAATGCGAAAAGTGTATGATCTTTACCAAGACCTACGTTTTCGCCCGGATGATGCTTAGTGCCTCTTTGACGAACAATGATATTGCCGGCTATTGCGTCCTGGCCACCGAATATTTTAACACCTAGGCGTTTGCTATGCGATTCGCGACCGTTTTTGGAACTACCGACCCCTTTCTTATGTGCCATAGTTTTATCTTATTTTGAAATACCTTCGATTAATACTTTGGTAAAATCTTGACGGTGACCGTTTCTTTTCTTGTATCCTTTTCTTCTTTTCTTTTTGAATACAATCACTTTGTCACCTTTTACGTGGCCAAGGATTTTCCCGGTCACTTTAGCGCCCTTCAACGTGGGGGCACCTACTTCAGCTCCTTTGTCGTCTCCTACTAGGAGTACGTTGCTGAACTCTACGGAAGCGCCTTCTTCGCCCTCCATTAATGGAGCGTATACGAACTGGTCTTGCGTTACTTTGAACTGCTTTCCGGCTATGTCTACAATTGCGTACATGTATGTAACTGTGTAAGTATGATAATGAACAATCCGTCAAAAAACGGACTGCAAATTTACTAATATTATCTGGAAAAACAAGGCTTTGGATATTTTTGTATTCTTAAAAAAAAGTGAAAAAATTTTTACCCCCTCCAAGGCCGCCAGAAAGCGATTTTTCGATAAAGCACCTCTTGTGCTAAGTGCTAATAAATTGCACGGCATCAAGCACTTATGGCACCTATGTAAGCTTTGGCCGGAAAATTTCATTTTTCCTTGTTTCGCTTTTTTGGGCTTTGATTTTTGGTGTCGTTTTATGCATATTTGTACAGGCCAATCGATACGCGTTGTCGCTCCTAAGCCCGCTCCGGTCATGTAAGTTTTGACCAATTCAGTTAGATATAACTTTTTAAAGTTTGATAGCCCTTATCGTGTCATAAGCGCTATTTTAATTGTTTTTAAACAGATTGATTGAACAGGTAATTCGTGTAAGCGGATTAAATGATATAGTAACATATGGATAACAAGACAGTTGTAGGTGCCGTAGAACCGATTTTGCAGGAGAACAAAGACCGCTTTGTACTTTTTCCGATTGTACACAATGACATCTGGCAGTATTACAAGAAAGCCGAAGCAAGTTTCTGGACAGCCGAGGAGATTGACCTGAGCCAAGACTTAAAAGACTGGGCGAATCTGAATGACGGAGAGCGCCACTTTATTTCACATGTGTTGGCGTTTTTTGCGGCCAGTGATGGGATAGTAAACGAAAACCTGGCTGAGAACTTTGTATCGGAAGTGCAATACACCGAAGCCAAGTTTTTTTACGGCTTTCAGATCGCCATAGAAAACATCCATTCAGAGACGTATTCTTTATTGATAGACACCTATATAAAGGATGCTAAAACCAAGGACATGCTTTTCCACGCCATAGATACTATGGACTGCGTGAAGAAGAAAGCTGACTGGGCGCTTCGCTGGATCAGCGATGGTAGCTTTGCCGAGCGCTTGGTAGCTTTTGCGGCTGTGGAAGGGATTTTCTTCTCTGGCTCTTTCTGCTCCATATTCTGGTTGAAGAAGCGTGGCTTAATGCCCGGCTTGAGCTTTAGCAATGAGCTGATTTCACGTGATGAAGGCTTGCACTGCGATTTTGCTTGTCACCTATATACTAAGCACCTTATTAATAAGCTGCCTGTGGAAACCGTAACGGCCATTATTCGCGATGCTGTAACGATAGAGAAGGAGTTTGTGGTAGATGCCCTGCCGGTAAGCTTGATTGGCATGAATGCCGAACTGATGTGTCAGTACATTGAGTTTGTGGCCGACCGCCTATTGAATGAGCTAGGATGCCCTAAGATATACAACACGGCTAACCCGTTTGACTTTATGGAGATGATTTCCTTGCAAGGAAAAACCAACTTCTTCGAGAAGCGCGTAGCCGAGTACCAAAAAGCCGGAGTAATGAAAGACGCTGCCGATACCAGCGCTAAGTTCTCCCTAGACGAAGATTTTTAAGAAGATATAATACATTTAAATACCCTCAATACCGCATAAAAATGTTAGTACTAAAAAGAGATGGACGCAGAGAGTCGGTGAAGTTTGATAAAATCACCGCCCGTATCGAAAAGCTAAACTATGGGCTCAATAGCCAGTTTGTTCAACCCATTGAAGTTGCCAAAAAGGTAATCAATGGATTGTACGATGGTGTAACGACCCAGGAGTTGGATAACCTGGCCGCAGAAACGGCCGCATCAATGACCACCAAACACCCTGATTACGCGGTGCTGGCGGCTCGTATTGCGGTATCGAATTTGCATAAAACCACCAGTGCGTCATTTTCTAGTACGATGAAGCGCTTGTACACCTACGTGGATGCACGTACGGGTGAAAACGCGCCCCTATTGTCGAAAGAGGCCTATGCCGTGGTAAAGAAGCATGCTGCCCAGCTGGATGCTGCTATTGACTACACACGCGACTTCTCTTATGACTATTTCGGATTCAAAACCCTTGAGCGTTCATATTTAATGAAGCTTGATGGGAAAATTGTGGAACGCCCGCAACACATGCTAATGAGGGTAGCAGTGGGTATCCACTTTGAAGATATCGATGCGGTAATCGAAACGTACAATCTGCTTTCCGAAAAGTGGTTTACACATGCCACGCCTACTCTTTTTAATGCCGGTACGCCTAAGCCTCAGCTTTCGTCTTGCTTCTTGCTTACGATGAAAGATGATAGTATTGATGGTATTTACGATACCTTGAAGCAGTGTGCGAAAATCTCGCAGTCGGCTGGTGGTATTGGCTTGAGCATCCATAATATTCGTGCTACCGGATCATACATCCGTGGAACAAACGGTGTGTCGAACGGGATTGTGCCTATGTTGCGCAATTTTGACATGACCGCCCGCTATGTAGATCAAGGAGGTGGAAAGCGTAAAGGAAGCTTTGCTATTTACCTAGAGCCTTGGCATTCAGATATTCATTCTTTCTTGGAACTGAAGAAAAACCACGGGAAAGAAGAGATGCGCGCTCGCGACTTGTTCTATGCCCTTTGGATTTCGGATTTATTCATGAAGCGTGTGGAATCCAATGAAGATTGGTCATTGTTCTGCCCTAATGAAGCTCCGGGACTTTCTGAAGCCTATGGCGAAGACTTCGAAAGATTGTATGAAAAATACGAGAAAGAAGGTAAAGCCCGCGGAACGGTAAAAGCCCAAGAGCTTTGGTTTGAGATATTGGAAGCCCAAATAGAAACGGGTGTACCTTATATGCTTTACAAGGATGCTGCCAATAAAAAATCGAACCAGAAAAATCTGGGTACGATTAAGAGCAGTAACCTATGTACCGAAATCATGGAGTATACTTCTCCAGATGAAGTGGCGGTATGTAACCTGGCTTCTATTGCTTTGCCTATGTTCATTACCGACAAAGGCTTTGATCATAAGAAACTATACGATATCACCTATGTAGCCACCAAAAACCTAAACCGGGTGATTGATGTGAACTACTATCCGGTGCCGGAAGCGGAATATTCTAACAAGCGTCACCGTCCGATTGGGCTTGGTGTACAAGGCTTGGCCGATACCTTTATTAAGTTGCGCATGGCCTTCGACTCACCGGAAGCCCGCCAGCTAAATAAAGAAATTTTCGAGACCATTTACTTTGCAGCCATGACGGCCTCTAAGGATTTGTCTATCAAAGAAGGTCCTTATGAAACCTACAAAGGTTCTCCGGTATCAAAAGGGATTTTCCAGTTTGATATGTGGGGTGTAACTCCTGATAGCGGTCGCTGGGATTGGGACAACTTGAAGAAAGAAGTGAAAAAGCACGGTGTACGCAACTCCTTGCTAGTAGCGCCTATGCCTACGGCTTCTACTTCTCAGATTATGGGAAATAACGAGTGCTTTGAGCCTTATACCTCTAATATTTACACCCGCAGAGTACTTTCGGGTGAGTTTATTGTGGTGAACAAACACTTATTAAAAGACTTGATCGAATTGGGCTTGTGGAGCGATACCATGAAGAACAAATTAATTGCTGCTAACGGATCGGTGCAAAATATTGCCGAGATTCCTCAGCATATCAAGGATATCTACAAAACGGTGTGGGAGATTTCTCAGAAATCAATCATTGATATGAGTGCCGACCGTGGAGCCTATATCTGCCAAAGCCAAAGCTTGAATATCCACTTGCAGGATCCTAACTTTGGTAAGCTTACTTCTATGCACTTCTATGCCTGGAAGAAGGGCTTGAAAACTGGTATGTATTACCTCCGCACCAAGGCCGCCACTGATGCCATTAAGTTTACAGTGGATAAGGCCAGCATGGAACAGCCCAAGGCGAATCCGCAAGTGCTTAGTGCCGAAGATAATGCCGCAGCCATAGCCTGCTCACTCGACAATCCGGAAGGATGCGAGATGTGCGGATCTTAAAAATCAAAAACGGCACCTTTTATAAGGTGCCGTTTTTGATTACCGTTTACACTATTTTAAATCCGTTTAAATAATTTGTCTTGTTTTAGAAATATAATTTGATATTAAAACCGTGAAGCGTATATTAGCAGACGTTAACGCATAAAAAAACCAGACCTTAGTTAAAGTCTGGTATTGCTTGTGAGATAGGATTAGTTCTCCCATCAAACATAACATAGTAATATTCAATTGGTAGTTCAATATTACCCATTGTTATGCTCATAAGCAATACCGTTTCGGTAATTAATTTTGGTCAAAGATAAGTCGTGGTGAGACTATGTTTGATATTATCCTCTCTATTGTAATACTGTAAGTATTTTATCCTTCTGATTCTGCACATGAAATAATGTGCAACTGGTTCAAAATGATTCCTGCATGAGTTCATGTACAGGATTTGAATTCTTTTGGGTAGGGGAACCGCTGCCCACTAAAAAAATATCTTATGAAAAATTATAACAAAAAAATACCGATGTCGGTATTCATAAATTTTCTATCCAGTCGAGGATTGGATAGGAGGAAGTGTGTCCAAGCTAGTTTGTTTGAGCCGTATAGCCCCTTAAAAGACTTCTATAAGCCTTTGAGAGAGAAGATGATTGATGTTTTTAGAAGGGACGGAGATATCTCAGAATATGAAGATTTCTTACGTAACCTTAGCCACGATTTAAAACGTGAACATTATCGTCCTTTGATATCTTCAATAAGGCAATTGTATAAGAAGTATAAGAGAATAGAATGGTTTGTCCCTCGTTCTGCTATATGGTCTTATGACAAATTACAAGTGACGGTTAATCCAGAATTGGGCCTTATTTTAGATGGTAGGTTCTTTTTAGTAAAGCTTTATTTCAAAAACAAAAAACTTGAAAAGAGTGAGCAAGAATCAATATTGGCAATTATGGAAGATGCTTTTAGTTCAGAAGACTTAGGAGCAGAATGTGTAATCTGGGATCTTCCCAGAAACAAGATTATTAAGTCTAAAGGGAAATCTAAGGACCTAATAAACTATATGAGAATGGAAGTTGAGATTTTCTTGCGGATTAAAATCGAAATACAAGGAGAGAATTCATCAGATTCTTAATAAATTTGATCTTAATCGAATTAAATTGTTTTACGGAAGAGGCGCTCAAAAGGCGCCTTTTCTGTTTTCAGCTTTTTGGTGATTTACTTTATAGCACTTCGTAGCTTACTGCACAGTCATTGCAGCTGCAGGTAAATTCTACAGTTCCTCCCGATTCAGTACCGATTATTTGACAGCACGCATCTCCGCTGCAGGCTATTTTGTAGGTTTTTTCATCGCCTTCCCCTTTTTTAACAATGAAATTATTGCTACTACCATCCTCTAAGGTATAACTGATGCTGGCTATCACGCCATCTTTTATAGCAAAGTAGGTGATTTGGGGGAGGCTGAATTCTTTTTTGGTTCCGAATTTGGCTTTCAAATCAGTTTCAATCCATTGGGATACTTGCTGTTCAGATTCCGCTAATCGACCCCCATTAGGAGCAATAAGTGAAACTTGCAGGGAGGCATCAGAGCTTTTGTCGTCCTGAGTGCAGGAGTAGAACACGCTTAGTAAAGCGAAGGCAAGGAGGGTGATTGTGTTTCTTTTCATAGTACATTGGGTTATTTGAGAATAATGGGTTATTTAAATGACTTCATAGAAGAAGAGTAAGGCTTCATGCCAAAATTGTACCAAAAAGTAAGTCCTTTGAGCGTACTAGGCTTTTGCTGAGAAATTATAACTTGATGCGTTTCTTTGTACTTTTGCACCATGTCCACCACCCACCTACAATACATCCTCGAACTGCTCGGAACTTTGGTATTTGCCATCTTGGGGGCATTGGCTATTGAGGATAAGGAAAAAGACTGGTTTGCAGCCGGATTTATGGGTTTTGTTACGGCAATAGGAGGCGGTAGCCTCCGCGATGTGCTATTGGGGAGTTACCCGCTGGTATGGGTGGGTGATGTGTATTTTCTGTACGCCATCTTTATTGGTGTGCTCATGACCTTCGTGATGCATAAGCAGCTGGCCAAGCTCCGCAGAACTTTTTTATTGTTTGATACCCTAGGGATTGGCTTCTTTACCGTGCTAGGGGTGGAAAAGTGCTTGCAACTGGGTGTAGCACCCGAGATTGCGGCCATTATGGGTATGTTTTCGGCTGTGATGGGCGGGGTAATCCGCGATACGCTCAGCAATGAAATCCCTGTGATTTTCCGAAAGGAAATCTACGCTACTGCTTGCTTGGCCGGAGCGATACTCTATTTGGTTTTGCACCCCTATTTGGATAGGAATCTTACCCTTTTGCTTTCAATTGGGTTGATAATAGTACTGCGCCTGTTGGCCGTAAAGTACAAGCTCTCTTTACCTTCTTTGAAATAAAATTTGCCCCTTTCGTCAGATTGGCGAAGCACATACGCACAAATTTTCTATCTTAGGTAAAAACCCCTAATTGCGTGCGCCCCTTACGTGTCAGTGTATACTTCTGTTTTTTCCTTTTGGGAATTGTTTTTTCACCTACCCATGAGGTGCGGGCGCAGGTGTACAGTGTGGAAACTTTATTGATGGAAGATGGCCTCATCTCCGACCACGTGAACAGCATGGCACAAGATGAGGATGGATTTCTGTGGGTTTCCACCGATAGGGGCTTGGTACGCTTCGATGGGGATAATTGGGTGAACTACCCTACGAGCAAAGAGATTCCCCTCATCGTTTCTACTTCACTTTCTGCTCAAAAAAAGCGTGTGTTTCTTTCCGGAGTCACCAATCGCTACGGGTTCAAGCTCTTTTACTTGGAAGAGGGTGCATGGCACGATACCGGATTTAAAGATTCCATTTATAAAAAAATGGATCACGCTTGGGTAGCCTATGAGGGGAGAGAGGATACCGAACTAACGCTTTTACTACGCGATACCCTGCACACCTTCCGTTTACATGATAAGCAATGGGAAAGTAGACCTTTGCCCTTACAATTATCCGGTAAAATCCATCAACTTCAATATCACGACCAACATCTGTTACTATTAGGTGCCGATGGGCTATACCGTGAAGAACAAGGACAGTTTGTGCCTTATAAAATCCACGAAAGTTTGCAGCCCGAGCAAATCGGTAAATTGTCCTTGCGGGAGGTGGTTTTTACTGATTCCAGCGTGGTCGCTATCAGTCGATATCATTTGTGGGAGTGGAGGGAAGATCGATTACATTTACTTTACGAAAACAGGAAAGACCCAACAGGAATTTTGCGGGAGTTGGAGCTTCATCCTAGCGGTTTGGTAGTGTTTCGGGATGACTTAAGGTTCTTCAAGGCCAATCGTTCAGAAGGAGAAGTGCAAGCCTTTCTCACTACCACAGAAGATGCCCGTGCCTTTAGTAGTAGGCTTTTTATGGATGAGGAAGGCACCTTGTGGATTAGCAGCTATCGAGGGCTTCATTATCTACCTAATTTCTCCATAATGGGATTTTTAGATCTGGACTTACCTACTAAGGAGGTTACGCTCATTCATGAATTTGCGCCCCATACCTTTTTGGTGGGTAGCCGATTCAGCTATGCGGTAATTAAAGACAATAAAGTAGTGTACCGACATGCGTTTAGCAAAGATATGCTATCCAATATCCGCTTTATCAGTGCCACTGTGCATGCGGGTGAATTGTATATAGCCATGCAAGATGCGGGGCTTGGGCGCTTTAATACCAAGGATTACAGCATCGAACGACTAAGTACAGAGGGGCAATCGGTAGTATCGGCTTATAGTACAGGCGATACGCTGTGGGTGAAAGACAATAAAAACACCTTATGGTATCTGCACAATGACCAGTTAGTGTCGAAATACCAAATCTACGGATACCCGAGAAGCATGAGGCAATTGGGTGACAGCCTGTTAATTGCTACCAATTTTGGGTTGATAACTATCAATAGCGGCCATATTCGGGCTTATTCCAAAGCGGCATGGCCGACACTGTATCAGTTGTATTCCATGGCGGTGATTAATGACAGCCTCTATTTTGGGACAGAAAATGGCTTGGCTGCTTGGGATAATGAAAAATTTGTATCGAAATCCCTGTGGGGATTTAAGCTGAATAATGCGGTGTATACCCAGCTAGTAAGCGCCCCCGATGAGGTTTGGCTGGGTACTGATGATGGGGTTTACTCACTGAGTCCTAACAGGGTGCATCATCTGAATGCTCGTTCCGGTCTTATTGGCTCGGAAGTAAATCGGGGAGCCTTGATCAAAGCCCAATCGGGGAAAATAATGATAGGAACCAATAAAGGGCTCAATATTTACAATCCCGAAGAGGCATATCCGGTAGGGCGCTTGAGGCCGCCTAGTGTGGAATACATCTCGGTGAACAATACCCGCCAAAAAGTGGAAGGGAAGCCCATTGAAATGGGGCATGACAATTATGCCTTGGCTTTTATAATCGAGTGGCCCAACTTGTTGCGCAGGCCTGTGCCGCTGCGCTATCAGTTGGAAGGCTACGATATTGAATGGCAATATTCTACCGGACTACCCGATCGCAGCATTGACTACGGTAGCCTGCCTTCGGGTGAATATATTTTCCGCCTGCAATACCATCTGCCAGACGGGAATTGGGCCGACATGGCCTATATGCCGGAACTAAAGGTGAGTAAACCTTTTTACTTGCAGGCTAGCTTTATAGTGATATCGGTTATTTTGGTCGGCTTCGTGGGCTACCTGATTAGCCAGATGATCAGTCAGAATCGTCTGAATAAGAATCTTCAAACCATTGTGAAAAACAAAATTGCCGAGATTGAACGCAATGAAGCTAAGCTCAATCTTGCTCTGGACAATGCCAAGATGGGTGTTTGGACTATCGATTTGCAAGAAATGCGGGTGGAACTCAGCGCGGAAGTGTATCGTTTGCTGGGTCTTACCTTGGGTACAGTGGTAACTTCCGAGGATTTTTTGGCCATGATGCACCCCTTGGATCGAGATAAAATGGTATCGGTACTTACCGAGGCTATCAAAAATAATGAACCCTACGATTTTGAGTTCCGCATCCGCCATGTCGATGGCTCTTTGGTATGGCTGCATGGTAAAGGAAAGGCCATAGTGAATGATTGCGGACGTACCTATCGCTTAAGCGGCACGCTGTCGGATATAAGCAGGAGGAAAGAAATAGAAAAAGACCGCGAGCGCCTTATCTCCGAGCTCAAACACACTAATGAAGAGTTAGATCGATTTGTGTATAGTGTATCGCACGATTTGAGCGCCCCTACCAAATCTATCAAGGGCTTGATTAACCTCTTGCGTATGCAAAAGCTTTCTCCGGAGATGGAATCCTACATTACCCTGATGGATAAGAGCATCGATAAGCAGGATACCTTTATTCGGGAGATTCTCGATTATGCTTATAATGCCCGCTCAGAAAGTAAGCTGGAATATCTGCCCCTTACCCAAGTGGTACAAGAAATACTGGATAGCATCCCCGATGAGAAGAATACGGCTCAATTGGTATGCGATATTGATAAAAAGTGTACGCTATACAGCGATCGCATGCGCCTGAAAATTGTGCTTTCTAACCTGATTACCAATGCCTTTAAGTATAAAAATCTGCATCAAGAAGCGGAACATTTTGTGCGCATTACCTGCAAGGTGAGGGGAACTCAATTTGAGCTAAACGTAGAAGACAATGGCATTGGCATCCGTGAGGAGGATCAGGAAAAAATCTTTAAGATGTTCTACCGCGCTACTGATTTGGCACCCGGGACGGGACTTGGTTTGTACATTGCCAAGGATGCAGCTGATAAATTAGGCTATACCATCAGCCTGGAATCGGTATATGGCAAAGGTTCTCGCTTTACCGTGAAGGGGCCTGTTCAGATTTCTTAATTAAGAATATCATCCGCTCGGAAGATTCTTTTTGAAAAGCATTCAGCTGGTAATCGCCCCATACTTGGCTTAGCGTAAATCCTGCCTGTTCAAAATAGTGAAGGAAATCTTCGTAACTAATGGCGCGCACCCGTTCTTCAAACTGATGCTGTGTGCCTTGATCCTCTAGCCAAATGCGTTTTCTGATAAAACCATTTTCAAAACTGCGCTGGATATGAAATTCAATTCCATCCAAAAGCTTTACTTCTTCCGGCACCAGCCGATTAATCACCACATGCGGATTAAGAAAATCGATAAGCGCACAGCCCCCCGGTTTTAGGCTTTGATACATGGCTTTGATAGCCGCTAGGTTGTCGGCTTCATCATCAAAATAACCAAAGCTGGTAAACAGATTGAAAATGCACTGAAAGGTTTCTTTTTGGTACACTTCCCGCATATCGTGCTGCACAAAATGCAGACCTTCCGAAGCAAATCGCTGGGCATAGGCAATGTTTTGTTCGGATAAGTCCAGCCCCCAAACCTCCATACCTTTGCTATGCAAGTAAATGGAGTGCCTACCTTTTCCGCAAGCCAAGTCCATCACGCGGTCGCCCGGCTGAAAGAGTAGAGCCGCTTGCAGGGTATCGATAAAGTGCTGGGCTTCTTTTTCATCACGGTGCTGATACAGTATGTGATAATAAGGCGAATTGAACCATTGCCCAAACCATTCGGTGCTCATACGCTACTCGATTTCAAAAATATAAGGCTCGATTCCTGGACTCACATAGCTGGCCAGATTTCCTTGTTCGTCTGCATAAAGTAAAAGCACGTCAATCTCAGGATGCTCAGCTGCATAGGCTTTGGCATATTCTAAACCACGCACCAAAAAAGCCGTTGCCAAGCCATCGGCTATGGCCGACTCTTTCGCAAAAACCGAAGCACTAAGCAGGGAATGCTCTACCGGATAGCCAGTCGAAGGATCAATGGTATGGCCGAGTTTTTTGCCATCTTTCAGGTAAAACTTACGGTAATTGCCACTGGTGGCCAGTCCGCGGTTGTCTAAGCGTACGCCTACCTGAATTTCTTTATCACCTTTTTCTTTGAACAAAGGGTTGCTAATGCCAATGGCCCAAACATTATTTTCCTCATTTTTTCCCTTGCAACGCACCTCACCGCCCACTTCTACCATATAGTTTTCTATCCCTTGGGCTTCCAGAAAGGCCGCCAGCACATCCACTGTATAGCCTTGGGCGATGCCATTAAAGTCCAGCTGTATGCCTTTTTTTAGCTTGCAAATGGCTTTGGTATCGAAGAAAATGCTATCAAAATTTACAAAGGCTTTGAGCGAATCGACTACCCGCGGTTCTGGAAAAATGGGCTGCTCAGGGCCAAAGCCCCAGGCACGGATTAAGGGCATAAGTGCTGGATTGAAAGCACCCTCGGTAGCCTCGTAGACCTCACGGCTTTTTACCAATACATCATAAAAGTAAGGAGAGGAAAACTTGATTTGTGTACCGCGGTTAAACTGGTTCAGCTCCGAATCTGGCACCCAAAGCGATAGCGATTGGTCAATGCCCAGCAAAATGCTATCTACGGCCTTTTTATAACTGATATTTTTAGTGCTGAGGTATTTGATTTGATAGGTAGAGCCCTGTGCCTCTCCATTGATAGCAATTTTATATTGATTGCCCTGAGCCTTGGTATCAGGATTTTGCTTATTCCTATACCACCACATCCCAGAGAGGAGGGTAATCAGTATCAAAGAATAAATCAGGTTTTTCTTTCTATTGGCGTCCATGTACTCCTATTTTGTGTAAAAG
Organism: Shiella aurantiaca; assembly: GCA_030412945.1. Taxonomy (GTDB): domain Bacteria; phylum Bacteroidota; class Bacteroidia; order Cytophagales; family Cyclobacteriaceae; genus Shiella; species Shiella aurantiaca. The sequence goes on along the minus strand of JAUHJS010000005.1, from coordinate 159,365 downwards.
TACACATATTTTGCCCACAGAGGAAAGGAATTAGGCCTGCTCTCGAAATTGGCTATTTCTGCGTACCTTAGTAAATATTTTGATTCCGTATGCGTGAAGACTACCTGAAAGGTGACCGCGAAAGCTTGAACCCTGCAGAGCGAGAGATTGAAAAAGCCTTGCGCCCCCTTTCTTTTGCTGATTTTACCGGGCAAGCCAAGGTGATAGAAAATGTGAGCATTTTTGTGCAGGCCGCCAAGCAACGTAGCGAGCCGCTCGACCATGTGCTTTTGCATGGCCCTCCGGGCTTGGGGAAAACTACCCTCTCGCATATCATTGCCAACGAACTCAAGGCCAACCTTAAAATTACCTCAGGCCCCGTACTCGACAAACCGGGCGATTTGGCAGGCTTGCTCACCAATCTGGAGCCTTTCGATGTGCTGTTTATTGATGAAATCCATCGCCTCAATCCGGTGGTGGAAGAGTACCTATACTCCGCCATGGAAGATTACCGCATCGATATCATGCTCGATAGCGGCCCTAGCGCACGTTCTATACAAATTGATCTTAATCCATTTACCCTTATAGGTGCCACCACACGCGCTGGTCTTCTGACCTCGCCTTTGCGGGCACGCTTCGGTATCAATGCCCGCTTAGAGTATTACGATGCTACGCTCTTGACCAAAATTATAAAGCGTTCGGCCGAGATCTTGCAAACGCCTATTGAAGAAGACGCTTCTTACGAAATCGCCCGCAGAAGCCGTGGCACGCCCCGTATTGCCAATAATCTTCTGCGCAGAACCCGCGATTTTGCCCAAATCAAAGGGGATGGCACCATTACCAAGCCTATTGCCGAGATGGCCCTTTCCGCGCTGGACGTAGACCAAAACGGATTGGATGAAATGGACAACCGAATCCTTACCACCATCATCGATAAGTTCAAAGGAGGCCCAGTGGGCTTAAGCACCATTGCTACCGCCTGTGGCGAAGAAGCCGAAACCATAGAGGAAGTTTACGAACCCTTTTTGATTCAAGAAGGCTATATCAAGCGTACTTCGCGTGGACGTGAGGCTACAGAGTTGGCCTATAAGCACTTGCGCATAGTGCCACCTACTAGTAAAACCCGCGGGCTTTTCGACTGAGGATGCAATCCCAAGCTGTGAAATATAGCCAGTGGGTAAAGGAAGAAGCCGCGCGCCTTGGCTTCGATTCCTGCGGAATCGCCAAGGCCGATTTTCTGGAAGAAGAAGCTCCGCGCCTCGAAAAGTGGCTTCAAATGAACCATCAGGGCAAAATGGCCTATATGGAAAACCATTTCGATAAGCGCCTCGATCCCCGCCTACTCGTGGAGGGCGCCCGCTCGGTTATCAGTCTCACCTATAATTATTATCCTGAGCAAGATTTGGTCTCGAAGCAAAGCTACAAAGTGTCCAAATACGCCTATGGCACCGATTATCATCTCGTAATCAAAGAAAAACTCCGCGAAATGGTGGCCACGCTGCAAGAGAAAATCGGTGAAATTCAAGGCCGTGTGTTTGTCGATTCCGCCCCCGTGATGGAGCGCCAATGGGCCGCTAAAAGCGGTTTGGGTTGGATTGGTAAAAATAGCCTGCTGCTGTCTAAGCAAAAAGGAAGCTTCTTTTTTCTGGCCGAAATCATCTCCGACCTCGACCTCCAAGCCGATAGCCCCGTCACCGACCACTGCGGCAGCTGCACCCGCTGCATCGATGCATGTCCCACGCAGGCTATTCCCCAGCCCTATGTGGTAGATGGCAGCAAATGCATTTCCTATTACACCATCGAGCTCAAAGAAAATTTACCCCAGGAGCTGAAAAACACCTTTCAAGACTGGATTTTCGGTTGCGACATTTGCCAGGACGTATGCCCTTGGAACCGCTTCTCAACACCCCATCGCGAGCCCGCCTTCGCCCCTCGGGAGTTTGCTCAGTGGTCAAAGGCCGATTGGCACGAACTCACCGAAGAAGTCTTTCGCAAGGTCTTCAAAGACAGCCCGCTAAAGCGCCCCGGATTTGAACGGATTAAGAATAATTTGCCCACCAAAGTAAAATAAATTTGGGCGTGCCCCGCTAAGGCGGGTCGGGCACTCCGCTGCTACTCCTCGCCCCAACCACAAGGCCAAGCTTCGCTGCGGGGTATCCGCTTCGATCCCTCACGCGCGCTTCGGAAGCTTTTTTGCCCTTAGGTCGGCTATTCGCCTATCAGTTGCCTCAGCTCCATGCTATGCGTACGGGCCATATCGTTTTTGGGGCTGCTCAGCCGCAGCGACTGTATGTAATCGGCCTCCATTTGCTTCAGCTTGAGCATCAGTTCATACGCACTGGCCCTTTCCAGCCATATAGGATTAGGATTCCAATAAGCAATAAAATCAGCCACTTCTTCTGCACGCAATATGGTATGTCGTGTTACAAAACTCACACTCAGGCGGTTTTTCAACACTTGCTTGACATGCCAAGCCGCATACTGCTCCTCCCGAATGGCTTTCAGGGTTTTGAGTTGCTGGTATTCACTGTTGAAATTATTCGCCAGCCGGGTGATAGCCCCCGTTGCATAGGCATCTTCGGGACTGATAAGCGGTGGCTTGTAGGATGAATCGGTATCGATTAATTGCGAGCGGTAAGTCTTTTCCACAGGGGCAAAGGGAGTCACGGTCACACCTTGCAGCCATTTGGGAGAAGGGACTAACCATACTATGGTTTGTAAAGCACCTTCTTGTGCCAGCAGCGTTACCAATAGCTTCTGTTTTCCAAAGCCCAGTGCCGATACATACAAAGTATCCGATTGCCGCACGGGAAGGCTGAAATAGCCCATCACATCCGAAAAAGTACCTTCGCTTCCTTCTCCAATAAAAACATGAGCGGCTTCAATCGGAAGGGAGTCATAGGCATTCATCACCCAGCCTTGTATCTGTACTTGTTGCGCCTGAGCGGAAAGCGATTTCCAACAGAAAAGAAGAACAAAAAAGAGAAGTCTGAGAATTCGGGTCATGCTAAGGGTAGATGCACGTAAAGGTACAAAGGTTGTCTGCTTCCTGAAACACAAGACCCACCACTCAACACATTTTCGTTGGATTTCGGGCTGCAGGATTCCAAATTGAGTATAAAATCTCATCCTATGCGTTATCTATTCTTCCTTATCTGCTTAGGCTTATTTGCCTGTGAATCAAGTGCACCCATACAGAAAGAAACTCCAAAAGCTCAAGAGTGGGCCATCGTACTTCACGGTGGTGCCGGAACGCCCAAGTTCCTGAACCAAGAAGAAGAGCAGGCCTATCATGCTGCCTTGGCCGAGGCCTTACAAATAGGAAAAGATATTCTCGCCTCGGGCGGTAGCAGTGCCGATGCGGTGGAACAAACCATACGCTATTTAGAGGATAGTCCGTTGTTCAATGCCGGAAAGGGAGCAGTAATCAATGCTGAAGGCGTGCATGAGCTGGATGCTGCTTTTATGGATGGCAGTACCATGGGAGTTGGCGCTCTTACCGGACTTACCACGGTCAAAAACCCTATCAGTTTGGCGCGCAAAGTAATGTCCGATTCCAAGCATGTGTTTTTTGGTGGGGCAGGTGCTGAGCAATTTGCCGATGAAATGAAAGTAGAGCGGGTGGATAACTCGTATTTTACCACGCCTAAGCGCAAAGCCGCTTGGGAAAAAATGAAAGCCAAGCAAGATTCCGCTTTGGCCTATAAGCCGGACAACATCTGGGGACATAGTCGCGGAACGGTAGGTTGCGTAGCGCTCGACAAGCAAGGCCGTATTGTAGCCGGAACTTCCACGGGGGGCATGACCATGAAACACAGCGGCCGTATAGGCGATGCTCCGGTAATCGGGGCGGGAACCTATGCCAACACCTTGGTGGGCGTATCAGCTACTGGTTCCGGAGAAGAATTTATCCGCAGGCAAGTGGCCTACGATATAGCAGCTCTTATGGAATATGGCGGTATGAACTTAGAAGAAGCTTGCCATCAAGTAATTGGTGTAAAAATGCCCAAAGATATGGGTGGCATCATCGCCCTCGACCGCTGGGGGAATATCCAAATGCCTTTTAACACACCCGGTATGTTTCGTGCCGCAGCCGATGCTTCGGGGAGGTTCGAAACGGGCATTTATAAATAAAATTTGTACAGTTTACTCTGAAAATTAGTCGCACAATAGTTTGCTTTTGACTATATTAAAGGCTGACTAATAGATACCCTACTTTTGAAAGTTTTTGCTGCGCTTGTTTTATCCTTACTCAGCTACACGCTGCTAGCCTCGGCAAAGCCCGAAGCGCGCGTGGAAACGACAGTACCCTCGACAGATAGTACACTGTTCGCTATATACCAAGCCAAGTTGGATTCAGCCATTACTTTTCCTGATAAGCAGGATACAGCCACTATGTATCGATTATTTCGTGAGGCGATAGCGTTGTTAGAGGAGTCGAGTCATTCGGCAGCATTGGCCAAGGGGTATTTAGCCTATGGCCAGAAGGAGTATGCCTTGGGATATTTTCTTCGCTCCGAATCCTATCTCCGAAAAGCCAAAGAGCTGGCAGAATCAAGTAAGTTGGTGCATGAAAAGGCGATGGCCTTACAATATTTAGCCCATATCGCGTGGCGGATGGGCGATAATCCGAGGGCTGTACAAGAGATTTTACAAAGCATGAGCTTATTCCAAGAGGTGAATGATACCCTTCAATACGCCCAATCTGCTAATATATTAGGTGGTGTTTATACCAGTTTGGGTAAGTATAAAGAGGCTTCTGAAATCTATCAGGAAATGCTCGCACTGGCTGCCTACCAAAAGGATACTCTCCAAATGGCTCAGAATTATGAATATTTAGGCATTATTCACTTTTTCGAACAGGGCTATGATTCGGCTTTATTTTATTATCAAAAATCCTACGACTTTAATGTGTTGATGAATGCAGACATTGCCTCTGCAATAAACCTAGGCAATATGGCCGAAGTCTATGAGTATTTAGGCGACTATGAAAAAGCCTTGTCTTTCTATATAAAAGCTGCTGAAATTGAAGAAAGAAATAATTTTAACTCAGGTCTAATTTTCATTTACTATGGTATAGGCAAGGTGCTTACTCAGCAAAATCGCTTTGAGGAAGGACTGGCCTATTATCAGAAAAGCTTAACCCAAATCGATAAAACAGGAGAGTTTCGCGAACGACCCAATGTCTACCTTTTAATGGCCGATAATTATGAAAAACAAAATCGCTCTCGTCAGGCCTTAGTATACCACAAGCGCTCAGTAGCTTTGAAAGACTCCATTGATAACCTAGATAAGAATAGGCAGCTAGAAGAAATGCGGGTTTTGTATGATTTAGAAAGCAAGGAACGACAAAATCAATTACTGAAATACGAAAATGAGCTTAACAAAGCGGAGTTGGATTCAAAGAAAAATATTATTCAATTTCAGTTAATATTAGTTTTGTTATTGGTGGCTTTCTTATTGATAGTTAGTGGCTTAGCGCTCAATGTGATTAAGAAAAGAAAAAAGCTGGATCAGGCCAATCTTACCAAAGATAAGCTCTTTCGCATTCTGGGGCATGATTTGCGCGGCCCGGTTGGGAATGTGCGGTCCATGGTAGAGCTTATCCAATCAGACCCGGAAATTTCGCGCTCGGAGGAATTGGCTAGGCATCTGAAAACGGTGCATCATGCCGTGGACAATACCTTTCATTTACTCAATGATTTACTGATTTGGTCTAACATACAGCGCGATGGTTTGCAATTGCACCCTACCAGAGTAGCTCTTTGCCCCATAATCGAACGATGCCTTAGTAATATCCAGTACGACTGCCAGAAGAAGGAGATTGTGGTATTAAACTTTGTGAAAGACGACCTGTACGTATGGGCTGATGAAAATGCTTTGATGACTGTGATTCGGAATTTGCTCAGCAATGCAATTAAATTTACCCCACGATTAGGAACGGTTACCATCAATGCTCAACTAAGCTTGGTAGCGGGAATGATAGAGGTGTCTATATCTGATACTGGGGCGGGCATCCCTGCTGATAAACTGGCTCAGCTGTTTGATCATTATTACCATGAAACCACTTTTGGTACCGAGAATGAAAAAGGCAGTGGATTAGGTTTGTCAATTTGTAAAGAATTCATCGAGCGAAGTGGAGGCCAATTAGGAGCCATCAGTGACATAGGAAAAGGATCACGTTTTTATTTTACTCTTCCTTCGGAGTGCCCTTCTGAAAGAAATCTGCAAGCCGAAAGAAAACCTGAAACAGAAGGGTAAAATATTTCAGCTTTATACTGACTTCGATTCCCAAATTTGAGTCATCATCTAATGTTTGTGTACTAGAAACAATGAAATGGTTTGCATAAAGCTATTGGCTCAACAATCGAAATAAACGAACAATGTTTCGATTGTTTCGTATATTTGAAATAGAAATCAAAGTACATGGATTATGAGACCTCTTGAAGATATTGATAGACCCTCAAAAGAAGAACAAAGAGCCGCAATGGAATCTTATGGCGCTTTGGCCGCGGCCTTAAGCCACATTCATTCCGATTATCCCGAAATTGAAATTGAAGAGAATAAGGAACGAATTAAGATTCCTTTAAAAGCATTGCAGCTATTGGCTAAAATCCTGAAAGAGACGAGTCAAGGTAAGCCTGTTTCAATCGTTCCTGTTGCGACTGAAATCACCACTCAAGCAGCCGCAGAACTTATAGGATGCTCCAGACCACACCTCGTAAGGCTATTGGAACAAGGTGGAATCAACTATACAAAAATTGGAAAGCACCGCAGAATTAAATATCAGGATGTAATAGACTATAAAAAACGGATGAAAGCAGAGCAGCGTAAATTGCTCATAGAAATCATGAAGGCAGACGAAGAAACTGGGATGTATGATTCATAGCGTCAGATTCACGTGTGTTCTTGATACCAATGTAATTTACCCAATTGATATTCGGGATATCCTCTTTTGGTTCGCCTCATACGACCTTTTTACGCCCAAATGGAGTAAACACATATTTGATGAGTGGCAACTTGTAATGAAGCGAAAAGGTGTCCCAGAAGCAGAAATTCAAAAGCGCCTACATAAAGCACACCTTGCCTTTCCCGATGCATTGGTTGATAATTATGAGCCCCTCGTGCCTTCTTTGGAATTGCCTGATGAGAAGGATAGGCATGTGCTAGCCGCGGCCATTAAAACCAATGCAAATATTATAGTTACCAACAATAGGAAGGATTTTCCTGAAGCCTATCTCGCGCGCTTCGGGTTAACGGCAAAGTCTGCGGATGATTTTATTACCGATACCATCGACCTAAATACCAAAATCGCATTAGAAGCGTTTAGGGCTATGGTTTTGAATAGAACGAATCCTAATCTGGATGAGTTTGAAGTGTTGGACAGGTTACGAAAAAATGGGTTGATTGATTCCGCTAATTATCTGCATGCACTAATGTAAGTGAAAAACAGGAACAGGGCCCAAGCTCCATTCCTGTTATGATTTGATTTATTTTCTATACGCGATAAGCATAGATAAGGCCGGAACTTCTACCGAGTTTTTCACTTTTCGAATCCCACTTTCCTTTATCTCATTTCCTTCCACGGCTAGTGTCCATTCGCCCTCCAGAGCTACTTTCTGTGCCGTTGTGTTGCCATTGTAATACACCACTATATCTTTCCAAGCATCTCCATTGGCATTGTCGCTGATTTGGTAGCCCATTAGTCCGGCTGCGTTATCAAAAAAGCGCAAGTGCTTCTGTACCATATCCGTGCTAGGCATGGCAAATGCTGGGTGCAGTTTGCGCAAGGCAATTAATGCTTGATAATACGCAAATACCTCCGCATGCTCCTGCTTCCAGTTCCAATTGATTTGGTTGATTGCATCGGGTTTATTGTACGAATTGTGCTCACCTCCTTTGGTGCGCATCATCTCAACCCCGGCATGCAGAAAAGGAATGCTTTGTGAGGTCAGTACGATGGCATTGGCCAAAAGGTGCATCTGTTGACGAAGCTCCGCACTGGCATCAGGGCGAGAGACCAGTAGCTTATCGTATAAAGTATGATTATCATGGCAGCTTACATAGCCAATGGCTTGCCAAGGCTGTGCCGCCCAGCTGGTGTCAGAATAATTTACTTTTTTGTACGAAATCTGAGGGTGAGGTATGGCGCCCACCACACCAAATTTGATAGATTCCTCGGTATCAGCCGCACCACTTACAAAGCCAGTGCTGGCATCATCAAATACCGAACCTTTCAGGCCATCGCGAAGGTCGTCACTAAAGGCACTGATTTTAGGCATTTGCCAAGTATTTCTTTTCAAGGCTTTTTGCTCATCGGGGAGGGGAGAACCTCCGGCCGTCCAGCCTTCACCGTACAATAAAATGCTAGGGTTGATTTTTTTTAGCGTGTCCGCAATTTCATTCATGGTTTCGATATCATGTATACCCATAAGGTCGAAGCGGAAGCCGTCCAAATGGTATTCTTGCGCCCAATAAATTAGCGATTCTTTCATAAACTTGCGCATCATCGGGCGCTCCGAGGCGGTTTCATTGCCACAAGCCGAAGCATCCGACCAAGTACCATCGGCATTTTGGCGGTAATAATAGGCGGGAAGCTCTTTATTGAAGTTGGAATCATCGGTGCGTCCGGTATGGTTGTACACCACATCCAGAATCACGCCTATACCTGCTTGGTGAAACGCCTGAACCATCTGCTTGAACTCGCGAATACGGGCCAAAGGATCATGTGGATTGGAAGAATAGGAGCCTTCAGGTACATTGTAGTTTTGCGGATCGTAGCCCCAGTTGAATTGCGGGCTGTCCAACTTTTCTTCGCGGATACTGTAGTGGTCAAAGGCAGGAAGAAGGTGTACGTGGGTAATTCCCAACTCCTTCATGTGGTCGATGCCGGTAGCCAGCCCATCTGGACTTTTAGTGCCTGCTTCTACCAAGCCCAGGTATTTGCCTACTGCACTAATGCCCGCACTGGGGTGGGTACTAAGGTCGCGTACGTGCAGTTCGTATATGATGGCCTCATTAGGGCTGTTCAATTGTATGGTTTGATCTTGTTTCCAGTTTTGGGGATTGGTTTCCGCTAGGTCAATTACCGCAGCACGCTCTCCGTTCACGCCCACGGCTGTGGCATAAATACCGGGTGTTTCCCCTTGCCAGATGCCGTTTACTTGTACTTGATAGGTATAAAAAAGTCCCTTTAGGTCGTCTTGGCTTTCATATAGCCATAAGCCCGCTTGCTTTTCCATCATAGCCTCTGTGCGAATGGCCTCACCACCGCTTCCTGCTTGGTAAAAATGAATTTGGGCAGCTTCCGCTAGCGGAGAATAGAGCTTGAAGGTGGAGCCTTCCGGACTATAACGGGGCCATAGGTTTTCATTTTCATAGCTTGGGTATTCTGTAATACTGCTATAGCTAGCTTTTTCAGGTTGGCAGGCCACAAGGCTCAGTACCGCCAAGGCCACTGCAAAAGATGATTTCATAGAAAAAATGATAGATGAACACCCAAGATACTGAGCCTAGGAAGAGGACACAAATTTTAGTTGGCTATTTGGGTAGAAGGGCCTGAGCCGGAAATGAAAATGCCCCTTTTGTGGAGGGGCATTTTTAAGTAGCTTTTGAAAAGTGTCGGTTTAGAATCATGCGATACACAGAGCCGAACTGTAAATAACACCAGTTACGTAGTTCTTTTAACTCTGTACCCCTTAGGCTACGGATAGCCTTCCTCAACTCTTTTTCAAAAAGTTTGGCATCAAAGCTTACTTTTTGAAGAATCGTCTTCAGGTATTCAAGCATAGTTACATAGGTTTTTTTGGTCTTTCAATCTTTACCTAGTTTCATACGTTTGCAGCCTATGAAAGTTGTGTTCCTATTCTAAGAAGTTTGATGTAATTTTGTAATCCTTTTTAAAAATGAAATGCAGGGTGTATGCAAACTAGTTTGAGTAAAGTTTTCTTTTTTATTCTTCTACTATTACCAGCTTGGGTTTACAGCCAAGAGGTGAGGATAGAACTGGGCCCCGATGAGGTGGCTGAAAATCGGATGTTTACCATTACCCTTACCGTGGTGAACGAGTCGCTCAAAAACTACAGCGATTTTCCCGAAATTCCCGGATTTATTAAAAGAGGTACTTCCAGTTCCTACTCTACAAATATTATCAACGGACAGGTATCTTCTACCCATAGCATTACCCAGAACTACATTCCTCGCTCACGGGGAGTATTTGAATTGCCGCCTTTTGAGATGACGGTAAACAATAAAAAAGTAAAATCGCCCGGAAAGAAGATTAAGGTGGTGGCCCCAGGACAGCAACAGCAGCGTCAGCCCGATCCGTTCAGCATGGATCCTTTTCAGGATTTTTTCGGTAGAAGCAATGAGCCTACCGAGTTTGTGGAGGTGAAAGACGATGCTTTTTTTGCTCTTTCTGTCAGTAAAGATGAGGTATATGTGGGGGAAGGATTTACCACTACTTTGGCCTTTTATGTAGCGGAGACCAACCGCGCCAGTTTACAGTTTTATGACCTCAGCAATCAGCTTTCGGATATGTTGAAGAAAATTAAGCCGGCCAATTGCTGGGAAGAAAACTTCAACATCGAGAATATCACCGAAGAAACCGTGATGATTAATGGAAAGCGCTATGCCCAGTATAAATTATACCAAGCGGTATTCTATCCGCTGAATCTGAATACCATTGAGTTTCCGGCTTTGCCTTTCAAAATGATTAAGTTCAAAGAGTCGAAAACACGAAACTTCTTTGGCCGTAGCCGACAAGAAGATTACAAAACCTATTATTCGCAAGCCAAACGGGTGAAGGTGAAAGATTTGCCACCCCATCCGCTCAAAGACTTGGTGGCTGTTGGTGATTACCGACTCAGTGAAGAAATCAGTACGGACGAAACCCAAACGGGTGAAGGGGTGCAATATCAGTATACGATTTATGGCGAAGGGAATATTTCGGCCATCAATGAGCCGCTTCGCCCACAAGATGGTGATGTGGAGTTCTATCCGCCTACTGTACGCCAAGATGTAACCCGCTCCAGCGGTAGGGTGCGTGGCAAGAAAACCTTTTCATACTTTATAAACCCAACGATACCAGGCACCTATAAGCTTTCTGAATATTTACCTTGGGTGTATTTTAATCCACGCACACAGCAGTACGATACGCTGCTTCCGCAATCGTATATCAATGTAAAAGGGGATGCCATTCAAAAAGCCCTATCTTTGCCCAATAAAAAAGAAGCGGAGTCGATTTATGGATTGATAGATACCGCAGATAATACACTGAGGAGTTCGGAAGAATCCCGTTTGTATACCTACGGTTTCTACACAAGTATTGCTTTGCTACTGCTTGCATCAGGCTTCTTTTTCTTTAGAAAGTATGCATAATTCATTCGGGACACTCTTTAAAATCAGCACTTTTGGCGAATCGCACGGCCCGGCTGTGGGCGTGGTGATTGATGGCTGCCCTGCAGGACTAGATATTTCCGTTGAGGAAATCCAACAAGAGATGGATAGGCGCAAGCCCGGGCAATCGAGGATTACTACTCAGCGCCAGGAAGGGGATGAAATAGAGGTCCTTTCGGGGATTTTTGAAGGAAAAAGTACCGGAATGCCCATTGCTTTACTGGTGCGCAACCAAGACCAGCGCAGCAAAGATTACAGTCACATTGCCGATCAGTTTCGCCCTTCGCATGCCGACTACACCTATCAGGTAAAATACGGTCATCGGGATTACCGCGGAGGTGGACGCAGCTCAGCGCGTGAGACAGCCGCTCGCGTAGCTGCTGGTGCTGTGGCTAAGCAATTGCTACGCCAATGGGGAATTGAGGTGTTTGCCTGGGTATCGCAAGTGGGTGCTTTGGCTTTAGAGAAATCGTATCAAGAGTTAGATCTTACTAAGATTGAAGATTCCATTGTCCGTTGCCCTGATTTGGAGATGGCCGAGCAAATGATTGCCCTGATAGATGAGACCCGAAAAAATCGGGATACCATAGGTGGTGTGGTGAGCGCGGTAATCAAAGGTGTACCTCCCGGACTGGGTGAGCCCGTTTTTGGAAAATTGCATGCTGCATTGGGCGGAGCTATGTTAGGAATTAATGCCGTGAAAGGCTTTGAATACGGTAGTGGTTTTAAAGGTGTGGAAATGCTGGGTTCTCAGCACAACGATACCTTTTATAAGGATGAAGGAAAGGTAAGAACGCACAGCAACCACTCCGGTGGCGTGCAAGGCGGAATTTCCAATGGAGAAGATATTTATTTTAGAGTGGCCTTTAAGCCTGTGGCCACCATTATGATGGATCAGCCTTCGGTGAATACCCAAGGTGAAGCCGTACAAGTAAGCGGCAAGGGACGGCACGACCCTTGCGTAGTACCCCGAGCGGTACCGATTGTGGAAGCCATGGCCGCCTTGGTCATAGCAGATTTTTATTTATTAAACCAAACAAGCAAATTGCGCGGATGAAAAAGTTCCCCCTACATGTACGAATTATCATAGCCCTACTTTTGGGTTTGGTGTTCGGGATTATGAGTATCAACTTCGGTTGGCCAGCCAATATTACCATTCATTACATCAAGCCCTTCGGGACTATCTTTGTGAATGCCCTCAAAATGATTGCCGTACCCTTGGTATTGGCTTCGTTGATTGTGGGAATGGCCAATTTGGGAGATATCTCTAAGTTTTCGCGCATTGGTGGGAAAACCATTGGTATCTATTTATTCACGACCGTAATCGCTATAAGTATAGGTTTAGTGGCGGTAAATATTATCCAGCCGGGGAAAAAACTTCCGCAATCCACCCGTGAAGATTTAATGGCTGCTTACAGCAGCTCCGCTGAAAATAGCCAATCGGTAGCGCAGCGTGTGATTGATAGTGGCCCTTTGCAGCCCATTGTAGATATGGTGCCTGAAAACATAGTGAAAGCAGCCACCGATAATGGAAGTATGCTTCAAGTGGTATTTTTTGCCATTATTGTGGGCATGGCACTTCTGCAAATCCCGAAAGAAAAAGGAGAGCCTGTAGTGAAGTTTTTCGATGGACTGAATGATGTCATTATCAAAATTGTGTACTACATCATGCTTCTGGCGCCTTATGGGGTTTTTGCGCTTATCGCTTCTCTGATTGTGGAGATAGCCGGAACAGACCCTAGTCGAGCCTTTCAGCTACTTTATGCCCTTATGTGGTATGTGATTACTATTCTTATTGGCTTGGGAGTAATGATTTACATTGTGTATCCACTTTTGTTCCGCATTTTTACCAAAATCAGTTACTTCCAGTTCTTCAAAAGCATACGCCCGGCCCAGTTGCTGGCTTTTAGTACCAGTTCCAGTTCGGCCACCCTTCCTGTGACTATGGAGCGTATTGAGAAGAAATTGGGCGTTTCAGAAAAGATTTCCAGCTTCGTGCTTCCACTAGGTGCTACCATCAATATGGATGGAACCAGCTTATACCAAGGCGTGGCTGCGGTTTTTATTGCCCAGGCTTTGGGCTTAGACCTCTCCTTAGGTAGTCAATTAATGATTGTGCTTACGGCCACTTTGGCATCTATTGGCTCAGCAGGCGTGCCCGGTGCAGGCATGGTGATGTTGGTGATTGTATTGGAATCTATCGGTATTCCTGTGGCCGGAATTGCCCTGATTGTGGCACCGGATAGGATATTGGATATGTGCCGTACCGTGGTGAATGTAACTGGCGATGCCACCGTAGCTGTTATTGTGGCGAGTACCGAAGGGGAGTTGCCTGATGGTTTGATTCGTAATTTGCCGGATGAAATTTCCTAAAAAGGGAACTTTCTCTTATATACAAGGTTGTACTTACACAGAATCTTACAAAAATGGAAAATAAAAAAGTAGTTACGATATACATGGAAGCCAATCCGAACCCAAACTCCCTCAAGTTTGTGTTCAATTTCATGTTGATGCCTGAAGGCGAAAGCCTCGATTATCCGGATAGTGCTGCAGCAGCAGACTCTCCTTTGGCGCAGGAGCTTTTCAAATTGCCCTATGTGGGACGGGTGTTTTTTATGAGTAATTTCATCACCATCACCAAAAATACCGAACAAGACTGGCTGGAAATCAGAGAAGAGATAAAGGAATTTTTGAAAGGATATTTTGAGAAAGGCGGCATTATTGCGCATCCTAAAGCCTTGGAAAAACCTGCGGTAAGCGAGAACGAAACCGAGGTGGTAGGTAAAATCAAAAACATTTTGGATGAATATATCCGTCCGGCTGTAGAGCAGGATGGTGGCGCCATTCAGTTTCACTCCTTTGATGAAGGTAAGGTGAAGGTACTTTTGCAAGGTTCGTGTAGTGGTTGCCCATCTAGCACTATTACCTTAAAAGCCGGTATCGAAAACCTATTGAAGCGCATGGTACCTGAAGTGCAAGAAGTAGTAGCCGAAGGGGTGTAAATCCAGTCGTAAAAAACAAAAAGGGTTCGCTGTGTACAATAGCGAACCCTTTTTTGATTTAGAACAAATAATCGGTAGTAAGGAATTTGGAATATCGGTGCTGTAAAATGTCCCCTATCAAAGCCTTGTTGGTTCCGTTCATTTTCGAGGCCACCATTATCCGGATGGAGAAGGCGCGCAAGGCATCGCCCACCGATAAAGTGCCCTCGGCCGAATCTTTTCTCCCATTAAAAGGATAGGTATCAGGCCCACGCTGGCATTGTGCATTGAGATTTATTCGGCCTACCTGATTGGCAAACGAATCTATCAAGTGCGCTACCGCCTCGGCATCTTGACTAAATATACTGAGTTGCTGACCGTAATTGGAATCGCGTACATAATCGATGGCTTCCTGTACTTTGCTAAAGGGCACAATGGGCACTACCGGCCCAAACTGTTCCTCACGATACACGCGCATGGCTGCATTCACCGGATACAGCACAGCCGGATGGAAATAGGTTTGGTTAAAAAGTCCGCCCCCTTCGTTCATCACCTTAGCTCCGTGTTGTTGGGCATCTTGCACTAAGCCATTTAGGTATTCGGTTTTGCCGGGTTCTGGTAAAGGGGTAAGACTCACGCCCGCTTCCCAAGGCATGCCCATTTGGAGTTTTTGTAGCGCTTGCAGATATTTTTCTATAAAAACATCAGCAATGGAATCGTGCACAAAAAGAATTTTGAGTGCGGTACAGCGTTGCCCATTGAAAGACAAAGAACCAGTGATACACTCCTGAATGGCCACCTCCAAATCTGCATCGGGCAATACAATGGCCGGATTTTTGGCATCAAGCCCCAGTATGGAGCGTAATCGATGAGGCTTAGGATGTAGTTTTTTCAGGTCATTGGCTCCCTTATTGGTACCGATAAAGGCAAAGACATCCAGTTTTCCGGTTTCCATCATGGCGCCTACCGTATCGCGTCCGCGACCATAAATAATATTGATTACCCCCTTGGGGAAGCTGTCGCGAAAAGCTTCGAGTAAAGGTTTGATCAACAAAACTCCATATTTGGCGGGCTTAAACACCACCGTATTGCCCATAATCAAGGCGGGTATCAGTGTGGTGAAGGTTTCGTTTAGTGGATAATTGAACGGACCCATACACAAAGCCACACCCAAAGGCACTCTGCGAATTTGCGCCACTATGCCTTCCTCGGTATCAAAGCGGGCGCTATTGCGGTCGAGCTCCTTTAGCTGATTGATGGTATCTTCTATGTATACACAGGTGCGGTCAAATTCCTTTTCGGCATCTTTCAGGGGTTTGCCAATTTCCCACATCAGTAGGTTGACCACCTCTTGCCTTTTGGCACGCATAGCCGATAAGAACTTTTCCACATGATGGATGCGGCTACCTACCGAAAGGGTAGGCCACTCGCCCATGCCTAGGTCGTAGGCTTTTACAGCTGCATCTAATGCATGAAGCGCCTCTTGGCTCGTAAGTAGGGGTGTGTGTCCTATGCATTTTTGGCTAATATGGCCTCCATCATTTATGCAAATGGGTGAAAGCACCTCGCTCATTTCACCTTCCCAAGTCAGCAGCTCTCCGTCAATCAAATACTCCTTTTGCTCTACCAACCCGTGGAGGCGATAGGTCTCGGGGATATCGCTTTCGCTAGGGAAAAGATGGTTTAGTTTTTCATGTGTTTTCATTCGTCACTTCGTTTTCGGAAGACATTTTACAAAATTAAAATTGGAATAGGGTGGATAAATAGATAAAGTATTTACGCAATCGTTTGAAAAACAAGATATTATTTCGACTGTCCCGATAAGCCCTTCTTTCGGCCTTTCTTCAACTTGTATAGGAAAGTGTGCGAAAAATTGATTTCTTTAGCCAAAAGGAAATAACCGAAAGAAGAATATTTATGAAAACAAACCAACTAATGGCTTTAGCCGGAGCGCTACTAATTGCCGCTTGCGGCCCGGTAGAAAAGGAAGCCGATGTATTGCAGAAAATCAACCAAGAGGTACTGGCCAACTCCAAAGCATACAGTACCCTAAAAGAGTCCACCGAAACGATAGGTCACCGACTGACGGGTTCGGAAAACGGCCAAAAAGCAGAAGAATACGCCTATAATCTTTTGAAATCCTATGGGTTTGAGGACGTACAATACCAAGAGTTTGAAGTAGAGGCTTGGTCGCGCGATACCTTGCGCACCGCATTCAAAGCTGAGGGAGATGCGGATTTTGTGCAAGTGCCTTCGGTGAGTTTGGCACATTCTCCGGTTTCGGCTGATGTTACGGGTGAAGTGTACGATGTAGGTAACGGCCTTTCAGAAGATTTTGCCAAGCATAAAGATCAAGTAAAAGGGAAAGTGGCCTTGGTATACATTGGCTTGCTCGATGCGCCTGAAGGAACCAAGAACTTGCATCGCTCTGAAAAAACGGCTTTGGCAATAGAGGCTGGAGCTACGGGCATTATTTTTATCAACCAAGTAGCCAATGGCGTATTGCTTACAGGCACAGCTTCGGTTACGGGTTCATTGATTGATATTCCGGCTGTGTGTATCAGTAAAGAAGATGGCTTGGCCTTGCGTGAGAAACTGAAAACCCAAAAAGTGGAGACACGTATTCAGATGGCTAATTTTAGTAAGATGATTAAAGCCCGCAATGTGATTGCTACTTTGAAGGGAAGCACGCTTCCAGAAGAAAAAATCATAGTAGGAGGCCACCTTGACTCTTGGGATTTGGCCACTGGGGCCTTAGACAATGGCGTGGGTTCTTTCGCTATCTTGGACATGGCCCGCACCTTTAAAGCCTTGAATATCCAGCCTAAGCGCAGTTTGCAGTTTGTGATGTTTATGGGTGAGGAGCAAGGTTTGCTTGGTTCTAAATATATGATAGAGGAATTGAAGAAAAACAATACGCTTGACCAAGTGAAGTACATTATGAATATTGATATGACGGGCAACCCGATAGGTTTTGATGCTTTCGGTCGCGATTCGGCTTTACCTTTCTTTACACAATCAGGAGAAAAAATCAGAGCGATTGATAGTGTGTTCACTAATAAAGTCGGGAATAAGGCCGGATTGCATTCCGATCATGAGCCATTTATGTTGGAAGGCATTCCAGTGATTGGCTTAGTAGGGAATTTGGATAGAGCCGGATACGGATGCTATCACTCCAATTGTGATTCTTTTGATTTGATCAATGAGCAACACATGCAAAATACGGTACGTTTCAGCAGCATGATGCTGTATATGCTGGCTAATGCCGAAAGCTTACCTGCTACTACCCTAAGCAGTGAAGAAACCGAGCAATTCCTGACCGACCAAGGCTTAAAAGAAAGCCTGATTTTGGGTGGAAGTTGGAAATGGTAATCGATTTTCATTAATTTCAAGGCCGAAAAGTGAATTCCTTTTCGGCCTTTTTGTTTTATTACTGCTATGCAAGAACTATTCACACTCGACAATGCTGTCAGTTTCCTTTCTCTAACTCTTATGGAGATTGTACTAGGGATTGATAACATCATTTTTATCTCTATACTTTGCGGCCGCTTGCCCGAAGAACAGCAAGGGAGAGCCCGTTCAGTAGGTATTATCTTGGCCTTGCTGGTACGTATCATGTTGCTGTTTGCCATTAGCTGGCTGGCCGGATTGCAGTCGGATGTGTTTACCTTATTTGGTATAGGTTTTAGCGCTCGCGACTTAATACTGATGGCGGGAGGTTTGTTCTTGATCTATAAAAGTACCAGTGAAATTCACCATAAATTGGAGGGGATGGATGAAGATGAGAAATCGGGTAAAGGCATGCTTACCTTTCAGTATGCCATTGTGCAGATTATCTTATTAGATATTGTCTTCTCTTTTGATTCTATTCTTACGGCTATAGGTCTAGTAGATAATGTATTGATTATGGTGGCTGCGGTACTTATTTCTATGGCTATCATGCTGTTCGCAGCCAAAAGTATTAGCGATTTCATTCACAAACACCCCACTTTGAAGATGCTTGCCTTATCCTTCTTATTGATGATTGGTATGCTGCTAATGGTAGAAGGCTTTGATGTTCATGTGCCTAAAGGCTATGTGTATTTTGCTATCTTCTTTAGTTTGATGGTGGAGGTGCTGAATATGCGCATGCGCAAAAACAGTAGCAAGCCGGTAGAGCTTAAGAAGAAATTGAAAGGCTGATTAGCTCAGCCTATTTTTTAAACAATTCGAAAGCAAGTTCGTGTTTCTCAGCCATGCGGGTTTCGGGGTGTATGGCTGTGCGATATAAACGAATTACACCTCCGTCTCTTTCAAGCGCATAGGCTTCGCTAAAGTCGAATTGGTCATCGGTGTAGTCGTTGGTGGTGAATTGTAGCACATCAAAGGCGTAGGCCTCTTGTTCCGCCTGAAACCAGTTCCAAACTAAGTATCGGCCTCTGTTTGGCCAGCCCGTAATAGTGCCATTATCGAATATCTGAACCTTGAATTCTATTCCGCTTTCTACATCTTTTACGGCATAGTTGCCCGCTATTACCTCTTGATTCACCCAGTAATCTAGGCAAAGCCACCAATCCTTATCGGGGTAGGGGCATAAATTGGGCATGCGCACAAACTCTTTTTGGTCGAGCAATACCACCTCAACATTTCCATCTGCGAAGCGGATTTGCTGACAGTGATCCTTACAAGGCTGGTAGGTACATGTGGTACAGTTGGCTTCGCGATTGGCCACTTGCTGGTAAAGAGAGGCTTCTTTGGTGAAATAATGCCACTCGTTACTTTCACTCTCTTCGTATTTTATTTCCTGAACCAATAGTGAATCAATCCCCGCCACACGAATCGAAAGCACTTCATACGGAAATTGCTTGGCTGCTTGGTAGGGAGAAAGCGTTTCTTTCAATTTATCGGCATAGCGCTTGTTAATCCAGTTGCCTACCAAAGGGTCAGGCGCTACGCTTAGCTGATCTTGTGCTTGCTCTCTTTGCAAAGAAACACAGGATGCGCTGGAAAATAACAAACACAAGAGCAGGAGTCGCATAGGAGAGGTTTACGTTTAAAACAATTGGAAATGTTTCAACTGTTCAAAAAACAAAGGGATGACACGAGGGTAAATCAGAATGGTGAAAATAATACCAAACAATGCTCCGTATAAATGCGCATCGTGGTTGATATGGTCACCGGCTTTCTTGCCCGAATAATGGGAGTAAATCAAATAAATGGCGCCCCAAATAAAGCCGGGAAGACATAATATGGCATACAGGCACAAATCGGCCATGGGATAGAACAAGATACTGCTAAACACCACAGCCGAAACTCCACCTGAGGCACCCAATGCCGAATAATTAGGTGTATGCCTCTTTTTAAAATATGTCGGTATGTCCGAAATAATTATGCCAAGCAAATAAAAGGCAATGTAAAGCACACTTCCCACCAAGCCCCCATAAATAGCCCTAAAGCTTTGCTCTACCACATCTCCAAAAAAGAACAAGGTGAACATATTGAAAAAAAGGTGCATCCCATCGGCATGGATAAAGCCAGAAGTGATGAAGCGGTAATAGCTTTTGTCGCGCTGGATTTCATACGGAGTCATCATCCAGCGGTACTGAATGTGGGTATTTTTCCAGGCGTAATAACTGGCCGCTACGGTAAGTATAATTATGGCTAGAGTAAGTGACATGCTTATTTTTCTCTTTTAATAAGCTCCTGGAAGAATTCTCGGAGTAAAGCTTTATTTTCTTCGGATACGCCAAGGCTCTCCAGGGCTGTGAACCCTTTATCGAAAAAGAATTGGATTTTGTTTTCGGTAAGCTGTCTAATATTCAACTCATTGTAAATATCCGTTACAGCCGTAACTTTTTCAGCGGCATCAAACTGACTGGCGCGTAGCCAATTTTCAAGCTTTTCTTTTTGAGCAGGGTTGGCATTTTCCAATGCCTTTATTAGTAGGAAGGTTTTTTTGTTGGCAATAATATCGCCTCCCACTTGCTTGCCAAACTTCCCTTGATCGGCATATACGTCCAGCAGGTCATCCATTAGCTGAAAGCCAATGCCTACGTTTACGCCTAATTCGTACAGCTTTTCTTGGTCTTCTTCCGATGCTTCCGCCAATAGGGCACCTAAGCGTAGGCTAAAACCAAGTAGTACCGCAGTTTTCAGGCGAATCATGTGTAGGTATTCCTCCTCCGATACCAAGGCGCGGTTTTCAAAGTTCATGTCAATCTGTTGGCCCTCACATACTTCGGCTGCACAGGTATTGAAGTGCATCAAGGTTTTGCGTAGCAGATGTTCAGGCATATCCAGCAATAAATCGTAGGCGCGTACGAGCATCACATCCCCTGACAGAATGGCTACGGGCATATTCCATTTCTTGTGTACGGTTTCTTGGCCACGTCTCAAAGGAGCTTCATCCATGATGTCGTCATGCATGAGCGTGAAGTTGTGAAATACCTCTACGGCCAAGGCTGGTTTCAAGGCATGTTGCCACGTGGGACGATATAGTTGGTAACCCAACAGACACAGCATAGGGCGTAAGCGCTTGCCGCCTAAGGATAGAATATACTGTATGGGATCGTAAAGTTCAGCAGGATACACCCCAAATTTGTGGGCTTTGAGGGCATTATCTACGTTTTCCAGTAGCTTTTTTAGCTCGTGTGTCATTTTTTTGATCAGCAAAAATCAGGTCAATAGTTCGTTTGTCGATGTCGGTGGCTTTCACGCGCACTTGCAGGGAATCGCCCAAGGTAATGATGCGCTTGTTCTGGCGGCCAATGATTCGATAATTAGCCTCATCGAATTCGTAGTAGTCGTCTGTGATGTCCACCATACGAATCATGCCTTCGCATTTGGTTTCTACAATTTCCACATACACACCCCACTCGGTTACGCCCGATACAATGCCCTCATAGGCCTTGTCTTCCGCATCGCGCATAAATTCCACTTGTTTGAACTTAATAGAAGCGCGCTCAGCATCGGCTGCCCGCTTCTCGCGCTCAGAAGAATGCACGCATTTTTCCTCGTACTCTTCCTTGCTCACCGACTTTCCCTTATCGAGGTAGTGTTGGAGCAGGCGGTGGGCCATCATATCAGGATAGCGCCTAATGGGGGAAGTAAAATGGCTATAATGGGTAAAGGCCAGCCCAAAGTGTGGATCGGCCGAAGTAGTATATTTGGCCTTGGCCATGCTGCGTACAGCCAAGCTTTGCAGCACGTTTTGCTCAGGGCGTCCTTCGATGGCATCTACCAGCTGGTTGAGCGAACGGCTTACCTTGCCTTCTTCAAGGTTGAGTTCATAGCCGAACTTTTTGGCAAAAACAGAAAAGGATTGCAGTTTTTCGGCATTGGGTAAATCGTGGGTACGATAAATAAAGGTATTGCGCTCAGGCTCTTTCTTCATGTTGAAGATAAACTCGGCCACTCGTTTATTGGCCAGCAGCATAAATTCTTCAATGAGTTTATGGGCATCCTTGCGAATTTTGGGTACCACGGCCAGCGGTTTACCTTTTTCGTCTAGTTTGAATTTTACCTCAACCGTTTCAAAATTGATAGCGCCTTTGGCATAGCGTTCTTTACGTAGCTTAAGTGCAAGTGCGTTGAGTGTTAAAATCTCTTCGGCAAAGTCTCCGGTTTTGGTTTCAATGCGTTCCTGAGCTTCTTCATACGTAAAGCGTCTGTCGGAATGGATGATGGTGCGGCCAAACCATTCTTTCTGGATTTTAGCGTTTTCATCCAGCACAAATACAGCCGAAAAGGTCAGTTTATCTTCATTGGGACGAAGCGAACACAAGTCGTTTGAAAGTCTCTCAGGTAGCATAGGTATGGTGCGATCCACCAAATACACCGAGGTGGCCCGCTGGAAAGCCTCTTCTTCTAGTTTGGTTTTTTCTTTTACATAATGGGTGACATCCGCAATGTGCACCCCAATTTCCCAAAGCCCATCGGCTGTTTTTTCTATCGACAAAGCATCGTCAAAATCCTTAGCATCTTCGGGGTCAATAGTGAAAGTGGTTACTTTTCTAAAATCCCTGCGGCTGGAAATTTCCTTGTCGCTGATGCGCTCGGAGATGGTCTCTGACTCAGCCACCACGGTTTCGGGGAAATCGAAGGGCAAGCCAAATTCCGCCATGATGGAATGGATTTCGGCATTGTGCTCTCCGGCTTTTCCTAGTACGCGCACTACTTTCCCTTCCGGATTGCGCGTGGCATCGGGCCAGCGGGTAATGCTTACCACCACCTTGTCGTGGTTTTCGGCTCCAAGGGTATCTTTCAGGTTTACGAAGATGTCTTGGTGCATCTTTTTATTATCAGCCACTACGAAAGCGTAGTTAGGCGATAGTTCTATTTTCCCAACAAACTCGGTGCGTGCTCTTTGCAAAATTTCCACCACCTCGCCTTCGGGATGTTTGGTTTTGCGGTAAGTGCCAAAAATCTTCACCTTCACGCGGTCGCCATCGAGGGCATTGTTCAGGTTTTCGGCTGTTACCACCGTATCGATGTCCATGCCGGCTACTATAATGTAGGCAAAGCGTGAATTCACAAAATCAACCACGCCTTCGGCATAGGCCGATTCTTTGGTAGAGGTAAAGTGGCCATTGCTCAGGCGTACGATTTTCTCAGTATCTTCCAAGTCAAACAAAATACGCGGAATGCTGTCTTTGGAGTGCTTATCGCGCACCCCCAGTTTTTTAATTACTCCCTTAATGCTGAACGATTGGCCCGGCTGTGAATTAAACATCCTGAGCACCTGCTGCTCAAGGTTTTGGGGAGGTAGCGTTGGTTTTGAGGTGTTTGGGGAAGAATGTTTGGAGCTTTTTTCGCCCCCTTTTCTATGTTTTTTTGGCATTCGTGTCTATTCAAAAAGTAAAAAATCTTTCGGCCGAGGCCAAAAGAGAGATAATATCAGCAAGTTAGGAAAATAAATCCAGTAGCATAACCCTGTTCGTTAGGGAATTGTTAAGCGGTTAGTTGAGTATGTGTACGTGTTCGGGAGAAATAAGTGGCAAATTGTTCAGTTTTAAATACAGCTGACTAAGCACTACCACATCGTGGGCGCAATAGGTTTTTATCTTTTCTAGATTCTTTTCCTTATACCATGTAGGGTTTACTTGGCTTCCATCAATGCCTTGTTTGCTCGATTCAATACCAAACAGGCTTGCTAATAAGTCGAGGGAAGTGAAATTTTTACGGTCACCAAACTTCCATAGTTCCATAGTGTCGAGGTGGCGCACCTCCCAAGGTTTTTTGCTCCCTATCTGTAGCGATTCGGGTATAGGCACACCATTTACAAGCATTCTGCGACAGAGATAGGGGAAATCGAACTCTTTGCCATTGTGGGCACACAGGTAGAGTTGATTTTGGTCGAATTTGTTCACGATTTCGGCAAATTCCTGCAAGAGGCTGGCTTCATCCTCGCTGGCAAGCGATTTTATCCGTAGCTCCCATTGCCCCTTGTCGATAGCTTTCATAAAACCCAGCCCGATAACCAGTACTTTGCCAAATTCGGCATAAATAGCCGCCCGATCGAAGTAGAGGTCTTCCGGAAGCAGTTCGTCTTCGTTTTTTAGCAAGGCGGCTTTTTTCTTCCAATGCTCCTGCATACGGGGGCTCAACTCATGGAAGTGGGCATGACCGGATACCGTTTCAATATCCAGAAATAGGATGTTGGAAAGAGGAATTTCCATTCTTTCTTTTATTTGGTTAAGGTTGACATAGGTAAAATAATATTCTGTAGCCTATTGTGAAATACTTTCCTTACTTTTCTTGTGAGAACAGAAGGGTGCTGATGCGCTTTTGTGAAATGCGATATAGGTATAATGCAATATTAAATTTGGCGTAAGGAACATTCGGAAGTAGTAAAAAGCTAACAAGTGTTATTTTTTTAAAATTTATTTTAAAAATCCACTCATCTCAGATATTCGCCTTTTAAACAGCATCAGCGAAAAATTTATCCTGCAAATGAGACTTTTCACCACTTGTTTCCCCGGTATAAAATTCGTGTAATTGGAAGAAAAGCTTACGTAATATTTTGTCCGAATAATACAAAATACATATATTCGTTCGCTGATTTCATTAAGCACAATTTTAAACCCTAATTAAAACCCCTTATGAAAACAAGAAATTACTTTCTTTCCATGCTTCTAGGAGCAACTGTATTATTCGCTTCTTGCGATACACAAGACGAAGCTTCAAGACCGGCTGATTTAGTACCTGACCATGTATTGTCTCAGCTTACTAACTTGGGCTTTGATGTTAACAACTTCGCTCCCATGAAATTTGAAGAAGGTTACTTGGTTGAAGGTGATATCTATCTTACCGATGCTGATATCGCTACCATGACTAGAGGTAACGCTGTACCTAACCAAGAACAGTACAGAACCACAAACTTGGTTTCTGGCCCACGTGTAATCACTGTATATGCTCCTCAAGGCGGCAGCACAGGTTACAGCCCAGCGATGATTGCTGGTTTGGATGAAGCCATCAGTCGTTATAATGCAGAAGGTCTTTCTTTGACTTTCCAGAGAGTTACCAGCTCTAGCAATGCTGATATCGTAATGACTCGTCTATCGAAAAGAGATGAGAGAAGAGGTGTTCTTGGTTCTGCCGGTTTCCCAACTGCTTCTGGTGATCCTTATGGCCAAATCAAGATGAGTGGTGTTCTTGAGTCTTCTTATGGCTTAAGCACAGATGGTATCGCTACTATCATTGCTCACGAAATGGGTCACTGCATTGGTTTCCGTCACACTGACTACTTCGATAGAAGCATCTCTTGCGGTGGCAGCACTTCAAACGAAGGCTCTAGTGGCGTAGGTGCTATTCACATCCCTGGTACTCCAACTGGCGCTTCTGCTTCAGCTAAGTCTTGGATGTTGGCTTGTACAGATGGTAGCAACAGACCATTTAACAACGATGACAAAACTGCTTTGAATTATCTATATTAATTATAGATCCGATTTAACCCCATAACCCTATGAAGAAGGCCCTGCTAATGCAGGGCTTTTTTTTTGCCGATTAATTTCCTCTTGTACCATTCATGAAATTTCTCCTTGTAGGCGGAATCTTTTGCAGTAAATTGAAGACGCTGATAGTCAATTTTACCTTTCTTAAAACCAAACCAATCATATGAAAAAAACTAACCTATGGTGGGCAGTAGCCCTGCTAGCCGCCCCCATACTTATAAGCAGTTGTGCTTCTGAATCAGGCGAGGGTACTGCCGATGTGCCTGCCATCAATGTAGCCTATATGGATACCACGGTGCGCCCGCAAGACGATTTCTACCGTTTTGTAAATGGTACCTGGATAGACAATACCGAAATTCCGGGTGACCAAGGTCGCTGGGGAAGTTTCAATGAATTGCGCGAAGCCAGCAACGATGCC
This sequence comes from Shiella aurantiaca, assembly GCA_030412945.1. Classification (GTDB taxonomy): domain Bacteria; phylum Bacteroidota; class Bacteroidia; order Cytophagales; family Cyclobacteriaceae; genus Shiella; species Shiella aurantiaca. Next base: position 133,659 of record JAUHJS010000005.1, on the reverse strand, counting down.
GTGCTCAAAGTGCTTACCGAAGCTTCCGAAAGTGGGAAATATGCCGAAGGTACGGACCAACGGAAAGCCGCTGATTTCTATAAAATAGGAATGGACTCTGCTTTGGCCAATACCAGAGGAATTACGCCTATTCAGCCTTATCTGGATCAAATCAACCAAATTAAAACTGCAGCCGAATTGCAAAAATACCTAGCTGTACAGCAACAGATAGGGGGGAGTGCCTTCTTCTCTTTTGGTATCCTAGGCGATTTGAAAAATACCTCGGTGATGGCCACTTACCTTTTTCAAGGAGGATTAGGCCTTCCGGAGCGAGATTATTATTTCAAAGAGGACGATCGTTCCAAAGAAATCCGTGAAAAATACGTGGCACATGTGGCGCGTATGCTGGCATATGTAGGCTATAGTGCAGATGAAGCCGCCAAAGCGGCCACCGATATTATGGCTTTGGAAACTCGCCTAGCCGAGGCTTCCATGACCAACGTAGAGCAACGTAACATTCCGGCTTTGTATAATAAGATGTCTATCGATTCATTGAATCGACTAGTACCAAGCCTTGATTTTGCAAAATACCTAAGCGATTTGGGAGTGAGCAATATTGACACCATGATTGTAGGTCAGCCTAAGTTTATGACACGTGTCAATGAAGTGGTGCAAGAAAATCAAGTGGCGCTATGGCAAGACTACCTGCGTTGGAATTTAATCAACACCTATGCGGGCTTCTTGAGTCAGGAAATTGACCAAGCCAACTTTGATTTCTACAGCAAAGAGTTGAACGGAATTGAGCAAATGCGTCCTCGCTGGAAGCGCGTATTGGCTACCACAGGCTCTACCTTAGGTGAAGCACTTGGTCAATTGTACGTAGAAAAGAATTTCCCACCGGAAGCCAAAGAAAAGGCTAAGGAAATGGTAGAAAACATCAAAATAGCCATGGGCAACCGCATCAAAAACCTAGAGTGGATGAGCGACTCTACCAAAGAAATGGCCTTAAAGAAACTAAGCACTTTTACCGTGAAAATCGGCTATCCTGACAAATGGGAAGGCTATGCTGACTTGCAGATTGATGGCAACCCGGAAACGGCCAGCTATGCTACCAATGTGATGAACTCGCGTGTTCGTGAATTCAAAAAAGAAGTAGGTAAGCTTGGTAAGCCTGTAGACAAGAGCACTTGGGGCATGACACCACAGACCGTGAATGCCTATTACAATCCGCTTTGGAATGAAATTGTATTCCCTGCAGCTATTTTGCAGCCTCCATTCTATAATTACAAGGCCGATGAGGCCGTAAACTATGGAGGAATTGGTGCCGTTATCGGTCATGAGATTTCTCACGGATTTGATGACCAAGGAAGCCGATTTGATGCCGAAGGAAACATGGTAAACTGGTGGTCGGAATCTGATTTGGCTAACTTCAAATCACGCAATGCTCAACTGATTGCTCAGTACGATGCCTATGAGCCGCTTCCGGGCGTGAAGGTAAACGGTGCCTTTACCTTAGGAGAAAACATTGGTGACTTAGGCGGTATTTCTGTGGCCTATGATGGTTTGCAGTTGTTCTTGGAGAAAAACGGAAGACCTGAGCTTATCGATGGATTTACTCCTGAGCAGCGCTTCTTTATTTCCTGGGCTACTGTATGGCGCAACAAAAGCCGCGATGAGGCTATCCGTACCCAAGTACAAACCGACCCGCATTCTCCGGCTATGTACCGTGGAAACGGGCCTTTGGTAAACGTGGAGGCTTTCTATCAGGCATTTGATGTGAAAGAAGGTGATGCCATGTATCGCAAACCTGAAGAAAGAGTGAAAATCTGGTAATGTATTAGTCAGATACTATGCAAAAGAGGTTGTTCCTTTAGGACAACCTCTTTTTTTGTTTTAAGCTCCATCAAACCAGGCCTTGAAGTCGTTCACCTTTTCGCGGCTCACGATAATTTCTTCCGGCCAGGCATGGGGCAATATTACTTTTAGGCGGCTTCCCGAGTACACCAGTACTTCTTTTATAGCCTGAATGTGCAAAATATAGCTGCGGTTGATGCGGAAAAAGTCCTTAGGGTCGAGCATGCCCTCAAGTGCCTCTAGCTTATAATCCACAATGTATTTGGCGTATTGATCGGTAAGGAGGTAGACGGTGCGCCCATCGGCATAAAAGGCATGAATGGTTTCCGTACCTATGGAGCGAATATGTTCGCCCACCTTTACCATAAAGCGGTTTTTGTAGCTTTTTTGTTGGATTTGTAGCAGTGATTGTTGTAGCTCTTGCCAAGGCAAAGAAGCCGGACGGCTCCATTGGGCTTTTAAGCGATCGAGCTTTTGTAGACTAGCCGCCAGCGCCTCTTTCTGTAAAGGCTTGAGTAGGTAATCGATTCCATTGTTTTTAAAAGCTTCAATGGCATATTGATGATAGGCAGTGATAAAAATAACCGGACTTTGTAGCGCTACCTTATCGAAGAGATGAAAACTCAGGCCATCGCCCAGCTGGATATCCATAAAATACAAATCCACGGTTTCGGTGGTGTGTGTAATCCACTCCACCGCCTTTTGTACACTGTGCGCCTTGCCTACCACCTGAATCTCAGGGTCAATATGGTTCAATAGCCGGATGAGGTTATCGATGGCGGGTTGTTCGTCTTCAATAATAAATACTTTCATGCTTGATTTTCAGTTGAAAAGTACAACAAAGGCAAAACGATACGTTGGGTGCTTTCTTGGGCTTGGCTGCGTTGCAAACTACGCCCGCTGAGGCGTACATACATATCCGAAAGGCTGTGCCACTGCTCAAGAAGACTTTCATCAAGTACTAGCTGCTGTTTATGCGTATATTCAAACACCAGCGAATGCTCATGCTGAGAGCAGTCGTCAATCAGGTGGATGATGAACTCTTTGGAGGGGTTAGCGATGCTACTAAATACGATGAATTGTAATACATCCAAGCAAGCCCCAGGGATTAATAAAGCCTGCTTGGTTCCTTTACTTACCGCTTGGTTGATTCGGATCTCTTGATGTGTAGCTGCGCCCACTATAGCGGCCATTTGGTGCAGTACAGGTAACTCTTGCTCCAAAGGCACCCATTCGCTTTTTTGGTGCATCAGGGTATACCGATACGTTTCTGATAGATGGTGGAGCAAAGGGTCAATCTGCTCCGGTGCTTTTCCCATTCGTTCTATAATTGCCTCCAAGCTTTTGTAAAGAAAGAAGGGGTTGATTTGGTTTTGAAACTGCTGTATTTCAAGCTTCAAGGCATTTTTTCGAAACTCTTCCTCACCTAGCAATACCTGATTGTCGGTGTGCAAATACAGTAAACTGATGCAGAAAAGGTTGATTAATAGGGCTGTAAAAAGATAGATAACATTCAGTACCAACAGCTCGGTATGGAATACTCGAATGCCTACCAAGTAAATAAAGTAGGCAATGGTGATACCCGAAACGATGAGCAAGGTATAGCTCAGGCTAATGCTCACTTGCCAAATAATCCGTTTTTTTAAGCTTTGAGAAGCGGCTAATGTATCGGTAAGGCGGAAACAAAGGCGTATCCCCTCGGAAAAAGCGAAGCTGATGATGATGCACAATAGCGCTTCTTGACTAAAGAAGATATTCTGGAGCTGATTGATGGAATCGAAGAAGAACAACACCAGCAAATAGCTGAACGGCCCATGAATAAGCGGAAAAACCAATCGGAACCAAGGGGTGAAAAGTACGGCCTTTTTCATGCGCTGAGTCCTTGGGTGGTAGTTAGAAGAGGGAGCTGCACACTGAAATCGGTGTGGTTTTGGATAATAATGGGGCGCTCGGTAAAGTAAGCATAGCGTTTTCGGATATTTTCCAAACCGATTTTGAACGATTCGGTACTCTCCGGCTTGAAGGTTTGGTTATTGATGACCTGTACTGTTTGGCCTTTTTGTTTCACCCTGATTTCCAATACGGCTTCCTCGCTAAGGGCATTGTGTTTTAGAGCGTTCTCCAGCAATAGTTGAATGCTAAAGGGAGGTAAATAATAGGTATTGTTAGCGTCATCTAAATCAAAACTAATCTGTACCAATTCGCCATGACGCACGCTCAATAGGTAAGCATAGGCCTTAGCAAAGTCAATTTCCTGTTGCATGGGCACCAGCTTGTGTTTATCCGATTGCAGCGCATACTGAAAGGTTTGCGCCAGCGTACGGATGAAAAGCTCCCCTTTTGCCGGGTCTTGATGTAGTAAAGAGGCAATGGTATTGAGGGAATTGAATAAATAATGTGGGCTGATTTGGCTTTTAAGGGCAGCGAATTGCAGTTCCATCTGTTCGTTTTCCAAAGCTACCCGCTGTACCTGCTCATGAGCAAATGCATGGTAGGAGAAAAGGGTAAAATGAATACTCTGATCTATAATGGCATAGCAAAAGAGGATTAATCCCAATTTTAGGCCCACGTCTTGATACTGACTGCTGTATTGTGCCCAGCTTTCGGCCGATGACCATTCGTAAAGCACTAAAGCAATGCACAACCAAGCCAGTAAAAAACTGCTTGCTACACCTACCAGATAGCGTAAGGCCCAGCGCTTTTTCCAGCTAAGCCAGCGGCTAATTTGGAGGTTTAATTGATATAAGGTCTCTCCCAATAGTACAGATAATAGTCCAACCACTAGCAAAAGCGTACTTTGTGCACTCCAATTTGGCCAAGTGCCCGTTTGTCCATAATAGAGGTACACCAGGCAAAGCATACCAAATAGCAGAAAGAATAAAAGGCGTAGCAGAACACGTTTCATAGGTGCATGTGAGCGCTTGGGTCGCAGGGCGACAGGAATTTACATAAAATAAAAGGGAAAGAGAAAGGGCCGACAGGGAATCGGCCCTTGGAAATCTTATTCGAGTGCTTGCATAGCCCTGCGGTACTCGCTGTCAGAGCTCAAGGAGTTGGCTGTAGTTTTATACGCCTCTCGCGCTTTGTTTTGTCCTTTGGGGATATAGGGAGCGGCTTCGCTCAGTACAGCCCCTTTTTCTGAATTTGAACTTAGATAACTGGCTGCGGCCAAAGCTACCACCAAGCTGTATTCCTCGTGATTATGCTTAATGAAGCTACGCAAGCTGGCGCCCGCCTCAGAGCTGCTGCTGAGTCTTTTCACGGTTTCGTTGTAATCCTCTACCAAGGCTTTTTGGTTGTTGATTTTATCAGCTACATCGCGCAGGGCTTGTCCCATAGCGGAATTTGAGCTCATTTGTCTAACGGTACCAAAATAGGCCTTTGCATTGGCTTCATTTAGCGGATGTGAGCTTATAAAGCTTTCTAGGACAGATGCAGTTTCTGTATTGCTTGTCAGTGATTGCAGGGCTTTGAAATAGCCTTCATAAACCGCAGGGCTTTGTGGCATGCGGCTGGCGGCTAAGCGCAGCACACTTCCCGCTTCCGTATTCGAACTCATTTGAGCTACCGAAGCAAAAAGCCGAGCATAGGTTTTAGCATCCAGATTTTGCTTCTTGATGAGGTTTCTTAGTACACTTCCCACTTCTGAGTTGCTGCTCATGCCATCAATGGTAGCGAAATACGCATCGCTAGCTGCTCCGTGTAAACCTTGAATCTCGCTGAATTGGCGCAAGGTGGCACCCATTTCCGAGTTGCTGCTCATGCCGTTAACAGTATTGAGCAAAGCTATCTGAGCCTGTGGACTTAAATTTCCTTTCATGGCATGGCGAAGGGTTGCCCCCATTTCGCTGTTAGAACTCATTTGGTCTACTGCCTTAAAAAAGGCAATACTTAAATTTTCATCGCTCATGAAAAGAGCAGCATTGTTACGAAGCAAACGGCCCATTTCTGAGTTTGATGACATGGCTTCCCCTACGTGGGCAACGGTGGCTTTTAATTCTTCTTTGCTGAGGCCTTTTTTATCGAACATGGCTTGGTAGTATATAGCCATCACGCGGTTAGAAGGGATTTCATCAATTTCGTTTAGCACCGATTCAAGACCTCCCCTTGCATATATACGCTGGGTACGGCCCTCGGCATCGAAGCCTGCTGCCCGAATTACTTCCAGCAATACATCGTTTAAAAAGCGTTTGCCGTTTGGCTCGTAGTCGACTTTGGATTTTCCTTCAAAGTACTCGCGGATAATGCGTCCATCGGAGTCGCCTTCCAAATAAATGCTGCGTGTATTGCCGAAGGTGGTTTTTTCAATTTTTATAAATCCTCCCGGGCTGATGGCCGTTACATCGGAGTCGGTATCGTTGATTTTGATATCGCCTTTGTACTTGAACTCCAGCGTGGTAAAGTTCACTACGCTCGTATAGCTTTTCACGCCATCGCGGCCGTCTTCGCTTCGCTGAATCACCACGCCCTGCGCGTAGCTCAGCTGGATTCCTAAAAGCAGACAAAGTAGGCTTGTCATAAAAGGAGTGGAGAATGGATTACGTTTCATGTTGTTGTTATTTTGAGTTTTTGACCGTACAATTTTCTATAGAATATTCCAGAGTCAAAAATCAAATGACATGAACTGTTGAATGCGTGTAGTGAACTGTAAAAGGAAGGGTATGGGCATAAAAAAACTCCTTGGGTAGGGATACCCAAGGAGCGGCACATGCACATGTTCATTTAGGATTTCTTAGGGCAAGTGCTAATGCCGAAAAGGGTATAGAGCGGGCAAAAGCTCACCAAACTGGTGGCAAAAAAAATCCCGGCCAACACTATCAGAATGAGGCCCAAAGTGCCTGTTATCATTCCAGTATAATAGAGGCCACAAATAAGGGCCACAATCAAGAGCCGAATAATCCTATCGGCTGTTCCCATGTTCTTTTTCATTGCTTATTGGGTTAAATATTCAATACTATACGCAATCAAAACCGCTATCAGTACGCATAAGAAGCATACGCCTATGAATTTTAAAAGGGATATCCGCTTCATATTACTCATTTCGGAGGCTCTGTCTTTAGTGCCGATTTGCTTCTTCTAAGATAGTGAAAGATGGCGGAATAGCTCCTGATAAAAGTCATGAAAAAAGGGAAGCTCTTGCCAGAAGAACTTCCCTTTTCGGAATCAGGTATTTATTCGTATTAGTGGCCTTGGCCCGGAGTGCCAAACACGCCCAGCATGTTCAGTAATACCAAAAGCATAATAATAGGACAGATGTATTTGATAAAGAAAATCCACAATTGGTAGAAAGAGAAACCAAGGGCGGTTTTCTTGGTAAATCCTTCTGAACCCACGGCTATTTCATCGGCAATCTGCTTAGGCTTGATAATCCAGCCTGTGTAAACGGCCATCATCAAACATACAATTACAATAGAAAGTGTGCCGAAGAAGAAGTCCATAATATCTAAGAAGCCTGTTTTCGTACTTCCCATAAAGTTGATGGACATCTCGGTGAACAGTTTCGAACCACCGTTAGAAAGGGCGGCAGGAATAGATAGCGCCAAAGCGGCAACGGCCACAATAACGGCAGCTTTTTTACGATTCCATTTTTTGTTATCGATAAAGTAGGATACCGGCACCTCCAACATAGAAATAGAAGAAGTAAGGGCAGCAATGCATAATAACAAGAAGAAAAGTGCACCTACAATAGTACCACCCGGCATCATGGTAAATACTTCAGGCAACACTTGGAATACCAAAGTAGGGCCTGCAGAAGGCGATTTGCCAAAAGCAAATACCGCAGGGAATACCATCAATCCACCCATTAGCGCCACAATGCTATCCATACTACCTACCCAAAGGCTGCTGGTTACGATATTGTTGGTTTTAGGGAAATAAGAACCGTAAGTCACCATAATCCCCCAGCCCACACTCATAGAGAAGAAGGCTTGGCCCAAAGCAGCCAATATCACAAAACTGTCGATTTTGCTGAAATCAGGCTTTAAGAAGTATACAATCCCTTCGGTAGCTCCGGGTAGTGTCACACTTCTAATGATAATCAATACCAAGATACCCAAAAGCATAGGCATCAATATTTTAGCGGCCTTTTCTATACCTCCGGCAATACCACCTAACACAATAAGTACGGTAGCTACCAGGAAGAAGGCGGTAAGAGGAATTACATACTCAGGAGTTGCAATGAATTCAGAGAATACTACTGTGGTGGAAGTGATGGATGTATAAATGTATCCGATGGTCCATCCGGCAATCACCGAATAATAGCTCAATACCACAAAGCTGATAAGGATACTTAAAATAGGGGCTATAAGCCAAAATTTACCTGTTTTGTTGATTTGGAAAGCACCTACCGGGCTTTGACCTGTTTTACGACCAAGGGCAATTTCATTGAATAAAAGTGGCATACCAATAAGTACCACACAGAGCACGTACACAAATACGAAGGCACCGCCCCCGTTTTGCCCTGTCAGATACGGAAATCGCCAGATATTACCCAAACCCACTGCCGAACCTGCAGCGGCCATTACAAAGCCAAAGGTTGAACCCCATTGGCCCCTTGCATCAGAACTTACATTTGCCATAAATCGATTTTAATTTTGTATAAAGCGCCCCAAAGATTTTGAAATAAGTATAATATTCCAAGTTTTATTTCTTCTCTTTCGTAAAAACAATCGTTTTAAATCCTTGCTGTATAAGCTTTTAGCTTTAGTGCTATTTATTCGTGGAAGAGGTATAATTTCAATGAGTGGCGCTCCTGCCGTTTGTTTGGTTGGGCAAGGGATTTGAAAAAGGTGTTTTATCTTTTGTGGCTAATGTGTTTATTAGCACTAAAATTAGCGAGTTGATGAAACGTGTATTCCTGATTGATGATGACCTCCCCGTATTGGTGCATTTGCGTAGCAACTTATCGGACCGCTACCGGGTAGAGACTTTCCAAACTGCCAAAGATTGCCTTCAGGTACTCGATATGGGCGAGCGCCCCGAGGTAATTGTCACCGATTATCATCTTTCGGAACACCAAACCGGATATGACTTATTCAAGAAGGTATCCGAAAAGTATCCCTCCATCAAATGCATTATCTTAAGTGGTAATGAAGATGGTACCCTCGTACTCGATTTGGTGAAAAAAGGAGTGCGCGATTACGTGATTAAAGACGAGGAATTATTAAAAAATCTGGTGGCAGCCATAGAAGGCGCAGAAGAATAAGAGAATTTATATTGATTTTATAGTAATATTCGTATATTTCCACGGTCACCCCGCCTGCAAAGAAAAGATTGCTATCCTTAATCTATGGAACTATGCGATTAGTAACGCTGAGTACCCTTTTATGGCTTCCGTTTACCGTGCTGGCGCAGCTTGACCCAAAGCAGCCCGTAAACGGTAAAGTTAATTCCAAGTATATAGAAACCCGCCCCCTCATTTCGCCTTCAGGCAAATACCTTTATTTTTCCAGACGTGAACACCCTGATAATGCTGGTGGGGTCAAAGACGATCAAGACATTTGGCGTGTAGCCATAGATGATACGTCAACAGAGCCTGTAAATCTGGGTAAAGCGATCAATTCCAAAAAGTCAGATGCTCTTGTGAGTGTCAATAATGATGACTCAGAGATCATTCTATTCAATACTGGAAAGTTCAAGGACGCCCCTTTGTTGCGAATCAAAAAACTGGGAAATGGATGGGGGAAGCCAGAAGAAATCATCATTGAAGACTTTTACAATCTTAGTCCGTACAGTGATTTTTATTATTCATTTGAAGAAAAAATCATCATCATGGCCTTAAAGCGAGGAGATTCAAGAGGTGGACAGGATTTGTTTTTTTCCCGGGAGCGAATCGATGGTACCTGGACTATCCCCGAGAGCTTGGGCGGAGCAGTAAATAGTCGGAAAGATGATTTTGCTCCTTTTTTGGCAGCTGATGGAAAATCTTTGTTTTATTGCAGCTACGGCTTTAAAGGCTCAGGTCAGGCCGATATTTATTATTCGTACCGATTAGATGATACCTGGGGAAACTGGAGCGTTCCTATTAACTTGGGAAGTGCCATCAACTCGCCTAATGAGGAAATCTATGTATCGGTAAGTACCGATTTTTCTACCATTTATTTTGATTCATACTCTCCCAAAGCTGCCGATCGCAATGTGTATCAAGCCCAATTGCCAGAGGCCTTCAAACCTAAGCCCTCTGAACCTGAGGGAGAAGATGTGGTGGTGCTAGCTATGCAAAAAAAGGCAGAGGAGAAGGAAACCGTGGAAGAGGTAATTGTCAAGGCTGAACCTGTTCAGGTGCTCGAAGCCAATGCGCAGATGCCAACTTCCAAAGAAAACCCTTTAAGCCCAGTGGTAGCTCCCGAGAAGAAGTCTAAAGGTAAAGAAGAAAAATCGCTAAAATATGTGGTTCCGATAGATACACCTTTACAGATACTAGTGGAGGAAGACCGGGAAAAGGTAAGCCGAAATATATACTTCGCCTCTAATAAGGCTTCTTTTGACCCTTCATTTCGTCCTGAACTGGAACAGGTGGTGACCATGCTTTCCAGCCGACCGAATAGCTTGATACACCTAGAAGGCCATGCCGATGACCGTGGCGTACGAGAAGCCAACATCAAGATTTCCTACGAACGAGCAGTAGCTGTTAAAAAGCAGCTGGTAAAAATGGGCGTGCCCGAAGAGCGTATCGAGCTTTTTTGGAAAGGCGATACGGAACCATTGGCCAGCAATGATGACGAAAAAGAAGGCAGGGAGCTTAATCGCAGGGTAGAAATCTATTTTTCTTCCAATTAATCGGCCGGATACAAGTGAAGTAATACTTCATCAATAAGGGCGCGCCAATTGCCCCAGCTGTGCCCTTCTTGTACTTCAGTGTATTGGAAACTATACCCCTTACTTTCCCATATGCCTTTCATTTGCAAAGCACCATCCTGGGTATCGTTAATCACTCCGGTGCTCATATAAATCTGCAAGTTTTTTGCTTCTTGTGCCTGATAGAGGCTATAAATCTGGGTTCTGTACCAAAAAGCAGGTGAGTGAATGCCAATCCGCTGGAAGGAAGTGCCCGCAATTCCAAAATAGGCCGCATTGAGCCCACCCAAAGAAGTGCCTAGAATACCTCTATGGCTGGCCGCTGTTTGTGTGCTGTACTGAGTATCTATAAAAGGGATTAATTCATTTTCAAAGAATTGCAAATAGCTTGGGGTGATGGTAAGCTCCTCCATTCTTCGGTTTTGCGATAGGTTGCTAGGGTTGCGCGGGTCAACAAACACCACTACAAGAGGGGCTACCTTTCCATCTGCAATCAAGTTATCGAGCACGGTAAGCATGGCACCCATTTTCGGGTCGCTGTATTCATGCCCATCAGTTACGTATAAGCTGGGCAGGTTTTCCATTTCTTCATAGCTGAAAGGCGTATAAACGGTAAACTGCACTGCATAGCCCAAAGCACTGCTTTGAAGAATTTGATTTTCGCTCAGGCTTCCTTTGGGCACATCTTCATTAATAATTGTTGCAGAATCAAGTACCCAAAGTGGCATGCGAAGTTCTGAATTGGGCCCTGCGCCACCCCATTGTTGATGCGGATTGAGCGGGTCGAGAATCCAGTTGTTACCATCTTTCACAATTTTATAATCGAGGCGAGCGGTGGTTGGAAAGCTTTGCTTAAGCATCCAAACCGATGATTCGCCTAAGCGAGTACCTTGATTGCGAAAGCTTTGTCCGCCCCAGCGGTTGAAGTCGCCATTCCAAGCAACCGAGCTAGCGCTTCCTTCATAAAAGAAAGCTACAGAATCGTCCTCGGTAAGGGGTACTCCTTTTTCTCTTTTGATATAAGCCCAAAGGCTGTCGAAGCCCTTTTGGGCAATAGGTTCAGGCAATAATTGACTTAGGCTGTCAAGGCTGGTGGTAAGCTGAGTAAAACTGGCATTTTCAGGAATGATGAAATCCTTATCGGAAGCAGGAGAGGGGTTTTGCCCCTGGCAAGCGCCAGAACCAAAAGTAAGACCCAAGAAAGCGAAGTGAAGAAGATACTGCTGTATGCTTTTTATCGTGTAGCTACCCATGAAAATTCATTAAGTCAAAAAAAAAATATAATTTCAGCGGAAAAATAAAGATTAGCATTCAATAGACCAATCCTATTGGCGTTATTGTGCTGAACGGTATGAGAAAACGCATTCGGGCATTTTTAGTCGCAAGTATAAGTCTTTTAGCTTCTTTTCAGTCTTTTGCGCAAGAAGACTCCCTTCTGTATTCCGGTATTCCTTTATCGATTGACCTTGAGTCGATGGATACACTAGAGGCCGTAGCACCCAAGAAGAAAAAGCCCAAGAAAAACGTGTATTACGGGATAAAAACCAAACGAGGCTTTACCCGCTCAGGCTTTGGTGATGATACGCGATTGGAGCTTTTCAATTACTTGCCCGATTACCACGACCCCGACCCCTATGTGCGCGATGTGTACTGGATAGACTTCCGCACCAAGCAAATCAAAAATTCCAAAAACATCGATAAAAAATACGGCAGGCTCTTGCACGGGCCCTATCGTAAAGAAGCCAATGGCTTGGTATTGGTAGAAGGTATTTACTATTATGGAATGAAGCATGGCCGCTGGACGTATCATGATACGCGCGATGTGCTTATTGATAAAGAAAAATACCTGAAAGGCTGGCCTAAGGAATCGACCATTACCTATTACGACCCAGAGGAACGTACCCGGCTAAAAGAAGTGATACCTATTGAATTTGGCAAAAAGGAAGGCTATTACTATTACTTCCATGAAAATGGTCAAGTGGCAGTGCAGGGCGAATACCAGTTTGGCGAAAAAGTAGGGGTGTGGACGGAGTATTACGATCAGCGTAGGCGTAGGAAAAAGCAAATCATGTATCCTAAAACGGCCTTTGAAAAAGGTTTTACACCTTACATCCTTACCGAATGGGCACCTTCGGGCGAGGAAATCTATAGTTATAAAAAATAATTAATAGAAGGCATCAGGCAGATGCAGCAGTTCTCCCGTTTGCTGGGTGATGGCAATGATATCAAAGCGGATGTCGTGAGGCCAATCGTTTTCCAGCACATACTGTTCGGCTGCTTGCAGTACACGCTCTTGTTGTTCGGGGCTCATGAAATCCTCTGGACGGCCAAAGGCTTGGTTTTTTCGTAGTTTAACCTCCACAAAAACGAGGAGTCGTTCTTTTTTTACAATTAAATCAATTTCATTTCTTCGCCAGCGAAAATTCTTGGCAACGATTGAAAAGCCCTGCTTCTCAAGAAACTGGCTGGCAAGCGTTTCGCCTAATTTTCCTTGTGCTTGGCTAAGGCTCATTTGAATAGTTTTTTTCTTTAATTTTGGCCAAAATACTAGGCGAGTAATAGGTTTTCGCCTCACACTTTTTGTACTAAACATACAACATTTCATGCTGAATAACATCAATCCACTCCAAACCCAAGCGTGGCAAAAACTACAAGCCCACTACGAAAAAATGCATGGGGTACATATGAAGGAACTTTTTGCCCAAGACCCTATGCGTTTTGAGGCTTTCTCGCTGGAGTTCAACCATATCTTAGTCGATTATTCCAAAAACATACTGACAGACGAAACGCGCGAGCTGCTCCTTCAATTGGCAGAAGAAACGCAAGTAAAAGCGGCCATTGAAAGTATGTTTAATGGGGAAAAAATAAACAGAAGAGAAGACCGTGCCGTGTTGCATGTGGCTTTGCGCAACCGCAGCAATGCCCCCATGATGGTGGACGGCCATGACGTAATGCCCGAGGTAAATGCCGTGCTCGACCAAGTGGAGGCGTTTTCAAAAGAATTGATTTCCGGCACTTGGAAAGGATATACCGGCAAGGCCATTACCGATATTGTGAATATTGGTATCGGAGGTTCTGATCTTGGCCCTTATATGGTCACCGAAGCGTTAAAGCCGTATCAGAAACCGCACATCCGTGTGCATTTTGTAAGCAATGTGGACGGTACCCACATTGCCGAAACGCTCAAGGGGCTTAATGCCGAAACCACCTTGTTTATGGTGGCATCCAAAACTTTCACCACTCAGGAAACCATGACCAATGCCGAATCGGCCAGAGATTGGTTTTTAGCACAAGCCAAAGAACGTGAGCATATCAAGAAACACTTTGTGGCGATATCTACTAACGAAAAGGCCGTGGTAGCCTTTGGGATTGATGCCAAAAATATGTTTAAGTTCTGGGATTGGGTAGGTGGAAGATATTCTCTTTGGTCCTCTATTGGTCTTTCTATTGCCTGCAGCATAGGTTTTGAAAACTACGCCAAGCTATTGGAAGGGGCACACGATATGGACGTACATTTCCGCACAGCGGATTTCAAAGAAAATATTCCTTTACTACTGGCATTGATTGGTATTTGGTATGGCAATTTCTTTGGGGCGCAGTCGGAGGCGATATTGCCTTACGACCAATACCTGCACCGCTTTCCAGCCTATTTCCAACAAGGCAATATGGAAAGCAATGGCAAAGAGGTAGATCGCAACGGGCAGGAAGTGAATTACCAAACCGGGCCTATTATTTGGGGTGAGCCCGGAACCAACGGTCAGCATGCTTTTTATCAGCTTATCCATCAAGGAACCAAAATGATTCCTTGCGACTTTTTGGCACCTGCTATCAGTCATAATCCACTTTCAGACCATCATCCTAAGCTTTTGGCCAATTTCTTTGCCCAAACCGAAGCCTTGATGAATGGAAAAACTTTAGAGGAGGTTAAAACTGAACTTAGCGCACAAGGCATGAGTGCCGAAGCCATTGCCGAACTCGCTCCTTATAAGGTGTTTAAAGGCAATAAGCCCACCAATTCTATCTTATATAAAAAACTCGACCCATACACCCTTGGTGCATTAATTGCCATGTACGAGCACAAAATTTTTGTTCAGGGTGTTATATGGAATATCTTTAGCTTCGATCAGTGGGGAGTGGAACTTGGGAAGGTATTGGCGCAGCGCGTGCTGAAAGAATTGCACGATGAGGCGCCTGTGAGCACCCACGATGCCAGCACCAATGGTTTGATCAATGCCTATAAAAAGATGAGAAAAGCGTAATGGCGGGATACCCACTTACATTTCATACCCAATTCAAAGATAAAATCTGGGGCGGTCAGAAAATCCGCACCCGACTCGGAAAGGATTTTTCCCCCTTGCCCAATTGTGGCGAAACGTGGGAAATTTCTGCTGTGGTGGGTAATATCTCGGTGGTGAAGAATGGTGATCTTTCAGGAAAACCCTTGGATGCCGTGATCTCAGAAAATCCTGAGATGTGGTTAGGGAAATCGGTGATAGATCGATTTGGAGAGGAGTTTCCTTTGCTGATTAAGTTCATTGATGCGGCTGAGGATTTATCAGTACAGGTGCACCCCAACGATGCTTTGGCGGCTAGCCGTCATCAAGGTCGGGGTAAATCTGAGATGTGGTATATTTTGGAGGCTGATAAAGGGGCGACACTCATTGATGGTTTTTCGCGGAATCTTAGCCGGGAGGAATACCTAAAAGGCTTGGCCGAAGGCCGGATTATGAGCCTGCTCAATAAAGTTCCGGCTGAAAGGGGCGATGTGTTTTATATTCCGGCCGGGCGCGTGCATACTATTGGCAAGGGCTTATTGTTGGCTGAAATCCAACAAACATCGGATATCACCTACCGCATTTATGATTTTGATCGGGTGGATGCCCAAGGGAATACTAGGGAGCTTCATACCGAATTGGCATTGGATGCCTTGGATTTTTCGTATGTGCCAGATGTAAAATGTGCGTATGACAAATCGCATGTAAATGAGGTGTTGGATTTAATCCATTCTCCCTATTTTGAAACCAATAAGCTGTTGTACACCCGATCGCTCGTGCGCGATTTATCCGCTATCGACTCGTTCAAGGTGTATATCTGTTTGGAAGGAACCCTCGAAATACGCAAAGGCGAATTTGCTACTTCGCTGGCCAAAGGCGACTGCGCCCTCGTGCCGGCAAGCTGGAAAGTGTATGAACTACGCACCGAGGAAGGATTTGAATTGTTAGAAACGTATATAGGCGAGTGAACGACATCATCAATAAAAAGGTAATATTCCAAGACCTGGGCCTGATTGACTACAAACAAGCCTGGGATTATCAGGAACAGCTCTTCGCCAAAGAGGTGGCCAAAAAACTGGCCAATCGTGATCAGCCAATAGAGCAGCAAGAGGCTACTGTCAATCATTTGCTGTTTTGCCAGCACCCACACGTGTACACACTAGGCAAGAGTGGTAAGGAATCGCATCTTTTGTTGAATGAACATTCGCTGGCTGAAAAGGGAGCTGTGTATTATAAAATCAATCGGGGGGGAGATATTACCTACCATGGCCCCGGGCAATTAGTAGGTTATCCATTATTGGATCTGGAGAATTTCTTTACCGATATCCACAAATACCTGCGTCTGCTTGAGGAAGCTATCATTCTAACCTTAGCCGATTTCGGCATTAGGGCCGGACGAATAGAAGGGCTTACAGGCGTGTGGATTGACTATGAAGAGCAAATAAATCCGCGGAAAATATGCGCCATGGGCGTAAAGTCCAGCCGATGGGTCACCATGCATGGCTTTGCCTTAAACGTGAATGTAGATTTGGCCTATTTTGGCTATATCGTGCCTTGTGGTATTGCCGATAAGGCCGTTACCTCCATTCAGCAAGAGTTGGGGTATGAAGTCGACATGCATCAGGTAGCCGAAGCGGTAAAAGTGCATTTGGCGCAGCTTTTTGAAATGGAATTACAGGAAGCCTAAAAGCCGAAGAATTAGGCAAATAATAAGTTTTCAACATGAAAAAAGATATTACTTTTCATCAAGTACAAGAAGTAGCGCTTGCCGTTACACGTCAACTGAACGAGTTACAACAGCCCGAATGGCATGTGCGCATTATTAATAACAATCCTTTTCCTATTGAAAATGTGCTTATCACTTCCAAAGGCTATGGACAAAAGGAAGGTGTAGAACAGAAAACCTCTACCTTACGTCATTTGATAGAGGTGGTTGAAGCACATAGCGGAGCGATTGTAGAACCGATTGACCCTTCGGTTTTTCACCTTACTAATGAGTATTGGGTGAGCTATTATATCGACAAACAGATTTACGATAAGAAATTCTTATTCGTGCCAGATAGTATTCGGGAAGACAATCTTTCGCTTATTGAGACGCTCGACATGGAAGGTGTGCTACATCCTTAAGGCGTCCAAAGGGTGTAGCCAAGGCTGATTTGAATGCTTTGGTTGTAGAGTTTTACCACCGAGGTGGAATTGGTAGAAGGTGTTTCTTCTATGGGTAATAGGCTATGAAAATAATATGCACTAAAGCTGAGGTGCTCGGTAAACTGATGGCTGGCTCCAATCTTCACACCTACATCGAGGATGCGGTCAAATAGAACCCCTTGCAGATTTTCCGTTCGGTTTTGCAAAGAAAGTTTGCGGTGCAATAACAGACCGATACTAGGTCCCAGATGAAAGCGCAATTGTTGTTCAGGAATATAGGAAAACAGTAATGGGATTTCTAAATAACTGAGGGTTAATCGGGTATCAGGCTCTTCAGTTCTTTCTCCTCGTTGGCTCAGGATTAATCCACTCTGCAAGCCAAAGGAATTTTCCCCATCGGAAGTATATAGAAAGCCCACATGAGGCCTAGCTAGCATGTGGGAGAGACTTGCCATTCCTTGGGTACGATATATCTTGCTCAGGTTCATTCCCGCAACGGCCTCTATCCGCTTCTGCGCTTGAGAAACATTTGGTACTAGACCCCAAATACACAAACAAAGGAAAAATGTTCTCATTGTGATTTGTATTTAATAAAGATACGTATTTCTATCCTTGAGCCAGATACCGTTTACATATTCTTTTTAAAGGTCAAATGATACGCTGACAGGTTTTTCAAAATACTAGTAAAGTAGTAAATTGAAACCTTCAACCTGTACCTGTTACTATTGAAACGTAGCCTACGTTACTTTTTATTGTTTGCCCTTCTGGTTTTTACTGAGATAAGCTATGGGCAATTTGCTCTGCTGGAAGATAGTACCCTTATGTTTTCCCCTCGAGAGGCGCTCAGGGCTTTTCGTTCAGGAGAGGGCTTTACGCTGGAGGGAGAACGTTTTAATCCGGGTTTTACCCGTTCGGTATATTGGCTGTATTATGTAGCTCCCGATTCAGATTCAACGGATTTTGTACGGATTGGCAATGCCCATGTCAATCGTATTGAATTTTATTCGGTATCTTCCGACTCTCTTTCTCCTCCTTTTCTCACAGGCGACCACTTGCCCTTTCGACAGCGTCCTGTACTAAGTCATCAGTTTGTTTTTCCTTTGAAAGCCCAGGCTAAGGAATACCTCTGGCGCATTGACAAGCACAATGAATCGCTGCAGCTTCCGGTAAAAACCCTCACTTTTAATGAGTGGTCGGCTTTATCGGCAGCCGATACCTTGGCCAATGGAGCGCTCACGGGCGTACTGATTCTTATCGTGCTTTTGGGTGGCTTTTTATTTTACCTGAGCAAAGAGCGCTTGTACCTCTATTATATTTTCTACCTCAGCATGGCGGTGCTGTGGATATGGGCCGATAAAGGCTACGGCTTTCAATACCTCTGGAGCGATTCTCCTTATTTTGCTACCCGTGCACGGCCGTTTTTCTATGCGCTGTCCTGTGCAGGACTACTCCTGTTTATGCGGGAGTTTATTGGGCAAAGTAAGGCCAGCCCTTATTATCGCTGGATCAACATTCTCTCGGTAGTTTTTACGCTTTTGGCTTTTACCGCCCTGCTCAAAGTATTTACCAGCAATGCCGAGATAGGCGGTAAGATGTTGTACGTATACCTTTTGATTGTAACCCCTTCGGGATTGTTAGCCTTGGTTTTACTAGGCTTGAGCCTGGCCGAAAAAATCCGTGAGGGCAGCCTTTTGGCTAAATATTATTTGGTTTCTGTGAGTGTTTATATTCTTTTTGGGGGATTGGAGATTATTTCCCACAGCGGGGTAGGGCTGGTGTCTAATTATTACCTGTCCAACTTCGGGATGCAGACAGGCCTGCTGATCGAGGCGGTGATTTTACTATATGGCCTTGCGGTGCGCTTTCATAATTACCGTCAAGAAAAAGAGGTGTTGCAAGTGGCCATCCACCAAAAACAACAAGAAGTGGTACAGCAGGTGTTTGAAGCACAGGAGAAAGAACGGAAAAGCATAGCCGATCAGCTGCACGATGAAGTGGGATCCATGCTATCGGTGGTCAATCTCTCGCTTTCCTCTATTCAGGAGAAGCAAGCCAAATGGCCTTCAGAAGAAACCCATACGCTGGGTCAAGCGCGCGAGGTATTGCAACAAGCAGCTGATATGGTGCGCAACCTAAGCCATGTACTTACACCCATTGCCATTGAAAAATATGGCTTTGCCCGGGCGGTGGAAAACTTAGTAAATTCCATCAATGCCAGTGGGAAGATAAAAATCGAATTGACCTTGATAGGTTTTGAACAAGTAGACGCCTATTCAGGTTTGCTGTGGAACGATGTGTACCGATGCCTGCAAGAGTTGCTGAACAATGTGATAAAGCACTCAGGAGCTAGCCATGCCTATGTGGAGGTGATAGAGCATGAAGACGCCATTAACCTCATGGTGGAAGATAATGGCCGAGGTTTTGCTTCGGATAAGCCCTTGGGTTATGGATTACAAAATTTGCAGTCCAAGGTTTCGTTTCACCATGGGGTGATGGAATACCAAAACCAAGCCGCACCAGAATCTGGAGTATTAGTAGTAATTGAAATTCCGCTAAAGAAAGAATAATATGCCCATACGAATACTGCTTGCAGACGATCACCAATTGCTGATGGATGGCCTGATAGCCATCATCAGGGAGTTGCCTGATTTTGAGGTGATGGGAACCGTAAACAACGGTAAGCAACTCTTGCAAAAGCTAGGTAGCACACCGTGCGATATGGTGCTGATGGACCTCAATATGCCCGAACTCGATGGGATAGAAACGCTTAAAATACTTTCGGGAGAATATCCGGCCCTTAAAGTGTTGGTGCTGAGCAATTATCAGCAACCGGAACTGATACAGGAGGTGAAAACCTTGGGTGCCAATGGCTATTTGATGAAAAGTATTTCAGCGCCCGATTTGAAAAGTGCCCTTCTTGCGGTGAGCCAAGGGCAACTGTGGTTTGAAGAAGCCCAGCGACCGCAAGAAGAAACCAATAGCTATTTCATCGATGAGTTTATGATGAAGTATAAGCTCACCAAGCGCGAAGTGGAAATCATAGGCATGATAGCCGAGCAGCTCACCAGCAAGGAAATCAGCGATACACTTTCCATTAGCGAATTTACTGTGGGTACTCATCGGAAAAACATCATGCGCAAGCTACAGGTGCGCAATATGGCGGGTATTATCTCCTTTGCCAATGAGCATAATTTGAGAAGAAAGCGGTAATCAAACATCCTCCGATTGGGTGGGGGCTGCTGCCTTTTTGTTGGGTACTTTCCCCGGATCTAGCAGGATGGCAATGGGCTTAAGCTCTTCCACTTGATCGGCAATGAGCTTGAAAATGGCTGTGAAAGGCACAAACAAAATCATGCCCAGCGTGCCCCATAGCAGTCCGCCTGCAATAATCATGATTAGGGTAATCAGCGTGCTTATTTTCAGTCTATTGCTTACGGCCATAGGGAAGATGATGTAGGCTTCCAAGATTTGTACAATCACAAACACCAGCATCACGCCCCCCGGATACCACAGCGAATCGAACTTGAGCCAGGAAACAGCCATGGGCAAAAGCGCACCAAGGGTAATGCCCACGTAAGGAATAAAGGTGAGTAAAGAAGCAATAAAGCCAAAGAAGATGGGATTGGGAATACCGATAATGGCCAAGCCTATGCTGTTTAAAATCCCCATGATAAGGTATACAATCAGCATGCCTTTGATGAAATTGTAATAGGTGACAATCACATCGGGGAGGAGGGTTTTGATATAATGGGCCGATGATTTGGGAAAGATGCGGTATAGGAACTCTACCAAGTTTTCGCGGTTGTACAAAATCAGCGCTACATAAATAGGGATGAGAAAGAGCATGACAAATGAAACGGAAGAATCGTACAATACCTGCGGAATCAGCGGAAAAAGCTCTTCGGAGGCATAGCGGATAAGGGAATCGCTCAAGCCTTGGCCGGGTGCAAAGAAGATGTTCAGCGAAGACGTGCTGATATAGGCTTCTATCTGCTGCATAAGGGCTTGGAGCTTACGGTTCAGGGTGGGCCACTCGTGCAGAAACTGGGTAAATTGATAAAACAAGAGGCTGACCAAGCCCACCAATAGGGCCGATATAAAACCCAAACCTACCAGTATGGCCATGCCACGGGAGAAGCGGTGGCGCTCTAGCCAGCGGCAAATGGGAAAAAGAATAAAGCTAAGCAGCAAGGCTACGCTTAAAGGCACAAGCAGGGGACTGGCAAAATAAAGAAACACCACTACCAAAAATGTGAATAGAAGAACCTTGAGGGTTTGGTCGAAGGGTTTTTGGGCAAGTGCGCTCATGGGTATAGGCGTTGAAATTGCCCTAATATTACCGATATTTTTTCACATTCGTAGAGCTAAGAGGCGGGCTTTTGTGCGCGTGAGGGATGCGCAGGGCTTGGTGCGAGGCACGAGCACGGGAGCAAAGCGAACCCCGGAGCAGCCCGACCGCAGGCGGGGGTGGAGGCGGTGGCCTGCGGGCACGCCCCGAGAATTATGATTGCCTAAATGGTTGATTAATTGATGATTAGCCTATGTTTGTGACTTCCGTCACTATCTCTCTGCGAAAGCCTACCGTATTTTGTATCAGAAGTTGAGGGCAACTTCAGACAAAACGAAACGAATTACTAAACTTACTAACATGTTTTTTCAACACGTATATGACAAAAGCTTGGCGCAGGCCAGCTACTTTATTGGATGCCAAAAAGCCGGTGTGGCCTTGGTGATTGACCCCAAAAGAGATGTGGACACCTACTTGGAGATTGCCAAGCAGAACAATATGAAGATTACGCATATTGCCGAAACCCACATCCATGCCGATTTCCTATCGGGTGCCCGCGAGTTGGCGGCCCTTACGGGTGGCAAGTTGTACCTGTCGGACGAAGGCGGTGAAGGATGGCAATACCAGTTTAACCACGTGGGCTTGAAAAATGGCGATGTGTTTAAAGTGGGCAATCTGAAAATAGAGGTGCTGCACACCCCTGGGCATACGCCTGAAAGTATCAGCTTTTTGCTGACCGATGTGCCTGCCAGCGAGGAGCCTGTGATGTTGTTTACCGGAGACTTTGTGTTTGTGGGTGATATTGGCCGTCCGGATTTGCTGGAAGAAGCTGCCGGATTGGTAGGAACCAAGGATGTAGGTGCCAAGCAAATGTATCAGTCGATTAGCCGCTTTAGTACCTTGCCCGATTACATTCAGGTATGGCCTGGCCACGGAGCCGGATCGGCCTGTGGAAAAGCTTTGGGCGCAGTGCCAAGCACGACAGTAGGCTATGAAAAAGTGCGCAACTGGGCCTTGCAATACAAAGACAATGAGCCGGGCTTTGTGAAATTCTTGCTGGAAGATCAGCCGGAACCGCCTAAGTACTTTGCTAAAATGAAGGAATTGAACAAAGTGGAGCGTCCTTTACTTACCGAGGTACCTGCTTTGAAAAAGTTGAGCAAAGAAGAACTGAAAGCCGCCATGGACAAGGGCGTGAAAGTGATTGACACGCGTTTGAAAGCGGAATTTGCAGCCGGATTTATTCCCAGTACGCTGAATATTCAAGGAAATAATGCCTTTGCTACCTGGATGGGCTGGTTCTTGAGCTATAACGAACCGTTTATCTTGATTGCGGAAGAAAGTAAGCACGATGACTTGGTGCGCAAGCTGATGCGCATTGGCTTAGACAATATCTATGGCTATGTGCCTTCGGTAGCGGTATGGACGGAACTCGGGAATACTTTGCAAAAAGCGGATGTGATTGGTATTGAGGAGTTCAAAAGCTTGGCCAAAGAAGGTGCCCAGATTGTAGACTTGCGCGGAGCGGCTGAGTTTAAAGCGGGTCATGTGCCCGGTGCCGACAATTTGTTTGTAGGTAAAATGGAAACCAACTTGAGCAAAATCAATAAAGACCGCACGGTGCTTATCCATTGCCAAGCAGGCGACCGCAGTGCCATTGCGTATTCGGTATTGGTAAAACACGGATTCACGAATATCAAAAACTATTCGGCCGGTATGGCGGAATGGGCGAATTCGGGTAATCCGGTAGTTTCTGAAAATTAATTTCATTCCACCCGGATGCAGGATTTTGTTCCTAGCTTCGGGTGGATTTTCTTACTAAGAAATGGTTTCATACATAAAACAAGCTTTGCTTAGCCCCTGGGGTTTTACCCGCTGGCTTCGACTGATTGTGGGGGTTTTGTTTTTGGTGCAGGCAATTTATCTGGCCGATGTATTCATAGGTATTGTAGCGGGTCTGCTGCTATTGCAGGCGCTGAGCAATACCGGATGCTGCGGAGTAGGCGCACCTTGTACCCGACCAGCCAGCCCAACCGCTGAGGAAGGGAAGGAGCCGCAGTTTGAAGAAATAAAAGCCGATAGAAAAGAATAGCGTTTTGTTGGATTAGAGAGTAAAGACCCTGAAAGGAATTCCTGACAGGGTCTTTTTGTGTTTTAGAGTTTGATTTTCAGGCCTCCGTTCACCACAAAACCATCCACGGGAGCATAGATATCGCGGAAGGCGGGCTGCTCGCGGCTGCCTGTGTATATGGTATCGAAGCGTGTTTGGCGTACATCTAAGAAGTTTTCAAAATTGATGAATATAGAAAATCGCTCCCAAAGTTTTTCTATCATCAACCCGTTGATCCAATAGGCTTTTCCGGTGCTGCCATCGTTGAGCAACTGCGGGCTAAAGTAATAGGCCTCCAGCCCGATTTTTATGTTATCTTCTACCTCATACATAAGCACATTGTTGAGCCTATGCTTGGCCACCAAGGGGAAATCACTGCTTTGTCCATTGTAATGTTGGTGCACATCCGCAAGGGTATAGCCAAGGAATAAGGTAAAGTCGCGGTAATGAATGCGGCCATTCACCTCAATTCCTCTGGTATCAATATAGCCATCGGGCTGCGCGAAAGCATAGCTTAGGTCATCGGCACCCATCAGAAGGAGCGGTTTATCTACCTTGGTATAAAAGAACAAGGTATTGAGCGAAAGCACCACTTCTTCGCCTATGGCTTGTGTAAATTGCACATCTACATTGCTACCCACTGAGCGTTCGGCCTCTACCTGCTGCGGGTCGATGGGGCGCACATTGCGGAACTGTATGCGCTCGGCATCTTCGGTGAAAACGGTGGGCGTTTTATAGCCTAGTCCGCCTCCGGCACGTAGGCTAAGCTGCGGATGGATTTTCCATAAAAGTGATAAACGAGGAAGCAAAAAGAAGCCATACTCGTTTTGGTAATCGCCTCGTAAGCCTGATTCTGCTGAAAATTTAGGGGTAAGGCTCCAGGTATTTTGAATAAAAGCCCCCGTGGTAATATGGGTGTAATCTACCGGAGTGGCGCTACCTTGCTCCTGAGTAAATGTATCCGTCCAAAGGTTGAGGCCGCCTATCCATTCGCTGTTTTCATTGTCCAGCCGGTAGTTTAGTTCACTAAAAGAAGATACCTGAGCCCCTGAAAAGGTGTAGTCACGCAAATTGATGGTGCGTTCGTAATAGCCTATGCTGTTTTTAAAGCTCAGCTTGCTATTTTCAGTTCGCTGAAAATCCAGCCCTAGCTGGCTACTGAGGCGCTGGGTTTGGTTGCGCTCAAAATAACCTGTTGGGTCTGGTTTGCCTTGGGCATATGCTAAGCTGCCTCCGGTGCGGTCTTCCACGGTTTGGTTAATGCCCACCGTGAGCGTAGTGCGTTCGCTGGGGTAAAAGAAAAGCCTTGGGTTTACAGTAAATCGCCTGAACTTGGGAATGGCCGTAAAGCCGATGTCGGCAGGGTCGTAGGGGCTACCGATGTGGTAGGAACTGAACACGGTGGTGCCAACTTTCTCCCATTTTTTTCCATAAAAGCCACTTACATCTAGCCCAAGGGCCGATGTGCCGTTAATCATGAAGTTAAGTTCACGTTCCTCTTGCGGACTTTTACTGATAAGGTTTACCAGTCCGGCTATGGCACCACCTCCATACAGGGTAGAAGAAGCACCTTTGATTACCTCCACCTGCTGCAAGTCGAGCGGAACAATCTGCAAAAGGCTTAGCCCACCCGAAAAACCTGCATAGAGCGGAAGGCCATCGCGGAGGATTTGTGTGTATTTTCCGTCCAGTCCTTGGATACGGATGGAAGAGTTATAACTGGTTGCAGAGGTCTGCTGGGTTTGGATGCCCGTACTCTCACTCAGCAACATACGGATTTCACCCGGTTTCATATTGCCTTTTTCGGCCAATTCTTCACCAGAAATCGACTCCACACGCGTGGGGATATCATCGATACTTCGGCTGCTTCGGGTGGAGGTTATTACTACCTCTTCCAGCTCTTCGCCTTCTTCGGGAACCAGCGCAATCGGCATAGGGGCTGCATCAGCTAAGGGAAAGCGGAGTTTTAGTTTTTGACTTTCGTAGCCCAGGTAACGAACCAGAATCTGGTATTCACCTGAAGGGATATCGAGTACTTCCACCTTGCCTTGGGCATCGCTGGTGCCGCCTTTTTTTAGCTGAGGAAAATATACGGTGGCACCCATGAGGGCTTCACCACTTTCACCATCGGTAATATGGGCCTGAAAAGAATGTTGTGCATACGCACCGACCCAGCCCATAAGGCATAGGCCTATGAATAATAAGTATTTCATAAAATGATAGTATAAAATAAAAAATCAAGAAATGCGGAAAGGCTTAGGTCAGCTTGGGTGGCTGCCAAATCCCTAAGGCGATTTCTTTGGCGGCCGGAGGGAAATAGGCCGCTTGGATTTTCTGAAAAGAAAGGATTTGAAAAGGTATCGTAATTCGGATGGGAGAATAGGCAAATCCAAGGCAGGTGCCGCATACAAAAAAGGGAGAGCAGGGCTCCTCGCAGGCTGATTCTTCATGATGCGCCAGTTCCTCAGCCAAACTGATTTCAGTATCGGCACAAGTATCTATTGGCTCATCCGTACAGCAAGGCCGTACCGACAAGAACAAAACATATACAAGTAGAAATAGCGCGAAGTATCTCACGCGGCAAAGGTAGGCATTTCTTTTATCGACCGAAAGAAAATAAACGCTTCCTCCTTTCAGAGGAAGTGCTTCTGCTGCTCGAGTCGTTTTTGTTGCCTACTTCTGCTTATGAGAAGCACCTGATAGGCTTATTCTTGCTTATAGTTCTTGTCGTTTTGAGTGGCCAGACTATGAAAAGAAAAGGCTCCCAGTGCGATGGAGAGTGCGGCCAGTAAGTTGCCTTTGATTACATCGGGGCTGTTCAATGAGAAATACAAAGCCAATAGCATTAAGGCTATTCCGATTCCGCTTTTGTTGATAAACTGTTTCATAGTATGGTTGCTTAGGTACGATAGGATTTTATAGCCTACCTGTGTTTGTGGGATAAGAGCAGGTTGTCCGCCCTTTGTCTGATTACCGATGCAAATATGCTATGCCGTATGCATTAGTTTTTATTTATATTTGTAATGTAAGCCATCAGTAATTTTTATGAATTACACGCTAAATCAATTACAGATCTTCCTTAAAATCGTTCAAACACAGAGTGTTACTAAGGCCTCTGAGGAGTTGCACCTTACCCAGCCTGCGGTATCTATCCAGCTAAAAAATTTTCAAGACCAATTCGATATCCCTCTCACCGAGGTGGTAGGACGAAAAATCTACATCACCGATTTTGGTCGTGAGATAGCCGAAGCAGCCGAAAATATCATCAATCAGGTGCATGCCATCAATTACAAAACCCACGCCTACAAAGGCCAGCTTTCGGGTAGGTTGAAAATTTCGGTGGTTTCTACAGGTAAGTATGTAATGCCTTTTTTCTTGGCCGACTTCATGAATCAGCATCAGGCGATTGAACTGGTGATGGACGTTACCAACAAACACAAAGTAATTGAAAGCTTGGAGCAGAATCAGGTAGATTTTGCTTTGGTATCCATTCTTCCCACTACTCTTCATGTAGAAAAACTGGACCTCCTTCAGAACAAACTCTTTCTTGTGGGCAATGCCCAAGCCAAGGTGCCGGCCCGAACTAAAGCGGATGAAATCTTCAAAGAATTGCCGCTAATATTTAGAGAAAAAGGCTCTGGCACACGCCAAACCATGGAAAGCTTCTTGGAGAGCAATCACATATCCGTGCAAAAAAAGATGGAACTCACTTCCAACGAAGCCGTAAAGCAAGCCGTGTTGGCAGGATTAGGCTATTCCATCATGCCGCTTATTGGTATTCGGAATGAACTTCACAGCCACCAGCTACAAATTATACCCATTAAGGGTCTTCCCATCATCACTACATGGAGCCTAATTTGGCTCAAAGGAAAAAAGCATTCACCCGTTTCGGCTGCATTTTTACATCACCTAGAGGAGGAGAAGGACAATATCGCACACGACACCTTCCGCTGGTATGAGCAGTATTGAAGAATTTTGGTCATGAGTTCTCAGAAAGGCACAATTACTTCGAGTAACTCAAAAAAAGAAGGCCAAAAGAAAGCCAGTAATCGCGATAAATAAGCACAAAGGAGAATATAAATACGTATCACGCTTGGCGAAAGGCGTTGAGCTCACGCTTTTGAAAAAGCCCACATACCGAAAATCGCCTAGCGCACGCATGCCGAAAATCACGGGGCAAATCCAAAGCCCAAACGAAAGAAATACTTCCGGCAAGCCCCACGCTACAACTCCGGCTTTCCACACATACAGCAGCCCAAAAGCGCTCAATCCCAGCGCCACTACCAGGCACGAAAGCGTGCCCGGGCTCAGCATCTTTTTCCCGGCTTCATTGGTTGGTAGCGTATTGTCAAAGGCCCATCGGCCGCCTAGCGCCCAATAAAAATGCAACAAGGCTAGCAGAAAAAACACGCCACTAAGCAGAAGGCTAAGCACCATCATGGTTTTTTATCAGGCTCACCACTGATCACGCGCGAAATCAAGCCTTTGTGTGTGGTAAACTCCGCCAGTAATACGCCACCCAAGTGCAGCACTATAAAAGCCAACAAGTAATAAATCGACAGCACATGTATCTCCTCCATCAGTTCATGAATGCTGCGCGGCCCGTGTTCTATCAGCAGCCCCGTGCTCAGTGATACCACTACCAGTACATAAAAAATCACATACATAGCATACTGAAAGCGCACTTTTCTGCTAATTCCCGCCTTAAATGGGTTCTGAATCAGCATCTTGCCAAAGGGGTGCATCAAAAAACGTAAACTAAACAAGCCCACCAGTACGTAGCCTAGGTAAATGTGCCATTGCCACATCGGTTCGCGGATATTGCGCGCAATTTTGCCTACCTCCTTCGCCTCCAGGCTCACATTATTGGCGTCCAGCGATTGTTGAATCACCTCCGCCATGTGCGTGCGGTTCATCCAGGTAAGGCGCAAAAAAATGGTCAATAAAAGCAAAAGCATACAAATGCCAATGGCCCAGTGTAGCACACGAAATACGGCAGAATACGAGCGATTTTCCATACAGGTCTGTTTTAAACTGTCAATTTAATAAAAATCCCATGCACTCCTTCTATTATTTTATGGGCGTGCCCCTATCGGGTCGGGCTGCTCCGGGGTACGCTACGCTTCCGTGCTCGTGCCTCGCACCAAGCCCTGCGCATCCCTCACGCAGGCCGGCCAATGCACAAAAAAAGGGAGACCGCTCTGGCCTCCCTTCTATATATCAGGTATTGGGTTTTTAACCAATCAAATTCACGCTTCGCTGTATGAATTGGGTCAAATCAGCACCCGTTAGCAAGCCTTGCGATAGCAAAGCCAAATCGTAAGCCTGCTTGGCCAAGGCCGCTTTCGCTTCCTCGCCTTCGGCTTTTATGATTTTGCCTGTAAGGGCGTGGTTGGCATTCACAATCACATTGTACTGGTCAGGCATAGCGCCAAACATGGCCATGCCACCATTGGCACTCATGTCCTTCATTCTGCGCATAAACTCCGGCAATACTACCGTTACGGGCAGCTCATCGGGCGACAGGCTCTCCACCTGTACCGTAAAGCTCTTGTTGTTGATAGTTTTCTCAAACACCTCTTTCACAGCCGTTTGCTCCTTCTCGCTCAGCACGCTTTCTTTCTTCTCATCCTTCTCTATGATTTTATCCATAATCTCAGAGTCCACGCGCTTCAAGCTTACTTTTTCCAGCTTCTGCTCTAAGTTATTGATAAAGTGGCTGTCGATAGGGCTATCAAGTAGCAGCACATCGTAGCCGCGCTTTTTGGCCGATTGAATGTAGGCATCTTGCTTGCCTCTGTCGCTGGCGTAGAGGAAGTTCACCTGTTCGTTCTTATCCGTTTGCAAGGCCTGCACCTTTTGGCGATACTCTTCTAGCGTGAAATATTCGCCATCTACGTTTTTCACCAAGGCAAAGTCTTTTCCTTTTTCGTAAAACTTCTCCTCGCTGATCATGCCATATTTCACAAATAGGCCAATGCTGTCCCACTTCTCTTCATAAGCTTTGCGGTCTTTTTTAAAGAGTTCGCTCAGCTTATCGGCCACTTTTTTAGTAATATGGGCATTGATTTTCTTCACATTGCCATCGGCCTGCAAGAAGCTGCGGCTCACGTTAAGCGGAATATCGGGTGAGTCGATTACCCCATGCAAAAGCATCAAAAATTCCGGCACCACATCTTTCACCTCATCGGTGATAAATACCTGGCGGCTGTATAGTTGGATTTTGTTCTTCTGAAAATCCAAATCGTTTTTCACTTTCGGGAAATACAAAATCCCGGTCAGGTTGAAAGGGTAATCCACATTCAGGTGAATCCAGAAAAGCGGATCTTCGCTGAAAGGGTAGAGGTCTTTATAGAATTTCAGGTAATCTTCATCTTTCAGGTCATTGGGCGACTTGGTCCACAGCGGGGTGGTTTCGTTCACCACTTTCTCATCAAACGACACCGGTATTGGCAAGAACTTACCGTATTTGTTCAGGATATTTTGGATGCGGAATTTATCCAAAAACTCCTCGCTGTCATCGGCAATGTGCAAGATGACGTCCGTTCCGCGGGTATCTTTTTTGGCTTCGGTAATCTCAAATTCGGTACTACCATCGCATACCCAGCGGGCGGCTTTGGCGCCATCCTGGTAGCTTAGGGTTACGATTTCCACATTTTTGGCCACCATAAAAGCCGAGTAGAAGCCTAAGCCGAAATGCCCGATAATCTGCTCCTTGCCCTCTTCGCCTTTACCTTTGTATTTTTCTACAAACTCGGTAGCCCCCGAAAAGGCAATCTGGTTGATGTATTTTTTGATTTCATCGGCTGTCATCCCAATACCGCTATCGCTGATGGTAATGGTCTTGTTTTTTTCATCGATGCTCACCTTTACGGTAAGGTCGCCCAGTTCGCCCTTGAATTCGCCCATGGAGGATAGGCGCTTAAGTTTTTGAGTGGCATCTACTGCGTTCGACACCAATTCGCGCAAGAAAATCTCGTGGTCAGAGTATAAAAACTTCTTGATAATCGGGAAAATGTTCTCGGTGTGAATCGAAATCGTTCCTTTTTCTTCCATAATCGGTATATCATTAATAGGTTATGTCCGAACCTTGCCTTTCAATTTCCGTTCCATCTGCATGTGTGTGTCAATCTGTCACTTTTTATCAGATAGAAGCTGTCATTAAAGCGTAAATAGTCGCCAGATGAGTCTTGGTAAACTACAAAAAAATCCTTTTTAACGCCTTTTTCTATTTTTGAATTTAATACAAACAGCAATTTGGTAACTTAGCAAGCTCAACTATCAACCAACTAACCTATATGAATTACTATCCAAAGATGTCTGGGGCAATCCTTGGCGTATTGCTCGTTCTTTTTTTTCATCTAAGCACCCAAGCTCAAAAAGGTCAATTGTACCTCACTCACTTTAAGCCCGAAGGAGTTTTAGCCGAAAGTAATGTTTATGCCATTTCTCAAGGTCAATTCGGACAAATGTTTTTTGCCGCCCGCAACGGCCTAATCGTATATAATGGCGAATCGTGGCAGCCCTTAAAGACTACAGGCACCCCTTATGCGCTTCAATATGATAGCCTTACGGAGGTGTTATGGATCGGGGGCAAAAACACATTTGGAAAACTCCAGCGCGCTTTTAATGGTCAATATTCTTATCAAGAACTTTTCACTATCCATGAAGTGACTACGGAGTTTCAGCAAGTACTTGTTGATGACAGTACCGTCTATTTCTTTAGCGAACCTTTGGTGATCTCAGTCGATCGGTTTAGTCAGCAAATTACCGATACATTGATAGCGGAAGATGGTTATTTCAGGCATTTGTTTAGTCATTTAGGAAAACGATATCTGGTCACCCAGTCAAATACACTACTAGAGTGGAATGCCGATGATACCTTAGTACCAAGCTCACTAAATGGGTTTCCTGTGGAAGAAACCGTGGTGGGGACTTTTAAGCAAAACGGCCAAACTTTTTTGTATACCGGTTCGGGTCAGATTCTGGCTTTGGAAGGAAATACCTGGGTGCCTTGGCAATATGAAGGTATCGATTATGTGAAAGAAAGTTTTATCGTGAGCGCCTTACCTGTAGGGAAAGACCTGCTGGCGATAGCTACCCTAACGGGGGGGTGTGTATTGCTCCATACCGAATCTAAAAAAGTGGAGCGCTATATTAATTATAACAATGGCCTTCCTGATGATGAGGTGGTGAGCTTAGGGGTAGACAATCAAGATGGGCTGTGGATGGCTCATGACTATGGCCTCAGCCGAGCTGAGCTAGGCCTATCGATGCGCAACTTTGTTTTTTATCCGGGTATTTCCGGAAATATTTTATCCGTAACTAAGTACAATAATCAACTCTATGTAGGTACTAGCGAAGGCTTATTTTATTTGGAAGAAGTAAAAGACTACGATGAACTGGAGGTGATTTTAAACAAGGCGCAAAAACAACATGTAGAGGATAAAAAAACTAGTCCAGTAAGGAGGAATATCTTTCAAAGAAAAGAAGAATCAGTCTCCACAGAAACGCTAACCGTGAAAACAGACTCACCTGAAGAGGAGGGAAAGAAGGAAGACAAAAAACGCCTATTGTCACTTTTCAAAAAAGATAAGGGGAAAGATAAAAAAGATACTCCCGCCACCCTTGAGCCTAAGGTAGAAGAAGAGCCCCAATTATCGGTGAAAGAACCTGTGAAAACTGAAAAACCTGTTGTCAATCCCAAACCGCCTGTAAAATATATACAGGAGGTAAAGAAGGTTTTCCGCCTGCGTAGCATCAAGTATCAGTATACCAAAGTAAAGGATATGGACGCCAAGTGTGAGCAGTTGCGTGTTATTGATGGAGCACTTTGGGCTGAGACCAATTTAGGTCTTTATCGAATTGAGAAAGGCGCTGCCAAACAAATGCTCAATGTGCGTGATATTTTTGCTTTTTACCCTAGCGAAGACAATGCTACCATTTTGGTAGCAGCGGGTTCCGGTATTTACCAGCTCAATAAACAAAATGGTAAATGGACCAAGGCAGATGGTTTGCAAGGTCTTAATATGCCCATATATTCTATGGCCAAAACCTCGGGAGATACCTATTGGTTTGCAAGTGATAACCGGATAGGAAGTTTTGATTTGCTCCAAGGTAATATTTCCAACCTCCAGCTTTTGGATATCGAAAACCCCTTTTCAGATTTAATAGAGGTGGTGTCTATTCGTGATACCATTCGTTTTTTTCTTTCAAGTCAGGTATATAAATGGGAGCCTACACTTAAAAAGTTGGTCTCTGATGATTCCTTTATATCAATTTGGAAAGACAAGCCCCGTCTTATTCGTGATGGCAATGGACATTGGGTTGTTACGGATAGAGGCTATTACCGACTAGGCGATAGTATATTGCCTCATCAACAAGCAATTTTACGCTTATTCAGCCAAGCTAACTCCATTTTTACGGATGACACGGAAAATATTTGGGTGATAGATAATAACGAGTCAGTTTACCAGATTCCTAAAGATGCTAGTGTAAAAGATGAGGTACTTTCTGTATATGTCACCTCTGTGCAAAGTTTGGCCGGCAATCCGCTCAGTTTGCAAAACCTTACCCTTGAACATGACCAGAATGGAATTAGTTTTTATTTTGCTTCCCCCTTTTACTTGGCAGAAGGAGGGGTAGAATACAGTTATTATATCAATGGTCTGATGGATGATTGGTCTACCTGGTCGGGAAAATCAGAGGTTTCTTTCCCATACCTACCTACGGGAGAGTATACCCTCCAAGTGAAGGCGCGAAATCTTTTCGGAGAAGAGATAGAGAGCCAAAGTTTTTATTATTCGGTAAAGCCTCCTTATTGGAATACGTGGTGGTTCCACATGGGTGAGTTTTTCTTTTTTGCTACCTTAATAGTAATTTCAATTTGGCTGAACAATACCAGCCAGCAAACTTTCATCACCAAATCCCTTACCTTGCTTACCCTGATAGGTTTGGTTGAATTATTGCAGAACCTTTTGCGGTACTATTTACAAACCGACCTCATGAATACTCCAGTATATGATTTTGCGCTCGATGTACTCTTAGCAATGAGCATTTATCCACTCGAAAGGGTAATGAACAATATTTTAGTGAACAAAAACCTAAGTAAGACCAAAAATCTTATTAAACTTATGCGGGTGCCACAAGAGAAGAAACACGACCCGTACAAACTAAACTAATTTGCCCCTATGAGAAAATTGCTATTAACTTTGATGGTATTCGGTTCGGTATCGGTACTGTCTTCTTGCGATGTATTGCAAGGTGCGGCCAATCAGGCCATGAAAGAAATGAACAAAGGGGGCGGTGGTCTTACCTCGGCCGAAGTGGTGAAAGGCCTAAAGGAAGCTTTGAAAATTGGAGCGGAGAAATCGGTATCCGCCTTAAGTCAAAATGATGCCTATTTTAAAAACCAAGCGCTAAAAATCTTTCTCCCTCAAGAAGCCCAAACGGTGATTGATAAGCTAAACAGCTCTTCTGCAGGGCGTACACTGTACAACCAAGTGCTGAAAAGCACAGTGGATGATATGGTGCTAAGCTTAAATAGAGCCGCAGAGAAAGCAGCCGTGAAAGCCAAGCCCATATTTGTGAATGCCATTACAGGCATGACCATACAAGACGCCTTCGGAATCTTAAAGGGAGCCGATACGGCCGCTACCAATTACCTGCGCAGGACTACCTTCAATAGCTTGGTGAATGCCTACAAGCCGGAAGTGAATACGGTACTCAACCAAAAAATTTTAAGCGGGAAAAGTACCAATGATATATACAACACTTTTGTAAAGAATTACAACTCCTTGGCTACCAATCCCCTGAATAGTTATCTGAAACTGGAAAAGGTGAAAGATACCGATTTAGCTGACTATGTGACCCGTAGGGGACTAAACGGCCTATTCACCAAAGTAGCTGCGGAAGAAAAAAATATCCGCGATAACCCCAGTGCTCGCGTAACCGATATTCTGAAAAAGGTTTTTGCTCAGCAGTAAGTATTGTAATTGGCGTCCTATCTTTGTGCTATGGAAGAGCAAAGAAAAGAAATTTTAGCCCGATTAGAACACATGCTTTCCGTAGGGAAACTGCGCTTTATCTTAAAGCGAGGGATTTTGCTATTTGGTGTTCCGGTAGCCTTTTTCACCCCTCTGATGCGTGAGTTTATGGACGATACCCTTAGCATGGCGAGCTATTTAAGCCATTTTACTACACCCAAGCTGATTTTTGTAGTACTCAATGCCCTGCTAGCCGGAGTCATATTTGGCTTTTATCAGTGGTGGAAGTTGAACTCTATCAAAAAGAAACTTGAAGTGCAAATAGGAAAAAAGGAAGAGTAGTCTTCCTTTTTTCATTCATAAGGACTAGGTGCCGGAGCCGGCAAAGCTTTTCTTGGAATTTTGTCTTCCGCCTGAGCTGTGTGGTACACTATGCTGGCCACTATTACCGCCATTTGCTTGAGGTCGTCCATAATAAGTCGTTCGCGCAAGTCCATATTGCTATGGTGTGTGCGCGTACCGTATTCCAAATTATCCTGAATAAACTGAAAGGCAGGCAAGCCCACGGCATCGAAAGAGATGTGGTCGGTAGCTCCGGTATTTTGTAGCGTGATGGTGGGCGTTTCTATCAGGTCTGAAAAGGGTGCTAACCAGGCTTCAAAGTAGGGTTTGGCGGCTGCATTTTCTTGCAAATAAATTCCACGTATGCGCCCTCCGCCATTGTCGAGGTTGTAATAGGCCGAAAAGTTTTCATGCTCGGGTGTAAGCTGCATATCGTTTTGGTCAGCAAAATGCTTTTTTACATAATGGCGAGAGCCGTATAATCCTTGTTCCTCACCCGACCACAAGGCAATACGTATGGTGCGCTTGGGCTTTAGTTCACAGGCTTGTAAAATGCGCACCGCTTCCATCATCACAATACAGCCCGCGGCATTGTCGGTAGCTCCGGTAGCGGCATGCCAGCTATCGAGGTGGGCGCCAAGCATCACCAATTCGGGTTTGAGCTTTTTATCGCTCCCCGGTATTTCTGCAATCACATTGTAGGCCTTGGTGTCTTCTATGAAGCGTGTTTGGGCTTCTGCTTCCACCACTACTTTCTCCCCTTTGGCAATAAGGCGAGCCATCAGGTTAGCATGTTCGGGAGCCATCTCCCACTCAGGCAGGCGCCAAGGGGCATCGGTGGCATAGCTGCCGCCATTGCTCGTAAAAAAGGTACCATGTCTCCCGCGTGTGCCACGCAAAATGCCTAAGGCTTTTTCCTGAATCAAAAAGGTATCGAGTTTTTCTTGCAAGGCGCGTTTTGCCCAGTATTGCGCTATTTGCTCGGCTGTATAGCGGTTTTCCTTTTTCACGGGTGGGGCAGCAATCTTGGCCATCTCCTCGTCCGATTTCCGGGTGGCATCGGGCTTGAAGGTGGGTGCAGAGGTGTCATCAGAAGGAAAAAGGATAACCTTTCCCGCCAATTTTCCTCTGTATTGGTCTAGTTCCTCCGCATTATCGGCCTGCAAAACCACCACTTCTCCTGTAATCAATCCATTGGTACTGTGCGACCACGCTTTGGGCATAGCAATCAGCGGGAAATAGTAAGGCGCCTTCATAGCGGTATAGGTTTTTTCCACTTGCCAGCCTCTCCCAAAATCACCCCATGCTTCCAGGTGCGCCTCTTTCAAGCCCCATTCTGAAAGTTGAGCCACGGCCCATTGGGCGGCTCTTTGGTATCCTTCTGAATTGC
Organism: Shiella aurantiaca; assembly: GCA_030412945.1. GTDB lineage: Bacteria > Bacteroidota > Bacteroidia > Cytophagales > Cyclobacteriaceae > Shiella > Shiella aurantiaca. The sequence continues at coordinate 97,493 of JAUHJS010000005.1, read as the reverse complement.
TGAGCCGTGGGCCAGAATAATCTGTGAGGAAATAAGTCAGTTCTTCTATCTGCGATCGATTGAGGCCTTCGTCCCTGATTTTTGCAATAGCCTGCTTATCAATACCTGGGGTTTGCCCAAAAAGAGCCAGCGTTTGTAAAATACAGAGAAGAGTAAGTAAAAAGTACTTCATAGGGCGTGTAATCATGGTTTGTGATGCTACTGTGCATTAAAACTACACAATTTACGTATCTTTTTGGAGGCAAATCCTTTCAGAATACCGTGGCGTAATTAGGCTGAGGTGTTCCTTTTGCTAGGCTTTGGCGTTATGGCTTCGAAAACCAAATAAGGTATGTATCATCAAACAAAAGAGGACATTAGCAGCGACCTGCAGGCCATGGAAAAGGCCAAGCAGCATCCCTCTGCTTTTCGGCCGATTTATGAAAGGCACTATAAGCGCATCTACCTATTTGTGCTAAATAAGGTGTACGATAAGGACCTGGCAGCTGAAGTAAGCGCACAAGTTTTTTATAAAGCCTTGGAGAAGGTAGGTAGCTTTCGCGATACGGGCGTACCCGTTACCGCTTGGCTGTACCGCATAGCACTCAATGAGTGTACGGATTTCTTCCGAAAGACAAGCAAAAACCGCTATGTGGTGCTTGACGACCTTTTTGCCAACTTTTTAAAAGAAGAAATGGAGGTAGAAGGCTCTTTGGAAGAAGAGTGGATGGATGCGCTCAAAGAGGCACTCAGTCAGTTGCCCGAGGAGAAGTTGCAACTCATAGAGATGCGCTTTTATGAAGGAAAATCGTTTCGCGAGATAGGAGAGATTCTAGACATCTCCGAATCGAATGCGAAAGTGCGCACCTATCGGCTGCTGGAATGGATGAAAGGAAGTGTTCTCAAAAGTAAAAAATCATGAAAAGCAGATATATTTTTAAAAAGAAACCTTTGACCGTTAGTGATGCTGAAATCCAATCGTATATGGATTTTGATGCCTTACTAAGCCCTAAAGTCCCAGTTTCAGGGGCTAAAGTTTCGGCTTGGAAACTCTATGTAGTTTCGGGCCTTGTAGCAGCCCTCACTTCCGTGGCGGTGTACTGGCTTATGGATAAGTGGAACCATACCGATACGCAAGAAATCCCTTCGGAAAAGGTGCAAGCGCCACAGCATCCGATGATGAATAGCATTCCAGAAGAGGAGAGGAAATCCTCTTTGATTCAAGATACCAATGAGGAGAAGGGAGTAATTGATAAAGGTCAACCAAAAGAAAAAGTTGAAACTACTCTAGCTCAGAACAAGTCAAACCTTGTAAAAGAAACCCCTCCAGCCAAGGCTGAACCTGAAACAACCGCTCTACCCCAGCCAAGGGAAACCCAGTTGATACAAGCACAACCTTTAGTAGGCATCGATTCGCTCACCCGCTATTTCGATACACAGGTTCAGTACCCGCTGAGTGCATTGAAGGATAGCATCGAGGGGCAGGTGATTGTTCAGTTTACTATAGAAAAAGATGGTCGTGTTACGCACCCTGTAGTGTTGCAATCGCTAGGGGAAGCCTTTGATCAAGAAGCCCTTCGGGTGGTAAGTGCCATGCCGCAATGGCAACCAGCACGACTGAACGACCGACCTTTGGTAAGCAAGGCTTCGGTGCCTATTACGTTTTCTATTATCCGTAATTCTAAAGGCCGCGACTTATGAAAACCGGCTCATTTGTAAAGAAATATTTGGCCGCTGGGGTAATTTTGATTTCACTCACAGCCCAAGCCCAACAATTGCCTGCACTTTTTGAAGCCACAAATGATAGCGTGCAGGTAGGGAATAGTACTCAACTAGTGGCTATTAAAGCCATGGATTGGACGCTGAACGGACAAGCCGAGATAGTCGCTGCCTTTCAGGAAAACGATACCTTGTCTTTCTCGGTGTTTGAGCCAGAAAATGACCTTGAACATCTCATTCCATCATTTCCTGCTTTGAAAATGGTCGATTGGCAGGGAATGAATTATTTCAAATCAGAAAAAAACGACCTTGTAATAGCCTATCAGGAAACGGCTAATCATTGGCAAGTCAAGGGCTTGTCGGCCAACAGAGATTTCAACCTTATTACAGAAGGCGAGGGCGTACTCCAAGCCATTCAATGGGCTGATGTAGATCATGATGGACATTTCGATTTCATTGCCACCTTGGATGATGTCGACAGCTTACGCCATCAGGTGTACGTATGGAACGGAGTGGGCTTTGAACTTTGCCAAACCTGGGCCAGCAAAGAAGTAGGTGCCATTGGATTTGTGGATTTTACTCATGATAGTTATGTCGATGTATTGGTTTCGAGCCGATCAGAAGGCAAGTCACAGTTTTGGGTGAACCAAGGGGATGGAAGCTTTATCCCTGATAGGGTTTTGGAAGATACGTATTTCAATTCTGTACAATCGATAGATTTCAATGCCGATGGGCGGGGCGATTTCCTCCTAGTGGATTCAACCGCCAAGCAGGCTATTCTTATTTTTCAAAAGGAGGATACCGTATCTATTGGGCGGAGTTTCTCCTTTAGCAATGCGCAGGCGAAAGTGTTTGCAGCTGATTTCAATCACGATGGGGTTACGGATATTGCCGTGGCAGACGACTCTCTCCGTCTTTATACCCAAGTGGATAGTGTGTTTACCCATAGTTATAGCAATGTCTTGCACGATGCAGCCCTGCTCGACTGGGGGCATTTTACCAATGATGGGAACTTGGATGTGCTAATAGCTTCTGCTCAAAGTGATAATCAGCTTATTCATACTTTTAAGAATAGTACTACTTCGGTCAATGTAGGGCCTACAGATGCCTTTTTATATGCCGGATTTTTTGATGGCTCCCGTTTGATAGTATTCTGGGACGAAACTGCGGATGATGCCACCGCCTCGGCTTCCTTAAGCTACGACATCAGTGTATTTACAGCTGATGAGCAAGTGATAGCGCCCGATTTTCAGTTGGGCACCTTTAAAAAGAGTTTTATTTCCCGAGGCAATGTGGGCATGGCGCATGAGTTTTCTATGCCTGTAAATAATCCCGCGCAAGGTTATGAGTTCCGTATACAGGTGATAGACAATGCTTTTATGCCCAGTACTCCTGTGGGAGGTGCTTGTATCCCTTGTAGTCCGGAAGAAATGACCACCACAAACCTATGTGCGCCTGACATTATGATACAGGAAGATCAACTACGTGGATGGTACTCTTCAAGCGGAGGTTTTTTGGGCTTTAGTGATTCATTTCAAGCCTCTATTGATTATGCCGATACCTTATTTTCGGTGCTGCCCAATACCCTGCTTTGTCATCAGCAGAAGCGCTACATTATTCAGGTTTTACCTGAGGAGCCGCTGGCTACTGATACCACGGTGTGTTTGGGGGCAAATCTGATATATGAACTATCAGATGAATGGATCGAGGCTCAATGGGTAACTTCCGCAAACGTGCAATTAAGTGATAGTACGGCTCTATATTTTCAAGCCATTTCCAATACCATTATCTACGTAGAGGCTACTCATACCAATGGCTGTATTAAGAAAGATACCTTTCAGATAGAGGTAAATACCTTGGACATTGATTTGTTGCCCGAACAAGACCTGTGCGCAGACGAACCTGTCAGCTTATCGCTGAATGACGAATACGAATGGGGCTTGGTGGAGTGGCGTTTGCCCAATCATCAGTTGACCGGAAACAGCCTTCCTATCGTTTTCACTCCCGCTGTCAATGATTGGTTGATCCTTAGTGCCAGCACCACTTCGGGGTGCTTGGTGGGCGATAGCGTGGCCATTCGGGTGCATCAGGTAGTAGCGCAAGTGGGAGAGGAATCGCTCACGATTTTCAAAGGAGAAGAAATTGCTTTACAAGCCAATGGAGGTACTAATTATGAGTGGAGTCCCGCTATCGGATTAAGCGATGTTTTTTCTTCTAAGCCTATGGCCAGTCCATTGGAAACTATCCAATATCAAGTGGAAGTATCTGATGAATGGGGCTGTACGGCCTTAGCCTTTATAGAAATACAAGTATTGAACAGAAGCTTTGCGCCCAATCTATTCTCTCCCAATAATGATGGACAAAACGATGCTTGGAAACTGATTGAATTGGAGGATGTGCAAGAGTTCCAACTGGTGATTGTGGATAGAGAAGGCAATAGGGTATATCAAACCCAGTCGGATCAAGAAGCTATGCAAATAGGCTGGGATGGTACTAAAGACGGGAATCTCCTACCAGCAGGTGTGTATTTCTGGAAAGTGAGCGGGGTATATACCGATGGACACCCCATCAAAGTCAATGGCACTTCTGAAGGGCAAATCATTCTGATGCGATAAGCTATGCGGAGTGTAACAAAAATTTGGCTTCTTACCTTTTTCATCCTGCTGGGCACCTGTGGGCAGCGAGGGTACGGCCAATACCTTCAGTATAGCCTGTTTCAGCATGCGCCCTATCGGATTAACCCCGCCTTAGGAGCTTTTTATAGAGCGCCCAGCGCGGATCTCATCTATCGCGATCAGAAAACGGGAGGCGGTTTTAACATCCGTTCTTCGCAGTTCACCTATAGCCAAGCACTAGGCAACGGACTTAGGGAATTGCCTTCGCTTGGGCTGAGTGTGTTGGATGACCGCAGCGGTCAGCTCGGGTATTTTGTCAACCAATCTGTAGGGCTAAGCTTGGCGCAGCGGGTGCGTCTTTCACATGACCAGTTTCTGAGTGTGGGGCTTAGCGGAACGTATTCCACCATTTCTTTGGATGCCCAAAGTTTTACCACAGGCTCTCAATATGTACAATACAGAGGTTTCAGTTCTTCTCTTCCATCGGGGGAAGCCATCAGCCAGTTTCGGCAAAACGACTGGGGCATATCCCTCGGGGCTATGTGGGTGCATCAAAAGCCCGGGGGCTTGGCTCAATCTAGTGTAGGGCTTAGTTTTTTTGATATCCGGCCTACCCAAATCTCTGCAGAAAATACAGGAGCACTTTCGCGCAGGAGCATAGTGGCTCAGGGGGCGCTGGCGCTTCCGGTATCTGCTCAATGGGTGGTAATTCCTGAGCTGATAGCCACCTATTCAGCTCATAGTGTTCAAATGGCTCTGGGGCCTAAGGTGCAGTTTGTGCCCGATAGAAACGCTCGAAACAGTCAGTATGTATCGGTTTTTAGCCGCTATATCACCACGGGTGAGATTGCCACGGGCGCCAGTATAAAGAAAGATCGCTGGACAATATCGGCTGCTTATGAACTTTCAGTAAATAAAACCAATACTGCTCATATGGGGGCTTTTGAGGTGGGCCTGGGCTATGCTTTGCCTGCTAAGTTGAAATCCGAAGCAAAGAAGGAAAAAGAAAAACCCTCTTCTACGTCCAAAAAGAAGAAAAATAAAAATGATGACTGGAAAGAGGAATACGCCCGTCAATTGGCCGAGAAAAAAGCCAAGCAGCAGGTGGCCAAGCAAAAAGCCGATAGCCTAGCCGCCCTTAAGCAGGTAGAATTAGCCAAGGCGGATTCAGTAAATGAGGAGGAGAGAGAAACTGTGCAAGCAGATGCCCGTTCTGGAGCCATTACGCAGGTAGTTTTATTGCCCGATTCGGTATATCACCTGCGCTTCATGACCGACAGCCACTCCATCGATGAATACAATATTGATATGCTGGAAGGGGTGCTCGAAATGTTATCGGCTTTTCCCGAATATCATGTGGAGCTTATTGGCCATACCGATAATGTGGGCAAAAGTCAGTATAACCAGCGCCTCTCGGAAAAGCGGGCAGAAACCCTCAAAAAGATTTTGGTGCTCACCGGATTGCCCGAAGAACGCATAGTAGTATTGGGGCGTGGCGATACCCAGCCACTGGTACCCAACGATACGGAAGAAGGTCGCAGAATCAATCGTAGGGTAGATATCATTATTAAGTCAGACTGGTAAGGAAAGAAAAAGGGAAGCTTTTTGGGCTTCCCTTTTACCTTGTATAAAAAGTATACTATTACGCTTCAACGGCATCTTGCGCGTAGGCTTCCACCGGAATACAGCTACATACCAAGTTTCTGTCGCCATACGCACTATCAATGCGGCTTACACTAGGCCAGAATTTATCGGCTTTCACATAAGGCAATGGATAGGCCGCTTTCTGACGGCTGTAAGGCAATGTCCATTCTTCGGTCAGTACAATGGCCGCTGTGTGAGGTGCATTTTTCAATACGTTTACTTCCTTATCGGCTATTCCCTTTTCTACCTCACGAATTTCCTCACGTATGCTAATCATGGCATCGCAGAATCTGTCAAGCTCTTCTTTAGGCTCACTTTCCGTAGGCTCAATCATCAAAGTACCCGCCACGGGGAAAGAAACCGTAGGCGCATGGAAACCATAATCCATCAAGCGTTTAGCGATATCTTCCACCTCAATCCCTACTTTCTTGAACTCGCGACAATCCACAATCATCTCGTGGGCGCAGCGGTTGTTTTTGTTGGTATAAAGGATAGGATAATGTTTCTCTAGGCGAGCTTTAATGTAGTTGGCATTCAAAATTGCCGCTTCGGTAGATTTTCTCAAGCCTTCTTCACCCATCATGGCAATGTAAGCATAGGAAATCGCCAAGATGCTAGCGCTACCAAATGGAGCAGCCGAAATGGCATGTATGGCTTTATCACCTCCGGTTTTCAGCAAAGGATTGCCCGGAAGGAAAGGAATCAAATGCTCCGCTACGCAGATTGGCCCCATACCAGGGCCACCACCACCGTGAGGAATACAGAAGGTTTTGTGCAAGTTTAGGTGACACACATCGGCACCGATATTAGCCGGACTGGTAAGTCCAACTTGGGCGTTCATGTTGGCACCATCCATATATACTTGACCACCATATTCATGAATAGTGGCGCAGATGTCCATAATGCTTTCTTCAAATACCCCGTGGGTAGAAGGGTAAGTTACCATTAAGCAAGCCAAATCGTTTTTGTACTGTTCCGCTTTAGTTTTGAGGTCGGCTACATCAATGTTTCCTTTGTCATCGCAGGCTACAATTACCACCTGCATGCCCGCCATTACAGCACTGGCAGGGTTTGTTCCGTGAGCGGATGAAGGAATAAGAGCGATATGGCGATGGCCTTGCCCTTTGTTTTGCAGATAGGCACGAATTACCATCAATCCGGCATACTCACCTTGTGCGCCCGAATTAGGCTGCAAAGAAACACCAGGGAATCCGGTGGCTTGTGATAGCCAGTCCGATAAATCCTTGAAAAGTTGGGTATAACCTTTGGCTTGGTCAAGCGGAGCAAATGGGTGGATATTTCCCAATTCAGGCCAAGTCACCGGAATCATCTCAGTGGTGGCATTAAGCTTCATGGTGCATGAGCCAAGGGAAATCATGGAATGAACCATAGATAAATCCTTGTTCTCCAACCGCTTCATATAACGAAGCATTTCGTGCTCCGAATGGTGCGTATTGAAAACCGGATGCATAAGGTATTCCGTTGTACGCGCTAAGCCCTCGTTGAAGCCAATCTCGATAGCCGAAGCTTCTTTGGCCAAGTCAAGACTAAGGGTTTTACCAGCTGCTTGGGCGAAAATCTGCGCGATAGCTTTGGCATCGGCCAATGAGGTAGTTTCGCTGAATGATAAACCAATGTGGTTGTCCTCAAAATAGCGGAAGTTATATCCGGCTGCTAGGGCAAGAGATTGGATTTTCGCTTTCTGCTCAGCACTTACGGCTACCTTTAGCGTATCAAAATATTGTTTGTTTTCTTGAGTATAGCCTAGGCTGCTTAGCACTTTATCGGTCAGCTTGGCAAAACCATGCGTTTTTGCGGCAATGTTTTTCACCCCCTTAGGGCCATGATATACGGCATACATACCCGCCATTACCGCCAAAAGTACCTGAGCAGTACAGATGTTGGAAGTGGCTTTTTCCCTACGGATATGCTGCTCGCGGGTTTGCAAAGCCATACGGTAGGCTTTATTGCCATAGCGGTCGATGGAAACACCTATAATACGGCCAGGAATCTGTCTTTTATATTCTTCTTTGGTAGCAAAGAAGGCGGCATGAGGGCCACCGTAGCCCATAGGCACACCAAAGCGCTGGCTAGAACCCACTACGGCATCGGCACCCATTTCTCCCGGAGGGGTTAAAAGCGCAAGCGATAGTAAATCAGCAGCAAAGGCCACCAAAACGGTATTGTCGTGGGCGGCTTGCACCAATTGCTTATAGTTGATGGCTTCACCATCGGCATTTGGATATTGAAGAAGTACTCCGTATAAGTTTGGATTCGTTAAATCAAGAGAGGAAAGACTACCTACCTGCAATTCTATGCCCACAGGCAAAGCGCGTGTTTTTAGTACATCTATGGTTTGCGGCAAGGCTTTCTCATCCACAAAAAATACATTCGCATTCTTTTTAGCAGGCTTGCGCAATCCGGCAAACATGGTCATGGCTTCAGCCGCAGCCGTACCTTCGTCAAGCAACGAGGCATTGGCAATATCCATGGCAGTAAGCTCCATCACGGTAGTTTGGAAATTGATAAGGGCTTCCAATCTTCCTTGGGCAATTTCCGCCTGATAAGGCGTATAGGCAGTATACCATCCCGGGTTTTCCAAGATGTTGCGCAAAATCACTTTGGGCGTGATGGTTTCGTGATAGCCCAAGCCGATATAGGATTTCAATAGCTGGTTTTGGCTCACCATGGCTTTGAAATCGGCCAAGAACTCGGTCTCTGATTTAGCGGCTGGCAAATCCATGGGCTTCTTCAAGCGGATAGCCGGAGGAACGGTTTCATCAATCAGCTGATCGATGGAATCTACGCCTACCGCCTGTAACATTTCTGTAATCTGAGCCTGATCAGGACCAATATGCCTGTTCTCAAATTTTTCGGAATTAACCAGATTGATTTTCATTTCTACGGGAAATAATGATTTGCTTGTATGACTGCCTGTTTGGCGGTACAAAAGTAAAATTTATTTGGGAGAAAAAAGTTTCGAAACCCGTGAAATATATAAGCGGAGGAAGGCGAGTTGTGGAGGGGATAAAAAGAATCTTGGGGCGCTCAAAAAGCTAACCCCAAGACCTTTTTCAACCAGCTATGTAAAGAAAGACTTATGTTCAAATATAGGGAAGTAATTATACCTGTGGGAAAGTTTTAGATTAAACAAATTAATGTGTCGTTCAAAAGTTTGGACTTTCAGATAAAGCTATTTTTTGCGATTTTTTGAGTTGGTAGGCCGTTTTTTGCCTTTTTGCGGACTTTTAAATGTACTTTTTTTAAGTTCCTTCTTTTCATGAAAAGCGCCTTTAAAAGTGGGGTCGTCTTTACGTTTTAATAAGTCGATTTCACGGGCCATAAGTTGATGTTCATCGAAGGGTGTGTCTTCCACCTTCACTCCGGCCGGAATTGGCTGAGTAGGAATATTCATCCGAATGATCTTTTCAATCTTGGCCATGTGGTAAGCTTCTACTTGGGTCATGAAGGTAATGGCCACGCCTTCATGCTCGGCCCTTCCGGTGCGCCCTATTCGGTGTACGTAATCTTCATAAATAATGGGCACGTCAAAATTAATCACATGGCTTACCATGCTTACATCAATACCCCTGGCGGCCACATCGGTAGCTACTAATACTTTGATATTGCCCGATTTAAACTCCTCCATAGCATTAATGCGCGAGTTTTGACCTTTATTGGCATGAATCACCCGTACTTGTCCGGGGATAATCTTGCGGTCGAGGAATTTGGAAATGTTATCCGCATTGGCCTTGGTGCGAGTAAACACGATTACCCGTTCCATGTCGGTCTGGTTTTGCAGCAGATGGCCCAATAGGTTGATTTTTGTGAGGAAGTTGGGAACTTCATATACTTTCTGAGCGATAGTGGAGGCGGTGGTAGCCTGAGGAGCCACCTCTGCCCGTACCGGAAACTCTAGAAATTCAGCCGATAAGCGGTCTACCTTTTCCGGAAAAGTGGCCGAGAACAAAAGATTCTGCCTTTTCACCGGAATTACCTCCAAGATGCTCCGGATTTGGTGCATAAAGCCCATGTCCATCATTTTATCGGCCTCGTCTAGCACAAGGGTATTAATGTGTTTGGTGACCAATTCCCCTTTCTGGTAAATTTCCAAAAAACGGCCCGGAGTACTCACCAAGATATCCACCCCCTTTTGAATATTCTCGATTTGGGTTTTTGGCCCAAGGCCTCCATAAATGGCTTGAATACGCAGGTCGGTAAATTGAGCAAAGCGCAGCATTTCTTTATGGATTTGCATTACCAGCTCACGCGTAGGTGCCAGCACCACGGCACGTACATGTTCACCTTTCGCATATTTTATTTTCATCAGTAAGGGAAGCGCATAAGCGGCTGTTTTGCCTGTGCCGGTAGGAGCAATGCCTAATACATCGTGGCCTGCCAACACTAAAGGAATGGCCTTGGCCTGAACAGGCGATGGAGCGGTGTATCCCGCTTCTTCTATGGCTTGCCAAAGTTGTTTATTTAAAGCAAAGTCTTGAAAGGTGGTGGGAGTTTCGCTCATGATGCATTAGTTTTGGTATCGGAACCTAAATCCCGAAAACCATGGAGTCAATAGTTATAACTGGAGCAAAGATAGTAAACGAAGGCCAAACCCTTTCAGCCGATGTACTTATTAAGGGCGGTATTATCGAACGCATCGATGGCGACCTGAGTCGTGTGCAGGCAAACCGCTTTATTCAGGCCGAGGGCCTACATATTTTCCCGGGTGCTATTGATGACCAAGTGCATTTTCGTGAACCTGGTCTTACCCATAAGGCTACCATTGCTACTGAATCGGCTGCGGCTGTGGCGGGTGGAGTGACTTCCTTTATGGAAATGCCCAACACCGTGCCCAATACGCTTACGCAGGACTTGCTAGAGCAGAAATATCAAATTGCTGCGGGATGTTCTCCTGCCAACTATAGCTTTTTTATGGGGGCTAGCAACGATAATTTAGAAGAAGTGCTCAAAACTCCGGCCGATAAAGTATGTGGCGTGAAGATTTTTATGGGCTCCAGCACGGGCAATATGCTGGTGGATAAGGAAGAAACCCTGCGCGGACTTTTCTCAAAAGTTGAAATGCTCATTGCCACACATTGCGAGGACGAGGCAACCATCCGAAAAAATACCGATATCTATAAAGCCAAATATGGGGAGGATGTGCCTTTCTACGAACATCCGAACATCCGTAGCGAAGAGGCGTGCTACCTTTCCTCTTCCTTTGCGGTGGGTTTGGCCAAAGAATATAACACGCGATTACACATTTTACACATTAGCACCGCCAAGGAGTTAGGGCTTTTTGATAATACATTGCCTTTGGCGCAAAAGCGAATTACTTCCGAAGCCTGCATTCACCACCTTTGGTTTAGCGATCAGGATTATGTGCAAAAAGGGGCGCTCATTAAATGGAACCCTGCGGTGAAAAGAAGCAGCGACCGTGAGGCCATCCTCCAAGCGGTACTTGACAATCGTATTGATGTAATTGCTACTGACCATGCGCCCCATACCTGGGAAGAAAAGCAGAATAGCTATTTTAAAGCCCCTTCGGGAGGGCCACTGGTGCAGCACAGTTTGGTAGCCATGCTGGATTTGTACCATCAAGGTAAAATCACCTTGGAAAAAATAGCTGAAAAGATGAGCCATCATCCGGCCATCTTGTTCCGAATAAAAAATCGTGGCTTTATCCGTGAAGGCTATGCAGCTGATTTGGCTTTGGTAAATCTTCAATCACCTTGGCAGGTAAAGAAAGAAAATATCTTGGCACAATGTGGCTGGTCGCCTTTTGAAGGCCATACTTTCCAGTCGAAGATGGCCTATACCTTGGTCAACGGTCAGGTAGTATATGAAAATGGTCGGGTGAATACACAGGCGCGCGGTCAGCGACTAAGTTTTCATAAATAATTTTTAGGGCGAAGCATTTTGCAAATACTATCTTATACTATACATTTGCATTCCAATTCAAATGGTGGTTTTAGCTCAGTTGGTTAGAGCGCCTGATTGTGGTTCAGGAGGTCGTGGGTTCGAGCCCCATATTCCACCCAAAAGCGAGTCGAAAGGCTCGCTTTTTTTGTTTATTAACCGCGAAGACGCAAAGTTTTAATCTTATGTCACGCTTAAGGTTTGGGTTAGAACGCCTGATGATGGTTCAGGAGGTCGTGGGTTCTCCCACGGGGATTCTGCGAAGAGCCCCATATTCCACCCAAAGAGAGGCTGTATCGAAAGATCAGCCTCTTTTTTGTTTTTATTTCTTTGATGAATCGCATGATGGTGTTTCAGGAGGTCGTGGGTTCTCCCGAAGGGATTCTGTGAAGAGCCCCATATTCCACCCAAAAGCGAGTCGAAAGGCTCGCTTTTTTTTGTTTATTGACCGCAAAGACGCAAAGTGGTGTCTAGGTTTTTTATAACCGCGAAGACGCAAAGGTGCGAGGGTGTATTTAGACTGCTGCTCTTCGGGATTTGTAATCCCGAAGCCGGTTCGTAGGTTCTGTGAACCGCCAACTCTCAATCCCAAAGTCCTATCGTAGGCTCTGTGAACCGATACCTCTTAATCCCGAAACTGTATAGTAGGCTCTACAAATTATCGCCCTTTCTTACATGACCGCAGTATCATGTTATGCTGAATTATAGCATCTGCATTTTCTTTTTTAGGAACAATCGCCTAAATTCAGATATCCAACTAATGAATAGCATGAGCCGTTCTGACTTTTTTACCTTGCCCTTACACGATAAAGTGCAGCAGCTGTACGAGCGGGGCAGCTTTGTTACCGCCATACGCTACTATCGCTATAAAGTGAACCTGTACCAAATGGACACCAATTTGGTAGAGGTATTCTTTAATCATAAAGAAGATAGAATAGAGAAAATTGAGCTTTTACCGCGCTATCACTCGCGTATGAAATTTTACAGCGACCAGGTGATTTTGCCGCCTAACTTACTTGACTAAACTGCTCATGAAGTGCCAGTATCTGTGGAATCAGTAAACTGTCGGCACCATTTTGAATACGAGCCTGTGCCCATTTCCTCTTCTCCGCTTCGGGTATTTGCCGGCTCATAATATCTTTCACCTCCTGAAGGCTTCGCTGTGGGTCGCGCATAAGCACGCGTTCGATGCGCACCTTTTCAGGGGCTTCAACCAATACCACCGTATCAAGTCCTTTGTACGAACCCGATTCTATTAACAGGGCGGCTTCTTTCAATAAATAGGGCGCCTCCTGATGCTTTTCTACCCAGCTGGCAAAATCTTCCGCCACGGCCGGATGAATCAGGGCGTTCAGTTGGCTAAGTTTTTCAGGGTTTCCGAATACCTCACGTGCCACATAGCTACGATTGTATTGACCATCGGTATAAGCTTCTTTACCCAAAAGTTGCATAATGCTTCCTTGAAGTTGGGCAGACTCATTCACCAATGCCTTCGCGCGGCTGTCGGCATCATATACAGGTACGCCCAAGCAGGCAAACATGCGGCATATCAGGCTTTTACCCGTGCCTATGCCTCCGGTAATTCCTATAAGTCGAGGTTTATTCGGCATAGGAAACTTTCACTTGAGGCTTTTCCAAACGAATTTCGGTAAACTCCGCTGGATACTTATCGAGCGTGAGGGTAAGAGTAGAATCTTTCAGATTTAGTTTTCGCTTATCAGCAATTACTCGGAACGAATCCGCTACCAGCGTAATTTTGCTGTCTTTAAAAGGCAAAGTAATGATTACCTTGCTCGTGCTATCGCTTACCTGTGCCTTGCGGTCTTTAAATGCACCCAAGTAGCTAATGGGTACTAGTATTTCTTTATGCACATAGCGTGTTACCTCAAAAAATACTTCTACTGAAGGCGGACTTATCTGCACTTTTTCAAAAGGGTATTTCGGTACATTGATACGCTCCCTGAAATTATTGTCGATTTCCGTTTGTCGCAGCGGAATTGCCAATCGGCCATCTAGCTGGGCCAAAATCTTTTCAGGGCCTACCACGAGCAGGGTGTCGGGGTTAATCATAACATCTGAAGTAACTCTATGGTCGGTTTCCAGCGAAATAGCACTGTCCGGCACAAACAAGGCTACTTTTAGTGTATCAATACGCTGAATGTCAAAAAACAACGTATCGGTCACCACATAGTTCAGCTTGATTTCCTTTAGCTGAGAGGCAATCTCGGGGTAGAGGGCGGCTCCTCTTATGTAATGGGTATTTAATGGATTTTCTATCGGAATCACCACCTCGGGCACATTGAACCACACGGTTTTGCGCAATAGATTCCATCCACCGCCACTAACATCGATACTTATTTCTTTGGCATTCTCTGCCACCTCCATCAAGCCTTCTCTTTCATAGACAAAGGAGATGGGATAATTGATTTGTGTGGTGTAGTTTTTGTTCAAGGCAGTAAAAAACCAAAAGGTAGTGGCCGCCAAAATTGACAGCACCACTACCTTTAGATTTTCTCTGGAGCTAGGCAACAAAAAAGAACCCAGCTGAAAAAAAAATGATTGGATCGTTTTCAACAATTAATCAGATTTTTTAGCCGTTTCGGCTAGTTTTTTACTTTGGTCAAGTGATATAGCCGTTTTCTCAAACTTGATTTTGGTGCTTTTGTCCACCTCCAATACTACGCCATCGTCTTCAATCGCGTAAATTTTGCCATGGATACCGCCAATGGTAATCACCATATCACCCTTTTTCATGTTCTCAATAAAGCTCTTCGTTTCCTTCTGCTTTTTTTGCTGAGGACGAATCATGAAAAAGTAGAAAATGATGGCAATCCCACCGAACAAAATCAAATTTCCCCACAGGCCATTCCCTCCTTGGGCTTGCAACAATATAAAATGTAACACGTGCGTATTTTTAAATAACAATGATTACTTCACAGGACCAGTAGCCGCAGCATCAGCCGATTTCTCTACGTTACCTCTCAAGCGAAGGCGAGTAATTTTAGGCCAAGTATTAGCCGTTACCGTTACCGTAGGGCTTTGGTTACCCACTTTGCCTTTGCTGTTGAATTTCACTTCAATCTGTCCGGTTCCACCTACTGGTACAGGATCTTTGCTGTAGTTAGGCACAGTACATCCGCAGCTTGCCGTAGCACTCTGGATAATCAAAGGAGCATCTCCTGTATTGGTAAAAGTGAAGGTATGAGCCACTTGTTCGCCTTCTTTCACAGTACCGAAGTTGAACTCTTCTTCAGCGAATTTGAATACTGGTAGTGGACCTTCCGGCTTAGTTTCTTGTTCTTGTACATTAGCAGTAGGCGTGGTAATGGCTGATGGAGTGCTTGTTACACCACCTCCCTCAAGGGCAGTTACGCGTCTTTCCAATTCCGCCACACGTCTTTCCATGTTTTTGTCGGCACACGACAATAAAAATAAAGGAAGCACTGACAAAGCTATCAATGTCTTTTTCATACTACAATTATAGTTTAATGGTAAAAATTGATTTATTTTCTTAACAACCGAAAAATTACGCTTTCCGTTTCGTTCCTGCAAGAAGATTATTTCGAGCGGATTTGCCCGATTAGGTCGTCCACATCATTCAGTAGCTGTTCGGCCTTCAGGCGGGCATCGTTTACCACGCGCTCTCCTTCCGACTTAGCAGCCGATGAGCTGGCCATATTCTTGCCATCCATAAATTCCTTGCGTAGCTCGTCCAGCTTCTCACGGTACTTGTCCAGCTGAAACGATAGTTTGTCACGGGTGTTCGAACCCTTGTCTGGGGCATACAAAATCCCCAAAATAGCGCCAGTAGCCGCTCCGGCCAAAAAGGCAGCTATTATTCCCGATGATTTACTCATATTTTTATTTTTAGGTAAGACATACACAGGTTTTTCTTCAAAACCAATCCAGTATGCAATATACAGAATGCCCACGAAAATAGCGGAGTAAAATCCAATTTCCTTGGGCGTGCCCCTAGCGGGTCGGGCTGCTTCGGGGTTCGCTGCGCTCCCGTGCTCGTACCTCGCACCAAGCCCTGCGCATCCCTCACGCATCGCCCTTCACTCTGGAGCTGGGCAAAGGGTGGTTTTCTGCCATTTACTTTTTGCGCCAGCGCATTTTCACATCGGCCGTGTGGTATTTCATAGCAATGGCAGCATCTATCGGTACCTCTTCAAAGCCAAATTTCCGATAGGCCTCCAAAGCGGCCACCAGCTGGCTGTTCGAGTACAAAATTACTTCTTCTAGGCCCCTCCGTTCCACCTCGTCCATCAAGGTTTGTATCAAGGCGCGGCCAATGCCCTTGCCTTGGTAAGCTTCATCAACTCCCAGCTTTATCACCTCGTTGGCGCTTTCCCCTTGGTAGAGGCCAATCACACCTGCAAGCTTTCCCTCTACGCTAGCACCCCAAAGGGTATATTCCGCAGGCCAATCCTGGCAGATTTTCTCAATCTCCTGCAGATCGCCCGGCTCGGTAAGCCCATATTTATCCAACCAAGCCAGACTGATGCGTTTAAAATCCTCCGCATGATGAGGTTCTAGTAAGTGTATAAGCATAAGAAAATGGGTAATTGATGGATTTAGATGTAGTACTTGAAGAAATCAAGAATTTAATACTAGATATGTAGTAACCTTATCAAGGTTAAACCCTAGAAGCACGATAGCAATTACTCTTAAGTTTCTATTTCAATCGGCACCTCAATCATATTTTTAACCGTTGTGTATAGCTCAATGTCTTGTGCAGGTGTTTCAAGCGAAACAATCAACGCATAACGGGTTCGATTTTTTACCTTTCCCAAATGTTTACGTTGATGCCACCAGCCAATAACCGGATAAACTGCAATGTGATTGCAGGTTGCCAAAGCGGCTGCCGTTCCTTCCCAATAATCGGAATGTATTGAGCCCGTGCTTCGATTGTTTGATCCTATTGCCCAACGGTTGCTGCCTGCATTTCCGTTTACCTCTTCATTTTCTTCTCTTGCCGCAATGTTTACACGTCTTCTAAAATCGTCTTTACTTTCGTTTACGTTGTTTACATCAAAACGCAAACCATGCGACTGATAGCGATACTTGTCTTTCCAGCCAATTTCACCTGCTCCGGGTTCAATGAAATAGGAAAGGGTAACTTTCAATTTTACGGGTGTTTCGCCCATTTGCAGTAATAAATCCTTTGCCCACGGCAAGTTATAGAAATGAATTTCATTGGTTTCTGGTGTACTGCTTCGGTCTTTAAAACTGAAAGGCTGAATGGTTTCTTGTGCTATGTAGGTCAATGCACTTTCTTTACTATATAATGCACGGTCTAAATCAGGAACGCCATATCCAAATGCTCGTAACAAATTTCGGAAACTTCCTCTGTTGCCTTGTTTTACTTGAATCTGAGCAAGCATAGCAGGATGCCAATTAGCAGAATGAACCATCAACCCACGTATAGTTTCTGCCCAAGCATCAGGATACTCATAAGCAATTTTTGCCGCAAACCAAGATGCTTGTGCAGCCGCGGCACTTGTAGCATTTATGGTGTCAAACGGCTTAATTTGTATAGACCTTGATGTGGATAGCAATTCCAAATCTTCATGTGGTGTAACTTTGTTGTCAGGTGCTCTCAATAAATTTCCACCTTCAAAAACCACATCGGGTTTTACAGCCCACTTTCTTTCCCAAAGTAATGAAGTTGAACTGTAAGGTGAAAGCTCGCCTTCATTGGCAATGGGTGTATGATTTTGAAAATTCGGGTCATTTACCTGATTTTTTTTGGTGTATGCGCCTGCTACCAAGGCGTTCCACGCTTGTGCTGGATTTTGAACTGAAGTTGTGAAGTTTGAATTGGGGTAGTTTTGCCACAATTCTTCATCACGGATATTTCCTGCTGAAATGATTATCAATCGTTGATTTTCCCCTTCACCAAAAGCCAAATTGTCTATCGCACCTGACCAAGATGAAGGTCTTCCTCTGTCGGTATCTTCTAGCGAAGTAACAGACATACAGTAAATCAACACCATATTCGGGTTCTGAATTTCAGCCCTTGCAATTCCTTGTGTTGTTATATCGCCCCACAACTCTCGTGGAGTTTGTGCCTGATTGGGTCGTGGCAGAATTTTTACTGAACACAATTTATGCGTGAGCGGAACGGCATTGGCAGAAGTAAGCACCTGTTCCATTTGCCCGTAGCCTGCAATACCCGCCATTAGTGTTCCGTGTCCTGCTTTTTTTTCATGATCCTCTGTTCCCCACGTGTTATCAGCGGTTAGTGTGTTTGCATCGTCAATCAGGGGCTGTAGTAATTGATGTCCGTTATTTACTCCGCTATCCAACAAACAAACTTTTATGTTGCTTTCAACCAATTCAACTCTATTCAACAAATCATCTACCCACGCCTGTTGTTCAATACTACTTTCGTTCACCCAAAATCCAGCGGGTTCTTGCCCTGCTCTGAATTCTGCAAGCAAATCACTTTGCAGCATCAGTTCAACCAACTGGTCACGATTGGCATTTATCAACAAAACGGCTCGTTCGGGAAAGATAATGCTGTTGTGTTTATATTGAATTCCGATGCTTTCAAGAGTTGCATGAAACTGTGCAATTTGTTCCAGTTCTTGGTTTTCTTTTGCGTTTACATTCAGCCAGGCTTCGCACCATTTGGTGGCATCTGTTGGAATAAGTTGTGGATTATCTGTCCACAAACCTTCCAATAATGCTAGGCTTACGTCTTCAATACTATTTACTAAATCAGAATTAGAAGGGGTAATATTTATCTCGGTATTAGGGAAAAGTCTTAAAATCTCGTCAATTAAAAAGCCTTCTTTTCCAACTGGTAAATGAATATTTGCCTTAGTCCTAGTTACATTCTCAACCAAAACATCTTTTACGCTCTTCAAGCGGATATTATACCGGAGTTGGTTTATTGTTTCAGCAACTATCTCATGATTTAGCTGATTTTGAAATATAATTGAGGTGTTATTCTTTGATTGATAAGAATTGATTTTATCGATAAACAAACCTTCTTTTCCATTTGGCACGTAGACAGTTGCTCTCACCTGCGTTTGATTTTCGCCAACTGGAATTTCCTTTATGTTTAGCAAGCGAATACCTTTTCTAAGGTCTTCCAGACTTTTGGTAATTAAATCGTGGTCTGCTGCACTGGTAAATTGAACATATGTACCTTCTCTGGTGGCAATTTGCTGTGCACTGCGTTGTTGTTGCAATTGCTCTTTTTGTTGCCAAATGGCTTCAAACTGATTTAGGAGTTTTTGACTTTGAGTTGCCCTGTCTCTAACAGGTATGCGTGGTTTCGCTCCCATTGCGGAAGGTGCTCTATATCTCTCGCTGCTTACATTTCCTTGTATGAAGATATGTTTGTATAATGCCATTCTTTAAGCTTATTTGTGATATGCTGCATTACGGTCTTTGATTGCTTTTAAAATTAAATCATTGTTCATCTGCTGCTTTTCATTCAAAACGGTTTCTTTAATGGCATCAATGCAGGCAAGCGATATCTCAGCGTGGCTAAGCCCGTTTATATTGGGCAATAAATCTTTAAACTTTATTTTTTTAGCAAACTGTGAAAGTCTGTTTTTTAGCAATTCTTCTTTTTCGTCCAAACTTGGCAGGTGGTATAAGATCACATCGTCAAACCTGCGGAACAAGGCTTGGTCTAACAGTTCTTTGTTGTTGGTAATGGCAATAATTAAACTGTCGGAATTATCCCGTTCAATAAATTGAAGAAACGAATTTAAAACCCTACGCATTTCGCCCACATCATTATCCCGGCTGCGTTCGCCACCAATTGCATCAAATTCATCAAAGAGGTAAACTCCTTGTTTCTGCTCAATCAAATCAAACACCTGTCGAAGCTTCGCACTAGTCTCCCCCATAAACTTTGTAACCATTTTATCCATTAAAATGGTGTATAGCGGCAAGTTTAATTCGTTAGCAAGGATAGATGCGGTTAAAGTCTTACCCGTACCAGGAGGGCCAGAAAGCAAGACCTTTCTTCGGTTCTCCAAATCGTGTTTGCGAAGTTTGTCGCGCTGCACAAACTCGGAAATAATTCGGTTTACTTTTGATTTGATATCTTCCGAGGCAATCATGTCCGACAGCCTGACAGAAGGTACGTTTTCTTGTATCAAGCCTTGTAAATCGGGAGCGAACGTTTTGGTTTTATGTTTGCTTTCCTTCGCTTTATCAATTATGGTTTTTATTTCGTTGGCAACAAGAGTATGACCCAGCTTGGCTTCGTGGGCGGCAATCTGCAATGCAACAGTAGTAAACCTTTCAGGTTCGTTGTTGTAATGTGATTTGATTAAAGATATTATGTAGTCTGCTTTTGCCATTTCCAGACAAATTTACTCTAATTGTTAATACTTATTATCCTGTTAAACGGGATATTACTTCTTGATTTGACCTATAAATCAAATCTCAGTTTTTTATGCGTCAATAAATTAGTGAGACTCTACAAACTTCTCACTCAGCTTCCCGTCCTACCTTTCTCCGCGAAAGCACCACCACTACCGCGGCTGTTACAAACATAATAAGGCTATAAATGGCGGGAGGAATAGCCATCTGAGTATTGTTCAGCACAGCTGGGCTTAAAGCCAGGGCGATAGCCAATGTGCCGTTTTGTATGCCTGTTTCGATGGAAATCGCCATGTTTTGTGGGCGCGATAAGCCCCAAAGTTTGCCAATAAAATAACCCGCCAGCAAAGCACCTGCATTAAGCGATAAGGCCGCCAAACCCGCTTGCTGAAAGTAGGGGATAATATTGGCGCGCTCCTTCACTATGGCCAAGAGCAAAATCAAGACAAAAAATACAGCCGAAATCAGGTTTACCGCCTTCAGCGAACGCTCAGTGAAAGCGGGAAATCTGCTTTTTATCCACATACCTAGGGTTACGGGCAGCAGGGTAACCACAAAAATCTGCAACATGGTTTGCGCTATAGGCAGCTGTATGGCCTGCTCACCTCCCATAAAATAGAACAAAGCCAGATTTAAGAAAATCGGAATACTGAAATTAGTAATGGTGCTACTTATGGCTGTCAACGAAATGGACAAGGCTAAATCGGCTTTGGCCAAGTGGGAAATAATATTGGAAGTAGCCCCACCCGGACAAAGCGCCAGCAGCATCAGGCCTACAGCGAATTCGGCCTTTAGACCAAAAGCCAGCGCCAAGCCAAAACCCAACAAAGGAAGCAGCAACAGCTGATTGCCCAAGCCTATCAGTATGGCTTTAGGATACAGAAACACACGCCTAAAATCGTGCAAGGTGAGGGTCATGCCCATGCCGAGCATTATAATGCCAAGAGCCAGCGGAAGAAATACCGCGGTTACTATACTTTGTTCCATAAGGGTGTAGCGTTTTGGTTAGTGGAAAGTACAAAAAGCCATACGAAAACCCAAGCTCCTTACTCTTACTTGTTCTTGTATAATTCCACGCCCACCGGATAATACTTGTCGCCTTCTACCCAGAAAGGAGTTTCAGGGTCATTAGCAATTAGGCGAGAGGAGAGTACATAGGCTCTGAAGAATTTCTCCAAATACTCATAATCCACTGATTCCGGATTATCAGCCTGCTGATGGTAGTATTTCATAATTTCGGCATCGAAGGCGGTAAATCCTAGGCTGAAAGTAGGGGCAGGAATCCCTTTCTTGGCAAAGTTCACATTATCACTTCTGTCGAAAAGTCCTTGTTCTCCGGCTGGGTCATCAATGGCGGTAAGGCCAAAGGTTTCTGAAGCTTTTTTGATATGTTTTTCAGCCGTGGTGCGCCCCAGTCCTACAATGGTGGCTACGCTGGTATCATTGTATCCTCCATTGTCGCTATTGAAACAGTACACCATTTGGTTCAAAGGCAACAAAGGATTTTCGGCATAGTAGCGGCTACCCCAAAGTCCTTTTTCCTCAGCAGTAAACAAAATGAAAAGTGCCGAGCGCTTAGTAGGGTTTTTAGCCAGACTTTCGGCCACGCTTAGCACGGTAACCACGCCTATGGCATTGTCGCGGGCGCCATTGAAAATAGAATCGCCTTCCGCATTGGCTTTGCCTACGCCTATGTGGTCGTAATGGGCAGAATAAATCACAAATTCATTTTTCAACTCAGGGTCAGTGCCTTCCACCATTCCCACCACGTTTTTAGAAGGAACGGGAATCCTAACCGTTTCGCTGATGGCTATGTCCGCCAGTTGGCGTTTCTTGCTCAAGAGGGATTTTGCAAGGGTTTTGCTATCATCTTTCACCCAAAGTTTGAAGAAAGAACTGCTGCTAGCTTCTTCCGGCTTTTGGATTTGATACGAACTACCGCGAAGGTAGCGACTGATTTGGCTCCAGTTTTCCGGTGATTCGGTGTGAAGCTCCACCAAGCCCAAAGCCTCGGCTTTTTTGGCTCTTTCGGCCTTTTTCTCACTTTCCATAAAAACGGTGCGGAGGTCGCTGGCGCTTTCTGTGCCCGCCAGGGCTATCACGATCTTTCCTTTTAGTTTTTTATCGGCAAAGTCTTCTTCCGAGCCATGGCCTACATACACAATATCGGCTTTGGCTTGAATGCCCGCACCTTCTACCCTAATGAGTTGCTCAGAAGTTAGGCTTGTGTTTCCCAAGCTAAAGGAATAGCTGCTGGGCGCTAGCACCTGCACCAAGGGAACATCCTGAAAATACCCTTCACGGGCTCCGGGAACGGGCGCTACGCCATATCGCTGCAAGGTGGTAGATAGGTAGCGTGCCGCAATGTCAATCTCCGCTGAGCCTGTTTCCCTACCACGGAGTTCATCAGAGGCCAAAAAGTAGATATGCCCTTTGATGGTGTTTTTCTGAACGGTGGCTTTTACCAATTCTTCATCCGACTGGGCAAAAAGCGTAAACGATAGGGCAAAGAAAAAAGCGAGGCTAAGGAGTTTTCTAGTCATGGTGCTAAGGGTTCAAATAATGAACAGAAAACTAGTGTATTCCCATCATAAGTACAAACCGCACACATAATCAGGGATGATTCAGCGGAGGAAGAATGCTAAGGAAATTGGGTGTATTAGGCGGTTTCTACCTCGGCAAAAACCACTCGGCTGTCTTCATGCGCAGTGAGGGAGAGGAAGGCAAGCTTGTGTTCCTGAATTACCACTACATCGCCTGCGTTCAACTCAAGATGGTTTGCCTCTATTGCTAAGCTGATTTTTCCCCGATACAGATAAAGGAAAAGCCAGTTGGTATTGGGGGAAGGATGGTAGTGAAAAGAAGTGCTTTTTTGCACATCGTGCCCCGCTAGGCTTCCTTGTGTATTGCCTTGCATCATCTGGTTAAAATCGGTGCATTTTCCTTCGGAACAGGTTTTCCAATCGCCCTGAAAACTATCCGTATCCAAAGGGCTGAGCACTTTGGTGTATTTTCCCTCATGTATGATGCGTATGCATCCTTCTAATAATAGAAGCTCACGCGATACGCCCGGCAGCGGGGTGAAATCTGATTTTTCGACTTCTACCGTGGCCGTGCTAAGGCGGAATTGAAAATTACGCAGCTTGTATTCCGCTTCTGGTGGATAGATAAACAGCTGCGTGGTGCGGCCACCCGCCCAGGTACTCGGACTAAAATGAGAAGCCGGAAAGTGTTGGAAATGCATCGGGTAAAAATAAAAAAGGTGCATGAATGTACTCCATGCACTTTGGTAAAAGCTTATTTGTTGTCAATCAAGCCGCGGCCACTTTTCTTAATGGTGCCGTCTTTAATCAGGTCGGCAGAGGCTTTATCGAGCAAGCCGTTGATAAACTGCTTACTCTTGGGCGTACTAAGCTGCTTGGAAATGTCGATGTACTCGTTGATGGTTACTTTCACCGGAATGCCGGGGAAGTTAATCATCTCGTCCAGCGCGGCTTTCAGAATGGCCATATCGGTAAGGGCGATACGGTCGCTGTCCCAGTTTTTGGCCCTTTCCCCAATGATTTTTTCGTATTGGCTATCGTTCTCGATGGTGGAGGTGAAGAGTTGTAAGAAAAACTTCTTGTCTTCCTCCCAATTGGGCGAAAGCTCCATCAGGTGCAAGGCACCGTTTTCTTTTACATCTTTGATGGTTTTGTTCACCAAACTCTTGATGGTGGCGCGGTTTTCGTCCCAGCGGCTATCGTTTTCTTCAAAATAGCCTACGGTAAGTTCATGCTTTAGCAAGATGTTCTTACAGATATGCGCGGCCAATTCGGCTTCTTGCTCTAAGCTCGGCTCGGTGAGGGTCATGTATTGCAGCACCACCTCATCTTTGCGCAGCACATCGCGAAGGAGCTTTTTGAGCATCAGCTCTTGGTCGGGCTTATCCCAATGGATGGAGCGCTTAAGCATTTCCATGGCAATAGCCTGACTATCTTTAATAAGTTGGATGATTTTATTGTCTTTCAGCAAGCGGGCAGAGGATTCGGCATAGCCGAAAAGGCTTTCCTTGCCGCTTTTAGTACTTTCGGTTTCTTCTATCTCGGCCAGTTTTACCAAAGCAAAGAGAGTCATTAGGTACCAATCGAAGATTTGCTCGGTTTCACTGATGATGTGTTTCTTGAAAAATACGAAATCTTTTTTCACCAGATTCTCATAATAGCTGAAAGCGCCTTTCACTACTTTGAGGAGTTCTTCGTTGGTTTCGGTGATGGGTTTTCCGGCAAACTGTTTTTCAAAAAGGGCAATCGCCTCTTTGGATTTTTTCTTGAGTTCGGCCCGGTCTTGCACCTCCATGGAATTGAGGTCGGGGAGGAAAGCATCGGCAATATTTTGCTTGGCTAATTCATAATTAGCCTCACGACACTGGTTGAAGGCATAAATGGCCTGCACGGCCTTGCTTCTGAGTATTCTTCTGTTGAGCATGTAGATAAAGAACGTATAGAAGGAGCCATGCGACTCCTTCTGGATGAATGTTTCTATTGATTAGTACGCAAGTTTCACTTTGCCCATGTCCTCGATACGCTTCAAGGCCATTTGCATAGCGGCTTCTTGTGTGGTGATATGCTGCACTTCGGCATTATTTAAAATGGTAAGGCAGGTATCGTAGATTTTCTCGGCTTGCTGATAGGCCAATTCGGCTTTGTATCCGCCCAAAAATTCGGCATATACATTGATCAAACCACCAGCATTGATCAAGAAATCAGGCGCCAAAGTGATGCCTTTCTCAATCAGCATGTTTCCGTGTTTCACCTCATCGGCCAATTGGTTGTTGGCAGCACCCGCCACCACTTTACACTTCAGGCGATTGATGGTGTTGGTGTTCAAGGTAGCACCCAAGGCACATGGCGCGTAGATGTCTACATCTAGGTCATAGATTTCATCCTGACCTACCACGTGAGCTTTGTATTCTTGAGAGATATATTTCAAGCGGTCTTCAGAGATATCGGTAATGTATACCGTAGCGCCTTCTTCCACCAAGTGTTTCACTAGGTAGCCACCTACTTGGCCTACACCCTGTACCGAAATTTTCTTTCCGGCTAGGCTGTCGCTTCCGTAAACTTTTTTCACGGCTGCTTTCATCCCTACGTAGGTACCATAAGCAGTAACGGGAGAAGGATCTCCACCACCACCCATAGACTCAGGCAATCCGGTTACGTGATTGGTTTCCATCGCAATATATTCCATATCGCGGGTTTTGGTGTTCACATCCTCAGCGGTGATATAACGACCGCCCAAGCTTTCCACAAAACGTCCGAAACGTCTCATAAAAGCTTCTGATTTCATTTTTTTGGCATCACCAATGATGACAGCTTTTCCACCGCCCAAATTAAGGCCGGAGATAGCCGCCTTGAAAGTCATGCCTCTTGATAAACGAAGAACATCTACCAAAGCCTCTTGGTCCGAAGCGTAGTTCCACATACGGGTACCGCCCAAGGCAGGGCCCAATACGGTGTTGTGTATCGCAATAATTGCTTTGAGGCCGGTAGGCTCATCGTGGCAAAATACTACTTGCTCGTGGCCCAACTTGGACACTTCGCCAAAAATTGAAAATTGTTCCACTTGTTCTAGCACGTTTGATTCAATCATTTACTTGTGTGTTAAAGTAAAAAAACGGTGCATTCCTGCTTTTGAATAATTAGGGAAAGCAGGGCAAAAGTAGGGATAATTTTAGGATTTAAACAATCCATTTTGCCGAATAAACTGACATGGCAAGCCTATGATAAATAGCGCCTTAAGTGGCTTGCAAACGTTTTCGTTCGCTCGGTCACCAAATAGCCGAATAGCCTTTGTGTTATGCCAATGTTAACGAAATTTTCTTTGCCAAATCAGGCATGTTGCCATAGTCGCCAAAGTGCCTTCCGCTTGTATAAAAATTAATTCCTTAAATTTTCGATTCAAGAAAACTACCTTTGTACAATTATCGTTGTAACACCGTTATGGCGCAGACTAAGCGCCCTCCATCTGATTCCTAGGCATGAAATACCTCAGTTACCTGAATAAATACCTCGGCAAGTACAAATACCATTTACTGCTGGGCACTATTTTTATCATCATCTCCAACGTGTTTGCCATTCTTCCGGCTCAGGTGGTGCGCTATTCTTTCGATTTGGTTCGGGAGAATATCCAGATGTACCATTTGTTTAGTGGTACGCAGTTGCAAGAAGATTTCTATGGTTTTTTCGCAACGGGTATTTTCCTGTACGGAGGCATTATCTTGATTATGGCCATTTTGCGTGGGGTTTTTCTCTTCCTGATGCGCCAAACCATTATTGTGATGTCGCGCCTGATAGAGTTCGATCTGAAAAACGAAATCTACGAACACTACCAAACTCTGCCGCTCAGCTTTTATCGAAAAAACAATACAGGAGATTTGATGGCTCGCATCTCCGAAGACGTGAGCCGCGTGCGCATGTACATAGGCCCCGCCATTATGTATGCCATCAACCTGATGAGCTTGTTTATCATGGTGATTCCCATCATGTTTATCATCAATCCCACGCTTTCGATATACTCCTTGCTACCGCTTCCTTTGCTTTCGCTGAGTATTTACTATGTCAACAACATCATCAACCAGAAGTCGGAGGAAATTCAAAAGAGCCTTTCAGGACTTTCCACTAGCGTGCAAGAAGCTTTTTCCGGCATCCGTGTGCTGAAATCTTTTGTGCGTGAAGACGAATCGGCACGAAATTTTGAAGGCGAAAGCAATAACTACCGCGACAAATCCCTCAGCCTCAATATGGTCAATGCCCTCTTTATGCCCCTCATTATGGGGCTTATTGGCTTGAGCGTAATCCTTACCGTATATGTTGGCGGACTGGAAGTGGCCAAAGGCGCCATCACTACGGGTATTATTGCCGAGTTTATCATTTACATGAACATGCTCACCTGGCCTGTTACCTCCGTAGGCTGGGTAACCAGCATTGTGCAACGAGCCGCGGCTTCACAAAAACGCATCAACGAATTTCTGGAAACCCATACCGATATCGTTTCCACCAAAAACCTGGAGAAATCCATCAATGGCTCCATTCATTTCAATAATGTAAGCTTTGTATACCCCGATTCGGGCATTAAGGCTTTGGAAAACATCAGTTTTGAGGTAGAGCCCGGCCAAAGCTTGGCCATCATCGGCACCACCGGAAGTGGCAAAAGCACCATTGCCAACCTGATGTGCCGCTTGTACGATACCAGCCAAGGCAGCATTAGCATCGATGGCATCGACATCAAAGAATACAGCCTCTCCAGCCTGCGCGGGCAAACGGGCTATGTGCCTCAGGATGTGTTTCTTTTCTCAGACACCATCCGCAATAATATCGCTTTCGGCTCCAAAGAAATCGCCAAGGAAGAGGTGCTGCAAGCGGCTCGCGAAGCCGATGTGTACGATAATATTATGGCTTTCCCGCAGGGTTTTGAAACGCGTCTGGGCGAACGGGGTATTACCCTTTCGGGCGGACAAAAACAGCGGGTTTCCATTGCCCGGGCCATTGTGCGCAACCCGAAAATCCTTATTCTGGACGATTGCCTCAGTGCCGTAGATACCAAAACGGAAAACACGATCTTGAACGCCCTCAAGCGCATCATGAAGGAGCGCACTAGTGTTATCATTTCGCACCGCGTGTCTTCCGCCAAGCTGGCCGATAAAATCATCGTGCTCGATGGTGGCCAATTGGTAGAATCGGGTACCCACGAACAGCTGATGGAGCGCAACGGCATCTACCGCGAACTATACGAAAAGCAGCTGAATACCGAAGAGGTAGACGGCTCCGTAAGCGCCTGATTTCATGTATGGAATTTATTAGGGCGTGCCCCTAAAGGGTCGGGCTGCTACGGGGTTCGCTGCGCTTCCGTGCTCGTACCTCGCACCAAGCCCTGCGCATCCCTCACGCAGAAGAAGCGGGTAAAAGACCCATTTATCGTTTCCTTTTCTTCGGTCGGGCTTTCATCTGCTTGTGATAGCCGGGTTTTTTATCCAGCTCGGGTGCCGGGATATTAAATCGAAAGCCAATTCCGCCCATGGGCGCTATTTTTTGTTCTATGCCATTGGATTTGTGGAGCGCGCTGATCTCAGCAAAAGCGGCCAGTGGAAGCCCCGAAAAGGCATATTCTATTCCCAAGCCCAGCTCAGGTCCTTGGTCGATGGTGGTGTAGTCGGCACGTCCGGCCTCACGGGTGAAGGGATCGGGGCGAAAGATATAGTGATAATCCAGTTCCACATAGCGCATTTGATAACCCGCCAAGAGGTAGGCGTCCAGGCCCGGTATACCACCCGGAATGGGAAAATGCATCATCAAGCGTGCTTGGGCTGCATAGCTGGCGTCAATGTCGTGCGTGGAATAGACAAAACCTTCAAATTGAGGGTCGTTTTCTAAGGTTTGCACCATGTACGTGGAGAAATTCCCACTCATCCCGAGTCCGGCCGTGAGTTCAAAGCCAAATCGCTTTAAGAAGTATGCCTTCATGCTTAGGCTCATGGGGTCGCCTAATTTAATGCCTATACCACCTAGGTAGCGTTTTTCTTGCTGTACCACACAGGTATAGTCTTTGGTAAGTGGCGATTGTGCCAGCAGTGAAAGACTAAAAAATTGGATCAGAACGAAAAAATAAAGCTTGTTCATACCTTGTCAAAAACCGAAGGTACGGAATTTTCTGCTTTATTCCTTAATAGGCACCTGTACTAGCAGTTCGCGGTCGGAGCGGTAAAGTTCTATGCTAAGGGTATCGAGCCTCAGGCCATGTTCAGCCGCATAGGCCTGCAATTCTTTTTGCACGGTTTTCGGGCGTGGGAACACGAGGCTATTCGCCTCAATACGGGCCTGTAGCAATCGCTGAGCTGGATAGGGGATTACTTCATAGCCTGATGGAATCTTACTGGTATCAGCTGTAGCCAGTCCGGTAAAATTATACGATTGCCCTTTGGCTTTCTCCGGGTCATTGTAAAATACCACAGCCAAAGTTCCGTTTACCGCCTCTTTATCTTTCCAAGCCTTAGCGGCAAAAAAGTGTTCGCTGAGGCGCTGGTCGGTATAGCGGCCTTCAAATCGCTGCCCTACCAAAAAGGGGGCAGGTGCTTGGGTTTCTGAAATCTGAATAGGGTTAAAGCCACCTAAGGCATAAAATATCGCTAAGCCTACACCAAAAATAAGCAAGGCAATCACTAAAAATTTCTTCATAGTGTTTATATCATTTCTTTGTATTGAATCTTATGCAATTGGGCATAGTAGCCATCAAGAGCAAGTAGCTCATCATGAGCACCTTCTTCTTTGATTTCACCTTTATCCAGTACCAATATTTTGTTGGCTTTCTGTATGGTGCTTAAGCGGTGAGCAATCACTATGGCGGTGCGGCCTTTCATCATTTTCTCTATGGCCACCTGTATCATTTCCTCGGTTTCGGTATCTACCGAAGAGGTAGCTTCATCCAACACAATAATGCGCGGATCGTAGACCATGGCACGCACAAAGGAAATCATTTGGCGCTGACCTACTGAGAGGGTGGCGCCTCTTTCCATCACATTGTACTGATAGCCGCCCGGTAGCACTTCAATAAATTTGTGTGCCCCAATCAGCTCGGCAGCAGCTTTCACTTGTTCTAGCGTAATGTCCGGATTGCCCAAGGTGATGTTTTTCTCAATGGTGTCGGAAAACAAGAATACATCTTGAAGTACCACGCCAATGCGCGAACGCAAAGCACCCAGTTCGTATTCGTGGATGTCTTTATCGTCAAGCAAGATGGCGCCCTTGTTGATTTCATAAAAGCGCGAAAGCAAGTTGATGATGGAGGACTTGCCCGCACCCGTAGCTCCCACCAAGGCGATGGTTTCTCCGGGGTTCACCTCAAAACTGATGTCTTTCAGTACATATTCTTCGTCATTATAAGCAAACCATACATTTTTGAAGGCCACGCGCCCTTCGATTTTCTCAGGTGCAAAAGTGCCATTGTTCTGAATGTTTTCGTTGCTATCAAGCAAGTTCAGGATGCGGGAAGAACTCACAATCCCCATTTGCAGGGTATTGAAGCGATCGGCAATCATGCGGATAGGTCGGAAAAACATTTGGATATACATGATAAAGGCAATCAGCACCCCCAAGGTAATTTCTGTATGGATTACCTGCTTGGCTCCGTACCATACCAGCATACCTATAGCAGCCGCCTGAATCACCTCGGCCACAGGAAAGTACACCGAATAGTACAATACCGATTTGATATGGGCCTTTCTGTGCTCGCGGTTGATTTCTTTAAACTTGTCAAATTCGCGTTTTTCGCTGCTGAAAATCTGCACAATGTTCATCCCCGTGATATGCTCTTGCACAAAGCTATTGAGGTTAGAAACCGCATTGCGCACATCATTGAACGATACTTTCACCTTCTCTTTGAACACATACGTACTGGCAATCAGCAAGGGAAGGGTAGATAAACTCACCAGCGTGAGCTTCCAGTCAGTCCAGAACATAATGGCCAGCAAGAAAATGATTTGCAGCAAATCGCCAATCATGGCGGCCAAGCCTTCGCTAAATACATCGGCCAAGGCTTCTACATCCGAAATATTACGGGTGACCAAGCGGCCAATGGGCGTGCGGTCGAAGAACTTCAAGCGCATGCGCAAGAGATGCTTGTACAATTGAATGCGGATATCGCGGATAATGGTCTGTCCAATCCAGCCTGAAAGGTAGGTATGGTAAAATTGGATAAAAGTGTGAAACACCAAAAGGCCAATCATGACTAAAGTGATGTTGAGCAAACCTTCAAAATCGTTGAAAGCAATGTACTTATCCACCGTAAGCTGGATAAGGTAGGGCCTTACAGGCGACATGGCCGCAGTGGCGAAGGTTAACAATACCAGGAGATAGAAATTGGTTTTATAAGGTTTTACAAACCCGTATAAGCGCTTGATTACGCTCCAATCGATAATATTTCCACTACTTACAGACTCTTTTTCCACTGGGTATTAATTAGGATAAATATATGGATTCGGGATAGCGCACCTCCGATAAAAACAATCCCTCGGCAGGTACGGCTCGTCCGGCTTCTTGGCGATTTTTTCCATCCAATATGGCCTCAAAAT
Source organism: Shiella aurantiaca (assembly GCA_030412945.1). Taxonomy (GTDB): domain Bacteria; phylum Bacteroidota; class Bacteroidia; order Cytophagales; family Cyclobacteriaceae; genus Shiella; species Shiella aurantiaca. Next base: position 66,161 of record JAUHJS010000005.1, on the reverse strand, counting down.
CAGCAAGGCTAAGTTTGCCGCGGCCTACTTCTAGGAGTGTGCCCACCATGGCGCGCACCATGCCCCGCAAAAACCTGTTGGCACTAACGTAAAACACCAAGTTGCCGTTGTCTTCTGTCCACTGGGCTTTAAACAAGGTGCAAAGAAAAGTGTTTACCTCCGTTTTTACTTTGCTGAAACATTCAAAGTCGGTTTTGGTGCACATTAGTTCCGCAGCCTCGTTCATTTTTTCCACATCCAAAGGCGTGATGTAATGATAGGCCATTCCGTGGCGGAAAGGGTCTTTCTGGCGGATGATGTGATAATGATAGCCTCTTTGCACCGCATCAAAGCGGGCGTGTGCCTCTGGTGTCACCCATCGGCAACTTTTTATAGCCAGGTCGAAAGGTAAAAGGGCATTGAGCTGATACTGCAATTTGTCGGGATTCAGGCCTTCGGGCACATCTACATGAAAAATCTGCTGAGAAGCATGCACCCCCGTGTCGGTACGGCCGCTGCCCACGATTTCCGTAGCTTGGGGCAATATTTTGGCTAAAGCCTCTTCCACCACCTCCTGCACCGAAAGGGCATTGAGTTGGCGCTGCCAGCCATGATACGCGCTGCCCTTGTAGGCCATATCCACAAACAATCGTGGCATTAGCGGTCTAGGTTTTCATAAATGATGGCTGCTCCTTGCCCCACACCGATACACATGGTGGCTAGTCCGTAGCGTGCCTTTCTTTTGGCCATTTCGTGCAGCAAAGTAGCACTGATGCGCGTGCCGCTAGCACCCAGCGGATGGCCGATGGCGATAGAGCCCCCGTTGACATTCACTTTGGCGGGGTCAATGCCCAAATCTCGGATACTGGCGATGGCTTGTGAAGCAAAGGCTTCATTGATTTCGGCTAAGTCGAGGTCGTTTATGCTGATTCCTGCTCTTTTGAGCGCTTTTTGCGTGGCCGGAACAGGCCCAATGCCCATATAAGCAGGGTCTACCCCTGCAATGGCGGAACTTACGATGCGGGCCTTGGGGCGTAAGTTGAAGCGTTTTAAGGTTTCTTCATTCACGATAAGGCTTACCGCAGCGCCATCATTGATGCCTGAGGAGTTGCCGGCCGTAACAGTTCCGTCTTTCTTAAAGGCAGGCTTAAGGGCGGCCAGTTTATCGAGCGGACTGAGTCGTGGGTGTTCGTCTTGTGCAAATACGATAGGGTTTCCCTTGCCTTGCGGGATTTCTATGGGCACTATTTCCTCGGCAAAGCGATTAGCCTCTAGTGCTTTTTGGTATTTCACTTGGGTAGCGTAAGCAAACTCATCTTGCTCCTGACGACTTACCTTCCATTTCTCCGCCACATTTTCGGCTGTTTCGCCCATGCTGTAGGGGTGATACAAAGCCGATAAGGCCGGATTGACAAATCGCCAACCTATGGTGGTGTCGTAGATTTCAGGAGTCCGGCTGAAAGCCGTTTCGGCTTTGGCCATTACAAAAGGAGCGCGTGTCATGCTTTCTACCCCTCCGGCCAGATAGGCCACACCATCGCCTACCATGATGCCGCGGGCAGCATCCATCATACTTTGTAGTCCGGAAGCGCACAGTCGGTTGACCGTTACGCCACCAATATGGGTGGGAAGTCCGGCCAAGAGAAGGGCCATGCGGGCCACGTTGCGGTTGTCTTCTCCGGCTTGGTTGGCTGCCCCAAAGATGGCATCTTCCAATACAGAAGTATCAAAAGTAGGATTGCGCTTTAGGAGTTCGCGAATTACGTGGGCGGCTAGGTCATCGGGACGAACACTGGCTAAGGTGCCCCCAAATTTACCCACCGGAGTGCGGACAATATCAACGATATAAGCAGTTTGCATGGCTTTCTGAAAATTACTTGATGGAAGAATCAGGCGATTTGCCTTACTTTGTGCGCAAGTTAAACCAATCGATAAGATGATACAAAGAATACAATCCGTATTGTTATTATTAATGAGCCTTTGTCTCCTCGGCTCCCATGCCCTTCCGCTATGGGTAAAGCAGAATCCTGAAACTACCGAAAAGTTTGTGTTGAAGACCTACGGAGTGCTTCACTACGGTGCCGATGGACAGTTCGCTGACTATACCGCCTGGCCCTATGCCGTAAGTGGCGTGTTGTTTTTGGTAGCAGCCGTATTGGGCTTGGTCTCTATTTTTCAATACAAAAACCGACTCAATCAAATCAAAATCGGGGCGCTTAATTCCTTATTGATGGGTGGCGGACTATTTATGGTGGTTTGGCGTGCTACAGCAGCCAATGAAGCATTTATGCCAGAGATATATGGTGATTTTGTACTGGGTATGTCCTTGCCTATTACGGCCATGGTATTTAACATCATTGCCAATCGCTTTATCCGCAGAGATGAAAATATGGTGCGCTCAGCTGACCGCATCCGCTAAACCGCATGCTATGAAGAAAGTCTTAGTGTTTAGTCTCGCTTTGGCTTTGGCAGGTATTGCTAGAGCGCAGGAGCTGGCCATCACCCAATCGGGCGACTCGGTGTATTTGTTTGCCGATGGCACCTGGGAGTATTACAATGAAGAGGTGTATGCCAATGGCTCTGATTTGGATTTTGTAGAAATCCCCTTGAACGAGACGGCCTTTGAAAAACCCGCCAATGCCAAAAGCAAAGTAAGCGGTTCCGATGCTTTCTATGAGATTTGGTACAATGCCAAAGAGTGGAAGCGCATCCCTTCGGGGCGGATAAATGAATCGGCTGATGTGGTGATGACCTACCAGAAGGGAGATATCTACCTGATGACGATATATGAGAAAATCCAGATTCCGATAGATAACCTGATGCAGATTGCGGTGCAGAATGCCCAGAATGCGGCTTCGGAAGTAGAAGTGATTCATAAAGAAAAGCGCAAGGTGAACGGTAAAGAAGTAGGGCACATGCAAATAGTGGGCTCTACCAATGGGATTAATTTTACCTATTATTCCTATTACTACTCCAATGAGAAAGGAACGGTACAGGTAACCACCTTCACGGGCCAAAACCTGTTTGAAGAATACCGCCCTGCTATGGAGGCGTTATTGAATGGATTGATTATCAATGATTAATCGTAGCTAGCGCGTTTTTAATGCGTGTTAAGATCAGTCGGTTCGCAGAACCTACGATAGGGCTTCGGGATTACAAATCCCGAAGAGTGGGTTCGATAACTCATTCATAAAAGAGGATGCTTATAATTTATTTTATAAGAATATTATTGATAAGAATATTCATGGTTTGCCTTATTAGTAATGAATCCGATATCTCAATTCAAAGAATAGTTTCTTGGTTGAAATTCTCAAATAAAGATTTCAAAATTTTATATTCTTTTCAGAAAACAATTGATTGTCCTCAACTAGCGCAAGTCTTCCGGCTTGGGTCTAGAGCATGAGCGAGACTTGTGCTTTCGTGCGAGATTAGGCGTAAAAATACGATGTTTTACGTATAGCTTGGTGCTCCAAATTTGGTCAATTTTCGCTCATCTAATACGTACTATTTTATGAGCATATCATCTAAGTTTTTGACCCTAGCCTTTGCGGCTATACTATTGGGCGCTTGCGAATCGGAAGAAGCCGGCCCACAGTGCGCTTTTGAAAACGGTAAAAATGTCGGGTACCGAGTAAATTATTTTCGTTACGATGAAGCATCTGGCGGCATTGATATGTGCGAATACGCCACCGCCCGAGCCATCAACCTGAATTATTATGATAGCGATTTCGAGGTTAATACCGGCATTAAGGTAGAGTTTAGTATCGACATCGACCCTAGTTTCCCCACCTGCCCGGAATATTGGTTGCGCTTCCATACACCCGATCCCGTGGAGGTAGGCCGAAGCTATACCAGTTTGGCTTGGGTAACCAGCTCGGCCTGCAATTTTGGCAATGCACAAGGTTGGCTAAAGTTTTCTGTGTTTGATATGGAACGCCAAACCGCCAGTGGCACCTTTGCCATTACCGAATATACCGGCAGCGGCACGGAATACAACCTCGTGAGCCAAGGCACCTTTAAAAATATTCCTTTGGCTACTTTTAACTTTTGAGGTATGAAATCACTTAGCCCGTTTTTCTGTGCCCTGTTTTTGCTTGTTCTGTTCGCTTGCGATACGGACGAAAAACTAGACCCCTGCCAAGAAGCCAATGGCACCGTGCAGCGCAATGGCGAAACGCGCTGTGCCTTAATTGGGCAGGCCGCTATTCGCAATGTCAATCAACCCGGTCACCAGGCTTTGCTCTCGTTTCGTATTTATGAAGCGCGCGTAACCGATGGCTTGGACCTCAGCATGGAAATTGACCTGCCCGAATCGGGCTTGGAATTGAACCGCGCCTATGCCATTACCGCAGGCACTTTTGCCGAGCAAGAAACCATCACTAGCGGAAATGTAACCTTCACTCGCCTGCAAGGCAATTATTGGGAGGGCACCTTTGTGGCTGAAAGCGCTCAAGGCGCGCGCAGCAATTCGTTTACCAATGGTAATTTTAAGAGCAACTTTGAAATATTGGACTGATGGAAAGTGTGTACCGATTAGTATTCTGTATGACAGTATCAATTGTGCTTAGTGCCTGTGGCGATTTATTTGAAGATGAGCCCTGCGACATTGCACCGGGAATCAGCCAAGCCTCTGTCTACAATTTCAGCTCAGTAAATGCCGAAAACCGCTGGTGTGCTCAGGTGCCATTTAAAGCTGAGATTTCCGTGTTCGCCAATTATTTTTCAGCACCTAGCAATTGCGGTGGGGGTAAGTCGGAGGTTTGGACCTTCCCAGAAGGCACGGTAGGCGATATTGACAACCAAAGCACCAATGCCCAAAAGGCGGTTTTTTTCAATCGGGGAGGAGAAGTTTGTATGTATGTGCAAAGTGATGATGCAGGCCGGACGGAAACCTTTTGTCAGAGATTTGAGGTGGTGAAGGAAAACGTTTGGGTAAATATCAATTCTCCGTTTATCAACAATGCCCGAGCCCGCATGGTGAGCATGGTCATTGAAGATAAATTTTATGCAGGCTTTGGCGTTCGCGAACAGGTGAGTGGTTTGGTGAACGATTGGTATGCTTTTGATACCGCCCAGTGGAAGTTTGTTGCCCGTGGGCAAACCATCAATGAAATTAACTTCACGGCTTTGGCGGGTTTTGCCATAGGCTCTAACGGCTATATTCTGGGCAATAACAGTAAGTTGTATAAATACACTCCGCAAACCGACCAGTTTACTGAGCTAAGCACTACGCTGCCCTTTAATGTAATTACGGAGTTTCTGGTCACTCGCTGGGATCGTGAGCTGCCAGTGGTGGGTGTGGCGGTTAATGGCAAAGGATATTTTGGTCTGGGCAAGACCAATAGATGGTTTGAGTTTGATCCCATAACAGAAACCATCACCGAAAAAGCGGCTTATCCGGGTACCAAATTTAATTTCCCCTTGTATTTCGAACACGAGGGCAAGGCCTACATTGGTGATAAAATCTATAATCCACAAACCGATACCTGGGCCGATTCGCCCGTGGGCTGGATCAACGAACGTGCCGGACATTGGCTGGTGTTTGATGATTTTATTTATGTTCGGCAGGAATATGAAACCCTTCGTATCAGCCTGAGCAATGGACAATCGGAAAGTTTGGCCGAGCCGGAAATTCCGTGCTTTATTCCCTTAAATGGCAAACTGCCTTACTATGGTGTTTCCGGGGTAATTGGAAATGTGGGCATAGTGGTAACCAATCGGTATATGACCACCACAGATGTTACACCCGATGATAAATCGCCCGTTTTTAATGAATCCTATGGATTTTCCCTTCGCTAATCGTCTCCGCTAAATGGACTTCCATTTGGCCGTAACCAATAAATGAATTACAAATGAAACTACCTATTAGCACACTGCTCCTGCTTTGCGGCCTTCAAGCCTGCGATTTATTGAAGGAAGAAGAAGATTGCCCCGTCATTTGGACTCTTGAACGCCAAGACGAAGGCCAAATCCGTACCAACGATGTGGGGCTGAATATCCAAATCGATAATCCCGAAGCCGAAGGCGCCATTCGATTTTATCAAGCGGCTGAAGATTACGCCACCTTTGCGCCCGGCATTCTTCGCTTCGATTTGTATTTTCAAGATTTCTTTGCGGGCGATAACGAAAGCTTCGATGGCTATTTTTCGGCCAGTATCGTGTATGCTACCAATCCTGAACAGGTCTTGTATAAAATTGTGATGAAGGAAATGGAAGTAAGCACACAGGTTGGCGATAAACTTGAGAGCCGTAGCCTATGGAACCGCCAATCGCGCGGGCGCATTTATTTTGGTCTGGATGGCCAACGTGGCGATTTATACTATCTTCCTACTGACGAAACCCAAAAGCTTGAAGGTAGCGGCATGCTTGAATTGACAAACGAGCCCCTTATGTTTATTATCGAAATGGGCGGATCTGCCAATAGCGGACCACAATCGAGCCGAGTAGAAATTACGCTTAGCGATTTTGCCACACAAGGCTATGGCGATTTGCTTTCGGATGCGTTCAATTGCCTTTCGGTGAAGTAAGGATATTGGGAGGAGGAGGGAGGCTCCGGGATTACAAATCCCGAAGAGCGGGATTTTCAGAACCTACGATAGGGCTTCGGGATTGCAAATCCCGAAGAGCAGAGTTCTCAGAGCGTTTTTTCAAAGCATACGCTGTTACTTACACCGGCATACTGTCCATAATTGGGGATTTGTAGATAACCGCATTTGGTATACAAGGCGATAGCCTCAGGCTGCTTGCGCCCCGTTTCCAGCATGCAGCGGGTATAACCAAGTGAGGCGGCCCAGTTTTCCAGTTCGCTCAGCACTTGGGCGGCAAACCCTTGATTTCGCGCAGCAGGTACTACAAACATGCGTTTTACTTCCATCGCTCCTTCATCGAATGCTTTGATGGCTCCGCAGGCCACGGCTGAGCCATTGTTATAGGCTATCACCACATGTTTGATGGTGGCTATGGTATTGAATTGGGCATAAAAAGCATGTTCATCCCCATCCCGAAGTGCCAAGTCGGCATCGAGCTGGCGGACAAGTGCAACAAAATCGGGGTGAGTGGAATCAGCTCGGAGGAGGGTAGGCATACGAATCAGTAGTTTTTCTGGCTACTTACGGGATTGGAAGGAGGAAGTTTTTTGAATATGTCCGATTATTGGTGACCAATAAGCTATTGGTTTCGGCACGTGTATCGTAGGCTTTTTTGTATTTGTATAATAAATAGTCGGTTCTCAGAACCTACGGTAGGGCTTCGGGATTACAAATCCCGAAGTGCGGATCCAAAGGATTATGAAATTTGTAGTTCCTGCTAATAGTGTTAAGATAACAAATTCTTAAGAAAACCACTATGCAGAGCATGGCTGGGAATAGTTGGTTCGCAGAACCCACGATAGGGCTTCGGGATTACAAATCCAGAAGAGCTGCAATCCCATAAAATAAAAAAGCCTTCCTAATTGCTTAAGAAGGCTTTTTTGTGGAGTCGCAGGGATTCGAACCCTGGTCCAGAGAAGGTACCTAGCGTATCTTCTACATGCTTAGTTGTCTTTGGTTTTCGAGTGCACCCCGGTAGACAACGCCCAAGCTACACCTTAGTTGTTTTAATTTCGCCTGGCATTAACAACATCTGCCAAACTATTTCTGCTGATCGACACCCCTGGGCCAGCAACCGCGGAACAGAGCTACTGAGGGGCGATGGCCGTTCCGAATCTTATCCGGAACCGTGGCTATTTCCTACTAAACTTCAGAAATTATGCGGCCATGGCGTAATTAGATTCGCCAATTGTTTGTTAGGACCATCTTTCAAGGCTCTCATCCCATGAGCCTGCATGCTTACATACGTAACTACTCAACCTGTCAATTCCAGCCGACCCCATAAGAAGAAGTCCGATTTTGGGTAGAACGCAATCACAAACCTACACTTTGTTTGCTTAAGTATCAAACCCGATGGGGGCAAATCAGTTCCCCAAAGCCGAAATATTCCGCTCCTTGGGCTTTGTGATTTTTTACCCACATTTTTCTTCGCCCAAAAGCCAAGTTTGACTTATATTGCCACCCGGATGGAAAACTTTGTAGTATCGGCCAGAAAATATCGACCGCTAGGGTTTGATGAAGTAGTGGGACAAGAGCATATCACCACTACCTTAAAAAATGCTATCGAGAAAAACCACTTGGGGCAAGCTTTGCTCTTTTGTGGCCCTCGTGGGGTGGGTAAAACTACCTGTGCGCGGATTTTGGCCCGCATGGTGAATGGCTTTGAGGCGCAAGGCACCGATAGCAGCAATGCCATGAACATCTATGAGCTCGATGCCGCTTCCAATAACTCGGTAGACGATATCCGTAACCTCATCGACCAGGTGCGCTTCCCGCCCCAGCATGGCAAATTCAAGGTGTATATCATCGATGAGGTGCACATGCTGTCTACCCAAGCCTTCAATGCTTTCCTGAAGACTTTGGAAGAACCGCCTGCCTATGCCATTTTTATCTTGGCAACTACGGAAAAACACAAGGTGATTCCTACTATTTTATCGCGCTGTCAGATTTTCGACTTCAACCGCATCCAAATCAGCGATATCACTCATCACTTGGTGCGCATTGCCAAAAATGAGGGGATTGAAGCCGAGCAAGAAGCCCTGCACCTGATAGCCCAAAAGGCCGATGGCGCCCTGCGCGATGCCCTATCTATTTTTGATTTGATCGTTACCTTCTCCTCCGGAGGCAAGGTGACCTATGCCGATACCATCAGCAACCTGCACATACTCGACTACGATTACTATTTCAAAGTAACCGATGCGCTTTTGCAGGAAAACATCAGCCAGTGTCTGTTGATTTTTGATGAAATCCTTCGTCAAGGCTTTGATGGGCACCAGTTCCTTACCGGACTGGCCGAGCACCTGCGCAATGTGTTGGTGTGCAAAGATGCCGTAACCATAAGTCTGCTGGAAGTGTCCGACAATGTGCGGGCGCGCTATGCCGAGCAGGCACAAGCGGCTTCCACCGGATTTTTACTTTCGGTGATGAACATCCTCAGCCAAGCCGATGTGCAGTATAAGGCCTCTAAAAATCAGCGCTTGCATGTGGAAATGGCTCTGATGAAATCGGCTCATATTCCTTCGGCTATGCAATTGGCGGCCAGCCTGTCATCAGGCGAGGCATTAAAAAAAAAAGTGATGTAGAGGAGGAGGAAGCACCTGCTTCTTTAGCGTCTCAGCTGCCCAAAGCATCAGCTGTGGCTACTAAATCAATAAAATCCACTCCCAGTATTCCTACCAGCCTGAGCCAGTTTAAAAAGGCCGTGGAGGAAAAACCCCAAAAAGAAGAAAAATCCATTGGTGAAGTGGGTGGCTCTGGTGCTACGGAGCGTGTGAATCAGCCGTATTCGGAAGAAGAATTGCTGGAAGCCTGGCAAAAGTTTGCCTTCTCGCGCAAGGACCTGGGCAAAGAAACCGAGTACATGATCATGAACCAGAAGCCGCGCCTGCGCGAAGGGGATGTGATTGCCATCTACCTAACCAGCACCATGCAGGAAGAGATTTTTCAAAACTTTCGGGGCGACCTACTCGATTACCTCCGCAATACTTTGCAGCACTTTGGCATACAGATAGAAACTGAGCTACAGATACAAACAGAAACAGCAAGGCCATACACGCAAAGCGATAAGTTTGCGCATATGGCCGCTAAAAATCCTTTATTGCATACCCTCAGGGATAAGCTGGGGCTGGATCCTGATTATTAAAAGCTTAGGGTAAGCCCTACTTGTATGGCCGTTTTGAACTGCAAAGCGGGCCCTAGGGTGCCATCTTCGCGGGTTACGTTGATGTCGTCATCGTAAATAGCCTGTGCCGAAATGGAGCTGCTCAGGAATTTGTTGATTTTGAAAAGCAAAAGTGCATCCCAGTTCACATCCACCTCATCCATAAAGTTTTGGTAGTCGGCAAAGAAGTTGGCATTGGTACTGAAGGTAACGTTTTCCATCAGCGTTTTCTTAAACGAGAGGCTTAGGTTGGCACCGCCCTGAAATCGAAATTTCTCCCCTACGGCCACGCCATAGGCGCCTTGTGCCGAAAGGCTGTCGTCCAGCACAAAAGTGCTTTTTCCGGTTAGAGGGGAGACGGTAGCGGTAAATACATCTCCTTTTTTGTAGGTGGCACCGAGTGAAAGTAATAAATAGCCGGGAGCCATAAATTCAGACACTTCGGTGGCAATAACCTCATTGGTGAGCGGGTCATTGCTGTACACAAAACCTTTGGCCAACTGGGTGCGGAAGTCCATCAGACCGCTGAAAAGGAAGGATTCGTTGATCTTACGGCCGTATTTAGAAACCAAAATAAAGTAATCATCCGTTTTTCTGAATTCGCCAATGTCTTCTTGGCGGATACCACCAAGGGCGGTTTCTAATCGGTTTTCCCATAACGAATATTTGGTTTCACGATTGGCAAATACGCTGAACAGGCCACTTAGCGCAATGGAGCTTTGGCCCCCACCGGCCCAGTTGCTGAGGTTTACCTGACTAAAGTTGATATTGAAACTACCACCTCTAGTCCAGATGGAGTCTTGCGTATTGGTGGTCACTTGGGCGTAACTGGTAAAGCTTGAAATAAGAAAGGTGATGAGTACTAATTTTTTTAACATAGGAGTGTAAATAGAATGAAAAATAAATCTAGCCCTTAAGCTTGGCAAGGATGCTTGGAGGCACCTCCGTCTTAGTATCGGTTTCAAATTTAACATGTTCGGTGCGTTTTACCATATCTTTGATGATGCTATCCAGTTCGGTGGCCGATTCGATAACATACTGTAAGAACTCCGACTTGGTTTCCATTTCTAGTTCGGGGTCTTCAATCAAAGCGATAAGGCCCATAATGCGGGCCAATGGCGCACGCACTAGGTGCGATTGCATCCAGGCGATTTCGCGCAGGCTTTGGTTTTGCCGCTCTATGGTATCGATATAGCGCAGGCTTTCGGTAATATCATTTATTAGTACCAGATTAGATATCTTGCCATTGAAGTGGATCATATTGGCCCTGACCTCTACCGTAATAGAGGTGCCATCTTTTTTAAAATGACGGAACACTCCTTTGAAGGCTTTTTCTTTGCTGACTTTTTGCTCCTCTATGGATTGATACAGAAGCGGCAAATCTTCTGCTGGGCGCAGTTCTCGAATCGTCATCTGCATAAACTCCTCTTCACTATAGCCATAGTGCTGTACGGCAGCCTTGTTTACGTTTAAAAAAGCTAGGCTGTCTAAATCATACACCCACATGGGCTGAGGGCTAAAATGGAAGAGGTCGCTATAGCGTTTTTCGGATTCTTGTATGGTGCGGATATGGCGCGCCCTTTCGATATTGTAGAGCACACTTTTGTAAATAGTGGTGGCCGAAAGCTCGTCTTTGAGGAGGTAATCGGAAATACCCAAGGAAAGCGATTTTATACTAAATTCGATATCGGTAAACCCGGTAAGTACAATAATGGGCACCTGACCCGAATGGGCAAGCATGCCTTTGATGAGTTCTTCTCCTGAGGTATCGGGCAAGGTAAGATCCAGCAAAATGATGTCTATAGGCTCAGTGCGCTGCTTAAACACCTCAATAGCTTCTTTAAAAGTATAGGCCTGATGCAGCGTGCATGCGGTGAAATATTCCCCCAAATAATCTTCAATCAGTATCTGGTCACCGGGGTTATCCTCGACAATTAATACCGATAAGGCTCTGGGGTCTTTTTTCATCTATATCAAACGATTATTTGTGTTTGTTAGGTAGGCTAACGATACTAAACCAAAATCCTTCAATTTGCCCTACCATATTCATAAAATCACCTACTTCTACTGGCTTTACAATATAGCAACTGGCGTATTGTTTATAGGCTTTATTGATATCTATTTCAGAAGAGGAGGTAGTTAGCATGATCACAGGAATGTGGCGAAGCAGCTCCGTAGATTTGATGTGCACGAGTACCTCATGCCCATTTTTTTTGGGCAGGTTCACATCCAACAAGATGAGGTCGGGAAGGGGAATAGCCGGGTCTTCCAAATATACAATAGCTGCATTGCCATCTTTGACCACTTCTATGGAATTGATGATTTTCGCTTCCTCTAAGGCCTCGGTGGTCAAAAGAATGTCACCTTCATTGTCTTCAACCAGAAGTATCTTGATGGGTTTATGCTGATTCATAGAAGGGATGGTATTTTCTGTGTTAAATTAAGAAAATATTTAAACTAAATAAGGGAATCGCTTTTAAGATTTTGCCAGACTAAAGTGGAAGGTGCTTCCTTCAAAAGGTACCGATTCTACGCGTATCTCTCCTCCATGTTGTTCCACAATTTTTTTACAAATGGCCAATCCCATACCTGTACCGGCATATTCGCTGCGAGTGTGTAGGCGCTTGAAAAGTTGGAAAATACGGTCGAAATACTCGGGTTTGATGCCTATGCCGTTGTCTTTTACTGAGAAATGCCAGTGGGTAGCACTCTCATGTCCTGAAATTTCAATGTGAGGTACTCTGTCGGGTGCTTGGTATTTCAGGGCATTGGAGATGAGGTTTTGGAATAAAAGCTTGATGGGCACACGCTTGCCGCGGATGGCGGGCAAGTTGCCTACTGCTACCTGGGCCTTTTTTTCTTCAATTACGGCTGCCTGCAGCTTCAAGATATCGCCCACGAGCGCCTTGGTATCTATGGGTTCTGGCGCGGTATCATCATTTCCTATTTGGGCATAGGCCAGCAGGTCTTCAATCAGCACATTCATGCGCTGGGCGCCATCGGTAGCATAGTAAATGTATTTCTGCGCTTTCTCGTCTAGCTGAGGGGCATAGTCTTTTTGCAGAAGCTCCATAAATGATTTAATCATGCGCAGGGGCTCTTTCATGTCGTGCGAGGCGGTGGCGGCAAAAAGTTGCAGTTCTTGATTTATGGCTTTCAGCTTTTCGGCCACACGGTGTTCACTTTCTTCCATAAGCTTGCGCGAAGTGATATCAGTATGGGTGCCAAACATCATCAGGGGTTTGCCATCGGAAGTGCGGCTGATTACTTTGCCTTGATCGAGTACCCATACCCAATACCCGGCTTTGTGTTTCATGCGGCACTCCACCTGATAAAACTCCGATTTCCCATCAAAACACTCTTGCAGAAGCTTGTTGGATAGTAAAAGGTCATCAGGATGGGCCAGTGCTTCCCAGGTTTTGATGGAAATGGGCGCCAGCTCGGCCAAAGTATGTCCCGTGATTTCGGCCCAGCGCTCGTTGAAAATGGTTTCTCCTGTTTGTACATTCCACTCCCAAGTGCCTACCTGTGTAGCTTTTATCACATTCTCTAAGCGGGTCTTTTCTTCTTTTAGAGAATGTTCGGCTTCTTTTCTTTTGGTGATGTTTTCAATTTGGGCAATATAATACAGCGGGCTTCCATCGGGCTTGTTTACTTTAGAACCGCTCAGGTTAATCCATACGATTTCACCGTTTTTGGTGAAATAGCGTTTTTCCATTTGGTACGATTCTATTTCTCCCTGAGCCAATTGTTTGAATAGTTGAAGGTCGGTTTGTAGGTCATCGGGGTGGGTAATATCCTGAAAGGTATGCAATAGCAATTCCTCTGCTGTATATCCTAGAAGTTTGCAAAGACTTTTGTTTACCCTACTGAACCGGCCTTCGGGCGAAACGAGGGCCATGCCAATAGAGGCGTGCTCAAAGGCGGCCGAAAAGCGAGCTTCACTTTCTCGCGTGGCCTGAAGTATCATTTGCTGTTGGGCCTTTTTTTGCTTTTGATGAATATTCCGATCAAAGAAATAAGCTGAGAGTGCCAACAGCGCGAAAGAAAGACCCAATAAGGTAACAAACCGCTGATAATTGGCTTGGCGGTAATGTGTGTTTTGCGCTTCAAAGGCGAGGCTTTTTCTTTCAAGCGTAAGTAATCGTTCGGTAAAGACCGAATCCATTTTTAGGGTGATTTTTGGAGAAGGCGGAGTAGTATTCTGATTTTTTGCTGCATTCCTCATGCGTTCCTCCAAGTCAGCAATTCGCCAGTTAAGCAGATTTTTAAGTGAGCTAAACTGAATACTGTCCTCTTTTTGTTCAATCAGTGAATCAATGAGTTGGATTTGCTTGTAAAGGGCATTTTTATGCTGAACAAATTGACGCACATAAAGGGAGTCGAGGTATAGTTCATATCCGCGCTTTTCGCGAACGGCTTTTAATAATAAAATTTGAAGTTGAGATGTTTCGTTGAACAGGCGTTCCGTCTTTAAGTTTTCGTCCCATACCTCCGTTTGTTTCTTATTTCCCTGCCAATACAAGGTTCCGCCTACCATCAATAAAATAAGAGGCATCAAAAAAAGCAATATACCAAGGCGGGGCATACTCATAGTATCATTTATTTTGGCAAGGTGAAATAAAATTTACTTCCTTTTCCTTCTTCCGACACTACCCATATTTTTCCTCCCATATTTTCAACTATTTTTTTACAAATCGCTAGGCCCATGCCGGTACCGCTGTACTCGCCTTTATTATGCAGTCGCTGAAATATCGTAAAAATCTTTTCGGAGTATTCGGGGGCTATGCCTATGCCATTGTCGGAAACGGCAAACTCCCAGTGCGACCAATGATCAGTAGCCGATATGTGTATATGTGGAGCCACATCGGCTTTTTGGTATTTCAAGGAATTGGAAATTAGGTTTTGGAACAATTGACGGATAGGGGTGGCTTGCGCTTTTATATCGGGCAGCTTGTCCCAAGTGATTTCGGCATGCTTTTCCTCCATGGCTCTGCGGAAAAGTGCACATACATCGGTAAGGAGCTCAGAAAGATTCTGTGTTTGGGTAGCATCTTCGCTTCGTCCCACACGTGAAAACTCCAGCAGGTCGAGGATAATCTGGCGCATGCGCTTGGCGCCATCTACTGCAAACTGTATGTATTGCTTTCCACGCTCATCGATTATTGGATTGTATTTTTTCTCCAGCTGGGTCAAAAAGCTGGTAATCATACGCAGGGGCTCTTGCAAGTCGTGGGAAGCTACATAGGCAAACTGCTCCAATTCGGCATTGGAGGTGGCCAATTCCTTCAGGTTCATAGCCAACTGCTGGTTGAGTGCTTTTAGGCTTTCTTCATACTCTTTGTGGGGTGTTAAATCTTGAACCGCACCTACCATGCGTATGGCTTCGCCCTTTTCATTACGGATAATAGCCCCGCTGTCTTGCACGTACAAATACTGTCCATCAAGTCGTTGATAGCGATATTCGGCCTGCCACTGATTGATTTCAGTTTGTTGAAGCGTTTCATCAATACTTTGCAATACGCGGTCGGCATCTTCCGGATGAAGCAGTGAAGTATACAGCTCCATGGTAGGCGTCATCGTTTCGGGGTCATAACCGATGAGTTTGCGGAAGCCATCGCCCCAGTACAGGGTATCGTTGGCGATGTCCCAGTCCCAAATCGCATCATTGGTAGCTTCTGCTACTTTAGCAAAGCGCTCATTGGAAAGCCGGATTTGTTCCTGAGCCATTTTACGCAAGGTAATGTCCCTAAAGTAGACCGACAGGCCGTTGGGATTGGGGTAGGCACTGATTTCAAACCATTTTTCCAAAGTGGGGTAAAACTCTTCGAAATGTACCGCCTTGTTTTCGGTTATGGCTATGTGGTAATTGATGTAGAAAGCGCTGTCGACAGCATCTCCGTAAATTCTCCATAGGTTTTTGCCCAAGGCTTCTTCTTTTTTGGGGCCAAGCAATTTTTCGGCTGCTTGGTTCCAATAGGTGATGGTGAACTTTCGGTCAACGGCAATAAAACCATCTCCTATGCTTTCCAGAATCGTGTTCCGGTCATTGAGGGTTTCTTTCAGCTCCAGTTCAGCATTTTTTTGCCCGTGTATGTCTTGAAAGCTACCAAATATACGCTGACATACATTATTAACCCTGTCGGACTGCCCGATGTAGCGTACCCAGCGCATTTTTCCTTTGGCAGTGATGAGCAAAAGCTCAAGGTCAAACTCTTCTCCCGTAGCAATTAACCTCTCGGTGGCAGTTTTTACCCTATTTCTACTTTCGGGCAAGTAAAATTCCAAACCTCCTGAAAAGGTCGGCTTGTAGTCTGCATCTACTTCCATAATCTCACGCATCATGGGCGACCAATACATTTCTTGAGCTTCATTATGTGCCAATGAAAGCTCCCAACTCCCTATGCGAGCCATTTTGGAGGTGCGTTGAGCCAGTAGTTCCAAATCGTGTTTTTCCGTGATATCCATCACAATGGAGTCCCATATAATAGAGCCATCCGATTGGCGCTGCGGATTACCAAAGCCTTCGAGGTAGCGAAGGCTGCCTTGGGGGCTCAGGTAGCGATAGCGAAAGCGCCATCGGCTTAGGTTTTTGGCAGATTCTTGAATAGAGGCCACCATTTCCTCACTGTCGCCACCTGCCCGAATGCCTTTCCATACTGATTCGGCATTTGCCATGCATTCTTCAGGACTCACGCCCCACACCTCGTTCGAACCATCGCTTACCAAAAAAAGGCCATCGCTGCCATCGGGGAAGGCATGATATTGAAAGATTACTCCCGGGATGTTGTTGGAAACATTTTTCAGGCGAAGTTCCATTACCTTACGCTCATGGATATCCTGAATACTGCCCCATAAGCGCACGCATTTACCCTCTTCAAATTCGGGGTAGCCAATGCTTCGTACCCAGCGTAGGGTGTTTTTTGCGGTGATAATGGGCGCCTCAAAGTCATACGGGTTGGCCTCTCGAATGGCTTTCTCCACTCTTTCTTTTACCATCTCTCTGTAGTCTTCATGATAAAAGGCCAAGGCATTTTCCATACTAGGAACATACTCTTTGGGCACTTCGTGGATTTCTTTGGTAATGGAAGACCAATGGTGGATATTATTGACAAGGTCTACCTCCCAGCCACCCACGCGCGATAGGTAACTGGCATTGTCCAAGAGCTTGCGCAGCTCAATGGTTTCGGTAATATCGCGGCCATAGGCAAATACACAGTCGTCTTCCCCAAAAGTATCGGAGGAGTTCCATGATATCCAGCGGTATTTTCCGGAGCGTGTTCGGTAGCGATTAATGAAATTGTTGGCATGGCGCTCTCCTGTGATAGTATCATGGTATTCGGCCCTACTTGGATTCAAATCATCAGGATGCAGAAATTCAGCAAAGGGCTTTTGAGTGAGTTCTTCTTCCGTATAGCCCAATATGGTGCAAAAAGCAGGGTTTACTTTTATAAAGTGTCCATTAGGCGAGGCAATGGCCAAAATGTCGGGCGCGCCTTGGAACAAGAGTAGCATTTCTTCTTCTTGCTGTTTACGCTTAATTTCCGCACCCAAAAAATGCCCAAGTGGCTCGAATAGGGCAGTTTGGCTAGAGTCTTCGCGCAAGGAAGTATCGTTGAGCAATACTAACACTCCTATTATTTCTCCTTTATGGAAAAGCGGAAAGCCAAATGCGGATTTCAAATGCGCTTTTTGTGCGGCCTTGTAGCGGATAAATCTTTCGGAAGCATCAATATTTTCCCAAAGAACCACTTTTCCTTCCTTCCAAATAATGCCGGGCAAGCCGGTGCCGCGTGTAATCGTGTCAATGGCGTGGCTATCGGTATAAAAGTTTAGGGCTTGCTCCGTTTCTGCGTAGTGGCTGATAAGTTTTAGGTGGGTGCCATCTCCATTGCTCAGCCATATTTCGGCTGCTTTTACATGGCCCAATTGCCCAAGATAGGGAAGTACATGGTGTAGGGTTTGCTTTAGGCTTTCTTCTTTTTTGAAGAAATTGGCAATTTCTTGCTGGATCTGGTTTTGTAGCTCAAAGCGCTTGTTGCGAGAGATATCGCGCAGTACACCTATCATTCGCAAGGGAGTTCCGTGGCTATCGCGTATCATGTGGCCAATTTCCTCGGCATAGGCATAGCTCCCATCGGCTTTTCTGAACCGGAATTCTTTGTTCCATCGGTCTTGTGCCGGGTCGGTCATAAACTCTTCCCAAGCGGCCTCATGCTTTTTGCTATCTACGGGGTGCATCAGGCGTACCCAATCTTTCAAGCGGAACGGCTCGTTGCTTATCTCATGGCCGAAGGTGCGTTGAAAGGCTTCGCCCCAATGGTAAATATCGGCTTTTATGTCCCAATCGTAGATGGCATCTTTGGTAGCCTTGTTTACCAAATCGTAGCGCTCATTGCTTTCTTGTATGTTTTTTAGGGATTCAAATCGGCTGAGCAAAACCGAAAGTAGTCGATGCGCTCGGTCAATGGCATATTCTTCTTTTTCCATAGGCGAACGCTGACTGGGGTAATAATTGGCAAAAGTGGCTACTACTTCTCCTTGGGTGTTGAAAATAGGTTGCGACCAACAAGCGGCAAATCCATACTGAAGACCCAGGTGCTTGTACTTTTCCCAACGGATATCGGTAAAGATGTCGCTTACTATCACTTTCTTTTTTAAATAAGCAGCTGTAGCACAAGAACCTGCATTCTCTCCAATTTCCAATCCTTTTACCTCCTCCATATAGCCTCTCGGCATAGAGGGTGAGGCCAAGTCGTGCAAGGAGTTGTTCTTGATTTCCAGCACAGAGGCTTTCATATCGGGGAACAGTGATTCTAGCTTGAGCAAATAGCTAGATATAACGCTATGAGCTGAGGCATCGAGCTGCATGCTTAGCTCCATCACTTCTTTTTCAATTACCTCCATTTGCTGGTAGAAGTACTCTTGGCTCACATCTTGTATGGCGCCTACCACCCGATAGGCCACTCCTTGCGTATCGCGTAAAATAATGGCGCGATCCTTCACATGGGCATATTCACCGTTTTCTTTTCGGATGCGGTAGGCATGCGACCAGCGCGTATCGGGCGTTTGGTGCAAGGTGAGCCTAAAACTATCTAGCATGGCCTGCTTATCTTCCGGATGCAGGCGCTCATTTATCAATTCATTATTCTCATGAAGGCTGCCTGCGGCTATACCAAAATTTCTGTTGAAGCCTTCTCCTAAAAAAAGCTGCCCCGAAATCGGGTGGAATTCCCAAATACTTTCGGTACTGGCCTGCATAATCAGTTCAAAGCGTTGATTGCTTTGCCTGATGGCTTCTTGGATTGATACAAGATCGGTTATCTCAACGCTATTGATTACTATTCCCCTTACTTCTGGGTCTTCAAGCAAATTGGTACCTACTGTCTGAACCCAGCACCAGGTGTTATCCTTGCGTTTGAATCGGTAGGGAGACGATTTCACCCGTTTTTCCTGTTCCAGTAAAGAAAATTCTTTCTGAACCTGCTCCAAATCGGCCGGGTGGATAAACTGGAAGGCGGTTTGTCCCATCAGGTCTTCTTCAGAGTGGCCTAAAATAGAAGGGTAATTGGGACTCACATAGAGATATACTCCATCCGCATTCAAAATGGCTGTTAAATCCGAGCCTTCCTGTACTAGCGCCTTGTATCTCTTTTGGCTTTTTCGCTCATTTTCTTCTGCTTTTAGGCGCTCGGTTCCATCTCTTCCTACACAATGAACCAGCTGATTTTCGGCATCCCAAAATACCGACCAAATCATGGGTACTAAATGCCCGTCTTTGTGCTTATATCGATTTTCAAAATTGGTAAATTCCTCACCTTCAAAAAGCCTCTCGCTTATGGCTATTGTTTTTTCATGGTCGGCTTCAACTACAAACTCCATCAGGTTTCTTCCTTCCATTTCTTTAGGTAAGTAGCCTAGCACATCGTAAGAGGCCGCACTTACGGTTACAAACTTGCCCTCTATATCGAGTGTGCAAATAATATCCAAGGAGGAATCGAGTATTCGCTGAAGGTTCTCTTTGGTTTTTTGAATATCCTCTTGGGCCCGCTTTTGTTGGCTTACATCCTGAAATACCCCAAATAGTTTTTGAGGTTCATTGTTCGGCCCAAAAATCACCTTTCCTTTTGAAATGATATTTTTGATTTCTCCTGTGCTTGTTACAAACCTTTTTTCAATGTTGTATTCTTTATGTGTTTTCATGGCATCTTGCATTACGGCAAGGGCTCTGGCCTGATCATCAGGATGTATGATAGCAAGGCCACTTTCAAAATTGAGCGGGTAGTCCTCGCGCGTATAGCCACATATTCGGTACACCCCATCTGACCAATACAGCTCGTTGGTCTGGAGGTTCAATTCCCAAGTGCCAAAGTGTGCGATTCGTTCAGCTTGCTCGAGAAGACTTTGGGAGGTCATAATTTCCCGCTGGTTTCGATTCAGTTTTTGGCGGGCCAGTACCAGTTCGGTTACATCTTCAACGGAATTTACGACATAGACTACTCGGCCATGCTCGTCTTTCAAAGGTGAGTTTTTGATATTCCAATAGCGTTCGAGGTAGATGTTGTCTTCTGAAAGCACATCATAACGAAGTTCGGATATGGCGCTTAGTTTTTTAGTGGCTATGGCTTCATTAAAAGAGGCCAAAAGCAAAGCGTGTTGACTATTTCCTTCTTCAGAAGGATTGGGCGGAAAGGCTTCGAGTACGGATTTGCCCAGTAAGAATTCTTTTGGTCGGTTCACTGCATGCAAGTAAGCCTCGTTGGCATCTACAATGATAAAATCACTTCCTTCGGCCTGAAGCAGAAGTCCTGGCTGAGGAAAGACGCTAAAAAGCGATTCCAATAATTGCTTACTTATCATAGTATCACTGGTCGAAACTCATTTTCCTTAAAAGGAAGGATAAGTTAGTGTTTTTACAGCGATTTAGGCAGCGAATTGGCGGGAACTTTTTTGAAGGATGGCAATAAAAAAGCCCCAAATTTTTGGGGCTGAAGCTTAATAAACTGAGTTTTTAATTTCGTTGAGGGTAGACTCCGTGAGCGGCTTAGTGATGAACTTAATCACGTGGTCGTTATTGATGATTTTGTCAATATCACGCTTATTGTCTGAAGAAGAAAGGATAATCACTTTGCACTTGTCGCGTATGGTTTCATTGAATTTTTCGAACTCATACAGAAACACAAAGCCATCTACGATGGGCATATTGATGTCAAGGAAGATGATATTAGGCAGACGGTCTACATTGTTTTTGTTTTGCTCTAGGTATTCCAGCGCACTCTTTCCCGAATTCTTAATCTCTACCTCCTTAGCAAACTTCGTGATTTCAATGATTCGCTTGCTGATAAAGTTATCAGTATCGTTATCATCAACAAGCATTACAAGATCTATGTTTTTCACGTCTACTATCATTGGATTAAACTAAGAAACCGATACTCTTTAAAACCGAAGAGCCTAAGCCTTGGTTCAAATTTATACCGAATTCCAAAGATATAAAGATATGTTGTATCTGTTTACTAATACAAGTAAGATAAAAACAAAATATCTACAAATAATGTAAGCAACTCTTTTTTTTGAAATTGAAATAATCCTATCGACTATTTGATTTTCTTTATTTTTAACTGCTCGCCCTCCGAAAGATTGAAATCCGTTTTTCCATTCAAATCCATGAGTTCTTTCACGGTTATTTGATATTCACGGGCTACTTTATACATAGTTTCGCCTGCTTTCACCGTGTGTAGTTGGTAGCTCTCCTCGGTGCTTTCGGGTGCTTTTTCTGCTGGGGGAGTAGTTGTAATTCCCTGAGGTCGTATTTTTACCGTATCGCCTACTTGTAGCGTAAGTTCGGGACTGAAATTGTTCCATTCCCTGATTTCTTGGACGCTAACTGCGTATTTTCGGGCAATTGCATACAGGGTTTCTCCCGGGCTAACGGTATGCTGGTGGTTACTAACAAGGGTTCTCTTGGGTTCTTCTTCGGGCACTATCACCTCTTGGGCTAGGGCTTGGCTTTGTAGGGTTTCAGTAGATGCCACTAAAGTATCGGTGGGCGCTAGTTGTACTGAGTCAAGATTTACGGGTTCTGTCTTTAGACTATCTATTGCCTCATGTTTGGGGACAAGTTTTAGGCTATCTTGTACCGCTGGTGTTGCTTGCTCTTCTTTTATTTTTTCCTTCTCTTGAACAGGTGTCGGGCTTATTGGTTTGCGGTATTCTATAGCCACTTTGGCGGGGCGTGTAAAGCGCAGCCAAAGCACACGGCCCGGTTCGGCTTCTTGGCCCACCTTCATGCGGTTCTTTTTGTAGAGCTTATCTAGGCGAATCCCGTATTTCTGGGAAATGGCCCACATACTTTCTCCGGCTTGCACGGTATGATAATGAATGGCCGCTTTGCCACTTTTGCGCTGTAGGTAATAGGCTTGCCCCACTAGTACGTCTTCTTTCCCTTGTAGGTCGTTATAAGCAATGAACTTTTCGGTAGGAATGCTGCCCTCAAAAGCCAAACGCTGAAAGGAGTCCCCTTCTTTGGCAATAATGGCCTCTTTTTTATTGAGGTTTACGATAATATGCTTTTTGTCTTTCGACTGGTGTGTGCTTGGTTTAGCCTTGATTTCGGGGTTTTGCATAGTCACCGCATTGGAAGGCATATTTTTTTGCTTGCTGGCCCAGCGGTCCGGTTCAATTTTATCCAGTCGGGTTATGGGCAAAATTACGGTGTAGGTCTTATCCGCAGGAACGTTTCCATGCTTGAGCCAGGTATTGTATTCTTTAATAAGTTCTTCTTCTATCCCTTGTTCTTTAGCAATTTTATGAAGACTGGCATGGGCAGCATCCGTCAGTTCGCGTGCAATCAGGCGTGGCTCCGGGTTTTTGCCTACCAATTGTTCGAACACGATTTTATGGGCAAGGTATTTTTTAGGATACCAGTACAGTTGCTTGTCCAGCTTCATGCGCTTACTCCCTGCATCGCGCGTATCGATAAGGCTTTGCACGCCACCTAATCCGGCTTGGTAACTCATAAGGGCATGTAGCCAGTTGTCGAGGTATTGCTGGTGTTTCTTTAAATATTTGGCCGCAGCTCGGCTAGCCGATACGATGTTCAGGCGTTCGTCTACTTGATGATCGATGCGCAGACCCATTTCAATGCCTGTTTCTTTCTTGAACTGCCAAAAACCAACCGCATTGCTGCTAGATACCGCATCGGAAATCAGGGCGCTTTCTTGTATGGCGAGGTATTTAAAATCTTGAGGCAAGCCTTCTTCTTCAAATATCCGCTCGATGATAGGGAAATAGAAATCGGCTCGGTCTACCTTGATTTGTAGGTACTTGGGGCTGCGTAGCATATTATCGACATCGGCTTGCACTTCTTTGCGCAGGGCAGGCGATAAGTGCAGCTCCATATCGGCAAACTGAATTACTTCAGGTACTTCTATAGTAGTGGGTGTGTGGGCTTGGGCAGCTACTTGGCAAACCCAAAGTAGGCTTGAAGTAGCCAGAATCAATCTTCTCATACTTATCTTTTACGGAGCACCATTAAACCATCGCGTATTGGGAAAAGTACATTTTCCACCCGCGGATCGTCATGCATTTTTTTATTGAAGTCAAGCAGGGCTTGGGTGTCTTTGTCTATTTTTTTATCGGTGGCTACTACTTTGCCGCTCCACAGTACATTGTCGGCAATAACAAAGCCTCCGGTGCGAACTTTATCATATACCAAATCGAAATAGGTGCTGTAATTTTCCTTGTCGGCATCGATAAATACCAAATCGTAGGGGCCTTCCAGGCGGGTAACGATTTGGCGGGCATCGCCTATGTGCAACTGGATTTTATCCGCAAGGCCGGCTTCTTCAAAATAGCCTAAGAGCCAGGTTTCCAACTCTTCGTTGATATCTATGGTATCGATACTACCACCCGCTGCCAAGCCTTCGGCCATGCAAATAGCTGAATATCCGGTGTAGGTGCCTATTTCTAAAATACGCTTAGGCGATATCATGTGGCTGAGCATGGCCAGTACCCGTCCCTGCAAGTGGCCCGAAAGCATGCGGGGCATTAATACTTTGGCATGTGTCTCACGGTTTAGTTTAGCCAAAAGCGCACTTTCCGCTTCGGTATGTGCCTCAATGTAGTCCTGAAGTTTACTATCGATAAATTCCATAAACAATTATACGCTTTCGCTCGGGATATATTTCAACATGCTTAATCCTTCGGGATGGAACATTTCTTTGGCTACTTCTTGCAGCTGCGCAGCTGTTACACTTTCAACGGCTGCAAAAATCTCGTCCAGGCTATCGATTCGTTCCAAGTCGAGGAGGCTTTTGGCCATCATGATCATCAGGCTCATATTGTTTTCTTCGGCCATGGCCAGTTGGCCCATAAGCTGCACTTTATATTTATGGAGTTGCGAAGTGCCAAAAGGTTCTTTTTGGATTTTATCCAACTCTTTTAGTACCAATTTAATGCTCTTATCTAGCTGACTGGGTTCGGTGCCAAAGAAGATGCCCAATTGGCCTGTGTCAGTATAAGGGCTATAATTGGCGTCTACCGAATATACGTAACCGTATTTTTCGCGTAGCGAAAGGTTGAGCTTGGAGTTCATGCCTGGCCCACCCAAAATATTGACCAACATAAAGAAAGGCATGCGCTTGGCGTCCGAAATGGAATATGCCGTACGCCCAATAGCACAATGCGCCTGCTTAATGGGTCGTTGAAACTCTTGTATGCGAGGCTGATAGCCTGTGAAAGGAATGCGTTTGCGATTGGCATTAAATACCGGAATGTGGCTGATATACTTTTCGGCCAGCTTGATTACCTTCTTCATAGGCATATTGCCCACCGAAGAAAAGATAATACGCTCGCTAATAAGATTCTCTTGAATAAAGCGCTTGAAATCGTCTCGGGTGAAGCGCTTCACGCTTTCTTCATCGCCCAGAATGTTTTTGCCCAACTGATGTTCTCCGAAAATGGTGGTATCAAACTCGTCCTGAATGCTGTCTTCGGGCGTATCGAGGTATAGCATCATTTCTTCCAAAATCACATTGCGCTCCTTCTCGATTTGTTTTTCAGGAAACACCGAATCGAAGGTGATATCGGCCAGTAGCTCAAAGGCTTGTTCAAAATAGCTGTCGAGTACGCTGGCATGGAAGCAGATTTTCTCTTTAGTAGTATAGGCATTCAGTTCGCCCCCTACGGAATCGAGTCGGTTCAGTATATGAAAGGCTTTTCGTTTTTGGGTACCTTTAAAAGCCATGTGCTCCCAAAAGTGAGCCAAGCCTTGTTGGTCGGCTTTTTCATCGCGACTGCCAATGTCGAGCATAAATCCGCAGTGTACAATCTTCGAGTTGTTGACTTGTTTGTGTACTATGCGTATGCCGTTGGGCAGGGTGAATAATTCGTAGTCTAGCATGTGTTTTTCTCCGCTGCAAGTTAGTTATTTTTCCCCAACAACGCAGGGGCAAAATTGATTGGTGGAAAATGGGAAAATCTTTCGCTTTATTTTTTCCTACCTTTGTTGCCCATATGCGAATAGCCTTTGACGCCAAGCGTGCCTTTATGAATTTCACCGGATTGGGCAATTACAGTCGGTTTGTGATTGATAGTATGCGTGCCCATTATCCTGAGCATGAATACCTTTTATATACCCCCAAGGCCAAGCGCAATCCCGATACGCTTCGTTTTTTTGAGGACACACATCTTATAATACAAGAGCCACAAGGTATCTATAAAAAGCCTGTTCTTTCCAGTATTTGGCGAAGTGGGCTTTTGGCCAAAATCGCGAAGGCCGATGGAGCGAGTATCTTGCACGGGCTTAGCAATGAGCTGCCTGCTTTAAGAGCCAATGGACTCAAGCAAGTGGTTACCATCCACGATTTACTATTTATCCGCTACCCGCAGTTTTTTGGGAAGATAGATGCCGCCATTTACCGAAAGAAATTCAGAAGCGCCTGTGAGCGCGCAGATAGGATAGTGGCGGTAAGCAAACAAACCCAATCGGATATAGTGGAGTTTTTTGGCATAGCGCCTGAGAAGGTATCCGTGATTTATCAGGGCTGTCACCCACAGTTTGCCCAAATGGCCACTGCTGAGATGCGTGAAGCTGTGCGTTCCAAATACGGCTTACCTCAGGAATTCCTGCTTTTTGTAGGTACGCTGGAAGAGCGCAAGAATGCATTATTGATATTGAAAGCCCTCGTGCAGGGCAAGTTGGACATTCCGGTGGTGTTGGTAGGCAAGCCTACTGCTTACGCTAAGCATCTTATGGAGTATATCGAAAAGCATAACTTGCAGAACCGCGTGCAGATTTTGTCCTCTGTGACTTTTTCACATTTGCCTGCTCTGTATCAAATGGCCAAGGTATTTGTATACCCCTCTGTTTTCGAAGGTTTTGGAATTCCTCTGGTAGAAGCGCTCCAATCGGGTGTTCCGGCTATTGGAGCTACGGGTTCGTGTCTGGAAGAAGCAGGTGGAGCAGGCTCTTTGTATACGCATCCGCACAATGCCGATGAGTTGGCCTCTCACATCAATAGGATAATTGACCATCCGGAGGTAGCCTATGAAATGGTGATTAAGGGTAGGCAACACATTACTCAGTTTAGTTCTGAGAAGATTGCCACTTCTTTGAATAATTTATACCACTCCATTGGATGATTCATTAAATGGATTGGTATAAAGCAAATCGTTGATAGGATTAACTATTCGTACATTACTCCACCATTTCCTTGCGGATGGCCTCCAATTGGTCGGTGATGGCATCCAGATTTTCTAGGCTTATCTGCACCTTGCGGGCATCGTTGATTACAGTGAGTTCGGTTACCTGCTCTACTTTATCCACTTTAGAGATGTCCACAAACTGATCGGGAACGTTTTCTTCTATGTATTCTACCTGATCAAAGGCCTTCTTCAATTCGCTCAACTGATGGTGCATTTTTTGGGCAAAGCCTTGGTCATTTACAAGGTCTACTATGGCAATAAGGCTATCGAGCGTAGCTTTTTGTTCCCCGATTTTCCAAATCACTTTCTGCGATTTTTCCTCCAACTCACGCCCACGAATGGAGTTGGTAGCCATATACATGCCCTCTACCCAGGAGCCGGTTACTATCATGGCGGCAATATCATTGCGCTCATTGGCCGCTAGGTAATCGTTAGAATTGCTCACCGCCTCGCGCATAATGCTGATTAGGCTGTCGCGGCTATCCAAGTTGCGCTCAAAACGGATAATCATAGAGCTATCAAAGGCTTCCATTATTCCCAGCTCGGTAAACATGGCCTTGCAGGTTTTGAGGTAAGTAATAGCATCTTGTGGCTTGTAATACAGGCAGGTATAGCCTAAGTCGGAGAGATAAACCCCTAGGTTCAAACTCTTTTTCAAGTTGGTAGTAAGGTACTTATCGTAAAGTAGCGCGCTGTTCAAGTACTCGGGCGTGTAGGGTAGCTCGGCACTATAGATATAGGTAATGATTTCGATAGGAGAGGGTGAATTGGCAAAAAAGCGCTGGATGCGGTCTTGCAAAGCAATTTCGCGCGGACTCAAGCTAACCAGTGTTTCCTTAGCTTTTTCTTCTTTTTTAGGTGCGCAGGCATGAAATAAAGAAAAAGTGCTCAAGCCAATCAGTATCAGGAGGTTTCGTAGGTTCATAGGGGTGAAATCTTATTTGGGTAGAAAAATACAATTTTTTCTTTACATAAGAAGAGTCGATTTAGAGGATGTTTGCCAAATTTTCTTTCCTATGACCAACCATATAAAAATGAGCACCTTTGTATAGTCTGTTCTGAAAAGGCTTCTTAGCTTATGTATCTTTCTTTTTTAAACACCTTATTTATGAAAAACCGTCTATTCCTTGTCGCTTTACTACTGGTGGGTAGTGGCCTTGGTGCACATGCCCAGGAAGCATCCACGGCTGAGCAATTACAGAAAGCTCAGGAAAATCATTTGCAAAAAGCCAAACAGAGCCCACTTCAGGCTGTAGGCACCCGTGAGATTGGCCCCATGCACCAAGGGGCAAGGATTGTAGACATTGCCGTAAGCAGCAATCCGAAAACCTATTACGTTGCTTACGCATCTGGCGGACTTTTTAAAACCGAAAACAAAGGCATTACTTTTCAGCCTGTTTTCGATAATCAAGGGGCTCTTACCATTGGCGATATTGCCTTGGCGCCATCTAACGACCAAGTGATATATGTAGGGACGGGTGAAAGCAATAGTAGCCGCTCCAGCTACGCAGGTTCCGGAGTATACAAATCGACCGATGCCGGAAAAACCTGGCAATGGCTCGGCCTGGCGGCCACTCAGCACACAGGAGCGGTGGTGGTGCATCCTACTAATCCCGATGTAGTGTGGGTAGGTGCCGTAGGGGCTTTGTATACGCACAATAAAGAGCGCGGTGTTTTTAAGTCTACCGATGGAGGAAAAACCTGGAAACACACCTTATACATCAATGATAGTACAGGCATTATCGACCTTGTAATCAATCCGGCTAATCCTAATCAACTTTTTGCCGCAGCATGGGAGCGTACACGCAAAGCATGGAACTTCAAAGGTTCGGGCGAAGGTTCCGGCATTTATGTGTCAAACGATGGTGGCGAAACCTGGGCTAAAACAGGTGAGGGTTTCCCTTCCGGAAAAGGTGTTGGCCGTATAGGGCTGGATATTTCACCTGCTAATCCGAATATCGTATATGCCCTGCTGGATAATCAGGAAGAAGGAAAAGTGGAGAAGAAAGATGAAGAGAAAAAGGGGCTCCAAGCCAGTGAAATCCGCGCAATGAGTGCCGAGCAGTTTTTAGCGATAGAAGATGCAGCTTTAGATGCTTATTTGAAAGATAACCGCTACCCAGCTCAGTATACAGCTAAAAAAGTAAAGGCCGATGTGAAAGCAGGAGAATATACTACCAAAGACATTGCCGATTTCCTAGGCGATGCCAATGCTGCTTTGTTTGAAACTGAAGTAAAAGGAGCTGAAGTGTATCGCTCCGAAGATGGGGGCAAAACCTGGAAAATGATGAATGAATACCGCATCGATGGGGTGTATTACAGCTATGGCTATTACTTTGGCCGAATCCGCGTATCACCTACTGATGCCAATAGCATTTACATATTGGGAGTGCCTTTGTTGATGTCAGAAAATGGCGGTAAAACCTACACGCGTATCGATTCTTTGGGTGATGTCCATGTGGATCATCAAGCCATTTGGATTGATCCGGCCGATCCGGCTCATGTGCTTTTAGGCAACGATGGCGGTTTGTACGAGTCGTACGATAAAGGTGCCTATTGGAACCATATCAATAATATGAAAGTGGCGCAGATGTATACCCTTAGCGTGGACATGCAAAAGCCCTATCATGTATATTCTGGTTTGCAAGATAATGGGAGTATGCATGGTCCTTCACGCGCGCGCTTCGATGCCGACCAAGGTGATGGATGGAAAGATGTGTATGGAGGTGATGGTATGTTTATTTTCTCTGACCCACGCGATACCGAGGTGATTTATACCGGATTTCAGTTTGGGAATTATTTCCGAATTGATAGGAACACAGGGGATTATCAATACATAACTCCCACACGCGCTATTGGTGAGGAGCCGTATCGCTTCAATTGGCGTACCCCTTTGTTGATGAGCGCATTCAACCCCGATATTTTATACATGGGCGCTCAAAAGGTATTCCGCAGCGTAGATGCCGGAAAAACATGGTCGAGTATCAGTGAGGATTTAACCAAGAATAAGCCGCAAGGCAATGTGCCCTTCTCCACACTATCTATTCTGGAAGAATCGCCTTTGGCTTACGGTCTATTGTATGCAGGTTCAGATGATGGCAATGTGTATGTTACCCGCAACGATGGAGGTGCTTGGGAGCTAATCAGTAAAAATTTACCAGCAGATCTTTGGGTGAGCAGCATTCATCCGAGCAATCATGCCAAAGGAGAAGTGTATGTGAGCCTAACGGGCTACCGCAATGATCATTTTGCTCCTTATATCTACAAAAGCACTGATTATGGTCAAACCTGGCAGTCGATAGTAGGAGATTTGCCTTATGAAGCCGTGAACGTAGTCATACAAGACCCGGTAGAGCCAAGCTTATTGTACTGTGGAACTGACCACGGCACCTATGTGAGTTTCAATTCCGGTAAAAACTGGGATTTGATAACGGCCATTCCTAATGTAGCTTCTTATGAGATGTTGGTACATCCGCGCGAGAACGAATTGGTGGTAGCCACCCACGGAAGAGGTGTATTTATAGTGGATGTGAAACCTATGCAAGCGCTCAAGGGTAATACCCAGCAGGCGATTCGTGCATTTGAGCCAGCCACCCTTCGCTTCTCCGGAAACTGGGGCAAGCAAAACACACCGTATGCACCTAAAAATGAGCCTTCGGTGGTGCTATCTTATTATGTAGGTCTGGCTACGGCATCGGTAAAGGTGGATATTCTAAACGATAAGAAAGAAGTTGTACGCAGCTTTACTGCTCCAGCCGCGGCAGGATTTAATAAAGTGGC
Organism: Shiella aurantiaca; assembly: GCA_030412945.1. Taxonomy (GTDB): domain Bacteria; phylum Bacteroidota; class Bacteroidia; order Cytophagales; family Cyclobacteriaceae; genus Shiella; species Shiella aurantiaca. The sequence continues at coordinate 35,951 of JAUHJS010000005.1, read as the reverse complement.
TTGGGATGTGAAGGTGCAAGAGTTGAAAAACAAAAAGCCCACAGGCAAGCTCAACTATGCAGGTAAGGGAACGTATACCGTGCGGTTTACCCACGGAAAGGTTACCTCCGAAGTGCCACTGGAAATAAAATAAGAAAAGCCCCGAAAGGGGTTTTTTTATGGATTTTGCTCAAGCCAGAGACGCACATGCTCTTGGAGTTGCGGGAAAAATGCTTCAAAATCACTCTGAAGGGATTGATAATTCGCCTTAAGTTCTTGCGTGGCCTCGTCCATGTGCGAGTCGAAGCGGGTGCGATTGGCCATGCCGCGCAGCACTTGCTGTATGCCGGCTAGCTGGGCATAGGCTTCCAACCAATTGTGCCGAATCATAAAAGGCAACATGTATTGGGCTTTTTCAGGCATAAAATCGAGCTGCTCTTCCATCTCCTGATAAATGCTTTGGGCATAGGTGCTTAAAGGGATGGCAGAATAATCGGACCAGTTTTTGGCTAAATAGTGATCATACACGATATCTACAATTACTCCGGCATAGTGACGGTATTTTTCACGGAATATTTCTTTGCTTTTACTCACCGTAGGATGTGAATCGGTAAAATCATCAATCGCACGATGCAGCAAAATACCACGTTTGATGGGGGCGGGATAATGATGCCAAGCGCCACCTTTTACCGAATCGGCAATAAAATTTCCCAAGCGAAGGGCTTTGGAGTTTCCGGAGAGATATAAATGGGCTAAGAAGTTCAACAGGTTAGTATTTGAATGAGGAAATTACGGATTCCTTTGCTACATTCTTGCATAGAAGATAATATTTACTCTATATTTGTACAATAACTATATAAAATAAGAATAATCAAATTATGTCGAAAGCGCGATTGAGCATTTTGGTACTACTGGCCAAGGTAGATGGGCAGATTACAGCAGATGAGGAACTCCTGATTCGGGAAATCGGACAGCATACCGGCATGACCGAGGCGGAAATTGTGGACACCTTACAGAACCCTTTTGTAACCCATGACGTAAGCGACCTGAGTGCTGATGAAAAGTTCGATTATCTTTTTTCCATTGTTCAGCTTATGAAAGTAGACGGCCGCATGTTTAAGGACGAAATCCGTTTTTGCTCTAAACTGGCTGCTAAAATGGGATACGATGAAGCTGTACTTTTTGAACTTATCACCAAAGCGCTTAGCACTCCTACTATTGACAAAGCCGAACTAAAAAAGAAGGTACAAGCCTACCTGAAAGCCTGAAAATGAACAAAGCAGTATTCAAAACCCACTTCGCCAACCTCTATCATGTGGCCCTTATCGACCACCAATTACAAAAAGAAGAATTGCATTTACTGTATGAAATAGGGGAGCGAAATGGCCTGAGCCGAAATGAAATCAGAGAGTTAATTACCCAAAGCCAATCACAAAGTTTTGCCATCCCACAGGCTTTCGAAAAGCGTGTGAGCATGCTTTTCGATTTGGTGAGTATGATGGTGGTAGATGGCCGCCTCGATGAGCGGGAAGCCATTTTGTGCAATCACCTTAGCAAAGAAATGAGCTTACCCCTTAGCATGGTCAATGACTTGGTAAAGCTCATTGTAAGTGCTCAGATAGAAGAACTTGGCGCGGATGAACTTCAGTCCGAACTCCAAGGGTATATCTCTGAGATGCAGCGCTAACGCTAAGAGGTTACATTCTTGCGCTGCTTGTATTTATAGCTTAGGTAGGCCAAGGTTTCTTGACAGGCATGCAAATCCTCTCCCGATATTTTTGGCATTTCTCCTTTTTGTCGCGCTTTCTGGGCATCAAATAAAGCATGTAGGCAGGTAAAAATTGGGGCGCTCAGGCTCCCGTTTCCCCCTTCTAAATTCTTCTGGATAAATATCTTGGCCTTGTCGTATAGCAAGCGGTATTCCTTGTCTACTTTGAGCAGTTCCATGCTTAGCGAGCCCAGCGATTTGATGTCTTCATGAAGAAAATCTAAGTGCCCTCTTTCCTCCAAGCGTTGCTGCTTCATTTGTTCGGCTAGGGTACGGTACCAGTTCATGGTACTTTCTTTTTCTTCCTTTTCAAATGAATAGTGGCTGCTTACATGATGTTCGATTTTTTTGAAGTCAAAGTGGTATTGTCGGATCAGTTCTTCGGTTTGGTACATAAAAAGAAGGTAGTCGGTGATACTCTCCTTTTTCTTCTTGTCGGCAATAAGCATGGGTTCATATAGGTTTTCGCTGTAAATATTACAAAATGCCTGCCTAGTTCAAAGTCTTCATTCTCTTTTGGTTAAGGGAAAATTCAAATCTAGGCTTTTACAAAACATTTTTGCCCACACTCGCCTTAATCAGCCGATTATTGCCTAATTTTGCAGCTCAAATTTGAGCAAGCCTCATCTTGTACATTTCTATTATCGAATGAAGAACATCAGAAACTTTTGCATCATTGCACATATTGATCACGGGAAAAGCACCCTTGCCGATCGCTTGTTAGAGTTTACTCAAACAGTTTCGGGTAGGCAAATGCAAGCCCAGTTGTTGGACAATATGGACCTGGAAAGGGAGAGAGGCATCACAATTAAATCGCATGCCATCCAAATGAACTACCGTGCCGATGATGGACAAGAGTATGTGCTCAACCTTATCGATACTCCGGGTCACGTAGATTTTTCCTACGAAGTATCTCGCTCCATTGCTGCCTGCGAGGGCGCATTGCTCTTGGTGGATTCTTCTCAGGGTATTGAAGCGCAAACTATTTCCAACCTATACCTCGCGCTGGAACATAATCTGATGATTATTCCGGTACTCAATAAAATCGATCTTCCCGGTGCCATGCCCGAGGAAGTGAAAGATGAAATGGTGGATTTGTTGGGTTGTGATAGAGACGAAATTATTCCCGCCAGCGGCAAATCAGGCATTGGTATCAAGGAAATCTTGGAAGCCATAGTGGCGCGCATTCCTGCTCCCAAAGGTGATCCTGAAGGTCCCTTACAGGCCATGATTTTTGATTCGGTGTTCAATTCCTTCCGTGGAATTGAGGTAATCTTCCGTATTTTCAATGGCACTATTCGCAAGGGAGATAAGGTGAAGTTCTTCAATACCGGAAAAGAATATGGAGCCGATGAAATCGGTATCCTGCGCCTCAACCAAGATCCTCAGCAAGAAATGAAAGCCGGAAACGTAGGCTATCTTATTTCGGGTATCAAAGTAGCCAAAGAGGTGAAGGTGGGTGATACCATTATCCATGCCGGCAGTAGTGCTCAGCCTCTTAAAGGTTTCGAAAACGTAAAGCCTATGGTATTTGCGGGGATTTATCCGGTAGATACCACCGAGTACGAAGAGCTTCGTGCTTCTATGGAAAAGTTGCAGCTAAACGATGCCTCATTGGTATGGGAACCCGAAACCTCAGCCGCTTTGGGTTTTGGTTTCCGTTGCGGTTTCCTAGGCATGTTGCACATGGAAATTGTGCAAGAACGATTGGAGAGAGAATTTGACATGACGGTAATTACTACCGTGCCTTCGGTACAGTTTCATGCCATCAAAACTGACGGAAGTGTGTTGAAAGTAAGTGCGCCTTCGGAAATGCCCGAGCCTAATACCATTTCGCACATTGAAGAGCCTTTTATTAAGGCACAAATTATTACTAAATCAGAGTATATCGGGGCTATTTTGAGCCTTTGTATTGATAAACGAGGCATTATCATTAACCAAAGTTATCTGACGGTAGATCGGGTAGAAATGATTTTTGAAATGCCGCTATCAGAGATTGTCTTCGATTTCTTTGATAAGCTGAAAACCATTTCGCGTGGATATGCTTCTTTGGATTATGAACTTATTGGTTTCCGCCCTTCTACCATGGTGAAGCTGGATATCATGCTGAATGGGGAGAAGGTGGATGCGCTTTCGGCCATAGTGCACCGTGACAAGGCGTATGAGTGGGGTAAAAAGTTATGCGAAAAACTGCGTGAACTGGTGCCGCGCCAGATGTTCGAGATTGCCATTCAGGCCTCTATCGGAACGAAAATCATTGCCCGCGAAACCGTGAAAGCCTTGCGCAAAAACGTATTGGCCAAATGTTACGGAGGGGATATCTCGCGTAAGCGTAAGCTATTAGAAAAACAGAAAAAAGGTAAAAAACGCATGCGCCAAGTGGGTAATGTGGAGATTCCACAGGAAGCCTTCATGGCCGTGCTCAAGCTAGATTAAGAAACACTATCAAAATTCATATATCGCAATGACTCAAATTCTGGATGGAAAGAAAATTTCCGAGGAAATAAAGGCCGAAATAGCCGAGGAAGTAGCAAAAATGAAGTCACAAGGCCAAAAAGCCCCGCATCTGGCGGCTGTGTTGGTCGGGAATGACGGAGGAAGCCAAACCTACGTGAGTCATAAAGTGAAAGGATGCGAGCAAGTAGGTTTTGAGTCTACCTTGCTCACTTTTGAGGATACCATTACCGAGGCCGAGCTTTTGGCGGTGGTAGACCGATTGAATGAAGATCCTGAAATTGATGGTTTTATTGTGCAGTTGCCTTTGCCCAAGCATATTAGTGTAGACAAGGTTATAGAGCGCATTCGTCCGGAGAAGGATGTAGATGGATTCCATCCTGTAAATTATGGACGTATGGCTTCCAATCTTTCTGCCTATGTGCCCGCCACGCCTTTCGGGATTATGGAGCTTATTAAGCGCTATAATATTGCTACCAAAGGGAAGCATTGCGTGGTAGTAGGTCGTAGCCATATTGTGGGTTCACCTGTGTCTATCTTGATGGGCCGGGGCGCCTATCCGGGTGATGCCACTGTTACGCTTACGCATCGCCATACCGAAAATCTCGCCTATCATACTCGCCAAGCCGATATTTTGATAGTGGCTGTGGGGCAGCCCGGGCTGATTAAAGCCGATATGGTAAAAGAAGGCGTGGTGGTGATTGATGTGGGAACTACGCGCGTGCCTGATGCTAGTAAAAAAGCGGGATATGCCTTGAAAGGCGATGTGGCCTTTGACGAAGTAGCCCCCAAGGCCAGCTACATTACGCCTGTTCCGGGTGGTGTAGGTCCTATGACCATTTGCTCATTATTATACAATACCCTGCAAGCAGCTCAGAAAAAAGTATACAGCTGATTCTATTTTCATTTGGCGGTTCAATTACCCGCCTTACCAAAAATTCTATGCAAAAAACAACTCTTCAAGAGGCTCCTGTGGAGTCGTATCCTATAATGGAAGCATTTTATACCCTTCAAGGCGAAGGGTATTACCAAGGGCATGCGGCCTATTTTATTCGCTTGGGCGGATGTGATGTAGGTTGTGTGTGGTGCGATGTGAAAGACTCATGGGAAGCTGAAAGATGGCCTGTGCAAACGGTCAGTCAGATAGTAGAGGAGGCTGTTCAATTTCCCGGCCGATTGGCGGTAATTACCGGTGGCGAGCCTGCTATGTATAATCTACAAGCACTTACCGCCCAATTGCATGCTCGTGGCTTCAAAACCAATATCGAAACCTCAGGAGTGTATCCCCTTACAGGCGCTTGGGATTGGGTATGTTTCTCCCCCAAGAAATTCAAGGCGCCCCACGAAAGTGTGTATGCGCAGGCCAATGAATTGAAAGTAGTGATTTATCATCCAAGTGATTTGGCCTGGGCGGAAAGTCATGCAGCCAAGGTTTCAGGCGCTTGCAAGCTGTATTTGCAACCCGAGTGGAGCAAGCACCAACAGATGCTTCCGCTAATCATCGATTACATAAAGGCGAACCCAAAGTGGGAAATTTCTCTTCAGATTCATAAGTTTATGGATATTCCATAAGCTCATGAATCGTTTTTTGCCCCTATTTTTTACCATCATTCTATTTTTTATTTCTTCTGCGCATGCTCAAAAGATAAGCGCTAAGGCAGAAAAGCTCTATAATGAAGCTGGGGCACTGATTAATCAGCGTAAGTTTTTTGAGGCCGAGAAAGTCTTGAAAGAGGCTTTGGAGAAACAGCCCGATTTCTGGGAGGCCAATATGCGCTTGGCGTCTTTGTACAAGATGCTTCTGGATAATGAAAAAGCCATTCTCTATTTTGAGAAGGCCGTGGCCATCCAGCCGACCGATACACGCAATGATGTGGCGTATTTTACCTTGGCCAATTGGTATTTCTCACAAGGCGAGTATGAAAAGGCGCAAACACACCTGAGCGTATTGCTCAATTTCCCGATTACTAAGAAACAGCTACTCGAGGATGCCGAATTTCTACAAGCCTGTGTGGCCTTCGCCATTCAAGCTAAAAACCAGCCTGCTACGGTAGAAATCAAGCCTTTGAACGATCCACTTAATCAGTGGCAGTTGCAATATTTTCCGGTGATTACGGCCGACATGCATTCCTTGATTTTTACCGCTCGCTACACTTCTGATCGGAATTCCGATGAAAATATCTTCATCACTAATAAAACACCTGAAGGCTGGTCGGCTCCACAGCCCATAAGTAAAGCTATCAATACACCTTACAATGAGGGCACGTGCACCATTTCTGCCGATGGACGGACGCTGATTATTACCTCTTGTGCCGGAAGACAAAGTGTAGGGGGCTGTGATTTGTACATTAGCTATAAAGAAGGCGAGGAGTGGAGTGAACCAAAGAATTTGGGTCCTAATGTAAATACCCGCAGTTGGGAATCGCAGCCCAGCCTTTCAGCCGATGGTAGGGTTTTGTTTTGGGCTTCGGATCGGCCCGGAGGAAAGGGTAAGACCGACATCTGGATGAGTACCCGGAATGCACAAGGAGAGTGGACACTTGCCAAAAACGCGGGCCCTTCTATCAATACCACCCGCGATGAGCTTTCACCGTACTTTCACTTTGATCAGAAAACGCTGTTTTTCTCCTCAAATGGCTACATAGGCATGGGGGGCTATGACGTGTTTTATTCCCAAATTTTGGAAAATGGACAGTTTGGAGCGCCCAAGAATCTTGGCTACCCACTAAATGATCACAACGACCAGATGGGTTTTATCTTCGCTACTGATGGCAAGAAAGCGTATTTTAGTGATGATCAAAAGCGGAACGGAGTTCCATTCAGTTATTTGAAGGAGGCGGCCTTTGCCGAGCCCATAGTGCCGCTCAACGATGTGAGAGTTGTACAAGGTATCGTTACGGATGAACAATCAGGCAACTACTTAGGGGCCAAAGTAGAGTTGTACGATTTGAAAACTGACAGCATTTTGTTTCAAACCTTTGCCGATAGGGTCAATGGACGTTATTTAATCACTCTGGCCGCTCGGCAATCTTTCGGCTTATATGTGGAGCATCCGGGGTATATGCCCCAAAGCCGTACTATGGAAATCGTAGGTGATGAACGCACAGTACAAGAAAATTTTACGTTAAGCCCCTTAGAAAAAGGGAAATCTATTCAACTACATAATATTTATTTTGCCAGCAATGAGTTTGCCCTCCTGCCCGAATCTTACTCTGAGCTTCAGCGTATGTTCGACTGGCTACAGGCCAATCCCAGCATAGCTATTGAAATAATCGGCCATACCGATGATGTAGGCGAGAAACCCTACAACCAAGACTTATCAGAGAAAAGAGCCCAATCTGTTTACCAATACCTTTTCAATCTGGGCATAGAAAAAGCCCGCATGCGCCCCAGTGGATTAGGGGAGTCATTTCCCTTAAAGCCCAACGATTCTTCTGCCAATCGCGCCTTCAACCGAAGGATAGAATTTTTGATAAAGTAAGTATTTGTTGATTTTAACAAAACAAAATAGGGGCTAAGTGGTTAGTCTACATATTAAATATAATCCGTAGTTGGATAAGTGCAATAATGTTTCGTCAGGCGCTATTTTATACGAAAAAAGATGTCGGAAATTTACTTTGTATTGAAAACTGGATTATTTTTATCACAAAATGTTTAACCATCTTTTAACCTAAACTTAGTTTTATGAAGAGAATTCTACTGAATCTCGTCATGCTATTGCTTATTTCGAGCGTAGCGTGGGCTCAGGAAAGGACTGTAACAGGTACTGTTACATCCGCTGAGGATGGCTCCGGACTTCCCGGTGTCAATGTTATCATTAAAGGAACCACGACCGGTACAGTAACCGACATCGATGGTAAATTTAAGTTGTCTGTTCCAGATGGCGCTGTATTGCAATTCAGTGCAGTAGGCTTGGCCGCACAGGAAGTAGCGGTAGGAAGCAGGTCGGTAATTGACCTGTCTATGGAACAGGATGTAAAGCAGCTATCAGAGGTAGTTGTAACCGCAGTAGGTATCCAAAGAGAAGCTAAGGCACTTGGATATGCTGTAGAAAGAGTAAGTTCTGACAAAATCCAACAAGTTTCTGAACCCGATCCTTTGAGAGCTTTACAAGGTAAAGTGCCGGGGGTTAACATCGGTGGTTCAGGTGGTGCCCCAGGTAGTGCAACTCGTATTACTATCCGTGGTAACTCATCGCTACTTGGTAACAACCAGCCACTAGTTGTAGTAGATGGTATCCCTTACAACAACAACACCAATAGTACCTTCGGTGGTTTGGTGGATGGTTCAGCAGGTGGTAACCGTCTTTTGGACTTGGATCCAAACAACATCGAGTCGGTAAACATTTTGAAAGGTGCTGCCGCTGCTGCTCTTTACGGAACTAGAGCTGCTAACGGTGTGCTTGTTATCACAACTAAAACCGGTAGTACAACTGCTTCCAAAAAAGGACTTGAAGTTACCTATGGTATGACGTATACTATGGAAGAAATTGCTAACCTTCCTGAGCTTCAAAATACCTATGGTACAGGAACCAACTTCCAATATGCACAAGCTAACGGATCTTGGGGTGCTCCTTTTATAGGAACAAAACCCTATGCTAACCTTGACTCAATCAATCACTGGTATAATGGTCGTCCAGGTATGGAACCATACTGGGGAACAAGAGTGCCTTATAGAGCCTATCCTAACAACGTAAAGGATCTTTTCCAAACAGGTTCTTTGTTTGAGAATACAGTTACTGTTCAAGGAGGAAACGCCAAGTCAAATCTAGCTGTAACCGCTTCGCGTTCAAATAACGAAGGATATGTTCCTAATACTTCTTTCGAAAGAACCAACATCAGCGTGGGTGGTAGAACCCAGCTAGACAATAAGTTTTCAGTAGGTGGTAACCTTGCGTACACAAAAAGCTTCCAAAGAGCGGTTCAAAGCGGGGTAGGTCTATCGGGAAGTAACAACAGCTCTGCCTTTGCTAGAGCGCTTTTCTTAGGACGTAACTGGGATATTCATGGACAACCTTTCCAAAACCCAGTAGACAATGGTTCTGAATTCATGGTAGCTCGTGGTCAAGCAGATAACCCTCTATGGTCTTACGAGAATGCTGGAGCAACTTCTTCAGTCAATCGTTCGGTAGCATCATTAGACTTAGGATATGATGTATTGGAGTGGATCAATCTGAACTACAAAATTGGTATCAATGCCTATACCCAAAACAACGTAGATTTTATTCGTCCTGGCTCTACAGGTCCTTCTAGCAACCCTGGAGTAGGTCGCGTGGTAGAAGATTATTTCAACTGGGAAGAAATTGAATCTACCTTCTTAGTATCATTGAAGCCAAATATTGGAGAAACCTTCTCACTGAGCGCTACTTTGGGTCATAACGTAAACCAGCGTACTTCTAAGCGTCAAGCCTTCCAAGGTTTAGGATATGTAACTTTCGATATCGATGATATCGATAATACCAATGATGTTACTCCATTTGGTGGTGACTATACTCAGAGACGTCTCTATGGTGTATTTGGTGAGGCTACTTTGGGCTATAACGATTGGGCTTTCTTGAACGTAGCCGCTCGTAACGACTGGTCATCAACCCTGCCTCAAGGTGGTAACAGCTTCTTCTATCCAGCTATCACTGGTTCGGTAGTATTATCTGATGCTTTAGGAATTTCTTCTGATCTTCTTTCAAGTTTGAAAGTGCGCGGTGGTTGGTCTCAAGTAGGTTCTGATACCGATCCGTACCAATTGAACCCTGTATTCAATATTAATGGCGATTTACAAAACGCTACCGGGGCTTTGCCTTTCTTAGGAGTTCCTGGTGCTTCATTAAGCAATATCGCTCGCGATCCTAATTTGTTGCCAGAGCAAACACGCGAAGTAGAGGCGGGTATTGATGTAGCTTTGTTGAAGAACAAAGTTAAATCTAGTATCACTGTTTATCAGCGTAAATCAGGTAACCAAATCGGTTTCGTTTCTTTACCAGCCACAACAGGTTTTTCTAGTTTGCTAACAAACTTTGGTGAAATCTCTAACACAGGTATTGAAATTAGCTTAGATGTGACTCCAGTTCAGTTGGACAATGGTTTCACTTGGAATATTTTCGGTACATACACTCACAACAGAAACGTAATCGAATCTCTTGCTGAAGGTATTGATCAAATTACGCTAGGTGGTGGTTATGGAATTATTTCTGTACACATTCCTGGCCAAGAATATGGTTTGATTCAAGGTACAGTTGCTGCCAGAGATGACGAAGGCAATTTGTTGATTGACCCTTCAAATGGTCAACTTCTAACATCATTGGAGCCTGCTATCATTGGTAACCCTAACCCTGACTTCATTGTAGGTTTGACCAATCGTCTATCGTTCAAAGGTATCTCTTTGAACGTAGTATTGGATTGGAAACAAGGTGGAGATATTTACTCAAACACAGTTTCTACACAATTGGGTAGAGGGGTAACCAAGTTTACCGAAAACAGAGAAATTAATAAGGTAATTCCTGGTGTGTATGGCGATCCTGTAACGCTTGATCCTATCCGTACAGAAGAAGGTGAAAAGATTGAAAACACAACCATGATAGAGGAAAACGCTTTGTGGTTTGGTAACACCTTTGCAATCAACGGATTGGACGAGTTTGCCGTATGGGATGCTACCACTATTCGTTTAAGAGAGGTAACCCTAGGCTATCAATTGCCACAATCATTAATGGATAAAACTCCATTTGGGTCAGCTTCTATCTCGTTTATCGGACGTAACCTTTGGTTCAATGCGCCTAACTTGCCTGAGTATTCTAATTTTGACCCAGAGATCAACCAGTTTGGTAACTCTAATACTCAAGGTATTGAATGGGCAGCAACCCCAAGTACCAGAAGATACGGTGTGAGTTTAAGAATTACGTTCTAATCCTAAACTTTTCAATAATGAAAAAAATAACTAAATATATATTAACTGCCGGTTTGGGTATCTCAGCACTTACCATGAGTAGCTGTGAGAAGGACTTTTTGGATATCAATACAGATCCTAATAACCCTACTGATGTGCCTGTTAGACAATTGCTTCCAGCTGTTGAGCTAAGTGTAGCAAATTCAACATCTATCGCCAATGGAACTTCTTCTTCCACAGCGTTTATGATGCACCATTTGGTAACAAGGGGAAACCTTAATGATTACATCATGCTTCCTTCTGCATTTACACCAAACAGTGTATGGAATAGCCTTTATCTTGACGCACTTACTGATATCAATGTGATTATTGAAAAAGGTACCGCGGATGGTGATTTGCATTACGTAGGTATTGCCAAGATTTTGAAGGGCTATATTTATAGCATTTTGGTGGATTATTATGGATCAGTTCCATTTGAAACCGCCAACTTGGGTGCTATAAACTCAAGCCCTCAATTTGCCGGAGGTGCAGCCATTTACAATGAAGTGTTTGCTCTAATTGATGCTGGTATTGCTGATTTGGCTGCTACGAGTGTTCTTTCTCCTGGTAATGATGATTTGTTCTATGGTGGAAACAGAGCTAACTGGAGAAAATTTGCAAAAACCTTAAAGCTTAAACTGTACAATCAAATTCGTTTGGTTGAGGATGTATCAGCTGAGGTCAATGCATTGATTCAAGAAGGTGATTTGATTAGTTCTCCTGCAGAAGATTTCCAAATGCAGTATGGTACATCACAAGCTCCTGATGATCGTAACCCTACCTATGCATCAGAATATGCCCCTGGTACTCACTCGTATATTAGTCCTTATTTCTATGAAGTAATGACTAACCAAAATACATTCGGACACAACGGAAATATTTTCCCAACAAGTGACCCTCGGGTACCGTATTATTTCTACAACCAAATCAATGTGGCTGCCGGTGAAGAGCCTGAAAACCCTACTGCGTATTTCAACAACGCTACCGGTTTCTTGTCAATTTATCAATTCAGCTTCAACATTGACCCTAACGAAGGTTTTGATCAAGCTTCTTCTCAAACAGTAGTAGGTCTTTACCCATGTGGTGGTCGATTTGATGCGGGTGATGGAGCCACTGCCAACTTCAATGGGGTAGGTAACACACCACACAGAATCTTAACTTACTTTGATAGATTGTATATCGAAGCTGAGTTGATTAATGCGGGTGTAATTGCCGGTGATGAGGCTGCCGCTACTGAAGCCGCCATCCGTGCATCATTTGCCAAAGTAAACGAAGTAGCTGCTGATGCAGGTGCGCCTTTAATTAGTGCTGCTGCTATTAACAACTACGTAACCAACGTAATGGGTGTGTTTAACGGAGGTAATGCTACTGAAAGATTACAAGTAATTATGACTCAAAAGTGGATTGCAAGCTTCGGTAATGCTTCTGACATATATAATGATTGGAGAAGAACAGGCTATCCGATTCTTCACGATGGTAATACTGACAACCTTGCGGTAACAGTTCGTTCTCGCGACTTTATCCAAAGTTTCCCTTACCCACAACGTGAATTGGATTTGAATTCTAATGCTCCGTCACAGAAAAATATCTATTCAGCAAAAGTATTCTGGGATAATTAATCCGTAAAACCATGAAAAAGATAACTAACTATATTTTAAGCTTAACGGCACTTTCTGTGGCTCTTTTCTCTTGTAGAAATGAGGAGGAAGTTAGGTTCCCTGACTTCAAGGAAGCTGCTAACGTAAGAATTCAGGTTGATCCTGATTTCTCTTACTTCGATTTCTCGGATATTGCCAATGCACGTCTGAAATATGATGTTTTCTCTGAAAACTCTAATTTGGATGAGGTTAACATTTATTTTGTTTACACGCCTGCTGTTGGTACTGCATCTGATCCTATTCTTATCAAAACCTATACTCAAGCTGATTTTAACGCAGCTAAAGGTGCAATAAGAAATGAGGAAATTACCTCTGCAGACGTAACCTCTGCATTAGGAATTACTGTAGACGATTTAGCCGGTGGTGATCAGTTCGTGTTTTTGAACTATACTACCATGGCTGATGGTACTGTGTATCCTGACGAGTCTGTTCCTGGTTTTGTCAATATTGACCCAGGTTTTGATCCAGCGGCTGGCACGGCAAGTTTCACCACGCGTTTTAATGCCATTGTAGGTTGTCCGCTACAGGCGGCATTTACAGGTACTTATGCTTTGGAGCAAATTGCCGGCCCTAGTGATCCTTTCTTCGGCTTTGAAGACCGTTGGACTGCGGCAAACGTAACGCTTACTGCTACCAATCCAATTGCTCGTAGATTCCTAGGTACTTATCTAACTTTTGATTCGCGTGCTTTTGGATTTACCTTGCTTTGCGGTGCAGTTTCGGTTCCTAAAACAAGTTCAGGATTGAGCTGCGGTGGTCCATCAATCGCTTGGGTAAGTGATCCAGATGCTACTTTTCAGTACGATCCAGCAGATGATAGCGAGATTATTATTGAAATCTTAGACAACGTAGATCCAGCTTGTGGTCTTCCACAAAATGAGCCACTTACGCTACGTTTGACTAAGCAGTAATACCATTAGGTTTTAACTAAAATTTGAAGAAAATGAAAAAAATAAATCTATTTATCACTGCTTTAGTGCTATTGTCTACAGTGGCTTGTAAGGTGGATGATTATCAGGATGCAAATCCTGAGCCATTATTGGACGGTCCTTACATTTATTTGAATGTGGCTGACGCAAACAATGTTGCTTCCCTAAGAGCGAACAATACCTTAATTCATTATACTGAATTTGGCGGAACAATGGATATTGCCATTAATATCCCTGATTCACCAGCTGGTGTTGATTCTGTTTTTATTTCCCTATCTGAAGAGATAGGTTCGGTATCGTCAGATATTGATGCGTTCCGTGGAAACACTTCTGGAACACTGAATATCCAATATACTGCCCCTGCAGCAGAGGATGAAGATGCTACAGAGTTTCAAACCATCACAGTTACTGTAATGGACAAACAAGGAAAGATATCCAATGCTCGCTCTATTACGACACGTGCAGTTGCTTGTATTCCTTCTCAAAACCTTGCGGGTACTTATAACACCGTGATGTCAGGAAATACTAGTGAGGCATTTGATGGCGACAATGGCGATGGTACATATAGCGGCCTAGAGTCTACTGTATCGATTGTTATTAATACAACCGGAGCTTCACTTTATGCTGAGCACGCAGGCTCTGTAAGGATTTCTGATATCTCGTTCGGCTTATACACAGCTCAGGGATACGGTGTTCCTTCTGCAAGAATCGGATGGTGTGGAGCTGATGTGTCTTCTTTCTTAGCAGCTAACAATGCTGCCGCTGCGTACTCTGCCTTCGATGGTGTAATTAATGCAGATGGCACATTAACAATCACTTGGGAGAACATCTACGGTGATTCGGGTACTGCTACCCTTACATTACAGGTTGAAGAATAATTCTTTACGTGTAATAACATAAATAATAAAGGGGCTTTTAGGCCCCTTTATTATTTAAAAACTCTATAAGTTCAATCAACGATTCTTGGTTTTTGCTTCGTATTTTGTTTTGTTTCTTGTAGTTTTTAATCAAGTCTTGTTCCTCTTTCCTTAACTCCTCGCTATCTTCAAAGCTTTTTTCCAGAGGAATAATCCTGTTTTCATTTTGCAAATAGTATTGTTCATTGATAACAATCCTATGAGTTCTGGAGCCTGCACCGAACTCTGGACGATAGCTCGCTTCAATAATACGAGTTGAAAAGCCTTTCAATAAAGAATATTCGCCCAAGTATTCAACTTTCAATAGTTTGTTTCTCTGAAAAGAACTATTTGCCACTATCTGGCTACTGTTCACTAGAATAACTTCTTCAAAAACAGGTGTGGTGTATTTTACTGTTTTTACTAGCTCTATTGGGCAAACCTTAATTCCTTCTTCCGTATTTATTTCAATTTGATTATTATATACATCGAATCGTAAGGGAAGCTGTTTTATTACTCCACTTTGTACGGTTAAGTCGCCCACCGACCATTCCTCATGCAAATAGGTCTGCCCTGTGGTATTAGGCTCAGGAAGAGGTAAGGGTTGAAAACTATTAGGATTGGGAGCCACTTCGGTATCGTAAACAATAGATTTCAAACCCTGAGCGCCCCCAAACGAAGAGAGGCACAGTAGCGAGATAAATAATACGTGCTTTTTCATATTAAACTAAATAAATATAGGTTGAACTTTTATAACATTAAACCACTAACAAAGGTGCAAGGTTTAGAGCTAAAATAGAACAATATCTGTGTAAAATATGGAGAAGTAGGAATCAGGCAGTCGTCTTTTGCTCTAATTTGAAAAAATAACCAAATTTTATTTTTTCGCTTAATTTTTCTTACTACGTTTGAAATTATTCAAAACTCAAACAAATTTTTAACTTAAACAAAACCGTATGAAGAGGATTCTACTACTCTGTTTCATGGGTGTTTTCGCACTATTTAGTGTGGCAAATGCTCAAGAACGAACCGTGTCGGGTAAGGTTACGTCTGGTGCAGACGGAAGCGCTATTCCCGGAGTAAACGTCATGATCAAAGGTACAAGCACTGGTACTACAACTGACATTGACGGAAATTTCAAACTTTCAGTCCAAGATGGGGCCGTGCTTCAATTTTCGTCTATTGGAATGAAGAAAAAGGATGTTCCTGTTGGCTCTAGAAGTGTTATGGACATAACGCTTGAAGAGGATATCGCAGAACTTTCTGAAGTTGTGGTAACCGCTTACGGTGTTGAGCGTGCTGCAAATGAGATTACGTATCAGACCGAAAAGGTTGGTGCAGAGGAAATCATGCAAGGTCAACAGCAGATTGCTGCTGTAGGTTTGGCCGGTAAAGTTGCAGGTCTTCAGATTAACGTGCAAAACAATGGGGTAAATCCTCAGGCGCAGATACTTTTGCGTGGTTTCCGCTCAATCTCAGCCAACAACGAAGCCATGATCGTTATCGATGGAGCAGTTGCAACAATTGGTGCGTTCAATAACTTGAACCCCAATGACATTCAAAGTATTGACATCCTTAAAGGTGCCAACGCAGGTGCTCTCTATGGTTCAAGAGCTGCCAATGGTGCAGTAATTGTAACCACCAAGCAGGGTAAGATTGGACAACGCTTCATTGCTGGTGTTAATAGCAGTCTTACATTTGAAGAAGTTTCCTTCTTGCCTGATTTCCAAACTGAGCATGGTATTGGTTGGGATGGTCACTACGATCCTATCGAGAACACAAACTGGGGACCACGCTTTGATGGGCAAATGAGAAGAGTTGGGCCTGATTTCCCTGATGGTTATCCTGTAGCTGATCAATATATCCCTTATGCTCCAATTAAAGATAACCTTAGAGATTTCTTTAATACAGGGTCTACCTTGCAGAACAACGTTTATCTTAGCGGTGGTGATGAAACTAGCACCTTCTTTTTATCAGTAGGAAATACCAACACGAAAGGTATTGTTCCGGATGATGAATATTCTAGAAGAACTGTTCGTGTTAATGCCTCTAAGAAAATTGGGAAAGTAAAATTAGACCTTTCTTCACAATATTTTGAAGACGAGTCTAGTGTGGTTGGTGGTTCAATTGGTGATCAAGACAGACCGTTGTATTGGTTTATTTTGAATACGCCTGCCAATATACCCCTATCTGAATATAAGGATTGGCAAAATCCGATTGGATATGGTTATGCGGATAATTACTATAATGCTTACTATCAAAATCCTTACTGGGCAATTGGAACTAACAGAAATAATGATTGGACAAATCGTTTGATTGCAAACGTTAATGCCTCGTACAAAATTACAGACAAAATTAATTTTGCTGTAAGAACTGGTATCAACAGAAGAACAGGATGGGGTAAAAACTGGAGAGATGCGCAAACGTATAATCCGGATTTACAACCGTCACATGCCGATGTATCTTCATTCCTTACAGACTCCGAGTTTCAAGATGTTGAGTTTAACTCAAATGCCATTTTGTCTTTAGGAACGTATGAATTCGGGGGTGACTTCTCTATCAATGGTTTCCTAGGGGCTGCAGTAATTTCTTCTCAATATCGCGCTAGTTCAATAACTGCGGTGAATTTAAGTATTCCTGGTTTTTATGACATCTCAAATGGTACTGGACAGTTAACAGCAGCTGTAGATCAGTCTCAAAAGCGTGTATATGGTTTCTTTGGAGACGTAACAGTTGGTTTCAGAAAATGGGCTTATTTGAACTTAGCGGGTCGTCAAGATTATACTTCAACGCTTCCTTTGGATAATAATTCCTATTTCTATCCATCAACTAGCTTAAGCGTAATCCTTTCAGATGCTTTTCCTGTGATTACAGAAAACCCAGTGCTTTCATTTGCTAAAATCACTGTAAGTAATTCAACGGTATATAACGATTTGGGGATTTATGACCTAAATGAAAGGTTAACCCAACCGCGTTTCTTCCCATTAGGAAACACCAATGGTTTTGAGCAAAGCTTGGTTACGGTAGATCCTAATATTCAAAAAGAAAGATTAAATACCTGGGAACTTGGTTTGAATACCGGATTGTTCAATGAAAGGTTTAAGTTGGATGTGTCAGTATTTAATACAATTACAACTGATCTTATTACTGAAACTACTCCTTCATTCGCATCTGGTTCAAGTACTTTCTTAACAAATATTGGTAAGCTGAGCTCTAAAGGCTTGGAGGCATCTTTTGGTGGTAACGTATTGAAAATAGGTGATTTCCGTTGGGATTTGAACGCCAACTTCACCACTTATGAAACTGTGGTAAAAGAGATTAAGGACGACCTAAAAGAGGTAGCACTAGATGACTTTGGTGGTTATGGAACATATGCTATTGTTGGCATGGCCTTCCCTCAGATTAAAGCTCAATCTTATGTTCGTGATCCACAAGGTCGAGTGGTTATTAATCCAGCAAACGGAAACCCTGAGATTGGAGAGGTTCTTCCTCAAGGTAAAACTACTCCTGACTATATTATTGGTCTAACAAGTGGATTTTCTTTTAAAGGTTTGAGTCTTTCTGCTACTATGGATTATCGTACGGGACACATCTACTATTCGCAAGGACATGATCAAATGGAGTTTACCGGACGTTCTATGGAGAGTGTTTCTTCTGATAGAAAGGATTTTGTATTCCCTAATTCTTCAATTCGTCAGTCTGATGGAACATTTGTTGCAAATACCAACATTCCTATTAGTGGAGGTCGTATGGGATTCTGGCAAAATACTTTTAATGAAATCAAAGAAAACTATGTTAGAGATGCTACTGCTTTCAAAATTAGAGAGCTTGCTCTTAACTATAGTTTGCCTACTTCTGTATTAGAAAGTACTCGTGTTTTGAGTAAGGTTACTGTAGGGATTGTAGCTCGTAATCTATGGGTTAGCCTTGCAAATCAAACTAACTTCTCTGATCCTGAGTTCAGAAACACAGGTGGCGCCAATAATGATAATGGCGTAGGTATTGGTGGATATCTTCAATCTCCTCCTACTAGATCACTTGGTTTCAATCTTAACATTGAATTCTAAATAGAAATCACGATGAAAAAGAAAATATTTATACTATTTGCAGTAGCTTTTGCAAGCGTAATGTCTAGCTGTAATGATTATTTGGATGTGAATACCGACCCTAATAATCCTACTTCAGCAGACCCCTATTTGATTTTACCAGTTGCTCAAAATTATACTGCTCGATGGATGCATTCTGATAGAAGAGTAAGCCATCTTGGTAATATGTTAATGTATAATTGGAGTGAATCAGCCGGATTTTCATGGTACAATGATGAATTTTTGTATCAGGTAAATACCAATTTCTATGGTGGTATTTTTAATGACGCCTATCTTCGCGCCCTTAAGCAGTATGCCTTATTAGATTCATATGATCCCGAAGTATATGGAGCCTACGTAGCCATAGGGAAAATTATGAAATCTTATACCTTTCAGATTTTGACCGACTTCTACGGTGATATTCCTTATTTTGATGCTTTGCAAAGAAGTAATAACCCTTCACCTAAATATGATGCTGCGTCTGAAATTTATGATGATTTAATCATTCAGTTAACGGAGGCTATTGCCATGATTGATGCTGCAGAAGCAAACGCAACTAGCATTTTTCCTGAGGGTGATGACATGATTTTTGGTGGCGATATGCTTATGTGGAAGCAGTTTGCTAACACTATCAAAGTTAGAATTCTAAACAGAGTTGCAAGTGCCAAAGGTGATGCTTACGTTAATACTGAATTGGCTGCTATTGCAGCTGAAGGTTCTGGTTTTATTACTTCAAATGTGGTAATTACTCCTGATGGTGGTTATTTGAATGAAGAGGATAAGCAAAATCCTTTCTGGGAAGATTTTGGTGCCAATGTTGCTGGAAGTCCTACTTTGAGTGGTCAAGCTACTTGTGCCTCCGACTTCATGATTCAACTTCTACAGGACAATGCTGACTCTAGAATTGACTACCTCTTTGAACAACCTGCTACAGGTCACCTAGGCGTTCCTCAGGGGATTACAGCTGACCCTGCGGTGTATGCTCCTTCATTAGTCTCTAATATTGGGCCAGCTTTATTGCAAGGACCAGAGCAAGGGTCAATAATTTTCACCCTAGCTGAGCATAATTTTAATATGGCAGAACTTGCTCTCAATGGTTTTGGAGGAGATCCCCAAACATTTTATGAGGCAGGTGTTACAGCCGCATTCAACACGCTTGGAGCTCCAATTGGTAGCTATCTTAATCAGCCCTTCGCTAATTATGTAGCAGCTTCTGATAAACTTGAGGTAATTATTACTCAGAAATGGCTAGCTGTACAAGGTTTAACAGCAGAGCAATCTTGGTTTGATCATACCCGTACAGGTTATCCTTCTGATTTGCCTATTTCGCAAGAAGCTCCTAACTTGGTTCGTCCTGTTCGCTTATTATACCCAGCTAGCGAAACAAGTGGTAATAGTGCCAATATCCCGGCTCAAGCAAATCCATTTACAGACAAACAATTCTGGGCTAACTAAAAATTGAGTACAATGAGAAAGTTATCTTTATATATTTTACAAGTAGGATTAGTTGCATCTATTTTTGCATGCTCTGAATCCGAAACGCTAATTGATCAGATTGAAGGTTCACCTAATGTGGCGGGCTTTGTAGATAGATCTATCAATATCTCTGGTATTGCAGATGGTACTGAATATACTAATCAGGTTCCTCTATGGATTACAGGCCCTAGCACAGATGGCTTAAGTGGCGATTATAGTTTGACTATTGAAGTGGATCCTTCTTCAACTGCGATTGAAGGTACTCACTTCCGTATTGATAACAAGTCTGCTACCCTATCAGCAGGCAAGAATCTTACGGATTTGTTTACCATTGTTATGCTGACAGAGGGGATTGAAACGCCACTTGAAACAGCTCCTGTTTTAAAGCTTATGGTATCTGCTGTATCAGGTTCGGGCAATGTAGTTGCTAGTGGTGCTCCTTTGACAGTAAACATGCTTTATCTTTGTCCTTCGGATCTTGCTGCAGCATATCAAGTTACCATTGTGCGAAATGATGGGAATGTTTATTCCTACTCTGATGTAATAGAGTCTACGGGTCCCGGACAATATAGAGGAGTTTCTGTAGGCCACTGGGCTCCGGGGTCTATTGGAGGAACGCCTGGGTTTGACTTTGTTGATGTATGTAACGTGATTACTGTTCCAGAACAAAATCTCGTGAATCTTTACTCAAACTTGGTTTATCAAGGTGGTGATAGCTATGTAGATCCTGTTACAGGTAACTTACATATTGAATATTATGTGTCGTTTGCTGCTGGCGATCGCAAGTATGTGGCCGATTATGTGAAACTTTAATCAATACTTGATTTATGAAATTATTTAATAAAAATATACTTGCATTTTCGGCCCTAAGTTTGGCAGTAATGTCTTGTTTTCCTGAGCAAGAGGTATCAGAGATAGATTCTCCTGATGATGGTGCTGTTGTTACCATTACTCCTGCTGCAGATTACTCCTCCGTAGATGAAGGTGACACTCTTTGGTTTGATCTTTCAACTGATAAATTATTTGATCAGTCTATAGACTTTGGTGTTGTTTTTCAGGCCTCGTCTGAATCAGATGCTTCGGATGTTGAGTTAATCAATCCTACCTTCTCTGCTTTTACCTATACAACTAGGGTTGGTGTTCTTGTACTTTCAGATCATAATCCTGAAGGTGCTGAAACCTTAGCATTCAATTTGGATGCATCGGAGGATTATGGATATAATTTCCAACTTGCCCCTAGCTCTGAGTCTGAATCAGTAAGCTCTACTGTACGTGATTACGATTATGGAATCGTATGGGGGGCTGAGTTTTGTGATCAAGGCGTAGATATTGATATCTATTTGGTGAATTTGGCACAAACGGTTGGAGTTTATGATGGTGCTACCTCAGCATGTCCCGTTGAAGGAGGTTCCATGAAATCTCTTGCAGACGATACCTATTATATTGTTGCCGATTTCTATGCTTCTGATATTCCAGTTGGTGGAGAAGGTGTTTCTATCCCTTTTAACGTTTTGGTGGGGAATAACAATGGTGAAAATCACATGGTTCTAGAAAGTTCATTTAACTCTAACGATGCAGGTAACGATAACCGCGTGGTTGGATTTCTTGAAATTTCTGGTGATGGTACCGCTTATACCGTATATGATGCAGAAGGTGAAGAGATTGGTAGTGGAAGTTTATAACATTATATAGAGTACTTCACTTAATAAAAAGGCCAGTGCGAAAGTACTGGCCTTTTTATTTATAATTTGCTTAACCTTTTACGAATCCTTTAGTTATCAGTCAAATAGTTTTATTTTTATGCCAGAATAACCCTTTACCTATGAAAAAGAATAACCTATTAACTCTTATTGCAGTAATTGCTTTTGCAGGGATAATTATTGTCCCTCTCAGCTTAGTGGAGGAGGAACCCTACTCCCAAACACCTGAACAAATTCAAGTTCAACAGTACGAAGCCAAAAGGGCACGTAAAATGGCGGGAGGAGCCAAGTTCGACAATCCCGATAAATTCGAATTGCTCCTAATGCAATTACGCACAGGAGCCGATGAGTTAGCACCTAGCTATCCGCTCAACTACCAAATAAAAGAACTAAAAGCTTCACGAATTGCAGCTTTGGCTAAGCGTAATCAGTCGGCTTCCTTGGCTAATTCTGTTACATGGGTTGAGCGTGGCCCAGCCAATGTACCGGGACGTACCAGAGGCATATTGGTAGACTATGCCGACCCTAGTTTAAATACTTGGCTCGCTGCTTCTGCTAGTGGTGGTATATGGAAAACCACTGATGGGGGACTAACTTGGGCAAATAAAACTGATGATCTACCTAATTTGGCTTTAACCACTTTGGCTAATTCAGAAGCCAATCCTTCCATCGTATATGCCGGAAGTGGAGAAGGTTTTGGAAACTTAGATGCAGTACGTGGAAATGGAATCTTTAAATCAGCAGACTGGGGGGAAACTTGGACGCAACTAGCCTCTACAGCCGATCAAATTGAGTTTGCCTATATAAACCGCCTAGCTGTTGACCCTGCCGATCCCAATTATGTGCTAGCCGTAACTAATACGGGTATTTACTTATCTGTAGACGGTGGTGTGAATTGGTCTGAGCAATATACTGGTGGCCGCGTGCAAGATTTGCGCCCCAATCCAGAGGATTTTAGTGTCCTTTATGCAGCGGAAAATGGCGTAGGGGTACTTAAGTCGGTAGATAAAGGGCTTACATGGAGCTTATCCAATATAGGTCTTAGCTCTACCGGGAGGTACGAAATAGCCATTTCTCCGGTAAATCCTAATCGTATTTTTGCTGCTGGTGAGAGTGCTGAAAGTTCAGAGTTGTATGTATCCTCTGACGGAGGTGTCACATGGTATCTAACCCAACAACAAAACGCTGGAGCAAATGAGAATTGGCTTGGCGGACAAGGATGGTATGATAATACGGTGGAAGCCCACCCCTTTGATGAAAATGTGGTTTATTTAGGTGGAATCAATCAATGGAGAGCAACGGTGTTGGCGAATGAAACTATTGGAGACAGAACCTTGCTAAGTTTTGACCCAACCGGAATGCCTTCTCTTTTCTTTGTAAACTTCTCGGGGGCATACTTTGGAGGTAGATTAGATATAGGTGAAGGGATTACCTCAGATGATTTTGTGGATGTAGAAATTCGATTTGGTCAAACCCAAAAAGCCCATCGTTTTACTGTACCTGCTAATGGTGGTAGCAATGGAGATGGAGGGGCAGGAATAGCTCCCAATGACTATACCTACCAAGACTATGTAGATATTCCTTTTCAGGTATGGGATGTAACTAACAACAGGCAACTAGGTGTGTCATTTCGAGATCAAGAGAATGATGGAGTTTTTGATGTGGAAGCGGTAGATCCAGATGATGATTCTCGTGCCAGGGAGTACATTTTTATCCATACCTTCGATTATGATGCCGTCAATGCCAATGCTTCTGTAACAACCAACGGAGGGCATGAGGTAGAGCAACTGTACTTTATGTGGCCGCGCCTATTGGATGGTGAAACTTGGGATCCTATCAATCAGCCGGGAACGATTAAAATTTTTGCCGGAAATGAGCGATTTAAAGATCGAAATCTCGAGAACGTAACAGACGGATATAGTCAATTTGGGGGTAAAAACCAGGAAGTACACGTAGATCAACACAATATTGTGCCGGTAGTGGTGGATGCTGTTGCCGAAACCTTTAAACTAATCATTGGCAATGATGGAGGGGTGTACGTAAGTGATGAAGGTACTGATCCAGGTTTTTCGAATGGAACTTGGAACTTCGCAGGCTCCGGTTATAACACCACTCAGTTTTATGGAGTAGACAAAAAACCGGGCAGTTTAGAATTTATTGGCGGCACGCAAGATAATGGTACTTGGAAAAGTAATGGAGAGTCCACCGACCCTAGCGCGCTCTATTCCTTTATGTTAGGAGGTGATGGTTTCGAAGCAATTTGGAATAATTCAGACCCACAGAAACTTATAGGAGGTGCTCAATTTAATGGATTCAGCCGCTCCACAAACGGAGGCGTATCATGGTCGCCCGCTCGTCCTGGTGATAATGGTAGTGGAGGTGCACCGTTTGTTTCTCGTTTGGCTAATTCAAAGAGTGATCCGGATAGGATATTTACTATTGGCTCCAGAGGCGTTTGGCGTTCTGATAATTTTGGTTCTTCTTGGGTTAATAAACCTTTAGGCTCCACATATACGATGTCAAGCACCTCCAATGTAGATGTTTCATTGGCTAAGAGCAAGGTAGTTTGGGCATTTGATGCCATGACGGAGGATGAAAGAATTAATGTTTCAGTAGATGGAGGAGAAACTTTTGCTCCTGTTAATAATTATACAGAGGTAACTATGGGGCAAGTTTCCGGCTTTGCCACTCACCCTACCGATTGGCAAACTGCCTACGCTTTATTCTCCATTTCAGGAAGACCGAAGATTCTTAAAACCACTGATTTGGGTCAAACTTGGACAGATATCTCAGGTTTTGGAACGAATAGTGTAAGCAGCACAGGTTTTCCTAATGTAGCAGTGTATGCATTATTAGTAATGCCACATGACCCCAATATCATTTGGGTAGGTACCGAAATCGGATTAGTAGAATCTACCGATGGAGGTGCTACTTGGGCCTTGTCTACTTCTGGCTTGCCTGCGGTAAGTATTTGGGAGATGAAAACAATGGACGATCAGGTAGTATTGGCCACCCACGGCAGAGGAATCTGGACGGCTCAAATCCCTGAATTACCCGAGATTACCTTTATTCCCGTTTTATCTACTACATTTTTTGATGAGGATGCTATGCAAGTGGTAATTGAAGCTAATCTTCGCTCTGCGTATGATTCACTTCAGGTTTGGTTCAATAATGAATCAAAAGCTACTTTGGTTTCACCAGAACTTGGGGAGAGTACACTAGGGGTTGATTTTACACAAGCGGGATCGTATGAGGTGATATTAGTGGGTTATAAAGGTGGAAGATCGTTTGAATCGTACAGTTTCCCACTTCAGATTAATGAACCTAGAGTACTTGGTATGCAACAGGATATTAATATCCCCCTGATTAAACTGTATCCTAATCCGGTAAGTAGTAATTTATATATTCAGCTACCAAATACCCGCCAAGAGGTGGTAGAAGTAACAGTCTTCAGTTATTTGGGCAAAGTACATGCACGCAAAATTGTTCCTGTTGCAAGCTTGTCCAATAATCAACTGAGCCTGAATGTAACTTCAATGCCTAAAGGTGTGGCCTTGGTGCAGGTGAAATTAGGCGCTAGTACCAGCGTACAGAAGATTATTATTGAGTAAAAACGATTGGGTCTTATCTAATAACTAAAAAAGGGGTGGTGGTTCACATTACCCCTTCTTTATTAAATACTGTACATAGCTACTTACACCCTGCTCCAGAGAGGTGAACTCTTCCGTATAACCAATGCTTTTGAGCTTGCTCATATTGGCTTGGGTAAAGTATTGGTACTTATCGCGTATATCCACAGGAGTATCCATAAAATCAATTTTCTCAGGGATTTCCATTTGCCGGAATACGGCCTTGGTTAAGTCCAGAAAGGTGCGTGCCTTACCGCTTCCAAGGTTGTAAATACCCGAATGCTTGCGGTTATGAAGTAGAAATAAACAAACTTTTACCACATCACCTACATACACAAAATCGCGCATTTGCTCGCCATCCTTATACTGCGGATTGTGTGAGCGGAATAAGCGCATCTCTCCAGTTTTTTTAATCTGCTGGAATGCATGAAAAATCACTGAAGCCATTCGTCCCTTATGAAATTCCTTAGGGCCATATACATTGAAAAACTTTAATCCTGCCCAGAAAAATGGTTGTTCCTTTTGCTCCAAAGCCCATATGTCAAATTCATTTTTTGAATCCCCATATGGGTTCAGTGGCACCAATTGAGGGATAAGTGCTTCATTGTCATCATACCCAAGCTCTCCATTTCCATAGGTAGCAGCCGATGAGGCATATACTAGCGGAATTTGATAGGCGATACATTTTTTCCAAACCATCTTTGAATACTCCGTATTAAGTTGACTTAGCAACTGGCGGTCAAATTCGGCCGTATCGGTGCGTGCACCTAAGTGGAAGATAAACTCCACATGCGTATGATTTTCGTCAAGCCAAGTTTTAAATTGCCTACGATCCACTCTTTCTTGTATGGTAAGGCCTTCAAGGTTTTTGTTTTTTTCGGGCTTATCGAATAGGTCGACCGCAATAATGGCCGTAAAACCGGCCTCATTGAGTCCTTCCATCAAATTACTGGCAATAAATCCTGCTGCTCCTGTTACTACGATCATAGCTTGGGTGTTTTTTGAAGTAAAATAAGCCATATTTCCAGACAAATTTAAGATAAATCTGAACGCATGGTTATTTAAGTAAGCCCCGTATATTTGTACTTGGTTTTTAGCAGACGAATACGGAAGGGTTTTTCCGTTTATAGCCGATGATTTACGTTAGTAGAAAAGAGCATTTCAATGCAGCACACAAGCTGTATAATCCCAACTGGTCCAGAGAGCGCAATGAGCAGGTGTTTGGCCCTTGTGCCAATGAAAACTGGCATGGGCATAATTTTGACATGATAGTAACCGTGGCGGGTGTTCCTGATCCGGAAACGGGTTTTGTGGTAGACTTAAAGAAACTCAGCACCCTAATCAGAAAGGAAATAATCGAAAAGGTAGACCACAAAAACCTTAATCTCGATGTGGATTTTATGAAAGGTAAGCTGGCCAGTTGTGAAATTTTGGTGATGGAGATGTGGAAGATACTAGAACCCGCCATCCAAACCATCACTTCCAATGGGCGTTTGTACAGTATCAAACTTTACGAAACACCACGCAATTTTGTAGAATACTTTGGTGAGGGTCGCTAGTTCGGCCCTTTTTTATTGAATTTTGTATGAAATACTTTTTTATAGCAGGAGAACGCTCAGGTGATTTGCATGCTTCCAATTGCATCAAAGAATTGATAAAACTGGATGAGCAAGCCGAAATACAGGCTTGGGGTGGCGACTACATGGAACAGGCCGGAGCCCACATTTTGGTGCATTACCGTCAGTTGGCTTTTATGGGTTTTTGGGAGGTGATAACCAATCTCCTTACCATCAAAAAGCTACTGACTCAGTGTAAAGAGCAGATTATCGCCTATTCGCCCGATGTGGTGGTATTGGTAGATTACGGTGGTTTCAATATGAAAATCGCCAAATTCTGTTCAGAAAGAGGCATTAAAGTATTTTACTACATATCACCCAAAGTATGGGCTTGGAATACGAAACGCGCGCTAAAAATCAAACGCTATGTAAGCCGCATGTTCGTAATTCTACCCTTTGAAAAGCAGTTTTTTGAGCAGTTTAACTATGAGGTTGATTATGTAGGAAACCCCTTACTAGATGCCATACGGGATTATTCACTAAACGCTAATTTTCATTCCGATAACCAATTGACGGAGAAACCCATAGTAGCAGTACTTCCAGGAAGCAGAAAGCAGGAGGTAAACAATATCCTTTCTTTACTCATGCCTTTGGTCAGCCGCTTTCCCGAATACCAGTTTGTAGTGGCCGGAGTGGATAATCTTCCTTCAGAACTCTATCAATCAGCCACTGGAAAAGGGGTAAAGGTGCTTTATAACCAAACCTATGACCTATTGCATGAAGCTCACGCGGCCGTAGTTACCTCTGGAACGGCTACGCTGGAAACAGCCCTATGGCGTGTGCCTCAAGTGGTGGTGTACAAAACCAGCGGCTTTTCTTACGCTATTGCCAAATCGCTCATTAAGGTGCCATTTATTTCATTAGTCAATCTGATAATGAATAAAGAAGTGGTGCGTGAGCTTATTCAGGGTGAGTTAAACCAAAGCAATCTGGAGGCGGAGTTGCAAGGAATACTAGCTGGGCCTAAAAGAGAGAGCGTATTGGAAGATTACCAAGCACTGGCCCAAATTATGGGAAATGAAAAAGCCTCACTACAGGTAGCAAGGCTTATCGTAAAATATCTGAAAGAGGTTTAGGCTACTTTCAGCTTATTGAATTTCGATTTCTCAAACTTCTCACGGGCGTATTCCGCATCTATTTCGAGCTGACTTACTTCCGGAAGCTCAAACATAGCATCGGTAACTATCGTTTCGCAAATAGAGCGAAGACCGCGTGCACCTAGTTTTAGATCTACAGCTTTTTGCACAATGTACTCTATGGCGGTGTCATCGAACACTAAGTTGATACCTTCCATCTCAAACAACTTCTTATATTGCTTCACCAAGGCATTTTTTGGTGCTACCAATATTTGTTTGAGGGTATCTTTGTTTAATGGATCAAGATACGTGAGCACCGGTAGGCGTCCGATCAACTCAGGAATCAAACCAAAGCTCTTTAAATCTTGTGCGGTAACATATTGAAGCAGGTTGCTTTCGTCAATCAACTTCACATCCGTGTCAGAAGAGAAGCCGATTTGGCGGGTGTTCAGTCGGTTGGCGATATGTCTCGCAATTCCTTCGAAGGCGCCACCACAAACAAAAAGAATGTTTTCGGTATTTACCGCTATCATTTTTTGATCGGGATGCTTACGGCCACCTTGAGGTGGGACGTTCACCGTGGTGCCTTCCAAAAGTTTTAACAAAGCTTGTTGTACCCCTTCTCCACTCACATCGCGGGTGATAGAGGGGTTATCCGATTTGCGTGCGATTTTGTCAATCTCATCGATATACACGATGCCTCTTTCGGCTGCTTCTACATCATAATTGGCCGCTTGTAGCAGGCGAGTAAGAATGCTCTCCACATCTTCTCCCACATAGCCGGCTTCGGTAAGTACCGTGGCATCTGCTATACAGAAAGGAACCTGCAAGATTTTGGCCATGGTACGGGCCAAATAGGTTTTTCCGGTACCCGTTTCACCTACCATGATGATATTCGATTTTTCAATCGTGATATCGTCCATTGAAGGCTGGGTAAGGCGCTTATAGTGATTGTAAACTGCTACCGAAATGTATTTTTTGGCTTCTTCTTGTCCCACCACAAATTGGTCGAGATAAGCCTTCATTTCCATGGGCTTCAGAAGGTTGAATTGCGGAGTGCCGGTTTTTCCTTTGGTTTTAGATTCTTCCTGAAGGATTTGGTTGGCTTGCGCGATGCATTTGTCGCAGATGTGGGCATGAATGCCCGATATCATCAAATCGACATCTTTTTTGTTTCTCCCGCAAAATGAACAGGTAATTTGTGCCATGGAATTAAGTGTTAAAAGCCGAACCCTGGGGTTCGGCTGGTGTTATTTTTTCTTGGTTAAAACCTCATCAATTAGGCCGTATTCTTTGGCTTCATCGGCCTTCATCCAAAAATCTCTATCAGAGTCTTTTTCAATTTGCTCGTAGGTTTTGCCACTATGGTTAGCTAAGATATCATATAAATCTTTCTTAACCGAGAGAGTTTGCTTCAAACTGATTTCCATATCGGAGGCCTGACCTTGCATACCGCTCATAGGTTGGTGAATCATAATGCGTGCATGTGGAAGCGAAGAACGCTTGCCAGCAGCCCCACCGGCCAATAATACAGCGCCCATAGAAGCAGCCAATCCGGTACAGATGGTGGCCACATCGGGGCTCACAAACTGCATAGTATCATAAATGCCTAAGCCGGCATACACCGATCCTCCAGGGCTGTTTACGTAAAGCAAGATGTCTTTTTTGGCATCTACCGACTCCAAAAATAGAAGCTGTGCTGTGATGATGTTGGCAATATTATCATCTACACC
Source organism: Shiella aurantiaca (assembly GCA_030412945.1). Classification (GTDB taxonomy): domain Bacteria; phylum Bacteroidota; class Bacteroidia; order Cytophagales; family Cyclobacteriaceae; genus Shiella; species Shiella aurantiaca. The sequence continues at coordinate 6,037 of JAUHJS010000005.1, read as the reverse complement.
TGTGCCAAGAAAGATGATACGGTCCATGATCAAGCGTGAGAAAACGTCAATTTCGCGGAAATTGGTGGGTCTTTCTTCAATAACCGCGCGGGTCATGTTTTCGATTTGGTCAACGTATTTATCGAAAGTGAGGCCATTGATGCCTTGGCCTTTCACTGCATATTTGCGGAATTCCTCTTTATTAATCATACGATTGCTTGTTTAAGGTATGTACAAAAATAAAAAAAAGCCCTTTGTATAAAAGGACTTTTTTCATAACTCGATTATGTCGCTTTTAGTTCGCGGCAATTTTCTTGAATTCTTCTACATCTACCTTCTTGTTGGCAATGGTAATTTTCTCCTTAATGAAGCCTACGATTTTCTCGTCTCTTACTTGGTTGAAAATTCGCATATAGTTTTCGCCTTTATCACTCTTTAAGTAGTTATCGGCAAAGGTGTCCATGCTGGCTTCAATGCTTTCAGGTAAGCCGCTACCACCAAATTGTTGACGAATCATCGCCTTGGTTTGGTTCATTACGTCTTCATGGGTAGCATTGATTTGGTTTTCTTCACCAATTTTATTCTTGATAAGCGACCACTTAAGTTCTTTTAAGTACAAGTCGAATTCCTTCTCTACCTCTTCAGCAGTGATTTTGCCTTCGTTACTTACCAATAGCCATTTTTTCAAAAACTCATTGGGTAGGGCGATCTCAGTAGCATCAACCAAAGCTTTTTGTAAATGGATGTTGAGCAATGCACTACTTTCTCTGTTGTAGTTTTCAGCAATGGTGGCTTGAGCCTTCTCGAAGAAAGCTTCCTCACTCGTCACAGCATCTTTTCCAAAGATCTTATCAAAGAACTCCTGTTTCATTTCTGCCATGGTGCTGCGGTTGATTCCTTTCACTGTGAAAGTAAACTTACCCTTTAGGTTAGCAGCTTCCGCAATGCTCATTCCGGTAAGTTGGGCAATGTCGGCCTCGTCTTTCATTACCTTTCTCAGGTCGAAAGAAAGCACTGTATCTTTTTTCACCCCCAAGAAGTTTTTCAACTCCTTCTTATCTACTTGGTTCAAAGGCAAAAGCACATCAGCAGTAAAGTTGCCGTCTTCGGCTTTCATTTCTCCAAAAAGGAAGTCGCCTTCGGCACTTTCTTCCGGATTGCTCATTTCACCGTATTGTCTTCTTAGGTTATCAATAGTTTCATGGATAACTTTCTTATCTACCTCAATTTCATAAGAAGTTACTTTGGCCTTAGCCGAAAGGTCTACTTTGAAAGGTTCCACCAAGCCCAAGTCATATTCAAAAGTGAAATCTTTTTGGGTATCCCAATCGATTTTTTCGCTAGCAGCCATATTGGGTAGCGGCTCACCTATGATTTGAAGCTTATTGTCCTTGATGTAGTCGTTTAGAGAATGAGAAAGGATGTGGTTGATTTCGTCAATCAATATCCCTTTGCCATACATTTTACGAATCAGGCCATTGGGCACCTTGCCGGGTCTGAACCCTTTAATCGATGCTTTCTTACTGTACTCCTTGATTTTTTCCTCAACCTTAGGTTGGTAATCAGCTTCATTTAAGCTAATTTTAATAATGGCCTCGGAGGAGCCCTTTTTCTCTAGTTTGATGTCCAAGGTTTTATGAAGTGTTTAATGATGACTAAAAACTAAAAACCCCCAACTTTGGTATGATTATACCTAAATCGAGGGTATTTTTTGTGCGGATGGAGGGACTCGAACCCCCATGCCGTGAAGCGCTAGATCCTAAGTCTAGTGCGTCTACCAATTTCGCCACATCCGCGGTATCAAAACCGAGCTGCAAATTTAAGAAGAGGTTTTATATATACAATAGCAGACAATAAATTTTTTAAAAAATACGCCTAATTTTACCACACATTATCGCTGTTTATGGTTACGATTGATTTAGAAGAAGAAAAAAAAGAAATAATAAGGCGTTATAGGAAGTTACTCAGGCGGGCCAAACCCTTTCTTAAAGATGGCGATGCCAAAATAATCAAGAAGGCATTTTACACTTCGCTCGAAGCCCACAAAGATATGAGGCGCAAAAGCGGAGAACCTTATATCTACCATCCGATCTCTGTGGCGCAAATCTGTGTAGAAGAAATCGGCCTCGGAACTACCTCTATAGTGGCAGCCCTGCTACACGATGTGGTAGAAGATACAGAGCTGGAAATTGAAGATATCAATCGCGATTTCGGACCCAAAGTGGCCAAAATTATTGATGGTCTTACCAAAATTGCCGGGGTGTTCGACTACGGAACTTCACAGCAGGCTGAAAACTTCCGTAAAATGTTGCTTACCCTGTCGGAAGACGTACGGGTAATTCTTATCAAACTGGCCGATAGGTTGCATAATATGCGCACCTTGGAGAGTATGCCGCGCAATAAGCAGCTCAAAATCGCTTCCGAAACCATCTACCTGTATGCACCACTGGCTCACCGCTTGGGTTTGTATGCTATCAAATCGGAGCTGGAAGACCTCTATTTAAAGTATACAGAAGAGGCAACCTATTACTCTATAGTTAATAAAATAAACGCCACCAAGGCTTCTCGCGACAAATTCATCAAGAACTTCATTAACCCTATTAACAACGAGTTGGGTAAAATGAATATGGAGTATGTGATTAAGGGCCGGCCTAAGTCTATTTACTCCATCTATAATAAGATGAAGAAACAGAATATCCCTTTCGAAGAGGTATACGATCTGTTTGCCATTCGTATCATACTTAATGCACCCATTGAACAAGAAAAGGCCGCCTGCTGGCAAGTGTATTCCATTGTTACCGATTACTATCAACCAAATCCCGACAGGCTTCGCGACTGGATAAGCACACCTAAAGCCAATGGATACGAATCGCTGCACACTACTGTAATGAGTGCTACGGGCCAGTGGGTGGAAGTGCAAATCCGTACGCTAAGGATGGATGAAATTGCCGAAAAAGGCTATGCCGCTCACTGGAAATATAAAGAGCATACGAATTCTGCGGAATACGGTCTGGAAATGTGGATAGCCAAAGTCCGCGATATGATTGAACAAAATGATTCTTCCGCCATCGAGTTTGTAGATGATTTCCGTTCCAATCTTTTCCACGAAGAAGTATTTGTGTTTACACCTAAAGGCGATTTAAGGATACTTCCCCACGGTTCCACCGCCTTGGATTTTGCCTTTGATATCCACAGTGAGATTGGAGCAAAATGTTTGGGTGCCAAAGTAAACCAGAAATTGGTTCCTTTAAACTATGTCTTGAAAAATGGTGACCAAATAGAAATCCTAACCTCTTCTAAGCAAAAGCCCAGTGAGGACTGGTTACGCTTTGTGGCTAGCTCCAAGGCCAAATCGCGGATTAAGGATTTTCTTAAAGAAGAGAAAAAGAATGTGGCTGTTCATGGCAAGGAAATAGTACTAAAGAAGCTCAAGCAAGCGCGCATTGAGCCCAAAGAGGAGGTGCTGAATAGCCTACGGATTTACTATAATCAGAAATCGCAGTTCGACCTTTTCTATAAGGTAGGCAAAAACTACCTCGATATTAAAGACCTTAAAAAGTTCAAAGAGGCTCTTGATCGTCCACAAATAAAGCCCGAGGAAGTCCCTACCGATGCCAAAGCTATTGAACAGCAACTGGCCAAGCTGAAGGCCAAAGAGCACGATATGCTGCTCATTGGTGAAGATATGGACGTAATTGAGTACAAACTGGCCAAATGTTGCAATCCCATTCCTGGCGATGAGGTCTTCGGCTTTGTTACCATTAATGAGGGAATCAAAATACATCGAACCACCTGTCCCAATGCAGTAGAACTGCTTTCTAATTATGGCTATAGAGTGGTGAAAGCCAAATGGACCTCCCAAAAAGAAATTGCCTTCTTGGCCGGACTCAAGATTATCGGTACCGATAGGGTAGGGCTTATCAACGACATCTCCACGGTCATTTCATCTGAATTAAAAGTGAACATGCGTTCTATTTCTATTGATACCGATAGTGGGATATTCGAAGGTACTATCATGCTTTATGTGAACGATACCCGTCACCTCGATTTACTTATTGAAAAGTTGGAAAAAGTAACGGGCGTGGTGAAAGTGAGTCGATTCGATTCAAATTCCTAGGGTCGATAAATCATTATGAAATTAATGTACTATCTTTGCGCCTTGTTTAAGAGGCCTTTGGCTTCGTATTGAAAACCCTAAAGGCAATCTGTCATGAAATACACACATCACGTAAACAGCGGAGTACTTGTTTTGCAATTTGAGGGAGACCTTATTGGTGAGGAGCATGGGCCAGAGATTGTGGGGTTAATCAATGACCAGATTAATGAGAAAGTAGCGCTTTGCGCAATTGATATCTCCAAAGTACGCTATATTAATAGCAATGGCATCGGAGTATTGATTACCGTTCTTACCAAGTTCAGAAACAAAGGAGGGGAAGTAGTGTTAGTTAACCCATCAGAGCATGTGAAAAAGCTTTTAATCATCACCAAGCTCGATAAAATTTTCACCATCATGCCTAGTGAAGCAGAAGCCATTAAGGCATTGACTAAATAATAGCCGTTACAAAATCCTATACATATAATAAGTAATGAAAGTAGATTTACTACTAGGCCTTCAATGGGGCGATGAAGGAAAAGGAAAAATTGTGGACTTTTTAGCTCCTAAGTACGATGTGGTTGCCCGTTTTCAAGGAGGGCCCAATGCAGGGCATACATTGGAGTTCGATGGTATCAAACATGTATTGCACCAAATCCCATCGGGTATTTTTCGTAAAAATGCCAAAAATATCATTGGCAATGGAGTAGTACTTGACCCGGTAATTTTCAAAAAGGAAATAGATGGTTTGGCCAAATTCAATATCGATTTCAGCCACAACTTATATATATCTAAGAAAACCCAGCTTATTCTACCTACTCACCGATTGCTGGACGCAGCGTATGAAAAGGCTAAAGGGGTAAATAAGATCGGATCTACTCTAAAAGGTATCGGGCCCACCTATCAAGACAAAATTGCACGCCAAGGGCTTCGTCTAGGCGATGCGCTTTCCAATAAGTTTAAAGAGAAATACGATGCTCTCGTTGAGAAACATAAGATGTTACTCAACTACTACGAGTTTGAGTACAATCTTGAAGAAGTAGAAGTGCCGTTTTTTCAGGCATTGGAGCTTTTGAAAACCTTCAACATAGTCGATGCCGAGTACTTGGTAAACGAGAACCTGAGCAACGGACAGCGAATACTGGCAGAAGGAGCCCAAGGCTCTATGCTCGATGTCGATTTCGGTAGCTATCCTTTCGTAACAAGTTCCAATACCATGTCTGCAGGAGCTTGCACAGGGCTTGGAGTAGCACCAGCCAAAATCGGTGAGGTGTATGGAGTATTTAAAGCCTACTGTACGCGAGTTGGTAGCGGCCCATTCCCTACCGAACTCTTTGATCAAGATGGAGAGGCTATGCGTAAAGAAGGGAATGAGTTCGGCTCTACCACTGGGCGACCACGAAGATGTGGTTGGCTCGATTTACCTGCCTTGCGTTATGCCATCATGCTGAATGGGGTCACCCAGCTTTTCATGATGAAGGCAGATGTGCTGAATATCTTCAATGAGATAAAAGTGTGCACCCATTATAAGTTGTCCGATGGCACGGTTACCAACCAAATGCCCTACGACTTGTGCGATGAAACCATCGAGCCTGTTTACAAAACGCTCAAAGGCTGGGGTATGCTAAAAGAAGAGCCACAAAGCTATCAGGCATTGCCTATAGAATTGAAGGAGTACCTCTCATATCTTGAAGCCGAACTGCAAGTGCCAATCACTATGGTATCATTAGGCCCTGATCGCACGCAAACTATCCTTAAAGGGTAATAGCAGTGCTAATATTAAGGGGTGCAAAATCTATCGAGTAAGATAATTTTCACCCCTTTTTAAATTTATCTCACTGATAAGCTAGGAGTTAGGGGGAAGTGGTAAAAAAATAGGCGATAAAGGTTTGGAAAGGGCGGAAATAGTCTCTTATCTTTGCACTCCCAAAACGGTAGAAGGCCAGAGGGAAAAGTTGAAAAGAG
>JAUHJS010000004.1 GCA_030412945.1 Shiella aurantiaca | reverse complement strand
TTCCGCTACGCTCCACTCTGTCCCTGATGTTTTGATGATAGATTGAAAATGAATATAAAAAAGTCTACTTTAGATACGTACTAAAAAGGGGGAGCCTACAGGGTGGCTACAAACTTTTCGCCTTGGTCAGTGTCCTCACTGACCGTACGTAAAAAAGGCCAGAATTAAATTATTTCAAAGGTTTGTGAGGACACGAATCATGGCGAAAGGTTAATTGCTTTAAGCAGAATTTCAGCAAGTCCACCATTTTTTATTCTTAAAATCAATTATCCTTGGGCCATCAGAGCAACCACCAACCTCTTCTGCAAATTCATCCTCTGGCTTGGTGGCAATTATCCACTTACTTGTATATTTATGCTTTATTATCCTGCCAATTTCAATTATTTCTCCTTTTACTCCTGATAAGCTTCCATTATTAATAATCGTTATTGAGTCGCCTGAAATCACAACCGTCACAGATGCTCCCAGAGACTTCCCTTCCCATTCTGCAAATGCAACTGTGTATTCATAAATACCACTTTTGGGAATTTGTCCTTTTGCGATACTTACAGAGAATAATAAGAAAACTCCAAATAGCAGTAATTTCATTTTATTAATCTTCACAAACAATTACTCAAGAAAAAACCCAGTATTGACACGCGTTGTTAAAACGCGCCTAGAAGGAACACGCGAAACGCGTGCACCAGCAGAGGGGTTATTAAAGTTCCTGATACAGCACCAATTATAAAAATTGATACAAATTCGATAGCTTTAATATTTCCATCGGAAATGATTCTTGAGTAAGTTCCAATAGAAGTTACTAAAAGTAAAGCCAAAATTAACGTTGTTTTATTTTTCATTTTGTTGTTATTTTTTTTGGAAAAGCACTTTGGTTCTCTTTTCCATTTCCATTGCAATTACATAAGCGTCTCCGACTTGTTCTTTAAGTTTGTTAATAATATTTTGATAGCTCTCTGCGTCTCTGTCTTGGCTAAGCTTAAAAACAGTATCTATTCCTGTTATTTCAATCTCAAAACCTGCAATTAGTTTAAGTGCTTTTTGCTTGAAGCTCAAGGGTAGATTGTCATAAACAGTTGGAGATTGGTGGTCTTGACCTTCAAAATGCAATGAAACACTACGAAGAATATCTTCCAATTCATTCTCATTTACGAATCGTATTTCGCCTTTTACGTGCACGCTCATATAATTCCATGTCGAAGGAGTATGTGGATTACTGTACCAAGTGCCACTTACATAAGTATGTTTCCCTGTAAAAATGGCAAGAACGTTTGCATTGTTTAAAAAAGCTTGGTGGTGGTCATTACCTTTCATAATATGTCCACGGAGAACTTCTTTTCCGTTTTTATTTTCGATAAAAAGCGGCAATTGAGTTGCAATAGGTCTGTTTTCTTTATCGCATCCAGATAGAAAGGCAAATGGGTATTGACCAATAAATTCCCTTATTACTTTCTCGTCTTTTTCTTTATGATATGGAATGTTATACATCAGTCGAGTAATTGATCATGATTTTGTTTATCACCAATAGTTTTTCATTAAGTCAGCAACCCAATTAGGTTGTTTGATTTCTGATTTGGGTTCATATTCTTTGAAAACAGGCTTAATATCTAATATTGGGGTTCCATTAATTGCATCAAGAAATTTCACTTTTAATGTCCTGCCATTGTGCTCAAGCAGTTCAACAGTTGCAAGTCCAATCGTATTGGGTCTGTCTTTTTTACGTTGTGCAAAAATTCCCATTGATGGATAATTTGGATTTCCACGAGGTTGCCCGGAAAAAATAACATCTTTCTTATCTACTTTGTCTAAAAAGTAGATAATTTCTAAATGTGAAAAGTTGGAAATATTGTCAAATGCTTCTGTAGGAATATGACTGGAAAGCTCAATATCGCCAATAATTGCTTCCCACTCATCATCTATTGGTTCTATCCGTGAGTTCTTGACTGTCGCTATTGATTGTAGTTTTATTTCCATTTGCTATTTTTTGTAATGACCGCCAACGTTTGTGTTTGCGATGTGGCCGGCTTCCGAAGCCGCGCGTTGTCCCCCGAAACCAAACGTTGTAATTTAAAATTACTAAAATTTAACCATTCACCCGGCCATAGCGCAAACATGTTGTTGGTGGCTGGCTTTTATTCCCTAATCTCAAAATAGTTCTTAGTCTCGTCTACCGTTAAGTCAATTGTCGATATGATTTTAGGTTCTTTGGTCGGCTTAAAGAAAATTAAATTCCATGCTGGTAAATTCTTTTTTCTTATGTCCATGTCCCAAGTTTTATTTTCTCCCTTTAATCTTAAATAACGTCCACTTGCTGTAATTGTCTTAATACCTATGGAGTCAATTTTCTCAATAGCCATTGCTTGATACCAATTACTATCATCAGCGCCAATATAAAAATCTTCTTCCCCCTCGTTCTTTTTCATTTCGTCAATTTGTTCAGAAGTCGGATAGATTAGAATGGCGCATTCGAAGTCTATCAAGTCATTTGTTTTTTCGTCAAAAGAGTCTGTCGTTAAGTAATTGTCCAACTTGAATTGCGCATCATAGTCAAACTCATAAGTCGTGGTGCTGTCAACTTCAGTTTTTAAAGAGTCCGTGTGCATTAAATTGGATGAAGTGTCTGTCGGTTTAGAGCAACTCCAAAGTCCGAGTGATATTATTATAATTCGAAGTCTCATCTGTCCAAAAAAGCTTGCCACCAACTACAGTATAACCGCCACCATGGCCATTATCCCCCTAAATATAAGCGATATCCGCAAGTACGGAAACTCATACGCCCATTAATTGGCCACGCTTCATCTTTAACTTTCGGAAAGTTTAAAAACTTTCCGAAAGTTCTTGCCACGCCTAGTGCCTCCAGCGCAGCGGAATCTCCTATCTATCCATCTCCCATCTACCCATCTATCAAAATGCCTCCGTACAATTACGTACACAAATTACCGAATTTAACGTATGGCTTGGCGGCTATGGGTTTTCCATCTTTGTATAGAAATCATACCCACATGAAAACCCTACAGTCTATCCCCTCAGGTATTTCCCCGGCTCGCCTTGCCAAAGTGGTAGATCAGGGCTTTGTAGATGGTATATTTATACTCATCAGGCATGAAATAGTATATGCCAATCGCACCTTTTATGGGCTATTTGGCTTTTCCTCATTTCAAGATTTGCACAACACACCCACGGTACAGCTTTTCAAGGAGTCGTTTAGCCCGCGTAAGCTTTTTAAGCGTGTGGAAAGGAAAGGTTTGGTGAAGGACGAAATCTGTGCACTAATTAGGAAGGACGGTACGCCCTTTTGGGGGCAACTCACCATCGAGAAAATAGAAGATAAACATGGTAGCTATATAGCCGGCACCCTGCGCGATGTTACCCAACAAATACAAGCCGAACGATTGCTCCACGAGAAAAACGATGACCTCAAAAAGGTAAATGAGCAGATGGATCGCTTCCTGTATAGTGCTTCGCATGATTTCCGTCAGCCGCTTACTTCTATGCTGGGGCTTATCCGCCTTATCCGCATGGACAAAGAGAAAAAGGAAACCGACCTGTATGTTGAAAAACTGGAACAGAGTATAGACAAGCTGGACAATTTCCTGCGCGAAATCATGCAGTTTTCACGCAATTCTCATGAGCGCATGGTGAGCGAACCCATTGATATCCGCGCCCTTGCCCAGCAGGTAATTAATAAATACAGCTTTCATAAAAACTCCGAGCACATCAAGTTCAGCGTGGAGATAAACAAACCACTGGTTTTTTACTCGGACATAAACCGACTGGAAACCATACTCGACCACGTGATCCGCAATAGTGTAGAGTACTTTGATGCCTCCAAGGCCCAGCCTTTTGTGCGCGTAATCATCACTTGTAAAATCCACCAAGCCACTATCGAAGTCATCGATAATGGCATAGGCATCTCCACGGTGCATATCGATAAGGTAAGCGAGATGTTCTACCGCGGCACGGATCGCTCCAAGGGCTCAGGGCTCGGGCTGTATATTGTGAAAGAAGCCATGCAAAAGCTGGGCGGCAGCCTGCAAATCGACTCGGAAATCAACATGGGCACCATTGTGTGCCTCACCTTGCTCAATGGCTCCAAAGGCCGCCTTATCAACAAAAAAATGAGCCTTATGCACGATTTGGGGCTCAATGAGGACTGACATTCCGTAGAAATACGTAGCCACTCTCCGTAGTTATCACCAAAAAATTTACAAAAAAATGCGGATTACCTGCCACAGAGGTAATGCCTAGATTTGTAGTGATACTAAGCCGATTATCGCCTTTATTCATCAGACATATTTATAACCGATACTATTATGGCAACTACCAAAACCCCTTCCGGAGGCTCAGCCTCAGCCAACCCTAAGCTCGACCTTACTCAGGCCATGTCGCAAGTGCTTATGCCCGTGCTCATGTTTGAGCATGAAGGGCTTATCACCTTCTTCAACCAAGCCTCCGAAAAACTCTGGGGACTGAAAGCCTCGGTACTTATAGGCAAAAATGTAAAATCGCTTTTTGAGCAAGATCCTTTTGAGAACGCCAGCAGCCACCGCGAAGGCGTGGTGATGGAAAATATTGTACTCACCGGCAAGGGCGAAAAACTACCCGTAACCCTAACCATTACCGCCATGGGCACCAATGGCAGCACCCTGTACACGCTGTTTGTGCAAGACCTCAGCCCCATGAAGCAATTGGAAATGGAGGCGCAGCAAAAAGTAGATCAAATAAAAGCCAGTGAGGAGGAGCTTCGTCAAAAGCTGGAGGAAATTGAAAGAGATACCCAAAGCAATAGGGAAGCACAGGAGCAAATGAAGCGCGAACTAGAAACTCGCATGAGTCAAATCAACGTGGCCTGTATCGTTTCAGAATCTGACTTAAAGGGAAATATCATCTACGTAAACGATAAGCTTTGCGAGGTATCGCAATACACCCGCGAGGAATGTATCGGACAGCCGCACAGCATGTTCCGCCACCCCGATACACCCAAGGAGGTGTTCAAAGAGATGTGGAGCACCATAGGCCGCGGACAGATTTTCCGTGGCAAAATCAAAAACCGTAAAAAAGACGGCAGTCCCTACTGGGTAGACGCCCTTATTGCGCCCGTGCTTGGGCCAAATGGCAAGCCGGTAAAATACATTGGTGTGCGCTATGACATTACCGAAACGGAGCTAAAAACACAAGAACTGGAACAGGCAGCCAATGAAATGAAAGCGGCCGAAGAAGAGCTTCGTCAGAACATGGAGGAACTGAGTGCCACCCAAGAAGAGATGGCCCGCAAGCAAATAGAAATCCAAGGACAGATGTCGGCCATTGACTCTACCAATGCCTCTATTGAGTTTAAGCCCGATGGTACCATTATCTCGGCCAATGAACTCTTCCTCTCTGCCATGCAATACAACTTGACCGAAATTGAGGGCAAACACCACCGTATGTTCTGCGACCCCAGCTATGCCAAATCGCGGGAATATGAACTTTTCTGGGACAACCTGCGCAATGGTCGCCCGCAAGTAGGTGAATTCAAGCGCATTGCCAAGGATGGATCGGAAGTGTGGATTATGGCCAATTATACCCCGGTCATGAACCAAGCAGGTGTGGTAGTTAAAGTAATAAAACTCGCCACCAATATCACCGAGCAAAAGCTTAAAAACTTGGATATGGAGGGCCAGCTGGAAGCCGTAGGCCGCTCGAGTGCCGTTATCCAGTTTGATATGGCCGGAAATACCCTCACCGCCAATGAAAACTTCCTCAGCGTGGTAGGTTATTCGCTTTCCGAGATCAAGGGGCGCCATCACCGCATGTTTGTAGATGCCAGCTATGCCAACTCACAAGATTATAAAGAATTCTGGGCAAAGCTTGGTCGAGGGGAATTCGTTTCCGATACCTTTATGCGCATTTCTAAATCCGGAAAACCCGTTTATATTCAAGCATCCTACAACCCCATTTTCGACCTCAATGGCAACCCTTACAAAGTGGTGAAATATGCTACCGATGTAACAGAATTTACCACCGCCCTCAAGGCCGTAAGTAATTTTGCCAGTGAGCTGAAAAAAGGAAACCTGAATGCCAGCATGGACATACAGGCCAGTGGCGACCTCGGCCAGATGATCAAAGACAATCTAGCACTACGCGATACCGTCCGCGAGATATTGGAAAAAGTAAACGAAACCGTGCACCTAGCAGGCAATGAAGGAAAGTTATCGTCACGAGTGAATGTGAATAACCCCGAAGGAGCCTGGAAACAATTGGTGGATTCCATCAACCTATTGTTACAATCCATAGCCGAACCGATGTTAGAATTCAATACGCTTATCTCACAAATGGCGAAAGGCGACCTTACCCGTAAGTTTGAAATGGCCAGCAATGGCGATGTCAAAAACATGGGAGACTCGCTTAATACGGCCATCGACAACTTGAATAAGCTATTAAGAAATATCGAGCGCAATGCCCAAACCGTGGCCGGAAGCTCTACCAATATGATCGAGCGGAGTGAAAGTATTAAAAACAACTCCAATGAGGTGGCTACGGCCATTGCCCAAATGGCCAAAGGCGCGCAAGACCAAGCCCTGCGTACCGATGAGTCGTCTAAACTAGTGGAAGAAGTGATGAAATCGGCCAATGATATGGAACGCAAAGCCAATATCATCAACAAAGCCGCTGAACAAGGTCAGAAAAGCTCTGAAAATGGCCTGAAAATCATCAAAAACTTGGTGGAAAACATGGAAGGCATCAGCAGCTCAGCCGGCAAAACTTCTCAATCGATAGAAGTACTGACCCAGCGTGCCGAGGAGATCGCTCGCACCCTGAATGTAATTACCGATATCGCTTCGCAAACTAATTTGCTAGCCCTCAATGCCGCCATAGAAGCCGCCCGAGCAGGCGATGCCGGACGTGGCTTTGCCGTAGTGGCAGAAGAAATACGCAAGCTGGCGGAAGACTCGCGCAGATCGGCTGTGGACATCGAGAAAATTATAAAAGATGTGCAAAAAGATACCAATGCAGCCGGAAAAGCCATCGAAACCATGGAAAGCAGTGTAAAACAAGGCAATAGCGCCAGCAAAGAAGCCGAGAGCATATTTGTGGAAATTGCTAAGTCGAGTGATGATACCTTCACCTACTCTAAGGAAATTCAGGAGGCCACTTCGTTACAAAAAGGCACCATAGATTCGGTGGTGAAAAACATCGAGCAAATCGTGGTGGTAGCGGAAGAAACGGCAGCGGGTACACAGCAAATTGCCAGCTCTTCGCAAGAGCTCAATGGCAGCATGGAGGAAATCACCGATGCCAGCAACCGCTTGTCGGAGATAGCCCTTGAGTTACAATCAGGCATTGGGCAGTTCAAACTTCAGAAATAAGCGTACGACTATGGAGGTGAAAGAAAAAAAGAAGAAAAACGCTGAATCGGTAGCTGAAAAAACCTACCAAAATCAGCAGCTCATTGTGTTCCGCTTGGGGCAGGAAGAGTACGCCCTGCATATCGACCAGGTGAAAGAGGTGGTGATTACGCCTCATATCACGCGCATGCCCCAAACGCCCTCATTTGTACGAGGCGTGGCCAATATCCGCGGTAATATTATCGCCATTATCGACTTAGAAGAAAAGTTTGGACTCTCGGTCGGGTTAGAAGAACCCAGCAAGCAAGCCAATAACTTTACTTTGGTGATAGAGAGTGAGGAATTTAAGATAGGCGTATTGGTAAAAGAAGTGCCCAATACGCTCTCTATCTCCGAAGCGGATATTGAAGAAACCTCAAACGTAATACACGAAGCGGGCGTAGAGTCCGGCTATATCAAGGGCGTAGCCAAAAGTGGCGATCGGCTCATCATCCTCATCGATATTCTCAAAATTATGAGCGAAAAAGAGTTTGATATGCTCACGCGAAAGCAAGCTTTAGCGTAAAATCACAAGAATCCCGTACGAACACTACGGGATTTTTTTTTGCCCTTTTACGTATTTCTACGGACGTAAATTACAAGAAATCCTGTATGGCGTTGCCCTCCTATTTTGGCCAAATTTGGATATTACTAAACAGGTAAACACCACAACACACACCATGACCAAAAAAGTACTCAATATCGGAGAGATAGCCGCCACCCGCGACAGAGGCACCATCACCTGCTATGGCCTCGGCTCTTGCGTAGGCGTATTCTTATACGATAGAAAAAATAACATTGGAGGAGGCGCCCATATTGCCTTGCCTGGCTCTGGCCACAGCCCAGCCTTAAACAATAGCTATGCAGAGCAAGCCCTCGAACTCCTATTGGCCGAAATGCACAAACTAGGCAGCGACCTCAGCTCCCTTCGGGCTAAAATCATAGGTGGAGCCAACCTCTTCGAAAGCAGCATGCAAATAGGCCTGAAAAATGTCCAAAGCGTAAAGCACCTGCTTACACATAAGAAAATCTACATCGCTTCAGAAGATACCGGAGGCACCAAAAGCCGCACAGGCCACTTTAGCCTTAGCGATGGAAGTTTGACTGTAAATACCCCAACAAAAAAATATAACATTTAACCAAGTAAACCCATGGCAAAGAATGTATTAATCGTAGATGATTCCCTATACATGCGCACCCTAATCAAAGACGCACTGGAAGAAGGGGGATACAAAGTGATTGGCCAAGCGGCCAACGGTGAAGAAGCTATTGACTTGGCTTTTGAACTCCTACCCGATATTATCACGCTGGACAACATCTTGCCTGATATGATTGGCACGGACATCCTAAAAGTATACAAAGACGAAGGCCTTTCCTCCAAGGTGGTTATGATCAGTGCTGTAGGGCAAGAGAGCGTAATCAACGAAGGCAAGGAACTAGGCGCTGCCGAATACATAGTGAAACCCTTTACCAACGAACAGTTACTGGCCGTAATTTCTAAATTATAATTCCTTATGAGCACGTCACCCATCCGTACCTTACTCATTGAAGATTCTGCCTTTATGCGCATTATCATTACGGATATGCTGCGTGCCGAAAAGGATATCGAGCTGGTAGGTGTTGCCAAAAATGGCAAAGATGGGGTAGACAAAACCTTGGAACTGCGCCCCGATGTGGTGATTACCGACATGGTGATGCCCTTATACGATGGCTTATATGCGGTGAAAAACATCATGAACAAAAAGCCTACGCCCATCATCCTCATCAGCTCGCTCGAGCGAAACGATACGCTGGTGTTCGATGCCTTGGAAGCGGGAGCGGTAGATTTTATCGATAAGCCTAAGGGGAATTCGGCTATTGGCGGTGGACAAGGCTACCATTTGCCTGATTTGATTCGGGCGGTTTCTAAAAGCCGAGGCACACTTCCTAAGCCCTTGGTAGAAAGACCCAATCTTAATAATCACGTATTTACAGACAATCTTAATTACCGGCTCATTGCAATTGGAGCATCCACAGGAGGCCCGGGTGCCATTGAGGTAATTCTAAAAAAAATGCCGGCTAACCTCGCCATTCCGGTGGTGATTGCTCAGCACATGCCCGAAGGATTTTTAGAATCCTTCGCCAAGCGCCTCGATGCCCTAAGCCCATTGAAAGTAAAATTGGCCTACAAAGGCGAAACGCCCGAAGCAGGCACTATTTACCTTGCCCCTGGCATGGCCAATACCCAGTTGGTACGCAATCCGCTCAACGGTCAAATCACTTTCGAATATGTGTACCGCGAATACAAAGAATTCAATAATCCTTCTATCGATTGCCTCTTTGAATCGGTAGCGCAGGTGTATGGCAACAAAGCCTTAGCCGTAGTGCTTACCGGCATGGGCAAAGATGGCACGGTAGGTTTGCAAGCCATAAAAAATAAAGGCGGCTTCACCATTGGGCAGGATGAAAAAAGCTCGGTAGTGTACGGCATGCCCAAATCCGCCTATGAGTCTGGCGCCATTAGCCGACAAGTAAGCCTCAACGATATCCCCGGTTTCATCATTAGCTGTTTATAATATGGCAAGTAAAGAGAAAGAATATCAGGAGCTTTTCACAGCAGAAGCCCTCGAAAATCAGGAAGAGCTGAACCGCCTGCTTACGTCCTTGGAGAAAAACCCCAGTGATAAAGCAGCCATCAATTCGATCTTTCGCATTACCCACACCCTTAAGGGCAATGCAGCCGGACTCGGCTATACTTCTATTGCCGAAATGGCCCACGTGTTAGAAGACTTGTTTGGTGAAATCCGAGCAGGTAAATTTGTATTGGAGGCGGAAGTATTTAGCTCCATTTATAAAAGTATCGATATCCTGAGTGAACTCATTCAGGCGCTTGGAACCGATAAAGTAGTGCGTTATAAAGGCATTAAAACCAAGCTTGAGGTGCTTATCAAGAATAAAGTAAACCAAGCCCCATCTGAAACTGCACAGGAAGAAGCGCCTGCAAAAACCGCCTCTGAAGAAATTATACCTCAGGAATCTATCGAGGCAGTAGCCGAAGAAGCCAGTACCGAAACCTCAGAAGCCAGCGAAAGCGATAATAAAATCAGTTTTTCTGACCTAGTACAAGTGCCGGTACGCAAGCTCGATAACTTGCTCAACTTGGTAGGAGAGCTTATCATAGAGCGCGATCGGCTTATTGCCCAAAACCAACATACACGCAGCAACGAGTACTCACGCCTCAACCGCATCTCTTCCGACCTTCAATATTCGGTGATGGACGTACGCTTAGTGCAAGTGGGCTTTTTGTTCAATAAATTTCACCGTGTGGTGCGCGATGCCGCTTCGGTGGAAGCCAAGCAGGTAAATCTCAAGTTAGAAGGAATTGACACCGAGATTGACAGAAATATTTTACAAATCATCAGCGATTCGCTGATTCATATTGTGCGCAATTGTGTGGGTCATGGTATTGAAATGCCGGATGCGCGTAAAAAATTGAGCAAACCCGAGCAAGGCCAAATTACCATGCGTGCCCGCAGCGAAAGCGAGGGTGTGATTATTGAAATTACGGATGACGGCAAAGGAATTGATGCCGAAGTAGTAAAGAAAAAAGCCATAGAAAAAGGGCTTTTATTACCCGAAATCGCTAAAAACCTAAGCCCGCGTGAGATACTAATGTACATTTTCGAGCCGGGCTTTAGCACAGCCGAAAAAGTAACGGCTATCTCTGGCCGTGGGGTAGGAATGGATGTGGTGAAAAAAGCCATCGACTCTGTGGGGGGTACTATTGATGTAGAAACCGAAATGGGCAAAGGCACCACCATTCGCCTCGCTTTGCCTTCTTCTATGGCGGTAAAAGGTACGCTATTGTTCCAATTGGCCGATACCGAATACGCCATCCCGCTAGCCTATACCGAAGCGGTGGTTTCGCTTTATAAAAAAGATATTCACAAAGTAAGTTTTGGACTCGTGACCCAGTATCAGGGAAAAGCCATTGGCTTGGTCTTTCTTTCCGATTTGTTTTTTGGCGAAGAAGCCGCCAGCGAAGGCACCCCCTATTTACAAAAAGGCTATTCCGAGATACAAGAAAAGCAAAAGCTGGATGTGATTGTGGTCAATTATGGCGGCAAAACGGTAGGTTTTGTGGTGGATAAGCTACTGCAACAGAAAGAAATTGTAGAGAAACCCCTATCGCGCCCTGTAGACGTGGTGAAATTTATTGGCGGTGTAACCATACTAGGCAATGGCAATGTATGCCTCGTGCTGCACATTCCGGCCATACTCAGCCATATTTATAATTATAACTATACCCAATCGCGTAGAAAGCTTGCTGTATCCCCCAACTAAAAAACCTTAGCATCATGAAAACGACTATCAATACCCAACAGGAAAACTACATAAAAGACATAGTAGAAGCGGGATTTAAGAAAGCTGCTACGGCTTTCTCTTCTTTAGCCAAAAGAGAAGTCAGCATTGACTCTGTAAGTCTCAAGTATTTAGAAAACCCGCATCAGCTCGATCACCTTTTGCCCATAGCCGATAGCCTGGTGCTACTCACTACCGATATGATAGGCGAGCTAAAAGGCAAAAGCTACCTGGTGCTAAGCGGTGAAGAAAGCGAGAAAGTGATTCAGGCCTGTAGCCCCATGAAGCTTGCCCATCAGGAAGTAGAACTGGGCGATGCCCTATTGTTAGAATTAGACAACATCCTTTCCGCTTCGGTGATTACGGAAATCTCTAACCGCCTGAACCTGAAAATCTATGGTGATATCCCAAGCCTCAAAAAATGTAGTGGCTCTATGGCCCTCGATATACTGAAAAAGGACTTTTTGCACTACCAAAACTCCCAACAAGAGATTTTGCTGGTTTCCAGTACCCACTTCCATTTTAAAAACGAGGTGCACCTGCGCCCTCAGTTTATCTGGAAATTCAACCAAGGCCTATTGCAAGCCCTCAACCACAGCGCAGTAGGCAGCTACCAATAACCCTAAATGCTATGTTATGTTCCGCTTGAAAGATGTTAAAATAAGCCTTGCCCTACTGGC
This sequence comes from Shiella aurantiaca, assembly GCA_030412945.1. Taxonomy (GTDB): domain Bacteria; phylum Bacteroidota; class Bacteroidia; order Cytophagales; family Cyclobacteriaceae; genus Shiella; species Shiella aurantiaca. The sequence goes on along the minus strand of JAUHJS010000004.1, from coordinate 506,610 downwards.
CTCCGTCTTGCTGATTGGGGCTCTGGTGGCTGTGCCCTACTTAGAATTGCCCTATGCACACCTAAGCGTATGGTTGCTGGGTGCTGCGCTAGTAAGCGTGGTGCTCTATATTACCCAGCGCTTTTGGCATTATTGGAAAACCGCCATTACCCTCACCCGCCAGTTGCTGGCCGATGAGCTGCGGGATACCGATATCCCACAGAAAAAAGGCGTATTTGCTTTGCTCTTTTCTAACATCCGTTCCATTCTTTATAAATTCAATGAAGCCGCCACGCTTATCCACGCCATAGGGGAAAAAGGGCAATCGCTGCAAATGAAGCACCTCGATGCCAACGACCGCCTTGGGAAAGCCATTGTAGAAGTGCAGGAAAAAATGAATACCTATCGGGCAGAAGAAGAAAGACGCAACTGGGGCATACGCGGATTGGCCAATTTCAGTGAGCTTTTGCGTCAGCAAGACGACAACCTGCAAGAATTCAGCGCTAAGCTCATCGCACAGGTGGTAAAGTACCTGGGCGCCAACCAAGGGAGCTTTTTTGTGGCCAAATCCGACTCCGAAGGCCCTTATTTGGAACTGATGGGTGCCTATGCCTACGATAAGCGCAAATACGTAAAGAAAAGAGTCGCTCCCGGGGAGGGCCTTATCGGGCAGTGTATGTTAGAAAAAGACCTGATTTACCTTACCGACATCCCGAAGAATTATATTGAAATCACCTCCGGACTAGGCCATGCTTTGCCTACCAATATTGTCATTGTTCCTTTAATCAATAATGAGGATTTTCAAGGAGCTATGGAATTGGCCACCTTCCATCCTTTGCAAAAACATGAGCTTAGCTTTCTGCAAGATTTGGCCAAAAGCATCGCCAGCAGCATAGCCAGCACCAAAATCAATGAACAAACCCAGCACTTGCTGAAGGAATCACAAGCACTTACCCAAGAGCTGCAACACCGCGAGGAAGAAATGCGCCAAAGCATGGAGGAACTCTCCGCCACGCAAGAGGAAATGCGCAGAAAGCAGATTGAATTGGATGGCGTATTCGGTGCTATCAATAATTCCCTGATTACGGCTGAGGTTGGTTTAGATGGCTATTTTCTATCCACCAATGAGGCCTTAGTTACCCTGCTGGGCGTGTCGTATGAAGACGTAAAGCGTATGTCGCATGGCATAATGTTCGAAAGCAAAGAAGAAAAAGATGCCTGCTGGGAAGAGCTTTTGCGTGGGGAAGCCGTGAACATCGACCATTATATTGTCAGTAAATTCAATAGCGTGTTTTGGCTGAGTGCCTCCTATTCCCCCGTACTTAATTCGGAAGGGCGCCTGTACAAGGTGCTCATGCTGGCCCACGACATCACCGCCAAAAAAGAACAGGAAAAAGAGTTTGAGCGCCTCTCCCTTGTGGCTGACAATACCGATAACTCGGTGGTAATCACCAATAAAGAAGGACTCGTAGAATACGTAAACAAGGGCTTTACCAAGATGACCGGATACAGCCTAGAGGAGATGCAAGGCAAAAAGCCGGGAAGCATCCTACAAGGGCCGGAAACCAATCAAGAAACCGTTCAGCGTATACGCGAAAGGCTAAAACGCTCAGAGCCTATCTATGAGGAAATCCTGAATTATAACAAAAAGGGAGAAACTTATTGGGTATCAATCGCCATCAATCCAGTAAAGGATAAAGATGGTGCTATTTATAAATTCATCTCGGTACAGGCCGATATCACCGAAACTAAGAAATCAGCACTCGACTCCAAATACAAACTAGAAGCCATTAGTAGATCCAATGCGGTGATAGAATTTGATACCCATGGTACCATTATAGATGTAAATGAAAATTTTCTAAAAATTGTGGGCTATGACCTAGAAGAACTCATTGGTCAACACCATAGCATTTTTGTAAGCGAATCAGAAAAAATTAGCGCAGGGTATCAGGACTTTTGGGAGCAATTGTCTGAGGGGAATTTTATCCAAGGAGAATTCACCAGAATTCAAAAAGACGGTAAAAAGATATGCCTTAGAGGCGTTTATAATCCCATATACGATATCCATGGAAAACCTTACAAAATTGTAAAGTTTGCTACCGACATTACTCGCGAAAAGGCCCTGAAGGCCGAAACAGAGAAACAAGAAGCCGAACTAAAAAGCCATATGGAGGCCATCAACAAAACCATAGCTTCGGTAGAGTTTAGCATGAACGGCCACATCAGTAGTGCCAATGAAATCTACCTAAGCATTACCGGCTACTCCTCTTCCGACTTACAAGGCAAGCATTATAATGACATTATCCCGAAAGAGGAAGTAGAGAAACCCCAAAACCAACTCATGTGGCAAAGCCTGCAAGAGGGGCAGTTCTTCTCTGGTGAATACAAGCAAATTGATAGCGAAGGGCGCGAACTCTGGCTGAATGGCACCTTCAACCCCATTTTCAATGAGGAAGGCAAGCCTTACAAAGTGATGCTTTTTGCGCAGTTTACCACCAAAGAAAAAGAAAAGCAAAACGAGCTCAACGGCTTGGTAAGTGCCTTCAAGGGCATCCTGCCGATTATCGAATTCAGTGAAGAAGGCGTATTTAAAAATGCCAACGATTTATATTTTCAAGAGTCGGGCTTTAAGCGCCTAGAGCTAAGGCAGAAAAGTTTCCAGGAACTGATCGTGCCCAAAAGCAGCCAGTTTACCTTCGAGAAAGTAATCAGCAAGTGTGCCGAACAAGGTTTTTGCGAGCAGATGATTACCCTCAAAACCCAAAATGGCGAAAACAAATACTTCAAAACCCGCTTTTCGGTTTCCTACACCCTCGAACACCGGGTAAGCAAGATTATCTTGATACTGGTGGAGCAGCAAAAGCTGGAAAGCAAAAAAGAAAACCTTACGCTAAACTAAGCCCCTGTGGACATTACCGATTTATCTGACGAAGAAGTAAACGCCCTCACCGAGGCGATTCATAAACGCTACGGGCTGGACTTTACCTGCTATGAGCTGAAATCGCTCAAGCGGAGGATATTGCGCATCCTGCATCTATACAAGCTGCAATCGAGCCATGAACTTTGGCAGAAAGTGCTGCGCGAAAAGGAGTTTATCCAAGTGCTGATCAATGAAATCAGCGTGGGGCTCACGGCCATGTTTCGCGACCCTGAGCTATGGGCCTACTTGCGCGATGTCGTGTTGCCGCCTTTGGCCAATCGCCCTGCCATACGCATTTGGCATGCCGGATGCTCTACCGGAGAAGAAATATACACCATGGCCATTGTACTGAAAGAAGTGGGGCTGCTGAGCAAGGCCAAAGCCCTAGCTACGGATATGAACTCCGAAGCGCTGCAAGCCTCAGAAAAGGGTGAATATCATAAAATAAAGATGATAGAATACGGGCGAAACTATGCCCAGTACCAGCCCAAGAAGGATTTTCAGGAATACTGTAGCCTCGATGCCAACCACTACGTGGCCAAGCCCTATTTGCGCGCCCATGTAAAATTTACCCTGCACAACCTGGTGACCGAACCCATACAAGGCAAATACGATATTATATTTTGCCGCAATGTGATGATCTACTTCGACCAGGCCACCAAAGAGCGCCTGCTCCATGCCTTTCACCAAGCCCTTTACCCGGGCGGGTATTTTATTATTGGCTTTTTTGATTCCATCGTATCCCTTATCGACAAGGAGAAATTTTCCTTTGAAAACCCCGGCCTGCGCGTATACAAAAAAGTAGCGAGCAAAATGATAGAGGTGGGCTGAGCGTAGATAATGCCTTTATTTGAAAACACCCTAAGCCGTTTCCTATTCCAAGAAAGTTTCCCTTTCCGAGCAAACCTTCAAGGTTTTTAAAACCTTGAAGGTTTAAGAAAGCTAAAGTCGCATCTCCAAAGCTATAAAGGCTACCCATAGCCGATAAATAGGCTATTGCCTTTCCACAATTGCGAATATTACTTATATTTAGAGGATATTTGCAATAGCTATGGATAAACAAATGTTACTTTTAATTATAATATTATAAGCGTGAGAACCAACTTAATATTCCTATTCATCTTCCTTTCATACTCAGTTAATGCTCAGCTAAGTGCCTCATTAAGAGTTGAACACTTTACTCTACAGAATGGATTGAAAGTATACCTTAATCAAGACACAACAGCTTCCAATGTATTTGGTGGTATTTTGGTAAGAGCAGGTTCGATACATGAATCTCCAGATGCCACTGGTATTTCGCATTATTTAGAACACATGTTGTTTAAAGGAAACAGAAAGTTTGGAACGACTGATTTCGAAAGTGAAAACGTCCATTATCAGAATATCATAAATTTGTATCGAGAACTGGAAAAGGCATCAGGTAGGAAAAGAAAGAAAATTCAAGAGCAAATCAATGCAGAATCTATAGCTGCAGCAAAGTATGGACTGCCTAACGAGTTTTCAACACTAATGAAAAGCATAGGATCCACTCAAGTCAGTGCATTTGCTGACTATGATGTTACATTTTATTACAGCTACTTCCCTGCTCATAATATTGAGTATTGGCTAGATATTAATGCAGAGCGCATGATCAATCCAGTATTCAGAACCTTTCAATCTGAACTTGAAGTCGTTTATGAGGAGAAAAATCGATGGGATGATGATTATGAAAATGCAGTTTATGTTGCGTCTCTAGAACTCTTGTACCCAGATTATACCTATGGCCTTTGGCCAACTATCGGCAAAACAGAACATCTTAAAAATCCATCTTTAACAAAGATGCATGAGTTTTTCAACAAGCACTATGTAGCTGATAACATGGTGCTTATTCTTACAGGAAATTTTGATATTAACAAAGCAAAACAATGCATTGAAACATCTTTTCATAAGCTTCAATCAGCTGATTATGAGCCTGTCATATTTTCAGAATATCAGCCATTTATAGGTGAACAAAGAAAAGAAATCAGTGTTACACCTTTTCCAATGGTGGGGTTGCTTTTCCCCATCAAATCACCACATAATAAAGACCGCCCCGCAATTGATGTTGTCACGTATCTATTGAGCAACAAGCAAAGAACAGGTGTTCTGGATAAACTGGAAATCGACAACAAAGTCCAGAAAATTTACACTGAAATTGACGACCATGCTTTGGCCTCCTCATATAATATCTACGCTATACCTAACGATGATAAATCTTTTGATGATACCAAGTCATTAATACTTGAGGAGATAAGAAAGTTAAATGATCCGTCTTTCTTTATTGCCAACTTGCAAGGAGCAAAACAGAACCTGATTAAGGACTTTTGGCTAAGCTTGGAAGACCTTGAAACCAGGGCCTTACTGATTACATCATGCGATTTAATGGGTAAACCTTGGGAAGAAGCATTGAATTATCCTTACTTAGTGGACAGTATACATCAGAAAAGTGTGACACGAATAGTAAAACAGTATTTCGAAAACAATTATGGTTTGTTGATTTCAAATAAAGGGAACCCTAAAAAAGATGAAATCCAAAAGCCCACAATTGAACCGATACCCATACTTAAAGATACCACATCACTTTATGGCCAGCACCTTTTGGATAAGCTTTCCACATCCGTAGTTGACCCGATGACCATTGACTTCAGCATAGCTGACACTTTTTCGATTGGCTCAAATACCGGTATAGCTATTAGCAACACAATAAATGATTTGTTCTCGCTAGAGATTAGACTTAAAATAGGCTGGCAAACCGATCCGAAATTGCAACAAACAATTGACTTGTTATCTTACATGGCTACCTCACACCGCAGCAAAGAGGAATTGAAATCGACCCTTGAATCCCTTGCTTGTCATTTTGACGTTTCACTGGAATCCAACGAGGTAATCATTACCATAGATGGACTGGATCGCACTCTTCAGGATTGCCTGAGGATATTGAGGGAGATGTTGACAGAGCCAAAAGTAACCCTAGATATGATTGAATCACTTTATAATTCAGAAAAAGTTAAGCGAGAAGCAGAAAAATCAAGCCCCTTTCAAATGGGTTTTGCACTTATTAGATATGCTGTTTTTGGTAATCAAACAAAGTTTCTGACAAGAACACCTATTGAGGAAATTAAGCGAACCGACCCAGATGTTTATGAGAAAAGAATAACTGAGCTTCTACAAAACCCCTTACGAATTAACTATTTCGGATCAAAATCAAAGGAAGTACTGAAGTCGCTGATTCAACAGGAACTCCCATTAACAACCCATCCCAAAAAGGTTGATCAAAGAAAGCTTAACATTAGCGATGTGCCTCAGCACAAGATTATTCTGGTAAACGACCCAAAATCGAGACAAAGTCAGGTATATTTCTATTTGAAGGGAGCTAGCTTTGGCCATAATCAATATCCATATTCCGAGGCATTCAACACCTACTTTGGCGAGTCACTGACGGGAGTAATATTTCAGGAAATAAGAGAATACCGATCGCTGGCATATAGCACATTCGGAAGATATATCACACCTAACAGGGCAGGTGAGGCGGGATATCTCATTACCGGCTTTGGTTGTCAATCCGATAAGACAAATGAAACAATTGAAGTGATGATCGACCTTCTGAAAGAGTTTCCGTCCAGGTCGGGACGAATGGAATCATTAAGATCCATCAAAATGGAAGAAATAATGACAAATTATCCTAAACCGAGGCAATTGGGAGCAAAGATTTTAGAGTTTCAAGACATGGGATTCACCGAAGATCCGAATGAGGCTGCATTTAATATTTATAAAGAACTTAAAATATCTGATCTATCAAATTTCTATAACTTACAATTTAAAGACCAACCATTCATAATAACCATATATGGAAGAAAATCAGATTTGGACATAAAGAAATTAACATCCATCGGTGAATTAGTTGAACTGAAGATGTCAGATATTATTACTGACTAGAAAGTACGAAAAGTAACAGATGATACAGCAAATGCATTTACTTAGTTCCTTGAAAATTAAGTACAAAACCGATACTTTGGTATATAATCAAAAAGATCAGAGGATAGGTGCTATACCTGCACATTACGTGTAATTTTGGAAGATTGTATAGATAAATATCACTAAAAGTAACAATATAAACCAAAATGAACCTTTTTAGTTTTTTTAGCGCAATATTTCTTTTGACAGTTGTAGATGTAGTTGCACAATCGGAAAAATTTGAATATAGATATTCAATGGATATTGAAAGTTCTATAGAAAAAGATACAGTTCCTTGGAAGTTTCAGACGGGAGCAAATGAATATTCTTTCATTGGCAATTATCAAAAAACAAGAGAAACTTGGGATAGAAACGGAGTTGGAATACCCATCATAACACTAGCAGACAGTTTATACTTTATTGGATTTACTCCTGTAAATGCGAAGGATTACATAATTGAGAAATCGAAAAAAGAACAAATTATTATTATCAATGAGGCTCACACTTATCCAAATCACAGAACTTTTACTCATTCCTTATTGCAAGGATTATACGATAATGGATTTAGATATTTAGGGATAGAGGCTCTATTCGACACAATTATCAATGATCGAAAATATCCGATAATTGAAAGCGGATATTACACCAAAGAAACAGAATTTGGAAATTTAATTTATGCAGCACTTAAAATTGGATTTACGCTATTCGGCTATGATGACTTCGAGCATAATGGAAAAGAAAGAGAAATTGCGCAAGCTCGAAATATTGCCAACTTTATAGACCGAAACCCCCATGAAAAAGTACTGATACATTGCGGACACGACCACGTTATAGAAGGAACACCGTATAATCCAACTTGGGGTAAAGCTATGGCAGGTAGATTAAAAGAATTCACTAATATAGACCCTTTAACAATAAGCCAAACCCAATTCACAGAAAAAAGCGAAAAAAAATATAACCATCCTTTTATCAATATGGTCAATAAAGGATTTCCTGTTGTTTTGATAGATGGGGATGGGAACTTGTTCAATGGAAAAAAGGGGGAGAACCGATTTGATATAATAATAATTCACCCTGAAACACATTATATAGACAAACGTCCTAATTGGCTTTTGAGTTTAGAAAACAGAAAAAAATACCAAATTGAAAAATCTAAAATAAACCAACTCCCTATTTTGGTATTTGCTTATCGTAAAAATGAGTTTGAAAACAATGGCGTACCAGCCGATATAATTGAAGTAATTGATAGCGATAGTGTTCCTTCACTTATTATTGACAGAGGATCTTATGAAATTATTATCAAAGATATAAAATACAATATTATCGATAGATATAAAATAACAATAGAATGACAACAGCAGATAATATATTACCCCTTGTTCGGTTAAAAAGCTAATGCATATTTGAGGTGATTGATTGGTTTTTGGTTTATATGGTTTATCATTTGGGCAACTGATATATCAGCCATTTTGGTCACCACCCTTGCCAATAAACCTGACAGCTTTTTAGCGTAATTCTTCCTGAGGTTAAACTTGCCCAATAATTGCGAAAGGGCGTTTTCCACTCTTTTTCTCTTGTACCAATTGTTCGGACCTGTCATGTTCGATTTCAAAGGGATAATCAATTTGACCCTCCATCTAGCGTGCGTTTAACAACGCGTGTTGTAATAAATGAAAACCGAATCTTTAACTTGCCATTAGGAATATGACAAAAAGAGCCTCCTTCGCCTTGGTTCGTGTCCTCACGAATCTTTGAAATGAGTAAAGGAGGAATTTTAATTAGGGGTCAGTGAGGACAAGAGCGTGGCGGAGTTTCTGCGGTCCCGCCATGCCGCTGTACACAATACGCTTGGGAACAATGCAGATAACCAAACCATAAAGACAGACCCGAAAATCAAGAGCGAAAAGACAAAAAACGGATGACGGAGTTACGCACTAATATACCCTTTTACAAAGACATCAATGATTTTTTGAAATCAATCCCCTCCGAGTTTGTAACAAAAAATCCGAATTTCTTTTGCCTTAGGCTTAAGGAGAACGATGGCTCAATCCATAATTACAAGCCCCCTTTTCGTAAAGACTTTTATTTCATTGCCTTGGTATCAAATGCGGGCAACACCCAAATCACCTACGATACTATCAATGTAGCCAAACTAAATTCTTTCCTTGTCTTTCAATCACCCGGCCTGCTTTATAGTTTTTACAGAGACCACTCGGCCAAGGGCTATTTAATTTATTTTAAGAAAGAATGTCTGTCATTTTTTAAGCCCGACTTTGAGAAAGAGTTTCCATTTTTCAACCTCTTGCATACCCAGTTTTTTAAATTCAATGAAGCCAAGTTTCAGGAGTTTGCTCCACACTTTGAAGAGGTGTTCTCCTCCTACGAAAATTCCAATGATGCCCAGCACAAAGTGGCATCCATAAAGCTCCTGGCCTTACTCTATCAGTTGAAAGAGTTTACTACGGCTTTCAAACAATGGGAAGAAGGATTTACCACACCGCAACAACTACTGCTTCAAAAATTCATTCAATTGGTCAACAACTTCTATATCGAGAAAAGAACAATAGAGGAGTATGCTAGCCTGTTACATGTAAGCCCCAATCATCTTTCACAATCCATTAAGTCGGCATCTGACAAAACCGCCTTGAGTTATATCAACGAGAGGCTATTGGCGGAAGCAAAATCCTTAATTCAATTTACCGATTTCGACATCGCTGAAATTGCCTATCAACTTAATTTTTCAGATCCGGCCAATTTTGGTAAATTCTTCAAGAAACATACCGGCAAAACACCGCTTGAATACAGGAAACAGTCAACCAATTCATAATTGACCATCGCACCCAAGAAATTGACCATTACGCACCGAAGGGGTTTGCCCATCTTTGTATCGTAAATAGTACATAAAAAATGAATCCGCTGGGCGGTTCAGGAATTCAAAAATCAAAAAACAGACATGAGCAAAATAGCAGTATTAGGAACGGGTAATGTCGGAGACACCATCGGTTCAAAATTACTAGAAGTGGGACACACCGTAATGATGGGTTCAAGAACGGCAGACAATGAAAAAGCTAAGGCTTTTGTTGCCAAGCACAATGGCAAAGCAAGTGCCGGAACATTTGCCGATGCTGCGGCATTTGGAGAGATCATTTTCAATTGTACCGCAGGTGTGGGTTCTATTGAGGCCTTGACATTAGCCGGAGAGAAAAACCTAAACGGGAAAATTATTGTAGACATTGCCAATCCGCTTGACTTCTCTAAAGGAATGCCACCCACCTTGGCAATTTGCAATACCCATTCCTTGGGTGAAGAAATACAAAAGGCGTTCCCTCAAACCCACGTGGTAAAAGCGCTTAACACCATGTGGTGTGGGATTATGGTAAACCCTGCCATGATCAACGGAGGCGACCATAGCACATTTGTAAGCGGCAATGATGCCAGTGCCAAAGAAGAGGTTAAGAAGATTTTGAAATCCTTTGGATGGGCTGAGAAAAACATCCTTGACCTTGGAGACATTACCAAGGCGAGAGGAACAGAGATGTATCTTCCCCTTTGGTTGAGTATTTATGGCGCCACTAATAACGGAGCCTTTAATGTCAAAATAGTAAGCTAAAATAAAGACCTAGCGGCAAGCAAACCCATCAGGCCTCTCAAAACCTGATGGGTTTATTTTTGTAAGTCGATTATCTTTCTTTTATCTCTCGGTTTCACTTGCCGGAGTAATCTTCACCGGGCTCTTTTGGTGCTAGCAAGAGGGTAGCGTACAAGTCGGCCATGCCCCAATTGGTAGGGTTGTTACCTATTCAGCTCGCCCAATCTTTCAACTTTCTTTAGCCACTTTGCCCTAAAGCGTTCTTTGGAAAGCCTTATAGGGCCGATACTTGTGATTCGTACCTTTTTTATCCCCATAAATTGCAATGTCCCCTTTTTCATGGCATTATGGCTCGGGTTGCCATAAACCCATCGGTAATACCACGCAGGTTGGTCTAGTGTACAAATTATTCTGGCGCTCACTCCGGTAAAGCATCCGTCACTGAACAAGGAGTTTTCTCTTTTGGTAAATGCAAAGCCCGGCAGTAGCACTCGGTCCAAGAAACCTTTCATTATACCGGGAACAGCACTCCACCAAACGGGATAAACCCACACAATATGGTCAGCCCATTTTAATTTGACTTGTGCGTCTAGCAAATCGGGCTCCAGTTCCGTTCGCTTTCTGTAGCCAAATTGCAGGTTGGGGTTAAAATCCAATTCCCTGATTCTGATCTCTTTTACCTCGGCATTAGATCTTTCAGCACCTCTCTTGTAGGCCTCAGAAAGTGCATAGTTGAAACTTTCTTCGTCTGGGTGACCATTTATAATAAGTATTTTTTTCATAAATCTTAGAAATAGAATTTCATCTTTCCCTCAAAGGCAGTTCCTGTTAGATTTTCGTCTTTGAAAAACTGGTAAAGAATGTAGACAGAAGGGATGGTTAAAAAGAAGGTGCAAATAATGAAGGTGGCCATACCAACAGAAATGGCTAGTAATTGGGCTCCTGTATGCCCTAGGAGTGAATAAAAATACCCTTGATGGCCGCTGAAATACGAATACGCGTCTGCCGAATAGGCATAAAAACGAACAGAAAGCTCGTAGATTAACCAGATGGGATAAAACCATTTTCTAATAGGCTCCCACCACGTACCAAAAATTGATTTTGTATGCATGTTTTTCTCTTTCATTCCTCAAAGGTCTTACGAATGGAAGAGTTATGATTTGATATAAATCAAATTCGCTTTCTGGGGCTTCTTATTCTACTTAATGTCTCTAAGGTAATGCCTAAATAGGAGGCAATATGGGTGAGGGGAATGCGGTTGGTGATATTGGGATATATGCTTAGCAGATGTGTATATCGCTCATCTGCTTTGTTAAATTGAATAGTGTACAACCTTTCGCAAAGGCCCAGCATGGTTTCGGTTACCACTTTGCTGATAAAGCGTTCAAAATCGTGGTGCTTACTGCTAAGTGCCTCCATATTGCTTCTCGAAAACTCAAGCACGCTTGAATCTTCAACAAATTCCACATAGTGGGGACTGGGCTTTTCGCTAAAAAAACTAACGATAGGAGCCATAAACTGATTTTCAAAAGTAAACCAGTCGGAGATATCTTTTCCATCCTTAATATAATACGCCCTTGCACAGCCTTGAATAATGAGGTAGGCCTTTTCAGAAAACTGACCCTCCTTAACCACAATTTCCCCTCTTCTGAACGACCTGATTTTTGAACAGGCAACAAAATCTTGCAGGCATTCATGGGATAAGGGAGAGTAGATTTCTCCAATTAGCTTGAGGGTCTTTTCCGTATTCATTTTGTGAAATACGTGCAATGTGTCGGCTTATCCAAGCTTGTGGTGGTGTTTAAAGGCTGAGTGCAAGCCGCAGCCTCTGACCTCATTCAGCAGAAAATGAATCAACACCCATGATATGTCGATATACTACTCAAAGCCCTACCTGTTCCCGCCATAAGGCATGGGTAGTAGCACAATCAGCAAAAACCGTTAACGTTTACGAAAGCCAAAGGCTCATGTAGATTCATGGAAAGGCCATAGCCGATTATACGCTTTTGCCTTTCCGTACTAGCGGATAGATAGTAGTTAAGCACAATAACAACCAAAACCCTATTTCCGTCTTTTCATTTAGTCATTCCTTATTATCATTAAATTCTTGACAGTAATTGTTCCAAAATTTGCATCATTATTAATGCATAGAAGATATAATGGAACGTCAAATAATAAGAAAGACAAAACCTTACAAACACCCAGAAAAAAAGATACTTTATCTTGTATCGAACCCCGCCAATTTAAAAGGGTTTCCAGTAGGCTTTTTTGCGGAGGAATTAACCAGACCCTTCTTTGACTTTATACAAGCGGGTTTTCAAGTTGATTTAGCTTCGCCTAAAGGTGGAAAAGTTGAATTTGACGGATTCTCAGACCCCGCAAATGAGGGCACCATTTATCCAAATGATTTGATAACACTTGGTTTTAGCGCACATAAAGAATTTGGCAAATTGATGGAAAACACAAAGTCGATAAGTGAAGTTAATCTAGCTGATTATGATGCGGTATGTGTAGCAGGTGGTGGTGGCCCATTGGTTACATTTAAAGAGGATACAACACTGCACAAATTCATTGCAGACTTCTATGAGCAAGGTAAAGTAGTGGGTATGCTTTGCCACGGAACAAGCCTTTTGCTTTGGACAAAACTATCAGACGGCACCTTACTTGCCAATGGCAAAACGTGGACAGGATACAGCGATGCGGAAGAAGAGATGAACAACCAAGCAGCTGGTGGAATTAAGATCAACGACTACACCATCGAAACAGAAGCCAAGAAGAATTTAAATACCAATTATGAAGCAAAAGCACCATTAACGCCATTTGCCATAAGAGACGGAAGATTGATTACAGGTCAGCAACAACATAGTAGTGCTTTGTTTTCGGAATTAGTCATTGAAGCATTAACAGAAACAAAATAATTACCTAAACACAATAGATTATGAAAAAAGTAGCAATCATAACAGGAGCAAGCTCGGGAATGGGCAAATCCACTGCCTTTGAACTTCAAACAAAAGGGTATAAGGTTTATGGTATGGCAAGACGTACTGACAAAATGAACGACTTGAAAGCAAAAGGAATGGAAGTCGTATCGCTCGACTTAACCAACGATGCGTCCATTGTGAATGCAGTCAACACGGTTTTGGAAAAAGAGGGACGAATAGATGTTTTAGTCAATAATGCAGGTTATGGCTCTTATGGCTCCGTAGAAGAAGTATCAATCGAAGAAGCCAAACGACAATTTGAAGTCAATATTTTTGGATTGGCTCGTATTACTCAGCTCGTACTGCCAACCATGCGAAAACAAAAATCAGGCAGAATTGTGAATATATCTTCTATGGGAGGAAAGATATACACTCCTTTTGGAGCTTGGTATCATGCTACAAAATTTGCGTTAGAAGGTTGGAGCGATTGTTTACGAATCGAGGTAAAGCCATTTGGAATTGATGTGGCCATTGTGGAACCGGGAGGTATTCAAACAGAATGGGGTGATATTGCAATGGATAATTTAGAAAAAGTTTCCGGCAAAGGACCATATGCGAGTATGGTGAAAAAGGTAGTTGACATTTCTGGTAAGAATAAAAACAACCTAACTCCCGTAGAGGTATTAGGAAAAGAAATTGCAAAAGCTGCTACAGAGAAAAATCCTAGAACAAGATACTTAAAAGGTTATTTGGCAAAGCCATTAGTCACTTTGAGAAAATGGCTCGGTGACAGAACATTTGACAAAATGCTAATGAGTCAACTAAAATAAACCACTGGTTTGATAAATTTGTATTATGGAAGAGTCGTATGTAATTAACTCCATTAGTCAAGCCCATCAATCAGTTGGACTTCCACCACCCAAGCATCCGTTAGTTTCGGTTGTAAAAACTGTTGATTATAAACCTACGATTAACTTTCGGGGTTTAAAAGTGATCAATAATTTATATCAAATTACCTTAAAGCAGCTAGGTTGCGGGAATTTAATGTATGGTAAAAACTCATATGATTATGAGGACGGCACTCTAATTTTCACCTCCCCCGGACAGGTTACTATTTTTCAGGGTGAAATGTCCGTGGAAAACAAAACCGATAAAGGTTGGACATTAGCTTTTCACCCTGATTTGATTAGAAAATCGAGTTTGGCAGACAAAATAAATCAATATTCATTTTTCAATTACGAAGTAAACGAAGCGCTTCATCTATCAGAAGATGAGTTAAAAACAATTGAAGAACTTCTAGATAAAATAGTCAAAGAATACAGCCAAAACTTGGATAAACATAGTCAAAATCTCATTATTTCAAACATTGAATTGCTGCTTGACTACTGCACACGATTTTATGATAGACAGTTTTTTACACGTTCAAATTTGAATCTTGACCTTGTTTCAAAATTTGAAAAGCTTATAAAAAGATATTATGAAACAGAAGATGTTGATGAAAAAGGTTTGCCAAATGTTCAATACTTGGCAAAGCAATTAAATTTTTCTTCAAACTACCTAAGTGATCTGCTGAAAAAGGAAACGGGGAAAACAGCTCAGGAGCATATCCATCTGTTTATTATTGAACAAGCAAAGAATAAACTACTAAATTCTAAAAGTTCAATAAGTGAAATCGGCTATTCTCTTGGTTTTGAGTATCCGCAACATTTTAGTAACTTATTTAAGTTGAAAACTGGATTTAGTCCAAGTGAATACAGGGGCTTGAACTAATAATCACCGTGCCTAACATCACCTATAGGCGATTAGGGGTTTTGCTCATCCAGCACCTTCGACATTGTTCGTGAGGACAAAGCCGTGGTAGGAAAGTCCTACTATCATTTTATAAACTCTTTTTCCAGAAAATCATATACCCAATCAAAATGATGGAGCGGTTCGGTATGCCCGCCTTCCAATGGAATGTGATTGTAGGAATGCGTAAAGTTATTTTTCGCCAAACGATTGATAAGCTGCTGAGACATGTGCGTGGCCGGCCATTGATCATCTTGCGTACCTGATAAAATCAGTATAGGGCCATTTATTTTCTCTACTGCTATTTCGGCATGGGCTACCGCTTCTTGGTCTTCCAGCATCAGGCTAAATGCCCCATATAAATCTCCGCGCAGCGCTGGCCCAAGGGTTTTAAATGGAGCAGGAACATAAGGAACTTCCTCCTTATTATATTCCCAAGAAGAAGTATTAGCAGAAAGGGTTAAAGCTGGAAAGCTCACATGGGAAGTGGAAAGGGCAATCACCCCCTTGAAATGCGTAAATCGACTAGCCAAATTAAGCACCAACTCCCCTCCTTTGGACGAGCCCAAGAGAATGATTCGGCTTGTATCAATCTGAGGATAACGATTCGCCACGTGAAGTATGGTATCGGAAATGGCATTGAGCGAAATGCGGTCAAGAGTGCTTGGTGTTTGTTCGGTATTAAAGTAAGCAATAGCCAATACAGCAAATCCCCGCGCCAGCAATTCATCACGTATATCTTTCAAGTAATTTCTTTCCCAATCATTACCCCCTGAACCTCCGCCAAATGCTACAATCAAGGGTTGATTGGCACTATCGCCCAAATACAGGTGCGTGTCCAGTCCGCCATGATGCGCAGAAAGTGAAGGAGTGCTTACCCCTAGGTATACCACTATAGAGGCTATGACCATCAACAATAGCCCAAGGAGGTAAAATACTTTTTTCATGATAGTGAGCTTATTTCCGGATGGATGGGAGCTTCAGATTTTGCCAAATACTCGTATCCGCGATAAAGCAGGATGATTTCCACCACTACGGCCGGTATCATCACCACATGTCCTATGAAGAAAAGTATCACCGTTATCAGGGCACAACCGATAATGATTTCCAGCACTCCGGCTACCCGCGAAAGTTCGCCCATGCCGTCTTGCAACCTAAGCAGGCCAATCCCAAATACAAGTGATAGTGTACCTATGAGAACGGAGGCTAGCATATAGGCCAAGCCAAAACGTTCCGCATCTTCGGCCCACAGGGTGGAGATATCCAATATACCCAAAGCCAAGATGGCACCCATCATGAGGTAGGTGCCCACTTTTAGCAAGCCATTTTCAAATACAGTACTCAGCGCAATAAAGCCTCGCATGAATAAGGCGTAGGTGATAATCATGGTTACAGTCAGGGATATATACACAAAATTCATCCATTGGCTCCAGTTATCAGTTTTAGTGAGCCAGGCAAAATCCATGACACCTAATATAATTTCTACCAGTAGATAGATAGCTCCCGCCATCATTGAAATCAGTAAGGGGCCACGGCTAAAAGAGGATGCAGATTGATTTTCCATAGTTTTGGTTTTAGGGTGAAAGAATTGTTCCGGAGACTCCCCCATGGCAGCCAGTAGAATTTTTACGGTGGATACGCGGGGAATTACTTCACCCGCTTCTATACGCTGTATAGTGCGCACGCTTACGTGACTTTTTTCTACTAACTCTTCCTGAGTGAGGTTTTTTTCTTTGCGCAGTGCGCTTAGGCGGTTGCCAAGATCGGGTTGTTTCATGAGCTAAAATTTACCTTGCAATGTTACCGCATAATACGGACACAAGCCTTGCAAAAGGCCATCATTTTCCCCGCCACTTACCCGCCATTTGCTTTTTTAGGCCTTGGGGGATAAATAAGGAGGGTTTAGGGGAAGTACAAGGGAGTCAACTTCGCCCGAGATTGTGGACTCTTGAACCACTTTTAGGGTTGAGGGCGGGTATTTTTGTCAAGATTGGGAGCTTACAGGCCCTAAAGAAATTGCAGATATATCGCTATATTAGAAGATAAACGCAGTATTGCGTTTATACAATTATTGTGGTACATAGTGGGAACCCAAAATGGAAGAAAGTCTAAAATCAGAATTGGTTATCCTTCTTAGGAAATACGCAGAAAGAACGATTGAGCTAAAGCCTGAGATTTCATGGAACAACTATGAAACCGTCACCGAACGAATGAATTCAATAGCAGATCAAATCGAACATGGCACGTATAACCTTTCTCACTTTTGGTTTAGCGATTTCAACGGAAAATCACCATGTGGCGAGGTACTAGAGTATATTAACATGCTCTTCCCTGAACTTAAAGAACTTTCATATGTTATTAGTGACAAAATCAAAGAAATCGAGGAATTGACATGATGGAGGATTACTGGAGGAAATTTGATTTACTATGTTCTGAATTGGATAATGAAGGAAGACAAAATCTAGTAAATGAACTTCGAAAAGCTCAATCATATCTTAATGGATTGACTGATGGGTGGTATGACTTTCTGAACTCATTTGAAACAGCTATCGCTTCCCAAAAACTTAATGGACAAACTCTGCAACTTGCCAACACATTAATTGACACTCTGAAAAATAGATTGAATAATAGATAAAACGACACCACAATAAATGCTATGAATGAATGGGGTTTCGGTGGTCAGGACATTTTCGTGGGGATTGGAAAGTCCGCCAAAAGTTTTAAATTAAAGCGTGGCTATGTGCGAGACGAGAGGTTAGTGCTTTCTAATCCCCACTCATCATAGCTAGGCGTTGCATTCAATTATCACAATCCAAATGAAATTCCTTTTATCAACTATCCTTACCCTTTTTCTTCTGAATGAGGTGACCGCCCAAGACAAAGAAGTCGTAGAAATTCGGAAACTATATAACGAAATTCAGCAAAACAAAAGCTCATATATTCGACTAGCCCAAGAGGATTTTGAAAGCTCATCGGAGGGTGGTCAACTAACTGCATATAAAGATGAAAATGGAATAAGACTAATTGAAACTGTTCATTATGGACATATGGGTAAAATTGAACACGAATACTACTTTTCAAACGGCCAACTCTATTTCGCTTTTGCTAAGACCTACAAATACAACGCTCCTCCTACGCAGCTGGAATATGATAACTCACAAACAACTATAGAAGAATATCGCTACTATTTTTGGAACAGTAAAATGATTAGATGCATCAAGCCAGATGGGTCGTTCCTGGAGATGGGATCCGATGAATTCGTCCAACAAGAACAACGTATTTCTGAACTTGCCAGCATGGCCTTGAAGCAATTTGAATAAGCTCTTCCCTTGGTTCGTTCCCTCACGAACCACTATTTTTTTTACGGGTCACAGACCCTACGATAGGCCTTCGGGATAGCATATCCCGAAGAGCAGGGAGTTAATAACAGCCTGCAGGGCCGAAACATAACTACCCTTAAATTAGGCCAATAGAACCTCTGCTGGTATTTTCAATCCTTTATAAAGTGATTTTATCATTCCTAGCGTTAACTTTCTTCTTTTATTGAGAATCTCACTTACCCTGCTTTGGCTGCCCAAGTATTTGACCATGTCTGAATTGGTCAAGCCCATTTGCTCCATGCGGAATTTAATCGCATCAATGGGATCAGGTGGGGCAATAGGGTAATGTTTCATTTCATACACCTCCACTAAGGTCACTAACAAATCAAGTTCGTCACCTTCCGGGCTATCCTTTCTTGCTCCCCACAACTCTTCAATCCTGCGTATTGCGGCATTGTAATCGTGCTCTGTTTTAATTGGCCGAATGTCCATAATTAAATCGTTTCTTCCTAGCGCGCGCTTTCAACGCGTGCTATAACCTCCTCTCTAAAAATCTAAAATCTCATATCTAACAACCTAGCCCTCAAATTTCCCCGCTCATTTTCAGGCGGCTTTCCTCTAGGGAATCGGGGACGCCTAGATCTTTGTATTGCAGGGTGGTAGGCGGGTTTTCAGGAATAGCCAGCGTATAGGAGCTGCGGTCCTTGCCAAGTGTCAGTTTTTTATCGCGCAGCCAAGGGTTATATTGTTTCAGTATTTTGAAATTGATGCCCTGTGCGATGGAGAAGGTCACCAAATCGGGAATACTTTCTTTCACTTCCAACAGGCGCAGCTCAGGTGCTTGATACAATTGATGGCGCGGAATATCGTAGCCATAGGTTTCAGGGTCTTCCATAATGATTTTGAGAGCAATTATGCGGAAGACATAGCGGGCCGTTTCTTCGTTTAGCCAGAGGTCGTAATAGGAGTCCACATCTTGCTCCACCAGCTGCTTGTGCAGGCCGTACATGCCCATGTTGTAGGAAGCGGCCACGTTGGTCCAGTTATCAAAGCGGGCATAGGCCTTTTTCAGATATTTGCAGGCAGCATAGGTGCTTTTGATAGGGTCGAAGCGCTCATCTACCTGCGTAGTTACTTCCAGGCCAAGCTCTTTAGCAGTAGGCTCTAGCAATTGCCAAAACCCCACGGCACCTTTGTGCGAGCGGCCATTCATCAGGTTGCTCTCGATTACAGCCAAGTATTTAAAATCATCGGGCACGCCTTGCTCTTTCAGCACGGCTTCGATTTGTTCAAACCAGCGGTTGGCGCGCTTAATCACAAAAATGGTATTCGAATTATAATAGGTATTGATGTGCAACTCACGGTCGAGGCGCTCGCGCACTTCGGGGTCGTCCAGCGGTATGCGCTCACCCGCAAAAGTGATACTTTCGGGAATCGCAAAAGTCTTCCATTTGAAGGCCTGATGCTTTTCTATGGGCACATAGGGTGTGGTGAGGCTATCCTGATAAATGAAATAGCCACCCCAGAGAATGGCTATTCCAATTACTACCAAAGCTATAATTCGAGCAATGCGCATTAGAAGTTGGGTGATAATAAATATTTAGAATAGAAATCGTCAATTACCTTCACGGCATCGGTAGCGTTATCTACCAAGGTGAACAAATCTAAATCCGATTCATTGATATTATGCTCTTTTTCTAACATAGTGCCTTTGATCCAATCGATCATCCCGCCCCAGTAGTCTTTACCTACCAATACGATAGGGAAGCGGGCTACTTTCTTGGTTTGAATCAGCGTGAGCGCCTCAAAAAGCTCATCAAGCGTACCGAAACCACCCGGCATAGCAATAAAGCCTTGGGCGTATTTCATAAACATTACCTTGCGCACGAAGAAGTAATCGAAGGTGATGAGTTTATCGGGGTCGATATAGATGTTGTTGAACTGCTCAAAAGGCAATATAATATTCAAGCCTACGGATTTTCCGCCTTGGGAATGGGCGCCTTTGTTTCCGGCCTCCATAATACCCGGGCCACCGCCCGTGATTACCCCATAGCCATGGCGTACCAGCTTGGCAGCAATTTCTTCGGCCATTTTATAATAGGGGTGGTCATGCTTGGTACGGGCTGAGCCAAATACTGATACACATGGACCAATCTGGGCAAGTTTCTCAAAACCTTCCACAAATTCGGCCATCACTTTAAAAATTACCCAGCTATCGGCTATTTTGATTTCGTTCCAATCGCGGGTTTGAAACGCATGACGAATTCTATCTTCTTCTTCCTGCTCAGGGGAAGGACTTACCTTAATTTCTTTTACGCTGTCTACCAAGTCGCTTCCCGGTTTTTGTTGTTTCTTTTCCATCATCTCAAATTTTTTGCGGGCAATAAGTTAAGAATTAAAAATTAATCACAAGCCCCTACACGAAAAATATGCCCATTTATTCCTTCAGTAGGGATTCTAGCGCTGTAGCCAAGTCAGGATGTACAAATGTAACACCCTTGCTCGTCAGGCGATTAACCGAAAGCCGTACGCCTGAGGTAGCAATAATGGCTTTTTCGCCCATGGCCAAGTGCAGCACCCATGAAGGTACGGATGGCAGGAAAAATGGTTTTCGCATTACTTTAGCTAAGGTTTTCATGAAATCGGCATTGGTTTCGGGCTGTGGCGAAGCGGCATTGAGCGCACCCTGTATGTCTGACTCAAGCAAGGCCCAAGAGAACAATCGACACAAATCTTTTATATGAATCCAGCTCATATATTGGCTTCCTTTGCCAATAGCAGAGGCTAAGCCGAATCGCACAGGCAGCATAAGTGTGGGTAAAGCGCCTCCCTCTTTGGCCAGCACAATACTGATGCGCATCCGCACCTCGGGAATGCCCAAGGATTGCAATTGTTGCACTTCATTTTCCCATTCTTGGGTTACTTTCGCCAAGAAATCCTTTCCGGCAGGACTCTCCTCCTCTACCCATTCCTCTTGATGAAAGGTGCCATAAATGCCCATAGCGGAAGCAGAAACCACCTTTTTCACGGCATTGGGGTATTGCTTTAAGCCTTTTACCAGTAAGCGAGTAGCTTGTACCCTACTATCAAGGATTTCCTTTTTATAAGCAGGCGTCCAGCGCTTGTCGGCTACTCCGGCACCAGCCAAGTGGATAATATGACTGGCCCAAGCCAAGGCTTCGGGAGCTATTTCTTGGTTTTTTACATCCCAAAGAAAGGTTTTTTGGCCTTTTTGTTGGCTCCGCGATAGCCATGCAACTTCATGGCCCTGCTGGGTCAAGTGCTGGGTAAGGGCTTGACCTACTAGTCCGCTACCGCCTGAAATCAGTATTTTTTCCATCATATATGCGAAAACAACCGCTTTGGTCTCACGTTTGTTATGTGTAGGAACACAACCTAGCAATTATTTTTCTAAGTTTATCACTTATTTAACGCGTATGAAACCGATAACACTTTTTTTAGGACTCATTATTTTTTCGGGCCTAGCGGCCTCAGAAGCGCAGGCGCAAAAGGTATCCGTACAGCCCGACCAACAGCGGGTGGCGGAAAAAAAACTTCAGGGCTATAGTGTGACCTTGGAAGCAAAAAAAGACAAAGTAGAACCCGTATTGCTTTCTTACCTGAAAGACAAAGGGCGGGTAGAAAACAAAAAAACCTACCTGCACTTGCGCGAGCATAGCTTTGGCAATTTATTGGCTGTGCCACAAAGCCTCTATGCCCAGGCCAGCAGCAAAGGCCTGCAAACGGTAGTATTCTTTGGGATAGACAGCAGCGCTATTGACCCTGCCAACTGGGAACTTGCTAGAAAAGAACTGGAGCGATACACTTACGATTTCGGGATTACCTATTACCGTGATGAGGTGCAAAAGCAAATCAATGAAGCGGAACGCGCCACGGAATATACCAGCAAGAATTACCAGAAGCTGATCAATGAGGGCAATAGCCTGAGCAAGCAGCTGGAAAATGCCAAGGCAGAAAAGGAAAAGCTGGAGAAAGCGCTCATTGCTAATGTTGCTTTGCAGGAGGAACTAGCCAATAAGCAGATTATCAACAAGGCTGCGCAAGATTCTACTTATGTAGATCTCGAAAAAATGAAAACCGTGCTGGAAATGCACAAAAAGAAACTGGGTGATATCCAGTAAAACAAAAAAGGAAGCCTAGGCTTCCTTTTTTTATGTGTAAAAACGCTCTAATTAAAAGGCAAATGCATATTTCAAAGAGAACTGCATACCGGGTTGCAAGCTAGAGTAAATGGCTGGTGAAGCACCATACGATTTATACACTTGCTCGCGGGCATCGTTCAACAAGTTCTGAATACCAAAAGTAAGGGTAGATCTTTCTCTCAAACCAAAAGTTTGTGAGGCATTCAGGTTAAGGCTATGGAAAGGTACGGTGTACACATCGGCTAGGCGACCAGAGCCTACCACGGCTAGGCTAGGACCTTGGACATTGTACGATACGTTGATGTTGGTTCCTTGCTTAGGCAATTGAAGGTTCATGTAAGCATTCACCAAGTAAGGCGATTGTCCGGCCATAGGACGTGTATCTTTCAATTCTTCTCCTGCGCGTAGGTTTCTAGCTCTTAGGTCATACTCGGTTTCGCCTCCGTTTCCGGTGTTTACCGATTTAAGGTCTACGGCTGATTGCACCAAAGTAAGGTTGGTTCCTACGGCTAGATTTTCAAAGAAAGAACCGAAGAAATCTAAGTTTTTGCGCAATTCAATCTCCGCTCCCACTACCATGCTTTGTCCGGCATTGCGAGGTTTTACGTTCTCAGGAGCTACTTCAAAAGCTACTAATTCAATGTGTCCATCGAAGGTTTTATAGAAACCGGAAATGGCCACCATTTGATTTCCTTTCAAGAAATACTCCCAACGCATGTCGAAGTTGTTGACATAGGTTTGGGTAAGGTCGATGTTACCGTTGAAAGTAATCTTAGAGATGGGATCGTAAATCTGTGATACCGACTTCTCTTTGAACGAAGGACGTGCCAAGGTTTTGTTGAACGAGCCTCTTAGGTTCATTTTTTCGGTCAGGTTATACACCAAATTGGCCGAAGGAAGTAGGTTAAGCTCATTTAAAGTCTTTTCGTTGTCGTACACTATTGAGCCGGAGTTGTTTTGTCCGGTGTAGAACATAGTGACTTGCTCGGCACGTAGACCATATACGGCACGCAACTTAGGCAATACTTGCATTTCGGTCATTACATAGGCTCCGAATAAGTTTTGTGCACCTGTGTAGGTATTGGCCGGCTCGAAGTTCCCAAATAGGTAGGTTCCTTGCTGCTCACTGGCTGTCCAGATATTGTCTTCTTGCAAGAAGGTGTTGGCATCAGCCGATACGCGATCGGGGTTGGTTACACGCAGATTGTAGTTCAATACGCTGAAATCTCTTTTCTTGTATGAACCAAGGCCACCGAACATCAATTTAGACGATTCGCCATACGGCAAGCTGAAATCGGCTTTAAAGCTTTCGTTGATTTCTACCAAGTTTCTGTAGAAACGGTTGATAGCGGCACCTTTACCCCCTTGTAGAGTAGTATCGCCATCACCTACGGAGATAGAGGTTACTCTAAAATCCGGATCATCAATTTCTGAACGAGTAAATGAGTTTCTCCATTCTACATTTAGTTTATTAAACTGATGTCTACCTATAAGGATATTGTTGGTAATAGAGCGCTGGGTATAGGTAAGGATATCTTCTGAAAGAGTAGCCACATTTTGGTCAAAATCCTGATTCACACGCTTTGAAGTTTGTTCGATACCATTTTGGGTATGAAGTAGGCTGGTAGAAATGCTGTGATTGTCAAATTTAATGGCACCGGAGAACAGGGCGCTCCAAAGTACACTTGCTTCGGATTGCTGACCTATGCGTTCTTCATTTTTGAAAAGCTCATTGGTTTCAGGGTTGTTATTTTTCAAGTAGAAACCATATTCGGCTCTATCGTAGTAGTCAAAATTGGTTTGGTAGTTCAATACCGCATTATAGCCAATGGTATATTTCTCGTAATTCTTTTGATTACCGTGGTTTACAGCAAAGCTAGTATTCAAAAAGCTCATTCTGCGGCTAGCAGCCATTTCGGGATTCAGTTTGCGGGTAAGTTCCTCCAAACGTGGATCGTTTTGCGGCTCACTAGGGATGGTGGTATTAGCTGCAAAAGGAAGAGCACGTGTGCCATCATCTATTCCTAAGAAATCTAATTTTCCTCCTTTATAGCTGAGAAAATCATTGCTAAGGTTCATGCCTGGTGTATAGCTAAAACCTAGGCTAATATTGGTGGCTTTCTCCAATGGAAAAGCTTTGGTTTCCACATTCACCATACCTCCTGTAAAATCGGCCGAAAGGTTAGGCGTGAAGGTTTTGAAGACCATGATGTTCTCCAAGGTATTGGTAGGGAAAATATCGATTTGTACCGTATTGCGGTCGGGATCTAAGCCCGGAATATCCATTTCGTTCAGGGTAGTTTTGGTATATCTATCACCCAATCCACGTACATATACGTAGCGACCACCCTCTACCGAAACGCCTGTTACACGCTTGATAGCTCCCGCAAGGTTGCTATCGCCAATCTTTTTGAAAGATTGAGACGACATGGCATCCATCACATTGGGTGATTTTTTCTGGATGGTCAACAAAGAAGATTCATTGTCGCGGGTACGCTCGGCTACTACTTCTACCGCATCCAACTCTTGCACATCGGGCAAAAGGGTGGCATTTAGTATGGTTGGCTCTCCGGCTTTGATTTCTACATTCTCGAAGTATTGCGTGCGGTAGGATACATAAGAAACTGCAATGGTATAGGTGCCTGCCGGCAGAGTCAAGGAGAACTCTCCGTTGAAGTCGGTAGTAACCCCATTGGTAGTGCCCTGCTGTACTATGGTAGCACCAAACAGGCCTTCGCCAAACTCGCCATCGGTAATTTTACCTCTCAAAAAGCCTTTTTGGGCAAATGCAGAGCTACTGATACCTACTAAAGCAATAAACAAAAAGAAACGTACGAATTGATACATGTTGATTCTATTTTACGATGCAAAGGTACTGCGACACCTTAAAGTGAATTTGACCCCAAGATTACGCTTGTGTTAACAATGTAACTTTGAGGAAACCTTGAAAACCAATGATTATTCTGATAAAGACTTGATTGAGTACGTGCAAAATTATTCATGTCCAATTTTGAAGAATTTAATTTGTTACTATGTGACCAAACTAGCAGCATACTCTGTGTTACGGATTTGTTAACAGCGCCTAAAAACAAAAAAACCCCGACTGAGTCGGGGCCTTTGTATTCAACACACTCAATATTATTAAATCTCGTCTCTTTGTGCAGCAGCAGTCCAGCTAAATACTGTCATAGTTGCACCAGTAGCATTAGCTGCATTTGTTAATGTTGATTCAGCAGCAGTTTGATCGGCTGCTTGTACAGGACAATCTGCAGCGTTAGCGTCTTTAGAAGCTGTATATACATTAATCAAATTAGTACCGCTAAATGAACTTCCTGTAATAATTAACTTAGGGTTCGCTGAAGTGAAGTA
Source organism: Shiella aurantiaca (assembly GCA_030412945.1). Classification (GTDB taxonomy): domain Bacteria; phylum Bacteroidota; class Bacteroidia; order Cytophagales; family Cyclobacteriaceae; genus Shiella; species Shiella aurantiaca. The sequence goes on along the minus strand of JAUHJS010000004.1, from coordinate 480,589 downwards.
AGAGAAGGCATCTGATTTAGCATCCGCACAGTTATTATCATAACTAGCTCTCATTTTTATGAATTTGCCATCGGCATATCCTTCAAAAACGGTATTCTCGATTGTTCCTTGAGCTTTTGATTTAAGGTCAGCGGCTTCCCCTTGGATACCATCACCTTGAACTAATCCATTTTTTAAGGTAAACAAACCGTTTACGTTGGTAGCACCTTCAGGGCCATCGATTTCAAGTCCTTTGTCCGTTCCAACACCTTCTCCATGAATTACGGCAAAGTTGTCGATAGTGCCTGAATAATTCATATCGATATCGATACCATCATCACCTTGCCAGTATACTAAAAGGTTTTTTGCATTTACTGTGCCTCCGAAGAACTCGATTCCATCATCATAATTTCCGTAAACTTCCACGTTCTCAATTACAGTACCTGAACCAACGCCACCTAATGTAAGGCCATTGATTTCATTACCTTCGGCAATTAAAGTGCCTCCATGACGGATAGATACATATTTCAATACACCCGAATTATCATTGGCGTTGTTACCACCATATAGGTTATAATCTTCATCGGCAGGAATCCCTTCGATAGCAGTTTCAGTATCACCAGCTTCGGCAGAAATAGGCGCATTACCCAAAATTATTACACCGCCCCATAATTGGTTATCGGTTTTTTCAAGGTTTGTACCTACTACCTCACCTACCTTGATGTTATCATCAATAGAAGTGAAAATGATAGGAGCAGAAGCAGTGCCTTCAGCCATTAACTTACCGCCTTTGGCTACTACCAAGGCAGAAGCCAGTGAACCTGCCCCTGAACGACCTTTAATAATAGTTCCAGCTTCAATAGTCAAAGTAATGCCGCTAGGTACAATTACTTTTCCATCAAGTTCTACAATTCTTTCGGCTGTCCAAGTTTCATTAGCAGTAAGGGCGCCTGTTTTTACCAAGTTAGAAGTGTCTACTGGCTCATTGTCACCGTTGTCATCTCCTTTGTCACATGAAGCAAGGCTTAAGCTAAGAGAGGCGAAAAGCATTGCATAGATTGAAAATTTCTTCATTTGTACCGTTTGTTAATAGGTTGCGTTTAATGATGATGCAAATTTGTGCCTTTACTATTAACTGCATGGGTAGCGTATTTTACCTTTCTGTTAAGTAAGACCCTTGTAGTTTAAGAAATCATCAAGCCACGCTTCTTTTATCCTATTAATAGTAGCGCTTTTTGAGCCAGCGGGCTATGGCTACCAAACCTATCAGCACAGGAACTTCTATCAAAGGCCCTACCACTCCGGCAAAGGCTTGTCCGCTGGAAATGCCAAACAAGCCAATGGCTACCGCTATAGCCAGCTCAAAATTGTTGCCCGTGGCCGTAAAAGAAACTGCCATATTTTCTGCATAGGGTGCACCCAATCGCTTAGCGACAAAAAAGGAAATGAAAAAGGTAAGCACAAAGTAAATAGCTAGCGGCAAGGCAATACGCAATACATCGAAAGGAATTTCTACTATCATCTGGCCTTTGTAGCTAAACATAAGCACTATGGTAAAAAGCAAAGCCACCAAGGTAATTGGACTGATTTTGGGAATTACCTGCTTATAATAGTATTCGCTTCCCTTAGCCTGTATCCAGAACTTGCGGAATAAATAGCCTCCCAGGAAAGGAAGGCCGAGGTAGATCACTACATTTTTTGCTACTTCTTTGATGGAAATGCTCACCGCCATACCTTCATAACCCAAGAGTGGCGGCAAAAAGGTAATAAATAACCAAGCCAGAAACGAATAGGTAAATACTTGGAAAAGGCTGTTCAGAGCTACCAGTCCGGCAGCTAGCTCCTTATTACCTGCAGCCAAATCGTTCCAGACCAATACCATGGCAATGCAGCGGGCGAGGCCAATCAAAATCAAACCCGCCATGTACTCGGGATAATCGGCCAAAAAAAGTAAAGCCAGAGCAAACATCAGCACGGGTGCTATCAGCCAATTGACCACCAAACTAAAGGTAATCAGGCGGATATTGCTAAAAGCCTTGGGCAGACTTTCATAGGAAACTTTGGCCAAGGGAGGGAACATCATGGCAATCAAGCCAATGGCTATCAGTAGATTCAAATCACCCACCTGAAAGAGCGCCAAAAAGTCGACCCAATGAGGGAGAAAATATCCTAGGCCAATGCCCAATGCCATCGCTAAAAAAATCCAAACCGTAAGGTATTGGTCAAGGAAAGACAATTTTTTCATTTCGTACTATTCTTTAGTAAAGAGAAAGCATACAACATCTCCACGGCAATCTGGGCGCAGCGTTCCTCATATTTTTGTAGCTGCTGAGGCGTGCCATCAAAGGCTTTGGGGTCATCGTAGGAAAGGGCCACACGACCATCGGCTCCCAGCACCATGGGGCAGTTTTGGTCGGCCTCTGAACAGGTCATTAAGGCACAGAAGTTCGCTTGTGGATTAGGGGCTTCGGAATACACCTTGGAGAAAGCCTGCAAGCTAGGCGCATCCGCTGAAAAGGCTACTTCAAATACTGGATTCTTACCTCCTGTTTTTTCGGCAATAGAAAACCCCGCCTTCTGCATGGCAGCTACCGCACTGGGATTGAAAGCTGTAGCTTCCGTACCTCCCGAATAAGTAAATACAGGAGCTACTCCATAATAATGCGCGGCCGCTTGTGCCCAGAGCTGGCTCATATGGCTTCTGCGCGAATTGTGCGTACAAATAAATACCAAATGAGCGGCTGCACCCAGCTGATGTTTGTGCTTTACATACTGGGCCAATTGCTGCAAGAGTGCTTTTCGTTCTTGTGGGAGGTGCTCCATTTCAGGAAGCCGCTGCGCGATATAAGCAGAAAGAGTCGGTAACATAGACTATTGAATCATAAATACATCGCAATATAACGATTAATTAAAAAGATAGTCAAAAGCGCGAATTAGGAAAATGTTAAGAAATGCTCGGAAACAAAAAAAAGCTCCTCGAATGAGAAGCTCTTGTACCAGAGGCGGGACTTGAACCCGCACGTCCTAATGGACACAAGATTTTAAGTCTTGCGTGTCTACCAGTTCCACCACTCCGGCCCTAAACGAAAAGTGAGTGCCTGAACACCCACCTTTGTTGAGCGAAAGACGGGTCTCGAACCCGCGACCTCAACCTTGGCAAGGTTGCGCTCTACCAACTGAGCTACTTTCGCGTATTCCACTCGCGTATCGAATGGGAATGCAAATTTAGGTATTGCTATTAATTTAGCAATACCCTGAGCGAAAATTTTTATGCACTTTTTTTAAGTTCCTTATTCTCAGCCTGAAGGCGCTTGGCTTCCTCCATATTTTTCGAATATTTGATGTGATCAGGCACACCACGGAGCTCCCACACTAAGCCAAACCAGCTGAATATTTTCAAAATATAGTAGGTGATATCGATTTCCCACCAGAAAAATCCCTGGCGAACGGTAGCCTGATAGTAGTGGTGATTGTTATGCCAACCTTCGCCCAAGGTGATAAGCGCGAGGATAAGGTTATTCTTTGATTCATCACCCGATTCATAGCGCTGCTTACCGAATTTGTGCATGATGGAGTTGATAGAAAAGGTGCCGTGATACAGCAATACGGTACTGAAAAAGAAGCCTATCACCAAGGTGGAAAGTCCTCCTTGTATACTCAACACATCGGCCCAGCCGCCACCATTGGCAAATCCACCCCAGATGGTGACAGCTGCGGCTAACATAATAGGTGGTATCCAGTGGAAACGGTTCAACCATACCAGTTCCGGATACTTGGCATAATCGCCAATGATTTTGTAGTCAGTTCCTTTGTAGTCGGGACCCATAATCCAGCCTATATGCGAATACCAAAAGCCATAAAGCTTCATGGAATGCGGATCGGCAGGCGTATCGCTGTGCTTGTGGTGGGTACGGTGATGAGAGGCCCACCAAAGGGCTCCTTTTTGGAAAGAGGTTTGTGCACCAAACGCTAGTATGAATTGAAAAAAACGGGATGTTTTATAGGTGCGGTGCGCAAAATAGCGGTGATACACGCCTGTTACAAAAAACATTCGGATAAAATACAGGGCTATGCACATCATCCAATCGAAAAAGGTGGCGCCAGTCCAAAAGCCCAATAAGGGAACTAAATGCAGAATAATAAAACCTAGCTCTCTTTTGTAATTGATTTTTCCGGGGGTACGTAAACTTACATCTTCCATGAGTACTAAAGGCCCTGTGGCAAGGGCTTGTTTGAATTTCCTTACAAATTTGCGGAATTATTTCACTGATAACGAATATTAGGGCCAAATATTCCGCCATCGGTAAGGATAAAGCATGAGTACGACAAGCATTTGCCCTTCTCATGCTTGGTATGATTTCAGTATCTCAATCCCGCAAATTCCATTATTTCCTTGATGCTGATGTGGTCGCGCATATCGCTGCCATAGTGGGCGCTAACAATAATGCCCTTTTCATCAATTAAGAAATCGGCCGGAATCAGGCTTTGGGTGGCATCTTTGTCTTTCTCAGTAGGCAGAGGCAAGGCCTTTCCCCGTTTCATATCTTCCATGGCACCTGCTTTGAAAAAGGTAGAAGCCATTTTGAGCAGCGAAGCCTCCACGCCATAGAGCGTATAGATTTTCTTTTCCGGGTCGCCAATCAGGGGAATGGGCGAAACTTCTTGGTGGAAGGAACTCCGCTGAAGGTGCTTGGCACTGCTTTCAAAGAATAAAATCATCTTCAAATTATTTGCCTCCAAGCGCTCGCGTAGTTTGGTAAGCTCATGAACCCGCAGGTTGCAAAAAGGGCAGTTCACATTGCGGAAAAAGCCGAGCAGCACCTTGCTTCCCCTATAGTCGGAAAGGGTGATGCTGTGGTTATTAATGACTGTTACGGTGAAGTCGGGTGCCTCTTGGCCAGCTTTACGTTTCATAGGTGTATGTTTTTATCCTATAAACAGCAATGAGCCTTTGCTCGGATGAAAAATCCGGTATTATGCGCTGGGATTGTCGTCCAGTTTACAAAGTGAACAGAACAAGGCTTCTCTTATTTTATTTTCCAAAAGTCTGTTCCTTTTTCTACACCCGTCCATTATGAAGTAAATAACTTAAAATTTAAGAACTATGAAAAAAATCGCAAGATCATTCCTTATCATCACCCTATTAAGCACTTCTTTAACAGCCTGCTTTGAACAAAACGCTGAACAATCTACAGATCCGCCCATTAGCAACATTAGCATTGTAGGCGAATGGAAGGTAAATATTAACGAGGTTAGGCTGTTTTTGAACAACACGCCCATGCAAGAATATTTAGTGGAGGAACTCCACTTCACCGATTCTGTCGCGGCAGACCTGTATTGGGCAAAAGTTGCCGATCTTCTTTACTCCAATGACGATACTCTATCTATCGTTTTTAATGATAATCTTAGTTTTACCATTTATTCCCTCGAAGAGTCTATCGGGAGTGGCAGCTATGAACTTAACACCGATGGAAGTACGCTTACCCTATTGGAAAACGGAGAAGAAAGCGTTTTTATGGTGAGCTATCTCCAAGCCAATCACTTAAAACTTCAGCACACACAGGAGGGTGAAGAAGATGTGAATGAAGATGGCACAAATGAAACCCTTAAAGTGGAAATCGATATGGATTTATTCAAAATGGATTGATAACTAGAAGATAGTAATAAAAGGCTATAACCGGCAAACGGTTATAGCCTTTTATTTGCGAAAGCTTGTCGCAATTCTACAAATAGACCTATTTTATATTGATTAACTGCAACCTTTTGTGGCTACTTCGTTTCTAGGCATATAAATAATTTACCAATCATGAAAAAGATCTATTTGTTCGCCTTTACCCTTATTGGCTTGAGCACCTTTAGCGCTTGTAACAACGATGAAGAAAAAGAAACTGCAGCCAATGCAGCCCTAGTAGGCACTTGGGAAGAAAGTGCTACCACCTTTGAATACACGATAAATGACCAAAGTCTGGTAGATTATCTTGTAGATGAGTTGGATCTAAGCGAAGCCGAAGCCGAAGCGTATGCCAACTTATTGGAAGATGTATACGGAGAATTATTGATGAGCGATCTGACCGTTACCTTCAATAGTAACAACACCTATTCGTCTACTGTAGATGGTGAAACAGGTACTGGCACTTACGCCTTGAGTGCTGACAAAAAAACCATTACGCTAGACGCGGGCACACAAGATGAATCTGTAATGAGTGTGAAAAGTCTTACTGCTACGCAGATGGTTGTAGCCCAAGAGTTGGGTTTTCAGGATGATTTGAACGAAGACGGAACCGATGAAGATATTTTAGTGAGTGTCGAGATGACCCTAACTAAAAAATAAAAATTGGGTTTGATAGGTTGGCGGTCAGGAAGCATTTACTGGCCGCCTTTTTTTATCCGTTCCGGTACTTGGTCAGTTCACCTTCAAGTTTTTCAATTTTTTTAAGTAATTCTTTCTCACGCTCTTTCAGCAGCTCCTCATTCTCTTTCATTTCCTCTTGCAGACGCTGCTGGTTTTCCTGAGTGGCCTGCAATTCTTCCATATTTTGGCGCATTTCTTCTTCCTGTGCGCGCATTTGCTCTGCCTGCATCTGCGTTTCTTGTAGCAGCACCTTGGTTTTATCGTTAATCTTAATGCTATTGAGCGTAAGAGCAATATTCTCGCCTAGCTGCATCATGAAATCAATCTCATGCTTCTCAAACTTACGAAAAGCGGCTACCTCAAAAATCCCATATACTTCCTCGTTTACAATCATGGGCGTTATCAAAAGAAAAGAGGGCGTAGCATCGCCTAAGCCCGAGGTAATGGCAATGTATTCTCGCGGAATTTCGGAAAGCAAAATATACTCTTTCTCCAAATAGCATTGGCCTACCAAACCTTGTCCAAAAGCAATGCGCTTCTCCATGTATTTCTTACGGCTATACGCATAGGCCGCTTTCAATTCAATGTATTTATCACTTTCATCGTCATCATTGATCACAAACAAGCCACCTTGGTTGGCTCCAAGGTATTTCACTACATAGGCGATGATTTTATCGCTCAGGTCTTGCAGGTTGTCATCACCGCGAAGCAGGGTGCTAATCTGCGCCAGGCCTTCCGTAGCCCAGGTACGCTTTTTCTCTTCTTCACGAGAACGCTCCAGTTCACTTACTGTTTTTTGTAAATCGGCCTCCTTCTGCTGCCTCTCCTTGTTTTGTAAATCAATCTCTTCTACCAAGCGCAAGGTTTTTAGCTCGGCCTTTTTCTGCATCATCTGCAAGAAAAAGACCACCGCCAAGGTAAGACCCAAACCGCCTAAAAGTATGGTATGATTCAGCCAGGCTTGCTGAAACACTTCCGATTGTACTTCTATCTCAAAAAATGCATTGAAGCTAGGAAAGGCAAACAGAGGAATAAGGGCAATTAAAGTAGCAAAAGTAAAAGGTAGCCAGTTTTCATAATCAATAAGCACCCAGGGTAAAATCATGGTGCAGGCCTGAAACACATAAATAGACACCATCATACTATCATCTACCGATAATATAAGCGCATGTAGCATAGCCACTACATACATGGGTGCAATGGACATGAGGAAGCGTGCCACCGCTTGTAAGCGCCATTTGTTCAATAAAAGAATAGAGGCATAAACAAATGCCCCAACTCCCAAATAAGGCAATAAGGGTGGTGCCAACAGAGCGGCAATGATGCCATAAAAGGCCAGTAGACCCAGTAGTACCAGAGCAAGAATATTGGTGAGGCGGATTTTCCGATTGATGAAATCGGAGGTTTTGTCGGTGATTCCCCAAGCAAGAATGGCGTTCAGTTTCATAGGCAAAAGCGTAACATTGGGATGTCTTCAACCAAAAATACACTTTTCTGCCAGAAAAGCCTCGGCATTGGTCGGGGCTTACTTTTTTTCTATGATAAGTTTCAGCTCGTTCAGCTTCAGCAAGGCCTGCACGGGCGACATAGTGTTGATATCCATGCCTTTCAAATGCTTCATCACCTCCTCAAAACGCGGGTCGGCTTCGAAAAGGCTCAACTGGAAATTATTGCGCGGTACTTCTTCCAGTCGCTCTTGGGTTTCCGTTTTGATTTTGTCTTTTTCCAAGTGATGCATGATTTCATTGGCACGCAGTACCACGGCATTGGGCATCCCAGCCATTTGCGCCACATGGATACCGAAGCTGTGCTCGCTTCCACCCTCTTTCAGCTTGCGCATAAAGATCACTTTATTCCCCACCTCCTTCACCGACACGTTGAAATTTTTGATGCGGGGATAATCGGCCGCCAATTGATTTAGCTCATGGTAGTGCGTAGCAAACAGCGTTTTGGCGCGAAACTTAGGATGGTTATGCAAAAATTCCACTATCGACCAAGCAATGGAGATACCATCGTAGGTGCTGGTTCCACGCCCAATCTCATCCATCAGCACTAGGCTGCGGTCGCTGAGGTTGTTCAAAATGCTGGCCGTTTCGGTCATTTCCACCATAAAGGTACTTTCCCCCTTGCTGAGGTTATCAGAAGCCCCTACGCGAGTAAACACCTTATCGATAATTCCTACTGAAGCCGCGCTAGCCGCCACAAAGCTTCCCATCTGTGCCATCAGAGCGGTAAGAGCCGTTTGGCGCAGCAAGGCCGATTTACCGGCCATGTTCGGCCCGGTAATCACCATAATCTGCTGACTGTGATTATCAAGGTAGATATCGTTGGGGATATAGCTTTCGCCTGTCGGCAACTGCTTTTCAATCACGGGATGGCGACCTCCCTTGATGTCTAAAATATGATCTTCGGTAATGGAGGGTCTTACGTATTTATTGCTCACCGCCAGCACGGCAAAGGAAAGCAGGCAATCCAGATGCCCCAGCACTTTGGCGTTTTGCTGAATTTGGCCCACATAATCGGCTGCGGTATTGATCAAAGCTAGGTACAAGCGCTGTTCTATCGCCACGATTTTATCTTCTGCCGAAAGGATTTTCTCCTCAAAGGTTTTTAGTTCTTCGGTAATATAGCGCTCCGCATTCACTAGCGTCTGCTTGCGAATCCAGTCAGTGGGCACTTTGTCTTTATGGGAGTTGGTCACTTCCAAATAATAGCCAAACACTTTATTGTAGGCAATTTTGAGCGAACTGATGCCTGTACGTTCTATCTCGCGCTGCTGCACTTGCAGCAAGTAATCTTTTCCTTGGGTGCTAATGGCCTGCAACTCGTCCAGCTCGGCATCCACTCCACCGCGAATCATTCCCCCTTGATTACTCACTAGCGGCACCTCATCTTTCAGCTCTTTTTCAATTTTATCTAATAAAAACTGACAAGGATTTAGCTGATCGGCCATTTTTTGCAAGGCAGGCAAGGAACTCTGCGCCAACATCTGCTTGATGGGACCCGTAAAGTGCAGGGCCTTTTTCAAAAGCAGCATTTCACGGGGATTTATTCGGCCTACCGCTACTTTGGAAATCAGGCGCTCCACATCGCCCACCTGCTTGAGGTGATGATGCAAATCACCCCGCAAATCGGCTGTATCTACCAAGGCTTGTACTACTTGATGGCGTTCTTCTATGGCTTCTTTCTCTTTCAGGGGCAACAATACCCACTTTTTGAGCAAGCGCGAACCCATAGGCGTAGCCGTGTGGTCCAATATCTCGATTAGGGAAACGCCCCCTTCTTGCTGCGGATAAATCAGCTCTAAGTTGCGAATGGTGAATTTATCCAGCCACACATATTTCTCTTCTTCCAGTCGGCTGATGGAAGCGATGTGTTTAACTTCTTTGTGTTCGGTTTCTTGCAGGTATTGCAAAATAGCCCCTGCTGCAATCACGCCCTCGGGCACCGATTCCAGACCAAATCCTTTCAGAGTAGTCGTGCCAAAATGACGATTGAGGCTCTCTTGGGCAAAATCGGAGGTGTAAATCCAGTCTTCGAGCGAATAGGTGGTGAAGCGGTCTTTGAACAGCTCACTAAAGCGCGCTTTGGCCTGTTTACAAAAAATTATCTCAGAAGGATTAAAGCCCTGAACCAGCTTATCCACATATAGTTCGTTGCCCGCAGCGGCCATGAATTCTCCCGTGGAGAGGTCGAGAAAGGCAATGCCGAGGCGCTCCTTTTCAAAATGCAGGGAAGCGAGGTAGTTATTGGATTTTTTATCGAGGACATTATCATTGAACGACAAACCGGGCGTAACCAGCTCCGTTACCCCTCTTTTCACAATGCCAATAGCATCTTTCGGGTCTTCCAACTGATCGCAAATAGCCACCCGATTGCCGGCACGTACCAGCTTGGGCAAGTAGTTGTCCAAAGAATGGTGGGGAAATCCGGCCAGCTCGATATGAGAAGCAGAGCCATTGGCCCGCTTGGTGAGCACGATGTCGAGCACCTTACTGGCACGCACGGCATCTTCCCCGAAGGTTTCGTAAAAATCGCCCACACGAAACAACAGCAAAGCCCCCGGATATTTGGCTTTGATTTGGTTGTACTGCTTCATTAAGGGCGTTTCCTTACTTCCTGCTTCTTTTTTGCTCATCCCGAATCGTTTTTGGAGGCCCTAATTTAAGGGATTTGCGGCATTGTTTGGAAGGAAATGACCTAGGGAATTGCCAGAAACTTAACCCGCCTCAAAGCCGTAGTCGCGCTCCACAAGGCAAATGCGGGTTTTGTAGGGATATAAATGCCAATTGTTTGAGATTAAAAGATTGTCAAAAGACCTTTACACACTCTTCAAGAAAACCTCTATATTTGAACAAAATATTTTAAACAAATCATCAAAACAAACCAATTTGTCGTCAATTAGCCCTCATTCGTTCTACTTTAAGGTGTTTTTTCTACTCCTAGCTATTATTTCAAATTCGTATAAAGGATATTCTCAAAGAAACTTTCAGCCAGGATTTGTAATAACCAACCAAGGTGATTCAATAGTAGGAGAGGCAAATTGGAAAGTCTCCAATTCATCCTATAAAGAATGTGTTTTTCGAGATACTGCCAATCAAGAAAATACTGTAACCTATAGTCCAAATGAACTAAAAGGATATGGTTTTTACAATGGCGTAAGGTACACTTCCTATTCCCTTAATAACTCCCTGGTGTTTATGAGGGTAATTATTCAAGGAAAATTAAGTTTGTATAAGTATAAGGGTTCGTTTTTCGTAGCCAAAGATGGCTCTCCATTAATCGAATTGGTTAATTCAAGGGTTTCGTCAAAGAAAAAGGTTGTCGGTCAAAATGCCTATTTGGGAGTACTAAATTACCTTATATCGGATTATCCACAGCAAAATAATCTCGACCTAAAGAATGTGAAATTAAATTTTAGATCCTTGCATCGATTAGTGAGCACCTATAACGATTATTTTGATAATGGCTCTAAAAGTTTCCTATATCAAGATAACATTATTGAGATAGAAGTACAGGTTATTGGTGGAATTACTTCCTCTAGATTTCAGATCGAATCGAAAATACAGGAATATCAAGTTCTTACAAAGCCATTTAATACCAACTCCAATTTATCCCTTGGACTAGGCCTGGCACTCAATTCACCCTATTTAAACCCAACCATTTCTATTGTTTCTTTTCCTTATTGGTTTAGAGCAGAGTATTATTTAGGATACCAAACCTCGACATCTTTTGAAAAAAGGTGGGATGAAGCTCAAATTAATACGAACCAATTCAAAATACCACTTGGAATAGAATGGGCACACGGAACTCTTAAGAATAAAATCAAAGCGGGTGCAGGTTTTTCTTACACGTACCATATCATTTCCAGTAATGAATGGACAACCTATACTCAAACCAACTCAACAATTACTAAAAACTATACTGAAGTACTTCCGCTTAAGAAAAATCAATTTGGCTACTGGCTAAGTATTGGAGTGAGAAAACACATATTTAAAAATATTAACGCAGATATCACCCTAATCTATGAAGGCACCAATGGCCTTTCTACCTTTGACTACCTAAATGGGAAATCGGACAAATTAAATACCAGTATTAGAAATCTCTCCTGTTTGTTATCTTTTTCATTCTAACAAAATGACCTCCGTAAGAATTCAATACATTTTACTCATAATGGCTTTCTTATCTTGTAAAGAAGAAGAACGCCTTCAGTTACCATTTTCAACCGTTGAAACACTTGAGATAAGTGATATTACCAGAAATGGTGCCGTTTTTAATGCAAAAATAGTATCAGATGATTTGAATGAAATTATAGAATATGGATTTATATGGTCTGAGGAAAAGAACCAAACTTTTGATAATTGTGAGAGGATTATTATTTTTTCTTCCCCCTCCGAGAACACTTATAAAATACCTGTTTCAAGTGCATTGACAATTGGGAAACCCTACTTCGTAAGGGCATTTATTAAAACTTCAAAAAATACCGTAATTGGTGAAGACCGAGAGTTTATAAGCCAAGGTGGTCAAGCTCCATCCATATATGGGTTCTCATCCAATAGCGTTGCATGGTTAGATACTTTGGATATAATTGGGAAAGGATTTAGCTATTTACCCTCAAATAACGCCCTATACTTTGACAGTATTAGAGGACAAGTTATAAAAGCAAGTGATACCTTGATTCGCGTCATTACACCTGTTATTCAGGCTAATAAAGCCTTTATTAGAGTTAGATCACCCCAATTATGGACTATTAGTGAAAAATATGTAGAAATTGGATACCCAAAAATTGTTTCGATACATCCAAAAGAAGTTACATTTGAAGATACGGTTGTCCTTAAAACTCAAAATATGTCTCATTTTGGAATAAATGATAAAGTTAGGATTGATGGTATAGAAACTCAAATAATATCATTTAATCAAGACTCAATTGTTATCAAAGTTCCAAATGAAATCAAAAAACAGGAAAACGAAATTAGTTTACTATACAAACTTATTAACATAGTAACAGATCAAAAGATAACCTATAAATCACCAGTTATAGACTCCGCCTATTACGAAATACTAAACAAAGATTTAGTAAAAGTTACCGTAATAGGCAAACATTTTAATCCAATTTTAGAAAACAACACTCTTGATGGGTTTGCGGCAATTGAAGGAAATAGTAACCGATTAAGTTTCGAAATGTATTTTGATAGACTAATCTCCAACTATTATGAATCACAATCTATTCAACGATCTTATTCACTTTACACTTCAACTCCTTCCCAATTAAGAACATCCTTTTCATTTCAAGTTTCTTGGAAAAGTTTGTGGACCAAAAAGGGGAATTTTCCTGGGAATGTAAGTGATAACCAGTTCAGCTTTTCAATAGATGGTAAAATATACTATGCAAGTGGTGATGAGAAAATGAATTTATGGGAATACAACCCCATAACAGATAACTGGAGTATGATTGGAGAGTTCCCCGGAGGACCGAGATATGGTGCCGTTACATTCGTAATAAACAATGAAGCTTATATAGGACTAGGTGCGTTGGGATACTGGAATAAAGTTTTTTATACAGACTTTTACAAATACAAACCAAGCAACAATTCTTGGATAAAGTTAAATGATTTCCCATATGAAGGAAGAGTTTATTCTGTTTCAACAGCTGATGCCACAAAGGGCCTAATTACGTTAGGAGGCACCCAATCAGGCGATTATTACTTAGAGGATACTAATGAATCCTTTGAATATAACCCTATAAACGACTCTTGGTCACAACAAGCAGATAGTCCAATTTTTTCCAACTATTCTTGCATGTTTTCAGATGGAGTAAATATATACCTGTCTGTCAATGGTGATTTTTATAAATATAATAATCAAAATTGGGAACTTATTTTATCAACCTCATATAACGTCAATCAGGCATTTTATATACAAGAGAAACTTTACATTGTGGCGCAAACATATGACGGTGGCCGTATTTTTGAGTTGAATTTAGAAACAAGTTACCAAAGGCTTATTGCTAATTATGGAATTTATGGAAATCTGATTGCTCCCAGTAGTAATAAAGCATATTTTATTCAAAATTATAATTCAATAAATGAAACATGGGAATATGACCCGGAACTACCTGTATATTAAAATATGAAAAAATTAATACCGCTCCTGCTAATCGCTGTAGGGTGTATTAACAGCACTTTCGCACAAACAAATGGATACATCATTAAGGATAGTACCATTGTTTCAGGAAGAATTAGCTACAATATTGACCAGCCAAATATTGTAACGCTCTCCAAAGGAGAGGAAATAATAATCAACTATTCAATTCTTGAGGTAAAGGAATTCAAACTGGCCAATGGAAAGCATTTTGTTAGAAAGAATATTGAATTAAATGGACTAAATACAAATGTATTTCTTGAGAAGATTATAGAAGATACGTATTCTCTGTATTACCTCCCATCAAGAAAAAACTATTTTCTTGAATCAGGTGGCACGATAGAAAAAATAGAAAGTAAAAATCAGCTTATAGAACTATTTAATAAAGAATACCCTTCTTTACAAATGCCAAACCCAACACTAAATGCAAGAGGTTTGAAGAAGTTTATTGTTAACTTAAACTACCCAGATTCAACAATAAATATTAATTATAGCAAAGATTTTAATGAAAAAACTAAGGTTTTACTTGTTAATAAATTGCAAGCAGAATTAGGATTCAATCATAATCAGATTCAGACGCCTTTGCCTAATCGCTATAATAATGAAACATTCAATCTCAAAACTGATGCTTTGAGTCCCAGTTTTGGTATAAGTTTGTACTATTCCCCTATTTCTCCTACTATACTATTAAAAACTACTACACGTATAAATCATAGTGTTTTTAATTACTCATGGTACCTTAATGAAGACAATCAACTAAGCCCCGACTCCGAACTTTCAATATTTGAAGAATACGTATTCAGAACTATAAATATTAGCCTACTAACAGGCCCTTCTAAATTTTTCCCCTTAAAGAACGGAAACATTAACTTTACAATTCAAGGAGGCCTTTCTTATCTGAACGATTATCATAGTAACAAATGGATAACTAGACTTACTGAAAATGAAAATCTTAGTTATGAAGCCCCTACATCTCATATTTCATCTTTAACCTACGGTTTTGATATTTCCATAGGCTACACAAGAAACTTAACACCGAAAAGACTTTGTTCTCTACATGCCAATATGAGCCACTTTATCTCTGGAAATGGATTCAAAAACAAACTACTGGGAATTACTATTTCAATGAACTTATGAAACGAATTATTTATATTTTAATAGTTACACTTTCAGGTTGTACTTCCAATGAAGTACCCTCAAAAAAGAATTATGCAACTCTTAAAACTCTTGAAACAAGAAAAGTATCTGAATTAGTTACTGAAATTAATGGAAGAGTTATACGTGATGGATTGATTCCTTCGGATTCTGTTGGTTTTAATATTGCCGCCAAAAATGACAGTACGGAGATTATAAAAGAAATACGTATGCCTTTAGACTCCATTAAATCCGATGGATCCTTCTCTTATATACTTACCAATGATATAGGATTGGAAGAAGAATATTCATTTGTGGCCATAATGGAATATAGCAATTTAATCTCTCGTGGGATATATCAAAATCTTGATTTAGGCCCTTACTCTGGAGTTCCCTTTTTTGAGGTGATTTCCGTCTCTCCAAGGATTGTAGATTGTGGAGATTTAATTACCATACAGGTGAAATCAAGCGCAATTATTAATGAGATTGAGGTAATTCTCGGTAACACAACAATTGCAGTAGTGAAAAATGTTAGCTATACAATTACGTTTAATGTACCGGACAATTTGCCTAAAGGGCCCTATTCATTATACCTAAAGATAGGAGACCAGATATATGACCCCTTTGACGGCTATACGGGTATCTATTCTCGAGGTTGTTAAAGGGCAGGAAATGAACACTCAACCTTAACCCGCCTCAAAGCCATAGTCGCGCTCCACAAGGCAAATGCGGGTTTTGTAGGCACTGTACCATTTTTCGCGCCCTAAGCGCTGGGCTTGCAGGTGATCATATAGCCCTTTGAAATTGCGGACGGCTTCCAAACTTTCCCAATAACTCACGGTAATCCCCAAGCCATTGCGCACACTTTCATGGCCCAGATAGCCGGGCTGTTTTTCGGCCAGTTCTACCATAGCTTGGGCGGTTTCGGCATAGCCTTCTTCTACCTCAGTGCGAAGGTTGGAAAAGATAACGGCATAATAGGGGGCAGCGGGTGTTTGAGCAATAGACATAGTACAACGGTTTTTCATGCCTTACGCAAGTACTAAGGAAAGGTTAAAGCGCTACAGCAATATTGTAACCTTTCGACCCTATTTTTCATTTCCTCAGGAATTACTAGATTGTAATCCAAGCCAGTAAAAACCAAACCCTACATACGCATGAAAAACTCCTCTACCTTACTTCTTCGCTGGGCTACGGCCATTATCCTGCTGGCGCACAGCATCCCCAGTTTGCTAAGCGGTGGGGTGAATGACTTTGGCGAACTATACCTCAATGCCGTGGGCTTTGCGCCATTGGGCGTGCCGCTGGCTTGGGCCATCAAGCTTTCGCATGCGGGTGCGGCTATTTGCTTTATCTTCAATAAATACCTCAAATGGGCTGGGATTATTACCATGGGCATTTTGGTAGCAGGCATTGTGATGCTTCACTTTAAAGAAGGCTGGTACGTGGTGGGGCCGGGCCGCAATGGCATGGAATTTAATTTTCTACTGATTGTGGTCATTCTGAGCATACTCTTTCCGAATGGATGGAAAAGTTAAGCTACCTTTACAGGAAGAATTACATCTATGTTTACCCATCACGGCAACGACCGCACCTACGCCCATAACTTGAAGATTGCTTCCTTGCTTTCTTTTGTGGCGGGCTTTGTGAATGTGGTGGGCTATCTTTCCATTCAGCGGCTTACCTCGAACGTCACAGGCCATTTCGCCTTTTTTGTGGATGATATTCTCCAGTTAAAATGGTTCGATGGCTTTATTTTCTTTTTATACATCCTATTTTTCTTCTTGGGCGCTTTGGTTGCCAGCACGCTGATTGAGTTCATCCATCAGCGGAGCAAGCGAACGGTGTATCTGATTCCTGTATTGCTGGAAAGCAGTTTGCTGCTGGCTGTAGCCTTAAGCGGGGTCTTTCTTTACCAGACCTATCCCAATGCCATCGCTTTGGCATTACTATTCGCCATGGGTTTGCAAAACTCCCTCGTTACCAAAATCTCCAATGCCTTGGTGCGCACCACTCACCTTACGGGTTTATTCACTGATTTGGGCATAGAGGTATCGCAATTGTTTTTTTACACGGCTACCGAGCAAAAGAAAAAACTCAAAGGCAGCATACGCCTGCGCCTTCAAATCATACTTTTCTTCTTTATTGGAGGTATTGTTGGAGGGCTTTTGTACCAAAAAGGAAGTTTCTACTCCCTGTTACTTCCGGTGGCCCTACTCTGGGCAGGCCTAGGCTATGATCAATTGAAACTCCGCTTTAGTAAAATCACTTCCAACGAAACGTAAGCATGCAAGAATCTGCGATTACCATTCGAACTTTGGCCAAGACAGAAGAAATGCCTTATCCCTTACTACTTTTGGCCGACCCCGACCGAGCAGCTATTGATGCGTACCTTTCCGACAGCAGTATATTTGTAGCTGAAAAAGCAGGGGAAACTATAGGTGTATATGTGTTATTCATGCATTCAAGGCAGCGTGCCGAAATCAAGAATATTGCAGTTGATTTGCCCTATCAAGGCTTTGGAATAGGCAAACTGTTGCTTCTCCACGCCATAGAAGAAGCAAAAAACCGAGGTGCTAAACTCCTTGAAATCGCTACGGGAAATACCAGCACCGGCCCTTTGCATTTATACCAAAAAATGGGCTTTACAATTAGCCAAGTCCTTCCCGGATACTTCACCAAAAACTATCCGGAACCCATCATAGAAAATGGTCAGCTTTGTACCGACCAAATAATCCTCACCAAGATTTTGTCCTGAGCCATGTCCCTCCTTCAAGCCTTTGCAGCCGTTCAGCCCCTTAGCGAAAGTGCCCAGCAGCTTTTGGCAGCGGCCATCGTGGAAAAGGACTATCCCAAAGGGCATGTGCTCTTGCCTTTTGGCCAGATTCCGGCTTACATGCATTATCTGGTGAAAGGAGCCGGACGCATTTATTACCTTCGCGATGGACTGGACGTAACCGATTATCTAGCCCTCGACCAACAATTTATCGGAGCAGTGCCCGCCCTTATTACCCAAAGTCCTTCGCACAAAGCCATCGAACTGTTGGAAGATTCCCTGCTGCAATCCATCCGCTATGCCACTTTTGAGGAGCTTTGTCAACAGCATCTGGAAATCGCTAACTTGGGTAGAAAAATGGCCCTTTTTGGTTTTCTGGAAGGCCAGCAAAGGGTAGAAGACTTACGCTTTCTTTCCGCGGCCGAGCGTTATGAGGAACTGCTGCGCAAGCACCCCACCATTACGCAGCGCATCCCGCTCAAGCATTTGGCCAGTTTCCTAGGCACCACGCAGGTAAGCCTGAGCCGAATCAGAAGCGGCAAGCAATAAATGCTTTTTTAACATATGTAAAAGCATTTGCGAAAGCAAGGCTGCACCTTTGCCTTGGTCAAAAACTCAAAATGTATGCAATATTCTTTTGTAATTGTGGGAGGTGGCATAGCCGGACTTAGCACCGCCCTTGCCCTAAAAAAAATTGGTATCGAAGCTATGGTGATAGAGTCGGCACCTAAGATTGAAGCGGTGGGAGCGGGCATTTCCTTAGCCGCCAATGCCATGCAAGCCCTAAAACACCTCGGTATTTCCGAATCGGTCATCCAAGCGGGGCGCCAGCTCAATGCTTTTAGCATTTATAATCCCAGCGGAAAGGTCATTTCGCGGAGCACTACCCATGCGCTGGATGCGGAATTTGGCATAAGTAATTTTACCACACACCGCGCGCAACTGCATGCGGTGCTCAGTGCACAGCTCAAGCCCGAGCAAATTTTACTGGGCAAGCGCTGCCAATCCTTTTTGCAACATACCGATGGCTATACGCTTCACTTTGAAGACGGCAGCCAGCTTCAAGCCCAATATCTGCTAATTGCCGATGGCATACGCTCCCGTTTGCGCCAGCAGCTATTACCCGAAAGCACCCTGCGCTATGCCGGATGTGCCAGCTGGCGAGGTGTGGTGCATATACCGGAAGCCATGCCAGCCGAAGCTTCCGAAACCTGGGGGCCCCAAGGGCGGTTTGGCATCGTGCCGCTGGCCAATAATCAGGTGTATTGGTTTGCCACCAAAAACGCCAACGAGCCGCGCTCTCCATTGGCCAGATATACCAAGGCCGATTTGATGCGCAATTTTGCCACTTATCATACACCCATACGCCAGCTCCTAGAGGCCACCGAGGAAAACGCCATCATCTATACCGATATTTTCGACCTATCGCCCATTCCCCGCTATGCCTTTGGCCACGCCCTTTTGTTGGGCGATGCTGCCCATGCAACCACACCTAATATGGGCCAAGGCGCCTGTTTGGCCATAGAAGATGCCGCCATACTGGCTTCCTGCCTCAAAAAAACAAAGGATGTGGCACTCGCCTTTCGTCAGTTTGAGCAAAAGCGGATGGCACGTGCGCGGGACATTGTGGAACAATCGTGGCGATTAGGTCAAGTGGCTCAATGGGAAAATTCTCTGCTCGTGGGATTGCGCAATACGGCCTTCCGCCTAATGCCCCAAAGCCTCAGCACCCAACAGCTACGGAAAATCTATTCCATACGCTTTGAATAGTAATTTATCGGGTTTTGCTATCGAAAAAATAAGAACTTTCAGGAAATGAGGCAGAAACGAAAACAAATTAGATGTTTAAACACTTAATAGCGCAAATCAATACCTGCTATCCTATGTTTATCAGTACCGTACATTACGAAATCAGCTATCAAGCAGCCAAGAACAGACTTTATATTAGCATAAAAGGCTTTTGGAGAAATAAAGCCGATGTGGCTTCCTATCTGCCCGATTTGAAAAAGATTTTGCAAAAAACTAAACCGGGATTTACACTACTTACCGACCTTAGGGCCATGAAGACCAGTCCGCCCGAAATGCAAGAGATACACATTGCCGCACAAAAAGCATTGGTAGATGCGGGATTGCACTGCACAGCCGAGGTGGTGGCCAGCAGCTTTGTACAGTTTCAGGCCTCACAATATTCTAAAACCAGCGAAATGCCGCTCAAGCAATTTGAAAGCAAAGCGGCAGCCGAAGCCTTTTTGGATACGCTGAAAGAGCCTGCACTCGCTTGATAAACTTTGAAATTTTCTATGCCGAGATATTTCCCCCTCGGCATAGAAAATTCACCCAAACCATCAGCCTTTGGAACACCATTTTCCGTATGAATCGGAAAAAAATCATGCAAATCCTTACTCGAACCCAAGGCGCTTATACCCTCTCAACCGATTCGCAAAAGCTCGATATCAATACCATTCACCATTTCTTGGCGCATGATTCTTACTGGGCACGCCATATCCCCCGCGAAACGGTAGAAAGAGCCATAAAAAACTCTCTGAATTTTGGCGTGTACCATGGCAACTCGCAAGTGGGCTATGCTCGCATCATTTCCGATTACGCCACCATTGCCTATTTGGGTGATGTGTTTATCTTGCCTGAGCACCGCGGACAAGCCCTCTCGAAGTGGTTAATGGAAAGCATCAAATCACACCCACAGCTCCAAGGCCTGAGGCGCTGGATCTTGCTTACAGCCGATGCCCACGAACTGTACAAAGCCTACGGCTGGACCGCCCTGGCCACCCCCGACCGCTGGATGGAATGCCATAATCCTAAGGTATATCAGGGGTGAGTAAATAAAATCTTTGCGGTTGTGAAAACCCGAAGACTTGGAAATACGCTTAGCGCGTAAACCTTCGACCAAATGAAAACCTATCTCGATAATTTGGATATCTATATACGATAAGATAGCTTTAGATACCGCATTTGCAGGAAATCGGACCCATAGATACATCGGAAAAAAACGCATTAGTGTGGATATACAGATGTTATAGGCAACCCTAAAGAAAGACACCGACAATAGAATAAACTCATATTAACACTACATTTGACATCGAACTAATTAAAAAATGGCGACAATAAATTTTGAAGAATATAAGGCACAAGTTCAGCAAGCGATTGAACTGCGAATAAAAAAGGGACTTTTATCAGACCCCGAAGGTTTTATTTTGATAGACGGTTTTGTAAATATTCAGTTCCAAAAAGAAATGGGAGGTGCATTTGTTATCGGTGGTCCAACAATTCCTGCGGTCGCAGTTGTCGGTAAAAGTAGTGGACTTGTTTACACATTTGCTTTAAAAGCATTATTGCCAAACATTCAGATTTAATTAGTATGGAAGAAGAGAATGAAAAGGATCTTCCAGAAGATAAAACTGGAGATAAAAAACAAAAACCAGTTTCAAAGAAAACTACAGACAAAAAAGTTAAAGCTCTTGGCGAACAAAATATTAGCCTAGAAAAAGAAGTCAACAAAGATGTTCCTAAAGAACAAATAGTTGACACATCGGACGAGGGTGCAAAAAATCTTGGCTCTAAACCCAAAGGCGAAGCTGTTCAAGTCGGAAGTGAAGCAGTAACAACATTTATAAAATTTGACGAAAAAGCAGAGGCACAAGTCAGAGACTTGCTTCAAAAAGAATTAAAAGTTGAAGTTCAAGAGATAAAAAAGGACTTCTTAATTATTTTTGGACTCTTCGCATCATTCGTAACGTTTATTTCGATAAATGTTCAAGTATTTAAAAATAACGATAACACACTTGAATTAATTGGCATATGTTCAATTTCACTATCGTTTATTATATTCTTTGCTCTTATCATTAACGGCATTGTAAAACAACAACTAGAGTGGTCTGACTTAAAAAGGCCCTCATACATTATAAATCTGACATTCTTAATTATTGGAGTTGTTTTTATCGCATGCAGTGAAAAAAGAAAAAATGGAGTAATAAATGAATTACAACAAAGTGCAATGACAGACAGCATAAAAATTGACGAACTAAAAACAAGAGTTATAAAACTACAAGAAGAAATTAATAGGAAACAACAATTAATTGACAAAAACGAAAAAATGATAATTAGGCTTGATTCAATTATTAGTAAACCAAAAACAGTTAAACCAAATAAATAAAGGACAGCCGCCAATAGGCGTTTGACTCAATGGCGGGCGAAGTGGTTAATTGAACATTCTACCTCGCATCAATCTTTGCGATGTATTGACAGTTTTGTGCTCCGAAACCCGCCACTGCGCCAAGCGCCAAACTGTTGGCTTCAACGCTAAGAAATACAGTTTGAATGGTACGACAATATGAGATAAAAGGTGAATGGTTTTTACCTAATGACAGTAATAATAGAGTTCACGGAAATTTAAAATATCACCCGAATAATGGTGCTGATCTTGAGCTATATGGCAGTCTTGAGTCTGACCAATTTTTCCCCCAATTAATAGATCAGGATATAATTCTTGGAATTTCTAGTGAAAGTGAACTTGTAACATTAGTTGGTTGTGCAATGACGCATTCTGGAGGAGCTAAACTTGTGCAGGGCCAAGAGTCAGGAAAACCAACAACAATATATTCAGTTATTTTCACACTAGTTGGAATACACGCGGAAAAAAAAGAGGATTTACTTTTTGACACAATTTCAAGTGAAATATTCAATTTAGGTGAATGGGTTGGGATTAGCGGATTTAAATACCCAAAATTAACCCATGAAGAAATTAAGGCATGTAAAATAACTATAGAATACCTGCTTCCAGAACCAATAAAATTTAAAATTGATAAGAGTACAAACGGTACTTTCAACTTTATTTCTAACCGACCTGGTATGTCTCGTTATCAGAAAAAAATTGAAATAAATCAAAGGGTTGAATTCACTGCTAAGACTGAAAAAGACAAAACCATAGAACAGCTTTTGGAGTATTTATTTGGGTTCCAAAACTTCTTAATTTTAGTTCTATATAAAAGCACATATCCTCAAGGAATAACTTTAAAAGGTGATAGATTCCAAGTAGAATATCCAGATGGAAAGAAATATAGAGCAAATGCCAAGCTGTACTTCTCTGTTTTCAATTATCAGGAAAATGAAAAACCTAAGTTGGATTTTGATTTGCTTTTTGAGTATAGGAGCATTAAAGATGACTTTGAACGGTTTATTCAAAATTGGTTTTCAAAATATGAATTACTTGAACCAGCATTTGACCTTCTCATTGAACAATTTCACAGGAGAAACCAATTCAATGTAAATACTTTTCTCAATTTAGCTCAAGCCGCTGAGACATTTCATGCTAGAACAAATAATCATACCAAAATTCCTAGAGATGAATACAAAAAAATGAAAAAGGAGGTATTAGAATCAACACCTTCTAAATATCATCCTTGGTTAAAGGAGCAGTTCAACTTCGGTAACAACTTAAATTTACACAGAAGACTTTCTGAAATTTTAGGGAGGTATTCAAATGATATATTGGACGTCATTATCTCAGATAAAGAAGAATTTGTAAAACGAGTTAAACATTCAAGAAATTACTATACACATTATTCAAAGGATGGAAAGAAAAAAGCTCTTAAAGGATCAGAGTTGTTTTATCTATCAGAGAAATTAAAATTACAACTTGTTTGTGCTTTTTTAATGGAAATTGGTTTCACAAAAGATCAATTATCAAAATCTCTCGATAAAGTAAAATGGAGGCTATTTAACCATTTAGTTGACTGGAAAAGTGAAGAAAGGTAAAAAGCCTCCATACATCATTTTATAAGCCTCCCGCTCTTCGGGATATGCTATCCCAAAACCCATCACCAAGTCTGCGCCCCCTATCCCTGCTATACAAAAATTTGTATATTGTCGCTTAGTAAAAAGACTTAAGCCCTATCCGCTCAACCGCTATGAAGCAAGCCCCTCTTTTGGTAAAAGTAATCATCCTCCTCAGCCTAGGCTTTAGCTTGAGGCTGCTTATCAGTTGCAAGCAATATCCCCTCGACCCCGAAATAATCGACTTTAACCAGCTACGCCTTGCGGGAATCGATAACAGCGGTCTCTACTTAGATCATTCCACATCGGTCGACACCTTATATGCAGAAGCCGTGGTAGTAAAGCTTACCTTATCCGACACTAGCCTATATTATAGCTCCCACAGGCCAGAAACCCAGCATCCCTTTGCCTTTCAGGCTTTACAAGCAGATGATATTTCTCCCAGCTATGTGCCAAGAAACAAGGTGGTGGCTATTCGTATTCACACTTTGCAGGATATAAACGCAGCGCTGCAAGCGGGTGATGAGATTACGGAACAGGTACTGAGCTCCTTTGGCGACAACTTTGGTTTATACCAAGCTTTGCCCGAAGGGATTGCCTGGCTGAATGGTGTACATAGGGATTACCCAGAGCGCTTTTTGCTACTGGTACTGAGCACCCCGGTAGAAAATACAAGTGCGCAATTTGAGGTGAGGGTGCGCTTGGATAATGAGCAAGAACTCGTGGCCACCACACCCGTATTTACCATAATCAAGCCCTAAGCCATGAGAGCGTATATAGTACTTTTCCTGCTCACGCTAGGCAGTCAGGCATGGGCACAGGAACGGATTATAAGCAATGAGGAGATTTCATTTACCTTGGGTATAGCTGAGCTTGAGGTTAGCACTTATCCGACCAATCAAGACCTTGATTTTCTAAATTATGTAGACCACTACCCCAGCCAACTAGATTTTATTCTAATAAAACTGGGCTATCGCTTTGATCTGTATTCGAAAATCTCCACCGATATCAAACTGGTCATGCTGGACGACATTATTCCGGATAATTACGATGTATCGGCCTATTATAATCTTAACCCTTGGCTCGGGCTGGGCCTCGGTTCTATGCTTAGCAAAAACTGGATTTCCAATTTTGAGGAATACCAAATCCAAGCCTTGCCGGAGTATTACCTTGTCAACGACAATTTGAAACAATTTAATACCTACGAACTAGGTTTTTATATTTCGCCCAAACTCCGGCCGATCCGATCTAAATACTTCAGCCTTCAGGTCAGCTGCGACCTAGGGATGTCTTCCTTTAGTCAGCACAGGGTTTCTTTTCTTCACAAAAAGCAGTTCTCAAACGAGAAGGTGCGGTATCAGTACCAAACCCACACCCACTATCAGCCGTATATTCAGCCCAAAATGGATATACGCATCCACGCCTTTAGCATCAAAGAGGCCTCCTTTGGATTCTTGTTCAACTCCACTTATTATCACTCCAACAGAAGTATAAACTATACACGCACCACTACTACCTGGACTTCCGAAAACCCCATAGCCGAGCACATACAAGCCCCCAAGCATACCTATGCCCGACTGGAAGTAAATATGGGAATGTGTATCACTTGGTAGTGACTTATGAGGGGAGGAGATTTTTAATTGCTTTCAGTAAAAAATCTCAAGGGTTTGTGAAAACCCAAACCAAGCCGGTAATTCATTTCTACTTACTATTTCTTATCTTTAGATAAACTACAAACCCAATGTCCTCTCCCATAGATGCCTATATTGCTACCTTTCCCTCGGAGGTGCAAGAAATGCTCCGGCAGTTGCGGGCTTGCATACGTGAGGCGGCTCCTCAGGCTGAGGAAACCATCAATTATGCCATGCCTACCTTCACGCTTAACGGGAACTTGGTGCATTTTGCCGCTTATAAAAACCACATTGGCTTCTATCCGGCTCCTTCGGGCTTACAGGCTTTTGCCAAAGAAGTGGCCGCTTACAAACACTCCAAGGGCGCGGTACAATTTCCACTAGACCAAGCCTTGCCCCTTGCGCTGGTAAGCAAAATAGTGGCCTTTCGGGTACAAGAAAACCTCGCTAAAAAGAAAAAAGGCACCAAGTGAACTAGCCCCAAAAAGATGGTACCCTACAGCTCGGCCGCGCACTAAAGCCGTGGATACGCCCAAAAATATGCGCTTTGGGTATTTTTTCTTTTATTGAGTTTCTTGATTTCTGCCAATAGGAGCCTATACTGTCCTCCAAATTTTCAGTCCGTTGAATCTCAGTCGTTTTTGACCTATTTTTTAATACCGATTTTTAGTATACTTGTTAAAGAGAAAATTGTATTTATTGACTAGGGACACTAAGGATATTGCTATTACGCTGTTATTGGGTGGCGTTTCCATACTCATGGGATTGTTGCAATTTCATGTGCCCGGGGTAGAGGGTGCCGTTACCGATTTGCGAGAGATTCCCCTTTTGGTGGCAATTTTCCATATCAGCCGAAGCTTTTACATTTTCCCTTTGGCGCTGCTTACGGCCCTCACGTCTTTTATCATTCCCAATACAAGCTATATATCCACCGCCCTTATGCACGTGGTAGGACTTGGCGTGGCCTGGTATGCCTTTCAGTATGTCAAGTCATGGGCCATCAGCGGGCTTACCCGCGGACTGGTATGGATGGGCTTTGTACTCATCTATTATTTGGTTTTTCTAATTCCTGTACTCTTACTTTCCGAAATTCTGATTATCGGTCAGGATATCCCCTTTTGGGCCTCTATGTGGGAAATCGATGAAGTGTATATGTACGAGATGCTGCCTACCGCTTTGGTAGTGGGCTTGTACCTCATCCAATGGGAAAGTCGACAAGCCTTGCAGGAAACCAATACTAATTTGGAACAGTTGGTGCTGGATCGCACCCGTGAGTTGGTAGATGCCAATCATGAATTGCAAATGCTCAACGAAGAACTTACCTCCTCCAATGAGGAAATTGCCTCGCTCAATGAAAACCTCGAAGCCATAGTGGCCGATAGAACCGAGCGCATCAATCGCCAACTGGAGCAACTCCGGCATTATGCCCATGCCAATGCACACGAAGTGCGCGGACCCTTGGCGCGGATTTTAGGCCTTATGTATGTCATTAAGCAAGAAAGCGACTGGCAAACCAAACAAGAACTGCTCGAATTGGTACAACTCTCGGCCACCGAATTAGATGAGGTAATCCGCAAGATCAACCGCTTGCTGGAGCATGATGAATAAGAGGTTTTGGGTAGAAAGTCTTTCGAAAGAAGAGAAAAAATCATACATCTCTTTCAGCCTGAGACTCGATTCCCGTATCTTAATTCCAAATACCAGTACTATGCCTACATTAGTTACGCCCGAATGGCTCCATGCGCAAAGGAATCATCCCGATTTGGTCATTCTGGATGCCAGTTTGAAAGAAAACATCTCCGGACTTAAGCCTCCTTACGAAGGGGTTCAAATTCCCGGGGCCCGATATTTTGACTTAGAAAAGCATTTTAGCGACCACAGCAGCGGCCTACCGCACACCCTCCCCTCGGAAAAGGATTTTGAAGCAGCTGCACAGGCGCTGGGCATTAATCAAGATAGCCTTATCGTGGTGTACGACTACATTGGCATTTATACCAGTCCGCGCGCATGGTGGATGTTCCACATCATGGGCCACACAAAGGTGCACGTGCTCAACGGAGGTCTTCCGGCTTGGGTAGAGGCAGGTTT
The DNA here is from genome assembly GCA_030412945.1 of Shiella aurantiaca. Taxonomy (GTDB): domain Bacteria; phylum Bacteroidota; class Bacteroidia; order Cytophagales; family Cyclobacteriaceae; genus Shiella; species Shiella aurantiaca. Next base: position 453,198 of record JAUHJS010000004.1, on the reverse strand, counting down.
TCCTACCGAGGAAATACAAAGCCATGCCTTTGCATCGGGTAACTTTAGAGCCAAGTTGGATGCTGAGAAAGTAAAAAATCTGGCATTTGTTCAAGCTAACCTGAGCAAAAAAGAAGCACTCGTGATAGATGCCCGCTCAGCCGGACGCTTTACGGCCGAAGTGCCGGAGCCTCGGCAAGGGCTGCGTGGTGGGCATATTCCAGGTTCCTATAATATCCCCTTTATGCAGGTGCTGGAAAAGGGGAAATACAAATCTGCTGAAGAACTGAAAAGTATTTTCTCTCCCTATCTGAACCAGGAGAAACCCTTGGTGTTCAGCTGTGGCTCAGGCGTAACGGCCTGCGTGCTGTACCTAGCGCTGGAGCAGATTACCGATGGCCCCAAGGCCGTATTCGATGGTTCATGGACGGAATGGGCCTTGAACCCAAATGTGCCCGTAGAAACCGGACAAAACCTGATATAAAATAACGCAACAAATTCACTTTGGCCGGACTATTGCTATAAGCAAATACGAATTGCTCTTCCATCCGGACTTGTATATCCACTTGGTGCATTTACCCAAGAAAGGTATCAAAGGCTGGACGGGCGAACCTAAAGACTAATACTATGAAATGCACGGATGGGATAAAGACATCTTCCGCCAAACCAAAACATAAAGCTCCATGCCAATGAAAGTGCTCTATTTCTTCCTCTTGATCGGTATGTTGGCCGCCTGCAAATCGTCCCAGAAAAAGGAAAGTGCAAGCGCTGAAGCCATCATACCTGATGCGGCTCACAACAGCCAAAACGCCCTCGATTGGGCCGGACTCTACCTAGGCACTTTACCCTGTGCCGATTGCCAAGGCATTGAAACGGAACTCAGACTATTTCCCAATCTGCAATACGAACTCAGCACCCGCTATGTAGGCAAGTCGGATAAAGATTTCTTCCAAAAAGGTAAGTTTGAGTGGTCAGCTGATGGGCGAAACATTAGCCTACTTCAGCCCGATGGCCAGCTTTTGCAGCGCTATCAGGTAGGAGAAAATGCTTTGTTTCATTTAGATACTGAAGGCAAAAGAATACAAGGGGAGCTAGCCAATCGCTATGTCCTGAGCAAAGCCCCACAGGATGCGCAATTAGAAGAAAAATACTGGAAGCTGATTGAGCTCAATGGAAAGCCGATTTCGGTATCGGAAAAGCAGGCCAGAGAGGCTTACCTGATTTTGAAAAAGGAAAGCGGCCGAATGATTGGCCGCACGGGCTGCAATGCACTTAATGGTACGTATCAGCTGCAATCGGGTAATCGACTGAAGTTTTCCCGCACCGCCATGACCCAAATGGCCTGTGAGCACGTGCCTTATGAAACTGCCTTTTTGCAAGCCCTGGAACGCACCGACAACTATGCCGTCAAAGGTGATACCCTTTCGCTACACAAAGCGCGTATGGCACCTTTGGCCAAGTTTGTTGTGGTGTATCTGGATTAAGACTATATTGTATTACTTATAAAACTATCACGACCATGCCCACGAAACTATTCCTCCTTCTTTTAGCTGTGGCCTTTTTGGCCTGCGCTCCTGAGAAAAAGACCCTATCGGTAGCCGAGCAAATCAAGGCGCAAAATGAAAAACTGCACCAGGCGGTACTGACTAAAAACCTAAGCCTGCTCGATGAGGTATATGCCACCGATGCCTATTTTCTATCGCCCGGCAACTCGCCCATTATGGGAATTGAAAATATCAAAAAACGCTGGGAAGCCGGACTCGGCTCTATGAAGGAAATGACCAGCCAGTCGCTTTCGCTGATTGGTGAAGGAGATTTGGTGAGTGAAGTAGGCTTGGTAAAAACACATATCGAAACGGCCGACACCAGCTTTGTCATCCAGTCGAAATATAACAATGTGTGGCAAAAAGATGCCGAAGGCAATTACCGCCTGAAGGTGGATATCTGGAATGCGTATTCGGAAGCGCAGTAATCTTTCGTTTGAAATCTAACAAGATTTCTCAGCTTTACTCTTTAGTAAATACTTCAAATGCTATCGCCAAATTACGCGTATCCCCTTTATAATGAGGGAGATTTTCCGCATGAAAGTGTTTCTCTAAAGAAGGTATAATAATCGCTTTATTATCAAAAACCGAACGTACCAAGGTGTTTTGTTTATACAAAGGGCTTCTTTCTGCACTTAGGCTCAGGTATACAACATGTTCATTCGTCAAAATCGTGCCTTCCGAATTTATCTGTCCTAAATACTCTACGCCTATCGCAAGTCCATCCTCACTCATAAGAAGTTTATCTTCCCTAAGATCTAAAAACACCTTTTCACTGGCATTTGCTTGTATTTCTATCGCCTTACTGCTATACAGGTGGGTGAGAATAGAATCGTTAGAATATACATTGAACCTCACCAAAGCCATTTCATCAGAACCCTTATCAGGCTTTTTGAAGATGTCTTTTTCAAAAGAAAAGGCCACATTCTTCAAAACTCCCACGATCTCATTTTCAGGATAAATACGGGTAACTACTTCTCTGGAACCTTGCAACGGCCAGCCGGAGTAATTCTTTTTAGGAATGGTCAAAAAATCCACCTTCCTGGTATGTGGATAGGCTTGAAAGATAAACTCCTCAAGTACAAGCGGTTTAGGGTTTAGATAAAGTGTATCTTTCGAGAGCATTTTAGGATTTACCTCCAATGTTTCAAAACCCAAATAGGAAATCGTATAATACAATGCCGTATCATAAAGTATGGCCACTCCCTCTTTAGTGGTGTAAAACCCTGAAGTAGCAAACTGCACCTCTGCAAATGCTAATGCTTTTCTGTTTACCGCATCCGCCACTATTACCTTCTTTTGCGCCAAGGCATTCAAAAAACAACGAATAACAAGTGCTGGGATTATCAGGTATCTCTTCATGGATGGTTTTTATACGGGTTTTTCTTCGCTTCTGTTCAGCACCCGCCTGAGCAAACCATGCAATGGCAAGGTGAGTGAGGCTATCACGATATTGCAACCCAAGGCGTAGAGCGGCACGCCATGGGAAATACGGTCTACCAGCGGATCGGTGAGTACGAGCAAAAACTCAAACAAAACCAAGATAAAGAGAAGGCTGACAATGGTGCGTACCCGCTCACTGAGGTGTAGATAGCGCGAGCCGCTGACCACCAAAAACAGAATGACCAGAAAAAGGAAAATCAAAGAGTATTGCAGCATATTCTGGCGTGTACGCTCTTGGGCTAGCTGCTCTTGCAAGGCCTGTTCCTTAAGCGCCTGTTCCCTTTGTTCGGTTTCCAGTTCGTAGCGGGCTTGTAGTTTGCCCAATTCCAAGCGCATGTCTTGGGTATACAGCGAGTCTTTGAGCTCGGTACTTTCTAACAGGTAGAGATAGCCTTGCTCATGCCGACCTGTTTTGGACATAAGCACAGAAATTCGATACAAAATTCGTTGCTCAATATCACTAAAGCCATACTCCTGAGCCAGTTTCAGACCTTTGAACAGATAGTCTTCCGCCTCGGCAAAGCGATTTACCGCTAGGACATAATAAGCCGCCAAGCTATAGATATCGGCCATATCGTAGGGCTTATTTTCCAGCAAAGCCAAGGCCAAGGCCATTTTCCCGCTTTCATAGGCTTCGGTATAGCGCTCTTCCTGAAAATGGATAGAGGCCATATTGTTATAATTGAGAATTAGTAAATAATTATCTCCCAAGGCTTCGGCCATCTCTAGCGACTGGCGGAAATAATACAAAGCCGAATCGTAGTTTTCTAAAGAATAATAAGCCGTACCGATATTGAGCCAGGCATTTACCTGACCGAGCGAGTCGTGCATGGCACGGCTCAGGTGCAAGGCTTTTCTATGAAAGGTGAGCGCACTGGGAATTTGCTTTTGCGCGCGGTAGGCGGCTCCCACGTTGTTGTAGGAAACAATGAGGCGGGCCGTATCCTGATTTTTCTCCAAACTATTCAGCCCTTGCAGATAGTATTGCAGCCCGTTTTTATAATCGCCTTGGGCAATGTAAATATTCCCCAGATTCTGCTGGCAGGCCGCCACCCCCACTTCATGTGAAATAGACTCATAGCGCTCAATAGCGGTTTTGTACATGCGGATGGATAGCAGCAGTTCACCCAAATCATAATACACAATGCCACGGTAATGGAAGGTTTTGGCTTGGCTAAGGGTATCATTCTCCTGCTGGGCCAAGGAGTCGATGTGGACATAAAGACGGATGGCTTCCTGAGGAGATTCCGTCTCTAAAACGTAGGCCCTATCAAATAGGGAATCGAGAGGGGCCTGGGCCGACAAAGAGAAGGCGGAGCTCAGAAAGACAAAAGCGGTGAAAGCAATCTTGTGCAGCATATTGGCTAATTGGTACACCAAGTTACTGATTATTGTCTCAATACTAAACCCCAGTAAACCCCTATTTAAGAAGTTTAAACCCTGGGCTATAGATGGGCTCGCTTGTAATGCAATTGGGTCAGGCCGGTATCAAATGACTTGGCACTTACCAGTTCAAGGAGTTGCTCGGGTCTATTGTCTTTGAATAAGCGTGTCCCGCTGCCCAGCAAAATCGGTATAATGGAAATGATCATTTCATCTATCAAGTCATGCTGTAAGAGTTCGTTTATCACCTCCGCTCCCCCATCACAGTATATGCCATTTCCTTCTTGCGCTTTTAGTTGCTGAACCAAGGTTGCCAAGTTTCCTGTATAAAAAGTGGTTCGGCCTGTTTGGGGTTTTGCTGTTCTTGTAATCACATACACATCACGTTCCCCATTGTCGTAATGGGCAGCGCCAACCTCCTTTAGTACATAATCATGGGTTTTTCTCCCAATAATTAGGGTATCGATATTGGCGGTAAAGGCCGTGTATCCATAGTCTTCCCCTTCTTTTTCCACCAATTTCAGAAAACTTAGGTCGTCATTGGGTTTGGCAATGTAGCCGTCTAAACTCATGGCTATAAAAAGTGATAATTTTCGCATTCCTGTAGATGTAGTATTCGTTCGCTTACTTGTGCCGTTTTATACGCAGTATACGGGGAGTCGTTACAATACACTTACCTGAAAGTGTGGAAACTACCCTGTAAAACATGAAGGGAAATGGAAGTAAAAATGCTTAAGACCAAATGGTATGTTACCCTTCGATTAATCCATCAAGTTCTAGAATTTTAATCAGGGTATCGATTTTTTGTTCTACTCTGTAAGGACTTGGCATGTTGAAGCTTTCATTGAACTTCCTTTGATACATCCTATCCATGAAGAGTTCAAAAGCATTATCGTCAAGGTTACCATCCAAATATGCTTGGTAGAGCACTCCAAAATGTTTGGTTCGATGTTCGTATATTGGAGAATGATGGATTACAAGCCAGGGTGTTGCTGCCGCTTTTCGCCTTGGTTCGTGTCCTCACGAACCTTCTGATTGAAACAAGCACCATGTGCGAAAGATACCCGTCAGGTTTTAGAAACCTAACGGGTATGGAGGTTTTAACATCCGCCTTGGTTCGTTTCCTTACGAAACTCTTAATTGAATTAAATTATGCTCTAGCACTACAAAAATTCGGAACTTTTGGAGTGTTGAAATCCCTATGGCCTGATTCAGAATAATCCCTATCTTTGGACTTTCAATGGCAATGATGTCTGCCTCAAACCGCCTGCAAAGGCTGATGGCGTCTACGGTATCGCTCTTATGAGGGCGGGAGTAGCACTATATATTCGGGTAACATGAACACAATTAGAAACCGCTTTTTTGCCATTGAACAAATCCCTTTCTTTTTCGATCTGCTAAAATGGTTGGCGCTGGCCTTGCTGATTGGCGTTTTGGCGGGCTCCGCTTCTGCTTTTTTCCTAAGTTCTTTACAGTGGATTACCCAATGGCGGGAAGCCAACTTGTGGGTGATTATCTTCTTGCCACTGGGCGGACTGCTTATTGGACTTAGCTATCACTACTGGGGCAGTTCGGTGGTAAAGGGCAATAACTTGCTTTTGGAGGAATTCCACAGCCCTAAGCAGATTATCCCTTTCCGAATGGCTCCCCTAGTGCTTTTTGGCACCTTGCTTACTCATGCCGTGGGCGGCTCGGCCGGAAGGGAGGGCACAGCCGTACAAATGGGAGGTGCCATTGCCGATCAGTTTACCAAGATTTTCCACCTGAAAAACCGCGACCGCAAGATGCTACTCATCATGGGCATTAGTGCCGGATTTGCTTCGGTATTTGGAACGCCTTTGGCCGGAGCAGTATTTGCCCTGGAGGTGCTGGTGCTGGGCCGTATGCGCTACGAAGCCCTCTTGCCGAGTCTGCTGGCCGCCTTGGTGGCCGATTACACCTGCCATGCCTGGGCGGTGGAGCACACAACTTATGCCATTGCTTGGGTGCCTGCTATGCGGCCTGAATTATTTCTTTGGACGCTACTGGCGGGCATACTCTTTGGTTTGGCAGCTTGGCTTTTTTCCCAATCGGTACATTTCTGGAGCCGGACTTTCACGCGCTCGATTAGCTATCCGCCTTTGCGCCCGGTACTGGGTGGAGCTCTATTGGCCTTAGTTTTCTGGACTACCGATAGCTCGCGCTATATGGGCTTGGGTATTCCCACTATTGTGGAAGCCTTCTCGCAGCCACTTGCCGAGTGGACTTTTTTGCTCAAGACCTTATTCACTTCCTTCACCTTGGGCGCGGGCTTTAAGGGCGGAGAGGTAACGCCATTGTTTTTCGTAGGGGCTACTTTGGGCAATGCCCTGCACGGTTTTATCCCCTTGCCTTTGGCGCTGCTGGCCGGAATGGGCTTTGTGGCGGTGTTCTCAGGCGCTACGAATACGCCCATTGCTTGCACTCTGATGAGCATAGAGCTATTTGGCGCAGAAAGTGCCGTTTATATGGCCTTGGCCTGTGTGTTAGCTTATTTGTTTTCAGGGCATACGGGTATTTACCACGCACAGCAGATTGGTAGTCCGAAGCATGGACTGTATAGCCGCTTGAGTAAACGCAGCTTGAAAGACCTCAGCAAACCTAGTGAGAAGAAAGATTCCTGAGGGATTGCAGCAGGGATAGAGCCTGCCTGACGGCAGACTGGCTCCGAAATGGCCTTGCGGGTGGATTGGCGAGTGGCGAAAGCCCGGCCGCTGCCCTAGTCTTGAACCGATTGCTTAGCCTTGAGCATACGCTTGAAAAGCTCCCGAAATATCAGATACAAAAGCATAGTGCCTATACTGGCAAATACCAGCCAAACGAGCAGGGCAAAAAAGGTACTCCAGCCCAGCACACCCAAGGCGCGAAGGGTGTCGTTCATCACAAAATCGGCAATCTGGCTGAGGTTGAAGGGTAAGGGCGGCTGACGAAACAGCCATTCGCCTGCGCGGATGAGAGGCAAATACAATATAAATTGCAAGGGATAGGCCAGCTGATTGACGAGCAGCACCGCGGCTGGATTGAGCCGGAAAAGACTGATGGCCAATAAGCAGAGCAGCGTGGATAAACCGAATACAGGCACGGTAGCCAAGACCACACCCAAGCTTACCGCCCAGGCAAGGCGCTGAGGAGAAACCCCTTGGGCGAGGAATTGCCGCAGGGGCGAAACAAGGCGCTTTCGAATGAAGGAGGCCATGGTGGTATGCTGAAAACCGAAGATACAACAAAAATAAAGGCCTCCCAGTGGAAGGCCTTTATAAAAATAAATAGGGGTTGGTTTTTACTCTTTAATAAATTTCTTCTTCACCACTTGGCTATCAGTTTCGATAGTGATGAGGTAGATGCCACTGTTAAGGTTTGATACATCTAAACCATCGGCTTTCAAGCTTACTTGGTGCACGCGGGCTCCGTTGGCTGAGTATACAGTAACTGATTTCACCGACTCATTGCTCACTGAGATGTTCAAGAAGTCTCTTACCGGGTTAGGGTACAAGATGATTTCGTTAGTGCTTAGCTCACTGATGGCATTGCGGTCGGTTTTGCCAGTGCCCACACAGAAATTGGTGGTTTGTGAACTGGTGAATGAACCTCCAGAAGCCAATACAGTGCTTCCGTCCGTTAAGCTGTAGTTACCATTTCCGTAGGCGCAGCAGATACCATCGCCATAGCTATCGTTGATAGTGAAGGTATAGCATCCAGCAGGCAAGCAATTGTTGATGACCAAAGTAGAGCCATCGGCTTGTGAGCCATAGGTTCCGCCAGAGGCTACCACAGTGTTGGAAGCATTGCGAATCGCCCAGCTGGTTTCTTCCGGATAGTTGTCAAACTTCAATGTGAGTGTAACATCCACACAAGAGTTCGCCTGAGTGGTTACATTGATGCTAGCGGCAGTAGATATGTTTCCGGCTGCATCTTTGGCACGCACTGCAAAGGTGTAAGAAGTAGCTGCGGTTAAGCCGCTAACTGCATAGGAAGTAGAGGTTGTGCTACCAAGCAAGGCACCATTTCTGTACACATCATAGCCTGTTACACCTACGTTGTCGGTAGAGGCCGTCCATGATAGGTTGGTGGTAGTTTGTGTAGTTCCGCTTGCGCTAAGGCTAGTTGGAGTAGTTGGGGCCTGAGTATCGGCAGTTCCACCGATTTGTACGGTATAGTCTTCTACTTCGCCATAGTTAAATGAACCGCAAGAAGTAGGAATGGTATTGTAACGCATACTTACACGCATACGGGTAGCACCTGAAAGCGCCCCTGCTGGCACCGTGAATGAACCACTTACTGGAGTAGTTTTAGAAGCAGAACGTGTCCAAACGGTTTCTCCTGCATCGGTAAAGTCGCCATCTTGGTTGTAATCAATGAATACGGCATAGCCTTCATTGTAAACCGTACCTGTCCAGGTAGGAGTTACCGTAATAGTATAAGCCGAACCTTTAGAAAGGTTAGTAGAGATGGCAGTAAAGTTAGAATACCCTCCAGTACCTGCTCCGCTGGCATTGTTGATGGTGTTCAACTGCACACGACCAATGTATTCATCGGCAGTACTATTGCCATTAGAGGCACAATAAGTGATGCTTACGGTAGAAGTAGTGAAATTCACTGAGCTACTGTAAGCAGAAGAAGTGCTGGTACACTTGCTGCGCACTTGCGCTTCATAATTGGTGCTAGCTGCAAGGCTACTTAAGCTAAGGCTATTGGTAGCAGAGGCTACGGTAGTCCAGGTGCTGGTTCCTACTACACGATACTGTACATCATACGTAGCTCCTGAAACGCTGTTCCAGCTTAAGTTAGCAGAAGAAGACGTTACACCAGAAGCAGAAAGGCCAGTTGGCACGGTAGCATTACAAGAAACCGCTCCTGCAATAGTGAAGTTTACCTTTGAAATATCATAGAAGATATTCCCTACGGCTTCAATTTTGATACGGTTAGTAGATCCTACGTTATTAGGAACAGTGATAGTTTGAGAACCATCGTTAGGCGTATTGGCCGCCAATACTACCGGATAGGTAAATCCGCCATCTGTGGATAGCAAGATGTTCACATTGGCACAGTTGATAGGGCTGGCATTGGTACCTGATACGTTCCAAGTTACGGTTTGACTTTGGCCTACATTCCAGGTTACTGCGGTATTAGGCGCACTTACCGTGAAAGGTCCGGCTGTGCCGCTTACCGTTACGCGCATCAAATCTTCAGCGGTTTGTCCACCACCGGCTTTGTTATCGCGCACGGTCAAGGAGAAGTTCAAGGTTCTTCCTACCGATGGGATTACCTCCCAAGTAGGCGTTAAGTTTCCGGCTACCACATCACTGATCTGAGGCATGTAGCGGTCAGGTGATGTGGTGCCTTCCTTAGAACGGAACATCGGGCCAACGGTCCACGTAGACTGAGGAGAACCTGAACCTGAAGCTTGTTGCGGGTCATTTTGTTCCCAGGTATAGGTAAGCACATCGCCATCGGGGTCGGTACCTTGGCCTTTCAATACAAATGGAGTTGACTTAGGAATGGTATAATCTGCTCCGGCATTGGCCGTAGGGGCATTGTTGCCAATATTGATGATTTGAGCGCAAGAAGAGCTTACACCGCCTTGCACGTTGGCAGAAATATCGCGGATGTTTACATAGGCAAAGTACGCATCACTATTGCTTTGGATATTGGTAGAGCAAATACCGGCATAGCCCATGATAGAGCTACCTGAGGCAGGCTCTACTTCCGTAGAACCGCTACCACTACGGCTACAAGTGTTCATTACGTGGTATCCACCAAACTGGTGACCCATTTCGTGGGCTACATAATCTACATCAAAAGCATCTCCGGTAGGGTTAGAGCGACCTGTATAGGCACTTCCTTTGCTTCCGGTTTGACAAACGCAACCAATACATCCGGCATTACCACCGCCTGTGGTGTTGAAATTGTGCCCGATATCGTAATTGGCATTACCAATGGCGGCATCAATCACTTGCTGCGTTTTGCTGTTCCACTCATTGGCCCATGGGTCAGAGTTGGCTGTACCGTAATACATGATGGCGGTATTGTTTGGCACAATTTCCATAGTAATGGCAAGGTCACGCTCATAAATCCCATTTACACGGGTCATGGTGATGTTCATTTGCGCCAGGATGTTGCCTTTTTTCTGGGCATCGGTTCCGGAAGATCCGGCAAAAATATTTCCATATTCAGCAGTACAAGAAAGCGCCAAACGGTATTTTCTCAATTTCTTGTCGTTGGTACTGCGCTCCGAGGTATTGTATTTAACAGAAGGCAAATCCATGTCTTCTTCGGTCAAGCACTCAAAACCTTGGTCTTCTCTACCCAAGTCTGCTCTTTTGTACACCATGTAGGTATTGGTTTCGGCAGCGTATGGGTCGATGAAATAGGCGCCTTTTTGTGAAGAAAGCACCATGCCATGGAAGCCCGCCTGCGAAACACTAAAGCGGATAGAGGCTGATGGGTCTTCAATGCCTTGTCCGGCATAGGACTTAATGTGCGGATACTGTGCGGCCAAATCAGGATGCAATACATTGGCCTCCACTACGCGGAAGTTCTCAATGTTCCCATCGGCCGTAGGAAAGCTCATGATTACATCAGAAGCCGAACGCGCCAAAGAACGATCCTTGGCTTTGCTTACCTGCGCAGTGAATTGCTTCACATCGAGGTCATAGAGCGTAAAGTACTTGGGTTGACGGCTCACAGAGGGAATTCTCTTGTTTTGAACCGGGCTTTGGTTGGATGCCTTCCAAAAGTTTTGTCCTTGGGAGTAGGCAAAACTTACAATCACGGTCATGATTGCAGAAAGTAAGAGTTTTTTCATTAAAATGGGGTTAAGGGTTATACGTATTACTTTGTTTTTTACAAAACAAACAATAGCGCAACTTAAGAATATTTGCCGGACATTTAAAAATAAAATTTCGTAATTATTTAATAATAAGGGTAAAAGCTTTGAAATTTTACCAATTGACGCAATTTTATAAAATTATACTTTACCGATACAATATTATCTAAATATCATTAATTGTATTATTCCAATATGTACTATTGGCATTTAAAAGTGTAGGTTTGAGAAGCCCAATGTTCAAAAAAGTGAACTTTTTGTATAAAATGGTACATCAAAAATCGTATAAACTCTTACAGAATTATCCGGCTAAAAGACACAAAAAAAGGGCCGAAGCCCTTTCTAACCCTAAACCCTAATGGATTAATCTTATCGAATTTCCAGCAAATGGATATCGATAAGGCCGTTGGGATTCATACCGCACGGTGCCGTTCCCTTTTCTTTGAATGTTATATTTACTTTATTTCCATCAATCAAATAGATGGGAGGCACTTCCTCGGCCGAAAGTGTGGCCGAATCAAGGGCCAATACCCATCCGCAGCCATCTGCAGCTACCGAGCCATAATACCGTACAGTAGCCAATGCCGTTATCGAGGCAGCTTCTTCTTTTGGCACGAGGGTGTTTTCTTCCTTTCCGCAGGATAAAAAAACTAACAAGGGTAATAATCTCACTGCTGTTTTCATAGTTATAATAGTTTAATAGTTCTGATATTCACTTTATCAAGCGTGTTCACTATTTGGGCACAAAACACCCGCTCTTGCAGTGTGTAGTTTACTTCCACGTGTAAGCTGTCTTGCTGAAATTCATCTTCCAGATTTTCCAATAGTACTGTACTTTCCTTCATTACCAGCGCCCATCCACAGCCTTCATCCGTTTCGGAGGAATAATTATACAAATAGCCCTTAGCCAGATAAATACGTCCTTCCAGGCAGGCACACTCCTGCTCTCCCGACATACAAGAAACCAAACTCAGCAGGCAAAATGCCCACAAGAAAACTTTGCAGTACATAGCGATATCCTACAATCGGCTGTAGTTAAAATACATAACTGATACTAAAGCTAGCCCGCGTAAGCGTTCGCTTCTGAATCTGGCGCCAGCCTCCACCGGGCATAATCCATGAATCAACGTAGTATTGATTGCTCATGATAACTTCTTCCATCTTCTGACGCTGCACACCCAGCTCAAAGCGCATGTAGTCGGTGCCAATTTTGCGTTGCCAGCCTAATCCCACGGCATAGTTAAGCCCTCCTTTGCTCACATCCAGCCAGCTTTCTTTAGACCAAACCCAGCCGTAGCCACCTTCTACAAATAGCATAGGCGCAATGCGTGAACGACCCATTATCAAATGATAGCGTAGAAACACCGGAATAGCTTGGTAGCGGTCATAACTGTAATATCCTGTGCCTAGGCTTAGGTTTAGCCAAGGCTTATACTGATAACCATGATAGGTAGAGAGCGCCAAACTTTTGGTTGGCTGGCTTTCAATGCCTCCTCCAAGAAAAACGCTCCCCCGGATAGCTCCGCTATAGCCGCCTGTAAAGGGCGTTTGGTTTTTGTATCGGGCACGGAAGCCCGCCTTTTTAATCACCACAGCATCTACCGCCTGGATGGGAAATGAAAAAGTTTGGCCGGATAGGTTTATAGCCAGAGAATCGACCGAAGGACTCATGGTAACATCGCCAATCAGCACACTACCATTTGATAAATATACCTTATCGCGCTGGGCCCAACCGAAGAAGGAAAGGCTTAGAAATAAACTGAGTACAAGTAATCTCATAAGGAAGTAAACGGAATAGTGCTTACATACTGAAGCGTGAGTAAATCATCCTGACAGATATACTGATGAAGTCCGTCATCGGCAATCAGCATCACATGGCAATCGAAGGCGATTACATCATAGGCAAACATATCGGGATACTGCTGGATGAGGTGCTGGTCGATGGTCATCACATCGGATTTATTGTATACCTTCAATCCTTCATCCCCATCGCAGATGTACAAGCTTGAGCCATCCACTGCCAGTCCGTGCGGATTGTACATAGGGTATATCGCCACTCGCTCAGGATTTCGCGGATCCACAATATCAATCACTTCCAACTGATTGGTGAAGCCATTGCACTCCGTGCCGGAGCGTAAAGTCACATAAGCATATTGTCCGTCCGTTACTACAGGATCACAGCTGGTTTCGTGAGTAAAGCGGCTGAGGTATTCAGGGGCATCGGGACTGGAGATATCGTAAATCCACATACCATTGTTCGCCCCGATAAAGAGCTTATCTTGATAAGGAAAAATGGTTTCCACACCCCAATCAAGACTCGTCTTTTGCCCTACCACCGGCTGCAGCGGATTACTGAGGTCCACCACCTGCAAATCCGATAAGTCAACTGTGTACAAACGCTCATGGGCAATAGTAAAGCGCGCCATAGAGCCACCCATGCCCGGATTGCTTGGGCTTACCGCATCGGCAGAAGACTCCATCGCATAATCCACAAAGATTCCGCGGTCGTGATAGCGAGTCCAGTCGGTATTGCCATTACAATCACTCGGCATGGTTTGGGTAAAACTCGCTTCCCGCCATTCGGACACCACGCCCATCTCTGGGTCGGGATAGAAGCCATAGGAATTGTAATTAGTAAACACATTCTGCATACGGTTGGCCTCCTGTGGCTGACGCATATTGCTAATATCCACAATCACCAAGTCGGTATAGCTATCTGCATACAGATACTGCTGATTGGCCGCCATATCAAAATTCCCGGGAATACTCAGAAAGCCTACAGGTTTGGGATTTTCGCGGTCAGTGTTATTGATAAAATGTATCCCTACGTTGGGTTCATTAATCAATACATAATCATTGATAAAGTAAATCTTTCCATGCTGGTTGATAGGTCTTGGAGCTTCAAACTTTACCGATGCGCGCAAATCCTCCCAAGAGGTATACACGGGTTCGTAGTAATACTGAGTGGACTCAATCTCACATCGATCTTCACAGGCCATAAGGCCCATCAAGCTCAAAGGGATAAGTGGCACCAAAAGACGTGTGAGGGTTTTCATATCCTTATAGCGTTGGTTCTAACACAAGGACTCGGTCGGTTCAAAAAGGGTTGGAAGGCTATTGAAAAATATATTGAAAACTGAACCCTAGCTGAAACACATTCGGGCTCAAGGAATTAGTCGCAAAGGCGCCTTCTTGGTTTAGTACCAAGCGATAACTCGGCTGAACACTGAGCAGGTAATTCCCCCCAAGTTCGCGGGAAATCTCCATGCCGGTAGATAGGCTGGTATTCAACCAGTTCCACTCTGGTGAGTCCTTGGGGCGAAGCACCAAGTCTTGCAGGGCACCACTTTCTTCGGTAGTGGTGTATCTATAAAAAATATCCGCCATGAGGCCTGTGCTCACAGCCACTTTCCATTTGGTATCTACCAAATAATACCCCACCTGAATAGGTACACTGATAAACTCATACTGGTTTCGCAATTGATACACTTCTGAACTCACCTCCAGCTGATAACTTTCCAATCCAAAACGTGCCTGCTGGGCATCTGTATCCACAAATTCATTAACAGCATTCAACTTTACACTACTTCCTTGGTCCACTAATATCAAATTGCTGGAGCTTTTGTGACTGGATACACTATACCCTAAACCACTGCTGAGCACCCATCTTTTGCCTACCCGCTTGCCCACTTGGGCTCCATAGCTGGTGGTGATTCCTTTGTCTTCGCTTTCCACAAAACCATAGCTCATCGCTCCGGCCGGATCAAAAGCCATATCAGCCTCCAGATTGGAAGCACTCCCTATCCCTCCATTCATCGCGCCCGAAGCTAGGGCCAAGCCCATACGCCAAGGTTGAACCAGCGAAGATTCCTCCTCTTCTTCGGCCAGTAGTACTTCATCTTTATACCACTGAACAGGGCGGTCGTTGAATAACTGCCAGCGCACCTCTTTCATAAATTGTAAGGTAGGCCCTTGGGGCGATAAAGACTTCCATTGGTAAGCCAAGGTATTTGTTGAAGACGCCATCGAAGGAACAGGCGCTTGGTTTGCCGTTTGGGCTATCATCGTCTGTTTGTTTTCCGCCCATTGGGCTTGGGTAGATGTATCATCTGCACGAGCCGCTTGCTCCACCTCTCCTATAAGAGTCTCCTCTGTCACATCTTGGAGCTTGCGCTTTTCCTTGCCTTTTTGGATTTTATTTTCGCCTAACAAGACCGCGTCATCATCGAGCATACGGCTTTGCTCCAGCGCTACCACTGGCATTGGTTCAGTGTGGGAATTCCACCACAAAAAGACACCCGCAGTACTGGCCACTCCTGCCAAAAAAGAAGCTGCCACCCACCAAAAAGCCCGATAGGATGGCTTTTGAGGCGTAATTTCTGCCTCAATAGCCGACCACGAAGCTTCCGAAGGTGCTATGCTTGCCCCTTCAAAAGCCTCTCCCCATGCTTTGCTCCACGCTTTATTATCCTGCGGTTCCATAATTCCTACTTTTTTCTTTTCCTATGCGTGCCTGCAAAAGCTGGCGTGCACGCGAAAACTGACTCTTTGAAGTCCCTTCACTTATTTCTAACATCTCGGCTATTTCTTTATGGGTATAACCCTCTATGGCGTATAAGTTGAAAATCTGCTGACAGCCCCAGGGTAATTCCTGTATCATAAGCAGCAAATCTTTCCAGTGCATATCGGCCAGCAGGCTTTGGGGGCTTACCTGCTCATATTCTTCCGATTCATCGCTCACCAAATAGAGGTGGCGCTTATTCTTTCGGTAATGATTCAGGGCGGTATTCACCACTATCCGTTTCACCCAAAAAAACAGGCTACTCTCTCCCCTAAAACCCTCTACCGAGCGGAAAATCCGGATAAAGGCCTCTTGCAGGATGTCTTCCGCCTCGCTTTTGCTCTTAGTATAGCGCATGCATACCACTAGCATCTCACCCGCAAAACGGGTGTATAGCGCCTTTTGGGCAGCGGGTTTGCCTGCTTTGCAGCCTTCTAGCAGTTCTTTTTCCTTAGGGTCGACCGACATGTTCTATTGAGCTAGACACCTTCCTTTTGGCGAAGGTTGGAACAACTCCTCTAATTTTTTCAAATATCGTGATTTGCTCGCCCACCTTCTGCAAGGTGGCAGTCGTATAATTACAGATATTGTTCGCTTTGCTTTATTAAAAGTGTAATTTTGCCGAGTTTATTAAGTAGATGCGGCATGCGAAAATTAAGCATGGAGGAGCTCAACAGGCCCTCGGTGGAAGAATTCAAAGAATCCCCAAAAATTCCTTTAGTCATTATCTTGGATAATGTGCGCAGCATGAACAATGTAGGTTCGGCTTTTCGTACTTCCGATGCCTTTGCTGTAGAGAAAATTTACCTCACGGGCATTACTGCCACACCTCCTCACCGCGACATTCACAAAACCGCCTTGGGGGCCGAAGAATCGGTTTCTTGGCAACATGCCGAAAGTACCTTGGCACTGGTAAAGGAACTCCAAGCGCAGCAATACCTCGTATATGCCATTGAGCAGGCGCAGGAGCGCATTTGGTTGCAAGATTTTCAGCCCGTGGCGAACCAAAAATATGCATTTGTGTTTGGCAATGAAGTGTTTGGTGTAGATGAAGAAGTGATGAAGCTTGTAAATGGGTGTTTGGAAATTCCTCAAGTGGGCACCAAGCATTCGCTCAATATCTCAGTGAGCATGGGTATTGCCATCTGGGATTTTTATAAAAAAGTAGCATTTTAAAATTATACGGCCGATTCTATCGGCACAGCACATGGCAAAAAAAGATAAAAGCCCCCTTAGCGCAGAGGAAAAGCGCCCCCTTACCAAAGAGAATCTTAAAAAGCTGAGCAGCATTTTCAGCTTTGTACTACCCTACAAGGGCATTTTTATATTGGGCATGGTCTGCCTTTTGTTTTCCAGCCTTACCCTCATGGCCTTCCCCTATGTTACCGGCAAGCTGTTAGATGCCGCCTCGGGTAAGCAGGAGTGGTTTATCAACGGCCTCAACCAAATTGCCTTATTGCTTATTGC
Source organism: Shiella aurantiaca (assembly GCA_030412945.1). GTDB lineage: Bacteria > Bacteroidota > Bacteroidia > Cytophagales > Cyclobacteriaceae > Shiella > Shiella aurantiaca. The sequence continues at coordinate 435,977 of JAUHJS010000004.1, read as the reverse complement.
CATCTTGGCTATTCAAAGTCTATTTTCCTTTTTTCGCGTGTATTTATTTGCCCAAGTAAGTGAGAAGGGCCTTGCCGATGTGCGCAAAAGGCTGTATGCTAAGTTCATGGCACTACCCATGACCTTTTATGATAAAAGACGCACAGGGGAACTAGTAAGCCGCATCACTTCCGATGTGGGCCTTTTGCAAGATACCTTTTCGGTAACACTGGCTGAGTTTATTCGCCAGATTCTGACGCTTATCGTGGGCAGTATTTTCATTTTTTACACCACGCCCAGCCTAAGCTTGTTTATGTTGGCCACTTTCCCGCTCATTATTGGTGGGGCCATGGTGTTCGGCCGATTTATCCGTAAGCTTTCTAAGAAAACCCAAGATGAACTGGCGCAAACCAATGTGGTGGTAGAAGAAACCCTGCAATCGGTGCAGGTGGTAAAAGCCTTTACCAATGAGCCTTACGAGACCAATCGCTATGCGCAGGCTTTGCAAAGAGTGGTGAAAACCGCCCTGAAAACTGCCACCTACCGAGCCGCCTTTATCTCTTTCATCATTTTTGCGTTGTTTGGGGGCATTGTAGCCATTATGTGGTATGGCGCCAAACTAGTGGCTACCAATGAAATGAGCGTAGGCGATTTACTTTCCTTTGTATTGTACACCACTTTTATCGGTGGGTCTATTGCCGGTTTGGGTGATTTATACGGCCAGATTCAAAAAGCTATTGGCGCCTCCGAGCGCATTATTGAGATTTGGGATGAAACCGATGAGCAAACCCACGAGGGAATCACCCTAGCCCGCAATGAAGTAAAAGGCAGTATAGAGTTCAAAAATGTGCATTTTCGCTATCCTACCCGCAGCGATGTGGAAGTACTGAAAGGTATTAACATCAAAGTAGCTCCGGGAGAAAAAGTAGCATTGGTAGGCCCAAGTGGAGCCGGAAAATCTACCATAGTACAGCTGCTCATGCGCTACTATCCGCTCAATGAGGGCGAAATCTTGCTCGACAAGGTACCTGTAAACGCTTTCAGTTTAGAAAGCTTCCGTAGCCAAATGGCGGTTGTGCCTCAAGAAGTCATCCTCTTTGGCGGAACCATTGCTGAAAATATTGGCTATGGAAACCCCGAAGCAAGCTTGGAAGAGATTCGCGAAGCAGCCCGAAGAGCCAATGCCTTAGGCTTTATAGAAGATTTCCCAGAGGGATTCCAAACCCTGGTGGGCGAACGTGGGGTGAAACTTTCCGGAGGACAACGCCAGCGTGTGGCCATTGCCCGTGCCCTGCTCAAAGACCCGAAGATTCTTATTCTTGATGAAGCCACCAGCTCGCTCGATGCCGAATCGGAGCACATGGTGCAAGAGGCCTTGGAAGAACTTATGAAAGGCCGCACTACCTTTATCATTGCCCATCGCTTGGCCACCATTCGTAATGCCGACAAAATTTTTGTACTTGAAAAAGGCCAAATCATTGAATCGGGTACACATGAAGAACTGGTGAAAGTGGAAGGCGGTTTATACAAAAACTTAGTTCGATTACAGTTTCAAGAAGTATAAAGCATGAACACACTTCTCTACTACTTGCTTTGTGCTCTGATTTACCCTTTGGCCTATTTACCCATGTGGGTACTGCATAGGCTTTCCGATTTTTTGTTCTTGATTATCTACTACCTTATCCCCTACCGCAAAAAGGTGGTGAGCAAGCAGATAGCAAGTTCTTTTCCTGAGAAATCGGCTAAAGAGGTGAAGCAGATTACAAGGGAATTTTACCGCCACTTCTGTGACATCATAGTCGAAAGTATCAAGTCATTTGCCATCACCCCGAAGGAGGTAGCGGCTCGCCATAAATGCATTACCCCTGAGGTACCCAAAATGCTCTTTGAAAAAGGACTCAGTATTTCGGGTGTTTCCGCCCATTACAATAATTGGGAATGGTTTGTATTCAGTGCCAAAACCTATTTCCAGCATGAAGTGGGCATAGTGTACCGCCCTTTGGCCAGTCCGGCATTTGAGCGGCTCGTTCGGAAAAGTCGGGTTCGTATGGGCGCTGACCTGATTCCTACCAAGGATGTAAGCAAGTTTTACGAAAAAATGCTGCAAACCCCTTCCATGATTTGCCTGGCAGCCGATCAATCGCCACGTAATGTGAGCAGAAGCTATTGGACAAGCTTTCTGAACCATGAAACACCGGTATATTTCGGCCCCGAAAAAATCGCCAAAGAATATAACTGTGCAGTAATTTTTGCCAAAACACGCAAGGTAAAACGCTCGCATTATGAGTATGAACTGATAGTGATTACCGAAAACCCGCGTGAAACTCCGCATGGATACATTACGCAAAAACACCTCAGTTTGCTTGAAGAAGAAATCAATGAAAACCCTGCTTACTGGCTCTGGACACACCGCAGATGGAAGCGTGGCAGACCCGCTGGAATTGAATTGCAGAAGCGCTTCGTGCACATGCATGAATCATAATTGGCATATTTTTGTTAGTTTTGTATCGTGAATCAGCAAGCCGCCCATATTCTCCAAGAGCATAACTTAAGACAGACAGAAAGCCGTCAGGATATCCTGTTGGCCTTTTTGGCGCAAGCCTCTGCTTTGTCGCATGCAGAAATTGAAACGCGCTTGGCTTCTAACTTCGATCGGGTAACGGTATATCGCACACTCAAGACCTTTTTGGATAAAGGCATTATCCACAAAGTACTTGACGATGGTACTGGCGTGAAATACGCCCTGTGTAAAGACCACTGCCACGACAATCACCACCATCACGAGCATGTGCATTTCAAATGCACCGAGTGCGGACAAACTAATTGCATGGAAGAAGTCACTATTCCGGCTGTGCAATTGCCCAAAGGCTACAAAGCCGAAGAAAAAAACCTACTGGTACAAGGGGTGTGCGCCCAATGCAACCGTTGAGCATGAAAGCCTCTTCGTTTCCTTTGCTAAATATCCATACGCATCACCTTTCCTCTTCCCCTTCAGGCATAGAGCTTTTCAATGTGCTTTGGGGCAAAGAAAGTCCACCTCGCAATTCGTACTACAGCCTAGGCATACATCCCTGGTATTTACCCCAATCATTGGATCAGGCGATGAAAAGCCTTCGTGAAGAATGTCAAAATCCTTTTTGCTTGGCCATAGGAGAAGCGGGTTTAGACAGGCTTTGCGCTAGTCCTTGGGACGCGCAGCAGCGAGCCTTTCGATTACAGGTGCAAATGGCCGCTGAATTAGGCCACCCCTTGATTATCCATTCGGTACGCGCAGGGGAAGAGCTTATTAAAATACTTCAAGAAGAAAAGTTCACGGGAACAGCTATTATGCATGGTTTCAATCAAAAACTAAGCCTTGGGCAACGTTATTTGGATGCTGGCTTGATTCTCAGCTTTGGAGCGGCTCTCTTGCGTGCAGATTCCAACGCCACAGCTATGCTGAAAACCTTGGGGCCTAAGCAAGTCTTCTTTCTAGAAACCGATGATAGCACAGTATCCATCGAATCGGTGTATCACGCAACCTGTGCGCATCTTGGGGTATCTATGGAAACCCTCACAACTACTATTTTCAATCACTTTACTACTCTCTTTTCTCGGTATGAATCCAACTGATTTGTATTGGCTGTCGCGTACTCGCTTGCTTATTGGCGATGCCGCTATCGAAAAACTCCAGCAGGCTCACGTATTAGTAGTAGGGCTAGGCGGTGTGGGCTCTTATGCCGCTGAGGCTATTGCCCGGGCCGGTGTAGGCCGAATGACTATTATTGATGGTGATGTGGTGGAGGCATCTAACCGAAACCGTCAGTTGCCCGCACTCACGGGCACGGAAGGTCAATTAAAGGCGGAAATAATGCGCGATCGGATAATGCAAGTCAATCCGCAGATGGAATTGCATACCCACACGGCTTTTATGAATCCGGAACCTATGAAAGAACTTCTGCTCAACGAGAAGTTTGATTTTGTGGTAGACGCCATCGATAGCCTAAGCCCCAAACTTAGTTTGCTGCGAGCTGCTTACGAAACCCAAACCCCTACCGTAAGCTCCATGGGCGCAGGCGGCAAACTCGACCCCACCCAAATCGGCATTGCCCCGCTTTATGAAACTTACAATTGCAAGTTGGCGCGTTATGTACGCAAGCGCCTCAAGCAAGAAGGTATGCCCAGCGAGAATCCTATCACTGCGGTATTTTCGAAAGAACTTCCCCAAGCAGACTCCCTTATGCTTACCCAAGGTGCCGCTTATAAGAAGTCAGCCTATGGCACTATCTCGTATATTCCGGCAAGTTTCGGCCTTGCCTGTGCCTCAGTAGTCATTCGTAAGCTGATTTCGTAAGCTGGACAATGGCGTATCATGTAAGGAAAGTGTTCTATGCATGCACAAATGCATGATTTTTGTACACACAGAGCAGATTTATACCGACCAAAACCCATTACTTTTCTTTGTGTAAAAAAACGACATCCATATAACTATTTGATTTATTGACTGTTATTGATGCATTATGTAAACATTCCTTTAAGGTATGTCGTTTATTTACTTCTGTAAGGTTTGCCGCAGCAAGTGGCAAATAATACAAAATAATAGGGCGAAATTTGAAATAAGCTTTTAAAGAAGATTTAAAACCCGAGTGTTATGAAAGCAATAGATGTAGTTAAGAATTTTGGTCTCTTCTTTTGGAACGTGTTTTTATACCGTGCCGATATTACGAGAAGAAACAAAGCCATACAACGTGCAGCTTTAGAGCTGGAAACAGAAGAGAATTAATTTTATAGGTTTATAAAGGTTAATAAGGGAAAGGAGTCATCGCGTGCGATGACTTTTTTTTGTCCTTTTCTTTCGATTATCATAGGCACAAAAAAACCCCGATGCAAAGCACCGAGGTTCTAACCAACAAAATTACCCGTCAATTATATCCTTAAATTAAAATGGCCATGCTCGCTAAAGCACCAGACACTTTAAGGTTCGACTGAGTAAAGGCTTCTTGATTTAACTCAAATTTCAGTTTATTATCTACAAGCTTAAAGTTGATGCCACTTCCCTTTTTGCCCAATCCAAAGCGATCGGTAATCAAAAGGGTGGGTTTTCCGGTCGTTTTGGCCTTTAAGTCATCAAATTCATTGCTCTTCTTAGAAGAAAGGTATACCAGATTTTCATTACCGGCTACTCCAGCCACTCCATCTGCATACTTTACTTGTATCGACTGGGTGCCTATTTTCTTGGTTCCATAGTATGAGTTGAAGGTATTGTACACATCCTTGTCACCTACTACAGTTATCACAAAGTCGCCACTTTTATCGGGCCACTCAATATACTTCATGAAATTGTACACCATCATCGAGTGTATTTCATGCATGGGTCTGTCCTGAGCGCTTACCGCTGCCGAAACAAGCAATAAGGCCGACACAAAAAAGATTCTTAGCGTTTTCATTGATATTGTTGGTTTGTTGGTATGATACAAAGGTAGGGCCAATGGCCTTTTGTAAAAAGTTGTCTTGCCATGTTTTCTTTCTAATGTAATATTTTGTAAACCAGCGGCCTCATAGGTAGAACTTCTTAGTCTGGATTGTTTTTTGAAATCCAAGACTAAAGCTTTAATTTAAACTTTTTATACTTCAAATGCACCCTTATGAAGAAGTTATCTCTTTTCTGCGCCCTTTTCTGTGTATATGCTATCTCTTTTGGACAAACAAGCCTAAGTCCGGAGTTATTGTGGGAGTTTGATCGACTAAGTGATGAGCAGGTTTCTCCAGATGGCAAAATGATGGTGTACGGATTGTCTGATTACACGCTGTCCACCAACAAAAGCCTACGCAGCCTATATTTATTGCCCGTAGCTGGCGGAACATCACGTAAGATTGAACTAGAAAAGAGTGCATATAATGCACGATGGAGACCCGATGGCAAAAAAATTGGCTTCTTAAGTGCTACTGAAGATGGTTTCCAGCTATTTGAAATCAACCCCGATGGCTCCGGATTGCAGCAAGCCAGCACCATTGCCGGGGGAATTGACAACTTTTCTTACGCACCCGATGGCAAGCACGTATCGTTTACACAGCTGGTAAAAACCGGACAAACCGTACAGGATATCTATCCCGACCTCCCTTTGGCCAAAGCCCGCATTATTGATGATTTGATGTATCGCCACTGGGATGAATGGGATGATTACATGAACTCCCACGTAATGTTTGCGCCCTATGCCGATGGGAAAGTAGACAATAAAGTAACGGACATCATGCAAGGCGAACCCTACGACTGTCCGCAACGCCCTTTCGGAGGGGGTGAAGACATTGTGTGGTCACCCGATGGGAAGAGCATAGTATACGTCTCTAAAAAATTACAAGGAAAAGAATATGCGGTATCTACCAATTCTCAATTATATCGCTACGATTTGGCCAGTGGAAAAACTACGCTACTTACCGAAGGGATGAACGGCTACGATACCCACCCGAGCTTTTCTCCGGATGGTAAGAAACTGGCCTGGCTGAGCATGAAAAACGATGGCTTTGAGTCGGACAAAAACGATATCGTGGTACGCGACCTACAATCGGGCATACAGCAGGTTATTACTGAAGCTTACGATGGCAGTGCCAGCACCTTCTCATGGGCGGCAAATAGTCAAAAAATTTATTTCGTTTCCGGCATCAATGCTACCTTCCAGTTTTTTGAAGCCGACTTAGCGCAACTTTCTTCTACTAAAAAAGAAGGGGAAAGCACCGGAATCAAGCAAATCAGCTCAGGAACACATGATTTTAATACTCTATCGGTAGTGGGCAACCAGCTGATTGGCAGCAAAACCAGTATGTCGGCTCCGGCAGATTTATTTGCGGTAGACACCAAAACCGGTAAAGAAACCACGCTGACTTCCGTGAACAAAGAAACGCTTTCCCAAATTAAAATGGGCAAGGTTGAAAAACGCATGGTGCCTACCACCGATGGTAAGCAAATGCTGGTGTGGGTAGTGTATCCCCCCGACTTTGATCCTGCCAAGAAGTATCCTACCTTGTTGTACTGCCAAGGTGGCCCCCAAAGTGCGGTAAGTCAATTTTTCTCCTATCGCTGGAACTTCCAGTTGATGGCTGCCAAAGGCTATATTGTGGTAGCTCCCAATCGCAGAGGCTTGCCAAGCTTCGGGCAAGAATGGAACGATGCCATTAGTGGCGACTGGGGTGGACAAGCCATGCGCGATTACCTATCGGCCATTGACCATGTAGCGCAAGAACCTTTTGTAGACAAAGACCGCCTGGGAGCCGTTGGCGCCAGCTATGGGGGCTATTCGGTATATTATTTGGCGGGCATTCACGAAAAACGTTTCAAAACCTTCATCTCGCACTGCGGACTCTATAATTTAGAAAGCTGGTATGGAAGCACCGAAGAAATGTTCTTTGCGAACTGGGATATCAAAGGACCGTATTGGAGCAAACCTAAGCCCGTTAGCTACACCCAGTTCTCACCGCATAACTTAGTGGGTAATTGGGATACGCCTATACTGGTAATTCATGGGGAGAAAGATTTCCGAGTGCCTATCAACCAAGGGATGGAAGCCTTCAATGCCGCCCAACTTCAAGGGATTCCGAGCCGCTTTTTATACTTTCCCGAGGAGGGCCACTGGGTACTTGGTGCACAAAATGGCGTACTTTGGCATCGGGTATTTTTCGAGTGGCTTGACGAAACGCTTAAATAACGAGATTTTCTTACTTTTTGTTACAAAAACAGGTAAAAACATTACATAAGGTTTTTATCGAGGAGTGCGGCTATAATACTATTGAGTGTTTTTAAATTCCAAGTATTCTTAGTTTATTGCGTGCTCGAATTAACTATTTCGAATAAAAGTTACATTTAATTTAAATACTGCATGTTGTTAGGTTCTATTTTTCATGGTCAGGAAAGCTATCTCTTCATCCTGTTCGCCCTAATCATCATCGTATTTTTGGTTATAGATTTGGGAGTTCTTAATAAGGTTCCTCACAAGGTTTCAACCAAATCTGCCCTTTATCAGTCAATATTTTGGATTGTAGTTTCATGTCTCTTCGGATGGTTAATCTACCTGTATGATGGGGGCGTAAATACCACACTAGAGTATTTCTCTGCCTATGTGACAGAGTACGCATTGTCGGTAGATAATATTTTCGTTATTCTTCTTATCCTTAAATACTTTCAAGTTAAAGAAGAGTATTACCATAATATCCTCTTCTGGGGTATTTTGGGAGCGATTGTATTCCGTGCCATTTTTATTTTCCTAGGAGCCATTCTTATTGCTAAGTTCCACTGGATACTTTACATCTTTGGTGTTTTCTTGATCTACACCGGGGTGAAAATCATTTTTGAAAATGAAAATGACGAGATTGATCCGGAAAAGAACCCTGTTATCCGTTTTGCCAGAAAATACTTCAACATCACGAAAGGAGATTTCGGTGGCAAGTTTATGGTGCGCAGAAACGGCTCCTTTTACTTTACGCCCTTGTTTTTGGTAATCCTGCTGATTGAAACCACCGATTTGATATTTGCAGTCGATTCTATCCCGGCAGCCTTTGCTATCTCACAAAGCGAATTCATTCTTTACACCTCTAATATCTTTGCCATATTAGGCTTACGAGCCAAATTCTTCCTGTTGGCGGGTGTTATCTCTAAATTCTACCTATTGCAAAAAGCACTTTCTTTCATTTTGATCTTTATCGGAGCCAAAATGCTTTTGGAGATTGTGCACATCGAGATTCCCATCACCCTATCCTTCAGTGTGATTATCCTCACCTTGGTAGGTTCCATTCTGCTTTCCTTAGCCTTCCCTAAGAAAGAGGGCAGCGAAGCCAAGGTGGAAAAAATGGAAAGCTAAAAAAAGGGCTTATTTAAAGCCCTTCGTTTCTACTTCTCTCGCTGATTCCAGTACCTTTTCTTTAAGCTCTTCTTTGAAGGAGGCTAATTTTTGGCCTATGCTTTCATCAAAGGCTCCCACTATTTGTGCGGCCAAGATCCCTGCATTGCGGGCCCCATCTAAAGCTACGGTAGCCACAGGCACACCCGATGGCATTTGAAGGATAGATAGAACGGAATCCCATCCATCAATAGAATTACTCGATTTCACAGGAACGCCTATCACAGGAAGCGTGGTGAGAGACGCAACCATCCCCGGCAAATGCGCTGCACCACCGGCACCCGCAATAATTACTTTCAATCCACGCGAAGCAGCTGACTTACCGTACTCAAACAAGCGCTCGGGCGTTCGGTGAGCCGATACAATGGTAAGTTCAAAAGGCACACCGATGTCTTCCAGAAACTGGGCGGCCTCTTTCATTATACGTAGGTCAGACTGGCTTCCCATGATGATTCCAACGAGGGGCTTTTTCATGCTTTTACTTTAAAGTGTTTTTTAACAAACTGAGCCTTTTCTTTTAGGCTTTCCACCGACTGGTCGGTAATGGTAATATGTCCCATTTTCCGAAAAGGCTTGGTGAGGGTTTTGCCATATAAATGTAAATGTACGCCTTTCAATTGGAGTATTTCTTCCAAGCCTTCATAGCGCGCCTCACCCGAGAAACCCGCTTCGCCCAGTACATTTACCATAGCGGCAGGGCTCAAGGCCTCGGTATCTCCTAAGGGCAAATTCATAATGGCGCGTAAATGCTGCTCATATTGACTCACCTGATTGGCCTCTATGGTATGGTGACCACTGTTGTGCGGTCGTGGTGCTATCTCATTTACCAGTATTTCCCCTTCCTTGGTAAGAAACATTTCCACCGCCAACAAACCCACCATGCCTAGCTTTGAAATAATTGTTTGGGCAATTTCTTGCGCCTTAACCTCGGTAGCCTGACTGATTTCCGCAGGAGCAAATAAGTATTCCACCAGGTTGTGCTCTGGATGAAAGGCCATTTCTACGGCCGGAAAGGCTTTCACCTCTCCCGATTCATTTCGGGCTACTATCACGGCTAGTTCTTTCTCAAAAGGTATCATTCGCTCCAATACACCCGGGGCATCAAAGCCCTTGGATAAATCTTCTACACTTCTCAATATTTGCACGCCACGCCCATCGTAGCCGTCTTTGCCTAATTTATGAACCGCGGGCAGCCAATCTTGGTAACGCATAAGCTCCTCCCGATTTTCAGTCAATACAAAATCAGCCGTAGGGATTTGCTCCTGACGATAAAACTGTTTCTGTAGGCGCTTATCTTGAATCAGCTCTATAATATGTGGCTGCGGAAACACCTTCACCCCTTCCTTTTCCAACTGCTTGAGCGCTTCCACATTTACCGCTTCTATCTCTATGGTAAGCACATCGCAGGACTTGCCAAACTCATACACCGTTTGATAGTCTTTTAATGCCCCTTGGGTGAAGTGACTGATATTGCGACAAGGTGCCTGTGCATCTGGGTCTAGGGTGCGTACTTCCCAGTTGAAGTTTATGGCCGACTGTATCAGCATACGGCCTAACTGCCCGCCACCGAACACGCCAAGTTTACGATTGATATTCACAGTACAGGTAGTAGTTTGAAACAAAATAACAACCCAAATCAGGCATTCGCAAACCCGTGCATCAAATACCCGTCAGATAATCATTGGCTTTTGCCCAACTTCTTGCTATTTTGTACGTTCTACCTCTAGAAAAAAAGGCGAAAGCCTCCTGATATCTCTATGAAACGTATTGTATTTTTTTTACTTCCCTTTGTTGTACTGGCCTCCTTTTTACCAAGCTATGTAAGCAATGGCGAAAACCGCGAGCTGGCCGATACAGCCAAGGTGATTATGCCTTCCGATGACCAATTGAAATCGCAAATGGTCATCACCGGACTCATTACCAATTACCACTACCGCAAAATCCCTCTGGCCGACTCTTTGTCATCCGTTATTTTGGATACCTATATCGAGTCCCTAGACTATAATAAATTGTATTTCCTGGCTTCTGATATCAAAAGCTTTGAAAAATACCGCTATAGCTTGGATGAAGACCTGAAAAAAGGAAACTTGGTGCCCGCCTACCACATTTTCAATGTGTTCAAGAAGAACTTCCTAACACGCCAAGTCTTTATCAAAGAACTCCTGAAAACTCCCTTCGACTTTACTGCCGATGAGTATTATGAAGCTGACAGGGAGAAAGCTTCTTGGGCCACTACCGAAGCAGAACTGGATGAAGAGTGGAGAAAAATGCTGAAAAGCCAGGCCATCAGCCTTATGCTTTCCGGAAAAGACTGGGAAGGCACCGCCAAAATCCTGAATGAGCGCTACGACCGCCTAAACAAAGCCATCGTGCAATACAATAGCGAAGACGTGTTCAGCATGTACATGAATGCCTTTGCCGAATCGTACGACCCCCATACCAGCTACCTTTCTCCGGCTGCTTCCGACAATTTTAAGATTGATATGAGCCGCGAGCTAGAGGGCATTGGCGCTACGCTTCGTACCGATAATGACTTTACCCGCGTAGCCGAAATTGTGCCAGGTGGGCCTGCTTTTAAAAGCAAACAAATTTATAAGGATGACCGCATTATTGCGGTAGCACAAGGCGATAATGGCGAATTTGTGGACGTAATTGGATGGAGATTGGATGAGGTAGTAAAACTTATCCGTGGGCCTAAAGGCACGGTGGTGCGCTTACAGATTTTGGAAGCTTCCGCAGGAGCCAATGCTATGCCAAAAGAAATCCGTATCGTGCGCGACAAGGTGAAGTTGGAGGAACAAAGTGCTAAGAAGGAGGTAATTGATATTCAACAAAATGGTAAAAATTACCGCCTAGGGGTGATTTCCGTTCCCGCCTTTTACATCAATTTTGAAGATGCCCAAAAAGGAGTAAAAGATTACAAAAGCACTACCAATGATGTGCGCAAACTTATTAACGAATTAAAAGCGGAAAATATCCAAGGCTTAGTTATTGACCTGAGATACAATGGCGGTGGCTCACTACTGGAAGCCATTGATATGACTGGCCTTTTCATTGAGCAAGGCCCTGTGGTGCAGGTAAAAAACTCCGATGGCAGTATTGATGTAGGTGATGATAAAAATACAGAGATCGCTTACGATGGCCCCTTGGCCGTATTGACCAATCGCTTTAGTGCTTCGGCTTCGGAGATTTTTGCGGGAGCTATTCAAGATTATGAGAGAGGAGTAATAATAGGGGAACAGACCTACGGAAAAGGTACCGTGCAAAACCTAATCGACTTACAACGCTTCATTCCCGATGCTAAATCGGACTTGGGTCAAGTAAAACTAACCTTGGCTAAATACTACCGCATCACCGGAGGAAGCACCCAACATAAGGGGGTTTCGCCCGATATTGCCTTTCCTTCTGTATTTAGTGCCAGCGAATATGGCGAAAGCTCACAGCCGAGCGCCTTGCCGTATGACGAAATCCGCCCAACGCGATTTACCAGTTTTGATAAAATTGATGCTAAGGTGATTCAAAACCTTCAGAAGAGCTATAGCAGCCGTATGGCCAATGACCCAGAAATGAAGCGCCTTATCCGCGATATCGAAGAAGCCAAAAAAGCCGATTCAGAAACCTTAATTTCTTTGCAGATGGCCAAGCGTGAAAAACAAAAAGAAGAAGCGGAACGCAGAAGAGAAAACATGGAGAAACTTTCGGGTGGAAGCATAGATACCGAAACAGGAGAAGACACCTCAGAACCTGTGAAGAAGGCGGATGACCCTTACCTGAAAGAAGGCCTTTACATATTAGCCGACTTAATTGAACTGGTAGGGTAATTTATACGAATAGACAATACATAAGAAAGCCGATGAATTTATACTTCATCGGCTTTCTTATTTTATTTCAATAGTTGATAGACTAATAGACTGGATAAATATGCGAGGCCTGTCATGTAAGCTGTTTGAATAAGCGGCCATTTCCAACCTTTCGTTTCGCGGTACACCACGGCTACGGTACTCATACATTGCATGGCAAAAGCATAAAATATCAGCAGCGATATAGAAAGTGCGGTAGAATACATGGGTTTCCCGGTATCAGGATTGATTTCCGCCCGCATACGGCTTTTTATAGTCGACTCGTCATCGGCATCTACCCCCACGCTATATATGGTGGCCATAGTACCTACAAATACCTCGCGGGCCGCAAAGGATGTAATCAAAGCAATACCAATCTTCCAATCAAAACCCAATGGCTTAATAACAGGCTCAATCCACTTACCCATGGTGCCCGCATAGGAGTTCTCTAGCTTATAGGCGGCAATTTTGTTTTCTGCTTCTTTCTCGCTCAAGGTTTCTTGCCAATTAGCCGGTAGGGCATTCTCTTCCGCATGATCCATGGCATCGCCCGGGCCGTAACTTGCCAATACCCAAAGCACAATAGATATGGCCAAGATGATTTTCCCTGCTTCAAATACAAAAGCCTTTACCTTATCTACAATGGTTACGCCCACATTGATCCAGCGAGGCGATTTGTACAAAGGAAGCTCCATGATGAAGTAGCTTCTTTCCTTAGTCCGCATGAAGAGTTTCATCAACCAAGCCGACAATAAAGCCGCAAAGAACCCTAAGAGGTACATACCCATAAGGGCGATACCATGTAGGTTAATTACTCCGAAATAATTGATATCGGGTACAGTAATGGCGATCAAAATGGTATAAATGGGCAAACGCGCAGAGCAGCTCATTAATGGGGTAACCATAATGGTGATAATGCGCTCCTTCCAGTTGTCGATGTTTCGCGTAGCCATAACAGCAGGAATCGCGCAAGCCACACCCGAAATCAAGGGAACCACACTCTTACCATTTAGGCCGAAGCGTCTCATGATTTTATCCATCAAAAATACCACCCTAGCCATATAGCCGGACTCTTCCAATACCGCAATAAAGCCAAATAGCAGGGCAATTTGAGGTACAAATATCAACACCCCTCCTATTCCTGGGATTACGCCTTCGGTAAACAAACTGGTGAGTACCCCTTCAGGAAGGCGGTTGGCCAACCACTGACTGAATTGAGCTACTGTGCTGTCAATAAAATCCATGGGCACAGAAGCCCAGGCAAAAATGGCTTGAAAAATGACAAAAAGGATAAAAAAGAATATTAGGTAGCCACCAATTCGGTGGGTAAATATGGCATCGAGCTGACGGGTAAGTTGGTTCTTCTTTTTAGGACTTGCTTCTTTTAAGGCAAGGCTCACCAGCTCGTTAATCTTTTGGTAGCGCGCTACGGTTTCGAGGCGTTGCAGGCGTTCTCCATAAAACTTAAATTCACGCTTCCATTCCGCCATTTGGCTTTTCTGCTGGGCATCAAGCCAGGTAATATCCTCACTCTGCTGCGCCACCTGATAGGCCAAATAGGTGTTCTCAATGCCGTAAGTGGATTTTACCAAATCTACCAGCTCCATGCCTTCAGAAGGTACAAACATGGGTTCGTGCGCATTCAGCTTGGGAGCAGCCAAAGCCTTTTTCAAATCTTCTATGCCTGTGCCTTTACGGGCATTTATCTGCACTACTTGAATACCAAGCTCTTTCTTAAGTGCCTCTATATCTACCGTAAGTCCGGCATCAATGGCTACGTCTAGCATATTCAGTGCCATCACTACCGGAATGCCCAAGTCATAAATCTGACTAAAAAGCAGAAGATTTCGTCTGATATTGGAAGCATCTACCACTACTACCACCAAGTCGGGGTAGGAGGCATGATTAACATTACTAAGTAGGTCGAATACGATTTTTTCGTCTAAGGAACGTGGGTATAGGCTGTATACACCCGGTAGGTCAATCAGTTCGGCTGTTACGTTATCATCCAACTTGCAGTGACCGCTCTTCATATCCACGGTTACCCCCGGAAAATTCCCGATTTTCTGGTTCAGTCCGGTGAGGTGATTAAACAGAGAGGATTTTCCCGAGTTGGGATTTCCTAAGAGCGCTATTTTCGGATGGCTTTTTAGTGGCATCTCTTACTGAAGATAAATCATAGTAGCTTCATCTTTGCGAAGCGCCAAATGATACCCTGACACACTAATACACATCGGGTCGCCCAAGGGAGCCGTAAAACTCATGGAGATTTCCACCCCGGGCAGACAACCCATTTCCATAAGCTTTAAGGATACAGGCTCATCTTTAAAGCCCGCTATAATGCCCTTTTCCCCTATTTTTAATTGGGATGCGTTTCTAGCCTCTGCCATTTATTTAGATTGATTAAAAATAATATGCAAGTTACCGTGATAACCGTAATCGGCAAAATATTGGTTCCACTATTTTACCTTTTTTGCTACCGCTATGTACTGGTAGGGTAAAAGTTGAGTATCTATTGAAATACGGCTAAATCCTGCATTTTTTAGCGCTTCGCGTACTTTAGCTTGGGAAATATAGGGGTGCTGAGGAAGAGCGGCTTCAGTTTCCTGATTAAAATCAATAATATACAAAACACCGGAAGCAGAAAGGGCAGCATGCAAATGCGTGAAATACCCACTTAAGTCTTGTATGTAATAAGACGTATTCACTAGCGTAATCACATCGGCTTCTCCTACTGAGAGAGGAGGACCTTGCACTTCACCCAATCGCGTTTCGATTTTATGCCCACTGTCAAGCTCCTGCTTTCGATCATTGATATAGGCCAAAAACTGTTCATCAATGTCCACACTGATAACCTTTTGGCAATTCGTTTGGGCAAAAAAATACGTAAAATACCCAGAGCCCGCTCCAATATCCACCAAGGTTTTGCCATGCAAATCACCCATAAATTCGAGCACTTTGGCAGGTTTAGACCATGCGTCACGCTGAGGGTCTTCCAAGGAAACAAAAGCGGGACTATTAGAAACGATAGAATCGGGGGATACCGATAGTGTATCCACTTGAGAGGCATTTTCTTGCTTAGCCGGACTTTGGCAGGCCCAAGCATACAGACAAAAAAAAGACCCTATTGCTAGGGTCTTTGCTATCTTAATAGAATTTGTAACGTTCATCGGTAATGTCGGCATTCAGCTTAATAGCCTCGGTAATATTAAAGGCTTGTCTACCATCACGCTTTTGTGCTACCTGCTCTTTATATGACGCATAGTCGGCAATCTCAGGCGCTTCGGTTAAGGCCACCATTTCAACAATTACAATACCATTATCGGCTTCAATAAGCTCGCTTCTTTCACCATTCTTCAAGGAGAAGGCTCTACCAACTGCAGCCGGAGCGAAGCCTACTCCTGTAATGCTGTTAGAAGATATCTTCAAATCGCTCATTGAACCCGTTTTGGCATCAGCTCCGTAAGCGGCAGCCAATTCGCTAAAGCTTCCTTTCGCTTCACCCAATTTCTTTTTAATGATTTCAGCTTTCTTCTGGTTTTTCACTTTGTTGGTTATTTCGCTGCGGGCGTTATCTACAGAAAGCTCACCTTCGGAAACAGCACCTGTCATGATGGCTACCACGTAGGCATCATCTACATCAAACACACCACTAACTTCGTTCAAAGAAGCCTCATTGTATACCCAGCGCACCAATTCTCTGGCATTACTCAATACCCCGGCTCTACGAGCATCTTTAGCAATTCTACTGGCCTCCAATACCGTTACACCTTCTTCTTGGGCTTTAGCTTTGAACTCATCTAGGCTGGTTACAGTGCTGGCAAAATAATCGGCTTGGCGGAAAGCAGCATCGCGGGTTGACTCACTTGGAGCAATCTCACGATCAATTTTGGCCAAATGATAGCTCATACTAGTAGCTACTTTGGTTACATTGATTAGGTGATATCCGTATTCAGTTTCTACCACTCTATTGATAAAGCCTTCTTTAGTAGCAGCAAATACTGCTTTAGCGAAAGGCTCAACCATTACATCTTCTGTAAACCATCCTAAATCACCACCACGAGACGAAGAAGGGTCGGCACTGAACTGACGTGCCATTTGAGCAAAGTCAGCACCCCCATTAATTTCTTTGGCAATTCTATCGGCCTCTTTTTTAGCTTCTGCTTTGGCTTCAGCCGAATCATCAGCCCACTTAATCAAAATATGGCTAGCTTTTGCACTCGGTTTATCGGCATTGGTTACGCGGCTTACTTTGTACAACACATAGCTTCCGTTTTCTACCAATGGTCCGTGTACTTGCCCTGCAATTAGTTCAACATCTTGCAAGCTAGCAGGAATAGTGGCAGGAGTTACGATCTCATAAAACGACTGGCTTTCGGCATTGATAGCAGCAAAAGTAGAATCGTTTTCGGCTGTTTTGAAGTCTGCAACCAATTTCACAAGGTCGTTGCGCAAATAAGCGGAATCTTCAGAAGTGGCAATGATAGGGAAGCTAACGAAGTTTACACTTCTGCTTTCCGTAGCCTTATATTTTTCAGCGTTGGCATTCATGTAGTCTCTCAATTCCGCTTCGGTAACAGTTACCAATGAGTCGTTTACTGAGAAGTAAGGCACATAGAAATAGTTAATTTCCGCAACGGCTGTTTGTTCTTTGTATTCTTGCTCGGCTTCGGCTTTGGTTACGTAAGACGAGGTAAGCATCAAGTTTTCGTATTTCAAACGGATACGGCTTGCTGGCAAGCTACGCTCAAAAGCCAACCACTGCGCTTGGTTTTCGATAGGCATTTGGCTAAGTGACTGAAGGAACTCCACCACTTTTTGCTTGTCGAATTCACCGGTATTTTCGTTTTGGAAAATAGGCACTTGCTTAAGGTCTGGGCTCACGTTGTTCCCCTGCACCATATCGATTACCTCTTCATCGGTAACGGTAATGCCTAGCTTTTCAAATTCTTTCTGGAAGGCTTTCTTAACAATCATCAGCTCCCATGCTTGCTGACGGATAGTGTACATATCCGTTTCGGTAGGCTTGCGACCGAAGTTCACGGTCCAATTATATTCCATTTCATCTACCTGCTGCTGAAACTCCTGATAGGAAACATCTTCCCCAGCAATTTCCCCTACATTATTCTGGTTAGTACCCATAATGAAAGAGTTTGGCCCGAGTAAATCGCCTCCAACCATAAACAACAATAAGCCGATTGCTATAATACCAACTGCAAGTCCGGATTTTTCTCTGATTTTGTTAATCAATGCCATTTGCTAAAATTTAAAGTGCCGCAAAATAATGAGATAAAAGCTTAAAATCAAAATTTTACGAAAAGGAGAATAGGATTACTCATCGGAGCCTCCGCGGTCGTAGGTTACTTTTACGGTGTCGATGCGGGTATCCTGCATGGTTTGGATGGTAAATATGAAAGGAGAAGCCTCTACCACCTCATTTACAGCAGGTATGTTTTCGGTAATAGATAATATATAGCCACCCAAGGTTTCGTAATCTCCCTCGGGGATTTCCCATCCATAGGTATCGTTTAAGTAGTCAATTTCATGACGGGCGCTGAACAAATAGGTGTTCTCATCCAACTGCTGTTCTATCCACTCGTCTTCATCGTGCTCATCTTGTATATCCCCAAAAATCTCTTCAAAGATATCCTCAATACTTACTAAGCCAGAGGTACCACCGAATTCATCTACCACTAGAGCCAAGCTTTTACGCTCTTGAATAAATTGCACCATCAGTTCATTGGCCAACATGGTTTCGGGCACAATAATGATGGGCGTTAATATCTGTTGAATCTCCTTGGGCTTCTTATACAAGGCTAGGGAGTGGCAATAACCTATCACCTCATCGATAGATTCATTGTACACAATGATTTTGGAGTGACCTGATTCAATCAGGGCTTTTTTCAGGGCATCGATGCCATCCTCAATATCAATAGCCACAATATCGGTACGCGGAATCATGCAATCGCGCACTTTTACCGTTTTGAACTCCAAGGCATTGGAGAATATCTTGGTATTCACCTCATTGGCTGATTCTTCCGAATCCTGACTTACATGATCGATGTATACGTTGAGGTCGGCTAAGCGAAATACTGGCCTATCCTCAGAATATTCAAGGCGAAAGAGGTTTTTAATCGTGAATTTTGATAAGCCTACTATGATTTGCACCAAGGGATACATAAGGTAATACACCATTACCAAGGGCACAGCGAATAATGACAGAGAGAAATTTGGGTTGATGAGAAAGACACTCTTAGGAGTGAACTCGGCTGTAATCAATACCAATAAGGTAGAGAGAATGGTAGAAAGAATAAGCACGGAGGCTTCGTTATTCAAGCTTTCGGGAAGCTGACGCGCAATGAACGGATCGAGCAGCTTGGCCATGAAAATACCGTACACCACCAAGGCGATGGTATTGCCCACAAGGGTAGTGCCCAGGAAGTCGGAAGGTTTTTTTAAAAACCGAGAAAGCAGTCGGCCGGATAAAAGGCCTTGTTTGTTTTCGAGTTCTATCTGGAGCTTATTGGCCGAAACAAAGGCTATTTCGATTCCGGAGAAGAAAGCACTAAAAACAAGGGTAATAAAAATGATTAGTAGCGAGTAGTAGTCGAGGCTCATTTCTTTTTAGACCTTACCGTGGGTTCTTTGCTCTTTTGCAGACTTTGGTTTTTACGGTAATTGTATAAAAGTAACAAACTAATTACTAACATAAAAATCCAATAGGAACGGGAAAAACCCAAAACAAAGGTTTGGTGAACGCCAATTACAAAAAAGGCAACTAAGTTAGAAAAAATGAGTATATCGAGTAATTGAGGCTTGCTGCCTTGTTTTGAGGCTGCTTTATTCTTCTTCATCTTCCTCCTCATCCATAGAGATAAAACCCGTAGGTTTCAGGATACGCCAAGTAGAAAAATCCTGTGCGGCTTCAAGACCTTCCCCGGTAGTGATATCACCTTCCTGCTCCACACGCACGAACTTGTCGGTATATACTTTCTCCTCCGTAGGATTCCAGAATAGCTCTTCGGTGTTCAGTTTATCCCCATTATCTACGCTGTTTACCCGCACATCGCCTGTGGCTTTGTACAAGTTTTCTTCTCGGTAATAATGGCCTTGATTGGCCACCAAGGTAGAAGACACACGACCATCGGGCTCGTAAAACTCCATATACATCCCTTCGGGGAAGTCGCGGTCGCCATTCTCAAACTCAAACTGCTTTTTGGCCATAAGCTTGATACGCACAATAGCCGAATCGCTATAAAGGGTAGAAATACTATCTGCTTCCACCACCGGACCATCGTACACGGGCAAATCTTCCTCGTTCAGCTTTTTGTCTGAGCAGCTGAAGAGCGTGGTGCCAACGGAAAGAGTAATCAGTAAATAGAATAGGTATTTCATAAAAAGAAAGTGGGCTTTCACCCACTTTGTTTAGTCTCTTCTTTGGATAATCACAGATTCGTTCACCCAACATCCGGTAGAAATGGCCTGACCAACTTCCATGTTTTGGGTAAATATCTCCTCGATAGACGGGAACTGCTCTTTGGCACTTTGCATACCTTGGCTGTTTCCGGCCTTCTTATACATTTCATACGCTGCCAAGAACACCGCTCTGTCTTTCACTGGGTTTTCACCTTTACACTGTTCGTAGCTGGTCATGTACATGTTGCCCACCAATGTGTAGGCATCTTTTGCAGATGACGGATCAGTAGCTACCGCTTTGAAAGCATAGTCACGGGCATTGGCCTTCTGTCCTTTTTTGTACAGAATCTCTGCTACGCTAAGGTAGATTTCAGCCTTTTTGATATTCTCATCGGTTAGACTTACGGCTTTTTCGTAAAAAGAAATCGCCTTTTCGTAGTTTTCTCTTTGAATGTATTTAATAGCAACCAATTTGGCCAATCCGAACTCAGGCTCTTGCGAGAAATAATATTCGGTAGCTTTCAAGAAGATATCACTATCGGTACACTTAGAAGCAAAGCCTAACTTAAAGATATTCTTCGCCAATTTGATATCGGTAGGGTTGGCATTAAACTTAGACCCTAAGTTGTTTTCAATCAGGTCGCAAGTAATGGTAACCGTTCCTACAAACACCTTATCGATATTGTCTTTAATTTTCAACAACTTATCTTCGTCAGTCACCTTGTTTTTGATTTGATAGTCAATCACATCGGAGATTTTTTCATAGATTTCTATGGCCTTTTCATCGGTCACATCTTTAGAAGTAAGCTTGTGTCTTCTTACGGCATCCATGTAGGCTACTAAGTTGTAGCTGGACATTTCGTTGCCGTTAAGTTCAAATGCCTCGTTGAAGATGGCATACATCTCAGGATATTTCTCTTTTCTGTCTCTCCAGTATTTGTAAGAAGAATAGGCTTTACGATCAGTAACAGAAGCTTTTTCGTTAAAATACTTGATACGAAGATCATAAATCATAATCAAAGAATCTTGAAGAATGGCTTTACGAGCCGCGTCTTTTTCTTCTTCAATCAGTCCCTCAAACACCTTGGCACCATTGATATAGATAGAAGGGTTCAAATCGGGTGTATTCACAAGCAACCACTCAAGCGGCTTCTTAGCGCTGGTGAAATTGTCTGCCCTTAAGTAATCAGAGTATAATACGTTTTTTTCCTCGGCAATAGATCGTTGAGCCGGATCTTCAGGCCATTTCCAGTTGTCTTGGCCCAATAAAGTTTGGCTTACCAAAAGCAAACCCAACACTGATAAAATACATCTCGCTTTCATAATCGCTCTCTTTAATCAAATTGTCTTCTATTAAACCATTTATCGTTGAATGTGATACCCAAGTAAATTTTATAAAAATTCTCTTGTATCAATCCGTTGTTGGTAGTCCCTCTTTGTCCGATATGGGCGCCCATGTTCAGGTTCGACAGCCTACCTATCGGAAAAGAAGCTCCAAAATTAATACCAAACTCATTAACTTGAGTGCCGTTGTAATAAAATGGTGACCTTTCATAACTAAATCCGGCTCGGTATGATACCCTTTCGAGGTATCTTCTTACTGAGGTGGAGTTAGGAGTAAATTCTGCTCCTGTGGCCCACAGTAAGCTATTTTGGAAATCTTCATTGCTTCCTTCTGTGTTCTGAAACTGGCTCCAGTCTTGCAGGTAAACATCCGAAGAAACATATAATTTATTTTTCCAAGCCCATGTAAGACCAAGGCCTAATTTCGCAGGGATAACCGTTTTAGCGGCTGTATTGTTGGCGATAATATTTTTGGTAACGGTATCTACCGGATACAACACCTGCCCCGTGCCTTGATAGTTGCGTGTTTCGAGCTCCTTGTACAGCTTGGCGTTCATATTACCTTCCAAGTCGTAGGTGGCCGCCAAGGTAATTGCGTGGTTATCGTTAAGTTTTTGCCGATAGGCCAAGCCCAAAGTGATGCCCAAATCGGAATAGGTGGTACGCTCAATCATACCCGTGGTGTTCACAGCGGTTACTTCTACATCGTCTACCACATCGTAGCGGCTCAATACGGCATTATTATCACGCGATACCGAACCATACAAAAGACTGGCCTTGATGCCCGCTGAAAGACCTTTGTAAATACGGAAGCCATTAGTAAAATAGTACTGGTTGATGCCTCCGTTTCCACTATAAGTATAGGTAACGGTAGCCCCATCAAATCCTACGTTTTGTGTACTTATAAGGTCGTAATTCACGCTGCTGTAAGGAGTCATCCCCACTGCCATCGACCATTTATTGGCATATAAAGGAAAAGCAAATGAAAGATAATTGATGTTTCCTGTAATGTTTTGGGTTCTTATAGTCCCATCATTGCTATTCTTGATTTCGGTAGAAAGGCCTACTTCAAAAGTGCTGAGCGCATTGTACGATAGCATGGCCGGATTGAGTGTATTGATATACCACGTGCTTCCATAGCCTAAGCCGGCTCCGCCCATACCGATGTTATTGATTAGGCCAGGCTGGTTGATTTCCCCAATGCCCTTTGCGGAGTAGGGTGAAGAACCCACCTGAGCCTGCGCAAGGAAAGAAAAGCAAATAAAAAAGGAAATCGCCAAGGCGACAGTCGTTCGTGTTTTAGGTATGAACATTATAGTGTAAAATTGCATTAAGCCCTACTAGCACCAATTCAGGGAGTGCAAAGATGGGTTCTTTTATCTTTTTTTCAAATAAATTAAGATTGCCGCCACAAATAAATATTTGTAAATCTTGCTGTTGTGCGCGATATTCTTCTATAAATCCCAGGATTTCATACCAAACACCATGCACCACTCCGGCTTGCAGGCTATGTTCTGTACTTATCCCCAATGGGCTTATTTCATCAGACGACAGGCTTACTAACGGCAGGCGAGCCGTAAAAGTATGCATGGCCTTGGCACGCATTTCTACCCCGGGAGAAATGGCACCACCGACAAAGCCTATTTTAGGAAGTAATAGATTATAGGTAATGCACGTCCCCAGAGCAATGCTTAAGGAGCTACCTTGTGGATACAGCGCATGCGCCCCACATGCCATCGCCAATCGGTCGGTGCCTAAGGAATGGGGTGTGGCATAGGAAATAGATATGGGAAGAGGGGTTTGATGGCTAAGGTATAAGGGAGCATACTCGGCCAAAAAAGGCTGCATTTCTTCGGAACTAAACCGAACGCTGGATACGATTACCCGCTCTACCGCATGGCTTTGTAATGCTTGTTGCATTTGGGGTAAGGTTTCACAATCACGGATTTCGTGCAGGAGATTTCCTTCAAAGAAACCGATTTTGATGCGGGTATTTCCTATGTCGATGGCGGCAAACATGCTACAAAATTATACTTATTGGTGTCAGAACTAGGCAAAAACCAATAATAAAGCGTAAAGCACAAAAAAAACACGGCAATTATACCCAAATCCGATACTTTTGTGCACATCACTAGGGCTAAAAACATCTTCCAGCATGGAAAATAGTCAAACAAATACCTATTCGGCCCTTGGCCTGATGTCGGGCACCTCGCTCGATGGGTTGGATATTGCCTATGTGGAATTTCAGCACATCCAAGGGAAATGGCAATACAGATTAGGCCCCTGCACTACTTTAGCCTACTCGGAAAAATGGCGCAATGACTTGGGCCAGGCCATTCATTTGTCTGGCTTGGAGCTTACGCGCCTACATCATCGCTTGGGAGCTTATTTTGGAGAACTGGCTCAGCAGTTTATCCAAGAACACCAAGTCTCCCCTCAGTGGATAGGCTCACATGGGCATACGGTTTTTCATCAGCCGAAAGAAGGATTTACTTTACAAATTGGGGATCCTTATGCCCTTCTGGTGGTCACGCGAATCCCCGTAGTTGCTGATTTTCGTAGCCTCGATGTCGCCTTGGGCGGCCAAGGAGCTCCTTTGGTGCCAATAGGAGATGAACTGCTGTTTGGGCAATATGGCGCCTGCATCAACTTAGGCGGCATTGCCAATATCTCTTGGTCGAAGCAAGATACGCGCTTGGCTTTTGATATCGCTCCGGCCAATATGCTATTGAACCATATTATACAGCCTTTGGGCCTACTTTATGATAATCAGGGGCAATTAGCGCAAAAAGGACAGGTCAATGAGGCGCTTTTTGAAGCATTGAACCGCTTAGCCTATTACCAAGAGGCCTACCCCAAAAGCCTGGGCGTGGAATGGTTTCAGCAAATGGTGCTCCCGTTGTTGGCGCAATATCCCGATACGGTAGAAAACCACTTGTGTACGGCTTGTCATCATATTGCCTATCAAATCGGACAGGTTTTGGATAAAGAATCCATACAGGGAGAGATATTGCTTACCGGAGGCGGTGCTTTCCATAGCTATCTCGTGTCGCTTTTTTCTCAGTATTGGCCCAAAGGATGCAGGCCTGTGGTGCCAGAAGCCGAACTCATTAATTACAAAGAAGCTTTGGTGTTTGCTTTTTTGGCCGTGTTGCACCAAACCGGAAACATCAATGTTTGGAAATCCGTAACGGGGGCCCAGGCCGATTCCCGCTCGGGTATATTGTATAGTTTATAGGTCTGATTATTTTTTCTATTTTTGTCGCAAACGTTTGGATAATGAAAGAACTACTTAAAAAGTTTGAAAATAAGAAACCCGAAATTGTATTTGAGTGGCACGATGCCGAAACCGAAGCCGAAGGCTGGGTGGTAATCAATAGCCTGAGAGGTGGAGCAGCAGGAGGTGGCACCCGTATGCGTAAGGGGCTCGACAAACGCGAAGTAGAATCATTGGCCAAAACCATGGAAATTAAGTTTTCCGTATCCGGCCCTGCCATTGGTGGAGCCAAATCCGGTATAAACTTCGATCCAGCCGATCCGCGCAAAAAGGGCGTGCTTGAGCGCTGGTACAAGGCGGTTATCCCTTTGCTTAAAAACTATTATGGCACAGGTGGTGATTTGAACGTGGACGAAATCCATGAGGTAATTCCCATAACCGAAGATTTTGGTCTTTGGCACCCACAGGAAGGTGTGGTAAATGGCCACTACCTAGCTACCGAACCTCAAAAAATCCAAAAAATTGGGCAATTGCGCCATGGCGTTTCCAAAGTATTGGAAGATGCCAAATACAGCCCTGCTTTAGAGAAAAAATATACCGTGGCCGATATGATTACCGGCTATGGCGTGTCAGAATCTATTTTGCACTACTATCAATTATGGGGTGGTGATGTGAAACAAAAACGTGCCATTATACAAGGCTGGGGAAATGTGGGAGCAGCTGCGGCTTATTATCTGGCCGAAGCCGGTGTGAAAATCGTAGGGATTATTGATCGCGTAGGCGGAATTATTCGTCCGGAAGGACTAAGATTTGAAGAAGTGCGCGCCTTATTCATCAACCGTAAAGGCAATACCCTGCAAAGCGATTCCCTGATTCCTTTTGAAGAAATCAATCAGAAGATTTGGGATATGGAGGCTGATATTTTGGTTCCTGCGGCCGCTTCTCGCTTGGTTACTAAAGAACAAAGCCAGCGCCTCATCAATAAAGGCCTGGAGGTAATTTCTTGTGGTGCCAACGTGCCTTTTAATGACCCAGAAATATTCTTTGGGAGCACTACCGAGTTTGTAGATCAAAACATTTCCCTCATCCCCGACTTCATTGCCAACTGCGGAATGGCCCGCGTATTCGCCTATCTGATGAGCGGTGAGATAGAAGTCACAGATGAGGCTATCTTTGCAGATACATCGGCCACTATAAGAAAAGCGCTCGAGGGTGTCCGAGCCATTAACCCCGAAAAAACTTCATTGGCAAATGCCGCCTTTGAAATTGCTCTTAACCAATTGGTTGGGACAAAAGATAATAATTAATTGATTTTGGAATCGGCCGGGCAAGGAACTTCTTTGGTAAATTGCCGCTTTTCTTAAAATTATTCTAATTTAGGCTAAACAAGCCCCAATCCATTTAATTCGGTAAGGATGAATAGATTAGTTTTTTTGGTTTTTCTGTTTTTTTCATTGCTGGCTTTCGCTCCAGTGTACGCTAGCAAGGTGTCTGATGGTGCCGCGCTTACCGAAGAAGTGGCGCAGCATGCACAAGCTCCGGTATGGACGGTGATTCCTTTTGTGCTTCTGCTAGTAATGATTGCCACAGGACCTCTTTTTTATGAACATTTCTGGCATAAAAATTATCCGAAAGTAGCCATAGGCTTGGCTTTATTGGTAGTAGGCTACTATTTGTTCTCCTTACATAATCTGCACGGTCCCATACACGCTGTAGCCGAATACGTTCAATTCATTGCCCTGCTAGCCGCTTTGTTTATTGCCTCAGGTGGTATTATGATTGATGTAGACAAAAAAGCCACACCCTTTGCCAATGTGCTGCTATTGTTATTCGGTGCAGTAATTGCCAACCTAATTGGAACTACGGGCGCTTCTATGCTATTGATTAGGCCTTTTATCCGCCTGAACAAAACACGCTTGCAGCCTTATTTGATTGTCTTTTTCATTTTTATTGTCAGCAATATTGGCGGTGCCCTTACCCCCATTGGTGACCCTCCTCTTTTCCTAGGCTTTTTGAAGGGCGTTCCTTTTGCCTGGACCATAGTACATAACAGTTGGGCTTGGTCTATTGCTACGCTCCTCCTATTGATTATTTTTTATGTGCTCGATAAAAGAAATACTTCCGAGGCGTATTATGGCGATGAACCTTTAGTATATACCAACAAGGTAAGTATCAAAGGAGTGAGAAGTTTTGGCTGGCTGGCGCTTACCATAGCGGCTGTATTTGTGGACCCGAATATCATTCCGGGAGTGCCTGCTATAGCATATGACGGACAAAAAATTTCCTTCATTCGTGAGGTAATTTTACTATCCATTGCCTTTTTCTCGTATCGATTTGCCAATAAAGAGGCTA
The DNA here is from genome assembly GCA_030412945.1 of Shiella aurantiaca. Classification (GTDB taxonomy): domain Bacteria; phylum Bacteroidota; class Bacteroidia; order Cytophagales; family Cyclobacteriaceae; genus Shiella; species Shiella aurantiaca. Next base: position 408,963 of record JAUHJS010000004.1, on the reverse strand, counting down.
TAAAAGCCAACGATTTCAGCTTTGAACCCATCCGTGAGGTAGCCTTTATCTTTATCGGGATATTTATGACCATGATGCCCGCCTTAGAACTAGTGGGAAATTATGCCAAATCGGAAGAAGGAGCGGAAATGATTACCCACAATACCTTATATTGGGGAACGGGAAGCCTTTCTGCGGTGCTAGATAATGCGCCCACCTATGTCAATTTCCTAGCTGCCTCCATGGCCGCTGAAGGTGCCTCGGTGAGCAGAATTACGGAAGTGCGTGCTTTTGCTGGTGGGGGCGTGTACCACGATTCGATATTGGATTTGCAGGCCATTTCTATAGCAGCGGTATTTTTTGGCGCCATGACCTATATAGGCAACGGACCCAACTTTATGGTTAAGTCCATTGCCGAGCAGATAGGGATAAAGATGCCTTCTTTCTTCGGTTATCTTATCCGGTACTCTATCCCTTTTCTGCTGCCCATATTATTCATAATATGGATGATTTTCTTCGCCTTTAAGCCGATTTAGTTCTGAAAGAGGCCTTTATTCAACTGTTTAAGGGCCTTTACTTTTTGGCTTACATCCACCAACAGGCTGATGTTGTTCTTGCTTCCTCCATAAGAAATCATGCGCACGGGTATGTCTTCCAGTGAGTCGAACACTTTCTTCACAATGCCTTTGCTATCAGCTACCAAGTTGCCCACAATACACACTATGGTTTGGTTATAATCTACCTCCACGGTGCCTAGTTTTTGCAGTTCGGCCAATATAGGTTCTATATAGGTATTGTCATCGATAGTCACTGATACGGCCACTTCCGAAGTAGTAATCATATCAATAGAGGTTCGATAGTTTTCAAAAATCTCAAAGATTTTGCGCAAGAAACCATAGGCCAAGATCATGCGGCTGGATTTGATTTTTATGGCGGTGATGCCGTCTTTTGCCGCCAAGGCTTTTACTTCTTCCTGACCTGTCTTAGCGCTGATATAGGTACCTCTTGCTTCGGGCTGCATAGTATTTAGCAAGCGAACGGGTACATTGAATTTCTGCACCGGCCAGATAGAACTAGGATGAAGGATTTTCGCTCCGAAATAGGCCAACTCAGAGGCTTCATCAAAAGAAAGCTCTGCTATTGGATACGTGTTCTCCACCACCCTTGGGTCGTTATTATGCATGCCATCGATATCCGTCCAGATTTGTACCTCCTCAGCCGAAATGGCTGCGCCAATTAAGGTAGCAGAGTAATCACTTCCTCCTCGCTTGAGGTTATCAATTTCACCTTTCTCATTTACACAAATAAAGCCTTGCGTAATAAAAAGGTGCTGTGGCGAGGCTTTCACTTTATCCATCACTCCAGCTCTCAGCTGCGGAATTAGGGGCTCCTTGAAGGAATCGATTTGCATAAAATCAGGGGCATACCACCATTCGGCTGCTATTTGCGCTTCCTCTAGGTACAGCATAAAAAGCTTGGTAGATAAAAGTTCGCCTTGCGCCACAATTAGTCGCTGCATGGAGTCGGAGTAGACCATTTTCGCTTGGGCTTCCAACAAGCCAAAATGCTCTTCCAAAATCGCTTGGGCTTTTTGCTGGGTAGCAGTCTGGCTCACCAGTTCAGATACCAATACTTCATAACTAGTCTTGAGTTGGACAATTTTTTGCAAAGCCTCCTCCGGCTTTCCCTTCTCTATGCTTTCTGCTATGGCCACCAAGCTATTGGTAGTGCCCGATACGGCTGAAAGTACAATAATTTTAGGCGTGGAGTCTTGTGAAATAAGATTAGCCACATGTTTCATACGCTGAGCAGAACCTACCGAAGTTCCCCCAAACTTTACCACTTTCATAAAAGAAGATTATTTTTTGATACCCAACATTTTAATGGCTGTAATAGCCGCCTCATCGCCTTTATTGCCATGCTTTCCGCCTGAGCGATCGAGGGCCTGCTTTAGATTATCGGTGGTGAGCACGCCAAAGATTACCGGCTTACCATATTTAAGCCCGACCTGCGTAATGCCATTGGCCACGGCATCGCAGATAAAATCAAAATGGCGGGTTTCGCCTTGAATCACGCAGCCCAAGCAGATTACGGCATCGATTTCATGCTGCTCGGCCTGCCACTGTGCCCCGAGCGAAAGCTCAAAGGTACCCGGCACATAGGTGGTGACAATATGCTCCTTTTTGGCACCGTGCTGCAAAAGGGTGTCAAGTGCACCTGCATAGAGTGCGCCCGTAACTTGGTCGTTCCACTCGGCTACTACCACCGCGAAACGCTTGTTACTAATGTCGACTACATTCTTTCCGGAGTAGTCGCTGAGGTTTTTAAGATTACTTGCCATGATTTGAAATTGCTGAAATAAAAAAGGGGGATAAGTTAGCCTTATCCCCCTTTTACTATAGATACATAGCGTATTATTGGGCAATAAGGCCTTCTAATCTCGCTTTATGTTTAAGTGCATACTGGTATTCGCTGGCATCGGCATACTCGGTCACGATGGTTTCCAAGTTGGCTTTAGCTGCCTTTACATCACCTGCTTTTTCGTTGGCAATAGCCGCTTTCACCAAATAGGTTGGTGAGAAGAATTTATTGCTGTTATAGTTAGCGGCTTTGCTGTAATAAGAAGCTGCCTCAGCGAAATCTCCTTTTTCCATATAGGCATCCCCAATAAGGGAATACGCACGTGCCTGTACCAGCAAGTCGCTGGCAGCGAAATCTTTCAAATAATCTATAGCCAAGTCAAATTCACCTTTATTAAGGTAGATAGTTCCGGCATAGAAGTGTGCCAATTCAGCAGCATCGGTAGCGCCATAATTGGTGATGATTTCTAGAAAGCCGTAGTTATTGCCATCGCCATTCAAGGCTTTGTCATAGTCTTGTGCTTCGAAATAATATACCGCCTGAAAAATCTCTTTCTGAGCTTCTTCGTTTTGGCTACTTACCCAATATCTGTATCCGATAAATCCGGCAATCACGATAGCAACCGCAGCTCCGATACCAATAATCAGGGATTTGTTTCTTTCAATATATTCTTCGGTACGGGTAAGTGATTCTACCAATACTTCTGGGTTTTCAATAGCGCTTTCAGCCTTTTTGTTTTTCTTTTCTGCAACCTTAGTAGCCATTCCGTAAAAATTTAGCACGCAAATTTATGATATTTTCCTTCAAACCAAACAATTAATCCCAAATGAATGGATAATCTTGTTGTACATACACATCTGTGAAGGCTTCTTGTGGATCTGGCCAAGGAGATTCTTCGGCAAATTGTACCGCTTCTTCCACTTGCTGCTTCACGCGGTCTTCAATTGCTTCAATGTCTTTCTCAGTGACCATTTTATTATCTAAAAGCGCATAACGCACCTTTTCTATCGGATCTTCATTCTTATACTGCTCCAGTTCTTCTTTGGTGCGGTACTTCTGAGGATCCGACATGGAGTGACCTTTGTATCGGTAGGTTCTGAATTCCAATAAAGTAGGGCCTTCGCCTTTTCTGGCGCGGGCTGCTGCCTCTTGTACGGCTTCGTGTACGGCTTCTACGCTCATACCATCCACTGGGAAAGAAGGCATATCGTAGCTTTCACCAATTTTATAGAGTTCGGTTACATTAGAAGTTCTTTGCACCGAGGTACCCATGGCATAGCCATTGTTTTCAATCACAAAAATGACTGGAAGTTTCCACAGCATGGCCATATTGAAGGCTTCGTGCAAGGCGCCTTGACGGACTGCACCATCGCCCATGTAGCAAATGCAAAGCTTTCCGGTATTATTGTATTGCTCAGCAAAGGCAATTCCGGCACCCAAAGGCACCTGACCGCCCACGATACCGTGGCCACCCAAGAAGTGGTTCTCTTTGTCGAACATGTGCATAGAGCCGCCTTTTCCTTTGCTGATACCGGTAGCTTTTCCATACAATTCGGCCATAATAGCACCCGGACTAGAACCTAGACCAAGCGGATGGGCGTGATCGCGGTAAGCGGTAATGTATTTATCGCCTTTTTCCAAAGCTGAGATAGATCCAGCCGCACAGGCCTCCTGACCAATGTATAGGTGGCAAAAGCCCCTGATTTTCTGCTGGCCGTACAGCATACCTGCCTTTTCTTCAAACTTGCGCATGAGCAACATGCTCTCGAACCACTGTAAATAGGTTTCTTTGCTATACTTTGCCTTTGCGGCTGATTTCTTCGCTGCCATACCGTATCTGTATTATTTGGCTTCTTCTATTCACTTATTGCTTGCTGCGGCTTAGGGTGTATCTTTGCCCATGCCGAGCGAAGTGCGAAATTAAAACAAAAAGTATCAACATAAAAATTAATGTTTCTCGAAAGCCTGAGCCTTACTCAATTCAAAAATTACCGCTCCGAACAATTGTATTTTGATTCGGAAGTGGTGGCTTTGGTAGGGCCCAATGGTAGCGGGAAAACCAATTTGCTGGATGCTATCCATTATTTAAGCCTTACGCGCAGCGCATTTCATAGCAGTGACCAGCATAGCATACAGCATGGCGAAGATTTCTTCTCCATCAAAGGGCATGTGCAGCGCCTCGGCAAATCACACACCTTGCTGTGCGCCCAGCGCAATGGAGAGAAAAAGGTGTTTTCGGTAGATAAAAAGCCTTATGAGAAGCTAAGCGAGCATATTGGGGAATTTCCCAGCATACTGATTGCCCCTGACGATACCGATTTGATACGCGAAGGGAGTGAGTTCCGCAGAAAGTTCTTCGATAGCCTTTTTTCCCAACTAGACAGAAACTACCTCAATACCCTCATTACCTATACCCATGTGCTGAAGCAACGCAATGCCTTGCTGAAGCATTTTGCGGAAACGCGCAGCACCAATCCCGATTTGCTTGAGCCCTATACCCAGCAGTGCATACGACTGGGCGAAAACCTCTACGAAAAGCGACAAGCCTTTATCCGCGATTTTCTTCCGCTCTTTACCGCCCGCTATGCGCATGTGGCTGAAGACCAAGAGGAGGTGGCCATTAGCTATCAGTCGGATTTGGAGGAAGGGAATTATGCCCAGCGCCTGCAAGAGGCCGTGAGCAAGGACATCCAGATGCAACGCACTACTTTAGGCGTGCACAAGGACGACTACCTTTTTACCATGAATGAAGCGCCCATCAAGCGATTTGGCTCACAGGGCCAGAAAAAATCTTTCATCATTGCGCTTAAGCTCAGCCAGTTTGAGACCATCAAAAACGATAAAGGCTACAGTCCTATCCTGCTTTTGGATGATATTTTTGATAAATTGGATGACAAACGCATAGGGCACTTACTCGATTTGCTGGCCAATAAGCAGCTGGGCCAGATATTTATAACCGATGCCCGGCCGGAGCGCACCCGACAAATATTTGGGAGCGGTGCCAACCCTGTGCAAATGATTCAGGTACAAAACGGAAGTATTCTTTCAACGCCATGAAACCCAAAAAAGAAATACGAAAAGGCTTTAGCACCCTAGACCAAAGCATACAGGAATACCTGAAGGAGTTTCAGCTCAAAGCTCGTTTCGACCAAGGTCATTTGATTACCTATTGGGAAGACCTAGTAGGCAAAACCATATCCAAGCGTACCAAAAAGGTATATTTCAAGAACGATGTGCTTATCATAGAGGTTAGCTCCGCTCCCATGCGTGCTACCATCAACCAATCGAAAGCCGATTTGATGAAGCTAATTCAAGAGAAGTACGGCACCGAGATGGTAGCGGATATTTTGGTGATTTGAAGAAAAGGGACTGTTGGATTAGCTAAAAGCTTAGGCTGCGCTATTTTCCAATGGTTTAATATTATCTAGCTCCATTTTTTTACTAAGCTCCTCTTCTTCAATGTCATAGTCATCCTGTAGCCCTAACCAGAATTTAGGAGAGGTTCCAAAGTATTTACTAAACCGAAGGGCGGTATCTGCTGTAATCCTTCTTTTTCCTTTGACAATTTCGCTAATCCTTGTTTGTGGGATAAAAGTCTCTTTTGACAACCGATAAGCTGAGATACCTAATGGCTCCAAAAATTCTTCTTGAAGAATTTCCCCCGGATGTATGTTTTCTAATCTGTTCATCTTCTGATTGCTTTAATGATAATCTACAATTTTAACCTCCAACGCATGCCCACTTTCCCACCGAAAGATTATCCTCCATTGATTATTGATCCTTATGCTGTAGAATTCCTTTAAATCTCCTCCCAATTTTTCCAATCTATTAGATGGCGGAATCCTTAAATCTTGTAAATCCTGAGAGTTATTAAGCATCCTTAATTTGCGCCTTCCTATCTGTTGAATCTCATTTGGCAATTTCTTTGACCTTATACCAGTCCATATCTTTTCTGTTTCTTTATCGCCAAATGATTTTATCATGCTTACGTGTTGCAATACTAACGTTGAAGATAAGTATTTAGTTTAACAGGAACAAATATTTAAACACTATGCCAATTTGAAGGAACGTTTAGTCTTTGTAGGCTCCGTTCCCATAAGGTTTACGATAAACGAAATGCTAATAATGTTCTCCGCTTTGCTCCCAAGGAGGGCTTGGAGATAACCTAGTACAATCAAAGGCTCGTCAAATTCTACTACGCCCACAATTCTCTCCATTCAATGCATATCTCTAAAAAAATTCCTATCTTTTCACAAGCTCAGGCTTCTTTCCATTAACCATTAAGAACTCTGGCCAATTTATACCATCAAACCCTAACACTAAACCTCCAAACTATGAAACACCCTTACTCCCAAGTCCATGCGGCTTTAAGCAAAATCCTGCTCTTGAGTGCCTGCTTACTAATGCTAGGCACTGCTTTTCCTGCACATGCCCAAAGTGAACGCATAATATCAGGTATCATTACGGGTGAGAATGACAGCCCTCTTCCCGGGGTCAATGTTATTGTGAAAGGAACTACGCTAGGCACCACTTCAGATATAGATGGGCGCTACAGCCTTAATGTTCCGGCTACTGCCACTACCTTGCTATTCTCTTATGTAGGCTATCTTACCGAAGAAATCAGTATCGATGGGCGCAGCCTTATCAATGTATACCTACTGCCCGATATTGAAAACCTGATGGAAATAGTGGTGGTGGGTAGCCGTAATCAAAACCGCACGATTCTGGATTCACCTGTGCCTATTGATATCATCAATATCTCCGATCTGGCCGCTACCACAGGTAAGGTAGAAATCAACCAAATGATGCAATATGCGGCCCCTTCTTTTAATGCCACCAAGCAATCAGGCTCCGATGGTGCCGACCACATCGACCCAGCTTCACTGAGAGGCTTGGGCCCTGACCAAACCTTGGTTTTAATCAATGGCAAGCGCAGGCACCAGTCGTCTCTAGTCAATGTATTTGGTACACGTGGGCGGGGTAATTCCGGTACCGACTTAAACGCCCTGCCTGCTTCTGCCATCAAGCGGATTGAAGTGTTGCGCGATGGTGCTTCGGCCCAGTATGGCTCCGATGCCATTGCCGGGGTGATCAACATTGTGCTAAAAGATAATACCGAAGGTGTAACCGGAGGAATTAGCTATGGCGCTTACAGTACCGCTATTGGCGATGGTTTTGAAGACCAAGCAGGCGATGTATTGTACAATATCAATGGAAAAAACCGCATAGACGGGGAAGAACGCAGCTATGACGGTAATACCATGAAGATTGACCTTAACTACGGTATGAAATTGGGCGACAAAGGTGGCTTTGCCAATATGACCACCGAATATATGAACCGTGAAAGAACCCTTCGCCCGAGCTGGTCCTGGAGAAAAGGCTATGGAACTGCCGCTGCCAACAGCTTTAATTTTATGGTAAACTCAGCAGTGCCATTAAATGAAAACATGCAAGTATATTTCTTTAGTGGAAGAAGCTTCCGTGATACCGATGCCTACGCCTTTAGCCGCGATAGCTATGCCGATGGCGATAACCGCTCCGTGCCTAGCCTATATCCCAATGGCTTTACCCCACGCATCACTTCTAATATTACCGATGTTTCAGGCTCTATGGGCATACGCCATACCATGGCCAATAATTGGAAGGTAGATTTTAATAATACCTATGGGAAGAACCTCTTCCACTACTATATCAAAAACTCTAACAATGCCTCTATGGGCAATGCCTCTCCGGTAGATTTTGATGCGGGTGGTCACAGCCTGGCAATGAACACCACCGGATTAGATTTCAGCAAATATTTCGACAAAGTGGCCTCGGGCTTCAACATTGCCTTTGGTATGGAGTTCCGTACCGAAAACTTTGAGATTTTTGATGGAGAAGTAGCCTCTTATGCCACCTATGATGTAAATGGCATTCCTATTACCGATCCTTTTACTCAAACCGTAGCCACTAATGACAATGGTGACCCACTACCCGGTGGTTCTCAAGGGTTTCCGGGCTATAGTCCGGCCAATACGGTAGATCGAAATAGAACGAATATAGGGATGTATACCGATGCCGAAATTAACCTTTCTGAAGCGCTAATGGTGGGTGCCGCGCTCCGCTTTGAAGAATATAGCGATTTTGGACAAACCTATAATGGAAAACTAGCTTCACGCTATAAGGTGAATGAGATGCTTTCCTTTCGCGGTTCTGTCTCTACTGGATTTAGAGCACCGTCTTTGGCCCAGATATATTATAACCTAATCTTCAATAATATTGTGGCCGGAGCTTCCCAACCCACTTTGTTGGCGGCCAACAACAGCACCGTTACCAAGGCCTTTGGTATTGAGCCTTTGAAACAAGAAACTGCCACCAACTACAGTGTAGGGAGTACCTTTAAGTGGAAGGGACTTTCTGCCTCGGTAGATTACTACTTCATAGAAGTGAAAGACCGTATTGTACTTACCGATCCTTTTGGCTCTACTCCGGAAGACAGGGCAATTTTAGACCCTTTGGGGGTGGACAAGGCGCAGTTTTTTTCCAATGGCGTAGATACCCAAACCAGCGGATTGGATGTGGTGCTTAGCTATGAGCAAGAGTTAGGAGCGGCTACCGTGCGCGGTGGTGTGGCTGCCAACTTCAATTCCCTGGAGATTACCAAAATCCATAATGGTAGCCTCAATGAATTCACCTTCTTTGGACCCTTCTCACAAGCCTATTTACAAGCGGCTGCACCTAAGCATAAAATCAATTACAATGCAGGTGTAAGCATTGCCAAGTTTAGTGCCCATGTGTATGTAACACAGTTTAGCGAAGTGGAGCTGCAAGATTTCCAATGGGTAGATACCCCTGCCCTTACTCAGGCCGATGCCGATGCGCTGTATCCGGTAGCTACCGATGTATACGAAGCGGCTTTTACGCTCGACCTAAATTTGAGCTATAAAATCACCAAAGGGATTAATATAACCGTGGGCGCGAATAACCTGCTAAATGCCTACCCTACGCAGCAGTTTGACGGATGGACCGACCAAGGTGGTTTTTCTGATTCAGTACAAATGGGTGCCGATGGCCGTTATATTTTCGGCCGCATAGGCTTTACTTTGTAATGCGTTCCATAACAAATAGAAACAGGCTGAGGGGAATATTCTCCTCAGCCTGTTTTGCTTAATTCAATTGGATTTTGATTGAGAGGGAAGGCTTATAAAACTAGGCTAATAGATTACCACCATGTAGAACATGGCGGTAGCAGGAGTCCTTTTTTGTCCGTTGGTTTGTTATTCATACTTATCGTGCGGTTGGGCAGACACACTCTTTGCCAAGCTTGGACTGTAGCATTGACTTGTGCGACTTGGAAATGTGTGTGGCTATTCGGTTGGATTGATTTTATTTTCAATTGCATTAATTTTTTTGATGTAATCATTCAAATCACGTCTAATCTTTTTGCATAAATCTTTATCGAAATATACCTCTTCACCTTTTACTTTAAAATATTCCTTACCCTCTTCATTTTTTAGAAGTTCAGAATGTGCAAACTTATTTCGAACCTCAATAACATCCTGCTTATAATTGGGTGCAAAATTTTCTTCTTTCATTATTTCCAAAATTGCACCAAGAGCAAATATTTTTTGAGAAGAATTAAAAAGAACATTATCTCGTAAAATCTCTTTTACCTTTCTTTCTTCTGCTCTCTCGTATTTTTCCTTAGCGTTTGCAAAAATATTATCAAAAATTGTATTCAATAATGGTGTAATATGTTCTTCAAGGTTTGGATTAATTAACTGTTTTCGAACAATTTCTTCCATTTTCAAATCTAAGGAACTTGTTTCTTGCATTATCATTCCTCTCATTGTTACAATGTTCTGAAACTTTGCAATCGTTAAGTCAATAACTTCAATTATGGAATTTTGCAGTTCTTTATGATAACTTTGACCGTCAAGCTGATAGAACGTTATTCTACTACTGTTTGCCAACTTTGTAGTAGACAATTCACTATTTGCAGAATAGAAAAATATCTCAGTTAATATATGTTTTTCATCACGAATAAAATCAATTACTTCACTTCCGTGGCTTTCATTTAGATTCAAGTCTGTAATAATTAGGTCATAGGTTTGACTATCTTCATATTTTTCTTTGAATTCGTCAAAATCTTCTGCTGTATCAATATTAACATTGAAAAACTCATTTTCAAGATGATTTTTCACGCTATCTATTAATGATAAGAATGGTCGAGTGTCAATTTTATCTTCAACCCAAATAATTTTGTAATTCAATTTCATAATGGGAATTTTAAGTTGAATTCGGCACCTTGTTCAGATTGCACAAATTCAATTGATGCCTTATATTTACTTAATAAGTCTCTTACGTGATAAAGTCCTATACCAGAGCCGTCTGTATTACTATATCTAAAATCAAAAATTTTATCCTTAACTTCTTCAGGAATACCATCTCCATTATCTTTAAAATTCAAAGTCAAAAATTCCTTACTCTTTATCCATTCCATTTCAATTTTTGTAGACTTGGCTTTTCTTGAATTGGAAAACAAGTTGTCCAAAATCACAGTGATTTCAAACGGCCTGAATTTTAGTATATGTTTAACTGAGCTCTTTTCTTTAATTTCAATTTTTATTGGTCTCTTTTGATGTATAAAGGAATCTGCGGGAACGTAAATATTTTGAACATAGTCATTGACGAAGGAAACAAGATCATTTGTTATTCTCTCTGCTTGTGTATTAAATCCTGCCTTTGTTACAAATCTTGAAGCACTTACTATTCTTTGAACTTCAAGACTAATATCCTTGATATCTTTAATAAGTTTATCCTTGGGCTTGTTTTCGTTGATAGAATCAATTAAAGAATCTAAACTCCAAGTAATATTTCCAGCAGTATGGATTATTTGATGTTGGAGAGCCAACAAATCTTTTTTCTCACGTCCAATCTGAGTTTTATCAAAAAGTTTTTCGGCTATCTCTCTATCTAACTCTGTTCTTAATTCTTCATTTTCAATATACTTTTGAAGGGCTTCTTCTTCGGCTTCTTCTTTTCTAGATTTTAAATCAGATAACTTCCTTTCTACAGTTTTAATCGTTTGGATAACTTCCTTCTCATCAAAGTCACCTTTCTGAATTTTTTCAGATATGTTTTTTAAAACCCCTTGTGCAGACTGTTCACTCTTGGCATCCAGAATGGCAAGAATATTACTTGAAAGTTCAAATTCTAGGACATTTTTTGAGTTAGTCAGATTCTTTATTAGCTTAGAGATATTCTCATTTACATCAAATTTGGTTTCATTTTCTTTTCCTTCATTTTTAATAAAGGTTTGTCCTATGTTTATGTAGTCATCCTCAGATAAAAAATTTCCCCAATCTGTTATTTCAATAGTGTATTTCTCAAGCCTTTTTAATGTTTCATAGAATTGCTCAACAAGATTCTCATACGTTTTTGTTCTGATAAATCCATCCCCTCTACTTGAGGTTTCTTTTAAATTATTGTTGACGCCACTTATCGAAATATACCCTATAACTTCTCTTGTGCCTAAGTATCTTGCGTGACCTTGAGCCTTACGATTATCCATCTTAAAAGGATCCTCGCCACGTTCACCATATGGATATATGCGTAACCCATTCTTATAAACAAAAATATGACCATACTCAACTGGCTGAACACCCATTCTTCTACTAAAAGTTGACTTAGCAGATTGGTTTAGAAAATATATTGCATAATGTATATCATCTAAATCATGATATGGATTGGTTTCTTCAATCTTATAAACAAACTTACCGCCTTCAAATAGAGTGGTAATAATTTTATCATTACGAATATCGGATTCAATGTAACTAGTCTTTAACTGAAGCGTTTCAAAAATAGGGTTCCGAATTTCTCCATTAACAATATTAAAATATTCTATTTCACTTTTATCAAGCTTACCGTCTTTAGCTCTTTTGGTGTTCCTAACTTTTTGTTTTGCATCTCCTTCTAACTCATCCTGAACCATCAAAAATATTCTAAACCTATCCTCATTTTGTATTGAAGAAGGATTAATTAACCTTGCTAAAGAGTCTTTTAAATCTTCAAATTTTTTACGGTTCCATTCACTGTGTAAATTGGATATTTCTAAAACAGTACCGTGTTGAATCCCATAGGAACTCACATTTAGGGTTTCATGAAGAACGCTAACATTTACAAATTCATCATTACTGTCCTCTTCAAACTTATTCCAATCTGTAATTAATACTTCAGGTTTTGCATTCGTTTGGTCTTTTAAGGTTTCAAGATACAATTCACTTCCAAGTCTATCACAGGAAAATCTTCCAATACCCTTTGCTCCAGCATAAGCACGCTTTACTTTAATTTTATCGCGATAATTTTCATAACTATCCTCTTCTCTTCCATCTTTTTTGGCTGAGTAGGCAACAAAAAGCCATTTATCAAGTAAATCTTGATAACTCATACCTTTTCCATTGTCTTTTATAATTATTTTTCCGCTGCTGCTGTATATATCTTCAAATATCACGTCAACTCTAGTTGCGTGAGCATCATATGAATTTTTAACTAATTCGAATACTGCAATAAAATCATCTGTAATTAAGTCTCTTCCAATAATATTCTTTAGAGCAGAACTAATCTTAAACTGTAGTGGCTTCTGCATATTACATTAGTTTACTAAGAATCAAACCTGCTTGCTCACCAAAAAGTGGTGGAATTGCATTTCCAATTTGTGAATATCTAGGCACTTCTTGCGTTCTTCTTTTACCTCCAGTAGTGTATTTTCCTTTAAACTCATACCAATCATTGAATGATTGTATTCGGGCATACTCCCGTACTGTAAAAATTCTTGGCTCGCAATAATGAATGTAATCGTCAGGTAATGTGGTTATGGTAGGCGTAGGTGTTTTGCCAGATAGTGGTATGATTGTTCGTTTCTTAAGATTGAACTTTTCTTTCAACTCATCTGAAAGTGTTTTATTCTTCTCGGCATGTTGAAGGATAAACTCAAACTTCTTTATTGTATCCTCATTGTGCTTAGCAAATCTATGGCTATCAGGTATTTCAGAACCTGCTTTATCTCGTAATAGTTTTTGGTAATTCGATTGAACAGGGTTGTAAAGCCCTGCTGAAAACGATTTTGTATCAGGGGAAATAATTTCATCACGTTTTAGCAAATCAGAAATTGCATCCTCCAACGAATTAGTCAACCCAATTCCTTTATTCATTAAAAACGCCTCTCTATGGGATTGAATTTGCTCAAAAAACTTAACTGGATTTGCTTGATTCACAATATCCTTTCTAATACCAACCAAAATAAATCGTGTCCTTTTCTGAGGAACACCAAACTCAGAAAAATCAATCAGTTTTCCCTCAACCTTGTAGCCTTGAAAATCTCCTTTAGGGGAATTGTATTCTAGTGCATTAGTAACGTACTCAGAATATATCTTCCCTTTAATCTTATTTTTGTCAAACTTTTGGGTAAACCCCTTTACATTTTCAAAAAAGATAACCCTTGGCTGGACAAGCCTAATAAATTGAATATATGATTTTATTAATTCATTCCTTGAATCGCCTTCAATTCTTCTTCCTGCTGTAGAAAACCCCTGACAAGGCGGGCCACCTGCAACAAGGTCAATTTCCCCTCTTAGTGATTTTAATTTGTCCTTATATTCTTCAATAACTTCGTTGATATCGTGATTTTTTGTTGGCAACCAGTCGGGCCAATTAAAATGATTCTTCTTATCAATCAGATTATATTGAAGCGTTTGAAACGCATCGGGGCTTTTTTCTATGGCAAATTTACCCTCCCACAATCCAGAATTGTATAAGCCTAGTGAGAGCCCACCGCAACCAGCGAAAAGGTCTATATATGTTTTTTTATTGCCCATGTATACTTTTAGTAGGATTCAGAAGCTGTCGTATGTCTATTTGAGTACATCTTTTAGTAGGCAAAGGTATTAACTTACTTGAAATGAAGCTCAATTTATAGCTTACCCATAAATCTATTCTTTTGTACCCAAATGTCCAAATCCTAAATAGAATCAAAATCGGACAGATTATACTCGATTTAATCACTACCCCCCCCCCGAATTTTCCCCTCACTTTTCCTGTTTCATTGCTGTAAGGATTCTGTATCTTGAGGTTTCCTTTTTGTAGCATGGCTAGAGCAGCTCTTTTGGTATTTTTGATTTTCAGTATTGGTGAATTGCAGGCGCAAAGCCTTCAGCACTACCGTATGGAAGTGGCGGGCATACAAATTGGCACGCTGGAAGCTCGGCAGGTAATCCACGGCAATACCATGGAGCTTTTCCTGAATAGCGAAGTGAGCATTCGGCTGGTGGGGCAAATCCAAATCGCCCTCAAAACCCATGAGGTGTACAAAGACGGCATTTTGCAACAAGCCACAGTTATTTCCACCCACAACGATACCGAATACCTTTCTGAAACTTTATTGGTAGATGGTGTATATCGCATCAATTGCCAATCGCGGGATTATTCCTATCGAGCCAGTCACCTGCACCCTATCCGCATGACTACTACTTTGCTGTATTTTGATGAACCTTCGGCAGGTGAAATGGTATACACACCCCATTATGGACTATTTACCGCGGTGGAGAAAAGGGGAGAAAATTCCTATAGTATTCGAACGGTTTCTAACAAACAAAAACTCGACTACCGACAGGGTGTGCTGCAGGAAGTCGAGCTGGTAAACCGCATCAAAAATGTAATTATTAGAAAAATATAATCTGGTGAATTCCTTATTCTAAGGTCTTGATTTCTTTAATTTCTACCACGGGGCCTACCATACAAATACTGACTGCCTCGGGTAGTTCTTCATAGCGAATCCACACCTTTTTGCCTTCTTCAAAAACAAAATCATCAAAAGGGGAACGCGTATCTTCTGCCGATACAGGAGGTGTCCAGCAGCGCATGAGGGTGCTAAATTCTAATTGTGTACCATCGTTCAGTTCAAATACCCATCCGCAGCCATCAAGTCCACTGAGATCGGTAAGCGTAGCAGGGACTAATTCCTGCGCATCTACACCCATAGTTTCTTTTTCGCAGGCGCTTAGGGAAGCGGCTAGCAATAAGGCAATTCCAAGTTTTTTCATAGTCTTAGGTTTTTTCTTCTAAGACCCAAGGCGGAAGGGAAGGGTTGGAAAGACCAATACAAAGTTAACTAAACATTACTAGTTGTTCTATAATGCCAATCAATTTCACTGTCTAAGTTTCTATAAATATCCCTATTCCATTTAACATTTTTGTTATAGAACTTCACCTCTTTCAATAAATAGCTTTTAATCCTTATAAGATTTTCTTCATCGTTAATACAATTAACTAGGTCTTTGATACCATATTTTCCTTTTTTATCATTATAATATTCATAAAGATTTGAAATCAACACATCAATCGGAATGGAAGAATGTGTCTCGATGCCCTCCATTGAAGTTTGATCCATTTCATACACATACTCTCTTCTAATTTGATTAATTTCCTTTACTAACTTCCTACCAGATTCAGACTTTATATCAACAATCTTTGACAAAACATCAAGAACTTTCCTAACAGAATCTTTAAAGTCTGAAATATCTTCAACAAGTAACATCAGATCCTGATCAATACTAATGTTTTTAAAATTACATGCTATTAAAGAAGTAATGTCAAGAAATCTAGTTGGACGTAGGTTTTGCCACCATTTATAACTTGGATTCAATGAAACTGCCCTCTTACGAATTTCATAAAAAATGTTATCCCGAGTCAAAAAATAAACTTCATCAAAATTGGAATTAACCTTTTCGTCTTTTAATAACCATGCAGTCATCGCTGCATCTCTTTCAATAGTTTCTTCTGCTTTACTTAAATTCCTATAAGAAAGTATCTCTTCAATAATACGTTTTACCTCAAATTTTTCTTCTTTAAACAGATTCGCAGGTATTGAGTAAACCTCAATACCAATATCAAGGAGAGCGTTTTTTAGCGAACCTTCAATATGAGCCAACATTTTGCTTTCATGAATTGACTTTTTACATCCCAATTCTTCCAAAAAATCAGAAATGCTCTCAATGTCATCTGGGATTTCATTATTCTTTTTTAAATATTGAAAAAAATTAAGAAATACATTACTAGAGCTACCTAACTCATCGAATAACTCAACTCCAGAGAATGCTGCTAATTTTTCAAAATTTAGTACATGGTGAGCAACCTCACTTAAATAAAGTTCAGAAATTCTAATTGAATAGTTCTCCTTTTTAAACTCTTCAACTAAACTAACAGCTGACTTATAATCAATTGAATGCCATGTGCTCGATGGCTCAATCCAACAGCAAATCAAATAAATAGCAACTTGTGTATCTATATATACTATCCTTTTTTTTCCTTTTGAATACTCCTGGAAAAAATCATCATCAACATGCTTAATTATAACCTTCCCAATTGAATAATCCTTCAGGAATGGATATTTGCCCGATACTGTTAGTAGTTCCCTCGTAAGAAGAAATCCGATTGATGAATCAACTAAATTTTCTTTAATCTCCCTAATGTTCATTACGTAAGCTTGAAAGTCTTTAATAGATGCTGAATCTACAAAAGGGTTGTCCATCTTATTTAAGATTTCATTAAAGCTTGAACTTGCACTCAATTCATAAAGCTTTCTAAGCTTGTTCGCTATTTCATTCAAAAAACGATCATCTTTCCTATCTATTCCAAATTTACTTAAAACATTTGCTATTTCAGCTAACAAAAGACTTTCATCAATCTCAATTAATTTAATTCGTCTTTCTATTATTTGCAACTGTTTAGTTGTAAGCTCAACTTCACTATCAAAAAATGGATTATAATCGATTTGTTTACTTTCTTTAAGCCTTTCAAACTCTCTTTCAATTAATCTAGAGTTGTCTAGATTCATCTCTTCAACAAGTTGCTCAATCAATTTCGACCGATTAATTTTAGGATTTTTATAAATTTTTAGAATAATGGAATTTGCTAAAATGCTTTTCTTTAACTGTTGAGACGTTGAACTGAAAGTAAGAACATCGTATTTTAGCTTTTCTTCATTTGAATAGATTCTTGGGCCTAATTCCAAAAATTCAGGAATAGACTTCTTTAAAATATCAATACAGTTGTAATATTCAATTTGACTTAAAAAAGACGCTAAAATCTTGGCATCAAATAAATCTAATTTTATCCCGATTTCATTAGCCTTTTTTTCTAATTCAAGTTTTGATTCTTCAGTCAAGTCTAGTGAAATGAAGAATAAAAATTGAGTAGAATAATCAAACTCATCAATTAGTCTTTTTATTTTCAAGAGGTCAGCTTCAAACTTCTTTTGATATTTCTTGTTTACAGTAACTTGAATTGCTGTTTTTCCTTTACTAATAACTTTAATATCTAACCCTGCATCATACGGGCCATCAACGATTACAGAAGACTCTACTTTCCAGTATGGTTTAATAAATTCTGAAACAAAATCTTTAAATTCGTTCTCATTCAAATTATTTATTAACCTTGAAAACTTCTCCTGTCCCATATGATAAAAGATTTATTCGATAGAAATAAAACTAAAGTATCCTAAAAAGAATGAAAATTCCAACTCTAAATTTTTATTATATTT
The DNA here is from genome assembly GCA_030412945.1 of Shiella aurantiaca. GTDB lineage: Bacteria > Bacteroidota > Bacteroidia > Cytophagales > Cyclobacteriaceae > Shiella > Shiella aurantiaca. Next base: position 391,046 of record JAUHJS010000004.1, on the reverse strand, counting down.
AATATTCATTTTTTACATCAAAACAAAAAAGCCCCTCTTCCGAAGGGCTCTGGGTATTATTTGGCTTCTTTTTTCTTAAATCCGAGCGATACGCTGTTAATGCAATAACGCATGCCCGTGGGCTTGGGGCCATCGGGGAACACATGGCCTAAGTGGCCCCCACATTTGGTGCAGGTTACTTCTATCCTGCGCATGCCGTGGCTAAGGTCTACGGTTTCGGTGATGCGCGATTTGTCAATGCCTTCATAAAAGCTCGGCCATCCGCAACCCGCATCAAACTTAGTAGCCGAGGTGAAAAGCTCCGTGCCGCAGCCTTTGCACACATACACACCTGCTTCCCAGTGCTGATCATATTCACCAATATAGGGGCGCTCGGTGCCTTTCTCGCGCAGTACACGGTACTCTTCAGGCGTTAATGCTTTTTTCCATTCGGCTTCGGTCTTGGGTAGGTTGCTGGCAGTATTCATAGTAGTAGATTTGGATTGCGCATAGCCCGAGGCGAGGGCGCTCAAGCTAATTCCGATTAAAATTACGAGTTTTTTCATAGCAATAGCATTTGCTTCTATGTACGAAACACGCACCACCCTTAGTTTGTTACCGCAGTCGAAAAAACCCCGCTTGGTCGGCCAGCAGACTCTTGGACAAGCGCTAAGGAAAAACACGGGCTTTTGGCTAAGAAAATGAACATTCCGCTATATTTGCAGCATGGCAAAAACTGAGACTACCGAAAACATTTTCAAAAATGTGATTTCCCATGCCAAAGAGTATGGTTTTGTATATCCTTCCAGCGAAATATACGATGGCTTGCAAGCCGTGTACGACTTCGGTCCGTATGGAGTGGAACTAAAAAATAACCTCAAAAACCTGTGGTGGCAAAGCATGACGCGCCTAAACGATAATATCGTGGGGATAGATGCAGCCATTTTCATGCATCCACTTACCTGGAAGGCCTCCGGCCACATTGATAGCTTCAACGACCCTATGATCGACAATAAGGATAGCAAAAAGCGCTACCGTGCCGATGTATTAGTGGAAGAGCATGCCGCCAAGCTGGAAAATGTCGGAAAAGCCGCTGAGGGTAAGGCTTTGGTAGAAAAACTGGCTCGCCTGCTGGAGAGTGAAGACTTGACTGGCGTTCGTCAACTAATTATAGATGAGAATATTACCTGCCCTCTTTCGGGTACCAGCAACTGGACCGAAGTGCGCCAGTTCAACTTGATGTTCAGCACACAAGTAGGCTCGGTGGCCGAAGATGCCAGCACCATTTACCTCAGACCAGAAACCGCTCAAGGGATTTTTGTGAACTTCCTGAACGTGCAGAAAACTGCCCGCATGAAGATTCCTTTTGGTATTGCCCAAATCGGAAAGGCTTTCCGTAATGAGATTGTGGCGCGCCAGTTTATCTTCCGTATGCGCGAATTCGAGCAAATGGAGATGCAATACTTCATCCGTCCGGGTGAGGAAATGAATTGGTACCAGCACTGGAAAGAAGCCCGCATGAAGTGGCACCTGGCCTTGGGTATCCCACAAAGCAAACTGCGCTACCACGACCACGAAAAGCTGGCCCACTATGCCAATGCTGCCTTGGATATTGAATTTGAATTTCCTTTTGGCTTCAAAGAGATTGAAGGGATACACTCCCGTACCGATTTCGATTTGAAAAACCACCAAGAACTGAGCAAGAAAAAGCAGCAGTACTTTGATCCGGAAATCAACCAAAATTATATCCCATATGTACTGGAGACGTCCGTAGGGGCCGACCGTACCTTCTTGATGCACCTGTGCAATGCCTATACCGAAGAGGTGGTGGGCGAAGGCGAAAACCGCAAAGAGCGCGTGTACCTGAAATTCCATCCGGCCATTGCTCCGGTGAAAGCCGCCATATTCCCGATTACCAAAAAAGATGGTCTGCCAGAAAAAGCGCAGGAGATTGTGAAAATGCTAAAATTTGATTTCAATACCGTATATGAAGAGCGCGACTCTATCGGTAAGCGTTATACGCGTCAGGATTTGATTGGTACGCCATTCTGTATTGCGGTGGATCACCAAACTTTGGAAGATAATACCGTGACCATTCGTCACCGCGATACTACCGAGCAAGAGCGTGTGCACATCAATGAGCTGAAAGGTAAAATTGGCGAAGCGGTTTCCTTCAACAGGATTTTCGAAAAGCTCTAAAATCACCTGATTGCTAGCGATATCCATCCTTTTAATTCTATTCAGTTTTGCCCTGTTCGCACGGTACGCAAACCATATCGATGTGGTGCTTGCTGGTTGGACGGGGCAAAGCCGTTTTAAGCACAGCCACCACCAAGTGCTGGAGCGCTATTTTGCCTATTACCAAAAGCTCCCTCTTCGAAAAAAGCAGGAGTTTGAGCGTAGGGTGGCCAATTTTGTCAATAGTAAGGAATTTATATCGCGTGGCGGACTGGAAATCACCCCCATGGTAGAAACCCTCGTGGCTGCCTGTGCGGTGCAGCTCACCTTCGGCTTGCGCGAAATCCGTTTTGAGCATTTCGATAAAATCATCCTCTACCCTACCAATTTTTACAGCCGCAGCAATGACCAAATCCACAAAGGGGAAGTCAACCCGCGCTTTGGGGTGATTGCCCTCAGTTGGAAATCCTTTTTGGAAGGCTACCTCGACCCTTCCGATGCCTACAACCTTGGTTTGCATGAAATGGCCCACGCCTTAAAACTAGAAAATCGAATTCCAAATGAAGAATACCAGTTTCTGCAAGCCTCTATCCTGAAAGAAATTGACGACCGCTATTTTGAAAACAGTGAAGATTTGGCTTTGGGCAAACCTACCCTGCTAAGGGCCTATGCGGGAGTGAATAAGGAAGAATTCTTTGCCGTGGCTGTGGAGAATTTCTTTGAACGCCCGCAGGAAATGAAGCAGCATTTGCCCCGCCTGTATGCCAATATGAGCCAGCTGCTAGGTCAGGAAACGGCCTAAACGCAAAGGAATCCATCATTCCTTTTCCAATTCAGGCTAAATCTTCTACTTTTACCCTCCAAAACCTTGTTTGATGAATTGGCTAAACTTATTAAGTGCCCAGCGTGAGGGCAAAGCGAGTGGTGCAAAGCCCCACGATCCGGTGCGTAGCCCTTTTGACCAAGATTTCGACCGCATCATTTTCTCCCATCCTTTCCGTAGGTTGCAGGACAAAACGCAGGTATTTCCCATGCCCGAGCACGATTTTGTGCATACGCGCCTCACGCACAGCCTGGAGGTATCGGTGGTAGGTCGCTCGCTCGGCAAGGCGGTGGGCGCACAATTGGTAGAACGCCACCCAGAGTTGAAAAAAGCGAATTTCAGTTTTCATGATTTTGGTGCCATTGTAGCGGCTGCGGCCCTTACGCATGACATCGGCAATCCGCCCTTTGGGCATTCGGGCGAAAGTGCCCTTTCCGATTTCTTTATTTTTCATCCGCAGGGCAAAGCATTTCAAGAGCATGTAAGTGCCAAAGAGTGGGCTGACCTTATCAATTTTGAAGGCAATGCCCAAGGCTTTCGCCTGATGAATAAAAACAGCTACGAAGGTCTGAAGCTTACCTATGCTTCGTTGGCGGCCTTTACCAAATATCCTCGCGAGTCCTCTTTACCAAATCCAGACAAAAGCCGAAGAAGCCAGAAAAAATATGGTTTCTTTCAATCGGAGCGTGTGGTTTTTGAACACGTGGCTCAAGAGCTGAGTTTGCAAAAGCTAGGTGAAGGGGATGCTCTAAGCTGGACACGCCACCCTTTGGCCTTTTTGGTGGAAGCGGCTGACGATATTTGTTATAATCTGATTGACCTGGAAGATGGCTGTCGCCTTGGCTTGGTAAGTTTTGAGGAAGTAAAAGACTGGATGGCCGAGATATTGGGTGATAAGTTCCGCCCCGAAAAGGTGGATAAACTGGATAACCTAAACGAGAAGCTTGGGCAATTACGCGCCATGGCTATTGGTGAGCTCATTGGTCAAACTACTTCCCTCTTTCTGGATCATGAGCAAGACTTACTCGCGGGTAGTTTTGATAAATCGCTGACGGATGAAATCCCCTGCCACCGCACCTTGCAGTCGATCGTACATACCAGTATTGAGAAAATCTATCGCTCGCGCCAAGTGTTAGAGAAAGAAGCGGCTGGTTTTGAAGTATTAGGCGGATTGTTGGAAGCTTTTGCCGGATGCATCTATGCTATGCGCCATGAAAAAGATTATTCCAAGCGCCACAAAAGCATTTTCCTGCTAATGCCTCCGGAGCTTAATGCAATGGTGAAAAATAAAGAATACACCGACTATCAGGTGCTGCGCGAATGCCTCGATCACATTTCGGGAATGACCGACCGCTACGCCATTGGCTTCTACCGCAAAATCAAAGGGATGACCCTTTCGTAGTCACCCCTTTGTACTAATCCTAAAAAATGAACCCTGCCTCCAAGCTGAGGAAAAAATTACTTTTGGCCTTCTTCCCATTCCATTATGGAGGGTCAAGGGAAAACTTATCCTAGCCTTTTGCGGTTTTGGGAAAGGCACTCAGGTATCATAATGCGGCATGAATAGAAAAGGAACAGCCCAAGCGATAATTCCTGCAAATCTTTCGCTACTTTGGCCTGTTTTCTGCTGAAAAAACGGAATTTTACTTACCTTTGTCGCTTGTTTTTATATGTGGACACGACTCGCGCACTTCGTCATTAAAAATCGTCTGGTACTGGTAATAGTACTTGGATTGATTACCGCTACTATGGGGTATTTGGGTCGGAATGTTACCATGACCTACGACTTTACCAAGGTGGTGCCTGAGAGTGACCCCGATATGGTATATTTTGAAGAGTTTAAGCAGCTCTTTGGAGAGGATGGCAATATTCTGGCTATCGGAATAAAAGACAGCAGCCTATACACCCCTACTAATTTCCTACGATTCAAATACTTAAGCGATGAACTCGCTAAGCTAGAAGGCGTTAATAATGTGCTGTCCATTCCACGCATTCAGCGTCTTAAAAAGAATACGGAGGAAAGGAAATTTCAGCTAGACCCATTCTTTGCAGATATCCCGCAGGACCAGTCTACCCTCGACAGCCTCTTGGCTCTGGTGATGGAGCAGCGTTTTTATACCGGGCAGCTCATCAACCCCGAAAATGGCGCTACACTGATTCTGGTGGCGATCAACAAGGAGGTTTTGAACTCCCCCGATAGGCAAAAGCTCATTGAAGACATCAAATACCTTGGCGACCGCTTTGCCGAGTCTACCCAGATTGACGTACATTATGCCGGGCTTCCTTTTGTGCGCTCCATTATGGCCGGAAAGGTGAAGAAAGAGCTTAATTTCTTCTTGGTACTTTCGGTCATCGTTACGGGCATCATCCTCCTAGTCTTTTTCCGCTCTTGGGATGCTGTAGTATTCCCCATGCTGATTATTGGTGTGGTGGTGGTTTGGGTAGTAGGTACTTTGGGGATTTTCGGATTCAAAATTACCATGCTCACAGGACTGATTCCGCCTATTATTGTGGTAATCGGTATTCCCAACAGCATTTACCTCATCAACAAATACCACCAAGAGTTTGAGCGCCATGGGAATAAGATGAAGGCGATAAGCACCGTTACCCGCAAAATCGGGATGGTAACACTTATTACCAATTTCACTACCGCCATTGGTTTCTTGGTACTGGCCACTACCGATATCATTATCCTGAAAGAGTTTGGTATCGTAGCTGGGCTCAATATTTTGGCCACGTTCATCGTAAGCTTTATCCTTATTCCTGCAGTATTCTCTTGGTTGCCTTCTCCTAGTAAGCAGCAAATGAAGCACCTGAGCTTCAAGCCTATGGACAAGGTATTGACCACTTTCGACTACTGGATACATAATCGCAGACGCTGGATTTATTCCGTTACCATAGTAGTAGTGGCGGTATCAGTATATGGTGTGATGCAACTCAAAACGGTCAGCTATATAGTAGACGATATCCCCGAAGATACCGACATCATGCGCGACATGGGCTTTTTTGAAAGCAATTTCAGTGGAGTAATGCCGCTGGAAGTAGTGGTAGATACGGGTAAAAAACGGGGCGTTATCCGCCTGAGCAATCTGCAAAAAGTACAGCAGCTGGAAACCTTTCTTGATAGCATACCGGAAATCTCCAAGCCTGTTTCATTGGTGAGCTTCATCAAGGCGGCTCGTCAGGCCTATTACAATAACAATCCTGCCTATTACCAGCTGCCCAACAGCATGGACTACAATTTCATTTTGCAGTATTTCCGTGATCAGTCCGATTCCAGTGGTTTGCTCAAGGCCTTTGTAGATTCCACGGGACAGAAAATGCGCATCACGCTGAAAATGGCCGATATTGGTTCGGTAGAAATGGATAAACTCATCCGTGGCACCATTCAGCCGCGCATCGATAGCCTCTTTGCCGATACCGAAGTAACAGCTACTGTTACGGGTACTTCTCCTTTGTTTGTAAAAGGCAACCGCTACTTGGTACAAAACCTGCAAATGAGCCTGATTCTGGCCTTTATTATTATTGCCATCGTAATGGGCATTCTGTTCGTGAACCTACGCGTAGTGCTTATCTCACTGATTCCCAATATTATCCCTTTGCTGATTACAGCAGGTTTAATGGGGTATTTCAATATTGCACTAAAGCCCAGCACCTCCTTGATTTTCTGCATCGCTTTTGGGATAGCGGTGGACGATGCCATACATTTCTTGGCCAAATACCGCCAAGAACTGTTTGCTCATAACTTTTTTGTACCCATAGCCATCAGCCGGAGTTTGAAGGAAACAGGCACCAGTATGATGTACACCTCCATTGTACTTTTCTTTGGATTTGTGATATTTGCAGGCTCTGACTTCGGAGGAACGGTAGCCCTAGGGGTACTGACTTCCACCACTTTACTGATTGCAATGTTCACCAATTTGTTGCTACTTCCTTCTTTGCTTCTCACCTTCGATGATGGTAAACGCAGAAAAGATGCGCATCCGCTGATTGAGCAATACGATGAGGACTTCTATCACGAAACAGACGATGAAGAAATTGACCTGAAGCGCCTGGAGGTGCAAAAACAAGAATAGATTTTTCAAAGACCAAACGATTTTGACCGTGTCAAAAAAATACAAAGAGTTTAAAAACCCTAACTACGCAGAAATAGGGGAAGAAATACTAAGCTTCTGGAAAGCAAACGGCATTTTTGAGGCCTCTGTGAACCAGCGCGAGGGCCAGCCTACTTTTACTTTTTACGAAGGACCTCCTTCTGCCAATGGTACGCCCGGCATTCACCATGTGATGGCGCGTACGGTAAAAGATATTTTCTGTCGATACAAAACCCTAAAAGGCTTTCAGGTGAAGCGTAAAGGGGGATGGGATACGCACGGCCTACCTGTAGAGCTGCAAGTAGAAAAGGAATTGGGCATTACCAAAGAAGATATTGGTAAGAAAATCACCGTAGAAGAATACAACCAAAAATGCCGCGAGGCGGTGATGAAGTTCAAGCAACAGTGGGACGACCTTACTGAGCAAATGGGCTATTGGGTAGATTTGAAAGACCCTTACATCACCTTTGAAAACTCGTATGTAGAAACCCTTTGGTTTTTACTGAAAGAGCTTTTTGATAAAGGATTGCTGTACAAGGGCTATACCGTTCAGCCTTATTCGCCAGCAGCCGGAACCGGACTCAGCTCACACGAACTGAACCAACCCGGTACCTACAAAATGCTAAAGGACACGTCCATTATCGCTCAATTTAAGGTAAAACACAGCGAACGCTCCGCCTTCCTTTTTGAGGAAACCAGCGAGCCCGTGTACATCTTGGCCTGGACCACCACGCCTTGGACTTTGCCGAGCAACTGTGCTTTGGCCGTGGGAGAGAAAATCCGCTACGTAAAAGTGAAAAGCTTTAATCCCTACACTTTCGAGCCGATATCCGTGGTATTGGCGAAGGATTTGGTGGGTAAATATTTCTCTGAAAAAGCAGCAGAGTTGCCGCTTAGCGATTACAAAGCAGGCGACAAACTTATTCCTTGGAAGATAACACAAGAGTTTTCCGGAAAAGACCTTTTGGAAATCCGTTATGAGCAGCTGATGCCTTATGTCACCAATGCCGATTTGGAGAACAACGCCTTCCGCGTGATTCCCGGTGATTTTGTGACTACCGAAGACGGTACGGGTATCGTGCATACGGCTTCGGTATTTGGTGCCGATGACTTTAGAGTAGCCAAAGAAGCGGGCGTTCCGGCCGTAATGGTATTGGATGAAAACGGCAAAGAAACGCCATTGGTAGACAAGCAAGGCCGCTTTGTGAAAGAAGTGAGCGATTTTGCGCTCCGTTTTGTGAAGGAAGAATACTATTCCGATGCCGAACGCAACGACCCCGAATTTAAGCCTACCGATGTGCTTATCGCCATCAAACTCAAGCAAGAAAATAAGGCCTTCAAGGTAGAAAAATACGAACACAGCTACCCACACTGCTGGCGTACCGACAAGCCGGTATTGTACTATCCGCTCGACAGCTGGTTTATCAAAACCACTGCCATGAAAGATAGATTGGTGGAACTGAACAAAAGCATAAACTGGAAACCGGAATCTACCGGAACCGGGCGCTTTGGCAACTGGCTGGAAAATCTGGTGGACTGGAACCTCAGCCGTAGCCGTTTCTGGGGAACTCCCCTACCGATTTGGGTATCGGAAGATGGGGAACAAAAATGTATAGGTTCGCTTATGCAGTTAAAGGCCGAAATTGAAAAATCGGTAAAAGCAGGTATTATGAAAGGAAATGAAGTGGACATGAACCACCTCGACCTTCACCGCCCGTATGTTGACCGTATTATATTAGTTTCCGACTCAGGAAAACCCATGAACCGCGAGCCTGATTTGGTGGATGTGTGGTTTGATTCGGGAGCCATGCCCTATGCCCAGTGGGGTCTTGACCAAGAGAAACTGGCGCGTGGTGAGAAAAATCCATTCAACGCTGATTTCAATGGGGCTTTCCCTGCTGACTTCATTGCTGAGGGTGTTGACCAAACCCGTGGTTGGTTCTTTACCTTGCATGCACTCTCGGTGATGTTGCACGATAAGGTGGCCTTCAAAAATGTAATTGCCAACGGCCTTGTGCTGGATAAAAATGGCAACAAGATGAGCAAACGTCTCGGCAATGCCATCGACCCATTTAAAACCATTCGTGAGTTTGGCCCTGATGCCACGCGTTGGTACATGATTGAAAATGCCAACCCATGGGACAACCTGAAATTTAACCTCGATGGCGTGCAAGAAGTACAAAGACGCTTCTTCGGCACCCTTCTTAATACCTATTCTTTCTTTGCCCTCTATGCGAATTTGGATGGTTTTGAGATGCAAGAAAACAAGACTATTGCAGTAAAAGACCGTCCGGAGCTAGACCGCTGGATACTTTCTAAACTGCAAATCCTCATCAAGGAGGTGGACGAAAGCTTTGCCAATTATGACGCTACGCGTGCGGCTCGTGCTATTCAAGATTTCGTGACCGACCAACTGTCCAACTGGTATGTGCGTTTGTCACGCAAGCGATTCTGGAGAGGCAATATGAATGCCGATAAACAAGCCGCCTACGAAACCTTGTTTGAGTGCTTGTCGGTAACGGCTCAGCTCATGTCGCCTATTGCGCCTTTCTTTGGTGAGTGGCTGTACAAAAACCTGCACGATGCCCAAAGCGGACAATCTGGCGCGAGCCTTTCGGTACACCTTACCCACATGGTAAGTGCCCGCAGCGAATGGATAGATGAAAGCCTGAACGAAAGCATGGATATGGCCCAACGCATCAGTTCGCTTATCCACTCTTTGCGTAAGAAGCACATGATTAAGGTGCGTCAGCCGCTATCGCGGGTTTTGATTCCGGTACTGAACGAAAAAACCGTAGCTTCCATCAAAGCTGTAGAAGATATTATATTAGCTGAGGTGAACGTGAAGGCCATTGAATATATTGACGATACCTCTGGAGTATTGGTAAAGAAAATCAAGCCCAACTTCAAAAAACTGGGTGCGCAATATGGCCCTCGTTTGAAAGAGATTGGCGCAGCTATCAGCCAGTTTGGACAAGAGGACATCAAGCGCATGGAGAAAGACCAAGGCTATGCCCTTACCATTGGTACTGATACTTTTGCCCTTACGCTGGAAGATGTGGAAATCATGTCGGAAGATATTCCCGGCTGGCTAGTAGCCAATGATGGCCCGCTTACCGTGGCCTTGGATATCACCATTACCGATGCGCTGCGCGAAGAAGGTGTGGCCCGCGATTTGGTGAACCGTATCCAGAATTTGCGAAAAGATATGGGACTGGAAGTGCAAGATAAAATCAAAGTGAGCGTTGCCCGTGGGGAAAGCTTGATTGAGGCGGCCTTACAAAGTAACCGCGAATATATTTGCCGCGAAACACAAGCCCTGCAACTGAATTTGGTTGATAGTCTGAACGATGGAAATACCATCGAAATGGACGACTTACAAGTAGTACTGAAAATAGAATTATAAAGTGAAAATATTCCGTTATTTCTTACTCGCCCTTGCCCTTATCGCGCTTGATCAGGCGGTAAAAATGTGGGTTCATTTCAATATGGACTATGGCCAAGCCGGACAAATTCCGGTGTTTGGCGAGTGGTTTAAGCTTCATTATACCCTCAATCCCGGCATGGCCTTTGGCATGCAGTTGGGTTCCGACTATGGAAAATTGGTGCTAACGCTCTTCCGCATTGTTGCCTCGGGTGCTATTGCTTGGTATTTATATTATCTGGCCAAAAACCATAAGGCCCATCAAGGTTTTATCTGGTGCATGGCCATGATTTTGGCCGGAGCAATTGGCAATGTTATAGACAGTACTTTTTATGGTGTATGGTTAAACAATGCACCTAATGCCGCTTCCACCCCGTGGTTCCATGGACAAGTGATAGACATGTTCTATCTGGATATCTGGGAAGGTTATTTGCCCGATTGGATTCCCTTCTGGGGAGGCAAATACACGGCTCTTTGGCCGATTTTTAACGTAGCCGATGCGTCCATTTTTGTGGGTGTGGGGATTACCTTAATTTTCCAAGGCACCTTTTTTGGGGAAACAGAAAAGCAGGAAACAGAAGAAATAAAAGCGGAATAGCCTAGGCTTTCCGCTTGATCATCTGAAAATCGTCCATCACATAGCCCTCGCCTATGGGCATATCGATTACCTTTTCTATCACAAAGCCATTCTTGAAATAAAAATTGATGGCCGTGTAGTTTTGCCGATTGACAGTAAGCCTAAGTGTTTCCCAATTGGGATATTGGGCTAGCAGCATTTGCAATACACGGCTTCCAATTCCTTTACTCTGCTTTTGGCTATCTACATAAAATTTGTTCAGAAAATAAGCCTTTTCGCCTTGGGCATTGATGGCCACATAACCAATCGCTTGGTCATCCTCTATCACTAAATAGAAGGTCTGTCCCTCCTCCATTTGCTGAGCCAAAGCCGCTGGGCTATACATCTTCCCAAGCATATAATCTACTTGCTGCTGACCAATAATAGCCGGATAATGGGCATTCCAAATCCGAACGGCCAAGGCGTGAATTTGCGGGATATCGGCCTGAGAAGCGGAGCGTAAGGAAAGCGTAGAAGGGGACATAGTAAAGAAGTTTTTCTAATGCTTCAATCTAGTAAAAAAGACGTAGCAGAATAAAAAACAGGGCCTGAATAATCAGGAAATAGGGCGCCAAGGCAAAGTAGCGCACCCGCCCCAAGGGAAACTGCAAAGCCGCCAACAAGGCCGCGGTAATGAACCAAGCCACATAATTTTGCAGAGGAATGTCTCCTCCTTTCCACTGCCAAAAATCGAGGGCAACGGCTACCGGTTCTATCATCACATCCAGCCCGACCATGAGCAAGGCGGTTAAGAGTACTTTTACACTCAGTGCAAAACGGAAATTAGCCAAGGTGGCACTGGTGGCGAGCAAAAGCATCAACCAATTAACCCCGATTATCAGTGGCGTAGCGGAAAACTTGGGACCCAAAACCGTTCCATACACATATTCTCCGAAAATAATCCCCGAATTTACGCCCCACACTTCTACCAGAAAACCTAACACATACCAAAGCACGAGCATGGCCACAAAAAGACCATCGCTGCGCTGGGGGGAATTATACCAAAGGATGATAGCTGAAATCAGCAAATTAATGGGTGTAAGTATAATGATCCATTCCTTCCAAGGTGAGAGCAAGCCCAGCACCCCTACGGTATGCAAAATAATCAGGACGGCTAAGGAGCGCGCGAAAGGAGAACGCAAAAGTGTCTTCATACAGTAAGGGTATCGACCATGATTTTGGCGGACAACAAACAAAGAGGGATTCCGCCTCCTGGATGCACACTGCCGCCACAAAAATGTAAATTTTGAATGCTGGAGCTAAAGTTAGGATGACGCAGAAAAGCCGCAAAGGCATTATTGCTAGCGGCTCCGTATAAAGAACCTTGATAACTGGCGGTATTTTCTTCAATCCGAATAGGATCTAGTATCGATTCGTTGGCTATCAGCGAGGCAATATCCTGCCCCAGTATCCGCGAAAGCTTAAGCAACACAGCCTCACGCACCGCCTGAGTGATTTGCGACCAATCTTGTCCCGTATTGCCCGGTACATTTACCATCACAAACCAGTTTTCACAGCCCGCAGGAGCATCTTCCTTCTCAACTTTTGAACTGATGTGAATATAAACCGTTGGGTCGGCATAGACGGTCTTTTCCTCAAAAATCTGACGAAACTCTTCTTTATAATTTTCAGAAAAGAAGATATTGTGCAAGCCCAATTCGGGAAGTTCCTTTTGTATACCCCAGTAGAAAATCAGCGCGGAACTAGAGCGTTCTTGGCGCAAAGTCCGCTCGGGTGCTTTTTCCGTAGGCAAAAGCTTTCGGTAGGTAGGCACCACATCCATATTGCTAATTACCACATCGGTAAAGCGCTTTTCTCCGTTTAACTCCACTCCTATGGCTTTTCCATTCTCTACCAATATTTTTTCTACGCGCTGCTGGTAGCGAATTTTCACTCCCATTTCTTCTGCCAACTGAACCAAAGCACGGGTAATGGCATGCATGCCGCCTTTTGGGAAAAAAGTACCGAAGCCGTGCTCTAGGTGAGGAATTACATTGAGAATGCCCGGAGCCTGATAGGGGCTGGAGCCATTGTAGGTGGCAAATCGATCAAATAATTGTATAAGCTTAGGATGCTTCAATCGGCTGCTATTGGCACCATGCATACTACGGTGCAAATCAAAGGAAGGAATGAGCAGTAAGGCTTTGAGCACTTCTGTACTTAGCCATGTATCAGCTTTGTGAAGGGATTTTTCCAAAAATATTTTCCCGCTGGTTTCATAGATTTGGCGGCTATGGGCCAAATACTTTAGCACGCGCTCAGAAGGAACGCCCAGCTGGCTTTCTACTTCCTGCGCAAACTTTTCGGTGTCGGCATGGACGATTAGGCGGGTGCCATCTTCATAAAAGTAGCGACAGGCCTCCTCCATTTTACTATACTGAAAATATGCCTCCACTGGCTTTTGGCACAGCGTAAAAAGCTCTTCCACAAAGTGGGGCATGGTGAACAAAGAAGGCCCGGCATCAAAGCGATATCCTTCTTGCGTAAAGCTGTGCAGCTTACCACCCGGATAGCTATTGGCCTCCAGTATTTCCACCTTAAAACCCTTCTGCGCCAAGCGAATGGCGGAAGCTAATCCTGCTACTCCTGCTCCTATTACAATTGCTTTCTTTGGCATACCTGCAATTAACTCAATTTTGGGGAATTGGTTATAGAAATCGGAAGGGATGATTCTTGCCTGATGCGGGTTTTAAAAGAATGAAAATGTTTTCTTGAATTTGTTCCCAAATCAAGAACTTTTGCCTAATTTTGAATGTAATTTCTAAAGCGAGTGGAACGAATATTTGCCAAAAGTACACTCAGGATGTTTTGGGAAAAGCATGCTGACTCAGAACAATATCTAAAAACTTGGTATGACACCGCTATGCACAGCGATTGGAAGAGCCCGAGTGATGTGAAAAAGACGTATTCCACGGCCTCTATCTTGAAAGACAGCCGAATCGTTTTCAATATTAAAGGAAACTCATACCGACTCGTCACTAAGTTTAACTTTGAGAAACAGTGGATTTTTGTCCGATTTATAGGGACACATTCCGATTATGATAAAATTGATGCCAATACTATTTAAATATCGCTATGAATATTAAACCCATACGAAGCGAAGCCGATTATCAAGAAGCACTGGAAAGGCTGGAGGTGATTTTTGATGCTAAAAAAGGAACGTCCGAAAGCGATGAGGCGGATATATTAGGGCTATTGATTGACGAATACGAAAAGAAGCATTATCCGATTGAAGCCCCTGACCCCATTGAAGCCATTAAAATACGCATGGAAGAAATGCAGATTAGACAGGTGGACTTGATTGCGGAAATTGGGGGCAAAAGCCGCGTATCAGAAATACTCAACCGAAAAAGAAAGTTGACTGTGGAAATGATCAGAAATCTGGCCACACGATTGAATCTTTCTGCGGGACTGTTAATAAAAGATTATCCTTTGACAAAAAGATAGTTAACCATCTATTACTAAAAAGCCTCTCCCTTTTACAAGGAGAGGCTTTTTAGTAAGTATCCTAAGACAAGCTTGGTACGGAATTGATATAAAACCCTCTTAATTCGAAAAATAGAAATTCCCCAGATTGGAGAAACTAATCCAAGGAACCTGCTTGCCTCCGGTTTTATTGCTCACATCGTTAGACACCTTATTAAATAGTTCCAAGATGTTCACGCCCGGCTGGTCGAGGTATTGAAGTAGGGTTTCGGTATACAAACCGTTACGTCCATTGCCATCGCTGGCGGTTTGGCCGGGTGCTGTGGCATAACAAAGAATTGAGCCTTTGGGCGCATCCATTTTTATCAGACCCTCAGAGCCTAAGCCACGCGAAAAGCTTTTGAAAGGATTGTTCCTACAGGCGTCCATGATAATAATATTCAGTCGGTTATCGGCATACTCCAAGGTACGGAGCACCAGCGAGGCTGGAATGCACTCATCGGCCACTTCGGCTTTTACTTCCAGGCGGGCGCCAATAGGCACCAAATAGTTTTCCCCATCAACCTGCACCCCATGTCCGGCATAATAAAACAGTCCGATACCGTCTTTTTCCAACTTACTATTGAACGCACGAATGCCCTCTTTTACTTGATCGCGGTTGCCATCAATCACCCGAATGACTTCAAAACCTTTCAGGGCCAGCTTATCAGCGATATCATTGGCATCATTGATGGTGTTTCCTAATGGGCCAATCTCATAGTTTTTATTACCGATTATTAAAGCAACACGCTTTTCATTGACCAGTTCCATGGCTTTTACCTCCGTGTGGATATTCCCTTGGTTGTCTTCCATTTCAAGCCGAAGCACATTGAGGCCGTTTTCAAGGTTCACCATTTGATTGATGTAATGATCGCAGCCTCCTGATTGCTTTATGATGAAGCTGTTCTCATCTATTGGTAGCACATTGCCATTCAAGGTGGCACGCAGCGAACGCACCGGATGCGTGGAGAAAAGGCAGAAATCCAGCAAAGTTGAAGCCGAAAACACCTTGCCATCTACGGCTTGCAAGTTGTACCAGTTAAACGAAGGGGCGGGCGTATTCCTATCCGTGGACACGCTTTGGTAATACGGTTTGTTTTTGGCATTTCGTTCGCCCACCCAAATCTGAAAACTGCCTATGCCTCTGTCGACATAGTCGCCTACATTGATTTTAATCTTTACCAGTTTGGAAACACGAGCCGGAAGTTCGGGTATAACAATTTCGCGCGGATATTCCATCCCCTTCAATCCATTGATTTCATCAACCGATATTTTCACATTTTTGGCTACATCGGAACCGAAATTGCTGAGGATAAACTGAATGTTAGCTTCTTCTCGCACTTTCAAAAAGCCATCGGCATATTGCTCTTGCAGGGTGAAATCTTTGGCTACCAGTTGTATGTCAAGTTCCACCTCACTAAAATCTACCATTTTCAATTCGGTAGCAGTGGTACTTTGCCCAAATGCCGAAGCAAGTGGAAGGCAAAGCATCCACATAAGTTTACGTAGTATTTTCATCACGCTTTGGGTTTGGTATATAGTCTTAGGGTTAATTCTCATTTATTCAATTACAAGTTTGCCACGTTTATTCAGCACCTCATCGCCTAGGCGCAAGGAAAGTTCATAGAGGTAAAGGCCTTGCTCTACCTTCTGACTAATATCAACAGGCAGCTGATAATTGCCTCCTTGATTGAGTTCCAGCTGCTGATAGTGCACCAGTTTGCCATCTGCACTATGAATACTTAGCGTGACTTTCGCTTTATCAGCGCTACCATTTTCACGTACCGACATTGGCCAATATAACTGTCCGCTGCTTGGGTTGGGATAAGGCGCCATCAAGTCGTGGGCTTCGGGACTAATAATGGATTGTAAATACGCTTCATCACCATATACAGCGGTAAACTGGGCACTTTGTGAAAGTGGAAAACTGAAAGAATTCGCTTCCTTCATATTGATTACCGTTCCACTCAAGGTATGGAATAGGTAAAGATCTTGGGACAAATGTGCAATGGCTTCTTTCGACCAAAGAATCTCTCCTTTATTACTGGTTTTGTCGTTGCTGAATACGCTGAAATTCCATGCATAATTACCTTGATTGGGTACTTTGTCTAAAGTAATACTGGCGTTACTTTGATGCACCATATCAATGTATACCGGAAGGCGAGGTGCCAAGGCGCCATCGTATCTGTCTTCACCAATCACTGCATCGGAACTCATACCAATGCCACCCACAAAATTGGCCGCTTGA
The DNA here is from genome assembly GCA_030412945.1 of Shiella aurantiaca. Taxonomy (GTDB): domain Bacteria; phylum Bacteroidota; class Bacteroidia; order Cytophagales; family Cyclobacteriaceae; genus Shiella; species Shiella aurantiaca. The sequence goes on along the minus strand of JAUHJS010000004.1, from coordinate 374,219 downwards.
CCCTTATGTAAGCTGAAAATCAGCTCCCAATTGTCTGGATTTTCTGCCAAAGCCAAACCCTCTTGAGCACTTCGCACGCGATTATTGGCTCCTGCCAAGCTGGCATTGATTTTCAAGGTAACGGCCGAGCTGCTACGTACCAAAAAGCCGCCACCTACTTTAAGAGTGGAGCTGTTCCCAATCCAGCCCCCATTGTAGTCGTAGACATCTTGAATAGCCGCCTTTGCTGAGGCATTGGCTTCTAAATTAATCAGTTCATTCCATGAAATATCTTGATTGAAAGGATTACCCACCAAATTCCATCCACTGGAGAGATTGATATTAACATTGCCTGAATTATCAAGTGTGGGTACACTGCCTGATCCTGTATTGATACTTCTTGGACTTGCCATGATTAATAAATACGCTTTGCCCACCTCAATTTTGGTGAAGCCACTTTCGCCAAACTCTACCGGCTGGCCATTGGATAAGGAAAAGATACGCCATACACTTTTATCGTATGGCCCTAAATCCGCAAATACGGAGGTAACATTATCGTCATCGAGCTTCAAAGGCACCGAAAAAAGCTGATAGCTTTCTACCGTATTGCCCGCCTTCAGATTCGTAAAATCGATACCCGCGGCATAATTGATTTTGGTGGTGAACACACCCGCATCACCTAGTTCGCTACTCATCACAATGAGGGTATTAGACGCATCGTAAAAACCTATTTCGTAGACCAAGCCCAAGGCATCAAACTTACTGGCCGGAACGGATACCGAGAAGGTATTTCCAGAAAGCGTCATCGGAATAGATTCTTCATAGGTTTCGCTAGTAGAACCAAAAGGTTTGATAAAAACTTGTGCTTTGGATAAGTATGAAGCATCATTTACCGTAACAGAAATAGGCAATGCCTGTCCCTGATCTACCGTGGCAGGTGCAGTGGAGTTAGTAATGCTGAAATTGATTACTTCTAGCGTAAGCGTATCACTTTGCAAGGTAAAACCGGGTAGGGCCGGGTTTTGTACCATACAATAATATTCGCCTGCCAATGTGGTCGTCACATTAGGAATAGAAAGCTGCATACTGGATTGCACAGAACCTACAGCAGTTCCTTCTTTAAACCATTGTACCTGGTTATCGGTGATGTCTGCATCGATATCAAAACCAAAAGACGTGGCTAATCCACTGATGGCTTTAAAGCTAGCTTTTTGACCAAAAGCCTTTTGGTTCTGGTACTGAAAATTGGGTATCCCGGCATTGGGCACCAAGCTTGTCATGGTTAGCCGATTACCGGAAACATCCAAGGTATCGAGCTGAGCCAGCCCCGATAAATCAGGAATGTTCGTGAGTTCGTTGTTAGCTACGTTCAGCAAGCGTAGGTTAGTAAAATCGGCCACTTCCTCTGGAAGCGAACCAGTAAATCCATAATTAGGCAAAACGATAACCTCTAAACTTGTGCGCTCAGCAAATGAGCTGGGGAATACAGGAGAGTCGAGCTTGGTATTTTCCAAACGGAGCTGGCGCAATGAAGGTGATTCATTAATCAGGTTTTCAAAAGGAACCGTAAGAGATGGATTATCCGACAGGTTGATTTCTTTCAAATTGATAAAGTAAGTAAAGAAATCGCTGGGAAGATTGCCTTCTAATTGATTATTGCTTAGATCTAACACTTGCACCCTTTCTAAGTAGCGCAGTATGTTATAGGTTTCTTCAAAGCTATCGCGATATCGAATGTTATTATCCGGCAATCGCAACTCAATCATATCATTGGCCTCGTCTACACGTACACCATAAAAAGTAGATAGTGGCGCTATAGTATACCAATTGGCATTATTGGTCCATGATCCGCCCTCTGAATTATAATAGAAGTTATTCAGCTGATTGCGGGTGTGATGAGCCCATTCGGGTTCAAAGAAATGAGGAAAAGTAAGCGCTGGTATATCGGCAACCGTAGACGCGGCCATTTGAATTCCCGTAGCAGGAAGCGAAAGCGTAAATGAATCGGTACTAAAGGTAGCCTCCGAGCTTACATCCACCACCAGATAATAATAAGTAGAAATCGTGTTCCCAACAGTTTCATTCAGGTTGGTGATAAAAATTTCTGTAGCCGAATGCGTGATTTGGGCATCTGTCACTTGAGGGGTATTATTGCTATCAAAATAGGTCTGATCCCATTTATAAAGACGTACGTTACTTACATCGGCTGTAATATCCCTGTCGGTTTGAAAGGTAAGTCCATTCAGCGTGCCGCTACTTCCTTGCTTGGTGAAAACAAACCAAGCGATGGGATGATTCACCTCATTAGAATGCAGCGGATATTGGTAATTCCACTCAGGTTTCTCAAAATCAGCAAAGGCCACTTGCCCGCAGGTAATATTGCTGCTGATAAACTGCGCTACACCTTGCTTCCAAATAGTATACGTGGGGTCGGTAGGCTCGCAAAGTAGGTTGCCCGAAATATCTACTGTTTGCACGCTTAGCAAGCGTGAAGTGGAAATCGGCATGCTGCCGTTTAAATTATTATTAGCTACATTGAAATATAATAGCCCATTCAGATTATTGTTAGAAAACAAATCGGGCATAGGCCCAGTAAGTATATTATTGGATAGATCCAAGTAGCGCAAATGAGGCTTATCTCTTATAAACAACTGTATTAAATTATCAAATCGGTTATTACTGATGTCGTAGTGTACCAACTCAGGGCTATTCCAAAGCGTAGGCATGAAGCCAATAAACTGATTGTTGGACAAATCAAAATATTCTATTGGTAAGGCAATATCTACCTTCCAATTGTTTGAATACCCAGAAAATTGATTGTTCGAAATGTCAAAATGGGTGATTGCAGGCCACTGGCTAAAATCTAATGCGGGCTCTCCTTTCATGGTATTATGTGAAAGGTCAATCCACTCAATTTCCTCAAGCGCTATAATTTCCTCAGGAAACTCGGTGAGTACATTATTGGCCAAATGAATCTCTTTAAGATTAGTCAGCTCTGCAATAGGGGCCAAATCGGCATTAGTCAAACCTAAACCTGATAAGCCCAGGCTTTGGAGCGAAGGAATGCCCGACACATTGGCTAAAGTCGTTTTATCAAATTGCGTATTCGAAACATTAAGCGTTTCTAAGATGGAAAATCGTTGTCCCTCCGAATGGACATACGTTTCCAAGTCTGGGTTGTTACTAAAATCTAACTTTTTAAGGTATTGGTTATCTCCTTCATGACCAAAACTATAGAATGGTATGACTCCTTGCAATTGATTGTTGGATAGGTTAAGCTCCTCCAAATTATATGAAATCTCATAGGGGAATAGAACATCCAGCCTATCGGCAATGGCATTATTACTTAAATTAATCTTTCGTGCCTGCGGAAAAAGAAGAGAAGAACCTAGCTCACCTATCAGGTTATTGTTAGAAAGATTAAGTTCCCGTAGACAACCATCCGGTGCACTTACGCCATACCATTCGGAAATAGGCTTATCCGACATCCAATTGGTATGATTTGTCCAATTATCCCCATTTAGCTGGGTATACATTTTTTTTAGCGTGATAATGTCGTTGGTTTCTCCGTCATTGAACCACTCAAGATTTCGCGTATTCAGCACTTCTCCTCCAGATAAAAACAAATTGGTGGGAGGAAGCGCATGATATCCCCTATCGTAGCAGGAATAATATGGGTTTTTATTATAATCGGCTACCACAAACAAATAGCGAGGCTGATTCCCGATTGTAAAATTTAGGTTAGACAGCTCCATGCTCGAATTGGTAAGGCTTATCACGGCTTCCGTAAGCTCCTCGTTATCAGCGGTAGTAGCAATAGAGTTATCTACCGAGCGAAAAACCCTAAAGTTTGTGAAATTAAAATCAGCCGAACTATTGATAACCAAAGAGTTAAGCGTTGGACTTCCGGGTGAATAAAAACCTAGCCGGACGATATCTACATTGGTATCTTGCCACTGAATGTAAGATTTGTTGTTTGGAGCAATTGCTACTGACACCCCAGTTTCAGAACAATTTACTTCCGAGCTTCCAAAATAATTTAAGCCGGCTATCCAAGTAGTCATTTCTGTGGATTGAGGCACGCATATATTGGTCTGACCAATATTCAGATTGGTTAATGGGGTTTGCAAAAGACCTACCGGGATTTGCCCACTGATAGGCATAGCAAGTACATCCAACCCCATAAGAGCCGCCATATTCTCCCAACCTTGTTGTGGAAAAAATCCACCCATCAGATTATAGCCTATAGCCAGATATTGTAATGAGGTCATTTGGGTAATACTAGCCGGAATATTTCCTTTCATATTATTCCCTAAAAAAGAAAGCCTCTGTAAACTGCTAAAGCGGGCAATATCTTGAGGGAATTCACTTGTAGCGTTAATCCAGGCAATTTCCAAATCTTCTAATGCAGAGGGGAGCTGGTCTATTAAGTCATTTAGATTATAAGGATAGCCAAAAGAGGTAATTCTGAACTGTTTTAAGCCAGTAAGCATTCCTACAGCGTCTACAATAGGTGTCTTTGCATTCACACTTTCATTGTTGGGCAGACCATAGCTCGGTTCTGTTATAAGAAGTCGACTTACTCTACCATTTTCTAAAAATACACCGGGGTATTCATCAATGGACGCGTCATGCTCAGGCCATTTTACCGCTTGAAACATTCGGCTCGGTACATATTCGGCAGGTGTTGCGCCATCGCCATCCGAAGGTTTTCTCCATCCTACAGATAAGTAATCATCACCTGCCTGCGCTTTCATAATGATTTCGAAATTATAAAAATTGTTGGCATTCAAAAATTGAGCACTCGATTTCTGAGAGGCCTGCGTGGTATAGTTCTGATACCCTACAATACTGGTATTTTCTGCAATCTTTACATGGTCGTTGCGATTGGCACCATTAGGGTTCAGCCAAAGCTGAGCTTCACTACCTCCTGCTATATAGAAATAATAATCTCCCGTTTCCGGGGGAATCAACCTACCACGAATACGAATACCATAGTTATCGCGGTCTCCCAAGTTGTTGAGAATATTCACACTATCAATCAGGCTACTGTAGTTGTAGCCATAGGGATACGAAGCATGACTGGTGAGATCGGCCACACGGGCTCCCGTTATATTATCAAAGATTTCGATGTTCAGGCTTTCGGTGCGCAAATTAGTATCCCACACCTGCATATCCCACTGCTTGCCATTAAGGGCTTCATAGATTTGCTGTAGTGCTAAGGAATCGCTGCTTCGGTCTTGAGCTTGCACTACGATGGATGTAAAAAGGGTAGCTATAATAAGTAATGAAAAACGTTTCATAGATAGATCAGAAGAAGTAGGGATTAATTTTCAGGAAGAGCTGGAAAATCAGGTAGACCTGGGTCATCCTTTTTACCACCAGCCGGATCGGCCGAAATCAGAAAATACACCAAAGCACCGGCTAGAACACCCCCCCCGCCTAAGGCAGAAATCATAGCTCCATTGGATTTTTTCACTAAAAATCTTCCAAAATGTATCGGCTGATTGGCTGAAGAGCGCTTCTGTGAATTACCCCCTGTCAGGCGAAACTCATATTCATTATGGGGCAAAAGCCCCTTGGGCAGGTCTAAGGTAGCTTTTCCCGTGTTCTTCACAGGATCATAGGCTTTTATCAGACGGTCGTTGGAATACAGGGTGGCCGTGACGTACTCATTGGGCAAGCCTCCTTTCCACTGTAGCTCTACCGATCTTTTGCTTTTCACCGATTGGCCTGTCATGGTGCTAATGGGAATAAGAGGAGCAAAGGTGAGGGTGGATTTGATTTCGATTTTCAAGCCGCCTTTATAGCCTTGCAAGTCGTTAATAGCTTTCCAGACAATGGTTTTCCGTTTGCCTCCACTGATATCGGTGCCCAAATCGCCCGTGGCGCTAGCAATGGGGTTTTTCCCGGTATCGGTTACAAAGAAGGGTTCGATGGTGTAGAGGGCATCGTTGTTTTCGCCCAAATCATACGTAATGATAATATTGCTCTTATCCTGCACAAAATTCAGATTGCTGACATCCTGCGCCTGTACGGAGCCAAAGCTCGCAGCAAGAAAGAGCATGAGAGGGGTTAGGGGTTTTCTCATACGAAGGTTAGTTCATGGAATGAACTATAAATTACGGACTTAGCCTCAATCTTTCCTACAAAAATCCTAAGAAATACTTCCAAAATATTCACTTAACCAATTATCAATTATCTTTTTTAAAGAAAATTCAATAATATGTAAAAACATTAAATGTTTAAACAAACATATTTCTTCAACTACCGTTATGAGGGTATAAACAGAAAATTAATTAACAAAGCATACTATTATGAACACACAAACTGCCACTACTACCAAATGGGCCATTGACCCTACCCACTCTGAAGTACAATTCAAAGTAAAACACCTTGTAATCTCTACTGTAACAGGTACATTCAAGAAATTTGAAGGAACAGTAGAAACTGAAAACGAAGACTTTAGCGATGCTAAAATCAATTTCAGCATTGATGTAAACAGCATCGATACCAACCAAGAGCAACGCGATGGCCACTTGAAATCAGATGATTTCTTCAGTGCCGAGAAATTCCCTCAAATCGTATTTGCCTCTACATCTTTCAAGAAAGTAAGCGGTGACAACTACACCTTGGAAGGTCACTTGACTATTAAAGACGTAACTAAGCCTATCAGCCTTGCGGTGGAATATGGTGGTACAGCTACCGATTTCTATGGCAATGTGAAAGCCGGATTTGAAGTAACAGGAAAAATCAACCGTAAAGAATTTGGTCTTACTTGGGATGGCATTACCGAAGCCGGGGCCATCGTGGTAGGTGAAGATATCAAATTACAGATGAACGTTCAGTTCGCTAAACAAGCCTAATTTTGTGTTGTTGTTTTTGACCTATGCAAAGGCCATCCTCACAAGGGATGGCTTTTCTATTGGAACATGGCCTTAAGCCCCATGCGCAGTCGACTCAGCCACGAATTGTTCTCCTCCGTATCGGCCACGCTTAGGGCTTTGATATCAATATAAAAGGTGCTGCCTTTATACGGCTCAGATTCCACCCGTATCTTTCCTTTAATCTTTTCCAAGGCTTCTTTTACAATGTACAAGCCTAGGCCTGAACCTTTGCTACTTTCATTGGCGCGGTAGAACATCTTGAAGATGTGCTCCAAATGCTCCTTAGAAATCCCCGTACCGTTGTCGCGCACTACTATATGCGCTTGCTGCTCGGTATATTTCACTTCCAACTCAATAAAGGGATCTTCCCCGTGCAGATTATGGTATTTGATGGAGTTAGAAATTAGGTTGTTCAGCACAATGGTCAGTCGCTTTTGGTCGGTGCAGAATTGCCCTGTGCCACTTACTTTTACCACCCTCCGAATCTGATTTTTTTCATCCAAAAAGCGCAACTCATCTATCAAGCTGTTGATAAGCGCCTCAAAATCAATAGGCTCCGGATGGATTTTTAAGCGAGAATTCCGCGAGAATTCAATGATATCGTTGATAAAAGAATCTAATTTCTTAACACTCTTCTCAATCAAATTATAATATTCCGTGCGGTTTTCGGGTGAGTCATCAATGCGTGCCACATTGATAAGGCCTAAGATAGAAGCCAAGGGTGCGCGCAAATCGTGGGAAGCACTGTATACAAAGCGGTCGAGTTCGCTGTTCACTTTGGTCAGCTCAAGGTTTTTCTTTTTGATACCATACACCCGCCATTGATAGGCCGCGAATAGCACCATTACGGTAAACAGAAAAATAAGCACATAAAACTGGGCCGTTTGGTAGAAATGCGGATTTACCTTCACGCGTACCGAATCGCCCACAAGATTCCATACGCCATCGTTGTTACTAGCTATTACCTGAAAGGTGTATTCTCCGGGAGGCAGATTGGTATAGTGCGCCCATCGCTCTTCGGTGCTTATCCAGTCGGCATCAAAGTTTTCTAATTTATATTTAAAGCGCACTTTTTCGGGAGCCAATAAGCTAAGTGCGGTAAAATTAAAACTAAAGCGCAGGTTATCGGGATCGATACTGTATTCTTGTTCTTGCTCCCAATTGAGCACATTGCCCTGATTGGTTTGAAACTGCGTGATGTACACGGGAGGAATGTGCGGATTTTCCATGCTTTTCTGTGGGTCTATTACACAAACACCATCCAAGGTTGGCACCCAAATCTTTCCATCACGCGCCTTGTACGAGCGTGTAGCCCCGGTACACTCTTTGGTACGCATGCCGTAGTCTTGGTCGAGTAGCCTACGCTTTACATGCGGGCGCTTGCCTTTGATATAGTCCAGCAAATCGCTTTTTAGAAACTGAACCACACCAATATTGCTACTAACCCATACGTTACCGTAATCGTCTTCCACCCAATCGAAAAAGCTTTCTCCTTTTGATACTTCATCCAGATGAATAGGGCGGATATTTTTATCCTCCAGATAAAACAAACCTACATTGGCCACGATAAATACACGGCCGTTTTCATCGATGTGTACATTAAAAATCAGCACACCCGAATCGTCTTTTATGGCATGATAGGTGTTTATTTCCCCTGTATCCGGATTCAAAACCGACAGACCTCCACTATGTGTACCGATATAAATCAGGCCATTGGGCCCTTCTTCTATCGCCAATATATAGTTGGATTGCAGGCCCTCATTCCGGCTCCATATTTTTTGTACTTGCCCCTCGCGGCTTTGGATTACCCCTCCGGTTTTGGTAGCCAGCCACATATTCTCCTTACTATCGAAAAGGATACGCCTAAAGTCATTGGCTGGATAGGCCGGGTCTTTTATTTGCTCCACTTGGTTGCCAGTCTTTCTAAAAAGTCCGGCATAGGTGGCCAGCCACATGGCTCCTTGTGTATCAAAAGCGATATCGCGAATGGCCGTATTGGGCACCCCCGGCAAGTCGATTGCACCTATTCTTTGTTTGCTAATGAGATCTACATGCCCTTCGTCTTCCCCGATATAAAAGCTTCCATCCTTACTCTCGGCAATACTATTTACCCGATTGAGTGAGAGGCCTTGCAAGGTAGAATAGTTTCGGATATTGGTATCCTTAAGCCTCAGCAAACCACTTTTAACGGTACTTATCCAAAGGCTTCCTTCTTCATCGAACACCATAGAGGTGATATGACTTCCGGGAAATGTAGCATCGTTATATAAAAACTCTTCCGTATGATTTTGTTCATTTACCCGCCCTAGCCCGGTTTCAGCCCCTATCCATATCGATCCGTAGGAATCTGAAAGCAGATAACTTATGCGCGTGTCTCGTAGAAAACTCCAAGCTCCTACTTGGCCTTGCTCAATTACATTGATTCCTTGGTTAGTCCCTACCAACACCCGTCCGTCTTTCAAAACCAATACTGCACCTAAGGCATCGCTGAGCAATCCACTCTTACTAGTATACACCTTAAAGCTACCATCGCTGCGGTAATGGTAAAGCCCCTTTCCATCGGTCGCAATCCATAGTGAGCCATCTGCTCCTTCAGCCATAGCCATCACCATCGCATCAATTTCGGGCAAGCCCGGAAGGCGGCTTAGTGTATCATTTTCAATTGCAAATACCCCTTGGGTATCGGAGCCTACATAGAGTTTGCCCGATTTACTAAATAGCAAACTGCGTATGGATCGGGGTAATTGCTTTTCATCGGGCAATAGTTGCTCAAAAGTCCCTTCATGATAACGCACAATGCCATTTCCTCGGGTGGCAAAGTAGAGCTTGCCTTGATGCTCATACGATTTCACAAAACCATCGGTAGCAAATATGGGCACATTCAGTTTGTCGAATACATCTAGCTGATGCCCATCAAAGCGCATAATGCCGTTGTTGGTAGTAATCCAAAGAAAACCTTCATCCGACTGGATAACCGAGGTAAGATTATTGGACACTAAGCCGTTTTCCCCCGTCCATTGATCTACCTGACAGTGATATAAAGTCACCTCAGGCGGAATACCCGCTGAGGGAATTTGAGCGAAAGCTGGACCGAGCAAAAACGTGCATACCAAAAGGATAAGCCATGCCCGAGGGAAATTCATAGTATATGGGGTTACTGCTATCATGTGTTCAGGTTAGCAAACGCTCAATAAAGTATAGTCAAACACTGTTCTACTACCGACTTTCTTATATGTTGACTCAAACCTCTTTGAGCAGTTTGATGAAAAAATATACGGCAAGTTAGCAAGCTAAGATTCAAAGCCTCCAAATCAGCAGGTAAGTATTTAGTTGACTTTTCAATTTATTTATGTTTGAAACGACAAAACTGAGAGAAAGGTAATTGCTTTAAAGTCGGAATTTTACTAAAGTTATGACTCTCTTAAAAGAAAAAGAGGCCGAAGCCTCTTTTCTAAATTATTTCACCTTTATGGATTGTTTCTAGTTTGCCTTCAATTCCGAAATGATTCAATTTCCGATAATATCTTCCCATCTGTAAAGTTGAAAAGTCTTATCGTCTGACATCGCCACAAATAAGCCCTTAGGAAAGCCCGGCAAGGGTACCGAAGTTACCTCTGAGCCATCACTTTCGTTAGTAGAAACCCTCACAACCTTAATCAATTCATGCTCGTGCGGATTGCTACCTTTACCTTCTCTTGAGAAAATTTGGAATTGATTGGCTTGTTGGTCAGAAACCAAAATAAAACCTGTGGAATCTGTGGATTGATAAATGGATATACCTTCATGGTCACGGGCAAAGCCTGTAGTACCGAAAAGAGCCAACTCTATATTGCTGCTATCTGGATGAGCATAATATTTCCGTACCCCAACTGTTTCATCGGAACAATAGACGAAACCAAGCTGATTATCAACAGCAATAGCTTCAATTTCTTTTTTACCGCTCCATTGGCCAAACTTCCTTACAACTGTAGCCTTAACAGCTCCTTGCCCATCATCTTCTAATAAATATTGCCAAAGATATCCCTCTTCTTTAGGCCCTTCTTTACGGCCAACAATAGCATAAATACTACTATCTGGAGCTTTATAAAGGGCGATGCCCATTGGGTCGCGTTGAGTTTCCCCTTCAAAAACCGCAATTCCATCTTGCGTTAGCGCTTTCATATCGGGCAAACTATAGATACGGATTTTGTTAGATTCTCTTTCAGTAGTAACGGCAATGTCAACCAAACTTCCGTTTAACGTTAAGCCGTACGCGACATCTACATTATTAGGCCTTTTTAAGCCTTTCACTGAGCGAGAATGGTCAATCTCACCGTTTAGATTATAAACATAAAGCCCTCCATTGGTATCTTTATCTGTCCCGATAATTAAACTTTGGCTCACATCACTGGGGTGTATCCAAATGGCAGGATCATCGGTATCATTAGGAGTGGCTTCTGTTATAATGGTAGGCTTTACCGCATCTTCATCCACTTTATTTTGAGATGTGCATGCTGCAGTTATGACCAATGAACTTAATATAAATAGGTTTGTTTTTTTTTTTAAAATCATTACTTGTTGGTTTTTGATAGGGTATATGTATAACGCAATTCTCCTTTTTCATTAATTACCTGAACTAATACTTCGTTTTGGGTAACGCTGGCAATCATAAAGCCATGTTCGCTCTCTGCATAAAGTGTTTCATCAATTTTACCTGTAGGGCGGATTTCCGAACCTGCTCCAGAGATGAAATGATGCGTTGGAGCCTGAGGTTTTATATGTTGTAAATCATGCTCATGCCCTGCGAAATAAGCATTCACTTCATACTTGGTAAATAGTTTTTCTAAATTTGCCCGTACAGAATTGGGGTCATCAATTCTTTTTCCCCCTGTATACATAGGATGATGACCGGAAACAAATACCCAATCAACCTCTTGTTTTATGTTCAACACGCTATCCAACCATTGCTTTTGTTGAGCCGTATCTTGGGTTATTACTTTGCTTTTATACTTTTCTTCCTGGTAATATTCGTGTTCAAAGGGAGAGGTATCAATAAACACAAAAGCCATTTGAGTACTATCATCGGCTGTTTTATCAAAATTATAATAGCGGGCAGGCATGTTCCATCTACGGCTCACTTGCATATAGTCAATTTCGGCTTGGGCATTGCCCCGGTAATCATGATTACCTAATACCACATACCAAGGAAGCTGGAGGGAAAAATGATGATAAACCTCTTCGAATGAAGTTTTCCATAGTGGGTCGTTAATGCTGGCCACTCCATTGGGGTAAAAATTATCGCCTGTTGAGATGATGAATTCTGGTTCAATAACTTTTGCTGCTTTAGCCATCATATCGGCCACCTCTTGTTGGCCATCTTCGCCTTGGCGGCCCCAATCGCCAATAATATAAAAGTGATAAGCATCTTCGATTACTTCTAGTTCTGGGCTAATCTGAAATTCTTGCTTTTGGTTAGTGCATGAAAAAAGGGCAAGAAACAGTAGGGCATAAATGAGTTTTTGCATGATACGGGTGATTTAGAATGTAAAAATCTAAAGCCCATCCTAGCCAAAATACTAGGATGGGCTTTACTTAATCCTTTTCGATTTCGAACTCTACTTCTTCACTGAAGAGTTCTTCGCCTTCCTCGTAATTATCTTCGTCTATGAGTTTCAGAAGTTTAAGGTTGGCAGTACCGTCATCATTTAAAGTATATTCGGCCTCAAGTATAAAATCGAGCTCGTCTTCTATTTCGCCATCGTCACCAATAATAAAGTGACTACCTTCTAAAATCAGTTCGCCATCTTCGACTTCGTATTCGGCCTCAATCTCAATTATTTTATTTTCAATAGAGGTTTCTGTTTCACCATCTTCACACTCGGTAACCTCCTCTTCTTCCAACAAAACAATCTCAATTTTCATCTCTTCAAAGCCAAACTCTAATATCACCTCACCTGTAATATCGACAAATGAGATTTCTGATAAATCGGCACTTATGGGGGCAAAAGCAGATTTGAATTTCTCGAACTCCTCTTCCGATGTAATAGCGAGTATCCATTCTCCAGCTAGGTCATTGTCTAAAGAAGCATATTCGAAGACAAAGGGTGCTCCCAAAATAGTGTTTGAAGAGCTTTCCAAACTGGTGATTTCAAACACAAATTCCACAACCTCTTCAGGAAGGGTAAATACAATTTCGAATTCTTCGGGTAGGGTTTCTAAATCAGTATCTACAGCAAGTGCAATGGTGCCGGTACCCGAGTTTTCATCGTATAAGAAATCTAACTCGCGTTCAAAAACACAATCATCCTCTTCAAACTCATACACTACCTTATCGATATCCACTGGCAAACTGGCATCTTTGATTTCAAAATGAATGATAATCGGCTGATTGGGCAATTCTCCTAGATAATCGGCAAATTTGATCTCCAAACCATACTCATCAGCATCGGGCAAATCACCCCCTTCTTCGGCATCCAAAATCAAACGAAAGGGGTAATTTTTATCTTCTGGGTCAACATTGCTGTAATTATCGGCACAGGCCACCATCAGGGTTGATATTGCCAAAATGAAGGCATATTTTATTACTATCTTTATCATGGATTTACTGTTTATCAATTATAAATCGAATTTTATACCAATGCGTGCCCACCAGCTGTAAAATTCGCGCTGAATGGTGGTGTTTTCATTACCCATGTACACCTCAAAAGGCTGGTTGGTAATGTTCATAAATTCCCCGAAGACCCTAAACTTATTAGAAAAAGCATAGGTAGCGGTAGCATCAAGTTGAACACGGTCTTTTACATAAATATCTTCGTCTTTACTTCCTCCAATTTCACTGATATATTCTCCATTAAAGTTGGCGGAGATCCGAAAGTTAAGGCGATTAAGGTCGTAGGCTAAAGAGAAATTACCCAAATGTTTGGTTTGACCCGGAAGCCGAATCTCCTCGGTACCATTATCGTCTTCTCTGTCTTGGATAGTGGCCCTAGAGTCAGTAAATGTATAATTGGCGTAAACTCCCAAGCCTTTAAACACCCCTGGTAGGAAGCTTAGGTTTTGCTGATATCCAATCTCAATACCCATTAGATTGGCCGATTCTCCATTTTGAGATTGTGTAAACTGAACATTGGCTCCCAAATCGCGCCCGTTGAATTCATCGGAAACGAAGCGTTGATTAAAGATAAAATCGTTAAGCTGTTTGTAGAACACTCCTCCGGAAAGTATTCCCACTGTACCAAAATAATGCTCTCCTAATAAATCAAAATTAATAGCCGACACAGGTTTAAGATTGGGGTTTCCGATAGAACCCTCCCTGCCATTCAAATCAATTTCTTGCGTAGGCACTATCTGCTCAAAGTTAGGGCGAGAATAAGAGGCAGTTATGGCTGCCCTGAGATTGGTATTGGCATCAAGCTGGTACTTGGCATGTACTTGGGGAAGGATATAGCTATACTTGGTGCTTCCGGCATCGGGCGTAATTTCTTCCAGTTCGCCCTCAAAATCATAGAAAACATTACTGAAGGTATAGTTTACCGTTGTTTGCTCAAACCGAACACCTCCCAATAGCATCAATTTCTGCAGCTGGATCTTGGTCATTGCATACGCTGCGTACACATCTTCAGTAGCGGTGTAGGATTCTGCGGCTTCGGCAGCTAATTTATCATCTACCGACAGTTCGTATCCATTTTTATTGGCATTGAAGTGTGTAATCACTTGGTCTGTATCCACATTGGGTTGAATAAGAAAGCGACCATTCAAAAAGTTATTGTCTTCCAGCCCGCCTTGAAAACGGTCGAGGGTATACTCACCATCTGTTCCGTTGAAGGTTACATCTCCACCCTCCCAGCTATATACGTTCTCAATGATTCTATAACTTTTTTCTTTCCAACGAGCTTTAGCTCCAAACTTCACAAGGGCTTCCGCACTGGCCAACTGATACGGTATCCCAATATTAAATTTGGCTGTTCTGTTGGCATCATAGGCGAAGGTATTTCCCGAGGTAAGTTCATCAAACTCGTACAATGAATTATTCAAATAGTCATTGGTGGCATCTGTATGCGCCTTTCCGTTTATATTAAAACTAGGGAATTCAGGATTAGAATAATCAATACTTAAATCATCTACTTCACCCACAAAACCTACCTCCACATCAAAAGGTGTATCTTGATAAGCCTCAGAAAAGGCCACTTCATAATCTAAAAACAGATTTGGAAAACTATGCTTACCCCCTAGGTTGAAGCTGCTCACAATTTGTTTTTCAAGACGATCTTTCGTGAGGCGCTCAATTTCGTGGCTTTCGAAAGGGCTGTTGTCCAAGTTGGGAACAAACACATATCTTCTTCTTTGCTCGCGATCGGTAAACCGATTATAAAGAGTACGAAAATATAGTTCATTATTAGTATTGAATTTATAATCGATGGTGCTACTAATACCCATACGAGTTCTTACCAGAGCGTAATCTCTTAGTTCTAGTTCTTCGGTGTCCGTTTCCCAATTGTCTGAACCTCTGTCGGTTTCATAATAGCTGCTATTAAGCATTATGCCAAGCTTATCATCTTGACCGAAACGTTTACCTAATTCCAGAGAACCCTGCAAATTAGGGGTTTGAAGAATGTTATTGTACCCACCTACTAAAGAACCCGAAACGGTAGGTCGACTGCTTTTTGCTGTGCGGGTAATCAGATTTACCGAACCGCCAACGGCATCGCCATCCATATCCGGAGTAAGGGCTTTGGTCACTTCAATGGAGGCAAGCTGATCGGCAGGTACAGCATCAAGGGCCACGTATCGAACACCTGCTTCGGGCGAAGGAACTTGTTCTCCGTTAATACTAATATTTGTAAACTGAGGGGCTAAACCTCTCACCAATACATACCTTCCTTCGCCTTGATCGCGTTCAATATTGGTACCGGGAATTCTCTGAAGTGCTTCCGCCACATTGGGGTCAGGGAAGCGGCCAATCTGGTCGGCAGCTACAATATTTTTAATATTATCAGCAGATTTCTGTTGATTGAGTGCCTTCTGCTGGCCTTGCAATACTCCCGTGATAACCACCTCGCTCAGGTTGCTGGCAGCGGCTTTCATTTCGATAGCATTTTCCAGTAGGGTAATGGCTCCGGCTTCTACTTCTATATCAAGTATCACATTTTCGTAGCCGATGTATCTAATCTCTATCGCTTTTACATTGCTTGAAACTACCAATTCAAATTCGCCCGCAAGGTCAGAAGCAGCTCCATAATTGGAATTTACAGCGCGAATGGTAGCTCCAGGAAGAGGCTCTTTGGTGATAGCATCTATAACTTTACCAATAACCAAACCACGACTGGGTTCTGATTCGGTGGCCATAACACGTAAAGTGCATAACATTGCGATAACGCACAAGGCGAGAGTTTTGGAGAATCTTAACCTTTGTCCATAGGTTAAAAAAGGCTTTTTGATCATAAAATTTAGGTTTTAGGGCTTTTTGGAAACCGAAAGCAATTTGATTCCTGCTTTACCACCGCCCAACCTAAACTCATTATCAAATAATGAGTACGACTTTAAATATTGATGTACACGTTAACGCAAAGAAAATATAGTACAACAAAAAAGCCTGGAAATGTATAACCAGGCTTTTTGTTGTATGAAATAGAAATGGTATTTAATCTTACCAGCTTCCGCCAGAGCCGCCACCTCCAAAGCTACCGCCTCCGAAGCCGCCAAAGCCACCTCCGCCTCCACCACCAAAGCCTGAACCACCGCCTCCGCGGTTTCCGCCAGCGGCATTCATCAGCATCAGGATGGTAAAGAAATCAAGATTTTTGCCCATATGCTGATTCTTGATAGATCGATAAGAAATCAGAAAGGGCAGGCCTACAAAAAGGAAAATGATGAATAGCAAAGCCACCACCGGAATGCCTTTTTCTTTGGCCAATTGATCTGCCTTGAATTCGCCCGAAGCCAGTTTGGCTATCACCATTACCCCATCGCGCAGGCCTTGGTAATAGTTCTTTTTCTTAAACTGCGGATTGATGTAATTCTCTCGAATCTGGCGGGTGGCCGCATCGGTAACTGTCGCTTCCATGCCGTATCCGGTAGCTATGCCCAGCTTGCGGTCATCAATAGCTGCCAATATCACCACGCCATTGTTCTTTCCACGAATCCCCACGCCCCATTTCTCCCCAATTCGGTAGGCATAGTCCATCACATCGTATCCGTTCAGGGTATTTACCAGCACTATGGTAATTTGAGAAGAAGTGGTGTCGGAATAGCTCACCAGCAATTGCTCTAAACTGGCCAACTCTTGGGCATTCAGTACGCCTGCATAGTCATGCACCAAGCGCTTTTCGGGGCTAAGTTCAAACACAGGCTTTTCTTGTGCCAAGACACCCAAGCTCAGCAATAGAGCAGAGGCTATCAGCAATACAATATTTCTCATAGGGGATAGTTAGTTATTTCCAAATGAGATTTCATCTGGTAGTTCATTGATGTCGTCTTCGTTCTGGAAAGGAAAATGCGCACTAAGCTGCTCTCCTGCCATTTTTATGCCATCGCATAAGCCTTCGGTAAATTCTCCTTGGCGAAACCGATTTTGCATGTGGTCGCGGATTTGATCCCAGAAATCGTGAGGCACCTTATCATTAATGCCCTTATCGCCCAAAATGGCGAATTTGTGGTCTTTTATGGCCAAATAAAACAGCACCCCATTGCGGAGTGCCGTTTTGTCCATTTTCAAAATGTTGAATACCGCCAAGGCACGATCCATCACATCGCCTTTACAGCGATTTTCGATATGAACCTGTACCTCTCCGGAAGTATTAACTTCGGCTTGCTGAATGGCCGCTACGATGCGGGCCTTTTCTTCCGAATTGAAATGTGCTTCTGCCATACTTAGAATTTCACCTCAGGAGCTTTTTCGGCTCCGGCTGTTGCTTCGAAATATCCTTTCTTCTCGAATCCGTACATACCGGCCAGAAGCGTTTGAGGGAACTTACGGATGTAGGTATTGTAGCTCTGAACGGTTTCGTTAAACTTCATGCGCTCTACGGTAATGCGGTTTTCACTACCTTCTAATTGGCTTTGCAAATCCAAGAATCCTTGGTTGGCTTTAAGGTCAGGGTAGCGCTCTACCGTTACCATTAAGCGGCTCAAGGCAGAAGATAAGCCTTCTTGCGCCTTTTGGAATTCCGCTACTTTTTCAGGAGTAAGACTTTCGGCATTGATATTTACAGCCGTAGCTTTCGCACGAGCTTCAATCACTCCGGTAAGGGTTTCTTGTTCAAAATCGGCATAGCCTTTTACGGTGTTTACCAAGTTGGGGATAAGGTCGGCCCTACGCTGGTACACGTTCTCTACCTGTGCCCATTGAGAGGTTACACCTTCTTCCATAGACACCATGGAGTTGTACGACCCGGCAAAAATTCTGTAAATAATAATGACAATGAGGGCGATAACGCCAACAATAATGAGTGTTTTTTTCATTTTTATACTGTAGTTTAGGTAGTGCTTAGTACGAGTAAGCGGGTAAATTGTTGGGAAAATTGATAAACAAGTCCTGCATTTGAAAGTCTTAGTAAGTAAATATTTTCGCCATGACAGACCTCATGCCTCGCTTCCTGATTCTTGCCCTTATTTGCTTTTTAGCCGCCTGCAATCCCGATAAGCAGAAGTCGGTGAGCGGTTCGGAGATGTCGTTTGCCACGCGTGACGACACCGAGCTGTTTTTTAAAAATGTACGCCAGATTTTCTATGAACGCGAAGTGATGCAAGCGGCTAAGCTGGAAATTTACAGAATGAAAGGCCGCAGCCAATCGGCAGAGTATCCTTTGTTAGATGTGGCCATTGTCATCAATTGGCGGGAAGATGAGGCCTATATCAACCTACAGCCTCAGGCCTTTTTGGAAAATGAAGACCCTCTCTATCTTTTCGTGGGCGACTCTTTGAACCTTCAAACTCATTCCCTCAACTACCGCAGCAAGGAAGACTACCGTGCTTTTGCTCAAGCAGTGTATCAGGCCATATTGGATAATAAAGCTATGCGGGTAAAAGTGCAAAACGATACCTTACCGTATCTGGATAAAGAGGAAGACCGCGAGGTATTCCGCAAAACCCTGGTAGACTATTACCGATTGGTGGGCGCTTTTGATGAATAAACCTATCTCACTAAAAACCAATTCATTACCAAATTAATCTGACAACTGATAGCCTTTCTCTTCTCTCTTGTGCTCTTGCACACTCAGCCCATTGAAAGAGAAGAGAGCCGAATTTTAGGGTTTTTTTATTAATTGTTCTATTTTTAAGCAATAAGCGATTTCTATGAAAATCAATACCAAGTCTATCAGCTTTAGGCTCCTGCTCAGCTTCGTGGGTATGGGTATTATTACGGTGTTTTTAGTTGGGTTTACCATTTTTGGCTTGGGCTATTTGGTAAAAAGTACGCGTGAGGTTTTCTATGTAAAGCAACCTTCCCAAATGTGGACTTTTGGTTTGTCGAAATCCGTACAGAAGTCGAATGTGCAATTGCACAGTTACCTTACGTTTCAAGAAGAATCGTATCAGGAAGCGTGGAAACGCACATGGGAGGTAGAAATTCAGGAGGCACTAGACTCGCTCAACAGGCATGCCCCTCAATGGAATGATCCCAAAAGCCAAGTATTATACGCCAAAATCCTTAACCGCCTAAATGAACTCAAAGAGGCCCAAAAAGACGTATTGAAAAAGGCGGGCGCCAGCGATGACAGCGAGGTGGTAGACGATAATTACGATTTGTCTTCCTTACTGGGCGCTACAGACGATAGTCATGAAGAAAATGCTGCCCAAAAAGCCTTAGTCGAAAAGGTTTTGCCCATTAGCCAAGAAATCGATACGGAACTACGGGCACTTTTTGAATCCATCCATTATGCTTCTCAGCAAATTTCCCTAGCCGTAAACAACTACCTCGGCACCTTTCGCTTGGTGGAGTTGACCATGATTTTGGCGGCTATTTTTGCTTGCTGGGTCTTGTATTATTTCTTGTCGAAGCAAATTCTAACCTCCATTACGGAGCTAAAATCTAAAGTAGCCATTTTGGGGAATGGCAACCTGCCCGAGTGGACTGAAATCCGCGAAGACGAACTGCAAGTGGTGCATGAAGAGCTGCATGAACTTACCACAAACTTGCGCAACGTAAAAGGCTTTGCCCTGGAAGTGGGCAAAGGCCATTTTGATAATGACATAAGCGTGTTCAATAACCAAGGAGAAATTGGTAGCTCGCTGGCCGAAATGCGCAACAGCCTTAAAAAAGTAGCCGAAGAAGATAAAATCAGAAACTGGACCACCAAGGGCGTGGCGGAGTTTGGCGAAATCCTGCGCCAGCATTCCGATGACCTCGATACCTTGGCCGACCGCGTGCTTACCCATTTGATTAAGTACTTAAATGTGAACCAAGGTAGCTTGTTTGTACTAAACGAAGAGGAAGAGGATGATCCTTTCTTAGAACTCAAGGCCAGCTATGCTTTTGATAGAAAGAAGTTTATTGAGAAACGCATAGAAATTGGTCAGGGCTTAATCGGGCAATGCTATCTCGAAAAGCAGAGCATTTCCCTAAGCAAGGTGCCAGACGAATACATTACTATCACCTCTGGCTTAGGTTTGGCCAATCCTAAATATTTATTAATCGTGCCACTCAACTTTAATGAGAGCGTTTTTGGGGTTATTGAGTTGGCTTCATTTGCTCCTTTTGCTGCCCATGAAGTGGATTTTGTAGAGAAATTGGGCGAAAGTATTGCTTCATCCCTATCCAATGTGCGTATCAATCAGAACACGCGCAAGCTTTTGAACGAGTCGCAAATGATGACCGAGCAAATGCGTGCCCAAGAGGAAGAAATGCGCCAAAACATGGAAGAGCTGCAAGCCACTCAAGAAGAAATGCAACGAGGCGCCCGCGAGCGCGATGCCCAAGAAGAAGAACTCCGCGAAAACTACGAAAAGATGCGTGCCGCTCGCGAAGAGGCTACCTATCTCATCCAAAAATTTGACCAACAGCTTAAAGCCATCGATAATGCCATTATCCGCGTAAGTGTAGATGCCCGCTATACCATTATCGATGCCAATGCCCACTTTACTTCCTTGGTGAATGCCGCTGAGGTGGAAGATTTGGCACTGGCTGAGTTTATCGACTTCCCTGCTCAGCTTCTCCAGGAAGCCAAAAAAGGATTTACCACTTTTGAAGCCTCCCTTAAATCAAACGCCAAACCTTTACAGGGCAAGGCGAGCTATCTGGCCGATGAACAACAACTCATACTGGTATTGAATCCTTACCCAAAAGCCAGTGAAGGCACCGCTTCTCCTATTCCTACTGAGAAACCTGCTCCCGATGAAACCTATCTGCTCGATCAACTAAAAGAAAAAACGCAGTTGCTACGTAATTTAGGTGAGGAATAGGAGAGATAGTAGATTACTAGATGATAGATAAACAGACCAATCAAAACCCTACCATTGGTCTAAAAGACAAAACTTCCCAGCGGGATTCTGGGTGAATATCCGCATATTTGCAGCCACTATTTTTACTTCATGAAGAACCTATACATTATTTCCTTTCTTTCTATGCTGGCATTTTCTGCTTGTCAGCCGCAAGAAAAAGCACAAAATACTAACGCTAGCCAAGACCAAGAGTTTTTGGAGCAAGCCGTAATCTGGCATCAGCAAGCTGGTGAATACCAAGCCCTTTGCTTTCAAGCTTACAACCAAGCGGCTTGGACGCTACAGCAAAAGGTGGCTAATAATAAGGAGGGTCTATCCTTGGCCGTAGTCCTCGACTTAGACGAAACCGTACTCGATAATAGCCCCTACAGTGCTGCGGGAATTCTGGAAGATCAGCCCTATACCAGCGAGACCTGGAAAACCTGGACCGATAAAGCCCAGGCACGCGCCATACCCGGAGCAAAGGAGTTTTTGCTTTTGGCCGATAGCCTTGGCATACAGCTATTTTATATCTCCAATCGTAAGGTGAATGAGCTGGAAGCCACCATGAAAAACATGGATAGCTTAGGCATGCCGCAGGTAGAAACTGCCCACTTCTTGCTGCGCGATGCGGAATCTAACAAACAAAACCGCAGAAACAAGGTCTTGGAAAATCACCAAATCGCGCTTTTGATTGGTGATAACCTGAACGACCTACATGAAATGTTTGAAGAAAAAGGCACAGAAGAGCGCAATGCCTTGGTAGCCACTAATCGCCAGCGCTTCGGCACCGACTATATCGTGATTCCCAACGCCATTTATGGAAGCTGGGAAACAGCCCTCTACGGATATGAAAAACACCTCAGCGAGGCGCAAAAAGATTCGGTACGAAACAGCGTGCTTCGCACCGAATAATAAACAATGTGGCTTCCCTTTTCTACCCTGCTTTAGTTTTTCATTGTAATACAAATCGAACCGAAACGGAGTAGGTAATTATAATCTCTCCGGGAGCCAAGCTACTGCCGCCCTCTCCTGAGTCGGCCATCATCATTTTGTTGGCTCTTTCGTACATGGGTACGGGCATGGCTGCACCATTTTCTTCAATATAAATCGCTTTACCAATCTGCTGACCCAAGGCTTCCGCCATGGCTTTGGCTTTTTCCTGGGCGTTTTTCACAGCTAGTACGCGCGCTTCGGCTTGCAGGCTTTCTTCTTTATTGCTCTTAAATTCAATGTGGTTTATCCGATTGACTCCTTCAGCTACCACTTTGGTAACAAAAGCATCGTAGCTGCTTAAGTCGCGCAAGGTGATGTGTACCGTTTGGCTTGCCCGATATACCGTTACTTTTTCTTCATATTTATAATACGAGGAAAGGTTTACGTATTCGGTTTTGCTATCCTTTTCCTGCACTTTAAATTCTTTACTCAGGGCCAGCAAGCGCTTGATGGCAGCATCGTTGGCCTTTTTGGCCTCTTCGGCACTCATCTTTTCAGAGTCTACCCCCAAGCTGATGATTACATAATCTGGATTAACTTTTACTTTTCCTTCCCCTACTACGCTTATAGAGGGTGGTAATACAGAAGGCTGGGCGAGTGCGGTGCCAAAAATGCCCAAAACTAAGGCTACTAAAAATACAGTTCTCATATAATGGATGTTTAATTGTTCAAATCTACCCAATTCCTGTGCCAAGAATACGGCTTGTTTTGTACCTTGTGCCCATGTGGCAGGCAAAACTGAGTGATACATGGCAATTTTGTAAAAAACAGACATTTCGCAAGCTGTGGAATGGCATTCTTTTATTGCTCTCTTTCCAGCTTTCCCGCCTGAGCAAGCGCCCCCGTATCTGGGGAATGCCCGCCAGCATCAGTATGGAGCCTACTACTTCCTGCAATTTGCGTTGCCCCGAGTGCCCCAGCGGTCTACGCAGCTTTACCCGCCCCACGGGCATGTTAGAAAAAGAACGTTTTGCCCGCATGCTAAACGAGCTGGCGCCTACCCTCAGTTATCTCACCTTTTATTTCCAAGGCGAGCCATATCTTAACCCTTCTTTTTTGGAGATGGTGGAAATGGCACATCGCAAAAATATTTATACCGCTACCAGTACCAATGCCCACTACCTAAGTACCGAGGTGGCCGAAAAAACCGTTCGTTCCGGTCTCGATCGGCTTATCATCAGCATAGACGGTACTACACAAGACACCTATCAGGCCTATAGGGTTGGGGGGCATCTCGAAAAAGTTATTGCCGGCACCAAAGAAATATTGGCCGCCAAAAAACGATTGAAAAGCCAAACGCCCTATGTAATTTTTCAGTTTTTGGTGGTAAAGCCCAATGAACACCAGATTGCCGATGTATATCGCCTGGCCGATGAATTGGGGGTGGATGAGGTGAAACTCAAAACTGCTCAAATCTATGACTATGAAATGGGTTCGCCTTTAATCCCTACTCAGAATCAATATTCCCGATATGAAAAGCTAGAGGATGGAAGTTATGCTATTAAGAACAAAATGCTGGACCAATGCTGGCGGATGTGGCATTCCTGTGTGATAACCTGGAATGGGAGTATAGTGCCTTGCTGCTTTGATAAAGATGCCCACCATGTATTAGGGAGCATGGAGCAAGATTCGTTTCGCCAAATCTGGCAAGGAGATGCTTACCGAGGCTTTCGTCAGCAACTTATTCATGCCCGTAAAGAGATTGATATGTGCAAGAATTGTACGGAAGGTACCAAAGTGTGGGCCTAGTTATTTATTTTACCGATCGGAAAAAAGAGAAGGATTTGGTCTTTTTGGATGTATCGCAGCCATTGCATCCACAGTCGTTGGAAGCGGAAGCCTGCTTACGAAAGGTGCGATAGAGGTAGAAACAAGCCCCCAAGAAGAGAAGTACTACTAATATTTCCTGTATCATGCTTTCAGAACGGATAGTAAGAAGCGGAGGTTCCTTGTTACCAATGTTTTTGGATTACGTTTAGCATTTCTTTGTGAATGGGGCATCCGGCCACAATCTCCCGCCCATGAATGTAATCGTTCCCACCCTTGAAATCGCTTACGGTTCCTCCGGCCTGTTGTACCAAGAAAGCACCGGCCGCTACATCCCAAGGGTTCAAATTGTATTCAAAATAGCCCTCAAATCGGCCGCAAGCCACATAGGCTAGGTCTACAGCTGCACTTCCCATGCGCCTAAGTCCGTGGCAGCTTTTCAGCAGGTCGTGCAGGATTTCCATATAATCGTCCAGCTTCTCGAAATCGAAATAGGGGAAGCCTGTGGCTAACAAACTTTGGTTGATTCGTTCGGCTTTTGAGACCTCAATAGGATGCTCATTGCAAAAAGCGCCTTCACCTTTTATAGCATGAAACACTTCATTGCGATTCAGCTCATGCACTACGCCCAAGATAATCTCATCGTGATGCTCTAAAGCAATGCTTATGGAATACACAGGCAAGCCATGAATAAAATTGGTGGTGCCATCCAGCGGGTCTACTATCCAGTGATAGGCCTCGCCTTTTTTGTCTATGGTATCTTCTTCAGTAATAAATCCGGCCTCGGGTAGCAGGGCGCTAAGGCCGGAAACGAGGCGCTTCTCCGCCTCTTTATCAACATAGGATACCAAGTTGTTGAGGCCTTTGTATTCAATTTTCTTCCAACTAAAGGTTTCCGCCTCTTTCTGAATAAAGTCGCCCACTTCATGGCTAAGGACAATCACTTGATCACGTAAGGCAGAAAGGTTCATCGGTTTATTTTTCGTTTAACAAGTGCCGCCAGTAATACAAAGCCAGCCAGCCAGCTGGCCGTTCGGTAGATAAAATCTCCGTGACGCACATAATAAGTAATATCGGTATTTGCCTGCAATAATTCAACTCTGGCGTCCTGTTCCCAGAAATTAGTTTGCTGAATCAGGTCA
The DNA here is from genome assembly GCA_030412945.1 of Shiella aurantiaca. Lineage (GTDB taxonomy): Bacteria > Bacteroidota > Bacteroidia > Cytophagales > Cyclobacteriaceae > Shiella > Shiella aurantiaca. The sequence continues at coordinate 349,051 of JAUHJS010000004.1, read as the reverse complement.
CCGCGTTGGTTGATAAAAGTAGAAATTCCGGTATTGGCCGAGCGGGCAATGCTCCTGCGGGTTTCGATAGCACGTAGGCGGGCATAGTGCAGGTGCTGCTTATAACCGGGTGAATTGCTCCACCAGCCATCGTTAGTAATGATGAAGATGAAATCGGCACCGTTTTTCACATATTCCGCCATAAAATCACCATAGATGGATTCATAGCAGATGGAGGGAGCCAGTTGAATGGAATCTTTGGTACTGAAAACCGTGCGTTCGTCTTGCTTGGCATAGCCTCCTGCGGTACCTCCTAAAGAGAACAACAGTTCGGATAAAGCATTGAAAACCTTGGGATAAGGCATGGTTTCTACCCCGGGTACCAGTTTGGATTTATGATAGAAATGCCCATCATTCTTCTCATCGATAAAAAGGGCGGTATTGTACATTTCATAATACCCAAAGCCTTCTTGAAAACGCAAAGCCGGACGGCTGGTGTCTTTCTTGGGGTACTTTTGGTAGGTAACGAGGCCTGTGAGGAGGTTCAGGTCGGGATAACGTGACTTAAACTCCAGTATGCGCTTCATAATCCCGTAGGACTGATAGCTCGCCTCGTCCATCTGGTAATCGAGGGCGGTCTCCGGCCAAGCCATGATTTTGGTATTGGGTGTGATTACCTTCTCGGAAAGTTCAATAAAGCGCTCCAGCTGGGCCTCAAAGGGGATAAAGTTCTCCGTTCCGATAAACTTTTCAGTATAAGGATCGATGTTGGGCTGCATAATGGCCACCTCTATTTTCTCCCCTTTCTCTTCATGAAGGCTATGTTTTAACAGAGAAATCGCTATGGGTAAAAGCAGCAAGACGCTTGTCCAGATAGCCAATTTCTTTCCCGCTTCCGGATGCTTTATCCACGCAAAGAGCAAGATATTAATGAGCAATACCCAGAAACTACCTCCGCTTACGCCTGTGACATCGAACCACTGCACTAGCCAAGGATACATGGCAAAGCCATTGCCCAAGGTGAGCCAAGGCCATGAAATTTCCCAATTAAGATGAATGTATTCAAAGGTGAGCCAATACAAGGTGAAGCCAAAAAGTCCCCAGAAAAGTCCTCCGCCTCTTTTACTGATGCGGTAGAGTACAAAAGGGATGGCCATGAGCAAGCTGTTCATCACCAGCATAGCCACAGCACCGGCCGGAGAGGCATTCCATACCCACCAGGTGGTGCTGATGTTCCAGATAAACAAGCTGAGATAGGTGAAGCCAAAATGCTTCCATCGGGCTTTAGCTCCTTCTTGCAGGCTATAGTGGTCTTCCAAAAGAAAGAGGGGCACAAAAGCCAAGAATAGCAAAGGGAAAAGGCCGTTCATGGGCCAAGCCAGCCAGAAAAATCCGCAGCTAATACTTACTAAAAGCCAAGGATACCAGCGGCTATTTTTTTCCATCGATGACAATAACGATTTCACCTTTTACAGTTTTGGTTGAAAAATGGGTAATGATTTCCTGCAAAGTTCCGTTGACGGTTTCCTCATGAATCTTGCTGATTTCGCGCGATACGGAAGCTTTTCTATCAGGACCCATCACTTCGGCAAATTGTTCGAGGCACTTGAGTAGACGATGGGGCGATTCGTATAGAATGATGGTGCGGTCTTCTTGCGCCAAGATATCGAGGCGGGTCTTACGGCCCTTTTTGTGCGGCAAAAAGCCTTCAAATACAAATTTATCGCTCGGCAAACCTGATTTCACCAAAGCTGGAACAAAAGCCGTAGGGCCGGGAAGGCATTCTATCTTAATGCCTTCTTCCACGCATGCCCTCACCAGCAAAAAGCCCGGATCGGAAATGGAAGGTGTTCCGGCATCGGATACCAAGGCCATTTTTTCACCCTCCTTAAGTCGCTTTATCAATTGCGCCAGTTGCTTATGCTCATTGAAGATGTGGTAGCTTTGCAGGGCTTTGTTGATTTGGTAATGCTTCATCAGCACGCCCGAAGTGCGGGTATCTTCTGCTAAAATAGTATCCACCGATTTGAGCACATTCAAAGCCCTTAGGGTGATGTCTTCCAGATTGCCAATAGGTGTAGGCACAAGGTACAAAGCGGTGGTTTCCTGCATGGTTCAAAGATACAGTTTTCAGAGCATTGCCCTAGAGATTATTTTATCAGGCGGTCGATGGCCTGTGCCAAGGCTCGGTCTTTTTCGGTCACGGTATTGCCTGCATCGTGGGTGGTGAGCACGATATCTACCCGATTGTACACATTGCTCCAATTGGGGTGATGGTCCATCTTCTCGGCTAGCAAGGCCACTTGACTCATAAAGCCAAAGGCTTCCACAAAATTAGCAAAGCTAAAGCTACGCTTAAGGGCATTGTTTTCTTCTTTCCACATGGCAATAGGGCTTACAGTGCGATAATACCTTCAATTTGGGAAGTTATTTGGTATTTTTCAATGATATCCTCTGCTGAGTGCGCCATCATCTTTACCGTCACGCTCACATATTTGCCTTTACTGGAGGCTTGGGTTTGTGTTTCGTGAGTCGGGAATGCAGCCTGTACCTCCGTTATTTTATCGGCAGGTACGATAAATTTAAACATATATAAAGTGGGCCATTGGTGTATGGCATCCAGTTTTTCTCTAAATTGTTGATGTTGCACGAGACAAATTATGGGTTTTAGCGTATCCGCTCAACTATTTCAAACGGACTCTTGTTACTGACTTATGGATAAACACCCGCAAGATACCAAAGATTCAGCTAAAGAGCTGAAAACTGAGGAATCGCAAGATTCTAAAGCGCTTCCAGCAGAAGGCGCATTTCTACCTCCCAGCGCTGAAGAGAAAGCCGAGCCATTGGGCTTGCCCGCCCTTTCTGCCAAAGACTGGAAGAAATTTATTGGCTGCGGAGGCTAATTAGATAAAAGATGAATAGCGGCTGCGCTCATTACTTCCACGCCAGTTTGTATGGTCTTTTCCGGAACGGGTGCAAAGTAAGGCGAGTGCAGCGAAGGCAAAGGTTCTCCTTTCTTCTTTGCTTCGGCTATGGTTTCGGGCGCTAAAGTGCCCAACCAAAACATAAAAAGAGGTACTTTCTTGGCTTGCTTTCCATACATGCTAAAGTCTTCGCCCACCATATAGGGTAGGGTTTCCACTAAGTTTTCCTTTCCTACCGTTTTTTCAATTACAGGCAATAGTCTTTCTGTCAGGGCTTTATCGTTTACCGTGGCGGGTGTCATAGGCTCTCGGATCGAAAAAGTAGGAAGTTTATCACCCTCTAGGCCTGCCGTTTGCGCCAAGCCCGTGGCTATCCGTTTGATGGCTGCTATCAATTGGTCGCGCACTTCATCGGAATAAGCTCTTATGGTCAATTGCATTTTCACTTCATCGGGAATAATATTATGCACGGTGCCTCCATGAATAGAACCTACGGTAATTACAGCCGGATCGATAGGATTCAACTCACGGCTGACTATGGTTTGAAAGGCTTGAATCATTTGGGCAGAAAGTACTATCGGGTCGATGGTGGAGTGGGGAGAGGCACCATGGCCACCCTTTCCGTACACGGTAATGTCCATCATATCCACACTGGCCATAAAGGCACCTTGCCGATACCCTATGCTACCCGCAGGCAAAAAGGAATTGTCGTGAAGGGCCAAGGCATAATCAGGGGTGGGGATTTTATCATAAAATCCGGCTTTGAAGAGTAAATCGGCTCCCAGGCCATTTTCCTCAGCCGATTGGGCAACCATTACCAATGTTCCTTTCCATAGCTTACGGTTCAAAGAAAGGTATTGGGCCGTGCCGATAAAAGAACTCATGTGAATATCGTGCCCACAGGCATGCATTACGAATACTTCATTGCCTGCCGCATTTATTCCTTTGGCTTTACTAGCATAAGACAGACCCGTTTTTTCTTCCAAAGGCAGGGCATCCATGTCGGTACGAATCAAGAGCACAGGTCCGTCTCCATTTTTTAAAATACCTGCCACATTGTGAGCGCCTAGGTTACGGATTACCTCAAAGCCTAAGGCTTGAAGCGCTTGACCCATGAGGCGCGAGGTGTTCACTTCTTGCAAACTAAGCTCCGGATTTCTGTGCAGATGCTTGTACAAAGTATCTAAAGTAGGATAATGGGTTTTCCAATGATTGCTCCAATTGCTGTTCTGTGAAAATGCAGTGAATGAAAGGGATAGAAGGAGTACAAGCAGGAGATTTTTCATACGGATAAGGGTAAAAACACTAGAAAAGCGAAGTACGCACAAAATTGATAAGAATAGAAGAAACAGTATAAAAAATCAGTATTGTGCGTTTTTAATAATAGTTTGTATTGTATTTATAGATAAAGATAAAATCTTATTCTTCTTTTGAAGCGATTGGCGAATTTATTACCTTAGATGTTACCATCTTTTATTTTTCTGGATAATACATGCTTGCCACCTCCCAACATACCCTATGCCAATATAAGGTACAGGTGCTTCTTCATGGAGCATCTGCGGCAAACGTGCTGGAGAAAAAGGAGACCTTGCTCAGCCGGGGATTTGAAGGAAACTACCTAACCTCTGCCCCGCATATCAACTTCTTTTACATGAATTTGTCTACGGAATGGGAGCAAGATTTTGCCGAGGCTTTGTGTATGCATGCGGAACGGATTCGTCCTTTTTTGGTAAAGGTGGGTGGGCTCGAGTCACATGAAAAGTCAGGAACGCTTTTTATGCCTGTAAAGACCAAGTCGGCTATATGTGCGGCCAATAGGGAGCTCTACAACCAAACCATTAAACGCCTTCAGCATAACGCCTTTCCTATTCATAAGCCGGTATTTGTTGAAAATCCGCATATTACTATTGTAAGTGGACTAAGCCCTTCCGATTTACAAACGGCTAAGCGCATATTGAGCCAAAAGACCTTTGACTTTGCTTTTCAGGTAAGCAAATTGTCTATGGTGCGCCATACTCCGGGCAAGCTTGGTTCTGAGCTGATATTAGAGGCTAAATTTATGGGCGACTAATACTCACTTTATTCTTAGTCATTAAAAAAGGCCACCTTATGGTGGCCTTTCTACTTATTGAATCATTTTCAGAAGCGTGGTAAGCTTGGTTTTTAGGTTGCGTCTGTCCACGATGAAATCGAGGAAGCCGTGTTCCAACAAAAACTCTGAGCTTTGGAAGCCTTTCGGTAAATCCTTGCCAATGGTCTCGCGGATTACTCGCGGTCCGGCAAAGCCGATCAGGGCATCGGGTTCGGCAATATTAAAATCTCCCAGCATAGCATACGATGCCGTCACACCACCGGTGGTGGGATCAGTCATTAATGAGATGTAGGGAATCTTCGCCTCCGATAGCAAGGCCAGGCGGGCAGAGGTTTTGGCCATTTGCATTAAAGAAAAGCCTGCTTCCATCATACGCGCACCACCCGATTTTGAAATCATCAGGAAGGGGATTTTGTTGGCTAAGCTGTAATTAATGCCGCGGGCAATTTTCTCACCCACTACTGAGCCCATAGAACCGCCAATAAAACTGAAGTCCATACAGGTAACTACCAAATCGAGGCCGTTCATTTTACCAACTGCGGTACGGGCAGCATCTTTCAGCTCCGTTTTGCTAATCGTTTCTTTGATACGACTAGGATAAGCCTTGGTATCCACAAATTTCAGTGGATCGCCTGAGGTCATATTCGCATCCAGCTCGGTGAATTGGTTATTATCGAATAAGATTTCAAAATACTCCTTAGAGCCAATGCGCACATGGTAGTCGTCATCGGGGCATACATACTGATTGCTTTTCAGCTCACGAATATGGATGATGTTCCCGCTGGGCGTTTTGTACCATAAGCCATCAGGCGCTTCCTTCTTATTCTCGGTGGGGGTATTAATCCCCTTTTCTGTCCTTCGAAACCATGCCATAGGCAATTGCTTATTTAGTGAAGCCTACAAAATTAGGCGATGGTAACCTCTTTTGCTAGGTAAACGTCCTGAATTGCGTTTAATAATTCCACACCTTCTTTAATTGGGCGCTGGAAGGCTTTACGGCCCGATATCAATCCCATACCTCCGGCACGTTTGTTAATAACGGCAGTACGTACGGCATCGGCCATATCGGTAGAGCCTTTAGAGTCACCACCTGAGTTGATCAATCCGGCACGGCCCATGTAGCAGTTGGCTACTTGGTAGCGGCAAAGGTCGATAGGGTGCTCAGAAGTAAGTTCGGTATAAATACGCTCATCTAGTTTACCATAGCTTGAACCACCTGAGTTAAGGGCTTTGTAGCCTCCATTGTTTTCAGGAAGTTTTTGCTTGATGATATCCGCCTGGATGGTTACCCCTAAGTGGTTGGCTTGTCCAGTCAAATCGGCTGATACGTGGTAGTCTTTGCCATCACGCTTGAAGGCGTCATTACGCGTATAGCACCAAAGAATAGTAGCCATACCCAATTCGTGGGCTCTTTCGAAAGCGGCTGCTACTTCTTGGATTTGGCGAGAAGCATTATCAGAACCGAAGTAAATAGTAGCTCCAACGGCTGTGGCACCTAGGTTCCAGGCTTCTTCTACCGAACCGTACATAATCTGGTCGGCTTTATTAGGATAAGTAAGGAGTTCGTTGTGGTTGATTTTCACCACAAAAGGTATTTTATGGGCATATTTGCGGCTCATCATGGCCAATCCACCAAAGGTAGTAGCCACGGCATTGCAACCGCCTTCTATAGCCAGCTTGATAATGTTTTCAGGGTCAAAATAAATTGGGTTCTTGGCAAATGAAGCACCTGCGCTGTGCTCAATCCCTTGGTCTACCGGAAGGATTGAAGTATAGCCTGTGCCCGCTAAGCGACCCGAGTTGAACAAGGCGCCCAAGCTACGCAATACTTGCGGATTGCGGTTCGACTGAAGGAATACCTGATCCACGAAATTAGGATTAGGGATATGCAAAACGTCTTTAGAGATGGTTTTGCAAGAGTGGTTCAGCAGGCTGTCGGCCTTATCACCAAGAAGCTCAACAATTTTATTGTATGACATCGTACGTTAGTTTGACTGGGTTTACAATTAACAAGGCGGTAAAGATATCCATAAAATATTAATAACGCCACATAGGGAGGGGGAGAAAATTGCCCGTAAACGTGTGAAACCTTGTAAATTAAGCCCTTTTAGCCTATATTTCATGAAAAAATAGGCGCCATGCGAAACCAAATAATCTTTGGCATTTTTTGCCTCTTACTAATTTTTTCTTCGTGCAACCGAGCGGTTGTAGTTACCCAACAAGGCACAACTTACCACGATTACGAAGCAGTAAAATCCAAGAAAATGAAAAACAAAACCCGGAAACCGGGCGGATGGTGAGAGGAGATTAGGAGACGAAGAGAGGATAGACGATAGATGGGACTTCTTTCCTTACTTCACCTCTTCGTAGTCCACATATTCACCGCCTTTGGTGATTTTTGAGGCTTTCACCGTTTCGGTAGGTACATAATCTATATCTACATTGGCATTACCAGTAGGTCGGTATTGCTGGCGGGTTTGCTGCTGCTGGTAGTGCTGGGTTGCCTTTTGGGTAGCCGAGCGCAAGAATATGCGCAAGAAAAAGCCGCTTACTTTTATAATCAGGTAAAAGAATACAAAACTTAAAATGAGGAATTTAAACATAGGGCTATAGTCCTTTTAGTTTTTGGGGATTTCGTGAGGTATGGAAAACTCTCGAAATGATAACTTGATTTTTGTAAATCCTGTAAATCAATTTATAACTCCATACAATTAAAAATCTATATTCACTTTTCTTATGCTTTAAAAGTGGCTCCAACGTACCCATTTGGGGTTGATTCTCAAGCAAATCAATCGTGTTTAAAATTTTATTGGTTACGGTGGTTGCGTAATAAAGACCTCTTTCATTTTTTATGAAAAGAATATTCTTCTCAAGCTGATGAAGTGCTCTTTGTGTCCAAATTACTTCAGCCATGATTGAGCCATCTCTTTCACCTTAGCCTGAGTAACTACTTTGCCTTCTTTCACCTCCTTTTCAGAAAGTTCAATGTCTTCAAGCAAGGCAAGTTGCTCATACACATCTTCCAGCGTGGATTCGGGTGTAAGGCTGTCGGCAATCTTACGCAAATGTTCCTTCAGTCGATTTTCCATTGTAGTACTCTTAAAACAGAAAACCAAGGCAAGGGGTTTCACTTGCCTTGGTTTTATTCTTACTTATCTACTGAGGTATAGGTTTCGTTCGCTGTAGATTTTCAAGAAATAGTCGTCCATCAAATCATCGATAAAGTAGATGGCTTCTCCGGTAGATTTCATCTCCGGGCCTAGCTCCTTGTTCACATTCGGGAACTTATTGAAGGAGAACACCGGCTCTTTGATGGCGTAGCCTTTTTTCACGGGATTGAACTGAAAATCTTTCACCTTTTTCTCCCCTAGCATCACCTTGGTGGCATAATTCACATAGGGCTCTTGATAGGCTTTGCAAATAAATGGTACCGTGCGCGAAGCCCTAGGATTGGCCTCAATGATATACACCATATCGTTTTTCACGGCAAACTGAATGTTAATCAAACCTACCGTGCGCAGGGCAAGGGCTATCTTTTTGGTATGGGCTTCAATCTGCTGCATCACAAAATCGCCCAAGTTGTATGGAGGCAATACGGCATACGAATCGCCTGAGTGAATGCCAGCTGGTTCGATATGCTGCATGATACCAATGATATGCACATCTTCTCCATCGCAGATGGCATCTGCTTCGGCTTCAATGGCCCCATCTAAGAAGTGATCGAGCAATACCTTATTGCCCGGATTGTCTTTGAGGAGGTCAATCACATGGCTTTCCAGTTCTTTTTCATTAATCACAATCTTCATGCTTTGTCCGCCCAAGACATAGGAAGGGCGCACCAACAGCGGAAAGCCCAGTTCTTTGCTGAGTTCTATGGCCTGCTCGGCATCTTCAATCACCCCAAACTTAGGGTAAGGAATGTTGTTTTCTTTCAACAAGGTGGAGAAGCTTCCGCGGTCTTCGGCCAAATCCAAGGCTTCAAAGCTTGTACCCATGATTTTGATACCGTAGCGGTGCATTTTTTCGGCCAGCTTCAGGGCGGTTTGTCCCCCTAGCTGCACAATTACGCCTTCGGGCTTCTCGTGTTCAATGATTTCGTAGATATGCTCCCAGAATACCGGCTCAAAATACAGTTTGTCGGCCGTATTGAAGTCCGTAGATACGGTTTCGGGGTTGCAGTTGATCATAATGGTTTCATAGCCGCACTCTTTGGCTGCCAATACACCATGCACGCACGAGTAGTCAAACTCAATGCCTTGCCCGATGCGGTTGGGGCCCGAACCCAGCACTACCACTTTCTTACGGTCGGTTTTTACGGATTCGTTTTCCCCGCCAAAGGTAGAATAGTAGTAAGGCGTTTTCGCTTCAAATTCGGCCGCACAGGTATCCACCATTTTGAATACCCGGTGCAAGCCCATGTCTTTACGCTTCTTGTACACTTCACTTTCCAAGCAGCGCAGCAAGTGGGCAATCTGCCGATCGGCATAGCCTTTGGCCTTAGCTTCCTTCATCATTTCAAAAGGAATATTGGCAATGCTGAACTTTTCGATTTCTTTTTCCAGCATAATCAGCTCCTCTATTTGGTTGAGGAACCAAGGATCTATCTTAGTAAGCTGCTGAATGGTTTTGAACGGAATACCCAGTTTGAAGGCATCGTAAATATGGAAAAGACGGTTCCAGCTGGGGTTGGCCAAGCTGTAAAGGATTTGCTCCTGATTGGTCAACTCTTTGCCATCAGCACCGAGTCCGTTACGCTTAATTTCTAATGACTGACAAGCTTTTTGCAAGGCTTCCTGGAAGTTGCGGCCTATGCCCATTACTTCTCCTACCGATTTCATCTGAAGGCCCAATTTGCGGTCGGCCCCTTTAAACTTATCGAAATTCCAACGAGGGATTTTCACAATCACGTAGTCTAAGGCAGGCTCAAAAAAGGCCGAGGTAGTTTTGGTGATTTGGTTAGGCAATTCATCCAAATTATAGCCTATGGCCAGTTTGGCCGCGATACGGGCGATAGGATAGCCCGTAGCTTTAGAGGCCAAAGCCGAAGAGCGCGAAACGCGTGGGTTGATTTCAATCCCGATTAGGGTATCATCATACGGACTTACCGAAAACTGCACATTACATCCTCCAGCAAATTGCCCGATACCATTCATCATTTTGATGGCCATGTCGCGCATATTCTGGTACACCGTGTCCGACAGTGTCATGGCGGGCGCTACCGTGATGGAATCGCCTGTATGCACCCCCATAGGATCGAAGTTTTCGATGCTACAGATGATAATCACATTGCCCAGGTTGTCGCGGAGCAATTCTAGTTCATATTCTTTCCAACCCATGATGCTTTGCTCCACCAATACCTCATGGATAGGCGAAGCGTGCAATCCGGCCGTAAGGGCTTTATCAAAATCTTCGGGTTTCTCTACAAATCCGCCTCCGGTACCTCCCAAGGTGTAAGACGGACGGATTACCAAAGGAAAACCAATGCGCTGGGCAATTTCTTTTCCTTGCAGAAAGCTGGTGGCAGTTTCTCCTTCGCACACGCCCACGCCCAGTTCTTTCATCAGCAAGCGGAATTTCTCCCGATCTTCGGTAGTTTCTATGGCCTTTATGTCCACCCCGATGATGCGCACGCCAAACTGTTTCCAGATGCCTGCTTTTTCGCAATCGATGGCTAAGTTGAGGGCCGTTTGTCCACCCATAGTAGGAAGCACGGCATCAATCTTATGCTTTTTCAGGATTTCGATGATGGATTTCTTCTCCAAGGGCTTCAGATACACATGGTCGGCCGTAATGGGGTCGGTCATGATGGTGGCAGGATTGGAGTTGATCAAAATCACCTCAATGCCTTCTTCTTTTAATGAGCGGGCGGCTTGTGAACCCGAATAATCAAATTCGCAGGCTTGACCGATAACGATGGGACCGCTTCCGATGATGAGTACTGACTTGAGGCTATTGTCTTTTGGCATGGTAGGAAGGAGTAAGTTAAAATTGGGCAAAATTAGGGGCAAAAGCTTAGAATGCAAAGGGAATTTTCGGAAATGCCCTCAGCAGGGAAGAATAAGCGAAAAGGGATTTTTGCAATAAGGTGGAAACTTATGCGATATCCTGTTATTTTTGCGAACGTTTGAACAAACACTAACCGAACATAGATCATGGGAAGAGCCTTTGAATACCGTAAAGCCAGAAAAATGAAACGCTGGAGCCACATGGCCAAGGTGTTTACGCGTATCGGAAAAGATATAGTGATTGCAGTGAAAGCCGGAGGCCCCGATCCAGAAGCCAACTCGCGCTTGCGTGCCCTCATTCAAAATGCGAAGGCCGAAAACATGCCCAAGGAGAACGTGGAGCGTGCTATTAAAAAGGCTACATCAAAAGATCAGGAAGATTATAAAGAGATTGTATACGAAGGCTATGGCCCCTATGGTATTGCCATCGTGGTGGAAACCGCTACCGATAACCACAACCGCACCGTGGCCAATGTGCGCAGCTACTTTACCCGCGCAGGCGGCAACTTGGGTACTACCGGCTCCCTCGATTTCCTTTTTGATAAAAAATCCTTCTTCAAAATTGCTAAGCCTACGGGAATGGGATTGGATGACCTGGAACTGGAGCTGATTGACTTTGGTGCCGAAGAGATTTTCGAAGATGCTGAAAATCCGGAGCATTTGATGATTTATGCTGACTTCAAAGATTTTGGTGCTTTGCAGAAAGGCTTGGAAGAAAAATCTATAGAGATTGTAAGCTCGGGTTTTGAGCGCATCCCTACCGATACTAAACAGCTAAGCCCTGAGCAGCAAGAGGAAATTGAGAAGTTGCTGGAAAAATTTGAAGAAGACGAAGACGTGCAGAACGTGTATCACAATATGGCCTAAGAAAGGAAACCAAAGCAAAAGCTTTGGTTTTTTTATGCCTTGGGTAAAAATACGGTGAATGTGCTACCCTCTCCTGGCTTTGATTCAACACTAATGCTTCCCTTATTATTTTCAACGTATTCTTTACATATAATCAAACCCAGCCCGGAACCTTTTTCTCCATTGGTTCCTCTTAAGCTTTTATTGGTTTGCAGATTGAACAAATCATTTACTTGCTCTTTGGTCATTCCAATGCCTGAGTCTTTGATGGCAATAGCCACGTTATTTTCGGATGAATACACCCGCAACTGAATTTCTCCTCCTGAAGCAGTAAACTTCAGGGCATTGTTAAGGAGGTTCCGTATTACCAGTTCTGTTTGGTTAGCATCGGCTAGTATCTTTTCTTCTGTTTCTGAATGTATACGAATTTGGATATTCTTTTCTTTGGCTACATGGGCAAATACATCCTGCAATTGGTGTAAAATATTTAGAGGATTAATTGCCTGAGGAGTGGTTTTTACATGTTTCATTTGAAAACGTGCCCAACTGATAAGGTTGTCCGCCATTTTCAGGGTTGCATTGGCATTGTTGCGCAAATCATGCGCCATAGAGCGAATCTCCTCTTGAGTGAGTTTATCTATATGGTCATCAATAAGGGCAGCAAAGGAAAGCATGGAAGCCAAGGGACTTCGGATATCGTGAGAAACAATACCAAAAAATTTATCTTTCACCGCATTTAGTTCTTCCAGCTCTTGGGAAGTTTTTTCGATAGCCAATTTTTGTATCTTCAGCAGGCGGTTGGCTTTTTTCAATTTTCTAACATTTATTAAAATAACATAAGCACTGAGGATCAAGGTGATAATAAGGGCTATTGCGAACAGAAGCTGGGTTTTTTGATTCTTGATTGTAACCTCGTCCAGCTGGGTTTTTTGTTTTAATAGTTCATTTTGATTGGTGAGAACAATGGACTCGTAGAGGGCGTCTATGAAATTTTCATTTTCAGCACTTAGCTTGGTTCTATTGCTCTGCAATTGTTCTTTATATTCGGACAGAAAGATGTTGGCTTGTTCCAAGTTATTTTTTTGAACAAAGAACTGAAACATTTGAAGGTAAATATCAACCAAAAACTGGTCGCTGGAATACTTCAAGGCATATTCTTCTGCGTCTTTTAGGGTGGAAAGCTGCAAATCAAACTTGCCTTCTTGTTGATAAATGTCGGCTAATGCCAACATGCTGTTTAGCGCAGCATCTTTTTGGGCATCTTTACCCATTTCATTGCCCAGCTGAATGCACTGGTCAAAATAGTATTGTGCTTCCTTTGTCTTGCCTAGTTTTTGTGCAATTAATCCCTGTGCTTTGAAGCACGACATCAATACACTTTTGTTGCGAATAGAGTCATTGAGCTGTATGGCTTTTAGGTTAATCTTCTCTGCTTTATCGAGACTATCCACATAATACAAGGCCTCAGCATAATTGTGCATACTCACACAAATTCGTTCCAAAGGACCATTTGCAAGAAAATATTGATAGGACTGAAAATGATAGGCAAGGCTTCTTTCAAACAAACCTTGTCGCCTAAACAAATGCCCCAAGCTTATCTGATAGTTGGCCAAACCAGCCTTATCTCCTAGGTCTAAAAACATAATTTCGGCTTTGGCTCCTACCTCTGCGGCCGCACTGTACAAACCTTGAGCCGCAAAAATAGAAGCTTTGATTCTATAGATATAGGCCAGTGCTAATCGGTTATTAATCTTTTGGGCTAGTTGTTCCCCCTGATTGGCTAAAGTAAGTGCTTTGGCGGGATCAACATACACCAATTCTTTGCTCAGAAGATAGGTGTAGTGTACTCGCTGACTGTCGCTTGTGGCTTGACTTAATAAGTGAGAGAGGCTATCTACTCCCAAATAGGTGGTTTGACCTTGGGCGGAGAGGTGGAGTACACAAAGAGTGAAAAATATAGCCTTTTTGATTTTCATGCTTGGTAAACTCAGGGGCATTGTAGATGTTTAATCTACAAAAAGTTTATCGTTTTCCACTATTTGTTTTTGTAGCGGAGGCGTAGTTCGGCTTTTTGTTGTATTCTTTCCAAAATTAGTCGTGTGATGTCGGTGGCGATATCATCTGAAAAGCCCCCAAATATGGCGCGGACCTTAGTCTCGCTTACATCGATACGGTACAGGAGGTTATAAAGTGACTGTATATCTTTTTCTAAGAGGTAGAGAATATAGCCTTGCAGTTTCTTTTCGGCTTCTTCCCATTGGGGTTGAATTCCGGTAAAGTGCTGCAAAAGCTGTAAGGTTTCGGTTTGGATAGCATCGCTCATAGCCGGGCTAAGATACGGATGATTTTATTGCCCTCAAATAAGGAAGTTGGTAGGGAAAACGGACAGTTCACACGCCCAATAATCCCCAAGCATTAACCTTTGACCTTCCTATGTTTTTGCCTCTAACCAAGGAATTAGGATATTTTTGGGGGTTAGGTATACGATGGAATAAAAAAGGCCACCTTCCGGCAGCCTTTCCAAATACTATTTTTTACATACCCAATACTCGCTTACATATTCAAAGCCCTATTGTCCGTAGCGGCTAAGCAGGCTTCCTTAAAGGCTTCGGTATAGGTAGGGTGGGCATGGCTCATGCGGGCTACATCTTCGGCTGAGGCACGGTATTCCATAGCTACCACGGCTTCGCCAATCACATCGGCTACGCGTGGACCAATCATATGTACACCCAAAATCTCATCCGTTTGTTTATCGGCCAATACTTTTACCAAGCCATCAATATCCATACTGGCACGGGCACGGCCCAAAGCTTTGAACGGGAACGAACCCGATTTATAAGCACGTCCTTGCGCTTTCAGCTGCTCTTCGGTATAACCTACTGCGGCTACTTCCGGCCAGGTATATACCACACCCGGAATCAGGTTATAATTGATATGCGGCTTCTGTCCGGCTATGGTTTCGGCTACGTATACGCCTTCTTCTTCGGCCTTGTGCGCCAACATAGCACCACGCACCACATCGCCAATGGCATAGATATTGGGCACATTGGTTCTCAAATGATCGTCCACCTCCACGCGGCCGGCTTTATCAGTAGGGATGCCCACTTTCTCCAAGCCCAAGCCATCGGTATAAGCTCTTCTACCAATAGATACCAGCACGTAATCGCCTTTTAGCTCCAAGGTTTTACCATCAGGAGTTTCCGCTTTCACTTGTACTTCTTTTCCTTTATTCTCCACAGCCGTTACTTTATGGCTTAGGTAGAATTCAAAGCCCAACTTCTTAAGCGATTTCTGGAGTTCCTTGCCCATGGTTTTGTCCATAGTAGGGATAATGCTATCCATAAATTCAACCACAGAAACTTTTGAACCCAAGCGAGCATATACTGACCCTAATTCCAGACCAATCACACCGCCACCTATCACAATTAGATGCTTAGGAATCTCTTTCAATTCCAAAGCTTCGGTACTGGTGATAACTCTTTTCTTATCAATCTTGATAAAAGGAAGGGTGGAAGGTTTTGAACCCGTGGCAATGATGATTTTTTCCCCCGTGATTTCAGTGGTTTTACCATCGGCAGCCGTCACGATTACGGTATTTTTATCTTTGAAAGAACCCATGCCGTGGTGCACATCAATCTTGTTTTTCTTCATCAAGAAAGCGATACCATCGCTGGTTTGCTTCACCACATCAGACTTCCTTTTTATCATTTGCCCTAAATCCGATTTCAAGCCCGTAAGGTTGATACCGTGCTCTTTAAATGTGTGGGCAGCATTATGATAATGTTCGGAGGAGTCCAACAAAGCTTTGGAAGGGATGCAGCCTACATTAAGACAAGTACCGCCTAATGCATTATATTTTTCGATAATAGCCACCTTCATGCCTAGCTGAGCCGCACGAATAGCCGCGATATAACCACCAGGTCCCGAACCGATTACGATAACATTGTAAGTCATATTTTTTAGTACCAAGTATTAGGTATAAAGTACCAAGCCTTGGATTTATTTTAGGTTAAACTTTTCTTTAAACCGACAATCATTCTGGTATATGGAATGTGGTAGTTAGACCAAAGCCTTTGTGAGGTTTATAATCATTTTCTTCAACACACCATATTTATCTATAAAGTACAAATAGCGTTCTTCTTGTAAATAGTCAAGCTTAAAGGCTATTAGAATTTGGGTTTCCAATTCATTGAGGGAGCCAAGAGCATAATGGAGAAAATTAACAAACTCCTTATTTCCGCCTCTTCCTGCTCCCTCCGCTATGTTGGAAGGTATAGAGTATGCACTTCTGTTGGTTTGAGGAACAAGGGCATACTTTTCAACATTGGGATAATTCCGAGTTTCAAAACTTACCTGAATTGATAAATCCAAAGCCAATTTCCAAACCTCTAAATCCTCATATCGATGACGACCCATGCTTTATTCTCCAAATACTACATACTACAATCCATTACACCCCCAACAACAACCTAGCAGGATCCTCCAATAACTGCTTCACGCGTACCAAGAAACTCACCGATTCACGACCGTCAATAATTCTATGGTCATACGATAAGGCAATATACATCATCGGGCGCACCACGATTTCACCATTTACCACTACAGGTCTTTCCACGATATTGTGCATACCCAAAATGGCCGATTGTGGCGCATTAATAATCGGGGTAGACATTAACGAACCGAACACACCACCATTGGTGATGGTGAAGGTACCGCCCGTCATTTCTTCTATACTCAATTTGTTATCGCGGGCTTTTCCGGCTAAGCGGGAAATTTCTTTCTCAATCTCAGCAAAATTCATGGATTCCGCATTTCTAATCACCGGTACTACCAAGCCTTTCGGAGCCGATACTGCTATCGAAATATCACAGAACTCATTATATACAATTTCCTCTCCTTCGATACGGGCATTCACAGCAGGCCATTCTTGCAAAGCCACACATACCGCCTTGGTAAAGAAAGACATAAAGCCCAATCCAATCTGGTGTTTTTCCTTAAACTGGTCTTTGAATTTAGAACGCATATCCATCACAGGCTTCATGTCTACCTCGTTGAAAGTAGTTAGCATGGCGGTTTCGTTTTTCACAGAAACCAATCGCTTGGAAACCGTCTTACGAAGAGGTGTCATTTTCACACGGCTTTCGCCTCTGCTTCCCGCCACAGGCTTGTTCGCAGGCGCTGAGGGAGCCGAAGCAGCCGCAGGTTTAGCAGCCGATTTTTGGGCGTTTTGTGCATCTTCTTTGGTGATTCTTCCATCCACACCCGAGCCTTTTACTTCCGAGGCGGTCAAGCCCTTTTCGGCCATAATTTTGGCAGCGGCAGGCGAAGCATGTCCGCTGGCATAGCTATCCTTTGAGGAGGCAGGAGCTGAAGCGGCCGCAGGAGCAGCACTTGATGGAGCCGAAGCAGCCGCAGGAGCGCCTTCACTTACTTCAATTTTACAAATCAGGGCACCAATCTCCAGGGTGCTACCTTCCTTAGCCACAATGCGCAAAATACCATTAGCTTCAGCAGGCAATTCGAAAGTTGCTTTATCAGAATCGACCTCGGCAATTACCTCATCCAGCTTCACAAAATCACCGTCTTTTTTCAACCAGGAAGAAATCGTTACCTCGGTGATAGACTCTCCCACAGCAGGTACGATCATTTCTTTCACTTCTCCCGTTTTGCTGGCAGGAGCGGAAGCCGCAGGGGCAGCCGCGCTTTCTTTTTTAGCAGCAGGAGCTCCTGCGCCTTCGGCAATCTCGGCTATGATAGCGCCAATGGCCACGGTTTCGCCCTCCTGGGCTTTGATGGTAAGCACTCCGGCTTGCTCAGCCGCCAATTCAAAAGTGGCTTTGTCTGATTCCAGCTCGGCAATGATTTCGTCCATAGCCACCGAGTCGCCACTCTTTTTCAGCCAGCGGGAGATGGTCACTTCGGAGATGGATTCTCCTACGGTAGGTACTTTAATTTCTAAGCTCATGATTCTGAATCTGGGTTATTTAATTTTTTTATTTGTTCTAAATAATGTACGTCCACGGCATCTTTCATCCGCATTGAACTTTTCTTGTTGTTTATCAAATCCTTATAACCAATAAAAGGAAATAGGAAATCATTAATTTCTACTTTAAGCACATTTTGATAGCATTCATCAAAACTACCCACACCTTTAATACTAGCAATCAACTCAATCTTAAAACCCTCATCTTGTAGTTTTATCGGACTTTGATATTCAAGTTGCTGATTTTTTAGAATTTCCGTATCAAATCCAAACTCTTCAATAGCTTTCATAAGTTTTGACACGTTATTGGATGTAGGTTGATACCAAATATCCAAATCTCCGGTGTATCTTGAGTATCCATATACATTTACCGCATAGCCACCAATAATCATTGCTTCCACTTGGTGTTTAAGCAGTAGCTTCAGGAAATCCTCAAAGAAACCGTATTCAATTTGCATCCTTTCTCTTTAACTCAATATAGTTTGTATCGATGTCGTCTACATCAATCGAAGGTGTATTAGTCTTGATAATGCTTTGCAATTTTTTGAGATAAAGATAACGCTCCTTATACGTCCTAGCCGCACTGGCTTTTAGTTCTTCCAGTTCCGATTCTTCAAACGTGCTAAGCATTATCTTTTTCTTCATTTGCTAGGCATTAAAATTATCCAAAGGCTTTGTTAAGGATTGCCTCCTGCTCTTTGGCGTGCATCTTGCCATAGCCTGTGGCTGGCGAAGCACTTGGCTTGCGGCTGATTACATCTTCAAAGTCTACCTCTTTATAGGTCATGCGTAGCATATACGCCCAGTAGCCCATGTTTTGGGGCTCTTCCTGCACCCAATACACTTTGGCACCTTTGTATTTGGCCAATAGTTTCTGGATTTGGTTTTTCGGGAAGGGGTGCAACTGCTCCACGCGAACGATGGCTACATCTTTGCGTTTATCGGCTTGCTGTTTTTCTAGTAAATCATAATAGATTTTCCCGCTGCATAGCAATACTTTCTTAATGCCTTTGGCCGTAGCGTAGGTATCGTCTATCACTTCCTGGAAGCTTCCTTTGGTGAATTCGGACACGTCTGATACCACCGATGGGTGGCGCAGCAACGATTTAGGCGACATCACAATCAGCGGCTTGCGGAATTCCCAAGCCAATTGTCTGCGCAAGGCGTGGAAGAAGTTGGCAGGCGTAGTGATATTCGCTACCACCACATTATATTCAGCCGACAACTGTAAGAAACGCTCCGGACGAGCATTGGAGTGCTCCGGCCCTTGGCCTTCATAGCCATGAGGTAATAAAAGCACCATACCGTTCATGCGCTGCCATTTTGATTCCGAACAGGTGATGAACTGGTCAATCATTACTTGCGCACCGTTGGCAAAATCACCAAACTGTGCTTCCCAAATGGTTAGGGCGCTCGGGTTGGCCATGGCATAGCCAAACTCAAATCCTAATACCCCAAACTCCGATAATAGGGAGTTGTAGATATGGAATTTAGCTTGGTTTTTATCAATATGGTTCAGACTGTTATGCGATTCATTGGTTTCGGCATCGCGCAGCACAGCATGACGGTGCGAGAAAGTACCACGCTGCACATCTTGCCCCGACATACGTACGGTTTTTCCTTCCAACAAAATAGAACCATAAGCCAACAGTTCGGCTGAAGCCCAGTTGAGCTTCTTAGCTTGGAAGAACATATCCTTACGGTCTTTCAGCTGCTTTTCTATCTGCTTGATGGGTTTAAAGCCTTTTGGAATTTCGGTTAAGGCCTTACCCACTTTATCAATCACCGCTTGGCTGATGGCCGTTTCGGGCGATTTTTCAAAGTCTTCTGGCTTGGAGCGTCTCAATTCCTTCCACTCCAACTCTAGGGGTTGGTATTTATAAGGAAGTGGTGCTTGCTTCACCATATTGAGGCGGTCTTGCAAGAGGTTGCGAAATTCCTCATCCATGGTTTCAGCCACTTTAGCATCCCAGTGTCCTTTTTCGATGAGCTTTTTGTTGTAAATCTCACGCGGGTTGGCATGCTTGGAAATCAAGTTATACAGCGTAGGCTGGGTAAATTTAGGCTCATCGCTCTCATTGTGCCCATGGCGTCTGTAGCAAACCATATCAATAAAAATATCGCGCTTGAATTTCTGACGGAATTCGGCCGCCAATTGGGCGCAGAATACCACTGCCTCAGGGTCATCACCATTTACGTGAAGCACAGGTGCGTCTACCACTTTGGCAATATCGGTACAATAGATGGAGGTACGGGCATCATCATAATCGGTCGTGAAACCTACTTGGTTGTTGATAACAAAGTGTATGGTGCCGCCTGTATGGTAGCCCGCAAGCATGCTCATTTGGGTTACTTCATATACGATACCTTGTCCGGCTACGGCCGCATCGCCATGGATTAAGATAGGCAAAGCCTTAGTGACATCGCCTTTATATTGCGAATCGATTTTGGCACGAACAAAACCTTCTACCACAGGATTAACTGCCTCAAGATGAGAAGGGTTAGGAGCTAGTTTTAGATTAACCACATTGCCCGAAGGAGAAGTTACCTGGCTGCTATAGCCCATGTGGTATTTTACGTCACCATCGCCCATGGTCATGTCGGGCTCAGCTGTTCCTTCAAACTCGTTGAAAATCTGCTCATAGGTTTTGCCCATGATATTACAAAGCACATTGAGGCGACCACGGTGTGCCATCCCAATCATCACTTCCTCCACACCCAGCTCAGCCGATTTATTAATGATAGCATCCAAGGCCGGAATGGTAGTTTCTCCACCTTCCAAAGAGAAGCGCTTTTGTCCTAAGTATTTGGTGTGCAGGAAGTTTTCGAATACTACCGCTTCATTCAGTTTATATAAAATGCGTTTTTTCTCTTCCTCGCTCGGGTTAAAGCTCAAGGCTTCGGCTTCCGATTTTTGACGGAACCATTCTAATATTTCCGGCTCACGGATGTAGGCATATTCAAAACCAACCGTTCCTCCATAGATGTACACCAAGGAATCGACAATCTTGCGCAGGGTGGCGCGGCCAATACCTATGAGTTTTCCGGCTTCAAATTCCTGATCCAAATCGGCTTCGGTAAGGCCGAAATCGCTGATGTCAGTATAGGTTTTATGCTGACGTCTGGGGCGCACCGGATTGGTTTTAGATTTCAGATGCCCGCGGGTACGCCAGGCATGAATCAGGTTTCTCACGGCAATCTCTTTCTCTGAAACCTCAGTGCCAGCCGAATGGCCATTCTCACCTAAGTTTTTGGAGAAGTCAAACCCTTCAAAAAATTTCTGCCAACTTTCATCCACTGATTGCGGATCGGCCTGGTACGATTTGTAGAGCTCATCAATGTAATTGGTATGAGCATTGGAAATGTAAGAATACTTATCCATGGTAGTTGTTTTGTCGTGTAGGCAAATGTAAAGGATGCTTTTGGTAAATAAAAACCGTATAACCGCATATACAAATATTGCTGATAATCAAACTATAATAATGCGTTGGGTAACGCAAAAGCCTCCTGCACTTAAGCAAACAAGATAAGGATTTAATCCAAACCAGTACAAACCGCTCAACTAAAACTCAGAAAAGCCGTTCAGATGCAACAAACGATACGATATCATGGATCTAGAACTTCTCAAATACCCCATTGGCAAAGCCCAGGTAGCTGCCCGGCCCGATTCCGAATCGGTAAAACGCTACCTGCAAGAAATAGAAACCTTGCCTGCTCGCCTCAAAGCCTTGGTAGACAAACTGAATGAAGAACAATTAGAAACGCCTTATCGCCCGGGCGGATGGACGGTGAGGCAAACGGTACACCACCTAGCCGATAGTCACATGAATGCCTATTTGCGTGTAAAATGGGCGCTTACCGAAGAGGCACCTACTATAAAAACCTACGATGAAAAAGCATGGGCCGAGCTGCCCGATGCTAATCAAATGTCCGTAAAGCTGAGTTTAGAATTGCTTCAAAACCTACACCAGCGCTGGGTCTATACGCTTGCCCGACTAGATGACAATCAGCTAGATAGAACCTTTATTCATCCGGTATCGGGGGCTACTACTTTGGCTAAAACCATAGGCCTTTATGCCTGGCATGGCAATCATCATTTGGCGCATATTCAAAACTTAATTATACGAGAAGCCTGGTAATGCTTTATTTGTCAATGCCTTGTTGTTTGCTTTGTGTATGAGTAAAAAAGGCTTCTTCATAGCTTTATTCTACTAAATTTGAGGATAAGAGGAAAGTGAAATATTCATTTAATCCATTATAACACTTCGTTGGAGAAGAGTTGGTAATTATTTGTCTAAAAAATTTGCAATTATGAGTTAGAAATAACTTACTTTACAAAAAAACTAAAAACAACACCTTGCCGAATGGAAACTAAAGCAAAAATCAGAATTAATTTAGATACCAGAGAGTTCGAAATCGAAGGAACTGAAGAGTTTATCAATTCACATGCGAACAAAATTGAGAGCTTTTTAGGTACTATTACAAAAATTTCAGGTTCTGAGAAGAAAGCAGCGGCTCCTGCCAAGGCGGCTCTTGCTACACCTGCCAAGCGTGGCAGAAAACCAGCTGCAGCAAAAGCTGCTGTAGCCAAAGCAGTGGCTCCAAAAGCAGCAGCTCCTAAGGCGACCAAGGCCGAGGTGAAAAGTGAAGCAGCTCCTGCTGCTAAGCCTGTTGCCAATAAAGTAACTCCTGCCAAGGTGGCCAAGCCTGCCAAAGCAGCTAAAGTAGCCAAGCCTAAAGTGGTAAAAGAGAAGAAAGCCAAAGCGGTGAAAGCCGTAAAAAAGGCAGCTCCTAAAGCCCCCAAAGCTAAAGCGACCAATATCAATGTTACGGAGTTTGCCGGTTTTTATAAAAGAGTTCCTAAAGATGCCAAGGATATCGACAAATTATTAGCGGCTAGTATGTATGCGCAGTCGCAAGATGGCGTGAAATTCTTCACGGCCAAAGATTTGAACACCTTGCTTAATAGCCAAGGAGTAAAATTGTCGAATCCGGCTCAGTATATTAAGAACAGCGTCAAGTCTAAGCGTATGTCTCAAGTGGCCCGTGGTAAGTTCAAATTATCAGACGAAGGCGTGACTTACGTAAATGGCTTTTTGAGCAAATAATTTTATACCTCCAATAATTTTTTCTTAAAAGAGATGGTGATCCCATCTCTTTTTTTGTTGGAAACTTGCTCATGTTCAGACAAAACACGTATCTTTGCGTCCTTAAATACAGATGGACGGGTTCCATCGCCTAACTAAATAAGTTAAAAATGTCAGTTAAAATCAGATTAATGCGCAGAGGGCGCAAAAAAGCAGCAATGTTTGACGTAATTGTTGCCGATGCTAGATCACCACGTGATGGTAAATTCATCGAGAAAATTGGAACGTACAATCCAAACACCAACCCTGCCACCATCAAATTGGATGACCAGAAGGCCTTCCAGTGGGTGATGAACGGAGCGCAACCTACCGATACGGTAAAAGCTATGTTGTCGTACAGAGGTATTTTGTACAAAAAGCATTTGCAAATTGGTGTGGCCAAAGGTGCTATCACGCAAGAGCAAGCTGATGCAAAATTTGCCCAGTGGTTGAACGAAAAAGAAGCTAAAATCTCCGGAAAAACCGAATCTTTGGCTGCTAAGAAATCAGCCGATGCTAAAGCTCGTTTGGAAGCAGAAGCGCGCGTGAAAGAAGCCAGAGCCGAAGCTATCAGAAAGAAAGCGGAAGACGCTATTGCAGCAGCAGCTCCAGCCGCTGAAGCCAGCGAAGAAGCAGCTACTGAAGAAGGTTCAGCCGAAGCTAGCGAAGAAAACAACGGATAATATTCATGAAGATTGATGATTGCTTTCAACTAGGCAATATTATCAAATCTCATGGAATGAAAGGTGAGGTCAGCGCCATATTTGA
Source organism: Shiella aurantiaca (assembly GCA_030412945.1). Lineage (GTDB taxonomy): Bacteria > Bacteroidota > Bacteroidia > Cytophagales > Cyclobacteriaceae > Shiella > Shiella aurantiaca. Next base: position 325,328 of record JAUHJS010000004.1, on the reverse strand, counting down.
TGTTGACAACCCCGAAGAGTATCTCGAATTGGAATCAGTGTTTGTCTTAATTGACAAAAAACTGGTTCCTTTTTTTATTGAGTCGCTCAGTTTCCAAAACGGATACGTCCTCCTGAAATTTGAAGATATTAACCACCTTGACGATACCGAGCGCATCAAGGGCTGTGAACTCTACCTGCCATTGAGTGCCCTGCCCGATTTGGGCGAGGGGAAATTCTATTTCCATGAGGTAATTGGCTTTGCCGTGGTAGATGCCAAAGAAGGACATATCGGTACCATTAAAGAGGTGTATAGCCTCAATCAGCAGGATATCTTATCCGTAGATCATCAGGGTGCCGAGGTGTTAGTACCTTTGCACGATGATTTTATTGAAAAGGTAGACAAGCCCGGCCGTACCTTTTATGTGAAACTTCCCGATGGTCTCTTGTCTATTTATCTAGATACTAAAGCCTAAGCCATGCGTATCGACATCATTACCTGTTTGCCCAAGCTGCTCGAAAGTCCTTTTTCGCACTCTATCCTTAAGCGTGCGCAAGACAAGGGGCTAGTGGAGGTGCATGTACATGATTTGCGCCAGTATAGCACCAATAAGCACCGCACGGTAGACGATTATGCTTATGGCGGAGGTGCAGGCATGGTGCTAATGATAGAGCCGGTATCGGCCTGTATCGATGCCTTAAAGCAAGAGCGGGACTACGATGAGATTATCTATATGAGTCCGGATGGACAGCTTTTTACCCAAAACGTGGCCAATGAGCTTTCTATCAAAACCAACCTGATGATACTCTGCGGCCATTATAAAGGCGTAGACGAGCGTGTGCGCGAGCACTACATCACCCGTGAAATCAGCATAGGTGACTATGTGCTATCGGGTGGAGAACTGGCCGCAGCTGTGGTGTCTGATGCGGTGATTCGCTTATTGCCGGGCGTGATTTCCGATGAAACCTCCGCCCTTACCGATTCTTTTCAAGACGGACTGGTGGCTCCTCCGGTATATACCCGTCCGGCTGAGTTCAAAGGCTGGAAAGTGCCCGATGTGCTGCTCTCCGGCAATGAAAAAAAGATAGAAGAATGGCGTTTTCAAGAGGCGGTAGCCCGTACCAAGGAGCGAAGGCCTAACTTATTGAACGATAGTGCCGAAAATTCCTGAAATATTTTGGCACTGAGATTTTTGTTTTAAAATATTCGCGTATATTTGCAATCCGATTTTGCAGAAAGAATTATATCTGAAAATATCATGAGCAACATAATTAAACTAGTGGAACAGGAATTGCAGCAAAAAAGAAGCTCATTCCCTGATTTCAATCCTGGCGACACTGTAAACATCCACGTGAAGATCAGTGAAGGTAACAAGGAAAGGATACAGCAGTATCAAGGAACTGTTATTCAAAGAAGAAATACTAACTCAAACGGTGAAACATTCACGGTTCGTAAAATATCTAACGGTGTTGGTGTAGAGCGTATTTTCCCTTTGTTCTCTCCAAGCATTGAAAAAATCGAAGTATTGAAAAAAGGTTCGGTGCGTAGAGCCCGCCTATTCTACCTGAGAGGCCGTCAAGGTAAATCAGCGAGAATTAAAGAGAAGATTTAATTGCTTCTCGCCTAAAAAATAAAAGAGCCGACTATATGTCGGCTTTTTTTGTGCCTTTTTTCGAGGGTGCATGCGGCTCTCTGTCCAAAAGCCTAAAGGAAATTATCGATAACATTTGAAATAAGGGAAATATTTAGGAAGTTCCCTTAGCCAACGAAACAGAGGCTTTAAAATCACCTTATTTGTGCCTATATGAAAAAATTGCTTCTTATTGTTTTGCTGGCCCTGGCCTTTGGCGCACAAGCCCAAAATACGCTTAGCTTGAAAGAGGGGGAAAAGCCACAGGCGCGCCTGGCCGATGTAGCCTGGATCAGCGGATGCTGGCGTGGCGAAGCCATGGGAGGCCAAACCGAAGAAATCTGGGCTCGCCCTTCGGGAGGTTCTATGATGGGCTCCTTCAAGCTCATGGAACAAGGAAAGGTGGTGTTTTATGAGCTTTGTACTATTACCGAGGTAGAGGGCAGCCTCTTACTCCGTATCAAGCACTTTTCAGCTACGCTGGAAGGCTGGGAAGAAAAGGAAAAATCGGTGGAGTTTCCACTGGTAAAGCTTACTGCCGATCGGGCCTATTTTGAAGGATTAACTTTTGAGCGCGTGGGAGCCGACACCCTCACTATTTATGTAGGGATTGAAGAAAAAGAAGGCCAGGCGGTGGAAGTAAAGTTTCCCTATACCCGCGCGGAATTATAAGGTATTTGAACCTTGAATACGCTGCATTTCACCAAGTCAGGTTTCCTTTTAAGAAAGTTGAACTGCCCCGGTCATCATCCGCAATCAGGATAAGGGAAGTAGTTCCCCCGGAATGCTCCTCGTCAATGGTAACGGATTCTATTTTAAGCTGGCTTTTGTTTTGTGGAACCCTGCAAAAGTCATAGGAGGGTGATATTTCATGGTTTGAGAAGTCTATAAGGCCTATAAAACTGCCCAAGATTTCCCCATCGTCATAGGCATTGTCCGTATCTTCTACGGCTGCCGTAAAAACGATTTTTGATGCACCTTTTAGAAAGGTGGCACCCGAAAAACCTGCCTCCAGACCCTTGATGCTAGGAAGCTGAAATGAATAGCTGAGGGGTGTGGGAAATCCCGCATCCCCTTGTACATACTGCAAAAAGGCATCGTACCCGAATTGGAAGATGATGTTTTTATCCCGGTTGAACAGAAACAGTTGCTTGTTATGATAGGCGGTGGCTTCAATATTCAACTCCGCATCGTGCATCATAGGCATACGCTTCAGCTCTTGGTAAAAGGCTGTTAGCTCATAGCGTTCAATCCGTACAGAATCACCTAAAACTATGCGCAGAAACAGGTCTCTCTGCGGAGATTTTGAGCCCGAACCAAACACGACCACTTCATCATCGGCAATTAATTCGAGTGTTTCAAAATCGGGTTTTTCGGCTTTGGAAAACCTCGTATCGGTAGGGATATTCTCCAGTAGCGGGATGCGCTTGATAATGGTAAAATCTTCATCGAGCATAAATAAAAAAGGAGCATCATCACCAATGGCTAGGTAATTTCCCTTGTACTTGATAATACCCGATCCGCTGGGAAGCACATTGGAGCTACGTTCTTCTAAAATTTCTAGTTTCATGGTATTCTTGGTGCAAGCCGTAATCAGCAGAAGGAAAAGTATAAGGATGGGTTTTGTCATGAGGTTTCAATGGTCGAGTGAAGTATGCCTCTGTAAGTAAACCTTGTTTTTTATCTTCCTGATATAAACACTTTCCGAAAAACCTCCTCCAGAAATTGTAATAGAGGCCTTTCCATCTTCATGAAAAAATTTATTAACCCTTGGGTTGTATTCAAATATTGAAAGGCCAAATGGGAAGCCAAGATGCTCAAACCGTAAGGTATCTTTAGATACCGTGGTAAGTTTGTCGTACTGAGGCGTGTCCACATCACCAATAGATACAGTAACATGGGTTTCATATCCCTGCTTCGGGATTAATTCCCGTAATTTTAGTGTGTCATTTTTTTCAGCTAGTTGAATCATATAATAGATAAATTCGGCTGGAGTTTGTATTTCAGCTTCACTCTTAGGTAATCTGGCAAATAATTCCCCCTTAGCTTCCCAAGCCTGCCCAGACAAAGATGTTTCGAATACAAATAATGATGTCTCTTTAACACTCTTTTGCTCAGTAATTACTTCTAGTACATAGGTGTTTTTAAATAAGTTTATAAAAACTGTTTGAATAGATTCGGCTTTGGGAAAGGTAAAATGGAGATGCTTATAGATTGCGCCCATCAGCTCTCTTTTACTATCAGAAAAGAGGGTTTTTGTTCCGTTATATACCATGAAGTAGTCGTAAGGTTGAAGCAAATGGACTTTTTGACTAGCAAAAGCGTCATCAAGTTTTTTAAAGAGGGTATCTGTTCTTTCAATAGTTGCTTTCCCTTCTATCCAGCGAATCATTCTATTACTGGCGAAATAAAACCTATTTTCAAGAGTTTCATTAATAGAATCGCGTTTTGTTTCAACGATCTCATAAATAAAGAAAAGCCTATCATCCCAATAGTAATATTCCCTATTTATACCATTAACTCTCACTGAAGGATTTCGCAAAGGTAAATCATAACCTGGTTCATCAGATTTATAGACTATTTTCTTACGGCTTTTAGTGCCTTTGTCTCGGAATTCTGTAATTATTAGATTCAAAGAATCGGTTTTGATTTCATGATGCAATCGTTCATAATTACCGGCTTCTGCGTTTCTATTGATAGTGCCAAACCAATCTCTAATTTGCTGAATAGAGTCTTTCAAAGTAGGCTCAGCGATGACGACCGTATCTGCTAAAGGAGAAACAACCGTCTCTTGAGTAGACTTAGTTTTTATTGCGGTATTGCATTGAACGAATAAATAGGCACTAAATAGGGTAAATAGTAGTTTTTTCATTCAATTGATATAGGTGTAATATTGCTGAATACTTGGGTTCCGTACCCACTGAGTAATAAAGTTAATAATGTTTGCCACTTTACCTAACTATAAATAACCATTAAGCTTGAAGAGATAAGTTGCCACAAGCGTCCATTTGCGGTATTTTTATTAGAAAAATCTATCTAAAACTTTAATATTTGTTGGGCTCAGTTCTGAAATTTTATATAACCGTTCTAATTCGAGAGTTTTCCATTCTGAATTGGATTTTTCTTCCTCCCCATTTTCGCCTTCAGGAATAGTATTGACAATAAGCATTTTACGTGTAATAAAGTTTATGCTCACTTTTTCTCTCTCCATTGTCCCTCTGTCCATACTGTCATGTTCAATGCCTATTAAGAAAAAATCTTCATTCAGAAATTGGAATATATATTCAGTATTGAACATGAGCCAACTTCCAGCATTAGCCCAGTAATGATATCCTACGTGCAGCAGTCCATTACTAATCATTATTCCTGAATATGGGTCACTTATCGTAGGAGAATCATGTTCAGGAATAATACTATCAATAGTATTGAATAAGGTATACCCGGTGTTGGTTTTGAAAAATATGAGTAGGTATCGTTCATTTTCGTTAATTGAATCATATCCAAGGCCGTTGTTTTCAATTTTGTAATGGTTCTTGTTATTGTTTTGGATAACTAAAGCAATGTCAGTTCTTCCGTCCTTGTTTAAATCTCCACTTGTTGTATCTCTAACTATCCAGTTTAGAGAAATTTCTTTCCTAATACTTTCAGGGTATATATCTCTTGAAATAGTTTGGCCGAAACAAGTATGTGTTAATAAGACGATTAAGTAGGGTATTAAAATTTTATTCATTATCAGATAATAAGCGTATTGATTCTATTCATTCTGGCGCAAGCATCCGCTTGTGCCTTCTAATTGTTACAATAATCAGGTTGTAATCAATTCCTTGGTTCGTGTCCTCACGAACCAACAACTCATTCTGGCGCAAGCGTTCGCTCGTGCCTTCTAATTTAGGATAACACCATTATTGCAATGTTTCTCTCTTGCCTTGGTTCGTGTCCTCACGAAGCCACAACTCAATATACTAAAACTCATCGCGCAAATCCTTAATAAAGGAAAATTCCTTCACACCCAATTCATAGAATTTTGCCGTTGAATATTGGTATTCACAAGGATTTGTGGCCAATTGCCAATGTTCGGCCAGTGGGTTTAGGTGGATATATTCCATCTTTTGATAGGCTACTTCTCGCGTGTATAGGGGTACAGACAATGAATCTCTTTGCCAAAATTCATACTTCTTATTAGTAGCGTTGACAGCATATTGCGATAACAAATCCCCTTTCCCTTTCAGTATCCTTTTAAACTCATGGGCGGTAAACTTCATGAATGAACCTCTGGCTGTTTCCTTTCCATTGTTCTCATTTATCCGCCAGATTAAATGGATGTGGTTGGGCATAATTACAAATGCGAACACATCGATTTTACCACTTTCGCTCAAATAAGTAAGTGAGCTAATGATAACCTCTTTACAGGTATCAAATTGCAGTAATCTTTGCCATTTATTTATTGTGGCTGTCCAAAAATATATTTCCCCATTTTCTATATATGACTTTCGTCTATATCCAATTTCATCCATTGTTCAATCATTTATTTGGTTCGTGAGGACACGAACCAAGGCGGAGGCGGATGCTTGCGCCAGATTGTGGGTCTCCTAAGGTTATTTAATAATAGTTAAAGTCCCTAATTCATTATCAACGATTATTCTTCCAAACCTTTGCATTACACTTTGGCCTAGCAGCATTGGGGCATCAATATTATTTGATATAGATGCTTTAATATTTGTGATTATATGATTGCCTATTTGAATTTCTCGTATGTAAAATACTCTGCTTGTTGCGGAACTTCCATCTGCAAAGTAATACTTTTGAGTACCAATAAAATCTTCCGGCTTTAATGTACCAGTTTTGACTAATGTCATTGCCACATCGGGAGAAATACTAACATCCGAAGCTCCAGAGTCATATATAAAATTAATTTTTAAAACTCCATTTAATACAACAGGAATGGTATAAACTCCAGCAAATCTTTCCATTTTAATTACATTGGAGCTACTTCCCGTGGATATTCCCCCAGGATTAACCGTTTTTAATGCAAAAGGGTCATCCATACTGCTATCAGGAGCCAATACATGGTTGGCATTTACTAAGTTAAATAAATATGTAAAGGCATTAAAAATAGATTCGCCAATTTCGTCTCCATTAGCAAAATCTAAGCTAAATCCATTTGATTCAATATATGTTTCAATAGAGGTGTTTTTACAGTCACTTGTGCTTTTATATTTTGTTTTTCCAACAAATGATATATAATCATTTCCGCTTTTATAATCTATCTTAGATTTTGGAATTGAAAGGGTATACTTTGTTAAAAAACAGGGTCTCCACGAACTATTTGGGGAACGATTGTTTTCAAAATGGTAAATAATTAGTGTCCCATCTTTGGTTACTTCAATTTGATTTAGATACTTATAGTCATGGTAAACGTTATGATACTGTACCTTCTGGTTTTTTGAAAGTTTATCATTGATGTATTCCACTGTCTGTGTTAATGAAAGATTTTGACCTAATGCATTGCCTGAAATAAATATCAGAACTACTATTAATTTTTTCATTTTATTTGACATATAATGTTGTTAAAAGAATAATTCCTCCAACCATGCTTTGTGTCCAAAATGTAGTAAAGATTACAAAGTAACATTCACGTGCATTCTGAAATTTGTGGCTCCTACTCATGATGATAAAATAATAAATTTTCTAGAAAAGCTCCATATAGAAATTTTGGTATCATTTATTATCCAATAATTCTACAACCCCTTTGTATAAATATACAAATATTCTTTGTCTTAATTCGATATCTAATTCTACATTAGTCAATGCAATACTTAAACCTCTAACAATTAAGACGCTCTCACCAACATATGTTTTAAGGTCTGAAGCTAAAATCCGACCAAACTCAATCATATGCTTATGAACTGTTCTTTGCAAACATAACAAAACATCATGTAGAAAATCTTTACCTATAGAATTAGGGATTAGTTGCTGCATATCCTCTTCAAAATTACTCTTTGGTACCATCATTAATTCTCCTTGAATATGAGATTTGCTGAAATGCTCGCTTGGCATATCAATAGGGATTATATATGTATTGATATCTGCTTCTTCGACTTCAAATTGAAATTTAACATTCGAAGCATAATACTCTTTAATTATAATGTTCATAATTAATTGCTGTTAAATTGAAAATTCCTCCCATTTCAAATCGAAAAATGAATCAATAAGGCTGAAATATTCTTCGTTATTATTTATTGCCTCAATATTAAACTGTCCAAAACCTAAGTAATTCACTTTTATAGTGTTTTGGCCAAATAAATCACAAAGTGTTTCTATCTTGATGTCCATTTCTGGATTAATTAAAATAAATTCTATTCCATTCTTGATGATTGTCGCTTTTTTAAAATTCATTATCACTTTAAGTTTAGTTTAACAGGCATTGCATGCCAACCGATTGAAGCTATCCGAAATTGGTGATTTCGGACTAAAAAACTGTCAATTCACCACAAAAGTTGTTGCGAGGTAGAATGTTCAATCACCTCACTCGACATTGCGCCAAAAACCTGTTATGGCTCGTATTTATTGATTTCATATTCTAAATCTATTGGCTTTCCATCTTTTGGAACAATAAATTCTCCAACATCTAAGGTAATAAAATTATCTTCTTCATCCCTTGGAACTATTGGTGTTAAATAAATTCTTAATTTTTTAGTTTCTCTTAAAGGATTAAACCATTTTTTCTCCAACTCCTCTGAGAATAGCCCAATCATAGGGGGACGAAATCCAAAATCTGTCTCTAATTCGTTATTTCGTATACTGAAAATTATTTTATCGGCCCATTGAAAATCTCCCAAATGATAGAAACAGCTTAGTTGAAATATGCTGAGTACTGGTTGTTCATCCTCTAAACCAAAAGCCATTCCTAATATACCTGAATTTTGTAGGTCATCATTTAGGATACTTTTGTTTGAGAAATAATTTAGGAGGTAGTTGTTGAGGCTTTGCATTGAATAAATTGACTTAAAAACTTCAAGTTTACTCAATTTAATAGTGCTATCTTCTAACGATTCAATTGCATCTCCAACAATTTTATAGTTGTTGTGTCCAATAATATTTCTAATTTTTGAGTTGTATGCAGCTTCAAATAATTTATGCGTTAGAGGATAAGGTCTAAGCTTGTGTTTTAAGTTGTCTATCAAAGCACCTTTTTTTAATCGCCCACCCCTGTCTTTAAAATTGTTTAATTCCGTTTCAATGGTATCACTTTCATTTAGAGTAATGAATGAGTATAAAACCAAGAAAATAACCTCTATTTCAAAATATTGTTGATATAAAAAACAAGTGTTTTGGTTTAAATTAGAATTAGGTGTTTGCAATACAATTTCAAAGATGTTAATTCTCTTTTGAGAGAATATTTCAGATGAGTTGTTCCCCAAGAAATGCTTTAAAAGTTGGTCGTGTTTTGAAGTTCCAACTTTTAAATCTAAAATATTCTTGAATTCGCTAAGTATGTCTTGCTCTTCACTGTTTAGTAGTAAAGTAAACAACCAATTTCTATAATAAAAAAAAGCTTCTTTGTTTTCCAAGAACAGTTTCATTAGTTCTCGTTGATATATAACTGGTTCGTCAAGTTTGAAGTCAGAAGATATCCAGTGTTCAAAGCTTAGTATTCTATTCCTTAAGTTCATTAAGTGTGGTTGTAGTATGAGCCATAACGTTTCTTGTGTATGTGTCAGGTGGGGATTAAATAGTAATTCACTTTCCGTAACCACAAAAGTTGATAGAAAGCAATAACCTTTCGTTTAACCACTTCAACCCCACTTGCACATACACAATGTTGGCGGTTCGGTTTTTTGTTGTTTCTTATTTTAATCTACCCATTTCTTCCAAGTCACATCCAAACCCTGATAATATTTTTGCTGTATCTTGTCCGTCAATAAAACACACTTTAACTTCTCTATCTTTTGAATGAACTTCTAAATGGTCAACCAACGCATCTTTTACATTTTGTGATATTGCATTTACATGTTGCACAATATATAATTTCCCAATAAAATTTTTAGACATTTTTAGTAGTTGGTCTCCGTTAATGCCACAATCTGAAATTTGAAGTTCTGTTTTTATTGACTTTCCTTTTAACATTATGATTGAGTGTAATCTTTTTCCATTAACCTTTAAATTGTCTGTGTACATATCACACATTTCTGCTGGTGAATCACCTTGAGAATATGGCTCGTCAAATATTTTTAAAAATTCTCTTTTAATTTTCCACTCATAAAAGAACGAATTAAAATATTTCACATCAACTACTGTTGATTTTTCTAAAAGAGGTTTAAATTGGTCTATATCTTCAACGCTAATTATCTCAATTTTCTTTTTATCTACTCTGTTTTCTATTTTTTCTGTTTCGTCAAGTAAAAACTTATTTATTTCTGTTAATATATGATTCGCTTCACTAAAATCTCTAACTTGAATTTCGCCTTCTACGTCAATATTTGTAATATTAGTAATTTTCAAAGCAATTAACTTAAAACCTGTATCATTACATATTTCTATTGTTCGATATATAAAATCACTAATATCTTTATTTACCAATAATTCAGTTTGATATTTTTTAATGTGAATATCATTTCTACTATTAGATATTTGAAAGTTTATTTTCCTTTTTAAATTTTGACATTCTTCTACAAGTCCGAGTAATTTATCCATGATACTTATATATCTTTCGTTTCGTTTCTGTCTTTCTTTAAACTGACCGCCAACAATTGTATATCCGCAGTACTGCGTTTATTTTCCAATATAGCGAGATATCCTCAATAAAAACATAAGAGGCCTAGCAAAACGCCCAATCAGCCCCATCCATCCTTCCATCTCCCTCATTCATCGTACTTCCTTCCTTATCCTCTCAGGTAAAACGGTATTTCCGCCAACTACCGAACAAAAAGCCTCCTTTTTCACGTTTTACCATGGGTTCTGCGTATTTTTACCTTTATTTTTCGCCATGCATATTCCTTTTCATAAATACCAAGGCACGGGCAATGACTTTATCATGCTCGATAACCGCCAAGGCAATCTTCCGGCTTTTTCCGCCCAGCAAATCAGCCAGCTGTGCCACCGCAGGTTTGGCATCGGGGCCGATGGCCTTATCATCGTACAGCCCAAGGCGGGCTACGATTTTGAGATGATCTATTACAATTCCGATGGTTCGCAGAGCCTCTGTGGTAATGGCAGCCGCTGTGCCGTGCGCTTTGCGCAGGAGCAAGGCTATATTCAAGAGAAAGCCCATTTTTTGGCCTATGATGGTCCGCACGAGGCACATATCCAAGGGGAAATTGTACACCTCGCCATGGCCGATGTGGCCGAAACCCGCCAGCTGGAGGCCGATACCTTTTTCATCAACACGGGTTCGCCCCACCATATTTGCTTTGTCAATGCCCTGCACGACTACGAGGTTGTCAGTAAAGGGCGCGCCATCCGCTACAGCGATACCTACAAAATGGCAGGTACCAATGTCAATTTTGTAGAAAAAAAGGCGCCATCAAGCCTATTTGTCAGAACCTACGAACGTGGCGTGGAAAATGAGACCCTCAGCTGCGGAACAGGCGTTACGGCTGCTTCTTTGGCTGCGGCCATTCAGGGGGCAAGTAGTCCGGTGGTGGTAGAAACCCTGGGCGGCAAGCTCAGCGTCAGTTTTGTACGCCAGCCCAATGGGCGCTTCACGGATATCTGGCTCATTGGCCCGGCCGTGAAGGTTTTTGAAGGAATTATTACACAGTAAGAAGAAATATTTACGGTAAAGGGATTAACTTTAACCCTCATTTTTGATTAAAAGCTAAGTAGAATGCTAGAAAGTATAGCAAAAGGGTTCGCCAAGATTTTCGGCACCAAGTCGGACAGGGATATCAAATTAGTAAAGCCTATTGTTGAGGAAATCAACAAGGAGTTCCAAAAAATGGACAGCCTCTCCGATGACCAGTTGAGAGGAAAAACTGAAGAATTACGCCAGATTATTGCCCAAGGGCTCGCCTCTATAGATGCGCAAATTGCCGATTTGCACCAGCAAGTAGCCAATACGCCCGAAATGGACATTCATGCCAAGGAGGCCATATTCGCCAAAGTAGATGCTTTGGAGAAAGAAAGAAATACCGAGCTGGAGAAAATCCTCAACCAAATATTGCCCGTGGCTTTTGCCATCGTAAAGCAGACGGCCAAGCGCTGGAAAGAAAATCAGCAGTTGGTGGTTACGGCCAGCATGCTCGATAAGCAATTGGCCGCCAAGTATCCCAACATTGTATTGGAAGGCGATAAGGCCATTTGGAAAAACCGCTGGATAGCTGCCGGAAACGAGATTGTGTGGGAAATCATGCACTACGATGTGCAGCTTATTGGCGGTATTGTACTCCACCAAGGTAAGATTGCCGAGATGGCCACAGGGGAGGGTAAAACCTTGGTAGCTACCTTGCCGGCTTTCCTCAATGCCCTTAGCGGACGTGGCGTGCACGTAGTAACGGTAAACGAATACCTAGCCAAGCGCGATAGCGAGTGGATGGGGCCGCTCTTCCAGTTCCACGGCATCACTATCGACTGTATTGATAAATACCAGCCCAATTCGGATGAGCGTAGAAATGCTTATCTGGCCGATATTACCTACGGTACTAATAATGAATTTGGCTTCGATTACCTACGCGACAACATGGCTCGCGACCCGCGCGACCTCGTGCAGCGTAAGCACCACTATGCCATGGTCGATGAGGTCGATTCGGTATTGATTGACGAAGCCCGTACCCCTTTGATTATCTCCGGTCCGGTGCCAAAAGGCGATCAGCACGAATTTTATGATTTAAAACCCCGCATTGCCAAACTGGTAGATGCGCAGCGTAAGGATGTATCGCAATATTTGATTGATGCGAAAAAACTGCTGAGCGCAGGCGATGAAAAAGAGGGCGGACTGGCGCTTTTCCGTGCCTACCGCGGCTTGCCTAAGTATAAGCCTTTGATCAAATACCTAAGTGAAACGGGCATAAGAGCCATTTTGCAAAAAACGGAGAACATCTACCTGCAAGATAACAGCAAAATGATGCCCGAGGCGGATGCGCCTTTGTATTTCACCATTGATGAAAAGAACAACAGCATTGACCTGACCGAAAAAGGTATTGATTTGATTACCAATGAAGGCGAAGATCCTCACTTCTTCATCTTGCCTGATATCGGTATCGAGATTGCCAATTTGGAAAATAACACCAGCCTTAGCCAAGCCGATAAGCTGAAGCGTAAAGAGGAGGTGATAAAAGATTATGCCATCAAGTCGCAGCGTATCCACAGTGTAAACCAGTTGTTGAAAGCCTACACGCTATTCGAAAAAGATACCGAATACATTATTGTAGACAGCAAGGTGAAGATTGTAGATGAGCAAACCGGACGTGTGATGGAAGGCCGCAGGTATTCCGATGGTTTGCATCAGGCGATTGAAGCCAAGGAAAACGTGAAGGTGGAAGATGCCACCCAAACCTATGCTACCATCACTTTGCAGAACTACTTCCGCATGTACCACAAGCTGGCCGGTATGACCGGAACGGCCGAAACCGAAGCAGGCGAATTCTGGGAAATCTACAAACTGGATGTGGTGGTAATTCCTACCAACCGCGATATTTCCCGTAAAGACGAACAAGATAAAGTATACAAAACCGTTCGTGAGAAGTTCAATGCTGTAGTAGACGAAATCGTGGCCCTAACAGAAGCCGGACGTCCTGTGCTAGTGGGGACTACTTCGGTAGAGATTTCTGAACTCTTGAGCCGCATGCTCAATTTGCGCAAAATCAAGCACCAAGTATTGAATGCCAAGCAGCACGCCCGCGAAGCGGAAATTGTACAGGAGGCAGGTAAGCCAAGCACCGTAACCATTGCCACCAACATGGCGGGTCGTGGTACGGATATCAAGCTTACGCCTGAATCGAAAGCAGCCGGAGGTTTGGCGATTATCGGTACCGAAAGACACGAGTCCAGAAGGGTCGATCGCCAGTTGAGAGGTCGCTCGGGCCGTCAGGGAGATCCGGGTTCTTCTCAGTTCTTTGTTTCTTTGGAAGACAACCTGATGCGCTTGTTCGGCTCCGACCGTATTGCCCGTTTGATGGATCGCATGGGCTTGGAAGAAGGCGAAGTGATTCAGCATTCTATGATTACTAAGTCCATCGAGCGTGCGCAGAAGAAAGTAGAAGAAAATAACTTTGGTACGCGTAAGCGCTTGCTGGAATACGATAACGTAATGAACTCGCAGCGTGAAGTGGTGTACAAGCGTAGACGCAACGCCCTTTATGGCGAACGTTTGGAGCTGGATATCATGACCATGTTCTACGATGCAGCTGAGGATATCGTAAGCGGAGCTAAGGCGAGTCAGGATTATGATAGCCTGAAAATCAATGCCTTGAGCGTGTTTGCGATTGATTTGTCTATCGATAGAGAAACATTCGAAAAAACCGATGTGGCCACCCTCAGCGAAAAGGTGTACGAAGAAGCCTTGTCGGCTTACAAACGCAAAAACAAAGGCATTGCCGAGAAGGCCATGCCGATTATCCAGAACATCTTCCAGACCAAAGGAGCCACGGTAGAAGACCTGATGGTGCCTTTCACCGATGGCAAAAAGCAAATCGGGGTGGTGTCTAACCTGAAGAAGAACATCGAGTCGAACTGTGGCGAATTGACCCGCTCGATGGAGAAAATGCTCACCTTGGCCATTATTGACCAAACCTGGAAAGAGCATCTCCGCGATATGGACGACCTGAAGCAGTCGGTGCAAAATGCGGTGTATGAGCAGAAAGACCCATTGATGGTCTATAAATTTGAAGGCTTTGAACTGTTCAAAGGCTTTATTGCCAAGCTGAATGAGGAAACCGTTTCTTTCCTCACCAAAGCCGATCTTCCCGTGCAAAATCCTGAGCAAGTGGAAGCCGCCAGAGCTCAGCGGGCACGTGCCAATTATAAGGAAAGCAAAGAAGAGACGGGCTCGGCCTTACAAGGCAGCTCAGCAGGCGCCAATCGCCCTCCGGTGGAAAAGGCGGCTCCTATTAAGTCGGAAAAAATTGTAGGCAGAAATGATAAAGTAACGGTGCAATACACGGATGGCACGGTGAAAAAGGATGTGAAATTCAAGACCATCGAGGAAGACCTTAAGGCCAATAAATGTGTATTAGTGGAGGAATAATATGATACGATTTACCCGCTTATTCTTTGGTATGGGCTTACTAGCCGTGTTTGCTTATAGTTGTAAGCCCGCGGCTCCTGCTTCTTCGGGAAGTACGGATGCGCGCTATTCCGAGGATTTGAGTGCCTACAGGCCGCAGGTGGAGCTAGAAAAAGTGGAAGAGACAGAGGAGGAAAGCAGCAAGCCGGAGCAAAAAAGCTATCCAAGGCCCAGTGCGGATAATACGCTGCAATTGAATGCCGCCCTCGATTCCATAGCTGAAAACACCCGCAAGGTACGCTACATCGATGGCTATACGGTACTTGTTTACACAGGCACCGACCGCGATAAAGCCATGCAGGCTAAGGCACAGGCTACGCATTTGGTGGCCAAGCACCGCCCCGATGTGCAATATGTACCGCCCACATACAAAGTGAAGGTCGGCCGCTTTGTCGATAGGCTCGAAGCACAAAAAGTATATGCCACCCTTAAGGTGGAGTTTTCCAAAGCCATTATTATTCCTGAAAAAGTCTACCTCAAATAAGCCATGAGCCTTCTTCAACAAGTAAAACAACTCGCCCAGCAATACAAATCAGAAGTAATAGCCTTTAGGCACCATCTGCATGCCCACCCCGAGTTGTCTTTTGAAGAATACGAAACAGCCGCTTTTGTAGAAAATCAGCTCAAAGCCATGGGCTTGCAGCCACAGGGCGGCATAGCCGGAACAGGCGTGAGTGTACTGATTAAGGGCAAAAACCCGGATAAAAAGGTAATCGCACTACGGGCGGATATGGACGCCTTGCCCATAGTAGAAGCCAATGAAGTGCCCTACAAGTCTAAGAAAGAAGGAGTTATGCATGCCTGTGGGCATGATGTGCACACCGCCTCTTTATTGGGCGTAGCCAGAATACTCTCTCAACTTACCCATGAATTTGAAGGTAGTGTGAAATTGATTTTTCAGCCGGGCGAAGAGAAAATCCCCGGTGGCGCCAGTCTGCTAATCAAAGAAGGTATCCTGAAAAATCCTGAACCTAAAGCCATTATAGGCCAGCATGTGATGCCCCAAATTCCGGTAGGAAAGGTGGGCTTCCGCGAAGGTATGTATATGGCCAGTGCTGATGAGATTTATGTCACCGTGAAAGGAAAAGGGGGCCATGGCGCTATGCCGGAAATGAATATCGACCCTGTACTAATTTCCGCGCATATTTTAGTGGCTTTGCAGCAGATTGTGAGCCGAAATGCTAGTCCTAAAGTGCCCAGTGTGCTTTCTTTTGGAAAGGTAATTGCCCAAGGCGCTACCAATATCATCCCAAATGAAGTAAAAATGGAGGGTACCTTCCGCACCATGAATGAAGAGTGGCGCAGCAAAGCCCATGGCCTGATGAAGAAAATGGCCGAAGGCATAGCCGAAAGCATGGGCGGCTCTTGCGAGTTTACCATTATGCGCGGTTATCCTTTCTTAACCAATCATCCTGAATTGACGGCTAAAGCACGCACCATTGCCCAAGAATACTTAGGGGAGGAGAATGTGGTGGAGCTGGACTTATGGATGGCTGCCGAAGACTTTTCCTACTACTCGCAGGAAATGGACGCCTGTTTTTACAGATTAGGGGTACGCAACGAAGAAAAAGGAATTGTTTCTTCGGTACATACCCCCACATTCAATATCGATGAAGGAGCACTTGAAATAGGAGCCGGATTAATGGCCTACCAAGCGCTCAAGCATTTAGAATAAATTGATAAACTCCTCTCTCACACCCTGATTGATGGCCAAGGCAAGCAATAGGGAAATCAGTAAGCCAAGCATGGCTTTGCCCAAATCTTTACCCATTAGTTTAAAGGCCTTAACAACGGTATCTTGGCGTCTTTTTGCACGTTCCTTAGTCAAACCAATGGCAATTTCACGTCCGGCTAGCAAGCCAATAAATACCCAGGTAGTACTCATAGGTACGGTGCTTACTTTTGAGAAATAGAACAAAATAAGGGCGTACACCAAATCAATTACAGTGGCGGCACGCACATCTTTTACCCCCGATTTCTCATTCACGATGTCCTGAATCTTATCTCCTTTGAGGTAGAACAAAAGACCCAGTCCGAAGAAAATGAATCCGGCAAAACCGATAAACTGGGGAACCGATAAGCTACGAGGAAGGTATATGGCAATATTGGCAGCATCTTGCACGATCCATACCGCCCAAAGTGTACCGCTGGTAATCCACTGTAGGGGCATCCAGAATTTGCCCGGCTTGCCTTTGGCAAACTTGCTGAACAGTTTTGAAACGATAATCCAAGCGACAATCCCTATGCTAAGTGAAAGCATATAGCCTACCATACTTTTTTGAACAATCTTGATGATGGTTCCGGCCTTATAAGTAAAGGCATTGAGCAAGAGGAAGGTGGTAGATACCGGCATGCGCAGGCGCGTGAGTACCAAAAGAATTACGGGGGCAGCTAACTGTAGAAACACAAAGGATTCCGGAGCCTTTTCCAAGCCTTTGGTAAATAGGCGCTGATTGCTCACATCGCCATTGTACATATACCAGCTATAAAAAACAGTAGCTACGAAGATGATTCCAATATAGAGCCATAATACATACCACTTTCTATTGCTATTGGAAGCAATGAAGGTACCCAAGGTCTGGATACTGTCGTTAGCAATGGCAGAATATCCGGCCAAACCAAAACCCACCCACATGGCAATCTCCGGATAGGGAGTAACTACCGCGCACAGGAAAGTGAAGCCCAGTATCAGCATGATAAAGGATTTTTCTTTGCTAGCAAGGTCAAATAATTGATAAATGGCTGAACCAACCTTTTCCGTGTGGATTTGATCTTTTATCTCTTTTGGCATACAGAAGCCCTATACGGATGATTATTGAGGGACAAAAGTACTTATACTTTTGATGTTTGCCTTGTTAAATAATTGTTAACTATGCTGAGCCCATAGGGCAAGAAAACCTTGGGTTTAAACAGGCCATTCTGTAGTATACTTATTTTCAACCATTTATAAAGACTTTTTTTGGCTATTCTTCCGTAAATGTTAACAATTCCATGACATGGGCTACAAAGGTCAAGGATATATTTATCAGTAATTTTGCCCTTTCGTTTGCCAAAGCGAATCTGCATGAGCCAGCAAAAAACCATTTCTTCTGTGAATCCACCCAAGAAGCTTATTACCCAACTAGCAAGCATTGCTATTGCTTTAGTGTTTTTTTTCTGGGCGATAGATTTGATGGGCACCAGTTTCAAGAATCTGGGTCAAACTGCGGCTGAATCCTTGGTGCTGGCTACTTCCAATCCCTTTGTAGGGCTTTTTATTGGGCTTTTGATTACGGCCATTATCCAAAGCAGTAGCACCACTACGGCCATAGTAGTGGCAGTGGTAGCAGCAGGTTCACTACGCCTTTCCGATGCTGTACCTATCATTTTGGGCGCCAATATCGGCACCACGCTTACCAGTACGATTGTTTCATTAGGCTTTATAACCAAGCCCAGAGCCTATCGCAAGGCGCTTTCGGCCGGAATCGTGCACGATTTCTTCAATGTGCTGGTGGTACTTTTGCTTTTCCCACTTGAGTATTACTATGGTTTTCTGAGCGATCTGTCCAGTGATATCGCGGCTTACTTGAAAAGCTGGAATGGAGCGGAGTTTATACCGGATTTGTTTTCCTCTTCGCTTTTTCATACGGGGTTCAATGAGTATTTGGTAGAAAAGGTGAATAATATCTTTATCACCATCGTATTGTCTTTTGTGATTCTGTTTGCCTCCATCAAGGTCTTGTCCAATGTCATTTATGCCTTGCTTATTGGAGAGTCGCGCGATAAGTTTCAGTCTTTTCTGTTCAAAAACACCTACAAGTCTTTCGCCTGGGGCATGGGCTTAACGGCCGCGGTGCAATCAAGCTCAGTTACCACTTCGCTAGTGGTACCATTGGTGGCCAATAGTAAAATTAGCCTCAGACAAGCCTTTAATTTCGTGTTGGGAGCCAATATTGGCACGACCATCACCGCCCTGATTGCTTCTTTGTTTAAATCGGAGGCGGCTATTGCCATTGCCATTACGCATTTGCTGTTCAATACCATTGGGGTACTCATTTTTCTACCTTTTCCGGTATTGCGCAAAATTCCGGTGTATCTGGCCTCCAAATTCAGCCGCATTGCCCTTTCGTATCGTCTGATTGGCTTTGTGTACATCCTTTTCACCTTCTTTATCATGCCCTTTATGCTGATTTATTTCAATAAAGAGCAGTCTACCGTAAAGGAGATCACCTATGTGCGCAGCTATGCCGATAAGAAAACCGATACCACCTTCGCCATATTCAAATCCGACCAAGAAGAACGCCTGAAGAAATGGGTGGTTTATGCCAATCTAGAGGGCAGCGACCCTAAAGAAGAACCTTCAAATATTTACGAAATCTATCAAAAGGGAAATGTATTGTTTATCCAGGATAAATATTTCCTATTGAATAAGGTCGGCTCATGCTGGGATGGGGAAGATGCCCTCGGCCGCTATAAGATGTGTGTGGACACCATTTTACCCCAATACCGGGTGCAGCAATTGCAATTTGATAGTGTGTGGCAATATACCAAGCACTATGCCAATGCCCCTTTGGCGGATTCTGTACAGGTTCAATATTGGGTGAGCCGCTCGGAACAAATGGTGCTTCAGATTGAAAAAACCGACAAGCAGGGGTCGGTTTTATACCAAGAGCAGATAAATTCTTTTAAGAAAACCACCGACTAAGATAAAATTCCTTCTTGCTACTAAGGCCTTGATTTTAAATTGGTAAATTTGCTTAAAACCAATCCCTATACAGATGGGCTTATTTAACTTCGACTCCATTATTGACAATCTGAAAGGATATGTGGAAACACAGGTATCCTTAACCAAGATAGAAATTAAGGAAGAAGTACAGCAAAGTATTGCCAAACTGGTATCGATGCTGTTGCTATCCGTTTTTCTTTTCTTTTTCCTGTTGTTTTTAAGTGCAGCGTTAGCCTTATACCTGAACGAAATATTGAATAGCCCCTACCTTGGTTTTGTACTTATTACAGTATTTTATTTAATTTTATGCCTACTTGGTGCTTGGTTTATCAAGACTGAGAAATTTAAAAGCCTTATCCAAAAATTTATTCGCTAAGCCAAAATGGAAAACATGGACGATATCAGTGCAAGAAAATCCACTCTTAAAAAGAGCTCTGAAGAGTACCGCAAAACCTTGGAGGGACAGTTCAACTCCCTGAAAGACAATGCCGAGAAATGGGGCAAAACCGTGGTGATTGTGGGGCTTAGTATGTTTGTGGTGTACAAATTGGTACGCGCCTTGGCGGGTTCTGATGAGGCCGAAGAGCGTATTATCCTTAAATCAGAAGGTACGCCTTATCCGGTGCCTACCTATACGGAGCGCAGGTATTCTATTTTCGATACTATTAAAGAGCAAATCGCTTTGTTTTTGATTGCCATAGCACGCGAAAAGCTCATGAAATACCTTGAGAGCCTCGAAAATGAATCGAAGGACGTAACGCGCAAAAAGACAAAATAATGGCGCAAATTCTGGAGGAATTATATAGCAGAAAGGCAATGGGCAAAAAGTCCATTGCCGTATTAATCGATCCGGATAAAGTGAGCGACCAAGCTTCTTTGGCTCGTTTGCTGCACTTATGTGTAGAAAGCAAGGTGGATTATTTCTTCGTGGGAGGGAGCTTGATTACCACCAATACGCTTTCACAAGTTATTCATTTCCTGAAAACGAATGGGCCCATTCCTGTGGTACTCTTTCCGGGCAGTAATATGCACCTCGATGCCTCGGCAGATGCCATTCTGTTTCTTTCCCTTATTTCAGGCCGCAATCCGGAGCTCTTGATTGGTCAGCACGTATTGGCCGCGCCTATATTGCGCAAAAGCCAGCTGGAGGTTCTCCCTACGGGGTATATGCTGGTAGATTCGGGTCGTCAGACCACCGTAAGCTATATCAGTAATACGACACCTATTCCATCTGATAAACCTGAAATTGGAGCCTGTACCGCTATGGCGGGTGAGATGCTCGGCCTAAAGCTTATGTATTTGGATGCCGGTAGTGGCGCCATGAATCCCATCCCCGTAAAGTTTATTCATCAAGTAAGGCGTTCGGTAAGTTGCCCGCTGATAGTGGGTGGCGGTATTAATTCGCCCGAAAAAGCTAAGGCGGCTATTGAAGCGGGTGCCGATGTATTAGTAGTAGGCAATGGGATAGAAAAAAACCTCAGCCTATTGGCCGAGGTTTCTGATGTATTGCAAAGCTTTAATAGCTCCTTAAACGTTCATTAACGACTCTCTTCTGCGCATTTTTCCAGCAGGAATCCCGAACATCATCTTGAATCGTCTACAGAAATAGGCGGTATCTTTGTAGCCTACCTCACGGCCGATATCACGTATGCTTTTCTTAGAAGTACGCAATAAGTTTACGGCCATTTCCATACGCTGGTATTCGATGTAATCCTGAGGATTGATGCCAGTCAACATTTTGAAATATTGCCCTACATAATCTTCCGATACATTGGCCACATTGGCCAAAATCTTATTAGACAGGTCACCCCCGATATTTTCTTTGATATAGGTGAAGATATCAATAAGTCGTGGATCTTTGAAGTAGGTACTGTTGGTAGCCAATTTCTCCACGAACATTTGTGAAGAAAGAATATGGCGAACGATTTCCACTACCAGCTGATCGGTAATAAGTTTAATTACACGCTCCTTACCCACCATATCGGAATCATTCTCACGAAGGATATCCTTAATCAAGCGGATGACGGTAGGATTATTGTCTAAAATGAAAGGTGGTACATCCAGTGAGGCAAAAAAGCTTACCGAATCGAACACGCGTGCCTCGAAATTGATATAGCTGAAGCTTTCGCCCGCCAGACCGTTCAAGGCATTGAAAGGTACATTTTGGAAGTATTTCTCTCTTTCGTTGATAAAATCATCACTCGACATGGTGGAAGATACTCCACTACCGTACATGATAGGGAACATTTTGCCTCCTGGAATGAACAATACTTGCCCTTCGCTCAGCTTCTCCTTCTCCTTACCAAAGCGGATTTCTCCTTTGTGCAAAAAGATGAGCGAGTTTTCTACATCGTAATTATTTTGAATAGTAATCGGATGAAGTACGTGTACATTTTTTGATTTGATGTAGCGTACACTCAGCGATTCGATTATTTTATTGTAGTCTTCCATTTTGTTTACGGGCAAGTATGAAACGATGAAGATTTGGGAATTTGTACAAATCTAATAAATTAATTGAGTATTACAAGGGTTGAACTTGGTTTTATCCAATTAAAACGTATTATTTATGATTTACTTAAGTAGTTCTCTTGAAATAACGATTTTCTGAATTTCAGAGGTACCCTCATAAATTTGTGTGATTTTGGCATCTCTCATCAAGCGCTCTACATGGTATTCTTTCACAAAACCATAGCCACCATGAATTTGAACTGCCTCTACGGTTACGTCCATGGCCACTTTAGAAGCATATAATTTCGCCATAGCGCCCGCCATTCCAAAATCTTGCTTGGTATCTTTCAAGTAGGCAGCTTTCATGATGAGCAAACGTGCCGCCTCAATTTGAGTTGCCATTTCGGCTAGTTTAAACTGTATAGCCTGGTGTTTGGCAATTTCTACTCCAAAGGCTTTGCGTTGTTTCGAATACGTTAGTGCCAATTCGTACGCACCTGAGGCAATACCCAAGGCTTGAGCAGCAATACCAATACGGCCACCATTGAGGGTAGACATGGCAAACTTGAATCCGAAACCATCTTCGCCAATGCGGTTGGCTTTAGGCACTTTTACATCAGTGAACATAAGCGAATGAGTATCAGAACCTCTAATGCCCAGCTTGTTTTCTTTTTTCCCAACCACAAATCCGTCCATGCCTTTTTCCACTATCAGGGCATTAATACCCCGGTGTCCTTTGCTACGGTCAGTTTGGGCAATTACGATATATACTGAAGCCGTGCTACCATTGGTAATCCAGTTTTTGGTGCCATTAAGCAGGTAATAATCTCCTTTGTCTTCGGCAGTGGTGCTTTGTGAGGTAGCATCTGATCCAGCTTCTGGCTCTGACAAACAGAAGGCACCAATGATTTCTCCGGTGGCCAGTTTGGTCAGGTATTTTTGCTTTTGTTCTTCTGTGCCGTATTTTTCAATCCCCCAACATACCAGCGAGTTGTTTACCGACATACATACTGAGGCAGAAGCATCAATTTTTGAAATTTCTTCCATGGCTAATACATAGGATACGGTATCCATACCGCCACCATTGTATTTGGGGTCTACCATCATACCCATAAAGCCCAGCTCTCCCATTTTCTTCACTTGCTCTTTAGGGAACTTCTGCTCCTCATCACGATCTATCACTCCGGGAAGCAGCTCTGTTTGTGCAAACTCTCTGGCTGCGGCCTGTACGGCTAATTGCTCTTCTGTCAGTTCAAAATTCATAAGTATGTGAAATATTTAGACTATCGATGTTTTACGTTCTTGGAAAACGATTGCGAATATAATTAACAAGGCTTGCTAAAAAAAGTTACATGTAATATTGCTTTAAAACATGCAGCTTTTAGCAAGCCTTGGAATAGTAAAATTTTTAATTAGTCTCTGCTACCCAGAAACATCATCACCAAGTACAGAAGTTGTGCCAGCGAACCAAGTGCCGCTACTACATAGGTCATGGCGGCCCACCATAGGGCATCTTTCGCCATAGTATGTTCTTGGCTGCTCACCGCTCCGCTGGTTTCAATCCATGCTAAGGCACGTTTGCTGGCGTCAAATTCTACCGGAAGTGTAACAAAGCTAAACAAGGTAGTAGCCCCAAAAAGCAGGATACCGATGCCCAAAGGAATGGGGGTAGTATTAATCAAAAGGACACCGATAAGGATGATCCAATGCATATACTGCGAAGTAGCAGAAAGCAAAGGCACCATGGCCGAGCGGAATGTAAGAAAACTGTAGGCTTTGGCATGTTGTACTGCGTGGCCACATTCGTGAGCGGCCACCGCTACAGCGGCAGCATTTCTTCCGTGGTATACATCATGGCTGAGGTTCACGGTTTTGTTGCCGGGGTTGTAGTGGTCGGTTAGCTGCCCTTCTACAGAAAGAATAGTGACATCGGTAATGCCATTATCTGCCAGCATGCGTTGGGCGGCTTCGGCCCCGCTCATATTGGAGCGCAGGGGCGTTTGTGCATATTTTCTGAACTTACTTTTCAGCATTTGGCTTACGCCAAGGCTCAGAAGGAAGAAAAACAATCCAATGATAATCATGGGTGCAGGTGTTTATAAGGTTTTAATTTTTTCAATAATAGAGGTGGTGGAGAATCCGTCTACAAAGGTAAGCGTTTTTACCTCACCACCGTGCTTGATAACGGTTTCTGCGCCCACAATGTTCTCAATTTTGTAGTCACTTCCTTTTACCAATACACTGGGTATGAGGTGTTCGATAAGCGCTTGTGGCGTATCTTCTTCAAATACCACCACGGCATCTACAAAAGCCAAGGCAGCCAACATGCGTGCCCGCACCTCTTGTTCGTTAATGGGCCTGTCGTTTCCTTTCAGGCGCTTTACAGAGGCATCGCTATTGAGGCCTACCACCAATCGGTTTCCTAGGGCTTGGGCTTGTTCCATGTATTCAAGATGACCTAAATGCAGGATATCGAAACAGCCATTGGTGAAAACCACCTTTTCTCCTGCTGCTTTCCATTGGGCGATGGTTTTTTGGGCATCGTCCCAAGTCATTATTTTCAACTTCGTATTCATGAAGTGGCTGTTTTTGTGTTCTTATTTTCGATAATCAGGCTGATGAAAAAGCTAATAGCCCCCAATACCAATAGGGTTAGCGCTTGTGAGGAGTGAATCAGGGTGGCATACACCAGTCCGTCTTCTTTGGCTACCCCGTATAATACGAGTACACTGCTCACCAAGATGTGGTAAGCCCCTATTCCGCCTTGCACAGGAGCCGCCATGCCGATAGCGCCCATCACCAAAATAGACACCCCCGCAAGCCAACTTAAGTGGCTCGTGGCTTCTAAGGAAAAGACAATTACATAAGCCATGAAATAATAAAGCACCCAAATCGCGATAGTCGTCAATATAAATAAAATGGGGTGTTTTAAATCTTTAATACTCAGTAAGCCTTCTACAATTTGCTGGAAAAGTGCGTACACCTTTTGAATCAGCGTATATTGGAGTAGCTTCTTTTTAAATAGCTTGAAAAATAGCCAAGCACCTATAAGCAGTACAAGTGCTGCAATTCCTGCTAAAGTCAAGAATAAGGGGTTTTTGAGGAGCTGAAGCTTGTCAGCGAAATAAGGCGCCACAAAGCCATATAGCTTGTCAAATTCCACTAAAAGGGAAAGCCCGATAACAATAAGCAAGCTGACCACATCAATTACGCGCTCTACCACCACGGTACCAAAAGATTGCGCCACGGGCACCCGATCGGTGCGATACAGAATACCACAGCGGGTAATTTCACCTAAGCGAGGCACAAAAATATTGGAAAAGTAGCCCACCATTAAGGCCAGAAACGTACGAAAGCCCGACAGAGAATAGCCCAAAGGCTCCATGAGGAGATTCCAGCGTATGGCTCGTAAGTAATTGGTAAGGATGGAGATAAGTACCGAAAGTACTATCCACGAATATTCAGCCTCTCTAAAGCCTTTGGCAATTACGGCCAGGTCTTGGTCTTTAAATACCCACCACAGCAGTAGGGCAGAGATACCCAGGGGTAGGCCATATTTGGCAAGTTTTATCAAACCAGCCCGTAGTGCTTGCGGCATAATTACACCAACTTATTGTCGTGGTCGGGGAAGACCAAATGAGGCGTATGGCTTTTGGCCTTTTCAAAGTCCATCAAAGCATAGGAAATAATGAGCACGATATCGCCTACCATTACCTTACGTGCCGCGGCACCGTTGAGGCAAATGGTGCCACTGCCTCTTTCCGCCTTGATTACGTAGGTTTCAAAGCGTTCGCCATTGTTCACGTTCACCACTTGTACCTTTTCATTCTCGATCATGTTGGCGGCATCCATTAAATCTTCATCAATGGCGATGCTTCCTACATAATGCAATTCAGCTTGGGTAACCTTTGCTCTATGAATTTTTGATTTTAGTACTTCAATCCACATGATAATGGCCTTTACACAATAATGTTATCAATCAAACGGATGGGTCCTGCAAAGCCTGCAATACACAAAGCCGTGTTTCCTTTTTCAAAAGTGCTAAGCGCCTGAAGGGTGTTTTTGTTCACCATCTCGAAATATTCCAAGCGAAGCAGCGACTTTTGGGCCACAAAGTTATGAACAAATTCTTTAACCAAACTATACTCCTCACCATTTTGCAAGCGCTGGGCTGCTTGGGCAAGGGCCTGATAATAGGTAGCTGCTTGTTTTCGTTCTTCTTCCGAAAGCCTAAGGTTGCGCGATGACATGGCCAGTCCGTTAGCTTCCCTAACAATGGGAGCACAAATTAAATTCACGTCAAAGTCCAAATCTTGCACCAGTTGGCGAATGATGGCGAACTGCTGGAGATCTTTTTGGCCGAAATAAGCCTTATTTGGAGAGATGATATGAAAGAGTTTACTCACGATTAATCCTACTCCCTTGAAGTGACCTGCTCGAAAGGCTCCTTCCATGAGAGTTTCCAGATGACCAAAATTCAGAGAAGTGGTAGCCGTAGCAGGGTAAATCTCCTCTACTTTGGGCATAAAGAGGACGGAACAATTGGCCTCTTTCAATAAGTCAATGTCTTTTTCAGGCGTTCGGGGATAGTTTTTGAGGTCGCTGGCTTCGTTGAACTGGGTAGGATTTACGAAAATGCTGCACACCGTAAGGTCATTTTCTTTTGAGGAGGCTTCAATCAAGGAAATATGCCCGGCATGTAAGGCGCCCATGGTTGGCACTAGGCCGATGGATTTGCCTTCTTTGCGCAAACGGTTCAGGTATTCCTTAATAGGCTTAATTTCCTCGAAAATGAGCATAAAAGTGGTATATAAGCAATGTTGGGCAGCAAAACTACGTTTTTAGGCATATAAACTATTGAATTTCACCGAAATTTTTGTAATTTTGTATTCCTTTTATCATTTCAATTTCAACCCATTGAGTATGTCTAAACTACGAATTCTTTACGTAGCGAGTGAAATCAATCCCTTTCTAGAGACTACCGAGGTAGCAGATTTTGTCAGAAACCTTCCTCAAGCTATGCAAGAACGTGGCATGGAAATCCGCATTTTAGTGCCACGGTTTGGATTGATTAATGAAAGAAAGAATCGACTCCATGAGGTAGTACGTCTTTCGGGGATCAACATTACCGTAGGTGATGAAGAAAAACCCCTCATCATTAAAGTGGCTTCTATTCCTAATGCCAAGCTACAAGTTTATTTTATCGACAACGAAGACTATTTCCAGCGCAAGTCCGTTTTCTTCGATAAAGAAAACAAATTCCATGAAGATAATGACGAAAGAGCCATTTTCTTTTGCAAAGGCGTGTTGGAGACTGTGAAGAAACTCGGATGGTCGCCCGATATCGTGCATTGCAATGATTGGATGACCAGCTTGGTACCATTGTATTTGAAAACTACCTACAAAAACGACCCAATATTTAAAGATAGCAAGTCGGTATTTACGGTCTACAATAATACCTTTACGCACAAATTTGGAAACGATATCGTGTATAAAGCCAAAATGATTGATATCGAGGACAGTATGCTTAAGCATTTGGAATCGGCCGATTACGATGGTTTTATCAGACAGGGTATGGCCTATGCCGATGCCACTATTATGGCTGGCGAAAAGAACAACGAAGGCCTTCAAAAGCTTTTGTCGGAGGTGGAATCCAAAAAGATTATTGAAACATTTGAGACAGGTGAAAACTTTTTAGACTCTTACTACAATCTGTATAATGAACTTGTGGGATAAGACCCTTAAAACAGGGCTGGTTATTGTATCAGCTCTGTTTACATTCTCGTGCGAAGACCCAAGTGAATTGGGCGCGAACCTCCAAAATCTCCAAAACCTTGAAGTACAGTATGCTGAAATCCCTCTAGAGGGAATGCAGATGCGTATTGACTCCATGAATACCACCAACCGTGGGTTTCTGGCCGTAGGTAGGGTGAACGACCCTGTATTTGGAAGCATAATGGCAGAAAGCTATACGAATTTAGCTTATACGCCCGGTTTTAAACTTCCCAGTGGGGCAGTGCTCGATTCCGTTACCTGTTACCTGATTTTCAATAGGCTCTATGCGGCTAGTGGTGCTCCGGCTAGTATTCAACTTTCGATTCATGAGCTGACTTCCACCTTTGATAGACAATCCTCAGCTACTTCTAATGACAAATTGGAGTATTCAGCCATATTATTGGGGCAAAAGACAGTCTCTTTTGAAAACAATAACACCATCGATACTACCCACATCCGCTTAAATACTCAGATATCCGCTCGACTATTTGCTTTTGCAAACTCTGAAGAAACGGACTCTTCCTATCAACATTTCATAAACACGAAGCTTAAAGGAATTGCTATTACTAGCTCCGAAGGCACCAATGGTATTGCCCAGATTGCCAATCAAGCAGGTCAATCGGGTATTCTGTTACATTATCATGTTCCCAACGGAGAAGATAGCTTGACGTATCGTTTCAACTTTAATTATATCAATCAAAACATATTAGACCTGAAAGGCTCAATTTATGTGGAGGTAGATCGCTCGGCTAGTCCTTTGGCAACAATGGATGGTATAGCCCCTAATACACCTACGGATTTACCGTTAGATAATTTGTATCTTCAAAATATTACAGGGGTATTACCTGTTTTGAACCTCAATAACTTTTTTGCCTATTTTGATACCATTCCACATGCAGTTATTAACAGGGCTGATTTGGTATTGGGCAGTACAACTACTGAAGGCATATTGGTGAAGAGTGATCCTACACAACTTATTACCTATTACTTCACCGAAGATAATGATGTGAACTATTTTGGGTCCGTGCAACAAACAGGTAGAATAGACCCTTCCGGTATTGGCGCTCCCATGCTATTGACTTCAGGGGCAACAGGTACTATGAATGCTGATATTTCCAATTTCTTACAAGCCAGCTTTGATGGGGTGATAAATCAAAATCGATTGATTCTATCCAATACCTTTTTTTCAGAAGCAGCCGGTTTTAACTATCCAAGAAACAATTTTGATCGACTGGAATTAATCAAAGATAAAATCCGGTTGAAGGTATATTATACGATTCCAAAAAACTAAATCAGATATTATATGTGTGGTATTGTTGCTTATGTTGGCCACAGAGAGGCCTATCCGGTAATAATCAAAGGCCTTAAGCGCCTTGAATACAGAGGGTACGATAGCGCAGGTATTGCGGTATTGAACTCCGATGGCCTAAGTGTATACAAGAAAAAAGGTAAGGTGGCCGATTTGGAAGAGCATGTGATTGGCCGCAATATCTCTAGCCATATTGGGATAGGTCACACCCGCTGGGCCACTCATGGTGAGCCTAATGACCAGAATGCTCACCCTCACTATAGTGCCAGCGAGGATTTAGCCATTATCCATAATGGCATTATTGAGAACTATTCTTCTATAAAGAAAGACCTTCAGAATAAGGGACACGTATTCAAAAGTGATACCGATTCGGAGGTATTTATTCATTTCATAGAAGAAATTAAAAAGAGCAACAACTGCTCACTAGAAGAAGCTGTACGCCTAGCTTTAAATAAAGTCGTGGGTGCTTATGCCATCGTGATTATGTCGCGCACAGAGCCCAACTTGCTTATTGCCGCCCGCAAAGGAAGTCCTTTGGTGGTAGGTTTGGGCAAAGATGAGTTCTTCTTGGCTTCTGATGCTACACCCATTATTGAATACACCAATGAAGTAGTGTATTTGAATGACTATGAGATTGCCATCATTCGCGACAATTCGTTCGTAATCAAGAATATTCAGGATGTGAAAATGACTCCGTATATCCAGAAATTGGAAATGGAGTTGGAAGCCATCGAAAAGGGTGGCTATCCGCACTTTATGTTGAAAGAGATTTATGAGCAGCCTAAGTCTATAAGTGATTGTTTTCGTGGTAGGCTCAATGCTTCCACGGGACACTTATTGCTCGGAGGCTTGAGGGAATATGCTAATAAAATGGTGAATGCCGATCGTATCGTAATTATTGCTTGCGGTACTTCTTGGCATGCCGGCTTAGTGGCCGAATATATCTTTGAAGAGTTTTGCCGGATTCCGGTGGAAGTAGAGTATGCTTCGGAATTCCGTTACAGAAACCCTGTGATAAAAGAAGGCGATGTTGTAATTGCCATCTCACAATCGGGTGAAACAGCCGATACCTTGGCCGCCATTGAGCTGGCTAAATCGAAAGGGGCGGTAATCTTTGGTGTATGTAATGTGGTAGGTTCATCTATTGCCCGTGCTACTCATGAAGGCGCCTATACCCATGCCGGGCCCGAAATTGGCGTAGCCAGTACCAAGGCCTTTACCGCACAAATTACAGTGCTTTCTATGATGGCGCTGATGATTGCTCAGCGCAGAGGAACCATCTCAGAGAGAAGATACCATGAGATGTTGGTAGAATTGGAAACCATTCCTGCCAAAGTAGAAAAAGCCTTGGCTTTGAATGCCCAGATTGAGCAAATTTCAGAGATATTCAAAGATGCCACCAATTTCTTGTACCTAGGTCGTGGGTATAACTTCCCAGTGGCATTGGAAGGTGCACTGAAGCTGAAAGAGATTTCCTACATCCATGCCGAAGGATACCCTGCTGCTGAAATGAAGCACGGACCTATCGCCCTTATTGATGAGAACATGCCGGTAGTGTTTATCGCTACCAAAGATAGTTCGTATGAAAAGGTGGTATCCAATATCCAAGAAGTTCGTGCCCGCAAAGGCCGTGTTATAGCCATCGTAACTGAAGGCGATACACTGATTCCTTCTATGGCTGAGTTTACCATTGAAGTGCCCGCTACCGATGAGGCTTTGATGCCATTGGTATCTGTGGTGCCTTTGCAGCTTCTTTCCTACCACATTGCCGTAATGAGAGGATGTAATGTGGATCAGCCAAGAAACCTAGCGAAAAGCGTGACAGTGGAATAAGGAAAACACTTTATAAATTGAATGGGGCTAGATAATAAAGTCTGGACAGAAACAATAAAGTTTGGACATAACTTCATAAAATATAAAAAACGGTAGTGCGATGATGTACTACCGTTTTTTGTTGTTATCCACTCTCAGAGGACTTTTTTATATTACTTCCTAAAAAAGATTTTACAAAGGAATTTTGGGTATGTGATGAGACAAAAGAGTTTTGACAGCATTTTGATATGTAAGCTGCCGTTTTTTTTATATTAATTATAGTATTACTCTCATCTTATTCAGGTAGACATTTTATCCAGAAAGTGGCTCCCTCACCCTGTTTGGAATAAACCCCGATACTAGCACCCATTGCTTCAATAAATTCTTTCGAAATTGCTAAGCCAAGGCCGGTTCCGCCACTTTCTGTTTTTACGAGCCGTGTGAATTTCTGAAATACCTTTTTTTGGTTTTCATGTGTGATGCCAGCTCCCTGATCGGTAACTGAAATTTCTACTCTATGATCTTTATGTATGGCTTTAACCTCAAGTAATGAACCTTTAGGAGCGTATCGAATGGCATTCGTTAAAAAATTATTTAGCACCCAAACGGTTTTGTGGGCATCTACTTTGATTAAAGGTAGCTTGGGCATTATAAGTTTGTTGATGGACAACTTTTTCTCGTCCAAAAAGAGTTGAACACCTTCGATAGCTTTTTCAATCAACTCCTCTACATTTTCCTTGGCAAGTGTTACGTCAATTGTACCACTTTCAATTTTAGAGATATCCAATACCTCATTAATCATTCTTCTAATTCGTTCATTGTTATTTTCAATTGTTGTAAGAAGTTCTTTTTGGTTTTCCGTCAAGTCTCCCGATTTTTTATTTCGAAGAAGTTCGGCACTCATTTGAATCACTGAAACAGGGGTTTTCAACTCATGAGACAATGTGGCTATAAAATGGGTTTTTGCTTTATCCTTTTCTGCAAAGTTTGTGACATCCGTAAGTATAACAACATGTCCCATCAGGACATTTCGATTAGTTCCTGTTGGTTTCTCCACTATATCCACAATGTTTTTAGCAAATAATTTCTCTTTATTGTCTTCTACTACTTTTAAAGGTTTGTAGGATACAGTTTCATCTTCCAAAAAACCGATCATTAGCTCTTTGATCATGGTGTTCAAGAGCGGATTATTGGTAGCAACATCGGGGGCATACTTTCCAATAAGCTTATGACGCTCCAAATCAAGAAGCTTTATACAATGTTTGTTAGCAAAAATGACTCTTTTATTTTCATCTAGGCCGAGAATTACCTCATCCAATTGGTTGATAACCGCATTCAGACGTTTTTGCTCCTTTATGAGTTTAGCCAGATTGCTGTGTTCATATTCCTCCAATTTGGCGGCCATGGTATTAAATGAGTTGGCCAATTCACCATACTCATCCTTTGTTTTTGCAGGAATTGAAACTTTATAATTACCCCTTGCAATCTCCCGTATGGCTTCTTCAAATGTTTCTAAGGGTTTTGAAATATATGCGGGTAGGCCAAGCATAAAGACTAGTGCAATAATGATACTAACCGAGCAAAAAATACCCATGTACAAAACGGCCTTTTCTGCGGTAGCATTGGCTTGCTCATTTTTTTGAATCATGGTTTTTTCATTGATTAGGTAAATGCTTCCCGAAAGATCTTTTACCTGATGGACAATAGGTACTATGAATGTGCTGTAGAAGTGTGGCGTAATCAGATCTTGTGAATTACAAATTTCCTCAAGCTTTTTGAGACTTCGGCTTAACTTTTCCGTTAATTCCTGCTCACCTGGCTCGGTTATATTAGCCATTTGCTTCTCCATTATGCTTTTTATGGAATCAAAATGACTGCTGATTTCCTGCTTGACCGTATCATTGGTTAGTATGATGTAATTCACCTCATCAACAGATTCTTCAATAGTTCGCATGTATGAAAGTGTACGGTTGTTGTCTTTCATAATAGCGGCTGAATCTGAGGCCAACCACCTAAGGTAATAACTACCCATACCGCCTAGTAGAATAATCACACCAAACAGGAAAAAGAGCGAAAGGAACAATTTGTTTTTTACCTTCATTATGAGTGATTTAATTTAAAAGACTAGAATTACGTCAATTTCCTTGTCAACCAATTTCTTCAACAATTTATCAAAATAGTTTTTACCTGTCAGTTGACGGTACAAACTAAAATGCGGCTTGCCTAGAACAATATTGGTAATTTTATATTCCACCGCTGTAGTGTAAATCAACTCTGGAATGTCATCTCCTTTTACCTTGATAATCTCAGCACCGAGTTCGGTTGCCCATTTCAGGTTCTGAAGCAATTTTCGTTGAGTGGCTAGGTCAATTATATCTGATTGTTCTTTAGGAATTTGAATATAAAGCACATACCATTTGGCTTGGTACCGAGCCGCCATTCTAGAAGTTTTACGAATAATTTTTCGCCCGCCTTCATAATTAGTACTTATACATGCCATAAAGCGTTCCAAGGGCATTCTGGAAGACTGTGGCAGACTGCTTTGTATTTTATGCTCTACCTGAGACGCCACCTGTCTTAGGGCTAAGTCTCTTAACTGAAGAATCTGTTCCGCTTGAAAGAAATTATCAAGAGCTCTTTGAATACGGTCTCCACTATAAATTTTACCATCTTTCAGTCGTTTGATTAGGTCTTCGGCAGGTAGATCAATATTTACCACATCATCTGCGTGCTCTAGTATCTTATCAGGTATACACTCTTTTACTTCAACTCCTGATATTTTTTCTACTCTGTCGATGACACTTTCTAGGTGCTGCACATTGAACGCTGTAATGACATTAATGCCCTCATTGATAAGGTCGATAACATCCTGCCAGCGTTTTTCATTTTTGCTTCCGGGTATATTGGTATGGGCCAGCTCATCTACCAATACCACGTCAGGGCGGATATGGAGAATGGCTTCTAAGTCCATTTCCTCCAATTCACGACCTTTATAGAATACCTTTTTTCGAGGCACTTCAGGCAAACCTTCCACCAAAGCGATAGTTTCTTTGCGATCGTGAGGCTCGATGTAGCCGATTTTTACATCCACCCCGGCCTTCAGCAAATCATGCGCTTCCTGAAGCATGCGATAGGTTTTACCTACACCGGCAATCATGCCGATGTAGATTTTTAACCTCCCTTTTTTACGCTTCCTTATCAGGTTTAAGAAATTACCCTCGTTATTATCCATCACTGTTTTATCTAGACTAAAGTATAAGCTAATCAGGAATAGCCGTTATTTTAGCGATACTGCTAATGAGGCTGCTAAAAAGAAATTGGTAGATGAAGGGGTACCATTTTCCTCAAACACTTGGTCTTCACTGTTAAACCCTCTGGCTTCAATTCTCCAAAGAACGTTCTCTGTAATCAGATAATCCAAATTGGCAGAATAGCCAAAAGTTTGGAAACCATTCGGAGTACCCGTGGCAATGATCACCTGATCAGCATCTGAATAATACTCACCACGAACAGCCATCTTCACCTTATCGCTTACCTGAAATTGAGCGATCAATACCGGGGAATACCACGTGTAGTAATCACTGCTTTCTTTCGCCTGTTGCTGTGCACC
Source organism: Shiella aurantiaca (assembly GCA_030412945.1). Lineage (GTDB taxonomy): Bacteria > Bacteroidota > Bacteroidia > Cytophagales > Cyclobacteriaceae > Shiella > Shiella aurantiaca. Next base: position 290,838 of record JAUHJS010000004.1, on the reverse strand, counting down.
CATATCAAAGCCCGCTATCAGCGCCAAACGATCAGTTACCTGAAACTGCCCATAGAAATTGTGGAAATAGCGCATTTGTCTGGTGCTGTCCGGTGTGTCACTACCAATGAAAGAGCTACTGTTCAGTGTGATTTTGTCATTGGGGGTAAAGGTCAACTGGTGTCCGAATGCTGGAGTATTGTTTCCGTCTACACGTTGTATCCTTTGCCAGCCATTAAGCACTAGGCCGCTGATATACCACTTTTCATTGTCGGAAGTGTAAGAAAGCTTTGCTCCACTCTCAAAATAAGGCGAATTGTCTGCCAGCATAGAACGTGTCAGGTTCCAACATGAAGCACCAACCGCACTTTCAAAACCTATGTGGGAAGGTAAAATCCCTGCATCTAGCCACAATTCCTTATTATCAGAAAGTTTCACCCCTACGTTGGCTTCAAAGATATTTTTCAATACGCCCGGCTCTGCGGCCAAATTGGCATTAGCATACGTACCAGTCATTAAAGCCAGATTAGCGCGTACTTTATCTGTCTGATAGGCTGCATGAAGGTACCCAAGATTGAGTGTAACTTCATGCAGCCTGTTATATGAATATACAAAACCCGGGCGGTTATGATCTTCCGGATTCGCAAAATCATAGAGATAATAGGTTTCTAAATATCCACTGAACTTGAGAGGAGAGTCATCATTTTTGTCCTGAGCTTTTGCAGGGGTTATTAATGCAAGAAGAACATAAAGCATCACAGAGATTAGGGCAAATCTCTTGAACCAATGGGTCTCAAAAATGGTATTTTTCTTTGAGTGGTCATTGTCTCTTTTAAAGCCTGTTGTTTGATATATGCTTGTATTTTTCATAGTTTTATTTATTAATTATCATGAGGGGTGGCGATAATGTCGCAGTTAGAGCCACCCCAATTTTTTAGTTTTGATTAGCGGCCAGTTCATCTAAGGCCAAATTGAGTTTTAAAACATTCACACGATCACTTGGACCAAATAGCCCCAGAAAAGGACTCTCGGAATGTTCTTCTACCAATTGATTTAATGCTTCTACTTCCAATCCTCGGTTTTCTGCAATACGGCTCACTTGGATTAAAGCACCCTGCTTGGTAATGTGAGGGTCGAGACCACCTCCGGAAGCGGTGATCATTTCTACAGGTATATCCTCAACTTTTAATTTGGGGTGATACTTAATGAGCGTATCAATCCTGCCTTGTACCAAGGCAAGGAAATCCGGGTTAGTCGGCCCAAGGTTAGAGCCACCTGTTGAGGAAGCATCATAACCAACTGCCGAAGGTCTACTCCAGAAGTACTGAGAGCTGCTAAAAGGCTGTCCTACATTTTCAAATCCAATGAGTTTGCCATCTTTTTCTATGGGCAAACCATTTGCCTGATGCGGTATGGCCTTGCCAATACCCACCATAGCCATTGGGTACAACACACCAAATAGTATGATGGTGGAGAACCCGAGTACTAGTGCTATTCTTAAAGATTTCATATTATTTTTCAGTTAATCGTAAATTGTTTTTTGTGAATTGTTATTAATAGTCATCTAGATAGTATGGAATCACTTACACCGCACAAACGACTTGAATGCTGGAAGAAATCATTCGCCTTTGTTAAAGAGATGTATCAGATTACTTCGCAATTTCCTTCTTCCGAGACCTTTGGCCTCACGTCCCAAATAAGACGGGCAGCCGTTTCCATTCCAGTAAATATTGCCGAAGGATCTGCCCGAAATACCAAAAAAGAGTTTGCCAATTTTTTGCACATTTCTCTTGGGTCAGCAGCGGAATTAGATACACTGCTATTGTTGGCAGTCGATCTGAATCTTCTCAAAAAGGAGAAGGTAGATTTATTGCTTGACGAACTAAGTGTTATTTCTAAGCTCATAAATGGTTTGATAAAATCTCTGAGGAAAAGTGAACAGTGACGGATGATTCGTTTCCATTTACAAACCACCATTTACTATTCACAGTAAACTATTTACCAAAAGATCAATGGCCTTAATTCCGATAAATGGCACGATAATTCCTCCCAAACCATACACCAGCAGGTTTCTGGTCAATAAGGTGGAAGCTCCTACCGGACGGTACTTGACACCTCTTAATGCCAATGGAATCAGCAATGGAATAATGATAGCGTTGAAAATCACTGCTGATAAAATGGCTGATTCAGGTGTGGCCAGATTCATGATATTCATCGCATTCAATCCGGGAATAGAAGCGGCAAACAAGGCCGGCACGATAGCAAAATACTTTGCCACATCGTTAGCAATAGAGAAAGTAGTTACATTCCCTCGTGTTATCAGTAATTGCTTTCCAATCTCAATCACCTCTAAAAGCTTGGTTGGATCACTGTCCAGGTCTACCATATTGGAGGCTTCTTTGGCAGCTTGCGTACCGCTGTTCATGGCTACCCCAACATCTGCCTGAGCCAATGCCGGAGCATCGTTGGTACCGTCACCCATCATGGCTACCAGCTTACCCTGTTCCTGCTCCTTTTTAATGTACTCCAGTTTGTCCTCTGGTTTTGCTTCTGCAATAAAGTCATCTACACCAGCCTTTTCTGCAATGTATTTAGCTGTAAGCGGGTTATCACCCGTTACCATTACCGTTTTTACACCCATCTTTCTCAGGCGTGCAAAACGTTCCTGAATGCCGGGTTTAATGATGTCCTCCAACTGAATCACTCCCAAGGCTTTTTTATCTACTGCTAGGGCCAGTGGAGTACCTCCGTTGTTTGAGATTTCCTTTACTTTTTCCTCCAGTTTCTCAAGGTCTGTTTTGTTGTCGGACCATTTGTAGATCGCATCCCAGGCACCTTTTCTAACTTTCCTTCCATCAGGAAGATCAACTCCACTCATACGGGTTTCCGCACTGAACTTGATAAAGGAGGCATCACCGACTGAGTTTTTCTCTACCGTTACATTTTGTTTTTTTGCTAGTTTTAATATGGATTTACCCTCTGGGGTATTATCGGATAGTGAGCTGAGTACGGCTAAACGAACAAATTCTTCATCTGCCTTGCCATTGAGGTTGAAGAAACCGGTGGCTTTCCTATTACCAATGGTTATTGTACCTGTCTTATCCAACAGCAGCGTGTCAATATCCCCGGCAGTTTCTACCGCCTTACCCGATTTGGCAATGATATTAGCTCTCAAAGCTCTGTCCATACCGGCAATCCCGATAGCGGATAACAGTCCACCAATGGTGGTAGGTATCAAACAAACGAAAAGTGAAATCAAGGCCGCTATGGCAATGGGTGTATTGGCGTAATCTGCAAAAGGTTGCAAGGTGATGGTTACAATCAAAAAGACCATGGTAAAGCTGGCCAGCAAAATGGTCAATGCGATTTCATTAGGTGTTTTTTGGCGGTTGGCTCCTTCCACTAAGGAAATCATTTTGTCCAGGAAGCTTTCACCCGGTTCGGTAATCACCTGTACTTTGATTTGGTCAGAAAGAACTTTAGTACCTCCAATTACACTGTTATGGTCGGTCTCTGCCTCCCTGATTACAGGAGCTGACTCTCCGGTAATGGCCGATTCATCTATAGAAGCAAGCCCCTCGATAATTTCCCCATCTGCAGGGATAACATCCCCTTCTTCAACGAGAAATATATCACCTTTCTTAAGGTCCGATGAGCTGGTTTCAGTGATAGAACCATCATCATTTAGGCGTTTAGCCTTGGTTTCCTTTCTGGTTTTACGAAGGGTGTCCGCTTGTGCTTTGCCCCGCGCTTCAGCAATAGCCTCCGCGAAATTCCCGAAAAGAACGGTTACAAAAAGCAGGAGTGTAATCACGGTATTATACCCCACACTTCCCAAGCTTTCATTCGTAGTAAAGCCTGAAAGAATGGTCACAATCAGCATAATTACTGTGCCCAACTCCACGGTAAACATCACCGGATTTTTAATCATCAAAGCGGGTTTGAGCTTCACGAAAGACTGAGCCATGGCCTGGCTAACCGTCTCAGCTGTGAACAAGGATGTATTTTGATTCTTTGTCATCTTACTAATAGTTAAAAGGTAAAGTATTCAGCCAATGGTCCGAGAGCTAAAGCTGGAAAGAATGCTAGGGCTGCTACAATAAGGATTACAGAAATCAGTACTGCACCGAAAGCAGGGCTATCTAATTGTAATGAGCCTGATGTTGTTGGTACAGGTTTTTTAGCTGCCAACGAACCTACAATGGCTAATGGCCCGATGATTGGCAGGTAACGCCCCAACAGCATGATGATACCTGTAAGAATATTCCAGAATTGTGTATTATCACCCAAGCCTTCAAAGCCTGAACCGTTATTGGCAGCAGCTGAGGTGTTCTCATACAGCATTTCTGAAAATCCGTGGAATGATGGATTATTTAGCCAACCATATTCAGGATTTTGAACAATACCGTAGCTGGCCAAAGCCGTACCTACCAGAATTAAAAGCGGGTGGAGGATTACTACCAATGCGGCAATCTTCACTTCACGGGCTTCTATCTTTTTACCTAACAGATCTGGAGTTCGCCCAATCATTTGCCCGGCTATGAATACCGCCACTATGACGAACACAAAGAAGTTGATAAAGCCGACACCCACTCCTCCATAGACTGCATTTATCATCATGTCTAGCAGGAATATTCCTCCCGAAAGTGGTGTGTGACTATCATGCATGGAGTTGACCGATCCGTTGGAAGTGGCCGTGGTGGAAACGCCCCACAGCGAGGAGGCTGCTGGTCCAAACCGGACTTCTTTACCTTCCATATTCGACTGGTTTGCTGCCAGTCCCATTTCCGTAAAAGCGGGGTTGCCGTTCATTTCTTCCGAAACCGAAATGGCTACAAAAGCGATGAACAGTATGGACATTACTGCAAAGAATAGCATTGCCAGCTTCTTCCGATTCAAATAGAACCCGAAGGCAAATACCAAAGCCATAGGAATAAGCAGGATGGCGATATTCTCGGCAATGTTCGTGAGATAGTTAGGGTTCTCGAAGGGGTGTGTGGAATTTGGTCCAAAATATCCTCCTCCATTCGTTCCTAGCTGCTTGATAGCGACCATGGGTGCAGTTGGACCACCAGCGACTTGAATCGTTTCACCTTCCAACGTAGTGACCTCCTGTAGGCCATCAAAATTGGTAGTGGATCCATTGATCGTCAAGATTAAAGACAAAACAATGGCTAAAGGCAATAAGATACGGGTACAACTTTTCATCATTAGATTATAAAAGTTGCCCAGGTTGCTGCCTGTCTTATTCTTTAAGCCTTGAAAAAGTAATGCACAAGCGGCAATACCGGTAGCGGCACTTACAAACTGCAACCAGCAGAAAACCAACAATTGGGTAAAATAGGAGGCTCCTGTTTCGCCACTATAGTGTTGTAAGTTAGTATTAGTGGTAAAACTTACTGCTGTATTGAAAGCCAACGTGGGTTCCCAGTTGCCAATACCTACCGGGTTCCAAAACGGATGAAGGCTTTGGAAGGCTAGGGCAATGAAGGCAAAAAGGAAAAAGAATATATTGATTCCCAAAAGAGCTTTCAGGTTCTGTTTCCAGTCCATGGGCTGATTTGGGTCGATGCCCGAGAGCTTAAAGACTAATCGCTCCAACGGAGACATAAAGTCTGACCAGGTCTTGTCGCCCCGGAAGACTTTGACCATGTACTTCCCGAGCGGCCAAGCCAGTGCTACGGAAAGCAGGAATATGAGTATAACTCCTAGTATTTCTGTATTCATTTTTTTAGAATTTTTCAGGGTTTATAATCGCGTAAAACAGGTAGCCAAAAGCGGCTACAGAGACAATGAGTAGTGCTATCATGGACTTACTTTTTTAAGAGGTTGTTGAAAGAGTTAACCGACCTGTATAGCAGTCCGAATATGGCTGCCGCCAGAAGGATCATTGAGAAAATTGAGAGTGTTTCCATTATTCGATCAAATGTTTGGCATGACTTTACCAATTCAAATGCCGATAATGCTTAGGCGGGATTTAACTATCTGTATTTCAGTTGTAAAAATCGATTATTGGCAGATCTGGTTAAATAGAGGGGAAATAAAAACCCTTTCAAAATGAAAGGGTTTTTCAAAATGGGTGGGGGTAATATGGAGTTTTAACAAGGTTCTTTACAAGCCATACTCATCCAGTTTCCGATAAAGCGTAGTAAGCCCTATACCCAATAAATTGGAGGTTTTAGTTTTATTGCCTTTTGTGTGTTCCAACACTTTTTTGATATGCTCCTTTTCAACTTCCTTAAGATCAAACATACCGTATGAAGTCCCGGGTTTATTCACTTCAAAATCCAGTGGCAGTACCGCTTTAGTCAGCCTATCTCCTTCACAGAGAATTACTGAACGCTCCACAATATTCCGTAATTCACGAATATTACCTCTCCACGAATGTTTCTTCAAAGCATCCGTATAGTCATGCGAAATACTATTGATTTTTTTTCCGGTTTTGCTGGCAAATTGAGCAGCGAAATGTTCAGTTAAGATTGGGATATCCTCCTTTCGGTCATTAAGGGCTGGTAGTTTTATCTGAAATACGGACAGTCGGTAAAACAAATCTTCCCTGAATTTTTCTTGTAGGCTTTCTTCTTCCAAGTTTCGGTTGGTTGCGGCTATAATCCGTACATTAACCTTCGACTCTTTGGTATCGCCCAATTTCAAGAAGGTTCCTGATTCCAGTACCCTTAGTAGTTTAGCCTGTAAGTCGAGGTTAAGCTCTCCAATTTCATCCAGAAAAATAGTGCCGTTGTTAGCTTCCTCAAATAAGCCTTTTTTGTCCTTAATCGCTCCCGTAAACGCTCCAGCTTTATATCCGAACAATTCACTTTCCAGTAGGTCTTTCCCAAAGGCACTACAGTTTACCGCCACAAAAGCTTGCTTTTGCCTAGTACTAGCTGAATGGATGGCTTGAGCGAAGACCTCTTTTCCGGTACCCGTGGGTCCGGTAAGCAATACTGTGGCATCCGATGGCGCCACTTTTTTTGCCAGAGCTATTGCTTCCAGAATGAAAGGGGATTTGCCAATGATTCTGTCAAAGTCATACTTTGCATTTACCTTATTCTCCAGCTCTTTGATCCTAAATTGTAGTCTGGACTTTTCTTCTGCTTTGCTAACAAGAGGGATAATTTTGGTATTGTCATCGCCTTTTACAAGGTAATCAAATGCTCCGTTTTTCATGGCTTGCACACCGTCTTGAATATTTCCATAGGCAGTAAGGCAAATCACCTCGGTTTCGGGCGACAGTTCTTTGATTTCTTTGGCTAAATCAATGCCACTAGCATCAGGCAGCTTGACATCACAGATAACAACGTAAATCTGCTGCTCTTTAAGCAAACGAATACCGCTCTTTGCTCGGTCAGCAGTCAACACATCGTAGCCTTCATATTCCAAGGTCTTTGCGAGTAGGCTTCGAATGTCCTTTTCATCATCAATTATTAGGATTGTGTTGCTCATTAAGGCCTAAATTAGTTACTTTCCGAGCTTAAACAGCCCATTTCCTAGAAAATGTATTACTATACGTATTGATTTGTCTTTTGACTTAACAAATAATAAGGTGAAACCAAGTCATTTTTTGAGAGGGTTTATGCAGATAAACGTGCCCACCGCATTTGCCGTATCATGAAATCCGTTGATAAATTCAAATCTCAAGCAGCTATCAGTCATACCATTAGCAAACGGAGGTGGATGGATTCAATGACGCAAACATATGAGTATGAATAAGATTGGCTTACTACACGTGGTTTTCTGAACGTGTATCATGAAAAAAAAATTTGAGGTGAAAGGTAAGATACTTTTAAAGAATTTGATGTCAGGGTTTCCAATAAGAATACCGTTAAGGAGTCTGTAATTTTCATTCACGGGAGCAATTGTGCAATAGCATTGGTAAGCGCATCCAATAAGAACCGAACAGAGAAATAATACAAAGAAAAACTAGATTGATTTAGAGTATATTAATATTAAGCTGATTCAACTAGCTTCCACTGTGCTTAAATGGCCAAAATTTATTGGTTTCGTATCTCCAGACTCAACAAGGCATCTGCTACCTTAAACCCTTGCTCACGGCCATGGATATTTCCTGAGTTAAAATGAATCCCACCGTATATGCGTGACATGCCGGCCTCTTCGGCCATTTCATAAAAGTTTGAAAAAGATCTATTAGGGAAACCTAGGTCCAATTTATCGTGCGTTCGGTCTACAAAAGCATAGTCTTCTCCAAATAGATGAGTGAAAACTCTAGCCGAAGCCCCAGATTGTGAGGAATGGCCGGAGGTATACTCCGGAAATGGGGGCGTTACGATATAACTATTCCACAAAGGGTCGATATGTTGCTGTATGTAAGTAATCGGCCTTAGTAAATTGCTTGAATATTTGGATTTCCAACAAGCAATGAAAATGTCTGCCTGGGCTATTCCAAGCAATAAATAGGCATATGCCGAAAAGTCTAAGGAGGCTTTTTCTTTTTCAAGCAATTGTCCAAGAATGCTTACCGAATGGCCGGGTGGAGTGAATGTTACCAAAGGATCATCGGCCCAATAGTAGGCTATTAACTTTTGTTCTTCTGTTAGATTTTTGCTCACTTCATAGACCTCATTAGCTTCACTATAAAATTCAGAGGAAGGGTCTTCAGAATAATTTGGAGGGCCGGGAGATGCTGACAGCTCCAAAAGCCCCTTAATAAATGGTCTGTTTTCTCCCCAATACGGTAATAAAGCTCTTCCTGAGTTGGTGGGGGTCCAAAGGCCTGTACCAATGGGTGGAATATATGAACTTGGAAACAAGCGATTATATGCCCGATGACCACCATCGGTTAATGACCAATTGTACAGTAAAAGTGCAAGGTCTTTTCCTTTTTCAATTGAACGGATCAAGGTTTCATTATTTACTTCTTTGGCATATTCCTCTTCAAATGACTGTTCAAGAGAATCAATTTCAGGCAAAAGTGTGGTAGGGGAATTGTCAAACATAAATCGAACCATCTCGGCAACTGCTGCATTGCCCACCGCTGGCCAATAATATTCTATGTCAGGGTCTATGGTATAGGTTGGGGCTGAGTTTAGCATAGGTAGAATGGAAGCATACTTTGACGTACCGGGCTGTATGCCTTCATATAAAGCCAGTGAGGAATAGGCAAATGCTCTTGAGACAACTGGTGGGACGAAACCAGCAGACTGCAGGGTAAGCTTCAGTTGGAGGTCAAACCATTTGGTGGCCAAAGTATGGTCAAGAGTTTCTACGGCTGATTGCTGAGGAGCGATCTCCTCTTCTTTACAAGCAAAGTGCAAAAGCGCTATAAGTGAGAAAAGTACTATTTTTTTCATTCTTTAATAATTTTCCCTCTTACGGGTGGCGTGTTGGTTGAAACAATGGAATAATAATATAAACCGATTGGCAAGTGATCAATTGCTACATTTTCCTCTGATTTTGATACGTTTAAATTAATAATAGCCTGACCGCTACTATTGTATAATAGAAAAGTACAGGGCGTAGCATTGGGAGTATTTATACAGATATGAGTTTTTGCCGGATTAGGAAATACCTTCACGTTATCTTCTAAAGCCTTTGCAGATAACATATTGGGCATAATGCAGCTATCGTCTAAAGTATTGGCCAAAGGGTTATAATTAAGCGCTTCCAAACTTGTACATCCACTAATGGAGTAAAAACAAGAGGAATGGTATTGTGCATCTGAGTTATAATTATCAGCAAATTCATCCTGACAGCCTATTGTTGTGTACTGATTATCATGTTGTTTGATATGAATAGTTTGATTGGTTTTAATATTATAATAGGTTTGTTTTTGTCCACCTAACCAAATAACTTCTAGCGAGTCGACTAGTGCATGGTTAGCAAGGCCTACATGCATATAAGGAGAACTATGCGATGCATGCCCTTGTCCTCCCCAAAGCTCTCTTTGTTGTACATCTACTCCACAGTATAACCGAATTTTACTTCCGTAAGCATTTTTATGAATTGAAGTGCCTTCCAGTTTAACTTTCAGCCAATTGCCGGAAGAAGATAGCTGGTTGTACAGTAGCTTATAATGAAATTTATCGGCCTGATAGGCCAAGGTTATAGTGTTTACAATCAAATCCAAGTCGCCATCGTTATCTAAATCGGCCAAGGCCACACCGCGGTTATTATCCGGGTCATTCAATCCTTCTTGTTGAGACACATCTTCAAAGGTTTCATTTTTAGAGTTGTGGAAAAGGCGATTTTCATTTTTATGAGCCGCTTGTATGAATGCGGCAGCTCCCACATAGCCATTTGCCAGATAAATGTCCTCGTAGCCATCATGATCATAATCAAAGAAAACAGTACCCCAACCAACGGTATTCAATCCATTAACCTTGGCATCCTCAACCTTTGCTTCCGTACTAATATCTTGATAGATGCCATTTCCCAGATTTTTGTAAAGCACATTCCGACCCAGATTGCTTAGGTAAATATCAGGATGCCGGTCTCGGTTAAAGTCTCCAACCGCTATTCCCATACCATATATAGCGGCCTGAATATTCATTTCTTGTGCTTTATCCTCAAACTTTTGAATAGAGGGGTTATAGATATAGGCTGCATTCGGTATAACCCATTCACCAAAGTCATTCACTACATATAAATCAGGTATGTGATCATTATTCAGGTCTGTAAATAAAGCTGCTAAACCACATCCGGCATCTGCTACTCCATAATCTGCCGCTTTATCTACGAAGCTTCCATCACCGTTATTGATATACAACTCATTCTCATAACAGGTATGATCAAAGCCAATAATATTTCCGTCATTGTCATAACGTAGCTTGGGTGTTTTTACATAATTGATCACGTAAATATCCAACCACCCATCAAAGTTCACATCCGCCATTAGGGCTCCCATGGCGTAATTGGTACTTTGGAAGCCAGCCTCGATACTTTTTTCTATAAAGGTTCCATCGCCTTTGTTGATATACAGGAGGTTGGGAACATCCTTAGCCGTTGCAATAAAAATATCATCAAATCCATCATTGTTGATATCACCAATGGCCACCGCGTTGGTCTTGTAAATTTTTGTTTTATTGAAGCCCCCGGCCAATTCCGTTACTTCGGTAAACTGCCCTTTGCCAAGGTTCTTGTATAGTCTGTCAGGGCTAATCCCCCCCGTAAAATAGATGTCAAGCCATCCATTATTATCAAAATCAATAATACCTATTCCGCCTCCCATAAAATCGTTGGTAGTGGTTACGGCTTTTATGCCGCGAGCAATGGCTTCTTCTTGAAAATGAGTTTGAGCCTTTAGGGTAAAACTTACCACACAAAGTAGGACAGTGGTGTAGATGGAATTAGTCATGGTAATAGGACTTAAAAGCTGTAATAAATTCGTATAATCCAATTATAGTACCCTAGATAATTAAATGTACTTATTTTTAAAGATGTATCAAACGCCACATGGTGAAGAATTTCATGCTTTTTTACCTGAGAGTAAAAACCATTAAGGAATTGGAATATTGGTATAGTTTTATTTTCGTGCTGCTAACCGTATAGGCCGTTACCCAATAGGGTATTTAGGCAATTTGTTGTCTGACCTTCATAAGGTGGTACCACCAGCTTCAGCATTCATTATATCGTGCTTTGATGGCATAGCCAGTAACAGGAGGTTGATAAGCCCTAAAAGTGTCAGCAATATGCCAGCATTTTTCATACTACTTTAAGCGCCATATTCTCTCCTAAGAGTAAAATGTGTTAGTATTGCAGAGGCCTAAAACGAAAAAAGGCCAGCTAATGCTGACCTCTTACTAGTAGCGGGAGCAGGACTCTCCCACAGGGACTCTGCGAGCCCACAGGATTCTGCGAAGAACCTGCGACCTTGGGTTATGAGCCCAACGAGAAGGTTGAGGAGAATAAGGCCTAAAACACAAAAAGGCCAGCAAATGCTGACCTCTTACTAGTAGCGGGAGCAGGACTCGAACCTGCGACCTTTGGGTTATGAGCCCAACGAGCTACCAACTGCTCCATCCCGCGATATATCTTTATGATGTTTTGCTATGTTGGTAATCTGTTTTAGTGGCTTTGACTAAATCAGGACACAAAAGTATAGCTTTAATCATATAAAATCAAGACCTTTGCCAAATAATTAAAAAATAATGCAAGAAAGTTCTCACAAAGCAGGTTTTGTAAGCATAATTGGTCGGCCCAATGTGGGCAAGTCTACTCTTATGAATGCCTTGGTGGGAGAAAAGCTTTCCATTATTACCTCCAAGGCGCAGACTACCCGCCACCGCATCATGGGCATTCTTTCCGGTCCCGATTTTCAAATTGTGTATTCAGATACCCCGGGGGTGATTACGCCTAAGTACGAACTGCAAAAGTCGATGATGAGTTTTGTCAATGCTTCCTTGGAAGATGCCGATGTGATTTTGTGGGTGGTAGACGTAACCGAAGAGGATATCAACGAAGAACTTTTCAAGCGCGTGTTGCACAGCGAAGTGCCCGTTATCTTCCTGTTGAATAAAATCGACTTGATTGGTGAGGTGGAAGCCGAAAAGAGGCTGGAGGTGTGGAAAACCAAGGTGAAAGCCTTACACTATCTGCCCGTTTCGGCCATTAGCAAGAAAAACATCGATTTGGTGCTGGGCCTAATCATACAGCAAATGCCCGTGCATCCGCCCTACTTTCCGGCCGATGAACTGACCGATAAAACCCAGCGTTTTTTTGCTGCGGAGATTATCCGTGAGAAAATCTTTCTGCATTATGACAAGGAAGTGCCTTACAGCTGCGAAGTAGCCATTATTGAATTCAAGGAAGATAAAAAAATCATCCGGATACAGGCCGAAATCTATGTGGAGCGTACTAGCCAGCGCTCTATTATCATAGGTAAGGGAGGAGCGGCCATCAAGCAAGTAGGCATAGAGGCGCGGAAGGACATGGAAGCCTTTTTTGGCAAGCAGGTGCACTTAGAAACCTACGTGAAAGTAGAAACCGACTGGAGAAAGCGCGATTCGCAGCTCCGTAAATTTGGATATAATAACTCATAAGGCATTCTCAGTGCCTTCCATTAAAACAGAAATCACAAACACACATCCGCATAGATTCGGGCGGAGAATAGTGTAAATTAAACGTATGGCAAATATTGTAGCAATTGTGGGCCGACCCAATGTGGGCAAGTCTACCTTATTTAATAGATTGGTTGAAAAGCGGGTAGCCATTATGGACAACCAGTCGGGCGTAACCCGCGATAGGCATTATGGCTATGCCGAGTGGATAGGCAAGCACTTTACCGTGATTGATACCGGAGGCTATGTAGAAGGCTCCGATGACGTATTTGAAGGAGAAATCCGCAAGCAAGTAAAGATGGCTCTTGGAGAAGCTACCGTTATCTTATTCATGGTAGATGTGTACGAAGGCCTCACAGGACTCGATCAGGAGTTTGCCAATGTGGTGCGCGAGGTGAATAAGCCCGTGTTTGTGGTTTGTAATAAAGCCGATACTTCAGAGCGTGCCATGATGGCCGGAGAGTTTTATGCCTTGGGCCTAGGCGAAGTGTACACTATTTCCTCTGCTAATGGGAGTGGAACAGGCGATTTGCTGGATGAAGTGGTAAGGCATTTCCCTGATGAGGGTGAAGAGAATCCTGAGTTGGGCATTCCCCGCATCGCTATTGTAGGAAGGCCCAATGCCGGCAAGTCGAGCTTTTTGAATGTGCTGATTGGTGAGGATCGCAGCATAGTAACCGATGTGGCCGGAACCACCCGCGATGCCATCAATACGCACTATAAGTTGTACGGCAAAGATTTCATCATTACCGATACAGCCGGAATCCGTAAGAAATCTAAGGTGCACGAAGATATCGAGTTCTACTCGGTACTACGCGCCATTCAAGCCTTGCAAGATAGTGATGTATGTATCGTGATGGTAGATGCTGAGCGTGGCTTTGAGGCGCAAGATATGAGCATAGTATCCTTGGCGCACCGCTACCGCAAGGGAATCATGATTATGGTAAATAAATGGGATTTGGTCGAGAAAGACTCCAAAACTGCCGAGGCTTTCAAGAAGTCTATCCTGGAAAAACTAGGCCCCATGGACTATATACCTATTATTTTCACCTCCGTGGTGGAAAAACAGCGCATTTTCCAAGCCATAGAATTGGCCATGAATGTGTACGAAAACAAAACCAAGAAAATCCCTACATCTAAGTTAAATGAAAAAATGCTCCCCGAGATTGAGCGCTATCCGCCACCGTCTATCAAAGGGAAATTCATCAATATCAAGTACATTACCCAGCTGGGTAATCACTCCCCAAATTTTGCGTTTTTCTGTAATTTACCCCAATATATCAAAGAACCTTACGAACGTTTCTTAGAAAATCGTTTGCGGGAGCATTTCGATTTCACTGGAGTTCCTGTAAAAATTCTTTTCAAGAAAAAATAATATTATTATATTTTGAACTCTGTACATTTCCGTATATTTGTGCGGTCAAACCAAAACTATTTTACATTTATGAAAAAGTTATTCTTAATCCTTCTTGTGGGTGGATTCGCCCTTACCTTCACTGCTTGTGGTGGTGCTCAAAAAACTGAAGAAGCTGCTACTGAAGAAGCTGCTGCTACTGAAGAAGTTGCTACTGAGGCTGCTCCTGCCACTGAAGAAGTTGCTGCTGATTCAACTGCCGTTGTTTCTGATAGCACTGCCGTTGAAGGCGCTTCTGCAGAGTAATCTGTACAAGGACTTGAAAGTGAAGGCTTCGCATTAGCGAGGCCTTTCTGTTTTTATGCAAAAACTGAATTATAGGCAACGTGTATTCCAGCGCTTAGAGCGCTTTGTTCCCGAAAATGCGGTGCATTATTGCTTTGATGTATGGTGTGCCTATGAATTTCAGTTTGTCATCGCCACCGATAGGGCCACCAAACTGGGCGATTACCGCTACCTGCCCGCCTCTAATTCCCATACGGTTACGGTAAATATTGGCCTCAACAAATACGCTTTCCTGGTTACCTATATCCACGAAGTGGCGCATTTAACGGCCACCGTACGTTATGGGACGCGTATTAAGGCGCATGGGGAAGAATGGAAAAATGAGTTTAAGCAACTAATGGCTCCTTTGCTGAGCGAATTGGTGTTTCCCCCTGATGTATTGAAAGCATTGAAGCGCTATATGCTCAATCCCAAAGCGTCTTCTCAATCTGACCCACACTTGGCCAAGGCCCTGCGCCAGCACGATGCTGATGCCTCGGAGACAATGTACTTGTGGCAAATTCCTATTGGGGTAGCTTTTCGATTTCAAGGGCGTGTGTTTACCAAAGAAAAAAAGCAGCGAACGCGTAGCCTTTGTTTGGAATTGGCTACCGGCAAACGCTACTTGATCCCCGAAATGGCTCCCGTAGAGCAGCATTTAGCCGCCTAGGCGATGGCGAATGATGTGGTCGACTTTCTGGAAAAGGGCTAGTGGATGTAAGGTTCGCCAGTTTTCTATTTCCAAGTCGCCTCCATAATGCAGGTAGTAATCGAGGCGGTATTTTTTCCATTCCTCCCAAATAAAGTCACGGAAATTGAGGGCGGCTATCCAGCCTTCTTCCACATTCTCAAACCATTCTTCGTAATAGCTGTCGTCTGAGCCATGAAAGTTGAGCACGTTTTCGCCTAGGAGAATAAAGTGTTGGATATTTTCGGCCAAGAGGGGTTCAATCAGTTCGCGCGTCAGCTGCATCACATCATTGTGTACGGCATCGTTCCACTCGCCCAAAAGCTCTATAATGCAAAAAGAGCGTTCATAATCCGCATAAAGTACCTTAAGGTATAAGCTTTCAGAACCGATGGAGTCCCAAGCCGGATCTATGTAATAGTTGTAGATGGTTTGGCTGTACTGCTCGAAATTATAAGATTTACCATAAAAGGGAGATTGGGGATCTTCCGAGGCCTGATACAGGGGCTCCCAACGGTGAAAGGGCTCAAGGGTGTGCATTCTTGTAAAAATCTACCGCTTTGCGCACCGAACCATGCGCTTGTAAAAGTTCGGCCGCTTCGGATTCTGCTATGCCTAACTCCGCCATAATCATTCTTGTTCCCCTATCTACCAGTTTTAAATTGCTCAGCTGCATATCCACCATTTTATTCCCTTTCACGCGGCCTAAGCCTATCATTACGCTGGTGGAAATCATATTCAAAACCAGCTTTTGTGCGGTTCCGGCTTTCATGCGGGTGCTTCCGGTCACAAATTCAGGCCCCACTACTACTTCTATGGCATGCTCCGCAGCTTGCGCTAGTCCGCTACCGGGGTTGCAGGTAATCCCAGCCGTGAGACACCCTTTTGCCCGTGCGGCTTGGATGCCACCAATCACGTAAGGCGTTCGGCCTGAGGCGGCTATGCCTACTACGGTATCTTTTTCGGTAATGGAATGACGCATTAAATCTTTCCATGCCTGTTCTTCATCGTCCTCGGCAAATTCTACCGCTTTACGAATGGCCGAATCGCCTCCCGCAATAATCCCAATCACCATACCATGGGGCACGCCATACGTGGGAGGGCATTCGGAAGCATCTACTATGCCTAGTCGGCCGCTGGTACCTGCGCCAATGTAGAACAAACGCCCGCCCGCCTGCATGCGAGGGATGAGCGCTTTTACAAAAGCCTCTATGGAAGGAATGGCCTTTTCCACCGCTAAGGCTACTTTTTGGTCTTCCCGGTTGATCCCCTGAAGCAGTTCGAACACGCTAAGGTTTTCCAGATTATGGTAATGAGATTCCGATTCAGTAATCATGACTTATTCTTCATAGGTATGAAACAAGGCGAGTCCGGCAATAGGACTTTCCAAAATGTTTTTAATCACCAAGCCTTGGTCATTGCATACTTGGCGAAGGATATTGCTGTAGTAAAACGCTACCGAACCGGTAAAATGCACCTTGTATTGGCTATAGTTATCAAACTGCTTGATATTGCGCTCGATAAAAGCCTGAAAAGCCGTATAGAGCAGTCGGTATACATAAGGGTGCGACTGGTGGTGAAAGAGGAAGCGCGAAAAAGAGGCTAAAAAGCGATTGGGATAAGGCTCTTTGTACACTTTTTGCAAGATATCTTCCCGGCTTAGGCCATAGCGCTTGTCAAAGGCTTGATGTAAATCATTAGGCAAGAGTTTATGCAGGTAATCACTCAGCAATACTTTGCCCAAATAAGCACCACCGCCTTCATCGCCCAAAATATAACCTGGAGCAGGTGCTTGTTCAATAATCTGCGTTCCGTCAAATACACAGGCATTAGAACCCGTGCCTAAAATACAGGCAATGCCCGCTTCATGTCCGCAAAGCGCATGTGCCGCAGCTAGCATATCGTGGTGAATATGGATGCTAATTGAGCCAAAGCAATCCTGCAAAGCTTCTTTCACGATTTGCTTGGTGGCTTCAGCAGAGCATCCGGCTCCGTAGAAATAGATTTCTTCGGGCTGCTCATCTAGTTGCGGTAGCAGCGATTCTTTTAGTTCTTTGGCAATTTCTACAGCACTTTGGTAATAGGGATTAATCCCCAGCGAGCGTGCCTGACTTATTTCCTTGCTGGGCGAAATGATTCGCCAGTCCGTTTTGGTAGAGCCACTATCTGCAATAAGTTTCATCATTTTTGGTTTACGCGAGTTCACCCACTTGGGTAAATTTATCAAAAACTTTTTCGGTATGCGGGGCATCGGCTAGTTCCTCTGTGAGGTCTTGCCCGGCCCAATGCTCGTAATGTTTGCCATTGCGCCAAAGGCGCGAGGCCGTTACATCATAAATCTTCCCATGCAGCGCCACCCATATTTCAGGTCGGTCTTGCCCATTGCGCAAGGCAAGCTGGCTGCGGGTGTATTTTTTCCATTCCGTCATACGCGACCCAAAAATACGCAAATCCTTGGCACGTTAATTGAAATAATAAAATAACCCAGCAAGCATGGGTAGTTTTGGTTTGATAACGAAAGGGGGTGCTTATTAATCACCCTTTTTCTATGTTCAATGGGGTAGGAGTAGGAAAATCCTCTCAAGGTGCTATTTTTGCAAAGTAGTTAGTATCCCCATGATTATCAGGCTCTTTATTCTCTTCCTCACGTGTGCAATTTCAATATCCTCTTGGGGTCGCCAAATTGATAGTCTTCGTAAAGAAATAAAGAAAAGCTCCTCTACCCAAAAAGCCCATTTGCTTAATGCACTCTCTTTAGCCTTTCGCAATGTCAATCCCGACTCGGCCATGTATTATGCCACCGAGGCCTTTGAGTTGGCCGGAGTATTGGGTCAGCTTTCAGAAAAAGGAACCGCTCTTCATTATATGGGCGTGGTCAGCCGCATGAAAGGCGATTATGCCAAATCAAATGTATATTTCAGTGAAGCAATAGGTTCTTTTGATCAAGCAAATGACGAAAAAGGGCGAAGCGATGTGCTCAATAGCATTGCCGTAACTTATTATTATCTTGGCGCTTACGATGCCTCAGTAGATTATGCCTTGCAGGCACTGAATATCAAAGAAGAAATTGGCGATAAAAAAGGTATGGCCAATACCTTCAATAATTTGGGTGTACTGTTCGATATGCAAGGGAAGCCACAGGAAGCCCTCAAATACCACTACGAATCATTATTTATAGAAAAAGCCCTAAACAATGAGGCGGGCATGGCCTCATCTTACAACAACATCGGACTTATCCATACCAAACTGGGCCATTACAATCGGGCACTTAGTTACTTTGATTCATCCATGTACATTCGCAATGGGCAAGACGATGCCAAGGGCATTGCCAATACTTTAGTTAGCATTGGTGAAGTATACATTAAAATGGGACTTTTTGATAAGGCACGTAGCCATTATAAGCGGGCGCTGGGTTTGCACGAACAAGTGTTCAATACAGAGGGTATTGCCAATTCCTTTTATGGCTTAGGTTTGGTAGCCTATCACGAGCAGGATTTCAGCACCGCTCTCGGTTATTTTTTCCGCTCCATGGAGGCAGCTCGCAGCATTAGTATGAAGCGCATTATTGCCGATAACCTGATGTACATTACGCTGGTATATGAGGCTTTGCACGATTATGAAAATGCCTTTGTCTACCAGAAGCAATATTACCAGTTGAACGATACCGTATTTACCGAAGATGCCGAGCAGCGCATGTCGGAGATGCAGCTTCAGTACGAGATGAAGAAGATGGAGCGCGAGCTTGAGCTGAAAGACAAAGAAATTGAAATTCGGGATTTGCAGATTTTTCAGGGACAATTGTGGACCTATTCTTTGGTGATATGGCTTATCCTGCTCAGTCTTTTGGGCCTGATGATGTATTTGCGTAGCCGCTTTGAAAGGCGGGTACAGCGTATGCTGAAAGAGCAAAACACAAAAATCCTGAACCAGAAGGAGGAAATTGCCAAGCAGCGTGACGAGATCAAGCAGAGCAATCACCGACTGGAGGAGGCACAAGATGTGATTTTCATGCAGAATGAACGCCTGAAAAGTGTGAATGCCGATCTGGAAATGATGGTGCGCAAGCGGACCAACGAGCTGGAGGAATCATATAAAGAATTGCTGGAAGTGAATGCCGAGCTGGATACCTTCTTGTACAAGGCCTCGCACGATATCAAAGGGCCTTTGCTACGCATGAAAGGCTTGGCCGATTTGGGCAAAATTGAATCGACCGACCCTAAGGAAAGAGTGTATTTCCAGAAAATGGATGAGGTAATCCATCAGATGGATGGGATATTATCGCGCCTGCTGAGCTTCAATAAGGTAAAGCACCGCATTCCGGAAGAAGAACAAATCGACCTTGAAGCTTTTATCCAAAAAACTATCCATGAAGTAGAACTCCGTGAGCAAGAATCCTTTGCTCACAAACAAGTGGAGGTGAAGGTGAAAGAACCCATACAAATAGATGCCTTTTTACTACGTGAGATTCTTTACAATCTCTTCGACAATGCCCTGCAATTTGCTAAGGAGCGGAATACCGCTGTATTGGTGGTGGAGGCCTTTCGGCAAGACAACCTCTTGATTCTCCTTGTGAAAGACAAAGGGCTAGGCGTGGCCGAATCGGTGCAAGACCGCATTTTTGAGATATTTTTCAGAGGCACGCAGCGTTCACAAGGCAGTGGACTGGGGCTGTATATTGCCAAAGTAGCCGCCACCAAACTGCATGGAGCCCTCAAATACCAGCGCCATCCGGAGTACACGGTGTTCCAATTGGTGCTTTCTATGGAGTAGGCAGATTGATTTATGTCGATTATTTCCCTAGCTTAAGCCCGAATTAATACAAAAACAAAAACCCTAGCTATGAAGAAACTTTGCTTAGCCGCAGGATGTGCCCTCAGCCTCTTGGCCTGCGAAACCCCTCAAAAAGGCTTTGAACTAAAAGGCCAGATTGCCCAACTCGATTCGGGAAAAGTGGTGCTTATGCGCCAGCAAAATGGTGCCTTTGAGCGGGTAGACTCCACTCAAATCCAACAAGGTGCTTTTCAGTTTGCTTTTGAAGCACAAGAGCCTGAGTTAGTTTATTTGCTGGTAGAAGGAAAGAATAACTGGATGCCGGTATTTTTGGAAGCTTCCAATATCCAATTTGAAGCCCACATCGATAGCTTAGCCTCTCCTCGGATTAGTGGCTCTGCCAGCAATGACCAATTGAAAGCCTTTGAAAAGGAGTCGGCTTCTTTTAATGAGCGACTTAAAAAGATTTACGCGGAATATGGAGAGGCCGAAGAAGCTGGAGATACTGTGGCCGTTGAGAAACTAGAGGCTGATTTTACCGCTACTATGGACGAGAAAAACGCCTTTACCGCCAATTATATTAAAAACAATTCTCAAAGCCATGTGGGTGCTTATTTGGCCTATACCAATTTACCCTATGAACTGGAGGCCGAAGGAATCGATTCGGTAATTGCCCTGTTTGATGCCCAGGTGGCTGCCACCAAGTATATCCAATTGCTTCAGCAAAGAGCCGATAAGTTGAGAAGTTTGGCCATTGGGGGCACGGCTCCTGATTTTAGCCAGGCTACTCCCGAGGGCGATAGTCTTAGCCTTTCTTCTTTGCGCGGACAATATGTGCTGATTGATTTTTGGGCGAGCTGGTGCGGCCCTTGCCGCGATGAAAACCCCAATGTAGTACGCATGTACCAAGCCTATAAAGACAAAGGCTTTGAAATATTGGGCGTTTCGCTGGACACCAAAAAAGACCGCTGGCTCAAAGCCATTAGCGATGATGGTCTGCAATGGCCTCAGGTATCGGATTTGAATGGATGGGAAAATGCCGTAGGTCAGCTTTATGCCGTAAATGCCATTCCGCATACGGTGCTGCTCGATAAGGAAGGTAAAATCATTGCCAAAAACCTAAGAGGCGAAACCCTAGAAGCTAAGCTGAAAGAGTTGCTTCCCTAAAAAGCAAAGCGGGTGTCTTAAAATTACTGGCCTTTTTTCTTGTCCTTATTAAAACCCGGAGCTTTATAATCATCGGGAAGATAAATGACCGGAATGGTGGTCATATCACCATCGCGCATGGCGCGGTAATGGGGCGACATAATTTCCACACCCGCTTCATTAAAACTATCCTGAATATTGCGATGCAGCTCGCTATAAATGGCAGCCATTTTATTAGCTTGACGCGTATAGGCATTCAACTGATAACTTACATAGAAATCGTCCAGACTGGTTTGTAACACAAAAGGAGGTGTTTCTAAAATCCCTTCGGTCTTTTTTGCTGCGGAAATTAGCAACTCGTGTACCACTTGCCAAGGCACATCGTAGCCGATAGTAACGGTGGTATGCATGATAAGTCCCTCCCCTTCTGCCGCGGTTGAATAATTCACCGTATGGCCGGACAGCACACTCGCATTGGGCACGGTGATGTCTTCATTTTTTATCGTTCGGATGCGCGTTACCAGCATGGATTTTTCTACCACATCACCTACAATTTCGCCAATCTTTACCCGATCGCCCACTTTGAAAGGACGCATGTAAGTAATTACCAGTCCGGCCACCATATTAGAAATAGCCGAAGAAGAGCCCAAAGAAAGCAAAACGCCCAAAAACACCGAAACGCCTTTGAATACCTCCGAATCGGAGCCGGGAAGATAAGGCCATATCATCACCAGCATAAAGGCATAAAGCAGTACGCGCACAATATTGAAAGTGGGTTTGGCCAAATCAGGATAAAATCCTGTAACCGTCAATGCACCTCGTTCGATTTCATCGGTGATAAATCGCAAAAACTTGACCGTGTATTTCGTGAAAATGTACACCACCGCTATGGTGAGCAGATTGGGTACATAATGAAAAATGCCCAGTACAATTTTTCGCACTGGGGACAGTATCAATTCTAATAAGGTATCAGCAATTCCCTTAGTCCATGGGAAAAGACTAAATAAGAGGGGCAGAGAAATATAAAAAGTTATAAAAATGACCAGATAGCGCAGACCCGTGAGCAGAATAAAATATACCCTCAACTGGCGGGCCGAATCCAATAATGGATAGTTTCGGATACTTATCCCTTGAGCTAGCACCTCTTTTTTTAGTATAATTTTGTGTTTGAGCCATCGGAAAAGCTTATTAATCATCCGCGTGAGCACCACTAAGCCCACGATGATAAGCAACACCAGGCCAATCCGAATTAGAATGCCGCGTACGCTGCTTAGTTCACGTTCTTCTTCTACCGCTTTTATGATGAGTTCTTGGTAGCGTGCCATCAGTAATTCTTGGCTCGTTTGTACCCATAGCGCATCTTCTTCCGAAATACTGAGCAAAATGGTGCTTTGATAATGAAGCTCCACATGCTGTTCACCAGTAACTACCTTTAGGCTATCGCGAAAGAATTTGGATTTAGCCAGCGTCTTGATTTTTTGGCTGCTTTGCTGCGCTCGCTCTTGTGGAGAAAATGGGCCTAATTTACAGTAGACCAAAAATAAGGTGTCGCCAAAAGGAGCCACCGCCTGCCCAGTGGTGTAGGTCCGCAATGACTCCACTTTTTCTTTCAATCGTTGCTGTTTTATAGAATCTTGGGCTTGTATTTCCCTAAGCTTCTCCTGCAATTCTGTCTCTTTTGAAGCGTCCTTTTCTTTTTTAAGCTGTTCGATTTCTGCTAAAAGAATTATCCGATTGAGCGAATCCACAGCATGCAGCGAATCAGCTTTAGCCAACATCATCTGCGCCAATGAATCGGCCGATTGCGCCTGAAGCAAGTGTACATTAAGGCTTAAAATAAGAGAAATAAGAATACGAGGCATCATGCGGATGGCGTTAGGTACTTACTAAAGGTAAAAAGGAAACACCCAAATTAAAACAGCCTACTATGCTTTAAAAGGCATTTTTAGTAGAATAATATCATTTTTTCAGAATATGCCGTATATTTGAGATGTTAACACAGACGCATGCTAAGAAAACTTTTCCCTTTTGATAAAAACTACATCCTCAAAGAGGTTCAGCAACAAACTGAAGATCAACTGTTAATAGAAATGGTGGATTTTGTAAAGGGAAAGTATCAGGAGATGTTCAACCCCCTAGGCTTAGAGGACGATACCATCCGTAAAATCAAGCGCACCAAGCGCTATTCACTCGATCAGCTTCGCGAGTTTTATTTTGAATTGGCTGGAATTTACCGCTACCACAATGCTGATAATCAGCTAGAACTGTTGTTTGACGGAAGCGACCATTACGAAAAATACACCAAAGATTGGCAAGCAGGATTTGCCCAGTATATCCGCACTTTTTGCCAGCACCCCAATTTTCTGAAAGCCGTGCTAGAGGCTACTATATTCTATCCAAAAGAAAGAAAAGCACAACTTGCCAGCAACCGCATGAAAGCCTTTATGAGCCAAACCTTTGAGATGAAGCTCTACAAAAACAAAGGTTTGATGCACATCAAATCCGCTTAATTTAGCGCACAATCAAGAAATCTTCCTCCGAAAAAGGAGCTATTTCCTCTACTTCGCAGCGGCTAACCACCGCAGGCGCATCGCCTATGCGGCACCAAGCCACAAAAGCTTCCAGGGCTTCGGACTTTCCTTGCACCTGAATGTGGACACTTCCATCGCTTTCGTTTCGCACCCTACCTGTAAGTCCCCATTGGCGGGCACGCTTTTGGGTATTGGCTCGGAAAAATACGCCTTGCACTTTCCCATACACCCGAATGTCTAAAGCTTGCATCAAGGCTGACATATGGCAACTCCCGAACTGGTTCCTATCCTATCGGCTCCGGCATTGATAAGCGCTAAGGCCTGCTCATAGGTTTTGATACCGCCCGAAGCCTTCACGCCTACACTGGAAGGCAATACAGAGCGCATAAGCTTGATATGCTCCACCTTTGCGCCCTCAGCAGCATAACCTGTACTGGTTTTCACAAAATCGGCCCCGGCATCTTTGCATAGCAGGGTAGCCGTTTTGATTTGTTCATCTGTCAGCAAGGCTGTTTCAATAATGACTTTAAGCATAGCCTGATGCTCATGACAGAGCTGAGCCATTTTTACGATATCAATCTTGGTCCAGTTGAAGCCGGATAAAAAACTGGAGATATTCATCACCATATCGATTTCGTTGGCTCCATCGCGCAGGGCGAGGCGGGTTTCTTCCAGTTTGACTTCCGTCATCTGATAACCGAAGGGAAAGCCTACCACCGTCACGAGCTGCACATCAGCAGAGCCTATCTCGCGGCTGGCGCGCTTGACCCAAAAAGGCGGTACACACACGCCAACAAAACCGTGTTCTTTGGCTTCCGCCACCAGCGCATCAATTTCGCGATCGAGGGCATTGGGGCGAAGAAGGGTGTGCTCGATATAGCGGGCTAAGGAATGCATATCTATGGAGGTTTTATTTGACAAGATACAAAAAAAGGCCCATTTAGGCCTTAGGAAATCAATGCCGCATTTGGCATTCTTTACAAAACTTTTTCTTTCCGGGGGGGCGTTTCTTCGGCTTGCGCTTATGACCAAAGTAAGAAGGGTCGGAATATTGCGGCTTGCGAAGTTCCTTGGCCGCTTTATTGTATTTCTTCACATTATCCTCCATGCGCTGCTCATACTCTACCACCAACTGGTCATAGGCATTTACTGATTTCTTCCCCTTTCGTTTCTTGCTTTTGGTTTGTACAGCGGTTTGGCTTTCCGAAGGACTATAAGGCGTAGAGCTTAGCTCTTGAACTTGATTTTCTTTTTGCTTTTTGTCGAGCTTTTTTACGGTAGCCTGTGCCCAAAGGCCACCGCTTACTAGTAAAAAAAGGCTGAAAGAAAGAAAAATACGTTTAATCATATCGCAAAGATGGGGTTTACCCTGTAATAACACAAAACAATTCCATATATTGCTTTACAACAACAAATTACTCAAATGACACAACGCGTACTTTCCCGTTCGAGAAGCAATGTAATGATAGCCGGAGTCTGTGCCGGAATTGCCCGCTACTTTGGCTGGGATGTGAGCCTGGTTCGCATCCTCTATGTATTGCTCAGTATATTAAGTGCCGGATTCCCGGGCACTATTGTTTATATTATTTTGTGGATTATAATGCCGCAGGAGTAGATATAATTACCTTCTCCTCCACAATTGCGCAAGACCAAGAATAGGGCCAATCGCCAGTATTAGGTAGATGTATTGTGGCGAAATGATATGGGTAAAGAGGTTTATCGTTTGAATACTAATGATTGTAATGGAAAACCCAATACTATTGACCAGGGTAAGCGCGGTGCCTCGCGATTCTTCGGGGCCACTTTGTGCCACTAAGGTGGAGAATAAAGGCGAATCGGCTATAACGGCAAGTCCCCAAATGAATAAGAATATAAGTAGCTCCAAAACCGACTCAGCAAATAAAAAGAAAGGAGAAAGCAAACAGCATATACAAGATAGCAACAAAGCTGCTGTGGCCACTTGCTTGGCCCCAAAACGCAAAGAAAGTATACCGCTGAATACACAGGCTATCGCCCCGGAGCCTATAATGAGAAAGGATAGTAAGGGCACGTTTAAATTTGCATCTGGATAAAAATCCTGATAAGCCGCTAGCATGAGCGGAACAAAAGCCCAGAAAGCATATAATTCCCACATATGCCCAAAGTAGCCTACTGCTGCTGAGCGAAAGTCGGGCTTAGAAAAGCCTGCCATACATGCCTTGATGTCAAACTTCTGACTTGGCTTGCGGTAAGGCCCATCGGGCACGAAAAGTAAAATGCAAAGTCCGCCCATCAGGGATAAGGCCGTAGTAGCGTATACCACATACTTCCACGGAAAGTCTAGGGCCACACTTTTGATCAAATGCGGAAAGGCAGTGCCCAATACCAATGCGCCCACTAAAAAGCCCAAGGACTTGCCCAAACTTGCCTGATAATAGTCAGAGGCAATCTTCATCCCAACGGGATATATACCGGCTAGAAAGAAGCCTGTAAGAAAACGGAAAATCAGGATTTCGCTTGAGCCAATGTTTGCTAACGTTATCCCCAGATTAAAAAGTCCGGCAAGTACCGCACTCAAAAAGAATACTCGGGAGGGCGAAAAGCGATCGGAAATAGTGAAGATGGCAAAAACCAAGGTGCCTGCAATAAAACCAAACTGTATGGCGCTGGTCAGATGGGCTAAAAAGCTGTTGGCCAGTCCCAACGCGGCCACCAAGTCCGACACAATGGAATTCCCAGCAAACCAAAGCGAAGTACAGAAGAACTGTGATATTACGATAATGGGTAAAATACGCCTCATGGGTGGTGCTATTACAGTGCTGCGTACGCTTAATTAAGCACTATATTTGGATAATATGAATGAAGAAACCAGCAGGAGGAAACAGGTGATATTCTATTTTTCGATTGACAGAAATACGGCCTAAATTTTAATATGACAAATCTTTAGAAGAGGAGAACTTGCTGGCTTTTGTATTCCGCGAACTAAGGCATAAAACCTAAATTAGACACAATTAACCTTTAATACTTTCTTAGGTCAAACGACTGAGCTATACTCATTTTGATGGAGGAGCGGCTTGTTCAATATACGCAATACCGATATGGTTTTCAATTATTTTAACACAGTGCGTATTCGAGAATGTGTGCATAAAAGCATGGTGTGTGGTCAAAACCGCATCTTGAAGATCTTGATTACTTTCCAAATCAGAGATAACTAATCCGACCTCAACACACTCTTTTTTAGAAATATGTCTAGCGTGAGACTTTTGTACACTATGATTAGAGAAAGTCC
The DNA here is from genome assembly GCA_030412945.1 of Shiella aurantiaca. Classification (GTDB taxonomy): domain Bacteria; phylum Bacteroidota; class Bacteroidia; order Cytophagales; family Cyclobacteriaceae; genus Shiella; species Shiella aurantiaca. Next base: position 263,762 of record JAUHJS010000004.1, on the reverse strand, counting down.
CAACAATCTTTTGTACTTTCTGCTTATCTCCATTACACATATTATTCTCCAACCAGTCAGACACCATTTTTTCAGACCATTCGATTGCTTGCTTACATGCGCCCAAAAAAGTTGGATGATATTTACCAATAATTACTTGCCATAAAGAAGCTGAATGTGGGTTTCGCTTTATATCTTCTTTTGCTTGCTCAAATTCGTTTAGAACTGCTTGACATGCTAAACCACCCATTTGTGGGTCAATGGGGCCTAAATTAGAATGTTTTCCCATTACAATTTCCTTAGAAGCAAAAGCAATCATTGTTCCAGCAGACATTGAGATTTGTGGAACAATAACTCTTATATCTTTACCATACATTGAATAAAGGTAATCAACCAAGGATTCTGTTGCAGCAATATCTCCTCCTGGCGTATGCAGGATTAAATCTAAACCTTGACTCCTATCTAGTTTATTTATACCCAGCATAAACCCGGATTTGTCTTTGTCCCCTACTGCTGTCCCAGGAGCTGTGGGTTTTTGGAGCCAACCTGAATAATACGCAATTGTGTTTCTTCCTGTAATCTCAGAAACCTTTTTTAGGTATTTGCGCCTTACGGTATCTAATGGGTTAACACCAGGATTTTTCTGCTGTTCTTGTTGAATTTCAATGATAACTTCATTCCAATTTGGCATAACCTATAGAGTGTTAATCAATGTGGTTTCTCCAAGGGTCGGAACTGGAGTATAATTATTGTCATACATCGTTAACTTTTGGAAATAGTCCCCTGGCTTTGTCCATTCTGACTCTATAACAACGGAACTTCTTGATGAGCTTATTATCTCAGCATACTCCTTTATAAAGTTCTGTTTTTCGGATTTTTTTTCTTTTTTAGCTTTGGGTTCCATGCTTCAAATATACAATATTATGGCTAAACACATTATATTCTTTAATTATTGCAGCTAATAAGGGATCAATCTTAAATGTACTTGTGAATTTAAGATAAGCATATCCTTTTAATAACAAAAATATTTAGCAAGTAGTTTATTGTCAATTATTTAATAACCTCCTCCCTCTCCACCACCTTAGTTCCTGCCCAGCGGTCGCCCAGACCACGACCCGTGTATATAAGGTAGCATTCCAGTAAATCAAGAAGAGGTAGGGCAAGCAATAGGTTCCTACGGATGCTAATCCCGTATTGGCTTTTTATCGACTCACCTTGCGTAGTTTGCACCACTAAGCCTTGCCATTTTTTGCCCACACTAGGTCCCCACCAGAGGGCATCTTTGCACAGGAAATACGCCACGCCCAGCACGGGAATAAGGCATAAGGCTAAGGCAAGCAGGGTGTCTACCACTCCAGCTTTTATTCTTCGCGTACGGAGTTCAGATGAGCTTTGCATAGGTCTGGAGCCATCGCTCAGGCAATTGGCCTTTGAGGGCCGTTTCGTAATCGGAATAGCTGCACGGTACTATGCAGTTGCGGGCATATTTATTCTTTTCAAAAGGATAAGGCACTTCCAACCACCATTTTTCCGTAAAAATGCTTTTGTAAAACACCATGGTGGCCGGGTCTTTCTGCATAGACACCACATAGCGGATGTAGTCGTTGCTCTTAAAACCCTTGTCGTTCTTCCTGTGGTAAAAGCCTTCGATAAAATACCAGATCATGGTGGCTACCACGCTGGCGGTCCGGCCGCGGGCATCGTCAAAGGCGGGGTCGTACTCATAAAAGCCGAGGGCGCTCAGTTTCTCGTTCAGGCCTGCATACCAGCAAATTTGGCAAGCCTCCTCGCCCGTAAGACCAAAAGGTTGCGCGCGTTCCGTACCGGGGGCATCGCTCATTTTAATAGCTGTGATATCGAAGCTAAGCATATCCACATTGCGGATAACCGGCTCCATTTCGTGCATATTCTCACGGATTTGCCCTAAGCGATAAGTTTCAAAGTACAGACGCTCCAACACCGAGGTTTCTACCGGATTCACCAGATAACTCTGGTAAGCCAAGTGGCAATAATTAAAGAGATAATTGGGCTGATGAAGCAATAGCTTTTGGGTATGGCAATGATTGGGCGCGCTGATTTCGGCATCTTCCATATCCAGAAAGGCATCGATAGCCATCACGCTTATCAGCTTATCCATACTTTCATAGGCGCGGTACTGGGCATAGCTGTAGTCGTGGGTACCCCCTATAAGCATAGGAAGCACATTTTGTGAAAGCAAGGTCTCACAGACCTCACGCACGCGGTTATGGGTTTCTTCTGCATCGTGTCCTTCTCGGATATTACCCAAATCCACAATTTTATAAGCACCTGTTCCTTTTTTCAAGCTATACAGCTTTTTGCGAAGGGCCATGGAAGCTCCTTCGGGATGCGGTAGGCCAATAAGAGCAATATCGGCCCCTTGGTAATCGGGCATAAGCCCAAAATTGACCTTGCAATTCTTTAAAAAGCTATCGTGGGGAAGCTCCGCGCCTATAAGGCTTTCGTCTATTGAGTTGAAAAAGATTTTAATATCCATGCCAGCACTAAGATATAAAAAAACCAAACAGAAGGTATGGAAAATAAAAAAGGAGACCGTGATGGTCTCCTTGGTATACATATTCGGTAGGATCAGCCACCGAAATCGTCAAACCTGATATTTTCAGAGGGAACCCCCAAATCATCTAACATCTTCAATACCGCAGCGTTCATCAAAGGAGGTCCGCATAGGTAATATTCAATATCTTCCGGCTCAGCGTGTGTTTTCAAATAGTTATCATACAACACTTGGTGAATAAAGCCTACATAGCCATCACCTTCACCATTCAAGCTATCTTTCACTTTCCAGTTGTCTTCTGCCATAGGCTCAGACAAACCAATGTTGAACTGGAAGTTAGGGAAATTCTTTTCGATTTCGCGGAAGTGCTCTACATAGAACAACTCTTTCTTAGAACGTCCACCATACCAGTACGATACTTTACGGTTCGATTTCTCGGTGTGGAAAAGGTGGAAAATTTGTGCTCTCAAAGGCGCCATACCTGCACCACCGCCAATGTAAATCATTTCGCGCTGGGTAGGGTTGATTTTAAATTCACCGTAAGGACCAGAGATCGTTACTTTATCGCCCGGCTTGCGTGAGAATACATACGAAGAACAAATACCCGGATTTACATCCATCCATTTGTTATTGGCTCTATCCCAAGGTGGCGTAGCAATACGGATGTTCAGCATCACGATATTTCCTTCAGCCGGGTGGTTGGCCATAGAATAGGCACGGAAAATCGGCTCATCGTTTTTCATCTTCAAATCCCATAGCTTGAACTTATCCCAGTCGCTCTGGAATACGTCTTGCTTGTGACCCAAATCAGGGTGAGGGGTAATGTCCATCGTTTTGAAGTCTACCTCAAGGGCAGGAACGTCAATCTGGATATAACCACCCGCCTCGAAGTGTAGGTTTTCACCGGGAGGAAGTTTCACCACAAATTCTTTAATGAAGGTAGATACGTTGTAGTTAGACACCACTTCGCATTCCCACTTCTTAATACCGAAGATTTCTTCGGGAATATGGATTTTCAAATCATTTTTCACTTTCACCTGACAAGAAAGGCGAACGTTTTCTTTCTTCTCAGAACGGCTCAAATGCCCCACTTCCGTAGGCAACACATCGCCACCGCCTTCATCTACCACACATTTGCACATGGCACAGGTACCACCACCACCACAGGCTGAGGGCAAGAAGATTTTTTCATTGGCCAAGGTACTTAACAAAGAAGAACCAGCCGCTACTTTAATTTCCTTCTCCCCATTGATAAGGATGGCCACATCGCCCTGCTGCACCAATTTCGACTGGGCAAAAAGGAGCAAAAAGACCAAGAGAAGAATTACAACCGAAAATGCCGCTATGGCAGTGATAACTACAGAAGTCATTGAATTATCTGGTTTAATTAGTGCTTTAAATCAGCGATTGCAAATATATGGCCTAGGCCTTAATAATCATTGACAGAAAGCTAATTTTTATTACCTCTCCGCATAATTCTCCTAACTTAAAAGGGCAGCATTTGTTTCCAAGTCCCCTTTATTCGGTTGTATTTGAGCGTGGAAGGCAGGGCTTGCCACCAATAGCGATTCATTTCTACCGCAAAAGAAGGTTGCATGTAGCAGTTAATCATACATCCTTCGCAGCCTGGGGCGCGACCCTCCAAGGCAATAAGCTTTTGGGCTTCGGCCGAGCGGTACACTTCCCAGAGTTTTCCTTCTATCGGTAGTTCTTTCAGTCCCAAATGGTAGCAGGGAAGCACCAAATTGTTTTCTGGAGAAATAACCACCGTACTGCTTCCGGCCTTGCACACGGGCTTGTTGGTACGGTTGCCTCCCTTTCTCCTTAGTTCAATAAAAGCCTGATTGCAATACACCAAAGGCTTGGCCGCCCAATGTTCCACCTGTTGAAGGGATGCTTCGGAAAGGCCTCCTCCGGTAGCTACTTGGTTGTAGTCAAATACGGGATTGAGCAAAAGTACCAGTTGATTAGGATAGCTGATTTCTCGGTACACAGCCTCTATCTCGTCCACATTTTTTTCAAATACAGTAAAAAGGATATCTGGGCGCTCGCCTAGTCTGCGCGCTATCTGTATGGATTCCATCACAAAATCAAAACAAGGTACGCCCCGCATAGTATCGTGGGTAGATTTATCGGCTGAGTCGAGAGAAAAATGCAGCATATCTACCAGCCCGCGGATGCGCTCCGCCCATTTGGGGTACAGCAGGGCATTGGTAGTAAGCGTGGTGATGAAGCCCATTTCTTTGGCCATGCGCAGCAGCACATCCATCTCGCGGTGCAGCAGGGGTTCGCCTCCCGTAAAGTCAATCACCTTCACACCCAAGCGCTTGAGGTCGAGCAAGTTCTGTCGAACATTCTCCACCGTGGCATAGGGTGAAGGACGCTCCCAAATATCGCAAAACGAGCACGTGGCATTGCAGCGATAGGTAAGGTAGTAGTTGCAGAGTACAGGATGCTTAATCAGGCGCATGGCAGAAATGTACGGGATTTTTTCCGAGTGTGCGAGAAATTCCTTTGTTTGCAGTACCTACAAATCCCCCCACTATGCTACGCTTTATTCTATTTTTCGGTCTACTTTGGGCAAGTTCTCTTGATTCCCTTGCCCAGCAGTTTCAAAATCTTGGCCGCGTGCAGGCTCCGGCAAATTTTGAAAACATCCACGTTCAACCCTTATTTCAAGATTCGCTAAGCTCGGGTTTTGTAATTTTCATTAAAAAAGAAGTGAAACTCCATCTGCATGAGCATCACACCGAAAGTGTATACATCTTAGAAGGCTACGGAGAAATGATTGTTGAAAACACCTTACTGAATGTAAAAGCCGGAGACTATATATTTCTCCCTAAAAACACCCCTCATGCCGTGTACGTGAAATCAGAAATTCCGCTCAAAGTCCTCTCCATACAATCGCCTCGTTTCGATGGCAGCGACCGCATTTGGCTCGATTAAGGGTTCCAAGGAGAAATTTTCATAATACGGAATAAGGTATCGTACTGCACTCTGATTTCAGCTGTGTATTCCGCCTCGGTAGAATCGTGCATTTGGTAGCGGTGATAGGCTTCATAATAAAGCACCTCAGCCGAATTGTTCTTCTCCAGTTTACGGATAAGCTGGTCAATCTTTTTGGCGGTTTGCAAATCATTTTTCAATTCGAGCCAATAGGCTGCTGAATCGCGCTGCACATAAAAGTAGTGCTTGCGATGCTTGTACCAAGCCACATTGGCCCAGAGGGTGATGTTTTGCTCACCTAATTGTGCAAACTGCGTAATTAGGCTGTCCGTCTCCGTAAGTTGTGCTTTAAATTCTTGGCACCAGGCCGTTTCGCAGGGTTTGCTGAACAACACATCGTAGTAATTTGGCAAGCCACGAAATTTCAGCTCTTGGTTGCGCAATTCGCCTAATTCGGCTAAACTGATGGGTTTTTGTAAGACCTCCAGCTGAGAAAAAGTATCGAGGTACTGTTGCTTTAATCGGTACAGCGAGTCGAGATAGGGCTGGCGATAAATGGTATCGCTCAGGTAAAACTCTTCCGATTGATAATAGGTTATGCCCAGATTCTGGCGCAGATACTGCTCCATTTCGGTAATTTCCTTTTCGTGCGGATCTTTGCAGGCTATTACCAAAAGCACTAGGCTTAGCAAAAAATAGAAAGATTGAGGGCGTTTCATGCTATGTCGAAAAAATGATGTGTTAGTAAAAATACAATAAAAATGGCAAAGCTCAGCAAAAGGCAAACAAAGCAGCCGAATATATGATTACTTTGTATCTGTAATTTGCCCATTCATGACCGCCAAAGAAGAACTCCAGCACGTATTACAACTCATCAAAAAGGAACGCCAAGCCGACCTACAACTGTATAAAGATAAGGTACTGAACACCTCCATCGAGCGCAAAAAGCAAGAAGGTATCTGTTGGTATCCGGTGGCCTTAAAAAAGTACTACATCGGTATGGGCGAACGCCTGATTGTGGAAGTGGAGCGAGGTAGTATGCAGGGCAAATCGCATGCTTTTCAGTCGGGCAAAATGGTGACGCTCTTCACCAATCAGGGCGGAAAAGGGGAAAACCCACACGTGGGTGGAGTAATCAATTATGTGCGTGATGACCAAATGGTGATTACCCTCCACGAAGATGAGCTCCCCGACTGGATTGATGAAGGTAAACTGGGCGTGGATGTGATGTTTGACGAGGCCAGCTACCGCGAAATGGAATCGGCCCTACATGAACTTATCAAAACCAGCAGCGGGCGTAGCCATGAACTGGTGCAGATTCTGCTTGGCCATCAGCCCGCCCAATTCATTCCGCATCCGCCTTTGCAAATCGGGCGACTAAACGAAAGCCAAAATGCCGCCCTCAATAAGGTGCTTTCCGCGCAAGATGTCGCCATCCTCCACGGCCCTCCGGGCACAGGAAAAACGACTACCTTGGTGCAAGCCATCCTGATGACACTTAAAACGGAAAAACAGGTGCTGGTAGCCGCTCCCAGCAATGCAGCCGTGGATTTACTCACCGAAAAACTTTCGGAAGAGGGCCTGATGGTCGTGCGGATCGGGCATCCGGCACGGGTAACGGAAGCCAGCCTGAGCAAAACCTTGGACGCGCGCATTGCCCATCATGCCAATTTCAAAGATTTGCGTGCCATCCGAAAGAAATCAGAAGAACTGCGAAGCATGGCGCACAAGTACAAGCGCCACTTTGGCCGTGCCGAACGCGAACAACGCCAGCTACTAATGCAGGAAGCGAAGTCCCTCAAAGCAGAAGCCGACCATCTGGAATATTATATCATCAACGACTTACTGGAAAAAGCTGATGCCATTACCTGCACATTGGTGGGTGCCAATCATTATGTATTGAAAGGCCGCCAATTCCTCACAGTATTTATTGATGAAGCAGCCCAAAGCTTAGAGCCAGCCTGCTGGATTCCGATTATGAAATCGCATCGGGTAGTTTTTGCAGGTGATCACCAGCAGTTGCCCCCTACCGTAAAATCGGTGGAAGCGGAACGAGAAGGACTTGCCACCACTTTGTTTGAAAAATGCATACAGCGCCAGAGCAATACCCACCATATGCTGCTGACCCAGTACCGCATGCATGAGGTCATTATGCATTTTTCTTCGGAACGTTTTTACCAAAATAGCTTAATAGCCCACCCCACAGTGGCTCAGCACCGCCTCGCACCCGAAGAAGCACCTTTGCAATTTATCGATACGGCCGGATGCGGATTTATGGAAGAGCAGGATGCCGAAACCCTCAGCCGCTTTAATACTGAAGAGGCACACTGGCTTTTGGTGGCGGTAAACCGCATGTTGGAACGCCTTCCGGCAGAAGTCTGCGAAACCTTTAGCATGGGCATTATTGCGCCCTACAAAGCCCAAGTGCTGTTGTTACGGAAGAAAATGAGCGATTACCCCTACCTGATTGCCATGGGCGAACGCCTGAGCATTGATACCGTGGATGCCTTTCAGGGTCAGGAGCGAGATTGTATTGCCATGAGCCTCGTACGCTCAAATGAGAAAGCCGAAATCGGTTTTTTGGCCGATATCCGTAGGACCAATGTGGCCATGACCCGCGCACGCAAAAAACTGATTATTATGGGTGATAGCACCACTTTAGGCAGTCATCCCTTCTATTCTGACTTACTAGATTATGTGCAAAGCCAAGAGGCTTACCAAAGCGCTTATGAGATCATGTACAGTGAATAGAGGCTTGATACTTTTGGCAATTCAATTTTTCCCTGTATTTTTAGCATCTATTTAAGAACCTATTGAACTCTTTTCCGTGCGTAATCTTTTACTCTTCCTTATATTTTTTCTTTCCGGCCTAGCCACAAAGGCACAAGGACAGCTAGAGGATATCGACCTGTTCAAAATTCCGCAGCAGAAAATCCGTGAGTTTATTGCACAGCAAAAAGCCAACGACATTCATTTCTTCTCCGAAATCAAGGCTTCGGTATATAATTTCAACGAGTCGATCCACTTTAGAAAACACCGTAGGACTTATCGTCTGCACGATAATACCGCCCGTGTATGGGAAGTATACAACATGGCCAATCCATCGGAAAGCTGGAAGGGCAAGCGGGTAAGTTTCGGCCTAGTATGTTCCAAAAAAGACAGCGCCCTGATTTACCGTAATGGCGCATTCAATGGATTAGAAACGGGGCAGGTCTTTTATATCAATGTGGGCGTAATGGCCGGACTGGAAAACTTAGCCGTAGCCTTTGAGATTGTCACCATTGACCCCGAAAACAAAATCATAGAATTCAGCTATGTGAAAGGCGGTAAATCCGAGGGCATTCAGCGCCTGCAGTTTATCGAAAAGCGAAATGGACATACCAAAGTGATCCATACTAGCCTCTTCAAAAGCGACTCTTATATGCGCGACCGCTTCTTGTACCCTTTCTTCCACTCCAAAGTGATTAAGGAATATCACAAAAACATGAAGCGCCTGATTCAGGCCTGAGGAAAGAGTTTTTAAAAGAGGGAGTAACACTGTAAAGCAAAAAGCCTTTTACGCTTCCCCTCAGAATTGCCCCAATCCCTTCCATTTACCACGCTAATCCGTATCTTTGTGTCACTAGCTTTATCTATTATGAGAAAAAAGATCGTTGCAGGCAATTGGAAAATGAACGGCACCTACGAAGATGGCCTAAAACTGGCTTCTGAGGTGATACACATGGTGCAAGATGAAGTAAACTCCGATGTGGAAGTAGTACTTTGCACCCCATTTATCCATCTTTCTAGTGTGGGAAAGCTTACCAAGGAAGTACCTAATGTGCACCTGGGTGCGCAAAACTGCTCCGAATATACCTCTGGGGCTTACACCGGAGAAGTATCGGTACAAATGCTCCGTTCGGTTCATGCCGAATACGTAATCATAGGCCATAGCGAACGCAGAGAATATTTCAACGAGACGAATCAACAGTTGGCTAAAAAAGTAGCCATGGCTTTATCAGCTGGTTTAACGCCCATTTTCTGTTGCGGAGAACCACTACAAGTACGCGAGGCCGAGCAACAATACCCGTATGTAACCCAGCAAATCACCGAAAGCTTGTTTGACCTCAGCGAGGACGATATGAAAAAGGTGGTGATTGCCTACGAGCCCATCTGGGCCATTGGCACAGGCCGCACCGCCAGCAGTCAGCAAGCCCAGGAAATGCACAAGGTGCTGCGCCAGCATATCGCCAACCGCTACTCTGAAGCCTTAGCCGCAGAGATAAGCATACTGTATGGTGGCAGTGCCAAACCCGATAACGCGGAAGAGCTTTTTGCTTGTCCCGATGTGGATGGCGGCCTGATAGGTGGCGCTTCACTCAAATCGCGCGATTTCCTTCAGGTAGTAAAAGCCTGCAAATAATGAAGAAGGCTTTCTTTCTTCTGCTCTTTCTCCTAAGTTTTTCTTGGCTGGCTTCTGCTCAAGAATATTGTCAGCTACGCGGTAGCGTGTACATCGAAAGCAGTCCCAAGCGGGCCAGTTATCGGGTATATGTGGAAGAAAATGAAGCCTTTGCCGATATGAGGGTGTACAAGGAAGAAAACAAGCTCTATGCCGACCGACCGGGCATTTGGTATTTTACCGAAGAGGCCGATTTTGCCCAATTTAGAATTTACTTGGTAGACGACCCCGACTTGGCCGATTTTACCATTTTTTATACCGAAACCGAATCCTTCGCGGGTTGCCGATAATACATGGATTTTATAGAAGTAAAGGTTCAGTGTCATCCTGAATATACCGATTTCCTTATTGCCGAATTGGGCGAAATTGAGTTCAATAGTTTTGTGGAAAACGAGGAAGGTTTCGATGCCTACATCGAAGAAGCTTTGTTCTCCGAAGAAGCCTTAAAAGAGGTCTTTGGCCGCTATGCCGAAGCAAAGGTACAGTATACCTTCGCTCTGCAACCCAAAGTGAACTGGAACGAAGAGTGGGAAAAAAACTATGACCCGATTGATGTTGATGGGCAGTGTTATATTCGTGCAACTTTCCATGCGCCTAGGCCGGAGTTTCCCCTTGAAATTGTAATTGTACCCAAGATGAGCTTTGGTACGGGTCATCACCAAACCACCTGGCAAATGGTGAAGCACCAAATGGCCATCAATCATCAAGGCAAACGCGTGCTAGATGTGGGCTGCGGAACGGCCATACTGGCATTGGTAGCCGCCAAATTGGGCGCTTCCTATGTAGAAGGATTTGATATTGACCAATGGTCGGTGGAAAACAGTCTGGAAAATGCTGCGCTCAATGGATTTAATCAGCTTGTCGTTAAGCAGGGAACCATAGCGGAAGTAAAGCCTCAAGGGCCTTTTGATATCATCTTGGCCAACATCAACCGCAATGTTTTGCTGGCCGAAATACCCATTTATACGGAACTAATCGGGGCTGGAGGACAACTCCTTTTGAGCGGCTTTTATGAGCAAGATATTGCCGATATCCAGCAAAAAGCAGAAAGCTGCGGCCTCACTTTACAAAACAGCAGCACCCGCGACAAATGGGCCGCTTTAGTTTTTCAAAAAGCATGAAAGCCAAAGCCTTACTTTTCGATATGGATGGGGTGATTGTGAACAACGATGCCTTCCATCACCTCGCCTTTCAGGAATTTTGCCGAAAAAAGGGATTTGAACTTAGCGACAGCGATTACAAAACCAAGGTAATTGGCGGCACCAATGAGCAAATCATGCAACGCCTTTTCCCCGGCATTACTTTAACAGAAGCCAGTGCCTTGGGGGAAGAAAAGGAAGCTATTTACCGTGAACTTTTCGCCCCACATTGCCAGCCTACGGCAGGTCTTATCGACTTGCTAAAAGAAGCACAAACCTTAGACATTCCTTGCGGACTTGGCACCAATGGCCCTTTTTCTAATATTGATTTTGTGCTGGATACCTGTGGCATTCGCCCGTACTTTTCGGCCATCGTAAATGCCGCTATGGTGGTAAAAGGTAAGCCCGCGCCTGATGTCTATCTGGCCTTGGCGCAAGCACTTGGCGCCTCACCGGCTGATTGTATTATTTTTGAAGATTCTAATACAGGCATTCAAGCGGCTAATGCAGCAGGTATACCCGTGGTAGCCTTAACTACCACCCATGCACAGGAAAACCTGCTTCCTGCTTCGCATTACATGAAGGATTTTACCTCATTCTCCCTTAAATAAAAAAGACCCTATCGCTAGGGCCTTTCTTTCAATGTAATTCTATTTCCTCCTGATTGGCGTTATAAAACTTAAACTCCAATATAGGCAATGAAGTATCCTGCATAATACTTACCCAACGCTTGTACTTAAAGAACCATCCTAATTGCTTGGAAAATAGGCCTTTGGTATAGTATGCATGGATAAATGGATGCACTGCTAGACGGATGCTCTTCTCATTCTGTTTGGTGATGAGGTGCTCCAAGTGGTGTTCTATCTGATCCGAAACCAAAATAGAAGCCGTGATTTTGCCCGTTCCTCCGCAGGTAGGGCACGTTTCCTTGGTGGTAATATTCAACTCCGGACGTACGCGCTGACGCGTAATCTGCATCAAGCCAAACTTAGAAAGCGGCAATACAGTAAACTTAGAGCGGTCGCCCTTCATTTCCTCCTTCATGCGCTCGTACACCATACGTTTATGATCGGCATTGCGCATATCGATAAAATCGACCACAATGATACCGCCCATATCGCGAAGGCGCAGCTGGCGGGCAATTTCTTTCACCGCCTCCAGGTTCACGGCCAAGGCCGTATCCTCTTGATTGTTTTCGGAGTTAGACTTATTGCCACTGTTCACGTCAATCACGTGCATGGCTTCGGTATGCTCAATAATCAAATACCCACCGCCTGAAAGGCTCACCGATTGCCCAAAAAGGGATTTCAGTTGCTTTTCAATACCAAAATGTTCGAAGATTTTGGCTTTGCCGTTATGGAACTTGAGGAGCTTTTCTTTATCGGGTGCGATTTGCCGCAGGTAGGTTCTCACCTCCTCAAAAATCACCTTATCGTCTACCGTAATGCTGTCGAAGGATTCGTTGAGCACATCGCGCAAGATTGAGGAAGCACGGCCCATTTCACCAATCACCTTGTCGCGGGGTTTGGCGCTCTTCAGCTTTTTCATCCCGTCTTCCCAAAGCTGTACTAAGCTGCTCAAATCTTTGTCGAGCTCGGCTACATCTTTGCCTTCGGCAACGGTACGGATAATCACCCCGAAGTTTTCGGGTTTTATGGAGGAAATCAGACGTACGAGGCGCTTGCGCTCATCGCTGTCGGATACTTTTTTCGATACATTGACCGAGTTAGAGAAGGGCACCAATACTAGGTACCTTCCTGCTAATGACAATTCACACGATAACCGTGGTCCTTTAGTAGAAATCGGTTCTTTTACAACCTGTACAAGTATTTGCTGATTTTTAGACAATACTTGGTTGATTTTACCAAGCTTATCGATATCTGCTTCCATAGGAAACTTAGCCATCTTGTAGCTAACCTGCCCACGGTTCTGTACCGTTTTGGTAAATTTATTTAAGGAGTTGACCTGCGGCCCCAAATCAAGATAGTGTAAGAAAGCATCTTTCTCATATCCTATATCAATAAAGGCGGCATTCAAGCCTTGCACCACTTTTTTTACAGTGCCTAGGTAGATATCTCCTACGGTGAACTTATTTCCTTGATCTTCTTGGTGGAATTCCACCAAGCCTTTTTCTTTTAAAAGGGCAATACGGCACTCGTCTTGAACTGAACTAATAATTAATTCGTAACTCAAAATTTATGCTATTATGTGGTACACTCTACATACGAACTGTGGGTAAACAGTTCTGAAATGCCAAATAGCGAATACCTTACCCATCGTTCCGATAAGGTATAATATTCGCTACAACGTGGCTATAAAAAGGAAATTACTTCTTCTTGTGTCTGTTCTTTCTCAGACGCTTTTTCCTTTTGTGAGTGGCCATCTTATGTCTTTTTCTTTTCTTACCGCAAGGCATAATCGTAATTTTTTAGTGAATAATACTTTTATAAATTCTGTAAATAGGACTCTACCGTAGCTTGCACGGCAGGGTCTAAATCTAGTTGCTTAACTCGTTCGAATTGCGCACGGGCTTGTTCTTTTTTTCCAAGCTCCATAAAGGCAACTCCCAAGTAAAAATTTCCTTGAACGTGCTGAGGTTCTACTTCCAATAAGCGCTCAAAACGCTCCACGGCCTTATCGTACTGCCCGGTTTGGATAGATAAAACGCCCAAATTAAATAATGCCTCGGTGTTTTCCGGGTCGTTCTCCAACACTTCGCGCAGCATTAATATGCCTTGCATGGGTGTTTTTGACGACACGTAGGTCATGGCCATCTTGGTTTTTACATCCCAAGCGTTCGGTTCAGCATCTAGCACTTTCTGGAAAAACCCACGAGCTTTTTCACCATAGGCGGCTTGTTTTTGCTCATTGAGGGTAAACCCAAAAGCTTCGTAGTATACCTCACCTGCTTTTCGCCACGTGGCTGCATCAGGCTGAAGCGCTACCAGCTGTTCCGAAAAATAAATGGCGCTGTCCATTACTCCGGCTGCCAAATATAGGCTTCGCAACGAATCGGCCGTTTGCAATTTGTTGCCTCCCGTGGCTAACCACGCTTGGTTCAACTCTTTCACAATGGGCTTGAGAGTGGCAGGCATTTCTTGCTTGTGCATCTCTTCGGCAGCAGGCTCCGTTTCAGAGCTTGCTTCTTCTTCTTCGTGCTGCTCAACAGCCTCTTCTTCGTTTTTAACCACCACTTTAGGTAAGGTGTACAACACCACTACCATCAGCACGGCCACTACCGCAAGAATAATTCTGTTTTTTAGCATATTTGGCTACAGCTCTCCTTTTGGAGGAGATCTATATTATTTATTCGCTTTCTTTACTTTGGTGCTTCCTTTGATTTTCTCAACGAAAACCTTGGATGGCTTAAAGCTAGGAACGAAGTGCTCATCGATCACAATAGCTGTGTTCTTAGAGATGTTCCTTGCGATTTTTTTCGCTCTTTTCTTATTGATAAAGCTACCGAACCCTCTTACATAAATGTTCTCACCCTCAGCCATCGAATTCTTCACTACACTGAAGAACGCTTCAACACTTGTTGTTACATCCGCCTTGTCGATACCTGTTTTCTCAGCAATCTGAGTAATTACCTCTGCTTTAGTCACCCTTCTTAAAAATTTAAAGTTGATTACTTAAAAAACTTATAACCAGTTAATTTTGGGACTGCAAAGATAGATGTTGCTTATCGAATAAAAAAATCTTTGTTTTAAAAAAGTTGACCAAGACCGCTTCCTCATCTCAGTTAGTACTAGATTATGCACAAGCAAGATACCTTTTTTTCCGAGTCACTTTTGAACTGGTATGCAGAGAATCAGCGGGATTTGCCTTGGCGGGGCACCCGCGACCCCTATAAGATTTGGCTTTCGGAGATTATCCTGCAACAAACCCGCGTAGCGCAAGGATTGCCCTATTATGAGCGATTTATCGAGCGATTCCCCACCGTGAAGCAGCTGGCCAAGGCCGAAGAACAGGAAGTTTTACGCCTTTGGCAGGGCCTCGGATACTACAGCAGAGCGCGCAATCTGCATGCTTGCGTCCGCAAGGTAGAAAGTGAATATGGTGGTATCTTTCCGGAAGGATATGCAGAATTACAGAAGCTGCCCGGTATTGGAAAATATACCGCTGCGGCTATTGCCTCCTTCGCCTTTCATGAGTCTGTACCGGTGGTAGATGGCAATGTACTCCGGGTGTTGGCCCGCTATTTTGGCATAGCGCAGGATATTGGGGAAGCCAAAAACTGGTCTGTCTTCTTCTCTCTTGCCCAAAAGCAGCTTGGTAGCTTCCCTCCACAAATCTTCAATCAGGCTATTATGGAGTTTGGCGCTGTACAGTGTAAGCCCGGCATGCCCAATTGCGAAACTTGTCCGGTGCGAATCGGCTGCTATGCTGCACAAGAGAAACAGCAGCTGGCCTTACCTGTGAAGGTAAAAAAGACCAAAATCCGTCCGCGCTATTTCACCTATTGGCTGGTGCAAAACCAAGAGGGCGAAGTGGCCGTGCAGGAACGGAAAGATACCGACATCTGGAAAGGACTTTATCATTTCCCTTTGCTAGAAACGGAAAGCTTGCCTAAGGAAGAGGAAGTATTAAAGGCTCTTCCCGCTGGTCTTTTTATTCAAGAATTACCCTCTGGCGGCTCGGTAAGCGTCAGCCCCGTGATTAAGCATGTTCTTTCGCACCAGCATTTGTTCATTCGCTTTATTCATGTAAAAGAGGCCTCAGTTTCTCAAAAAGGCCCTTGGCGCTGGGTGAACACGGAGCAGCTTCAGGAATTGCCCAAACCCATCGTGATTGATAAGTACTTGCAAGAATATCTATTTTAGTGTATTTTTAAAATTACTTATAGATTTGTAGCTAATTCAACCAAAACTCTCTTTGCCATGTCAGGTGTAAACAAAGTAATATTAGTTGGGAACTTAGGGAAAGACCCAGAGGTACGTCATTTGGAAAACGGAGCCGTAGTGGCCAACGTAACCTTGGCTACCACCGAATCATACAAAGACAAAACCGGCAACCGTGTGGATATCACCGAGTGGCACGACCTCGAAATGTGGGATGGCCTAGCCAAAATTGCGGAACAATACCTTAGCAAAGGAAAAACGATTTATGTAGAAGGCCGCATCAAATCCGATACGTGGCAAGATGAACAAGGCAATAACCGCAAAAGAACCAAGATTCGCGTGCAGAACATGACGATGATTGGTGGCCGCGGAAACACTGAAGCCGGTGGTGCGCCTGCTGGCAATAGCCAAGGTTCAAATACCATGAGTGCTCCTAGCACACCTCCCCCTGTAATGACACAGGAAGAAACGGACGATTTACCGTTTTAATTTGTTTCACTAAACTATACCTATTTGGACTCCTCCTTAGATGATCCTTCCCCTATATCATTAAGTGTAATTGATACGCTGGCCGGTAACCCTGTGTTTTTTATTGCCAATGGTATCATTCTATTAATTCTGCTTGGGCTATCCGCCTTGATATCAGGTTCGGAAGTAGCTTTTTTCTCTTTGAAGAAGGAAGAAATAGCACGCTGCAAAACCGGAAACTCAACTTCGGAACGTGCCATCGTTCGCTTAATCGAAAATCCCAAGCGCTTGTTGGCCACGGTATTAGTATTGAACAACTTGGTGAACGTAGCCATAGTCATGCTTAGTACCTTCATTACCTGGGAACTACTGGGCACCAAAACTACCCAAGGCGGCATAGTGGTGATCCTAACTTTTGTGGTCACTTTCGCCATCGTGTTTTTTGGCGAGGTGGTGCCTAAGGTATATGCCAGCAAAAATAGCCTCAGTTTTGTTTCACGTACAGCTCCGGCCATTAGCCTAGCCGAATATTTCTTTAGGCCTATTTCCTTCTTGCTGCTATCAGTAAGCAACGTCATTGAAAAACGGGTGGAAAAACGGGGCTACAACCTAAGCGTAGATGACCTCAACCACGCCTTGGAACTTACCGCTACCGAAGAAACCACCGAAGAAGAAAAAGGAATACTGAAAGGTATAGTAAACTTTGGTACGCTATCAGTCACTCAGGTGATGCGCTCCCGTATGGATGTTGTGGCATTTGAGATTGAAGACAATTTCCACGAACTGATGGATAAGGTCAACAAAAATGGCTACTCGCGTGTGCCCGTATACCGCGATACCATCGATAAGATAGAAGGGGTTCTGTACATGAAAGACCTCTTGCCCTATATCGACCAAGACGAGCACTTTGAATGGCAAACCTTGCTCAGACCAGGCTTTTTTGTGCCCGAGAGTAAGAAAATCGACAGCCTACTCAAAGATTTTCAGGCCAAGCACGTACACATCGCCATAGTGGTAGATGAATATGGGGGCACCTCGGGGCTTATTACCTTGGAAGACATCATTGAGGAGATTGTGGGCGAAATCAATGATGAGTTTGACGATGACGACATCGTGTACAATAAGTTGGACGACAACACGTATGTGTTTGAAGGAAAAACCTCGCTCAACGACTTTTGCAAAGTGCTGGGCGTGGAGCCTGAGGAGTTTGATGAGGTACGAGGCGAAAGCGAATCGCTCGGAGGGCTATTGTTGGAAATCAATGCCAAGCTACCGAGGGCCGGAGAAAAAATTCATTTCAAAAACTATGTGTTTACGGTGGTTTCGGTAGATCCTAGGCGCATCAAACGCGTACGGGTATACATTAAAGAATCGGCCACAGACATCCATTTTACTGATTAAGATGCGTACAGGTACACCCTTTTTCTTTTTTGTTTCTATTTCATTTCTCCTGCTTTTCCTGATGGTTTCGTGCGGGGAAGATGTATATACCCCAAAGCCAAAAGGCTATAACCGCATCGATTTGCCTCCACATGAATTTGTGAACCTGGCCGATACTTTCCCTTACCGTTTTCAGCATTCTAAATATGCCAAAGTGCTACGCGATAGCTCATGGATATCCGAGCGCTATTGGATAGAGCTTTTTTACCCTGAGTGGGAAGCGGAAGTACATATTACCTACAAGCCCCTTTCGGGAAACGGCAAGTTGCTTAAAGAGAATCTGGAAGATGCCTATAAGCTTACCGCTAAGCATCAGATTAAAGCCTACGCCATTGAAGAAAGCATCGTGAAAGGGAAAGATGGGCAAACCTTTGTATTGGCCGAGCTTAGTGGCAATGTGCCCAGCCAGTTTCAGTTTTACACCACCGACTCCAGCCAGCATTTCTTACGTGGGGCCTTGTATTTTCGCACAGCCACCAAAAACGATTCGCTTGCTCCCGTAATCGAGTATGTGAAAGTGGATATGATGCACCTACTTAATACCTTGCAATGGTCTGACAAGTAATGCCATGCGCGCTGTACTGGACACCCAAATAGAATTTTTGAAAGTGGTTGGCCCGCAGCGGGCAGCTCTTCTGCAAAAAGAATTGGGCCTTTTTACCTACCGCGACTTACTCCAGCATTACCCCTTCCGCTACGAAGACAAGAGTACTTTCTATACCATTCGCCAACTTAATGAGGGCATGCCCAATGTACAAGTGAAGGGCTACCTGCGCTTGTTTGAAATGGTAGGTGAAGGAAGCAAAAAACGCTTGGTGGGTCATTTTAAAGACGAAACCGGTGAAATGGAGTTGGTGTGGTTCAAAGGCATACAGTGGGTCTTGAAAAAGTACCAGCCCGGCATTGAATACATTGCTTTTGGGAAACCTAACCGCTTCGGCACCAAGGTGTCTATGGCGCATCCTGAATTGGATGTGAATAGTTCTAAAAGTAAACCCAATGCCTTGGAACCGGTATATCCACTCACGGAAAAACTCAAAGCCAAGTACATTGATAGTAAAACCATACTTAGCTGGCAGCGCGAAGCCCTCATCCAGTGCTACCCTAGCTTTGAAGATTTCCTCCCGCAAGATATCAGGGCTCAGTTTGGATTGATAGAACGGAAAGAAGCCTTTCGGCATATTCATTTTCCCCAATCGGCCGAATGGCTACAAAAAGCCAAGTTTCGCTTGAAATTTGAGGAGTTATTCCTCATCCAGCTTAAGCTACTGACCCAAAAACTTATCCGCTTAGAGAAGTTCAAAGGCTTTGTTTGTTCCGACACCCAGCTCCTCCACACCTTCTACAACGAACATCTTCCCTTTGAGCTTACCAATGCCCAGAAACGGGTAATCAAAGAAGCCTATACCGATATGAAATCGGGCAAGCAGATGAATCGACTCATACAAGGAGATGTGGGTAGCGGAAAAACCATGGTGGCTTTTATTTGCATTTTATTAGCCATTGGGAATGGTAGCCAAGCCGCCCTGATGGCGCCTACGGAAATATTAGCCGATCAGCACTTGAAAGGCCTTTTACCCTTAGCAGAAGCTTTGGGAATTTCCATTGCTTTGCTTACCGGATCTACCAAAACCAAAGAAAGAAGGAAGATTCATGAAGGTTTGGTGAGTGGTGAGCTCAAACTTATCATTGGCACACATGCCCTCTTGGAAGATACCGTGCAATTCAAGCAACTCGGTTTGGCCGTTATCGATGAGCAGCACCGATTTGGGGTGGCGCAACGCGCGCAGCTCTGGAAAAAAAACGAACAGATTCCTCCACACATACTGGTAATGACGGCCACTCCTATTCCGCGCACCCTCGCCATGACGATTTATGGTGACTTGGAGATTTCGGTAATCGATGAATTACCAGCCGGAAGAAAGCCCATACAAACCGTGCATCGCTACGAATCCTCCCGACTGAAAGTCTTTCAGTTTCTGCGCGAGGAGATTGAGAAAGGTCGACAAGTTTATATCGTCTATCCTTTGATTGAAGAATCCGAAAAAATGGATTTGAAAGACCTTATGGATGGCTACGAGAGTATCTCGCGTGCTTTCCCTTCGGTTCCGCTCAGTATAGTGCATGGCAAAATGAAAGCCGAAGACAAGGAGTTCGAGATGAGGCGCTTCGTGAAAGGCGAAACCAAAATCATGGTGGCCACTACCGTGATAGAAGTAGGTATCAACGTACCCAATGCCAGCATTATGCTCATAGAAAATGCCGAACGCTTCGGGCTTTCACAGCTCCATCAGCTAAGAGGACGCGTAGGGCGAGGTGCCGAACAATCCTACTGCATACTCATGAGCAGCTACAAGCTAAGTAAAGACAGTCGTGTGCGGATTGAAACCATGGTAAGCACCAACGATGGCTTTCAGGTAGCCAATACCGATATGCAACTACGTGGCCCCGGTGACTTAATGGGAACTCAGCAAAGCGGAATTATAGACTTGCGTATGGCCGACTTGGTGCAAGATGGTAAGATATTGGAGATAGCCCGTCAAGCCGCCCAACACGTGCTGGACGAAGACCCTCACCTGACCGAAGCACGCTATCTTCCCCTTCAAAATATCTTGAAAGCCATGCGCGGAAACCAAATAAATTGGAGTCGGGTAAGCTAATTACACCGAAGCTTTGTAGAATAGCTTTATTTGTATTTACTTTAGTATAAAATTGATACGATATGCTACTTAAAAACTTATTGAAAAACTCTGTGTATGCAGGTGTAGCCCTACTTACCCTTGCAGCCTGTAACCCCCAAAAGAAAAACGGTGAAACGGCCGAACTTAGCGAAGCCGATAAAGAGCTGGTAGACAAAATCGAAAAAGTGGTTTATGAAATCCCCAGCCCTTCTGAAATCCCCTACTTATTGGAGAATACAGGCGTGGAGTTCGATGCCAGCCTAACGCATTCCACCTCAAAAGTAAATCAATATGTAGTAACCAATAAGGCCGCCCTAAATTTGGGTATCTACTCTACCGATATTGGCTACTTCAGTACCTATTCTAAAGTGCAAGAAGCCCTCGACTATATCAGCAAAGTAAAACCCTTGGCCGATCAACTAGGTCTTTCTTCTGCTTTTGATACCAAACTGATGCAGCGCTTTGAGGCCAATTTGTCTTCTAAAGATTCTTTGACTTCCATCATCAACGAGGCGGTGAAAAAAGCCGATGAGCACCTGAAGAAAAACGAGCGTAATAATGTAGCGGCTATGATATTGGCCGGAAGCTTTATCGAAGGCCTGTACATTGCCTGCGCCTTGGTAGAAAACTATCCTACTGATATTCTACCTGACGATCAGCGCAACTTGATTTTAGTGCCTTTGGTGCGTGTAATCCTTTTGCAAGAAAAACCTTTGGACGACCTTATTGCCATGATGAAAGCCCTTGAGGCCGACCCTGCCAATGAAGAGCTTCTGACCAGCCTGGAGGCCCTTTCAGCTGAATACAAGAAGTTGAACATTGAGGAAAACATCAATAACAACCGTGGCGATTTGCTTTTGAAAGACGAAACACTTGACGCCATCACCAACAAAGCCGGACAGATCCGTGATATGATCACCCACTAATCTAACCACTATCCCCTATGAGTGAACAGCTCTTACAAGCTATCATTCGACTATTTGCCCTGGTTGCAAAAGAAGATAGCGTAACAGAGCAAGAGCGAAAAAATATTGAAGGATTCTTACTCGGCCATCTCAGCGAAGAGATGGCCGAGAAGTATCTAACCCTCTTTGACCAGCTCTCTGCCCTGCAAGATTCAAACGAATCGCAAGAAATCACCGAGATATGTGCCCAAATCAACCGAGAGCTTAAGCAGGCGCAAAAACTCGTACTCATCCTTCAGCTTATCGAACTCATACAGTCCGATGGCGACATCTCTCCAAAAGAACGCGAACTGGTTTTCACCATATCAGAAGGTATTAAAATTACCCCGCACGACACGGAAAAAATCTTCCAGCTGGTGGGTGCCCGCACGGTCAGCGACTTAGACGACTCCTCTTTCTTGGTGATTCAAGATACACCTAGTGTACGGTCTGCTCATAGTTTAGAGGTAAAACACCTGAGCGGCTTTATCGGCATTCTGCGCCTTACGGATGTAGAGACCTATTTTATACGTTACGAAGGCGATACCGCGCTCTATCTGAACGGGATACCTCTCAAAAACAAGCAAGTAAGCATATACTCTACCGGTAGCAGTATCAAAGGTGAAAACATCCGACCTATTTATTACAGCGATGTAATTAGCCGATTCAAAGTAGATGAATCGGATGGAAAGATTAATTTCGTTGCCCGCAAAATCAGCTATACTTTCAAAACCGGCACCATTGGTCTGCGGAATGTCAATGTGGTAGAAGAAGGCGGCAAACTCATCGGCTTGATGGGCGCCAGCGGCTCCGGCAAATCTACTTTGCTGAATGTACTGAACGGAAACGAAACACCCACAGAGGGTTACGTGCACATCAATGGCTACGACATTCATAAAGAACCGCATCGTGTGGAAGGTCTTATTGGCTATGTGCCTCAAGATGATCTTCTGATGGAGGATCTTACCGTGGGTCAAAACCTGTACTATGCAGCTAAACTTTGCTTTGGGCAATATTCGGAAGAAGAACTGAACGAACTGGTGCTGAAAACGCTAAGCAGCCTAGGCCTTTCTGAAACCAAGGACTTAAAAGTAGGCTCTCCTTTGGAAAAAACCATCAGTGGTGGGCAACGGAAGCGGGTAAATATTGGGCTGGAACTCCTTCGAGAGCCTTCGGTACTCTTTGTAGATGAACCTACCTCAGGCCTTTCCTCGCGTGATTCGGAAAATATAATGGACTTGCTTAAAGAGCTTAGTCTAAAGGGGAAACTTATTTTTGTGGTTATTCACCAGCCCTCGTCTGATATCTTCAAGATGTTCGATAAACTGGTGATTTTGGATGTAGGGGGCTATCAAATCTATTATGGTAATCCGGTAGATGGCGTGCTCTATTTCAAAGACATCATCGAGATGGTAGACCGCGACAAAGGCGCCTGCCTTGCCTGCGGTAATGTAAACCCCGAACAGATTTTCAATATCATCGAAACCAAGGTGGTGAACGAGTATGGTCGGCTTACCGATGAGCGTAGGATATCGCCCAAGCGCTGGAATAAGTATTTTGAGGAGAAAATTGAGATTCCAAGCCCGGCTGAAAACAGCCGACTGCCCGAGATCCATCAACAAATACCGAATAAGGTTAAGCAGCTCAAGGTGTTCATTGCCCGCGATTTACTTTCAAAACTGAGCAATAAGCAGTATTTGCTCATCAATCTTTTGGAAGCACCTGTATTGGCTTTCATTTTGGCGTATATCGTTCGGTATTTCCAAACCGACAGCCTATTGGGCTATCAGTTTAGCAAAAACATGAACATTCCGGCCTTTTTCTTCATGAGTATTATTGTGGCCCTTTTTATGGGGCTTACCGTAAGTGCCGAAGAAATCATAAAAGATCGAAAAATCTTGAAACGCGAGGCTTTCTTACACTTGAGCAAGGGAAGTTATTTGTTTTCGAAAATCCTGATCATGTTCGGCTTTTCTGCAGTGCAAACCTTCTGCTACGTACTTATTGGCGATTTTATTTTGGAGATAGATGGTATGAACGCCTCCTACTGGCTGGTGCTTTTCAGTATATCGTGCTTTGCCAACCTAATGGGACTAAATATCTCTTCAGCGTTTAATTCGGCCGTTACGATTTATATCCTTATCCCCATTTTGCTTATTCCTCAGCTTATGCTCAGTGGTGTGGTGGTAAAATTCGACAACCTCAACCCGCACATCAGCAGTAAAAGTGCAGTACCTCTTGTAGGAGAGGTAATGGCCTCGCGCTGGGCCTTTGAGGCACTGATGGTAAGCCAGTTTAAGGACAATGCTTATGGTAAGCTGTTCTATCCACTGGATAAAGCTATGGCCAATGCAGAGTACAAAACCGTGTATTGGTTGCCCAAAATCGAGTCAGAATTAAGCTTCTGCCTGCAAAGCCTGCGTTCAGAAGATGATCTGGTAAAGCAACAGATTGAACATAAGTTAGCTTTGATTCAAAATGAGTTGCGCAAAGAGTTGGACTACATCAATTACGATAAGTTTACCAAGCTAGATGAGATAAAATACGGAACATTCAATGGGGTGTTGGCGGAAGATATCAGCGAGCTATTGGGTAGCTTGAAGCGGTATTACAACAATATCTTCAACAAGGCCAGTACGGCAAAAGACCAGCTGATTTTCAGTCTGACCGATGCTAGTGAGTCGGGCAATGAATTGGATTTATTGAAAAACACCTTTTACAATGAATCCATAGCGGAAATTGTGAAAAACACCAATGATCCTAAGCGTATACTGGAAGAGAAAGATGAACTTATCCAAAAGGTATATCCCATTTATATGAATGCCAACCCCGCACACTTTGCCGATTTCAGGGCGCAAATCTATGTGCCGGAAAAGCACTTCGCTGGACTATATATGGATACCTATTACTTCAATATTTTGGTGATTTGGTTAATGACCCTTTTCCTTACCCTTGCCTTGTACCAAGATTGGCTCCGAAAAATTGTGAATAGATAAACCAAAAAAAGGCAGCCATGGAGCTGCCTTTTTTGATGGATGGGTGTTTTGCCATGCCAAAACTGTACATGTAACCAAAATATGCACTATATTTAACGTCCTTTATTAAACCCTTATTAACCAATCATTTCTAATGTTAAAACGACTTAAACTCCCCTTACTTCTAGCTTTTGTTTTAGGGACTACCTTGGGCGTTTGGTACTTTTTACCAAGCACCGAGACGGTCGACTATCAAAATATGAGCTTAGCCGAACTCGCCCAACTAGCAGAGGAAAAGCCCTTAGAATTCCCCAAACAAAGTGGCATTGATCAGGCCATGTTGCAAGACTTCCGTATGACACGAAGTTTGAAATCCAACGACATACCCGTGGAAGAAAAGGTAAAGGCCTATGCCTATGCCAAAGACTTACTAAAGAAAAAAGCCACTCAGCGTAATGTAGAAAATGTTACCTGGACCGAAAGAGGGCCTAGCAACGTAGGTGGACGCACGCGTGCACTTATGTTTGACCCCAATGACGCCAGTGGCAACAAGGTATGGGCTGGAGGTATTTCCGGTGGCCTTTGGTATACCAATGACGTAACCGATAGTGATGCAGAATGGATTGCAGTGGATGATTTTATGGCCAATTTGGCTATCAGCGCTATTGCTTATGACCCTACCAATACACAAACTTTCTACATGGGAACAGGCGAGGGCTGGTTCAATGGCGGTGCCGTACGCGGTGCGGGTATTTGGAAATCTACCGATGGTGGTGATACCTGGAATGTACTTGCTAGTACCTCTAACAATTCTACCTTCTATTATACTCAAAAAATTGTTGTCCTAGGTGATGGAACCGTATTAGCCGCTACCCATGATGGCATTATGCGCTCCACCGATGGAGGAAGCTCATGGACCAATGTACAAGCCTCAGCCAGAGGAGCCGATATTGAAGTGGCTTCCAATGGCACCATCTATGCTGCTCAAGGTATTTTTCAGGCAGGAAGTATCCGTAAATCCACAGATAATGGACAAACCTGGACAATTATAACGCCCTCAGGCTCTGGAGGACAAAGAATTGAGTTGGCGGTAGCCCCTTCTGACCCCAATATTGTATATGCCGTAGCCAGTACAAACAATGGCAATGTTGCTTGGTTCAAAAAGACTGAGGATGGAGGTTCTAGTTGGACCGACTTAACAATTCCGATGATGATTGATGGCAGCGGGAGTGACTTTGCTCGCGGTCAAGGTTGGTATGATTTAATACTGGCCGTATATCCTGATGATCCTACTGATGTATTGGTTGGAGGAATCGATTTGCATAAAACCACTGACGGTGGTGCCACATGGTTTGGTGTATCACATTGGTATGGAGGTTTTGGTGAGCCCGAGGTGCATGCCGATCAGCATGCTATGCAATTCAAACCCGGTACTACCAATGAAATCATCTTTGGAAACGATGGTGGGGTATATTATTCAGACGATATCAATACAGATAATCCTAGCTTTAGTCATACAGTGAACGGGTATAACGTAACACAATTTTACGCCTGTGCAATGGCAAATAACTTAAGCAATACCTACTTGGCAGGTTCACAAGATAACGGCACTCACTTGTTTACCGAAGCGGGCATTAATGCCACCAGAGAAGTAACTGGTGGCGATGGCGCCTATTGCTTTATCAATCAGGAAGATGCCAATATTATGATTACCAGCTATGTATATGACAACTATTACGTATCCAAAAATGGTGGTCAAACCTTCTCTGATTTGCCGGGTGGTGATGATATAGGTTCGTTTATCAATCCAACAGAATATGACAGTAAGCAAGATATCCTTTATGCTTCAGCAGGGAACAACCAAATGATCCGTATTACAGGAGTAGGGACATCGGCTAGTAGAAGTATTGTGAGTGTATCCATAGGTGGAGCCAGAATTTCTCATATAAAGGTTTCTCCTCACACCGATAACACCTTATTTGTAGGAACCACAGGCGGTAGAATCTTCCGTCTTGAAAATGCGCATGAAACGCCTGAGATTACTGAAATCTCTACCGGAATTCAAGGTGGGGTAAATATCAGCAGTATCGATGTAGGAAGCAGCAACGATAAACTAATTGCTACTGTATCAAACTATGATGCCACTAGCGTGTACTTATCAGATGACGCTGGGGCAAATTGGACTTCAAAAGAAGGCGACCTTCCTAACATTCCTGTTCGCTGGGCCTTATTCAATCCATTAAATACCAATGAAGTGTTGATTGCCACCGAACTAGGCGTTTGGGCCACTACGGATATTAATGCTACTACGGTTGCTTGGACACCTGCAGTAGCAGGATTGGCCAATGTACGCTGCGACATGTTGAAATACAGAGGATCTGACGGTCAAGTAGCCATCGCTACACATGGTAGAGGTCTATTCACGATGAATGCCTTTGAAGCCAATCCTAATCCAGCGGCCAACTTTACCGCCAATAAAACGACAACTTACACTGGTACCGAAATTGCATTTACTGATGCTAGCGCAAACTCCGATAACTCATGGTCGTGGGATTTTGGCGATGGCAACACCTCTACAGAGCAAAACCCCATACACATCTATACTGAACCCGGTGTGTACACTGTGAGTCTTAGTATTGCTAATGGTGGAGATGTAAAGGTGCGTGAAAGTTATATAAGCATCATACCAAGCTATGGCCCATCTTATCTAATCAGTGATGGAGGGGATTTTGAATCCAATGTAAGCGATTTCCTGGTAGAGAAACTAGGTGGAACCGCATTTGAGTATGGGTCTTCCACAGTTTCAGGAAAGAACGGAACAAGCAGTGGAGCAAATGCTTGGGTAACAGGCATCAGTGAAAACAGATACCAGCATAATTCCACTTCAAACCTATATACACCCCTATTCACAATAGGAAGTAATCAAACGATACTTTCTTTTAAAGCCAAATATGGTTTTGAGTCAGAATGGGATGGTTTCATTGTTCAGTATACATTGGATAAAGGAGAATCGTGGATCCGCTTAGGCGATCAAGTAGCCGAAGGTTGGTATGATATGCTTACCATTTCTGACAATGTCGTATTCCCGCCCAATACTCCATTCTTTAGCGGAACTACTAATAATACCTTTGTAACCAAATCCTTTGATATTAGCCAGTTTGCTGGACAAGAAGTAGGCTTCCGCTTCAGCTTCCGTACCGACCCCGCCTCCGATGATGTAGGTCTTGTTATCGATGATTTTAGTGTAGAAGCCTTAAATGCAGCCTATACTGCCTCTACTGCTGTTACATGGGTGGGCAAGGAAGTATCTTTCTCTGATGCATCTATTAGTCCTAACAATGATTGGAGCTGGGATTTTGGTGACAATACTACATCACAAAGCCAAAATCCTAGTCATACTTATACCGAAGCTGGCGTGTATACCGTTAGGCTTACCGTAGACGGAGGCAACTCTAGCACCACAAAAACAATAACGGTATTACCCGATGCTACTGAACTCTTGAGCCTAAGCAATGGCGGTGATTTAGAATTTGGCGGCCTACTATTTGCCGCTGAAAACATCTCCGGAACCCCTTTTGAATTGAAAAAAGGAAGTCTTCTGGGTACTTCTTCTGCCGATCTTGCTTGGACGATAGCCGGAGGTGCCGAAAACTATGCAAGTAGCACACATGCCATGGTTTATACCGCCAATTACGACCTGAGTGCTGCGCAGAATATTGCCCTTAAATTTAAACTGAATAGTAAAGTAGGCGATAGTTTTGATGGACTTCAAGTACAATACAGTTTGAATAAAGGTGATACCTGGCAGATTTTGGGTAATACCATAGCCAATTTGTGGTATACAGGTAGTGTAAGCAATGGCGTTTTCGAAAACGGTTCCTCTATTTTCACCGGAAACTCTAATGGCTTTGAACATAAGCAATATATCCTCGATGAACTTTTAGGAGAATCTTCCGTTGCCTTCCGATTTGTTTTCAAATCTGATGAGAGCCAAAACGACAAGGGGCTTGCCATAGATGATATCGAAATCGGTGAGCCTATTGATTTCTTCACAGGAATCGCTGCACCAAGTAGCTCACGTTTAGAAGCCTACCCTAACCCGGTTCAAAACCAACTAACATTGGTGAATCACTCCGGGGCTGGCTTATATCAAGTCGTATTGGCCGATGTACATGGCAAAGTGGTACAGCAAATGAGCTTTGTACAGGCTGCTGAAAGCCAAAGCATTGAACTCAATATGGCTTCCTTGCCTTCGGGTATTTACTTTGTGAAAGTACAAGGAAAAGGAAATCTGGTAGTGAAAAAACTAATCAAGGAGTAAGTATGAGATATCTAGTATTAGCTACCCTACTCAGCTTAGGATTAGGATGTACCTCACAAAAAAAACAATCGCAAAGTATGGCTACTAGTAGTGATTATACACAAGTAGCCGATAGCCTACTGGGCAAGGAGAATAAAATCCAATACCTGATGAGTGCTGACAGCAGCTATGCGATTTGCTACACACAAGAAGGTAATACGCCTCAGCAACCAGAGAGCCGCGTGAAATATGTGGTATTAGACACCCAAACGGGTTCTTCCCTACTTGATGGGCTTTTGAGCAATGGCAAAATCTCTTGGCTTGATGCCGAACATGTGCAGATTGTTCGTATTCCCGGCATAATTCAAGAAGGCCAAACCATAGAGGATTACACACAAGTTGTAAACGTAAAGACCAAAAAGTCCGTAACAAAATCAGAGTTTAACAACCGTCAATCAGAATAATTAACGAATACACTTCTCATAAAAAAGGCCATTCAGGAATTCCTGAATGGCCTTTTCATTGTTATTGGTTCATGTTTATCGGATGCTTAGCTTTTCCGTTGCTATTACCCGTTCCCCATCGTGCAGGCGGATGATGTATAAGCCCTTAGCTGCTTGCGACATATCCATGCTTAGTTGAGAAGCTCCATCCTCAATTGCTTGACGATACACTTGTCGGCCGTTGGCATCTATCACCTCCACAACACCACGGGTTGTAGGATTTAGAATGTGTACCTGCACTATTCCTTCGCTTGGGTTAGGATAAACTAAAAGACCCTTGGCCAAGTCTGGGCGGTCAAGGCCTAATACGCGCAAGGTTTCCACCGTAATGGCGCCATCTATCACCGTGGCCAACAATTCACGAGAGGTATAATCTCCCAATTCAAAAAGCACATCGGAGTTGGCATCCATAGGCACACCCGGATATTCCACACGGATTTGGTAAGAACCCGGCTCCAAATCAGGGAAAACAAACTCCCCGTTTTCATCGGTTTCTACATAGGCTACTAAGTCGAACTGTTGTTGCCCACGGTTTTGACCCACATCTTTTCGTACGGAAACGCCTGATCCACTCAAACGAGAACGGGCTAATAAGCGACCCCCATCTGGAATGTCTTCCTCCAAAATACCGGAAATACGCGAGGTTCCTTGCGTAAGAGCAGGTTCACCTTGTAAAGTAATTGTATTTCCTAGAGTGTCTTTTCTAAGCATAAGTACATCAGCCGCATCCCAATCAATCGTACCCCTGTAATACGAAGGAATCAGATTTGGAAAGGCCGCATCATCGGCATCGGCCAGTACTAAATAATCTCCTAGTACAATTTCATTCAAGGCAAAAGTTCCATCCACATTTACAGGAGTTTGCAGATTTCCTTCTACCCGTATGGTGTCATATTTACCGGATGTATTCACTCGGAAAACCAATAGATTTGCCTGATCCACCGTTTGATTATTGGTATTTTTCAAATCTCCACCAATGGTAGCGGTAGCGAGTATGGTTTTTACATTAGATAGCAGTCGGAAATCAGGGAAGACTGTATTCACTAGGGTATTACCAACTTCACATTGGTAGTCACCCATGTTGTCATAAGTCAAAGAATCGATGAGCAAAGAGGCGGAATTCGCATTAGGTGCTGCGCTTCCATTGCGAGTCCAAGCATAGGTATTACCCAAGCCGGGGGTAGTGATACCCACAGTGGCTGACGAACCTTGAGGCAATAAGTTTGTTTCTTCGGTATCGATTAATGCCTGTGTACCCAGTAATAATCCTGACTGATTAATATTTGGCAAAATGTCTTCATAGGTAAGGCTATTCCCACTTACATCGAACACAATAATACTATCCAGCGTAAGGGTAGGTAAACCACTAATGTTGTTTCCACTGAAGTTTACGCTCCGTAGATAACGGATATCATTAATCGCTTCCGGAACTTCTCCAGACAAGTTATTACCCCCTAAGTTAAGAGCAGATACGCGGCTATTGGTAATTTCTACTCCCGTCCATGTTTGTAAAGGAGTCTCTAGGTTCCAAGAAGTTGTCCAGTTGGCTCCACCCAATGCTTCATATATAGCTACCAGAGCCGTGCTATCGCGTTCCAAAGAAGAAATACGAAGGCTAATCACATCCGTTTCTTGGGCAATCTCAGGCAAGACGGAATTGGTAATCAACAAAGTATAGGCACCTTCATCTGCAAAGTCAACGGTTGCCACCGTTAAACTATCTCCCTGCTCCCCGTTAATTGCTACTCCATCTTTTGCCCATTGGTATTGGTTAAACGCACCTGGTATGGCAAACCCAAATCGTGCATCTTCTCCCACCTGTGCATATACGTTACGAGACGGTCCATAGCTAATAGATTGAGGCGCATACACAATATTAGGGATGCCAATAAGTGCTTCAAGCGTGGCATTATCAAGCAGGTTATTGGAAATATCTATTCCGGATAAACCAAGCTGGGTAAGGTCTGGGAGACCACTCAGTCGGTTATTAGCAACATTCAAGGTGGTAAGAGCCGATAAATCGAGCAGACTAGCCGGTAGCACTCCTTCTAGATTATTACCAGAAAGATCTAAACCAACCACGCGGAAATCTACTATCTCCACTCCTGACCAAGTACTTACCGCTTGATTCAAGTCCCAAGGTGTGTTCCAAAGATCTCCATTGGTAGCCTGATAGATATCGATTAATACTAATGAATCCACTGGATCGATAGCACCTCCCAAAACCGATATAGTTTTAAACCCACCGAATAAGGTTAGGTCAGGCACCATGGTACTGGTAGCTCTTGCTTGGTAAACACCCGATGAGGCAGTGGTCAGCAAACCTAGGTCATAAATAAGCGTGTCGCTGGCTGCGATATCTACCCCATCTTTTGACCAAACATAATTGGCTTCAGATCCGGCAAAAATACTCAAGGAGAAAGGAGTCCCTGCCGGGAGTTGATATTCTTCATCGGCATCTATACGAGCCTGAGGATTATATACAAAACCGGGAATAGACAGATTGCTGGCTATATAATTAAATATCAATTGGTTATTTGTCACATCTAAAGCACTGAGTTGAGGAAGTACGGTAAAATCTTGAATAAAGGTTAAACCGTTATTCGCTACATTAATAGAGGTCAAATTCTCCATGGCCAACATTTCTACAGGTAGACCTCCTACCAGGCCTCTTCCAGATAAATCCAAGGCAACCACCGCGCCTGTTGTATCTTGAGTCACTCCAGCCCATGTACTCATAGGCTGGCTTAAGTCCCATGGGTTGATCCAGTTGGGTCCATCATTAGCCTCATATAAAGCTACTAATGCCAGAGAATCTCTTGAGCTTGGGCTTAATTCCACCACAAATACTTTGCGGGTGTAGGTAAGATCAGGCAAAAGGGTATTATTTACTTCTGCCCAATGGTAGTTGCTAAAGAAAATTTGAGGAGCCACCACTGTTCTGGTTGGGGAAATTTCTTCCGTCTCTACCACTCCATTGGCATACCACTGATAGGTATTGTTCGCGCCTTCCTCAAAAGCATCCAAACTAATAGAATCACCCGCATTCAAATACACAAATATCGTGTCAATCAAGGGAAGTTGTGGCGAATAGCTAAGGTTAGGAATACTAGCATTAGGTTCTAAATATTTGAACGATAAGCGGTTGCCCTCCAGATGAAAGGTCTGAAGATTGGTAAAACCAAAATCAGGAACCGAATCGAGCTGGTTATAGCTCAGGTCTATTAAGGTAACCGGACTAATATCCGCCTGAACCGGGGTTGGCGCAAAACCCGTAATGGCATTTCCACCAAAACGGAATTCAGCTATTTTCAGATTGCCCAAATCCAGAGGCACCACACCCGATAAGTTATTGCCGCTCAGGTCGAGTGCAATTACACTATCGCCCTGTACCGTTACACCAAACCAGTTATCCACTCTGGCACTCTTCCATCCGGTGGTATCTGTCCAGTTATTGCCATCAAGGGCATCATAAAGTGCTACCAATACTAATGAATCCGACTCCATGCGAGTACTGATAGGCAGTTTGAAGGCAAAGGTTTGGCTCTCGCTACCTAATACACTGTTCGACTCGGCTACGAGTTTCACATAAATCTGTGTAGAGTAGCGAATGCTATCCAGCAAAAGCGTGGTATCTGCTATTACCTCATTATTGATGAAAACATCCCCGAAGGCATCATCATACGCAGCCGTTACATAATAATTGCTTACAGCTGGTGCTGAAGGCCAAGAGGCTTGCACCTGCGTAGGGGTGGCATTAGTCCAAGTAAGGGATTCTACAATAGGTACCTGAATAGTGGCACTCAAAGGAGTAGTCGTCATAGTAGAATAGGCAATGCGATAACCTGAACCTACATAAGGAATCACCTCATAGGTGTAGGTATTGGTAGGCAGCAAGCCCGCATCGGTGAAAGAAGTAGCCGTTCCGCGCATAATCACAGTAGCATCACCTACAAGCTGGTTTTCGGTATATTCGGTTCTATTGCTCAGGGTGCTGGGTGTATAGCCGCTTGTACTATTGTAGCGTAATACTACATAGCCATCGGCTTCCGGCACAGCATCCCAAGTAAGAGAGGCCGTATCGGCTGAAACCAATACCGAAAAATTAGAAACGGCAGGTGCATTAGCTCCTTGCACAAAATTATAGATTACCTGTACGGAGGTAGAATCAGCAAAAAGGATATCAGGAATACCATCTAGGTTGATATCGGCAGAAGTTGCGCTTACCGTTCCTATATTAGAAGGAACCGGAAATACTTCAGTTGGGTCAAGCCAGCCAAAACCATAGTTACGAATAATACGGAAATTGCTTCCTTCAAAAATCCCCAAGTCGACAAAGCCGTTACCTTCTAAGTTTTCTAAAAAGACTTTGGCATTGCTTATAGGCTCACTAAAACCATTCGCAAAATTATAGCTTCCCGGACTACCGTTCACCGCTAATCGTATCTCTGTATCTCCAATAATCAATAAGTCATTGAAGCCATTATGATCGTAGTCAAATACCAAAAACTTACCCTCTACCCCCATAGCACCGGCCGCATTATTGGGATTATAGGTATCAGCATCATAAATGATTTCTAGTACACCATTTTGAGAAATGGCCATATCGATAGTAGTATTGGCATCGGAATGGAAATACACAAAATCTTTGATTTCAAAACCTCTGGAAATAGCCGCATCGCCCCCGCTATAGTAAATATCGTTGAAAGGTTCGTAGACTAGCTGATCAATATAGCTTTGTGAGAATACACCGCCAAGCTCTTCTCTGCGCAAATACCCAATATCCAACCAACCGTCTTGGTTCACATCAGCAAGTGCTATTTTTTCAATATAAAATTCACCAGGTTGATTAAGTGAAGGAATAGACACTGTACTAAAGTTTGTTCCGCTACCATTATTGATTAGGATAAAGGCATCTTGTACAAGGTTACGGCTGGCATATACAATGTCAAGAAAGCCATCATTATTCATATCACCAATCGCCATAGAGCTTACATCAGCAGGAACCAAGGTGGTATATGATTGGCTCATATTACCGCTGCCATCATTGGTGTATACATAAATGGAATTGTCATAGATATAGGTAAAATCCGGAAAGCCATCAGCATTGAAATCGGCCACCTCTACACCCAGCATAGTGCCCGGTGCATGGGAAGCCAACACGGCAGTAGAATCAAAGGCAAATGAATCGAACACCGTATCGGATTTGTGCAAGAGGTTCAAGAAAGTATTCCCAACAAAGTTGAGCGAATCGCTCATAAAATTTACCTGTCCATAGCGCGCGGAGTTTGGCATAGTAAAGTCCACTTCTCCCATAGTAACACTCCCTATGTTGGTGGCTATATTCCCTACATACAGCCGACTGTTAGGGTCAGAGATCAAACCTCCCCCTAGTGCGGTAGCTGTTTCGTTTGCTGACAAAGCATACGGGCTAGTTTCTCCCATATACACATTACCAAGCGGGTTGGCACTTACAGAAGTACTGGCCAACACAAAATTGTAATATCCGCTAACAAATCCCGGAATCACATCAGTAGTGAATACTTCAAAGCCATTAATCAGGTCTCCGGTAAAATCGGTAGTGGGCAAAGTATAAGGAGACTCATCACGATATATGAGCGTCAAGGCGCTTAAATCATTCACCCCGCTAGCCACTGCATCGTAAGAAGAAATACCTATCTGGAACCCACTAATTGACACATCAGGCGAGATTTCATCAAGCTGCCATCCTTCCTTCTTACTTAACCTTGAAACCAATGAAGGTTCTTCACCATAAATATCCTCCAAATACGAAAGGCCAAGTATGGTAGTGACGGGATCGCCCCCTGTTATATTGAACACTCGTAAAGGAAGGAAATTATCGGCATAGCCCGATGGAAACGTAAAGTCGGTATTTCCGAGCTTATCAATAGGGCCTTTGACATAACTCAGAACATTCATAGAAAGAACGCTGGAGGAAGTATCAAAAATGAGTTTCTGGAAATAGTTATTATTATCTACAATAAAATGGCCGCTTACAAAGCTTGCATTACCCTTAATAACTACCTCTCCATAATAGTTGTCAATTAAAATAGCCGAATCCAAGCCAGAGGTGTTGTTGACAACTAGGTTTTGATAAACTACCGTATCTCCTACAAAAGAAAAACCGTGTATGCTTTGCTGCAAGCTTCCTTCCAAATACAAGGTGCTTTGGTCATTAAAGGTGATTTTTCCTCGGTCTGCAGGAAAAAAGCTCAAATCCTGCCTGTCCAAATTTCCGCCTAAGTGTAGCGCAGAGGAGCCCCTAAACTCTACAAACACACTATCGGGAGTGCTGGAATCACTTATCAAGGTAAAATTATTGCCTACATTAACGGTAGAAGTATGATTGGCCAGCCAGTTGAGTTGATATACCCCATCAAAACCTATCTGACGATTTAGATTCACATCTCCTGAAACTTCCAAGGTGGCATTATTCAGGATCTGAATTTCGTGGAAATTTTCCCCTAAAGGCATGGGTGACTCCTCCATTAAATATTCCAAATTGGTAGTGCTCACCGTAGCTGTGTCTTGAATTATTAGATTAACTGGAGACCCTGAGTAACTAAAGCTGTATAAGGATAAACTTCCATTTATGGTAAGACTTGAGGTGTTCTGTACCTGTAGAGTAGCACCATAGGAAACGAAGTTATCGGAATGTCTAACCTCCACATGGTTTTCCACTGTTACTGAGGCTCCATTGGCAATTATAAGTTGCGGTGGTGCTGCAACAATACCAGAATTGGTAATGCGCATCCCTCCCAACGTGACATTAGGTGAGGCATTTCCATCCAATACAATCTGATGGTGAATAATGGCTGTGTCGCTACTGGTAGGAATCACATTACCTGTCCAGACAGAAGGGTCACCCCAGTTACCGTTTGCTACGGTTGCAATTGCTTGCTGGGCGTAAGTGTTTGTGCTAATAACTAATAGAAAAACGATGATTCCACAGAGTGAGCTGCCGAAACCACGTAGCTTGGATAGGTTGATCATAGGGGTAAAAGCTATTTATGTACAAAAATACATTAAATACTGCCGGTAACGCAGCAACTAATGTCAAATTTTGGTAAATTCATAGAATAAAAAGAAGCGTAAAGTTAAATTAAATATTATTATAGTGCTATATATTTTGCATAAAATGTATTTAGTTCAATTTTTTGTTTGTTTATTTCAAGTAAGTGTC
The DNA here is from genome assembly GCA_030412945.1 of Shiella aurantiaca. Classification (GTDB taxonomy): domain Bacteria; phylum Bacteroidota; class Bacteroidia; order Cytophagales; family Cyclobacteriaceae; genus Shiella; species Shiella aurantiaca. Next base: position 227,368 of record JAUHJS010000004.1, on the reverse strand, counting down.
GCTTTTTACGTAACTTGCCTTTCTATGTGCCTAACCGTATTGCCATGAAACATAAACCCCTATCCAAACTTTTTTTAGTCTTCTGTCTGGTATTAAGCGCCCAATGGGCAGAGGCCCAGAATGCCTTCGAGCCTCTTTTTGAAAAAGCCAATCAGCTGTATGAAGAAGGTCAATTTGAAGAACTACTGGCTCTTGAAAAGGATTTAATTAGCCAAAGTGCCGGACAAGCCGATACCACTTTGGCCAATATGTATTACTACCTGGGCGATGCCGCCTATGCCTTAGGCGATTTAGACCTCGCCATCAAGCACTTTGAAAAAGAAAAATCTTTTCGTGCCAAGAACATCGACAATCCCGATGACTACGAGGCTTTGCTAAGTAGCTTGGCCATGATTTACCGCGAAAATGGCAACTATAAAGCGGCAGTAAGCACCTACCAAGAAGTCCTATCTTTTGATAGCACGCATTTTGAAGCCAATGACCCGCGTATTCCTGATACCTGGCTGGCCATGAGCCGCGCCTATGAGGAAGAGGGCAGCTATGCCGATTCCGAGAAAATCTACAAGCGCCTACTCAAGCAACTTAAAAGTACCGATCCGCTCTACCTCAATGCCCTTAGTAATTTGGGTAACCTTTATGTGTTAATGGGCAAATATTCCCTTGCCACCAAATACCTCGATCAAGCTTTATCCGGATACGCCAGTTCGGAAGGCATGCAGAGCCCCAGCTATGTGGGCGTGCAGGTGAATAAAGCAGGACTCTTCCGTGAAATGGGTAAATATCCGGAAGCAGAAGAACTCTACCTCTCGGTACTTACCAGCATCAGCAAGGAAGTGGATCCTTCCTACGAAGAAATGTATCCTTTTGTGCTGAATAATTTAGCCTTATTGTACCGAGGCATGGGTCGGTACGATGAATCGCTTAAGTTGTTGGCAGACCTAAAGAAGCTGGAAGAGGAAAAGTACGGTGCTGAGCATCCTACTTTGGCCATTACCTACATTAATATAGCCATTGTCCTTGAGGACAAAGGGGACATGGCTAAGGCAGAAGAAAATTATAAAAAAGCACAAGACATAGTAGCCGCAAACTTAGGCAAAGAGCACATGCTGTATGCCACGGCCATCAATAACTTAGCTACCAATTACCGCAAAACGAAAAGGTATAAGCAGGCACTGCCTTTGGTAGATCAAGCACGTACCATCTCTGTTAAGAACTTTGGCAAGAACAGCCCTATCTATGCCCAGTATACCTATAACTTAGGCTTATTATACTTCACCCTGAACGATCTCAAAAAAGCTGAACCCCTACTGAAAGAAGCGTACAAAACGCGCCAGCAAGAACTGGGACTTTCTCACCCTAAAGTGGGCGAAACCGCCAACAAAATGGCCGTATTCTATTGGGAGAAAGGGGATTTTAAATCGGCCGAGAAAGAGTTCAAAAATACCTTTGATAATTATTTCACACAGATAGAAGCCTATTTCCCTTTCATGAGTGAGCAGGAAAAGGCTAAGTTTTATAATAATAAGCTTAGGGTTTCCTTTGAAGAGTTCAACTCCTATGCCGTATCGCGGGCTTCAGAAAATGCTCCTTTATTAGGCGATTTATACACCTATCAGCTGCAAACCAAAGCCTTAATCATGTACGCCACCAACAAGGTTCGCGAGAATATTCTGAACAGTGGCGATTCCACCTTGGTGCGCATGTACGAATCGTGGATTGCCCAAAAAGAGCAGCTTTCTAAACTCTACAGCTTTTCTAAAGCCGACCTGAAAGCACAGGGCATTAATATGGATTCTCTATTGATTGAGGCCAATTTGTTGGAAAAAGAATTGAGCAAGCGCTCTAGCCTATTTGGAGAAACCTATACCAAGAACAGCATCACCTGGAAGGACGTACAAAAGCAATTGAAAGCAGGTGAGGCCGCTATAGAGATGATACGCTTCCGTGAGTTTACTCCCGATAGCAGTGGCTATTTCTCAGGTGCGGTAAAATATGCCGCCCTCATGATTACCCCGGAAAGCAAAAGCCCTAAGCTGATTTTGATTGAAAACGGTACTGACTTAGAATCTAAATTTCTGGCCAATTACCGCAACTCCATCCGCTTCAAAATAGAGGAAACCTACAGTTATGAAAAGTTCTGGGCGCCTATTGCCCAGCATTTAACGGGTATCAAACGGGTGTATTTCTCACCCGATGGTGTGTATAACCAGATCAGCCTTAATACGCTTTATAATCCTGCTACCAATCGCTATGTGCTGGACGAAATTCAGGTATTGTTGGTGTTGAATACAAAAGATTTACTCAGTGCCGAAGCCCAGGCGAGTCCACGCTCCCAAGGGCAAGCCACCTTCTTCGGTTTCCCGAATTATAATAAAGGTTTAAATGAAGATGCTGCTTTGGCACAAAGCAATGCCCAAAAAATTGCCAATACCGTGAGCCTTGACCGTGGACTTCGGGGAAGCTTGCAGCGCTATATTTCCAGCAACCAATTACTAGCTTTGCTCCCCGGTACTAAAGCCGAAGTGGAAGGCATCAGTGCCTTGTATGCTAAAGAGAATATAAAAACTCAGACCCTTTTAGGCGATAATGCCTTAGAAGAGCAAGTAAAGCAAGTAAACAACCCTAGCACTTTGCACATTGCCACGCACGGCTTTTTTATGGAGGATATTCCTGATGCCGATGGGGACGAAAACAAATACGTGGAAAATCCGCTCTTACGCAGTGGGCTGATTTTGGCCGGGGCCAACTCCTACCTGAGTGGTGATGAAACCGATGTGGATCAGGACGGTATTCTTACTGCTTATGAGGCCATGAACCTCAACTTGGATAAAACCGATTTGGTGGTGCTTTCGGCCTGCCAAACGGGCTTGGGTCAGGTGAAAAATGGCGAGGGCGTGTATGGCTTGCAGCGCTCTTTCCAAATCGCTGGTGCCAAGGCCGTGATTATGAGTATGTGGAGTGTAGATGACCAAGCTACCCAAGAGCTTATGACCGCCTTTTATAGTGAATGGTTATCCGGAAAAAGCAAACAAGAAGCTTTCCGCGATGCTCAAATCTCCATCAAAGAAAAATACAAATCTCCGTTTTATTGGGGTGCTTTTGTAATGGTGGGAGAATAAAAAAAATGCTACTTTGCGCTGATTGAACCTATTTGAACGAACATGAAATTTCCGGTCGCTTTTCGCGTATTCGGTGTACTACACCTATTCGCGTTTCTGGTTTTGGTCTTACAAACCATTTTTCTATATGCGCAACCCTATTTGGGCTTTTGGCCGGTGGCTCTTAGCGCCTCTGCGGCCATTTGCCTCCTGTTTTCTTCCTTTCTTTGGCTTTTTGCCTCCGATAAGTCTTACCCTCCACTCTACCTCAGCATTATTTTATTGCTCTCGGTGGGTGCATCGGTTATCTATCAAGGAGCCACGGTTGGAGAAAGTAGCAAACAGTTGCCCATGCTTTTTATGGTATTGTATGGCTTGGCTATTTTCCTGTATAGTTTGTTCTTGTTGGTTACACTCTTTTTCAAGCCCATAAAGGAATGGCTGGCCGAAAAACCCTCCACTCGTAAGAAATTTGATGTGGCAATGACCCTTGTGTTTTTGGTAATTACCGCCTCTGCTACAGGCGCTACCTACTTCCTAGGACAGAGCCAAAAACAGGAAACTACAATCGACTCCAGCAGCCCATTGTATTCCGATGAACCTCTCTGCTTTTATATCAACCTGAACTACGTTTCTACTTTCAATAAAATTTTGTTGGAAGTAAACACAGATGTAGAAAGCTTTGAAGCCTTGGTGTATTATTCCCACGACTTTGCCAGTACCGAAAGGACAGACTTCAGCAGGGTAGATACCCTACGTTTTAATCGCATCGATGGAGATGACTTTACTGCCAGCATTTCGCAGGTACAAGCTAGAAGAGTGTTAGTTTGTGTCAATGGAAGCCTTTCTAGTGCGGGTGATGTATATTCTTTTTATGCCCAATATGAATATCCCCACTTCGATGGGCCTATCACGATAAGTCAATACCGCTATGATGATGGAGCCACACAAGGCTACCAGTATGCCGATGAGGCTGATAGTTATTATGAGGATTATGACGGTTATGAAGGCTATGATACGTATGAAGCAAGCCTTGACGATTCCGATTTTATTGCCATCAGTCCTAGTCAAAGTCAGTATATCTTCTCGCTGATTTTAGAAAAGATAAATAGCGAGTACGAAAATTATGGCAAGTATAATTTTGATACGCGCCACGCTACTATTCTACTTGAAGAAAAAGAATATGGCCAATACGTAATGTTTGCCACCCTCTTCCAAGAGTTACTCAACCCTATGCTTAACCAGTATTTAGAAGAAAATGCTACATTCGAGAGCGATACTAGCCTAGTACTAAACGATGCCATCAGGACACTCACAGGGGTAAACCTCTACAATACTGAAGGGTATGAGGGAAGTGAACTTCCTTTTGGGCGTTTGAATCCTAATTTGATGCTGTGGGCAAGGCAAAACCTACTGGTTGATGGAGAAACGCCACTAATGGATCAGACCATTCAAATCGTATACGATAATCTATTTCGCAGAATGGTGTGGATGCTTATGGTTTCGCACGAATACATTTCTCAGGATTTCGATACCGAAGCCCATGCGTATTGGATGGCCATGAGCGAGGAGGGTTTCTATGGGCCAAGCTATCTTTACGAACGCTATAATCCTGAAAACCTCCAAGAAACCATTTTTAGCAAATACTATGAAGAATACCCCTACAATGACGAGGTGTACTATTACTTCACAGAAGAAATTGCAATTGGTTTTTGGCTGCGCAGGCGGCTCGATGGCAGTGATAAAGAAGTGTATAAATTCTTGGAAGCCCTCATGGAAAAGTATGACTCCTACGCATTCGGATAAGTTTTCAAAGCCACCTCCCTAAGGTGGCTTTTTTCTTGCTTCCCGTCCATCACTATTTCATTTCAAAGTCGGCTGATTTACTCTAATTTTCCTCAAATTCTGTAGCATGAAAGCATTTTTTCTTCTAATCGGTACCAGCCTATGCCTCTCACTAATCGCGCAAGGCCAAGTAACCATGTTCGAACAATCCCAAGGCAAGAAAACGCCCAGCTATCCTGAAATCATAGCATGGTGGACAGGCCTCGACCAAAATCATGAAGAAATTAGCATGCGCCCCATTGGCCTTAGCGATAGCGGAGAACCCCTGCATCTGATCCTACTTTCTACCAGTAAGCATTTCAGTCCTGAGCAATGGGAAGCAGAAGGAAAAACCGTAGTCTTTATCAACAATGGCATACATCCGGGAGAGCCCGATGGAATTGATGCCTCCATGCTCTTTGTCCGCAATATCCTGCAAAGTAAAAAGCTAAAAGAGGAATACCGCAATCTGGTATTTGCCATCATTCCTGTGTACAATGTGGGCGGAGCCATTAACCGAAACAGCCACTCGCGCGCCAATCAGAATGGACCCGAAGCGCATGGTTTCCGGGGAAATGCCCAAAATTATGACCTCAACCGCGATTTTATCAAAATGGACACCCGCAATGCCCAAAGCTTTGTGGAGATTTTCCAATGGCTCAAGCCTCAGCTTTACCTCGAAACCCACGTGAGCAATGGGGCCGATTACCAATACGCCCTCACCCTTCTGCCTACGCAAGAGAACAAGTTGGGAGGCGCCTCGGGCACCTGGCTGCGCGAACACATGCTTCCGGCACTATTCTCTGAAATGGAAAAGAAAAAAGAGGTGATGACGCCCTACGTAAACGTATGGGGAAGCACACCCGATAAGGGCTGGACGCAATTTGTGGACTGGCCGCGCTATTCCACCGGCTATGTAGCCTTGCAGCATACCATAGGATTTATGACCGAAACCCACATGCTCAAACCTTATGAACAAAGGGTAAACGCCACCCTGCTGTTTATGCAAACCCTAGCGGATTTCGCCCAAGCAAATGGCCCCAAAATCAAGGCTTTGCAAGCGAGCGACCGCGCTGCGTATCAGAAGCTGGATAGTGTTCCTATCAATTGGACTGTGGATAAAAGCCAATCACAGACACTGAATTTTAAAGGATACGAAGGGCGCTATGAGCCTTCCAAAGTGACCACCGGCCAGCGCCTGTATTATGACAAAGAAAAGCCTTACACCCGTGAAGTGTCCTTTTACAATACCTACATTGCCTCCAACTATGCTGTAAAGCCCCGGTATTTTTTGATTCCTCAAGGCTGGCATCGTGTGGTGGAACGCCTGAAAGTAAATGGCGTACAGATGCAGGCACTAACTCAAGACAGCACCGTGGAGGTAGTGGAAACACGAATTTCAAGTTTTGAAACCTACATCCGTCCCTTTGAAGGCCACTACCTACACTACAACACCCAAGTGAGTGAAAAAGTAAAGCAGAAAACCTTCCGCAAGGGCGATTGGCTTATTTCCCTCAATCAGCCTGCTGCGCGCTATTTGATGGAAACCTTATCGCCCGAGGCGCCCGATAGTTTCTTTAATTGGAATTTCTTTGACACCATTTTACAACAAAAAGAAGGCTATTCCGATTATGTGTTTGAAGATAAAGCCGAGGAGCTGCTGAAAAGCAATAGCGAACTCAAGCGCGCCTTTGAAGAAAAGAAAGCAGGTGATGCTGCCTTTGCGGCTGATGCCGAAGCGCAGTTGGACTACATCTATCGCAACTCTCCGCACTATGAAGAGGCACATATGACGCTTCCCATATACCAAATACGCTGATTTGGAATCGTTTGCGGGAATTTATGGGCCAAATAAGTGCAAAAAAGCCTTTTGCCTTTTGGGCCTATTGCTGATATTTGCCCCCCTGTTTTATCTCTAAAACACCCAAAAGCAGAATACTCATGAAAGAATACTTTTTGCGCTTATACCGATACAACCAATGGGCCAACCAAACCTATCTGGATGCCTTGGCTCCTATCTCTGAAGTGCCCTCGCGCGTTCTTTTGCTTTTCAGCCATGTGCTTACTGCGCAAAACAACTGGCTCAACCGTATCAAAGGCGTTACTCACGAGCCTATGCCGATTTGGGAGAACAAAACATTGCAAGAATTACAGGCCCTGGCCGACTTGAATAGCCAACTTTGGTTGGAGTTTTTGGAGGCCAGCACCGAAGAATCTTTACAAAAAATGGTGCATTACACCAATATGCAAGGCCTGCCTTATGAAACCCTCGCCTCGGATATCATTATCCATGTGGCCAACCACGGTACTTACCACCGTGCCCAGTTTGCGCTTATCCTGCGCGAACATGCCATTGCCCCGCCTAATACCGATTACATTACCTATACACGGGTAATCTCTCATCAATTATAATTTCGTATCTTAGTAAAGCTCAGCAAAAAACAATTTGCTGCTCCTGAGGATTATACACCAAACGCTTTACTACCATGATAAAATCTTTTCTATTGACCCTAGTGCTTGGCACGCTGGCCGTATTTTCGGTTAGCGCCCAGCACAGCTGCTGCATGACTACGCCTACGGCCGAATTTGCCGTATTGGCCAAAGACCAAAGCTTTACCGCCACCCACCAAAACCCGCTGCCTTATACACACCACAGTGAAGTAGGCAAAATGATAAAAATACCCACCAAAGGAGCCGAGGCCAATGCCTTTGAACTGAAAGCCTCCTCCCCCAGCGACAAATACCTCATTGTGATTCATGAATGGTGGGGACTGAATGACCACATCAAAAAAGAAGCAGAGAAATACTACAGCGAGCTGGGTAATGTACATGTGCTGGCCATTGACCTCTACGATGGACAAGTAGCCACCACGCGCGAAGACGCAGCCAAATACATGCAAGGCGCCAGCGAAGAGCGCATACGCGAGATACTGAAGGGCGTGTACAACTATGTGGGCCACGATGCCTACATTGCCACTATTGGTTGGTGTTTTGGCGGAGGTTGGTCTTTGCAAGCCGCCATGCTCTTTGGGCCTAATACCGTTGGCTGTGTAATGTACTACGGCATGCCCGAGAAAGATGCCGAAAGGGCTAAAATGCTGCAATCCGATGTATTGGGCATATTTGCCAGCCGCGAGAAGTGGATTAGCCCAGCCGTGGTTTCCGAGTTTGAAAGCATGATGCAAGGCATAGGCAAAAAGGTAGAAATCCATCAGTTTGATGCCGAGCATGCCTTTGCCAACCCCAGCAACCCAGCCTTTGATGCCAAGGCCACAGCCGAAGCCTATACCCTAAGCATCAATTACTTAAAAGAACGATTGAAATAATGCCTTTTGCCAAGCCTACAAAAGCCCACCGGAGAAATCGGGTGGGCTTTTTTTGTATAAATAGGTGGCTCCTGAAGAAGAATATACTGATGGATAAATTTTTGAAGTTGTGGATATCTCTTATATTTAACAAATAAAAAGTAATAGTTGAGACCCATCTTTTATAAAGAATTAATGATTAATTTTTCAGAATTTGGGTTGTTTTGATTTATATACCTTGGAAATAAATACGATTATGGTTTTGAAAATTGGTGAAGTCACTATAAATAACATAAAAATTAATGTAATAGAAACTGCTGAATTTATTGATTTAGATGTAATTATAAATCATTTTGGAGAAATGAGTATTTTACTATATAGACATTTTGGAGGACTTGTTCAAATTGAGGCTAGAGGTAATCTTGAAAATTTGATTACAATTGATTTAATAAATAATATTAATTGGAGGGAAATAAATATATAAATGCTATGAAAAATGATTATTTTAAAATTCTATTTGAAGAACACAAAGAGAACAATCTACCGGATTTAAATTATAGTACTATTATTGATGAGATGATTGATTCTGGGCAATTCAGTGGGATAAATAACGCATATAGGTACTATCAAAGTAAAAACTTTGAATTGGCGTTACAAGAAATTGAAAAGGCCATTATTACTAATGCAAGAAATCCATTCCTATTTCAATTTAGAGCCAATATCAAGGAGGAGCAGTCAGACTTTCAAAGTGCTATAATAGATTACAAGAATGCATTAAGAATTGGACAAGATTGGTATTCTATTTATAACCAAATAGCAATTTGTTTTACCTATTTAAAAAACTTTAGTCAGGCTCTTAAAGCATACGATATAGCGATTCAATTAAAGAATAACCTTATTAATGAGAATATTGACGAATCAAATATGTCTTATCTTAATAATGGTGTTGTGATGAGGGTAGATTTTGAAAGAATTTATGCCAATAGAGCAAATGTTAAGCTCTCTTTAGGAGATTATGAAGGCTGCTTAGATGACATAAAGATTTCGGTTCACTACAATGAAAATTATTCAACACCTTATTTTATTGCAGGTTTATTGTTCGAAAAGGTAAATCAAAAGAAGGAATGTTTTGAGGCACTAAATAGAGCGAAAGAGTTAGGCCATCCACAAGCTGAAAGGGCAATTAAACATTTTTTTGGTTAAAAAATCTATTTAATAGACCGAGTAAAAATTAAAAAGAACCACAACAAACGCCTATTGTAAGCGGGTTCAACGTTTGCAGCGATTTGATGAATTTAGTTCTTGGCTCGCATAACTTCCATTAAATCACTGCCAGCATTTGGCAAAACCTTTCCCACAACGCTAAATCCCCCCCATGAAACATTTTGCTGAACAATTATTAGAAAATACGTACGACAGTAAAATTGCTGAATCAAGAATTAGATTGGAAACCCAATCTGAGAAAATTATTTCAATTAAACTCAGACCTGTTAGAACTAATGAAAAGGATGAATATGAAAACGCTTATTCTTCGAGTTATGATTATAAGGAATTTAGAGAACATCTTAATAATAATAAAGAAGACTTTCAGAGTTTAGATTCAAATTATTCATCTATCATTTTAACGACTAAATATGGAGAAAAAATTATTTATATTGAACATGAATCAGGGCCAGAATTAATTTTTGACTATTCTTTAAAAGCAATTCAATTTATAGCTACTATTGGTGAGCTCATTCTTTTAATTGTAGAGATAATGAAAAGGAATGATGATAAAATGCATAAGAAAGTTGTCGGAAAAAATAGAATTGAAGCCATAACAATTGAAGAGCGGAAAAAGGGTAAAAAAGTTAAAGTTACTAAAATTATTCGTATAGAAGGAGAAGAAAAGATTGATCTAAATAAGAAAGAAATTCTTAAGCTGTTAAAAAAGCTAAAATAGCGCTCCTATAGCACGCGTTTGTATCTAAAATCCTCAGCTATTCGCCATTTGTACTATCGAATGCTTATCGCAGGGTTTGTACCCCTAAAATTTTTAACCAAATTAGCATAAAAGCTGTCGAGTGAAAACAGCAGACAGGGCGAAAGCCACTAAATTCAAGTTGTATCTTTAATACTTTTAACGTATAATAGTCTATACTATTGCAAAATGAGAACGGAGGTAGATATCAATGCAAACATGCTGACTTGGGCAATTGACCGAGCAGGCTATGATTTGTCTGAATTTTTTGAAAAAATGCCTCAGGTTACTGCTTGGATAAATGGTGAAAAGAAGCCTACTGTTAAACAACTAGAGAGTTTTTCCAAAAAAGTTCACCTTCCGTTTGGGTATCTGTTCTTACCCAAGCCCCCAAATGAACCATTACCAATCCCATTTTTCAGAACGAACAGTAATCAGGCCGAGAAAGTTAGTGTGAATGTTTATGATACTATTTTAATCCTTCAACAGCGTCAAAGTTGGCTCAAAGAATATTTGGAAGATAATGATTTTGAACCCCTAAAATTTGTAGGACAATTTAAAAATAGCCAAGATGTTAGTGCTATTGTAAATAGCATTAGGGAGACTCTTGGACTTGCTGAAGATTGGGCAAGACATTTCCGTACTTGGCAAGATGCCTTGAACCATCTTGTTGAAACCATTGAGGACAAAGGAATAATAACAGTCTTTAACGGAGTTGTAGAAAATAATACTTCCCGTCCCATTGAAGTAGATGAATGTAGGGGTTTTGTTCTTGTTGATGATTTAGCACCTTTCATGTTTATAAATAACACGGATGGTAAAGCAGCACAGCTTTTCACTATTGTACATGAATTAGCTCATATCTGGACAGGACATAGTGCTGGTTTCGACTTCCGAACACTTCAACCAGCTGATGATCCGATAGAGGTTCTTTGCGATAAAGTAGCTGCAGAATTTTTAGTACCTGAAAGTGCCTTTAGTGATGAATGGAGTAACAATCCAAGCATTCAAAGATGCTCTAGATTTTTCAAAGTGAGTGAAATCGTAATTGCCCGAAGAGCATTGGATACAGGAAAAATTTCTCGAAATGAATTCTTTGCTTTTTACGAGGAATATAAGAATCGAGAATTTGTAAAGAAGCAAAATCAAGGTTCTGGAGGAGATTTTTATGCAACGGTAAGAAAAAGGTTAAGTCTTACATTTGCTTCTCATATTAACAATGCTGTTAAAACCGGTCAACTTCTCTACCGCGATGCTTATAAATTAACAAGCTTGAAAGGAGACACTTTTGATAAATTCTTTGCTAAAACCATGTAATTCAAATGAAAATATATGTGGTTGACAGCAATTTCTTTATTCAGGCTCATAGAGCAACATATCCTTTGGATGTAGCAACGAGCTTTTGGTCAAAAGTTCGTGAGCTAGCTGAGGCAGGAACCATTGTAAGTATAGATAAAGTCAAAAAGGAACTCTTTGATAAAAATGATGACCTTGAAGATTGGTGTGTTAATAATCTACCAACAGGATTTTTTAAGGATTCCTCCTCAGTTTTAAAAGAGTACGGGAAAATATCTGCATGGGCGATTTCCAAAAATGATCACTATCTTCCGCAAGCGATTAATGAATTTCTAGATGCGGATGAAGCAGACGCCTTTTTAATCTCATATGCTTTGGCGGATATTCAGAACAGGGTTTTAATTACTCATGAAGTCAGTCAACCTGAGAAAAAGAAGAAAATTAAAATTCCTGAACCGTGTGATGTATTTGGCGTGACATACATGAATACCATCCAAATGTTCCGAGAATTAGGAATTACCTTTTAAAAAGTTTCTCTTGCGAGCGTTTATATCCCGCTATTGGACATTTGTACTATCAAATGCCTATCGTAGGGTTTGTAACTCTAAAGTTTTTAACCAAATTAGCATAAAAGCTGTCGGGTGAGAACACTAGACAGGTAGAAAACTTTTGATTCGCTTTCTTTCCAATTTATTGATAAAAGGTAACTATTCGCTCAAAAACCGCGAAATGCACATTCTTTCTGACACGGTAAAACCGCAAATTGACACTGTAAATGACACTGTATTTTTATTGATTAGGCAAGACAACAAAATAACAGCTATGCAAATTAGCGAACGTCTGAAAATAAGCTTAAGCACAGTAAGGCGAAAAATTAAAGAACTTAGAGATACGGGAAAAATACAACGAGTGGGTAGTGATAAAACAGGGTATTGGAGAATAACCGAATAAGAAGAAAATATAAGTGCCCGCTAATCGATATTTGTATTATCAAATGTGTATCCCAGGTTTTCACCTAATAATCCCTTTTGAAGCACTAGCATGATAAACCCACTGATCAAGCAATTCAGCGCTAAGCCCAGGACCCTTTTTCTGGTTGACAGTATAGGTGCGTTTATAACTGCCTTCTTTTTATTTGTGGTAATGCCTCAGTATACCGCCTACTTTGGCATGCCCAAAGCCGAATTGACCTACTTATCCGTACTAGCCTTTTGTTTTTGGGTATATTCCACTACTTGCTTTATATTTCTAAAAAGCCATTGGCACACCTACTTCCGAATTATTGCCTTCGCCAACTTGCTTTATTGTGCATTGACACTTGGCCTAGTGATTAAAAACTATGCCGTACTGACAAGTATAGGAATAGCTTATTTTTTGGCTGAATTGGGTATAATCTGCGGACTTAGTTATATTGAACTAAACGTGGCAAGAAGAATAAAAGAAACAAATATGATACTATGACAGAGCCAGCGAAAAGTACCGTAAGCAAATCCAAAACAATATTTATTTTTATCCTAACGATTATAGTCGGATATGCCCTTTTCATCATTCCGGATATATTCTTTGAGGTTACCAAAATCAATGGTGGGAAAATCGGCATCAACCTGCTCTTCATTGCCTTGTTTCAATTCTTCTCCATTAGCGCCTTACTGTATTTCTCACTTAAACTATTAAAAAAAGATTTTGGCTATATCGGTCTTAGGTTTGAGAATATAAAAAAAGACGTCTTATTAGGTCTTGTTTTTGGCGCAGCATGAACTACGCTTCAATTTTTGCTCATTATACCCAATACAGGCGGAGCACATCGACCCGATATTATTGGTATGTTGGGAATGTACGATGGCAGCTTAATGGGTACGCTTTCCTTTATTGCATTGGGAGTAATTGGGGGCGGAATTACGGAAGAACTCTTTAACAGAGGCTATTTCATTACTGTATTGAAGGATGTCTTTAAAAGACCCAAAACAGGTTTATGGATTTCCGCTTGGATATCTATTGTGATATTTTCACTCGGTCATATGCCTGTTACAGCTTTAGACTGGTTTGATATATTGATTCCGACCATTATATACACTTTATTATTTATACGTACCCAGCGCCTTACAGCCTCGATAGTAGCCCACGGAATTTATAATATGACAGCCATTATATTGACATATTATATCTATCATCACTAATTTGATATTTTTACTTAGATTAAGTTTAAATGCTCTCGGGTGAAAACAACCGAGAGGGGGGAAATTAAACATACCTAATGGAGCATCTTACAGGAATATGGGAAGGAGAATATACCGTAAACATTGGGAGCGATGAAACCCCCACTATAGAATACCATAGCTTCCGACTTAGCCTAATTGAAAAGGACGGAGAATTCACAGGAACTTCTGAAGATATTACCTTATCCAATGAGCCTGCCACTATCGCAGGGTTTCGTGATGCCGATTTCATCAGCTTCATAAAAAAATATAATCGACTCATCCTCACTGAAAACATGGAGTACTTTGTAGATGATTCTGCACAACATCCTGATATCCATTATTTAGGAACGTACAACCAAGAGGAAAGCTGCTACGAAGGGACTTGGGAAATGCAAGAAAGCGAGGAACAAGTAAGCCTACAAAATGCGTATAAAATCAGCCATTTTACCGGAAGCTGGTATATGCGGAAAGTAGGATAATCATAGCAAGGATTCACATTACCACCTAGTTGAGAATACCCCATTAAAAAAGGCCCGCTTTGCAGCGGGTCTTTGTGCTTTATTGCTTCACTATCCGTACTCGGGCGGTTTGTCCGCTTTCGTCTGTTAGCAATACTAGGTAAACTCCCGGCTTCCAGCTATGGGTAGCCACTTGGATTTGGGTAGAGGCGCGTTCCTCCTCCAGTATTTTCCTTCCGCTGGCATCTATCACCTGCACCAGGCGCAGCGGCATTTTGGAGTCAATCATCAATCGGTCGTTCACCGGATTAGGATATACGCTGAGTTCATCTCTAAGCGTAGTAATGCCCAGTGGTTCCTCTATGGTAATGCTCAGGCTAGATACGTTATTATCTCTGTTGGCATCATTGCTCAGGGCATCGGCATCCAGTACCAATATCAGGCTATGCGCACCCAAGGCTTGGTAGCTTTCCGGAATGGCCACTGTGCCATTGAGGCTACGGCTTTGTGAAGCCTCCAAGCGCGGTACGCTAAGGCTAAGTACCGCCAAATCGGAAGCATCTAAGTTGCCATCCTCCGAAAGAAATACGGTTACCTGCGTTTCGGGAGCAAGATTCGCGCCTGCATTGCTTACATTCACCGTAAGGCTGGCACTGGTAGAAGTGCTCAAGTCATTGCGCGAGAGGCTGGCATTATCAATACTCAGATCATGGGCAGGAGCGCTTATAACCATAAGCGTTCGGGTAAGCGTATTGTTGTCTTCATTGCTTTCCTCCACTTCATTGTCGAAATCTATTTCAACAAGTATATCATAAGTGCCTGCTGCCACTTCCAAAGGAATGGAAAGCAGGGAATCAAGCGTTCCACTCACAAGACCTGGAACTTCAGCCAAAGAAATAGTAGCTAAATCGTAGTTCATCTCATTGTTTTGCAATAACACCTTGATGGTAGAAGCCGCTGCATATCCGGCTGCCAAGTTGGCTACCTGAAGCTGAATATATAAGGAATCGCCAGCCTGAACACTGGAAGCACTATTGATTTGATTTATCGCCAAATCGGGAAGTACAGCTTGTGTAATTGTCAGACTACGGCTTAGGAAATTATTCGACTCATTTGTTTCCACAATATTATCCTCTGGGTCGGCTACCAGCAACAATTGATAGCTACCAGTAGCTTGTTCACCTGGAATATAAATTTCCACAAAGCGTCTGTTGCTACTATTTTCACGAACAATGGGGATTAAGTCTTGGCTTAAAAGCACATCACTTTCATCCACTTCGGCATCGGAGGATAAGTAAATATCTACCTCTACATTGTTGGCTCCTGCCAAGGTGAAATTAAATAGACTGTAATCTAAGGTAAATGCGGTATTGGCTGCTTGCGAACTTGAAGCGGAATTTACTTGTAAACTAAAGTCTGGACGAACCGCCTCCAAAATTTCCACCTGAGCCGCAAGCAGGTTATTATCTTCATCGTTTTCCGTAAACTGATTGTTCGGATCAGCAACTACAAACAGGTAATAATCTCCCTCGGCTACATCTTCTGGAATTAGCAGTGGATAGCTTAGGTTCATAGCACTAAAACCTCGCAATTGCTCCACCACTTGGGTATCAATCAGGCGATCGGAACTGGTAAACACCGCATCTGTGGAGAGATAGAAAGATACATCCACTTCATCTACCGTCAAGCGATCGGTATTGTCAATTCGGTAGCCTACATCTACCAGTGTGTTGGCATTAATACTCGCTTTTGTCAGGCTGAGATTCGACAAGGCAAAATCCGCTTGAGAGGCTGAGTTCATTGTGAAACTTCCCACCACGGTATTATTACTAAAATCCTCCTCGTAGATTGCTTCATTCTCATTGACCACAGCTATCAAGAAATATTCGCCCACAGCGGTGCTGGTAGGTACAGTTAAGTTTACATTCACCGGGGCATTAAATCCTGCCTGCAAGAAAATATCCCCATTTGCTAAAAGAGGGTCAGAAGAATCTAACTGATAATTGGTGGAAAGATATACCGATATGGTAGCCGTCTCGCCAAGGTTTCCATTGTTTCTAACAAAAACCTGAGTTCTTTCAGCTCCAATTTCATTCGTATATGTTATGACATCATTGATATTGTACAGTTCAAAGTCAGGGATTTGTGGGGTGCCGATTTGTACCTCTTTCACGAAGAGGTTGTTAGAATAATCCGACTCACCCAGGCTTTGATTTTCATCTATTTGGGCAAATAGGAAATAGCGGCCTTCAGTAATCGTAGGGGGCAAGAATAAGACACTATCTATTACGGTTTCTTCGAAACGGGCTAGATCCCAATCGGTGCCAATGCTGCCTACCAATAAATCTTCTTCACTTAGTACACTATTGGCGCTTAGGTAAAGGTTGATGTTTATATCATCGGTAATTCCGCCACCGATATTGCGTACTTGCGCTTGTACATTAAAGGAAGTATTGGGATTCAAAGTACCTGTGCTCAACTGTATCCATTCCATATCGGGAGCTAATGGAGCCAAAACCTTGATAGGAAGCACTCTGAGGTTATTTTCTTCATCAGGTTCATCGTATACATCCGTATCATCAATATGAATCAAAAAGAAATAATCGCCCGGGGAGGTGTTGGCAGGAACCTGAAACCATGCATAAGCCTCTAGCAAAGAATAAGGCCCTGATTGTTCTATTTCAAGACGATATATTTCTTCATCCTCATCAGATACTGCCTCATCAGTGGATAGGTATACTCTTAAAACCTGCTCTTGCTCTGCCAAAGCCAAACCAAGGTTTTCTACCTCAAATGAGGCAAGATTATAATCTCCCGGCAAAACCGATTCATACAGCTGACTGGCAAAAGTAATGGCCATATCCACTTCATATGGGTCGCGCACGGTAATGCTTTGCGCAAATACGTTATTCCCTTCAGATTGCTCTTCAATAAGCTCCTCAGCATCAGCTTTGGCCAAAATAAAGTACTCTCCCGCTGCGGTAGATTCCGGTATAAGTAGGGTATCAATTAAATTATCTTTTTCAGTAGGATACAATTGATGCCTCAGATTCTCACCTAAAGAGGTATCACCATCATCTAAGTTTTCATCTGTAGACAAGAAATAATACACCTTGTGGTTAGGCGATTCAGCCGCTCCATTATTATCAATCAGGGTATGTACTGTCACCTTACGGCCTGAGGCTATTAAGCCCGGATCGGTCTCTGCAGCTCTCACTCGTAGGTCAGGCAATAGCGGTTCGCCTACTTGTAGTGCTATGGCCATGCGGTTGTTCTCCTCATCTTTTTCCTTGAGCAGATTCACGGGATCTACTTCAAAAATTAAGTAGTAGGTGCCCTCTGTAAGTCTTCTCGGCACATAAATGCCCAAATTACTTTGTTCTAAACCATTCGCTTGACTTGTGCCGAGGTATTCTACCTGCAATAGAGAATCCTGTGAATCGAGGGTAGTGTTGGTAGAAATATACACGGCCGGTCTAATTTCGGTAGACTGCAGAAAGGTATACCGTACAAGGCTATTGATATACACAAAGTCTGCCTGAGTAGGTGTATAAAATTCCTCCAGCTGGCTAGGTGATACAATGGCTGTATCCATTTTTACATCCGTAGGATTGATGTAAAGCAAGATAGAGTCAATATTATTGGTTTCATTACTTTCTTTGAGGGTATTGAAGCGGTCTGCTACTACGTACAAATAATTGTAACCAGTATCGGCATCTTGCAAGGATACCGTCCAGTTAAAGGACAAATCACTCACCTTAGCAGAAGCGGCTATAGCAGGCGTATTTACTGCACCTACGAAATACGAACTATCAGAGCTAACAGAACGGATACGGATACCCGTAGTGCTGGTAGAAGCCCGGCCTTCGCCTAGGTTGCTTATATCAAAGCTAAGCACCGTGTTCTGATCGAGGTTGAGCGTGTCTTCACTCAGGCGCAAATTTTCACTGCGCAAATCAGCCGCTTTGATACTAATGGCCGTTGAAGCGATGTTATTTTCTTCATTGATTTCTCCAATGTACTCGTAGGAATCAGCCACCACAAATAAGAAATAATCGCCCGGACCAATAGAAGTGGCATACCCTATGTTTTCGCTTATGGTAGTGCTATTTTGTTGGGCATTTATGGTGTTAACAAAGCCCTCGGCCATGAGTATGCTGGTTTCCGTGAGCGTATCGGTATCAGAAAGATAAATGCTATAAAAATGGGCTGGTGCATTTACCAAACCACTATTCCGAATATTGAATTCGAGGGTACCCGTTTCGCCTTGGTCGTAGCGTTGCTTATTGGTCAGCAGGTTAATAGGCAATACATCAGGCCCCTGTATGATTATCTCCATGGGGCGCACATTATTGTTCTCGTTGGTTTCAGTAATTGACTTAGGGCCATCGGCCTCAAACAATACGTAGTAACTACCGGGAGAAAGATTGCCCAAACCTAAATTGGCCAGATTCACATCCGCTATCAAGTCAGCACTGGTCTGCGTACTGGTAAGCTGAGATACATTGAGTGTAAAGCCAAAAAGATCATCTCCGCCAAGAACGGGATCTTCCGAAAGGTACACATACAGGGAGCTGGGAGGTACAGTAGCTGAGGTGCTTTCATTTTTCACTTTGGCAGTAAGGCGGAATGTGTCCGTTACTGCTACGGTATCTTTGTCGGTAGTAGCCGAGCTCACCACAAGGTCACCCACCCGAATGGTAATAGCCTCGCTTACAATATTATTGCTTTCATTTTTCTCTGAAATTGCTTCATCACCATCTACATAATAAATCAGATTAAGGCTTCCCGGAGAAAGATTGGAAGGGAAGTCTAGGTTAAAGGAGAAGTTTTCTGATTTGGCTTTATCCAAAGACGGTAGACTAATGCTACCTATATACGTATCGTTTTCTTCTTCATAGGTGGTATTGTCCGACACGAAGAAATCTACAAAACCTGCACTGGCCTTTGAATCACCAATATTTTCTACCGTGTAGGAAACGGTGGTAGAAAAGCCAACATCTACAGTGGTAGGGCTTACCAGTTCGTTTTTAATAAGCAAATCGGGCAATATAAGGGTAATGGTATCCAGCGCAATATTATTGGTCTCGTCTAATTCCACTACCACACTGTCAGAATCCACCTTTAATTGTACTATAGCTTGAGTTCCGGGGAAATTGCTGGGCACATTGAAAATCCACTCAAGGCGAGAAGTTGCCTCTCCATCGCCTCCCAAACTGGCTATGCTACGTTCGCCTATGGTATAGGCAAAGTCACCCGCCTCATTTACTAGTGAAAGGCTGTAAGAAAAATTGCGCGCCACGGCTTGGCCCTGGTTACGAATGTTAAAGTTAATAGTATCGGCTTGGCCAATTTCTATCGTCTCTTTTACCAATGCTACGTTCACAAAAATCAGATCGGCATTTTCTATTACCATTTCGGTACTAGCGCTATTGTTGGCCTCATTACTCTCCTGTACTACCGAATCAGCATCAACTACCGCCAGCACAGTATAACTGCCAGCAGGAAGAGCAGGCACTGCAATTTGGCGAATGATGGTATTGGTAAGAGTGTCGGCATTTAGGCCTGAAGAAAACTCATTCCAGAGGTACAAATCCGTTTCGTCCACTTCCTCATCTTCTGATAAGTAGAAGTCTACCGAAAAGGCTCCGGAAGCTACTTCGCCTGCATTTTCTAATTTAAATTCTAAGTTGGCACTTCCGGCTGCATCAACCACCACAGGGTTCAGGGCGAAATCTTGTATCTGTAAATCAGGGGCTTTCAGCTCAATAGGAACAAAAAGAAGGTTATTATCCTCATTATTTTCTGCTACAAGCTCATCTTCATCCAATACTACCACTATGTATTTCTTACCGGAGCCAACGGATGAAGGGGTGACCAATTGTCGGCTTACGCTTGAAGTGGCTGTGGGAGCCAAGCCGACACGGATTTCTTCGCCCAACCACACATCTTCTTCTGAAAAAGCACTATCTGCCGAGAAATAATACTGTACACCAATAGAAGGCAATGCGGCCACGGTATCAATGTTTTTAAGACTATAGCTTAGCTGAAAAGACTCTCCGGCACCCAAAAATGCTTTATTGATGCTGCCACTTTCTGCCACCGCATCAGCATTTCTAATACTTATGGTGTATAGGGTATCATTGTTGTTGTAATCACTCTCTTTGGTCAGGCGCTCTTCGTTGGCTAAGGCCCACAGCATGTAGGCTCCTGCCCGCAAGCTTGCCGGAAAGCGTAGGTCATATACACCGTTTTGCGAACTGAAGCTACCGCCTGCTGCCACGGTTTGGTTTGTAGATAACGATTTGATATACATGTCAGAATCGTCTAAGATGCTATCGGTAGATAAATACACACTTACAGAATTAAAGGCAGCCGTTTGGCTTCCTTGATTGCGAATGGTGAAATCTACATCTACCAAGGAACCCGCATCAATGCCCGTTCGTACCGGGGCGAAATCATTGAAGGCAAAATCGGCTATATCGGCAGGGTCTACCTGAATGGCGCGAGTAAATACATTATTGGTTTCATCTTGCTCTCTGTCATATTGATCGGCATCGGCTGCGGCAATCAAGAAGTAATTGCCTGGATCAATAAAAGAGGGGATTACATACGAATTTACTAAACTGGCACTTTCGTTTATAGCTAAACTCAAAGGGCCATAGTTAGTAGCAAACTTATAATCGTCCGAACTCAGAGTCTCATCTTCTGACAAATATAAGGCGGCATCTGATGTGGGCGAAATAGCTTGCCCTTGGTTCAAAAGGCGAACGCTTACATCAAAGGGGGCTGAAATCTTCACTACATCCGCGGCAATGATTTCATTTACCAATAAATCAGGGCGAGCAATGGGGTTGACGGTAATTTCTTTGGCCAGAATATTATTGGCTTCATCTGATTCAAAAGTTGAATGTCTGGTGTCGATATGAGCTATCAAATAATGTATGGCGGTATCTGTAGCCACTGGTAAATTCGCTGAGATTGTCAGGGCCATACTATCCCCTACAAAGTTGAAAGATCCGGGGAATCGTGTTTCTTCAAAAATTGCCTGATCGTCAGTATCTAATACAGCATCTTTAGATGCGTAAAGTTTAGTGCCTAAAGAGGTTGATAAGTTTCCTTCCTTTTCTATCACAAGGCGTATGCCCGTCATGGTGGCACCTGCCTCATAGGTGGTAATGGGTGGTTCTAGGCTGCGCACGCGCAAATCGGGAGTCGGCTGTTCGCTAATGCTGATGGCCTTGTGCGCTTGGTTGTTGCCAAAGTCACTTTCATAAATCGTCAGCTGGGCATTGGCCACCACCAATAGGTATTTGTCGCCCGATCCCGTAACGGGTAAAAATACCTGCTGCGTATTGCTGATATCGCCTTGGCCATTTACCGAAACTGTTTCTATCAGGATATCGGAAGCACTAAACACCGAGTCTTCCGATAGGTAATAAGAAAACGAAAGATTATCGGCACTATTCCACGAATAATGCACTGTAAGGCTAAGGTTTTGACTATTGTAATACGGGTCTGCGGTATTAATTTGTAAAGAATCGACTTTGGCATCTACCGACTGCGCATAAGAAAGCGAAGCCATAAACAGCAAAGACAATAAGAAAAAGAGCTTTTTCATAGGGGTGGTGTTATCTTAACGGGAGACAACAAATAAAGTCAGCAAAAGGATATTTTCCAATACCTAAAAATGGGTATTTGTTAAAACAATCGACTGGTTTTATGCATTCGTCCGTCAATTACCCCCACTTATTCAAAGAAATTTGTCTGTTGAGTTTCTTTGTGGTTTGCGGCTTCATAAAGTGTATCAAAAGGCAGGCCTAGCTCAAACTATTCATCAATTTTAACATTTCGGAGGTCTTCTCTGAAGAGATCGTTACATCAAATTTTTGGGCAATTTTTATGTAGCCTCCATCAGATTTGATAAAGTCGGTGACATAGTGCAGGTTCACAATATAAGATTTGTGGCAGCGAAAGAAGTTTCGATTCTCCGATAGGTTCTCCTCAAATGTTTTTAGACTTTTGCTCGAAACGATGGTATTTGCATTATCTAAATATATATGTGTATAGGCCCCATCGGCTTTTAAAAATAAAATATTATTAGTTTCGATAAACTTAATGGAACTCACCGTAGGAATGGCCAGCTTTTTGGGCGAGCCGGCACTTAGGTTGCTTTTCAGAATAGAGTAATCCGTTTTTTCTGTAAGTTTTTTGAATCGATCGATAGTCTTTTCTAATTCCTCAGGCTCAATGGGTTTAAGGAGATAATCTATAGCCGATAATTTAAATGCCTGAATGGCATAGTTGTTATAGGCTGTGGTAAATATTATGGAAAAATTGATTTCATTCGTATCAAAAAAATCTAATAGTTCTAAGCCACTATGTCCGGGCATTTCTATGTCCAGAAAAACTAAATCGGGCTTATATTTTCGTATGGCCTTCACCCCATTGGGTAGGTCTTCACAGGTAGACACTACTTCTATATCACTACAGAACTCTTCCAACATCCCTTTTAATAAGGTTCTTGCGGCTTGTTCGTCATCTATTACTATGGCTTTGTATTTCATGATTTAACTAATCGGGATTATTAATTCTACTCGGGTGCCCAATGCCTGCCCATATGGATCATATTCATCAATAATTTGTGCACTCATGGAGTTAGTCTTGCCTCTGTTCAGCAGTTCTAACCTTTTTTCGTTGGCAGTAGAAGAGAAGCTTTGGTATTTATCTTGTTTAATTTTATTCAGCTCTTCTGATCGTTTGCGACCTATGCCGTTGTCGGAAACAATCACTTTTAATACTTCGCCTTGCTTATGAAAGGCAATTTTCACGTGCTTTTCCCCCTTCTTGTGCAGCAATCCATGTTTTACCGCATTTTCTACATAGGGTTGGATTAGCATAGAAGGGATCTTCACCATATCGGTATCTATGCTTTCTTCAAGGGTGATGCTATAATTGAAGTCATCGGAAAAGCGCATTTTCTCTAACTCGAGGTAGAGGTTAAGCGCCATTACCTCTTCTTGCAAATAGATGGTTTCCTTTTCCGACATTTCTAATATCATGCGCGTCAGTTTAGAAAACTTTGCTAAATAATTACTAGCATTTCTCTTATCATTAGAGAAAATATAGGCCTGAATGGTATTGAGGGCATTATAAAAAAAGTGGGGATTCATCTGCGATTTGATCGATGTGAGCATCGATTTGCTAAGGGTTTGCTCTAATACTATTTTCTCTTTCAAAAGCTGATTTTGCTTAATCAATACGCCCGTTTGCCAGCGGTAATACCAATAGGCGAAAGCAAAAAGTATAATAATGCAAATAGCCAAGAACCAAAGGGTCATCCAAAAAGGGGGCTTAATTTCAAAGCTTATCTCAAGAGGCTCAACAGGGGTATTATCCACCCTAAAACGAAGGCTGTATTTGCCCGGAGCCAGAGCCGGGAAGGACAAAGTACGCGTTTCGGAAGAGATTGGCTGCCAGTCTTCCGCATTCATCTGGTAAAATACCTTGGACGGAACACCCGCATAATATTGTAATAGGGAGTAATTGATTTCTACATTATTTTGATCAAAATCGAGAGTTTGAGGTTTATAGAAATCCTTTTTTTGATTGTTTACTTTAAGAGAGTTAATATAAAATTTGGGTACTTCGGCATGCTCTTTATGTATCGAAAACTCAAGACGAATAATTCCCTCATTGGTCAGTAGGAGTAGTTGATCATTATCCAATAATATATCATTGATTTCCTGAATCTTAACATCTACATCAATAGGAATAGGCTTTACCTGGGCTTGACTTACATCAATCAATTCCAGGCTTTTCTTACTCATCACAAAAAGCCATTTTCCAAATTGTCTAATTTTTATAATGTCTCCCTCGGGTATATCATAATCCGCATTAATTTTTCTGACGGATTCATTCTCAATGGAGAACAAATTGCCCTTTGTACTTAGTCCATATAGTATATCTTTATACACGGTTAGTTTCGATAAAAACAAGGAATTATTCTCGTATTTGAGCTCCTTAGAATTCCTAAGCCCAGTTTTGAAGAGTCCTAAATTACTGGCAAAATATATCTCCTCACGATCGGGCAAATACACCACGGACTTACCTCTTGATTGGCTTAAAAGACTGGCATAGTTCCTTTTATCTACTCTGTTTGTTTGAAAAATACTATCCCAAAGGGATGGGGAATTGCTATCGGCTGTTGGAGAAATAAATAAACCGGAAGGACCAGTAGCAGCAAAGGCATAATACTTCTCATCAATCCTATACATCTCTTTTAGGGCCAGTTCCTGCGTGATACGCTTTCTATAATCCCCCCTCGGAATAAGTCCAAAATCTTTAGAAACATAAAATTGATTTTGATTGGCACTATCTAAGTATAAATAATGAATTCCTTCTGAAAACTTGTCCTTATGAAGTAGCGTAGTTTGCTTCAGGTCTTTAGAAAGATGAATAATCTGACCGTTTTTCGTACTTATTAAATACCCTTCACCCGCTGGCACAATTCGATAAGGCGCCTCGCCATCCAGGTTTTTTATCTGATTATGGATATTAGGAACCAAAATTATTCCTTCATCAACCGTTGAAAACCAATAGTTACCTTGATAGTCTTTAAGCAAAAAGGATAAATTTTTTTCTGAGAAATGGATGCTTTGCCTACCATTTTCAAATTGAAATGCCCCCTGTGGGCTTAGTAGCCAATAGCTGCTGTCAATATAATGTGCCCCTTGAATGAAGGAAATTCCATTGGCCTCAAATAAAAGCTCTATGGAATCCTCTTTTAGGGCGTATACATTTTTGTTCCGATTACTTTTTTGAACAATTACCACTTGATTATTCAAAAAATAAAGGTGCTTTTCTGAGTTATCAAGAATAGAGGGTAATTCAAAGGCTTTAATATGAAGTGTGCTATCAATCTGATACAGTATCGTGTCATTGATCAGGTAAAAGCTACTTGCATCAGAAAGCGTATGAGAAAGCCCATCGACATCAATAGGCATACTGCGCTGAAATGCCAATGATTGGGCATCAAACACTTCAAGGCCATCTTGCTTGACTAAAAATACGTGCTTTTGAGTAATGCCCATGGGGTAATAGCCAATAGGCTTACTTTTGGTGAGCATCTTGAGGGTATCTTGCTCAGCATAATACACGAACCCATCAAAATTTTCATACCATATTCGGCCGTATGAATCTTCTTTCAAAGAACTCCCCGCTTTAGAGGTTTGCAGCACGCTTTCGAAGGTTTTGAATTCAAAGCCATCATATCGGCTCAGGCCTTCATTATGTGCAATCCAAATATAGCCTTTCGAATCTTGAAGCAGGTTATAGACAGAGTTAGTAGGCAAGCCTACCGATTGATTAATAGAAATAGCATAGGGTTGCTGGGCGCTCACCCATGGAGACACCAGGCAAATACATACTACTAATAAACAAGTCGATAGCTTCATTTCTATACAAAGTTACAGGGAAAACTCATCCCTTATTCCCCGATTTACCAAGAGGGTTTTTCAGGTAATCAAACCGCGCTTTCACTTCATAAGCAACTTGTATGATTCCACCCTTTCCTTTCAAGATTACTCCTTTTTGACCACAGTTCTTAATCACCCTTGGCAAAGCAATAAAATTAATACTTTTCATTCGCTAAGTACAAAATTAATTCAAAGAGCACTTTCATTGGTAAAAAGGGGACTTTCATAAATCGGCTGCCTATGCATTGGTTGATTTAAAAGATTTTTGGGGACTTGATAACAAACCACCCCATTTTATGAGAAAACTATTTCTATTCTTTATGGCCCTAATATGCTTCAGCAGTGTATTTGGGCAAGCTGGGCAGCTCGACCCAAGCTTTAACCCTATTCCCGGTGGAACACCCTTTATTCCTACCGAAACTACGGGCACAATCACCAAATATATTAAGCAGCCCGATGGCAAAATCATTGCCATTGGTACGTTTTCGGGAGCCATTAAGCGCTACAACACCAATGGAACAGTAGACGCCACATTTCTGGGCCCAGGTATTACAGGAGGGTTTATTAAAGACCTAGTATTACTCAACGATGGTAAAATGATTATGGTAGGAAATACCGTAACCTCAGCCAATGGTACCATCTACATGGGAAAACTAAATGCCAACGGAACGGTAGACACAAGTTTTCCCCGATACATCCCTAGTGGGAATTTCAATTTGATAACCACCGATCAGTTCACTAGCACAGTGATGATATCGGGTACCTTTACCGATCTTCAAATCGGCAATGGTCCCTTGGTAGCCCGACCCCGCTATGCCTTAATTTCTACTGCGGACGGAACCCTTTTTTCCACTAACGGAGGCTTCGATGGCACTGTAAACGCCATCTATAAAGATGCTCAAGGAAGGGTGCTTTGCGTGGGCGCCTTCACCAGTTTTCAAGGGAATAATGCCCCTGGCATCGTTCGCCTAAATGCAAACTTTCAATTAGATGCCACTTTTAATGCGAGCGGAACCGGACTTAGCGGTGACGCATTTTGCATTACAGAACAACCTGATGGTAAGTACATTATTGGAGGTAACTTGACTGCCTATGACGGAAACGCAGTTAACCGACTGGCGCGAATAAACACCAACGGTTCTTTTGACAATACCTTTGCCCCATCCGCATTCGATAATTCAATCTTAAGCCTGGCTGTTGCTGGTGACAAAATAGTTGCCGGAGGTTCTTTTACTACTTACGGAGGAGCAAGTGCTATTCGCCTCGTCAGCCTAAATTCTGATGGCTCTTTAAATACTAGCTTTTCTATAGGTTCAGGATTTAATAACAATGTGCAAGCCCTATTGTCACTCGGTGAGGGCAAGGTATTGGTCGGGGGTGATTTTACCACCGTAAAAGGAGGCAACAGAAGAAACCCTGTACCCCTTAATGCCTACGGGAACCTTACACTAAACAATGGAGCTGGTGTAGTGGGCGGAAATATTACCCGTATGGCCGAACAAGCCGATGGCAAAGTGATTATTGTGGGCTCCTTTACGGAGGTGAGAGGCATTACGCGCAATGGCGTTGCCCGATTAAATGTAGACGGAAGTCTGGATGAAAGCTTTAGCTCCGGTACTGGTTTTACGGGCGTACCCTATGCCATTGCTATCCAGTCGGATGGAAAAATACTCATTGGTGGCGATTTCTCTCAATTCAACGGGCAGGCACAAAGCCGTTTGGTAAGACTCAATTCCGATGGATCAAAGGATAATACCTTTACTCCTCTTTCTTTGAATAATAGTGTAAATGACCTAGTGGTTGCCGATAATGGAAGCATTTTCGTGGCAGGAGGATTTGGACTTACCGGAGGCAATGGATTTACCAAATTGACAAGCGCTGGTCTCCAAGATGGTACCTTTAGTACATCGGGAGGCGCCAATGGCGCAGTCTCACGCATTCATTTGTATCCTGACGGTAAGATATTTTTGGTGGGGGCATTCAGTAGCTTCAATGGAAATACTTCCGTGGCTAAAGCCGTTCGCTTAAATGCCGATGGTACGGTTGATACCAACTTCACCACGAGTTCCGGTGGGGTGGGCTTCGATACCTACCAAGTTAACACCGTGGCGGTTCAAAGCGATGGAAAGTTACTTCTTGGGGGAAATTTTCCCTATTATCAGCGCGGTGGTGTTACAACGAATAGCCGAGGCTTGATTCGTCTAAATACGGACGGTTCTTTTGACGGCACTTTTCAGTATAACAATGGCTTTAATATCAATGCCGCTATTTATGATATTATCCTTCACCCCTCTGGCCAAATAGCCGTGGCAGGTAGTATCGCTGCCTACTCAGGCACAACAGTAAATGGGCTGGCCTATTTCAATGACAATGGAAGCTTTATTCCTGAAGCGATATCGGGAAGTAATTTCAATGGTGTAGTAAATGACCTGATGCTGCGCGAGGAAGGAAAAGTAGTGGTAGCGGGTACTTTTACTAATTATAACGGAGCCAATTATAACGGCCTGGTTCAATTGGGTAACCCCTGTGAGCATACGGTACAAACTAGCCTGAGCATTTGCCAAGACGATACCTACACTTTTGGCACCCAAACCTTAAGCGCTGCAGGTATTTACACCGAAACTTTCACTAATCAGCAGGCTTGCGACTCTACCGTAACACTTACCCTAAGTGTAATTCAGACCAATTACACGGCTAGCATTCAGCGTTGTAAATACGAAACAGTAAGCTATGGTGGGCAGAACTTTACCAGCTATGGCGATTTTGTGGTCACCATTCCGCGTACCGGCACCTGCGATTCTATTGTTTCGCTAAGTGTGGTTCCTTCACCCGTTCAAGAATCCATTATTAATGCCAGCATTTGCGAGGGAGAAACCTATGAGTATACAACCATGGCTTGGAACGATAACGATGAGTATGTAGCGTTTTCCGAAAGCTTAACAAGTGCAGGCACTTATCAATACACCCAGTTTTTAGGAACAGACGGATGTGAAACCAATGTAACGGTCAATCTGAGTGTGATTGCCCCTCAGACAGTAGAAATAGACGATTTTCTCTGCACAGAATCCTACACTTTTGGCAGTCAAACATTAACGGAAACAGGTACCTTTACCGAGTTATTTACCTCTTCAGCGGGCTGTGATTCTACCGTAGTACTTACGCTCAGTAGAAGAACGGAGGAAATTAGTTATAATCCGGATTCCAAGTATATAACTGCTTCAAGCTCCTATAATAGTTATAAACTCTACAAAGATAATACCCTGATAGAAACCAATACCAATAGTGGCTCAATCAACTATTTGGTAAGTGAATGTGGCGAGTACAAGGCCGAATTCGGGGGTTCTGCTTGTCAGCTAGGTATATCGGCCACTAAAGCAGGTTCTGGTTGCGGAGCCACCCTAACTATAACGGTGGAAAATGCGGTTCTGCCTCTTACTTCCAACATTTCCTTTCCGGGAAATACAGCAGGAAATACGGCCGTAAGAAATACGAATAGCTTTACCTATACGGGCGTGTGCCCCAGTACTTACACCGTTCGCGTGACAGACGCCAATGGCTGCGAGATCTCCATTTCGGTGGATTTCAACACAGCCGATACTTTTTGGAATATTCCTGTTCCTGAGGCTTGCACAGCTTACTCACAAGTTCTTAGCATCGATCCCGGTAATACGTATGCTGAGTCAAGAACCATTTGCGAAGGCGATAGCTATACATTTGGTGCAGATATACTAAGTGTGGCGGGTGAATATCAAAATACCTTTACGAGCAGTACAGGCTGTGATTCCATAGTAGTCCTAACTCTTCAAGTAAACCCAAATCCTATTACGCAATTGGTTTACAATGAAGAAACCATGCGGATTACAGGTTCTAATCCCAATCACAGCTCCTATCAATTATTTAAAGACGATGTGGTAGTGGCGCAAAGCCTTTCAAGCAGTACCATCGACTACTTGGCAGAAGAGTGTGGAGATTACCGGGCCGAATTTGGTACCCTTGGATGCAACATTTCTTTCACAGGTAACACAACCGGCTTTAATAACTGTGCCTTTTCCGTAAACCTTGCGACCAGCAATGCGGCTTTGCCACTTAGTTATAGTCTGAAAAGTTACCGTTATTCGGCATTTAATAATCAAACCCGTATTATTCAAGACTTATCAGGTACAAGCAATAGCAGCGATTTCATCATTTCTGACGTTTGTTTTAACACCTACTCCTACCTAATCATTGAAGACGCAAACGGCTGTCTACAGGAGATATATTTAGATAATAACAATTCAAGCAATTTTAGCCAAGGCGGCAATGGATTTACTCCTCCTACCTGTACTCCCTCTTCCAATGTATTAAGCATTTCCAGACCACAAAGCGTGGAACAAAGCTTAGATTTGTGCCAGGGAGAAAGTCTTCAATTCGGCAATCAGCTTATCACGGGCGCAGGGGTGTTTACTGAATTGTTTACTACAGGCACAGGGTGTGATTCCACAGTAGTATTATCCGTAAATCAGCTTACTCCTGCTGCTATTGTTACACAACCTGCCTCTGCCACCCTTTGTGAGTCATCTTCCTTGCAATTGAATGTGGAAGCCACCGGTAGCGGTATTACCTATCAGTGGTATAAAGGAGCAGACCCAATTGAGGGAGCAACCGCTGCCACACTTATTTTTGAAGCGCTTGCCTTCGAGGATGCCGGAGACTATTCGGTAGAAGTTACTGGAACTTGCGGGGAGGCCGTCAGCTCTGCCATTGCCACAGTGGTGGTAAACTCTCCTCCTACCATTAATCAACAACCGGTGTCATTAACCGTATGCGATGGCGAATCTGCCACCTTCTATGTTGAAGTGGCTGGTCAAAGTGCAAGCAATTTTCAATGGAAAAAGGATGGCTTGGCTATCGAAGGAGAAAATGCTACCAGCCTAACCATTGCAGCTGCCACACTAGCTGATCAGGGACGATATACGGTAGAATTTACTGAGGAATGTGGGGTGGCCAGTTCATCGATAGCTACCTTGGTGGTAAATGAATATACAAGCATTAGCCAAGAGCCTGTATCAATTATAGGCTGCGAAGGAAATACAGCTAACCTATCGGTAACGGCCCTTGGTGGCAACCTAAGCTACCAATGGTATAAAGATGGTAGCGCCATTACTGGAGCCTCCTCAGCTACCTTGAATTTCAATGACTTAGCACTGGAAAATTCAGGAGATTATTCCGTAGAAATTACCGGTGCCTGTGGGAATACAGTGGTTTCTACTACTGCCACTGTTGAGGTACAAGCCAGCGTTCGCATCGAGGAGAGCCCAATTGCTCAGGCAGTATGTGCAGGATCTAATGCACAATTTAATGTGGCCGCTACAGGCTCGGGTACCTTAACTTACCAATGGAAAAAGGATGGGCAACTACTTGATGGGGCCATTAACCCTAGCTTAGAAATCACTGGCACAGACGAATCGAAAGTAGGATTGTACAGTGTGGTAATTACTGGGAAATGTAATGAAGTTGAATCTGAGCCGGTAAGCTTAAGTATTGCTACTCCGGTGAGCATACTTTCTCAACCGACCCCTAGTTCCATTTGTGAAGGAAACTCGGCCACCCTTTCTGTTTTGGCTGAGGGTAGTGAATTGGTATACGAATGGAGAAAAAATGGTGAAATCCTCATCGGTGCAACTCAAAACGTCCTGACTATTGAGAATGCCTCAACTGCTCAGGCGGGTGATTATTCGGTAACAATTACCGGGGCCTGCGGTCAGGTGGTTTCAGAGCTGGCCGCATTAGTTGTCAATCCGGCTACAAGTATCACCACTGTTTCTCCTGATCAAACCCTTTGTGAAGGTGAGGCCCTTCTTCTTGAAGTAAGCGCCTCAGGTAGCGGAGCAATTAGCTATCAGTGGATGAAAGACGGGCTTGCTATCCAAGGGGCCAATAATTCAAGTTATTCGTTGGCATCCTCTACCTTAACTGATGCCGCTGAATATACTGTAGAAGTGACAAGCACTTGTGGAAGCCTTAGCTCTTCTCCTATCCAAGTATCGGTTACCACTACTACCCAAATCACCTTGCAGCCTCAAAATACCAGTGTCTGCGAAGGCCAAAATACTAGCCTTGAAGTACAGGCCATGGGTCAAAACTTGGTCTATGAATGGAGAAAGGGAGGAGAAATTGTAGGTACAACTGCTGCATTACAGTTTACAAATGTAAGCGCTGATTTGGCGGGCTTGTATGTGGTGGAAGTATCGGGTGATTGTGGCAGCATACTAAGTAATGAAGTGCTACTCACTGTCTTCACAGCCGAACCAATAGAAATGAATGAAAGCGCCTGTGGAAGTTTTGACTTCAATGGAGAAACCTACACAGAATCAGGACAATACCCTATTAGTTTGACCAATGAGAACGGCTGTCCGTATGTGCTCACACTCAACCTAACTATCACCCAAATTGATAATTCAGTAAGCCAAAATGGATCCGTACTCACCAGTCAGCAAGAAGGTGCGAGCTACCAATGGATAAACTGCAGTACACAAACACCCATAGACGGGGCTACCAGTATTTCCTTTACACCAGAAGAAGCGGGATCTTACGCGGTACAAATTACCCTGAATGGATGCGAAACGGTTTCTACTTGTATGGATATCACTATTCTGGGGATAAAAGGGCTGTTAAGTCATAAGCTGAATTATTACCCGAACCCGGTAGAAAACAGACTTACCTTGCAATTTGAGGAAGCGCAAGCCAAAGGGCAGCTTCAAATCATAGCCCTCAATGGCGATATCGTTTCGAGTCAGGAGTTTGAAGGAAAAGAGCTAGTATATGATACCGATTACCTAAAATCAGGAATCTACTATCTGAAAATTCAGAATAATAAAGGTACTAGTGTGATAAAACTCCTGAAAAAATAAGGGTTGTTGGTTTACCTTTAAAGCGGCTTCTGTACTTTACAGAGCCGCTTTTTTTGTTTTATAACTAGTTAGTAATGAAACCAATTAACTGTGGTAATCAGGATAGTTCCCATTACTAACAGTCCGACATTTATACGATCGAATGCCTATTGCAGGGTTTGTAAACCAAATTAGCTTACTAGCTGTCAGTTGAGAAAATCAAACAAGAAGAAAAAGGCCGAAATAAACCCTTTTACTAGGCCTTCAAAAGCTTACTGGAGAAATCGGGTGGGCTTTTTTGTATAAAGGGGTGCACCTTGGAAAGCAATATACTGATGGATACGTTTTTGTAGTTGTGGATATCTCTTATATTTAGGAGATAAACGCAATAGTTGTGGATATACAAATGTTAGCACACATTAGAAAATGACAGAGAAACAAATTAAATATGGTGTTTGGCATATTGAGAAAGGTTTCGTTTCTCCAAATAAATCAATTACACTTTTTGAAGATTATCAGCCATCCGAAAAACTAAACTTATACATCACACAAACTAATTTGACACCATCCTATCAAAAAAAGAATTGTGAAGATTGGTGTAAAAGACTTCCTGAATTGAATGAAGTGAAATTTCTTTGGCTGCCATCAAAAGTGAATCAAAAATTATTTGATGCAGTTTGTCAAATGCCAAGTTTGGAAGGACTTTGGATTAAATGGAGTGGAATCAAGAACATAGATAACCTAATACAGTTAAAGAATCTCAAACATCTACACCTTGGCAGTTCATCTCAAGTTGAGAATATCGAAGTACTAGGAAGACTTTATAATTTGGAAACTTTAGAAACAGAGCAGTTAAATAAGATTTCGGACTTCTCTGTAATATCTAACTTAACTCAACTTCAAGGACTTGGACTTGACGGTAGCATTTGGACAGCACAAAAAATTGACTCGCTTGAACCGATTAGGGAGTTAAAAAAGTTGAAATTCCTAACAACAACCAATTCTCGAATCAAGGACAAATCATTTGATCCATTATTAAGTCTAAATGAATTAGTGCGATTTAATTGCTCATGGAATTATCCGGAGTCAGAATTTGAAAAATTGAAGTCTTTATCCAATCTGAAATATGGTAATGT
This sequence comes from Shiella aurantiaca, assembly GCA_030412945.1. GTDB lineage: Bacteria > Bacteroidota > Bacteroidia > Cytophagales > Cyclobacteriaceae > Shiella > Shiella aurantiaca. The sequence goes on along the minus strand of JAUHJS010000004.1, from coordinate 193,747 downwards.
CGAGACTTCCTGGAAAGAACTAAAGGCTAAAATGAAAATCAATTAAAACGTGTGTCAACACCACCTATACGCAATGCTGTGCGGGACAATGCGTATAGTATGCCCTCTAGCGCGCGTTTTCAACGCGTGCCCGTAAAACTGTCTAAACTATGATGTGAATGATGAAATGAACCCTATGATTTTAAGCACCATTAATTTATATAATACAATCCTAGCCCATCCCAAAATCACCTATTATCATAGTTTAGACAATTACAATTCTACTTCTCCAACACCTTAAACACCACTCTGCGGTTTTGCTGGCGGCCTTCTTCGGTATCATTGGTAGTTTCGGGTTGGCTTTCTCCATAGCCCTGAGCCGTAATGCGCGTAGAAGAAATTCCTTCGGAAATCAAATAATCGCGTACCGAATCGGCACGGCCTTGCGATAAGTTTAGATTATATTCATCACTTCCTTGGGCATCGGTATGGCCACCAATCTCAATCGAAATGCTCGGATTGTTCACCAAGAAATCCACCACCTTATCCAACTCCGGATAGGATTCCGGCCGTAAGGTTGAGGCATTGAAATCGAAAAAGATATTGTTCAAGCGCACGGTGGTTCCTACTTCAATGGGTTCCATCCATAGGCTTACTTGCAAGGTATCGCCTGCTTCGGCTTGCGTACCATCTACCTGCTCGCTGGCATTGATAAATCCTTCCGCCTGTGCACTAAGTTCCACCGCCAGTGGCTCACTGAGTATCATTAAAAAATACCCTTCTTTAGTATCGGCATTTCCTAAGTTTTGCCCTTGGTTGCTCAGCGACACCTTTGCCTCCACGGGTTCTTCGGTTTTTTGGTTATAAACATTTCCGCTTAAGAAAATGCGTGTCTCTACAGCACTTAACTGAAAGTTCCGAACAATAGCAGTATCCATCAATACCTCTTTCAGGTTAAAATTCTCCTCCACGGTGGCATAGCCTTCGGCCTCCACAGTAAAGCTGTATTTACCTTTTCCCGGTATAGTGTCTTGATACACACCATCATTGGCATACCAAGGGCGCAAAGCTTCCCCTTTATAGCGAACGGTAATCACCCCATTAATAGGCGCTCCGGTTTTTTTGTCTTTCACCGTGCCGCTAAGCAAGATGACCGGATCCGCTGGCTTCAAGCCCAGGATATCCAAACTCCCTCCATCGGCCGACATATAAGCTCGTGTAGTAAAAGCATTGCCATTGGCATCAATAGAAAAGTAAGCATCAAAACCATTGGTATTTACCTGTGTACCTACATTCACCGGCTCCGACCAGTTCATCCAGGTATCGTCCAGGCGCTTGGTATAGTAAATATCCACATTGCCATGCCCTCCGGGGCGAAGTCCGGCATAATACATGGTTTTGTTATCGTGAGCGATAAAGGGGCCGAATTCGTCCAAAGCCGTATTGATGTTTTTGGGCAATTTCACGGGTTCGCTCCACTTATTGCCTTCAATCCATGTACTTACATACAAGTCACTGTATTTGGCTTTTTCCTTTTCTGAAAAGTAGAGGATAAGCACTTTGGCATCTTGCGAAAGACAGGCGCCAGAAAACAAGCCCTTGTTCATTTTCTTATAGTTTTTCACATCCAGCTCCTGAAGGTTGGAAAAGCGACCGTTTTGATTTTTGCTGAGACTAAAGCCTTCGGAGTTTTTTCCTGCACCTCCTCGGAGCAATACCGTACCATCATCCAAAATACTCATCACCTGATTGAAGCGGTGGGCATTGAGGGGGGAGGGCGCATGCACGGCTTCTTTCCAGCGACCGTACTGGTCTTTCTCGCTAAACCAAATGTCTTGACTATTGTCTTTCCCAAAATTATTGGCCGGGTGATTGGCCCTAAAGAAATACAAGGTATTACCATCGGGGGAAATGATAGGGGCCGACTCGTGGTACATGGTATTCACCTCTTTGCCTAGCTGCTCTAGTTCGAGGTTTTCAAAGTCAACATCCTGCGCCAAAAGGGCAAAAGGAGTTAAAAAAAGTAATATGAAAAAGTGCTTCATAAATAGGGTATTAGATAAAAAATCAAAACAAATATAGGCATTTATGCCTCCTATGCAATTCTAACAGGCTTTGTATACCTTACTCATCCAAATAGATATCAAAATGATCGTAGCGCGAAGGCAGATATAGCACCTCATCGAAGCGCATGCCACCATATTCAAGCGTGCCTTTGCAGCATCCACTGCTGGCTTCGGCTAAGTTCATCCGCAGAGTATGGCTTTTATTTTTATTAATGCGCAGCACAAAGTGGCTCAAAAAGTCCTCATCGTCTACATACAAAATGCTATCCCCTTCGCTATAGCGCTCTTTTCGCAATGGCACCACCAAGGTGTCTTGTGTTTGTTCGTTTACCGCCAGCATTTCCATCTGGTCAAAATCTATTTCCCGCGATTCAAAAACCATATCCACTTCACTGATTTCGTCTTTTAGGTTGAATGAAAAGCCGCTGCTAGAGGCGCACTCGCACACTACGGAGTTGCAGGTTTGCAGGCTAAAGGCCAGAGCCAAAAGCAGGGAAAGGGAGAGAATCTTTTTCATAGTGGGATAGATTTAGGGAAATCTAGGAATTTTCTTTGAAATAGTAGCGCGAATCCTTGATAAAACCGCACACGAAAACGTGGAACATAGGGTAGGGCAATTGGATTTTTCTTTTACTTTTGTTTTTTACTCTTCCTGCTATGATCAATTATAATCCGAAGGAGTGGTTCGGGCTCATCTTCCAATTTCATAAAACCGATACATTTACTAAGCTATTGCGGGTAATGGTAGGCATTGCCTTATTTACCCTTCTGATCTGTTTTTTAGAAGATCGCTATAATTTTATTAGCCGCTCTACTACGGCTGTTCATTCTCTTTTAGGTTTCGTCATTTCCTTACTTCTGGTATTTCGTACCAATACCGCCTACGATCGCTGGTGGGAAGGCCGTAAGCAATGGGGCGCCTTGGTGAACATCAGCCGAAACTTGGCCATTAAAATGAGTGCCATTATCCCGACAGATGGCAAAGGCGAGCGCGACTATTGGGTATCACTCATCAGTGGCTATAGCTATGCGGTCAAAGAGCATTTGCGTGGCCGCAGCTCCGATTCCATCATTGAAGGGCTAGACGAGGGCTTGCGTGAGCTCATCCGCGACAAAGAACATATCCCCAATGCCATTGCCTCGCTCATGCAAGCGCAAGTAATGAGCATGTTCCGCCAAAAGGAAATCACTTCCGAACAAGTGATTACTTTTCAGCAAAATCTTGACATCTTCACTGATATCACCGGAGCTTGCGAGCGGATTAAGCGTACACCCATTCCGTATATCTACAGTCTCTTTATCAAGAAATTCATCTTCATCTACACCATCACCATGCCTTTTGGTTTTGTGAACGACTTCGCATACCTCACCATTCCTATGGTGGTGTTTGTGTTCTATGCCATGGCCAGTTTGGAGGTAATTGCCGAGGAAATTGAAGACCCATTTGGGCGTGATGCCAATGACCTTCCTACCGATGATTTGGTGGTGAACATTCGCAAACATGTGGGTGAAATTCTGAAAGCACAGGAATAGCGTATCGCTTCTGCAATTTTTGCCTAACTTAGTCGGCTTATGAGCAAGCCGACTAAAAAACTCTTTCTTTTAGATGCCATGGCCCTGATTTATCGGGCGCATTTTGCATTAAGTAAAACTCCCCTGATCAACTCCAAAGGCCAAAGTACCGGAGCCGTACGGGGGTTTACCAATTCACTGATTGAGATTTTAAAAAAACAAAAACCTACCCATTTGGGTGTAGCCTTCGACTTGCCTGGACCTACTTTTCGGCACGAAGCGTTCACCGAATACAAAGCCCAGCGCCAAGAGCAGCCCGAAGACATCACCTTCGCCATTCCTTATGTAAAGGAAATCGTGCGCGCCTATAACCTCCCCGTACTGGAGATGCCCGGCTATGAGGCCGATGACGTAATCGGCACCTTCGCTTGGAAAGCCGCTGACCAAGGTTTTGAGGTGTATATGATGACACCCGACAAGGATTACAGCCAGCTAGTCCGCGAGCATGTGTACCTATACAAACCGGCTTATATGGGCAATGCGGTAGATATCTTGGGTGTTCCTGAGGTATTGGCCAAATGGGAGATCGACCGCGTAGACCAAGTGGCCGATATCTTGGGCCTTCAAGGCGATGCGGTGGATAATATTCCGGGCATTCCGGGCATAGGAGCCAAAACAGCGGTAAAACTTATCAAAGAATATGGCTCGGTAGAAAACCTCATAGCCCATGCCGATGAGCTGAAAGGCAAAATGCAGGAAAATGTAAAGAACTTTGCCGAGCAGGGTATTCTTTCCAAGCAATTGGCCATTATTAATACCGAAGTACCCTTGGAGTTTGATGAAAACGCCTTGCTGGTAGAAGAACCTAATCGTGAAAAGCTGAAGGAGATTTTTGAGGTATTGGAATTCCGCACCTTAGCCAAGCAAGTATTAGGTGATACGGGCAGTTCAGAGCCCTCAGCCGATGCCAAAGGGCAATTGGGCTTATTTGGAGCTGCTGAGCCTGCGCTTAGCCGTACGCCCGTCAAAGAATCTGAAGAAGAAAATAGCGCTCCTCCACAGGAGAAAAAAACCATTTATACCACCGAACACGAATACCATGTGGTGGATACCCTGGCACGCTGTCAGGAATTGGTAGAATACCTACAACAGCAAAGCCAGATTTGTTTTGATACCGAAACCACCAGCCTCGATGCCGTAGATGCCCAACTAGTGGGTCTTTCTTTCGCCTATTTGCCCGGAGAAGCATTTTACATTCCTATTCCGGCCGATCAAGCAGAAGTGCAAAAGTGGGTAGATATATTCAAACCCGTGTGGGAAAATGCAGCCATCCGCAAGGTAGGTCAGAATATCAAGTACGATATTTTGGTACTGAAAAAGTATGGCGTAGAAGTGATGGGCGAGATATTGGACACCATGGTGGTGCATTACCTCATCGACCCGGAAACACGCCACGGCATGGACATTCTGGCCGAAAACTACCTGAACTATAAGCCAGTTTCTATTACCGAACTTATTGGCAAGAAAGGTGACAAACAAGGCAACATGCGCGAGGTCGCTATTCCACTCATTGCCGAATACGCCAGCGAAGATGCCGACATCACTTTGCAGCTTCAGCAGAAGCTCGAATCCGAACTGAAAGACAAAATCCGCACCCTGTACGATACCGTGGAAGGCCCACTCATTCGGGTACTGGCCGATATGGAGTACGAAGGCATACGTGTAGATCCTGATACGCTTAAAGAGCTATCGGAAGAACTGGAAAAAGACAGCCGCCAAGCAGAAAAGGAAATCTTTGAGATTGCCGGACAAGAATTCAATATCGCCTCGCCAAAGCAGTTGGGGGAGATTTTATTTGATAAACTCAAGCTGATAGATAAGCCCAAGAAAACCAAAACCGGACAGTATGCCACCGGAGAGGAAATCCTGAGCAAGCTAGCCCACGAACATGCCATTGCCAATAAAATATTGGATTTCAGGGAATACCAAAAACTCAAATCTACCTATGTAGATGCGCTAGCCCTCCTCATGAGCCCCAGCGATGGGCGCATTCACACCAGTTTTAACCAAACGGTAGCGGCTACGGGCCGATTGAGTTCTACCAATCCCAATTTGCAGAACATCCCCATCCGTACAGAAAAGGGGCGAGCTATCCGCAAGGCTTTTGTGCCGCGCAACGAGGATTTCACGCTCATGTCGGCCGATTATTCACAAATCGAGCTGCGCATTATGGCGGATTTTGCCAAAGACGAAACCATGATTAAGGCCTTGCGCGACAAAACCGATATCCATAGTATGACGGCCGCCAAGGTATTTGGTGTTCCGGTAGATCAGGTAGATAGCGACATGCGCAGAAAAGCCAAAGCGGTAAACTTTGGTATCATTTACGGTACTTCCGCTTTTGGTCTGGCCGAAAACCTGAACATAAGCCGTACCGAAGCCTCCGAAATTATCAAAGCCTACTTCACCCAGTTTTCGGCTGTGAAAGAATGCATGGACGAGCTTATCCGCAAGGCCAAAGACTATGGCTATGCCGAAACCATACTGGGCCGCAAGCGCTTCTTGCCCGATATCTATTCCAGCAACATGACCATGCGCAACCATGCCGAACGAAACGCCATCAATGCCCCTATACAAGGTAGCGCAGCCGATATGATTAAAGTGGCCATGATCAAAATCCACGATTGGATGAAAAAGGAAAAGCTAAAAAGCCGCATGATACTGCAAGTGCACGATGAATTGGTATTTGATGCCCACCATAGCGAAACCGAACTTCTCAAAGCGCGGGTAGAAGAGCTCATGGCTACCGCCTTGCCTCTTAGCGTACCTATGGAAATAGGCATAGGCTTTGGAGATAACTGGTTGCAGGCACATTAAAACAATAGTCCATGTAGGGAAAGGCTAAATTCCTAGTCTTTTACTTACATGGATTAATTACTAAAAAACCCTATTTATCTGGTTTATAGTTAATTACCCAAAACCCCATACTTTCGGCACGATTTTGGTATTGTTCGAGGTAAATAAACTTTTACAACTATGGAAAAGTATGGGAAACAACTACTCGCAATTGCCATCATCGTAATTTTTAGCGTAGCCGGACACGATGTGTTGGCTCAAGGCAAAGGAAATGGTAAAGGAAACCACTCTAAGCATAAAGAGCATCGCCACGACTGGGACGATGATAACTTCAGACGCAATCACCATCGTCAAGGACCTCCTGAGTGGGCACCGGCACATGGCTATCGTCATCAGCACCAAGCGCGTAACTATCGCCACGTATATTTTCCTGAGTACAATGTGTATTTTGATACCCAGCGCGAAGTGTACATCTACTTAGGCCGAAATGGCTGGGAAATCAGCGCCCGTGTACCGCTTCCTTACCGTCAGGTCAACTTCTTTGAAGTGGCTTGGGTAGCCTTGGATGTGTACAACGATTATCCATTTTACGATAACCGCGCCCATTGCCGCATGTATGGCCGCTATCAAAGACCCAGCACCGTGGTAGTGCGCCATTCCAATGTGTATTATCCTAACCAACATCATTCCTGTCGGGGATGTTAAACAGACAAAAGAGGAGCCAAAAGCTCCTTTTTTTATGCCCTCTTTCCTTCTGAATAGATTTTTTTCCTTTTAACATTTCTTTTTGCAACATTGTTGCATTTATTATACCTTTGGTGCCATGAAGTTGCTCGTGGCCTATTTAAGTCTTTTTTACTTAGCTATTTCCGGAGGGTTCGCCCAATCGGAATGCAGCATGGTATTGCGTGGCCGCATATTAGATGCTGAAACCCACATGCCCATAGAAGGGGCAGCCATTTGGTTATATCCTGTGGGTAAAAGTTCCGTTTCTGATGATAAGGGCCAATTCAGCATAAAAGACCTTTGCGCAGGCAGCTATGTGGTAGACATCCATTCGCTAGGCTACAAAGAAGGCAAAACGGAAATCCAACTGAGCAGTTCTACCATTCTCACCTTCACACTCGAAAAAGATTTACTCCTCCTCGATTATGTAGAAGTATCGGCTCACAAAGAGCGCCTGATTACCACCACTACTGTGAGTACGCTAAGCGGGAAAGCCTTAGAAAATACACGGGGAGGCAACCTCGCTCAGAGTTTGGAGAAAATATCGGGGGTTACTATGTATTCTTCCGGTGGTACAGTCTCTAAGCCGGTAATCCATGGCCTCCATAGCAATCGTATTCTGATAATGAACAATGGCGTGCGCCAAGAAGGCCAGCAATGGGGCAGCGACCACGCACCAGAAATTGATCCTTTTGTGGCGGATGAAATCTCGGTAGTAAAAGGAGCCGAAGCCGTGCGCTATGGTCCCGAAGCCATGGGTGGAGTGATTTTACTTACACCCAAAGATTTACCCACCACCAAGGAAATTCACGGTTCTGCGTATGCCATTGGTCAGAGTAATGGGCGATCGGGCACGCTAGCGGCTAATTTGGAAGGCGGCTTTGGAAAATGGAAAGGCTTTGGATGGCGCCTGCAAGGCAGCACGCGCAGGGCAGGCAATCTCTCTTCGCCTGAGTATTATCAAGGCAATACCGGACTGAAAGAAGCCAACCTATCCGGTGCTTTTGGATTCAGAAGCGAACGCCTCGACTGGGATATCTTCCTAAGTCACTTTTCTACCCAACTGGGCATTTTGCGCGATGCCCACACGGGAAACATTTCCGACTTAAATGCCATCATCGAAAACGGCAGGCCCTTCAATGACCCCGGCTTTAGCTTTGATGTAATCAACCCTAAGCAGCAGGTACAACACCAGTTGGCCAAGGCTATGGGGCATTATCACCTAAACAAAAAACTGACCCTTACTGCTCAATATGCCTTTCAGGCCAATAGCCGACAAGAATTTGATAAACGCAGAGGCGATTTGAACGATAAAGCCGCTTTAGATCTTTCCCTGTTTACCCAAACCCTCGACCTCAGCCTCGATGTAAAGCCGGGTGGTTTTTGGATACACACACTCGGCCTCAGTGGCATGAACCAAGTGAATACCAACATCCCCGGTACGGGCGTTACACCCCTCATTCCTAATTATGATTTAAATAATCTGGGCGGATTTGCTATTTCGCGCTTTACCAAGGCTCGTTATGAATTGGAAGCGGGTCTTCGCTATGACTGGCGCCAGGTAGATGCCGCTCGGTACCGAAGCAATGGACAGTTGCAAGAGCGCCTTTTTCAGTACCAAAATATCACGGCCTCACTGGGCGCGGTATATTATTGGCGAGAAAACCTTTCGTACCGTACCAATCTGGGTACTGCTTGGCGACCACCCAGCGTGAACGAACTCTTCAGCGAGGGACTTCACCATGGTGTGGCCGCTTATGAGAAAGGTAATCTAGACTTTAAAAGTGAAAAGGCCATTAAATGGATACATACCCTAGCCGCTAGCGGAGAAAAATGGTCGATAGAAGCAACGGGCTACGCCAATTTGATTCAGGACTACATTTATCTTCAACCTACAGAAAACCAAGCAGTATCTATTCGGGGAAGCTTCTATATATTTGAATATCAACAAACAGATGCCTTGCTTTGGGGTGGAGATGTAAGCGGAAGATACCAATTGTTACCTAATATCTCGTATGAAGCCAAAGCTTCTGTAGTAAGGGCACAAAATCGCACAGATAAAAGTAATCTCCCATGGATTCCGACAGACCGCTTGCAGCATGGCCTCCTCTGGGAAGGAAGTGCGTGGGGATTTATCAAAGCGCCAAGCCTAGGCATAAACCTGAGTCATGTAGCACGCCAATACCACATGCCCAATTTTGATTACATAACCGCTCCGGAGGCTTTCACCTTGCTAGGGATAGAAAGTAATTGGCAGATAGCCTTGGGTAAGAATACCCTGAATATGGCATTGCAAGTTCAAAATGTACTTAATGTGAGCTACCGCGAATACATGAATCGATTCAAGTATTTCACGGAAGAAACCGGACGCAATATCAGCCTAAAACTCAGATACGAATTTTAACCTAACCTATCTATATTTTTATGAAAACGTATGCTTCTCTATTGACTCTTAGTGGCTTATTGATGTTGGGCGCTTGCGACAAGGAAGATCCTGTACAGGAACTGGAACAAGAGGTAATCACGGATGTAACGCTCACTTTTACCGAACTTGATGCCAACGGAAACCCAACCGCCACTACTTTAAGCTTTACCGCTTCTGATCCGGAAGGGGTAGAACTGGGCGGAAATCCAGAGATAGAAACCATCAGCGGACTAGAAGCCGGAAAAAGCTATAGGCTCAGCTTGGATTTATTTAATGGCATTGCCAACGAAAGCATTACCGAGGAAATTGAAGAAGAAGATGCCGAGCATCAGTTTTTCTTTTTAGGTTCTGCCTTCGATGAGGCTTTTAGCTATGTATATGAAGATGAAGATGCGGATGGCAATCCGGTAGGCTTGCTAGGAACCGTAGCGGTAGCAGCCAATGCCAGCGGAAATTCAGTCATTAGGGTAATCTTGCGCCATGATTTGGATAAATCCAATGCCAGCGCACAAAATCCCAACTGGGCCGAATATGAACAGGCCGGTGGGGAAACCGACTTGGACGTGAGCTTTCCCGTTCAGTTTTAAGTAGATTTTGTTTGAATAAGGGGAATACTGAAAAGGCCGGAGATATTTTTCCGGCCTTTTTTAATATTTACGTAAGGTGCTTGCCCCGCTCACTTCGGAATCAATCTCAGGGTTTCCCTGATACTTGAGTAAACTGGCACCGTCTAATCGGGCTTTTAAGAAATCGCGCACCGTAACTTCCAACTGGCTGGCTCCTTCTAGTACGGCATGGGTTTCTTGGGTAAACAAATCTATCCCCTTTAGTGAAGAAGCTTCTTTGCCCACATAATCCATTTGAACTGTTTCTCCCGATACATTCACGCAGCTGGCTCCACTCAGGCGAAATTCCATTTCGGGTGCCACAAGGGATTGAAGTGTACCGGAAGCGGCTTCTTGAAAATCAAAGACCAGTTTTTCTTCTGCCTGCCAGGTATCTATACGAACATTGGCGGCTTGTTTTACCTTGAGGTAGGTAAGGCGCGGAAGAGTTATGTACACATAGGTTTCGTGTCGTCTACGGTCGTTATCTTCAAAACGGATAAAGAGCCTATCGCCAGAAGTGTATACCATTAAATCGTCCAAATTGCGCTCATCGCCTCGGGCTCTTACTTCAAAAAAGTTATCTTGAAAAATCTCTACCCGAAGCGCATCACCCACCTCTATTTGGTAGAAGTTATCCTCCGAAAAATATTCCGTTTCTTCTTGAATAGGACCCGGATCTTCCGCCCACTGGCAAGAAGAAAAAAGCAAAGCACCTAGAGTTAGGTGTACAAGGGTTTTTATAGTTGTTGTCATGAGTATGAATGTTTTTTAACCCATGACAAGCGGGTGAGGCTTTACCCCTACGCGGGTTTTAAAAAAATTTCATCCATTCAAAAGTAGCATAATGCTCTCCGTTCATGCCCAGCTTTTTGTACACCGCCTGAGCCGAAGTGTTCGTCTTATCCACATACAGGCGTATGCCGCGTATTTTCTCATCGGCTTTCACCAAATCTTGAATATGCGTATAAAGTGCCTTGTACACGCCTTTCCCTCGAAAATCCTTATCCACAAATACCGATTGTATCCACCACACCATGCCATTGCGCCAATCGCTCCACTCATAGGTAATCATTAAGGAACCCACCACTTTCCCTTCCATCTCGGCCACAAAATACGCTCCCTTATTAGCATCGGACAATACGGCCTGCATGCCTTGGGTCAGTACCGCTGGGTCAAGCTGTAAGTTTTCGGTCTCCAGGGCCATGGCGAGTTGAAACGCAACCAACTGCGGCAAATCTTTCTCTTGGGCACTACGTATGAGCATAGAAGTATGGATAGGTTAAACGATCTCACGAAAGAACACAAGCCCAGTCAAAAAGTAAAACCTTTGGTGGAATTCCTTTGGCACACGCACAATACTGGCGAAAAGCTAATGGGTAGGGTGTTGCCTGTTCCTTTTGCCGAATTAGTACTGGTCAGGCAGGGGCGTTTCGATTTGTTCGATGTGCAAGGCAATTGCTTAAACCAAAATAGGAAGCAGTGGATAGCGGGCATCCAAACCGAGGCACGGTATTGTGTTTTGTATCCGGATACGGAAATGATAGGATTGGCCTTTAGCCCTTGTGGCCTTTCAGCGTTTTATCCTCAGCCTGTAAAAAACCTAGTAAACCGATACGAATCTGATACCTCCGCTCTGGAGGTTTTTAGCCCTTTGTTTTCCTTTTTCCAGAATCACGATTTACCAAATACTCACTGGGAGGACCTTCTACTTTCGCTTCCGCAAAAAAGTATCCCTTCTCATATTCAAGACTCTTGCGAGCGCCTCCTCCGGCAAAACCTTTCGGTAAAAGAATTGGCTACTCAGTTTCGAATAAGTGAAAAAAGCCTCATTCAAGGTTTTAATCGGCATGTGGGTCTGAGTCCTCTGCGCTATAAAAAATTGCTGTCTTTCGAGAAGGCTTTGCGGGCGGAAGATTTTCCTTACTATGATCAATCTCATGCTATACGTGCCTATCAGACTTTGGGCGGACTTACGCCTGCCAAATATTCCAAGGAGGTAAAATCAGGAAAGGTACATCCACGCTATCCACATTTTATGGAAGAAAGGTAAATTTCATCCAATCCAACCTTGAGGAGAAAGCCTAGTTTTGAATAAAAAACCATGGCAAAACTCACCTTATACATCGCATGTAGTCTGGATGGCTACATTGCTACTACTCAACACAATCTCGACTGGCTGCACGCCTACGAATCGGCCGGGGAAGATTACGGCTATCACGATTTTTACGCCCGTATTGGAATCACTTTACAAGGTTACGATACCTTTCGGTATGTCGAGGCTATGGACATTCCCTATCCCTTTGAAGGAAAAACATCCTACGTGTTCTCCCGTCAGCCACGCCAATCGCGCTGGCCCGTGCACTTTGTGCAAGACAATCCTGCTCAGTTTATTCAAAAGCTAAAAGAGGAATCGGAACAAGATATTTGGTTAATTGGCGGTGGACAAATCGTAGCGCGATGCTTGGAACAACAGCTGATTGATGAATACATCATCAGCTATATTCCGTTACTACTAGGCAAAGGCATCCCTTTGTTTTTACCCATCGATATACAAAACCAGTTAGCGCTTATAGGACATAAAGCCTTTTCAAATGATTTATTACAAGTGCATTACAAAAATATTTCTTCATAAAGCAACTCGTTTTATCTTCTTTCGTATATTGCCCACATTATGATTCTGTAATTCCACCTCCGCTTTTCTTTTGTAGCCTTCCCTCTCCGGGAAGCGATTTTCTATTTATCATCTTTTACTTATGAAAACGACAAGGAATTACAGACATTCCCTTCAACATATTCTCGTGCTTTTCAAACAATCGCTGAATGGCGAAGAGCGCGAATACACTTCCGGTAGTATCGACAAAGCCATCTTTTTATTATCCATCCCCATGATTTTGGAGATGCTGATGGAATCGCTATTTGCGGTGGTAGATGCCTATTTTGTGAGTAGGCTAGGCGTAGATGCCGTAGCTACCGTAGGCCTCACGGAATCTATGCTAACCATAGTCTACAGCTTGGCTATAGGCCTAAGCATGGGCACCACAGCCATGGTAGCGCGTAGGGTAGGTGAGAAAAATTGGGATGAAGCCAAAAAAGCGGCTAGCCAAGCCCTCACCCTCGGTATTCTTTTGGCCATAGGGGTTGGAATTTTCGGCTATTTCTATTCCGATGAATTGCTCCGCCTGATGGGCGCTTCGGAATCGGTAATTGCCACGGGCAATGGCTACGCGCGCTGGATGTTTACCGGTAATATTACCGTGCTTCTGCTCTTCTTGAACAATGCCATTTTCCGCGGTGCGGGTAATGCTAGTTTGGCCATGAAATCATTGATTCTGGCAAACGGGCTAAATATGCTGCTCGATCCACTCTTGATTTTCGGCTGGGGGCCTATCCCCGCTTTTGGCGTAACAGGTGCCGCTATGGCTACCAATATTGGACGTGGGGTGGGCGTAGCTTTTCAGTTGTATTTCTTACTGAAAGGCTCGCACCGTATCAAAGTGATTGGCAAGTACATGAAACCCGCCTGGGATATTATCTGGCGCTTGGTCAAGGTATCGGCCGGAGGTACCGGTCAGTTTCTTATTGCTTCGGCCAGTTGGATATTTTTGGTCAAGATAATTTCCCATTTCGGAAGTGATGCGCTAGCGGGATACACCATTGCCATTCGGATTATCGTATTTGCCATTTTGCCTGCGTGGGGTATGTCCAATGCTGCAGCTACGCTGGTAGGGCAAAACTTAGGTGCCGGACAGCCCGAAAGGGCCGAAAAGAGTGTTTGGCGCACCGCATTTTTCAATATGCTGTTTTTGGGCACCTTATCGGTGGTGTTTTTCACCTCAGCCGACAGCTTTATCCGAGTTTTCAGCACCGATGAGCTGGTGGTTCAGTATGGCAAACAATGTTTGCAGATTGTGTGCCTAGGCTATATTTTCTATGCCTATGGTATGGTAATCAGCCAGTCGTTCAACGGGGCGGGCGATACCCGTACGCCTACCCTGATTAACTTCTTTGGTTTTTGGCTCTTCCAGATTCCGTTAGCCTATCTATTGGCCATCGTGCTGAATTGGGGGCCTTTTGGCGCCTTTGTGGCCATTAGCGTGGCCGAATCGAGCATTGCTTTGGTCAGCATTTACCTTTTCCGACAAGGGAAGTGGAAGAAAACGGCCATTTGATTTATCTAACCTAATTAAGACTACACTTTTATGAGACAAATTATATACTATGTGGCGAGTTCACTAGACGGATACATTGCAGGACCTAATGAGGACGTGAGCGGATATGTGGGAAGCGGAAGTGGTGTAGACAAGTACTTCGAGGACTTGCAACATTTCGATACGGTAATTATGGGAAAAAACACCTATGAGTTTGGCTATAAATTCGGATTAAAGCCGGGCCAAAAGGCGTATCCGCATATGAAGCATTTCATTTTCTCTAACCATCTGGTACTGGAAAAAGCTGATCCCGATGTGCAAGTAAAGAAAATGGACATACGTGAGGTAGAAAACCTGCGCCAGAAAGATGGGACGGATATTTACCTCTGCGGAGGCGGACAATTTGCCACTTGGTTGCTAAAAAACCAACAAATCGACCAAGTGAAAATCAAGTTGAACCCACTCATTTTGGGCGGAGGAATCAAGCTTTTTGAGGGACTAGAGGAGACTTATACCCTTGAACTGTTGGGTTCGGAGGTATATGAAAAGGGATTGCAGATTATGAGCTATCGCGTGATATACAAATAAGCCGAAATAAGGAATACCTTCAGCTATTGATTTAGGAAAAGGCTTCATCAAAGAACCCGATGAGGCCTTGCCTGTCGGAATCGGATAGGGTTTTGCCTGTTATTTGCGCAATTACTTTGGGCAATGCTAAATAAAGTTCTTTTAAGGCGTATTTCTGTCCGGTAACAAGTTGGTAAAAAGACGCACCATCAATCTCCCGAATCAATTCATTTTCAGAACATTTACTTCCTTTGGTTTTATCAGAGGGAGTAAATGTTTTATCATACCTTCGTTTTGTTTTCGGAATGATAGCCACGTAATAACTTGTATACCCTTTATAATGGCTTGATTTAGGCATCACTAGGTCTTCGAAGGTTTTATATACATCGGCCAACCTTCCTCCAGAAATCGTATTATGCTTATTTTTAAGTTCAACAATGATTTTGCGCTCATGATTTACCAAGTCAATCACACTTCCGGTTTTCATGTCTTCCCATCCAGAAACCGCACCTAAAATCCGTTGATGGAAATCTCCAATATGGTTTTGAAGGGTTTTTTGTGCTTGGCGGGCGGTTTCACTCTTTATCCAAGTTGGGACATCAATTTCAAAACCCGATAGCTCGAAAAGTGCAGAAAAGGGGTCTATTACGTTTTTGCCAAAATTTGCCTCCGCATCGGCTTTTGCTCCAAGGGCCTTTTTAACCAGATGTTCCACGGCCGAAACCAGTGCTTCGTCTTCAATCCAAGGAAGGAATGTTTTCATTTTATACCGAATGAGTTTCTGCAACAAAGTATAAAATGATTTAAAATTATCCTACACTATATGGGCAAGCTCATTTGATGTATATCTAGGTTCTTTTGCTCTAACTGATATTTGGCATATACTTGGTTCAAGAAAGCAACAATGGAAATGCCCAAATCTTTGGCCAAGTTGACCGGAACGGCATTGCCAATCTGCTTATACTGTTGCGATACCGAGCCTGCAAATTTCCACTCATCGGGAAAAGTCTGAATCCGAGCGTATTCCCTCACCGTAAAAGGACGGGTCTCGTCAGGATGGCACCTTTCGGTCTGTTTTTGTGCAGGACTGCATGTGAGAGTAAGGCTGGGCTCATCCCAACTCATCCGTCTTGCCATACCAGTTTTTCCTCCACCTAGGTAAAAGCTCTTTTGCATGTACTCCTTTTGTAAATCAAGGGGTAAATCTCTCCAATAACCTCCCGGAGGCACTTTTTCCAGAATTTCCTTTTTCCTTTTTGGGTATCCTGAACCTGCGGAAACAGGAACATCAGTAGGGAAAAGTTCACCTTTTTTAAGGGCATCTTTTAAGGTGTATATTTTTTTATTGGGCTTTGGGAAATGGAAATCTACCTCTATATCTTTCCTGATACCGATCAGTATCAATCGCTCACGTTTTTGAGGAACATTATGAAATATCGCCTTTAGTATTTTGGGTTCTACCACTCTGTACCCTATTTCGTCTAGGATAGACTTCATGCCTTCCAAAGTCCTTCCCCCATCGTGGTTTAGCAAGCCGCGCACGTTCTCGCCCACACAAATAAGGGGCTGGGTTTCATTCACTACGCGGGCAAACTCATAAAAAAGGGTGCCTCGGGCATCGTTTAAGCCTAACTTCTTTCCGGCATAGCTAAAGGCCTGACAAGGAAATCCTCCCGTGACTACATCTACTCTACCCGCCAAATCAGCAAAACTAATGTTGCGTATATCCGCCTCTATTACGTTCCACGAAGGCCGATTGACCCTAAGGGTTTCAGCCGCCCAGTGGTCGATTTCATTTAGGGCGATACATTTTAGTCCCGCCTTTTCAAGTCCAATGGCCAAACCGCCTGCTCCAGCGAAGAGCTCTAATACCGAAAAGGCTTTTGAAGGTTCTGTTCCCTTTTTGGGGGTATCGTTTTCAAACAAAAAATCCAATTCATCAAAAATCTTCAACTGCTCTTTTTTATACACCCTGTAATTACTCATGGGTTCGCGAACCGCAGTAAGCTTGCCATTGTTATCCCATCTCCTTAAAGTTTCTTTACTTTTACCTAATAAATCAGCCACTTCTGACAGGGTGTAGTATTCTTTCATAACCTTATTGGTAAACATTATACATGGTTATAAAAGTACGTCATCTTTTTTGAAGTGAAAAGTTTTCCGGTAGATAAATGTGAGTCGACCTAAGTATACATATGAGCCTATAAAAGTGCCTCGCTTTGAAGAGGCCAATGGTTTTTATACCACTCCTCAAAGAAGTAGGGTGATGCAAAAAATCAAAGGCAAAAATACGCGCCCCGAAATCGTCTTTCGGAAGGCGCTATGGCATGCTGGGGTAAAATATCGGCTCAATAACAAACAGATGGTAGGGAGACCGGACATCAGCATCCAATCAAAAAAACTTGTGATTTTTATTGATGGTTCTTTCTGGCACGGCTACAATTGGGAGGAGAAAAAAGATAAAATCAAAAGCAATAAGGCCTTCTGGATGCCAAAAATAGAAAGAAACATCCAACGCGATGCTGAGGTCAATGCCTATTATCAAGAGGCGGGCTATACGGTTTTTCGCTTTTGGGATTTCGAGATAAAAAACGAATTGGGCATCTGCCTACGCAAGGTGCTCAGCCATTTGGAAGTTCATTATCGCTATCCCTAAATGTTGAAAACACCCCTAATTTCACTCCATAAATTGAACCTCTACTTTAAGTGATGCATATAAAATACTGATAAATAATATTTTATATTCTTTCAATAAGTCTTGACAATCTGCTGATCTCTTTTTTACTTTAGGCTGTGTTAAGTAAAATTGATTTTTTGTGTGTATGAAACGTTCCCTGATTTCACTTTTTAGCCTTATTGCCATTAGCGCGCTGGTATTTGCCGGGCTCTCCTATTACCAACCTTTGCTTACTGAGACTGAACTATCGGTAGCAGAAGATTCACTTCAAGTAGAAACGGTGGCTTATGAGCCTACCCTCCTCTATGGTTTGGTGGTAGATAACCTGCAAATATTTGAACAGACGGTAAAGCCTAACCAAAATCTTTCTGAAATTCTTTCGGCTTACAATGTACCCACCCAAATGGTGTATCAGATTGCCAAGGCCTCTAAAGAGGTATTTGACGTACGTAGGATTTTGGCTCACAAAAAAGTAACGGTACTCTGTGCCAATGATTCCGCTCAATCGGTAAAGGCCTTTGTGTATGAGCCTAGCCCTTTAGAATATGTGGTGTTTGACCTCAGCGATTCTATTAAAGTATATAAGCAGGAACGCCCCATCGAAGTGAAGGAGAAAACCATTGTTGGTAGTATTGAATCGAGCTTATGGGAATCGATGATGGATGCAGGAGCTTCACCTGAGCTATTCAGCGTATTGCACGATGTATATGCTTGGCAAATTGACTTTTTCCGCATTCAAAAAGGTGATGCCTTTAAGGTAATTTATGAAGATAAAATCGTAGAAGGCCAATCGGTAGGCGTAGGGCGCATTTTAGCGGCTGAGTTTAGCCACATGGGCAACCCCTACTATGCTTTTTACTATAACCAAGGAAGTGGTGAAGACTACTTCGATGAAGAAGGCAATAGCTTGCGCAAAGCCTTTTTGAAAGCTCCTTTGAATTACTCGCGCATCAGCTCACGATTCAGCTACAAGCGTTTCCATCCGGTACAAAAGCGTTATAAAGCACACCTTGGTACCGATTATGCGGCTCCCGTAGGCACACCTATTATGTCGGTGGGCGATGGCGTGATTGTAGAAGCTACTTTTGGCAAATACAATGGCAACTATGTGAAAGTACGCCATAACAGCACCTATACCACGCAGTACCTGCACATGTCGAAAATCGCCAGCGGCATTAAGCCCGGCACTAAAGTGCGCCAAGGACAAGTGATTGGCTATGTGGGTAAAACCGGACTTGCCAGCGGCCCTCACTTATGTTTCCGCTTCTGGAAAGGCGGACAGCAGGTAGATGCTATGCGCGTGCAAATTCCTCCCAGTGAGCCCATTAAAGAAGATCACCGTACCGCTTACATGGGTGTGATGAAAGTGTGGATGCACCGCCTTCAAGAAGTGAAAAATACAGGCGAGCTCCCTAAAAATACTGTGGAAAACCCCATAGTATTGATAGAAAAAGAAGAAAGCGCCAGTCCTATAAATAGGCTGATGATACCCTAACATTTTGATGCGTTTTTCGTGTATTAAAAGGCAAGTTTCCGCTTGCCTTTTTCTTTTCCTAGCTCCTTAGAGAATCCTTATGAAAAGCATTTTTTTAACTCTCATTTCTCTCGTTCTGTGTTCAGTAGCTCCGGCCCAAAAAGTAGCCTTAGTCCTCAGCGGAGGCGGTGCCAAAGGGGCCGCCCACCTAGGCGCCATCAAGGCACTAGAAGAAAATAATATCCCGATAGACTACATCGTGGGCACCTCCATGGGGGCGGTAATCGGTGGCTTTTATGCAGCCGGATATACCACCGAGCAAATGGAAAAGCTCCTCCTCTCTGAGGAATTTCAGAAATGGATGAGCGGAAATCTTACGGATGAAACCTATTTCTTCTCCAAGGGAGATGACAACGCATCGATGCTGGGCGTAAACGTGAAGGTGGATAGCAGCCTTACCGCCCAATTCAATTCCAACTTTGCCAGCGATTTGTTTATCAATTTTGCCTTGGCCCGGCTACTTGCGCAGGCCTCCATGGCTAGTGGGTATGATTTTGATTCGCTGATGATTCCGTATCGGGCCATGGCCAGTGAGATTTTCACCCAAGAGGAAGTAATGATGAGAGAAGGCAAACTCAACGATGCCATTCGTGCTTCTATGACGGTACCGCTCTTCTATCGGCCGATTAAGTTCGATGGGCGCTACCTCTTCGATGGCGGTGTGTACAACAACTTCCCCGTAGATGTGGCCAAAAGGGAGTTTAATCCAGATGTGATTATTGGTGTCAATGTATCTTCCAAAGTGTTTGAAGAATATCCGGAAGGTAAAGACGATGAACTACTGAACAAGACTTTGCTTTTTGTGATGCTGGATAAAACCAATCCCGAAAGTGTAGGTGAAAATGGTGTGTATTTGCAGCCCAACCTAAGCACCTATACCAGTTTGGATTTTGGTCAAATCCCCAGCATTATTGATAGCGGCTACCAGGTGGCCCTGCGGCAAATGCCTGAAATTCAAGGGAAAGTAGAACGAAGAAGAGCTCCCGAAGAATTGCAAGCCATGCGCCAAGGCTTTATAAACCGTGCCCCTTCACTTGAGTTCGATAAAATTAGTTTAGATGGTTTTAGAACCAATCAGCGCGAATACGTACGGACGGTGTTTCGATCCAAAAGAAATGAGGCCACCACTATTGCTGACATAGAAGATGGCTACTTCCGATTGATTTCTGAACCTTATTTCCGTACCGTCTATCCGGGCATTACATACGATAGCACACGAAAAAGCTATGCATTTGAACTCATGGCCGAACCCAAGCCCCAGTTGGAGGTGGATTTTGGTGGAAACCTGGCTAGCCGCAGCGTAAGCCAAGTGTATTTGGGCCTTACTTACAGTCATTTTAACTATCTGCTGTTCAAGCATCATCTGAATGCCTACAATGGCCGTTTCTACCAATCGGCACAGTGGAAAAGTCGTATGGTTTTTCCTTTTCGCATTCCATTTTATATCGAGCCCCAGTTTACCTACAACAACTGGGATTACATCCGCATTGCCGATTTCTTGGAGAACGTATTCGATAAAGCCAGCCCCACCATCTTAGAACAAACCGACCGTTCAGGAGGCATAGATTTTGGCTTTGCCCTAAGCAAAAAAAGCAAGTTCGTGGCCAGCGCGGCCATTGTATCGAATAGCAATCGTTTCAGCAACAGGTCTATTCTGATTTCTACCGATACGCTGGACATTTCGCGCCTATTGGGACAAAAATACAGCCTCCAGTTTGTGAAAAACAGCTTGAATCGTAAGTTCTATGCCAGCAGAGGAGCGGCACAAACGGTGGGGATTCATTATGTCAATGTTAACGAAAGCTATAAGGCCGGAAATACGGCTTTGCAGCCAAGTTTTGACAAGAAAGCGCATAGTTGGTTCAAGATCAGTGCTGAGGCGGAGGAGTATTTTCACAAAAATCAGTGGAGTATGGGCTATTATGGTAAGTTGGTATTAAGCAATCAGCCCGCCATGGCCAATTACCTAGCTACCTTGGCGCAGGCCAATAGTTTTACCCCCAGTCCTGACAGCCATTTGCTTTTTTTACAAAATTTCAGAAGTAATTCATTCGTAGGCCTCGGTTCGCGCAATGTATTGCAAGCCACCAAAAACTTAGAATTTCGACTTGAAGGATATGCTTTTCTTCCCTTAGAGCGGATTGAGCTCGGAGAAAACCAGTTGCCTGTGCTCAGTTCACGCTTCGATCGGGTATTTATTATGGGAGCGGCCCATGCGGTATATTTTACTCCTGCCGGACCGCTCAGTGTAAATCTCAATCTTTACAATGACCGCGAAAATCCTATTAGCTTTTTAGTAAACTTCGGCTATCTGCTCTTCAACAAGCGGGCTTTTGATTAAGAGGAATGAAAATACTGAAATGACTACCCTCGTTCACCTTACTCTGAATTTGAATGGTGCCTTTGAGTTTGTCAACCGCATTTTTCACAATGTATAAGCCCAAGCCTGAGCCGCTGCTTTGTTCGGTGCCTCGGAAGAACATATCAAATATCTTCGACTGAAATTCCTCCTCTATGCCAAGGCCGTTGTCGATTATATCCATGCGCACCATTTCCTCCTCTTCTTTGATTTGCACTTTCAGATAAGGAGAAGATTCCGATCGGTATTTAACAGCGTTCTCTATTAAGTTGAGCAAAATGGTTTGCATGAGGGCTGGGTCACTCAAGATCGGTTCATTTAAGGCTATTTCCCTTTCGATTTTGATTTTGGAAAAGCCCGGCAAATGGGTAAGCACTGCTATGCAATCCTCCACCAAACTGTGCAAATCCACCGGCTGGAGTGTGGCCTCTATCTCCTTAATTTTGGCCAAGTTAATCAGGTTTTGCAAGATATTATTGAGGCGTACCACATTGGCATTGTAATGCTCAAAATAACTCATGGCATGCCTATCTTTCTTAAATTCTTCTTTCACAATTTGGTGCAGACCCATTAGAGAAGCCACCGGACCTTTCAGATCGTGTGAAGCGCGATACACAAAGGTATCTAGTTCATTATTTTTATACAGTAAATCCTCCTCGGCCTTTTTTCGGGCGGTAATATCTTGCACTACCGAAATGATATGCCTAGGATAATCCTTATCATCTCGAACGATGGAGGCTGTAAGGTACACCCAAATCACCCGACCTGACTTGTGTATATACCTTTTTTCAATTGAATAAGAATCGCACAAACCATTGATAAGGCTAAGCGCTTTTTGGGCACTCATCTCAACATCATCGGGATGAGTGGTGGTCCAGGTGCTAAATCCATGAAACTCCTCCTTGGTATAGCCCATCAGGGCATAAAAATGATCGTTGGCTTGTTTGAGTTTGAAATTGAGGTCATAAAGCATTATACCTACACCAATCTGACGGAAGATGGACTTATAGCTAATCTCCAACTCTTTGAATTCCTCTTCGGCTTTCTTTTTGGCAGAAATATCTTCGGCATTCACTACCAAACCCTCTATTTCACCAAAATCGCTCAGGATGGGGTAAAAATTGATTTCATACCAAATATTTACGCGCCCAAATCGGATTTCACGGCTGATGTACACTTCTTGGCCATTTAGTACTTTCTGCGCTATTTCCCGAAAGGGTTCTCGTTCTGAAATGGGCAAAAATTGTTCAAATGGAGTTTGGGGTAAAGGCCTATGGCCTAAAAATAAGCGGAGGGCTTGACCTGCGCGCTTGTTGTACGAAAGGATATGGGCATCGGCATCAAGCAAAAAAATCAATTGCTTATTGCTATTCAGTATCGATTCAATATTCTTTTGGTCGAAAGACCATTCTCTTCCTGCATCCGGCTGGTTGGTAGAAGGACTTACTGCATTCATTCGGTGGATAGTCTAGTATGAAAAAGGGGTACGCAATGTACGCATTCACATAAAAACCGTGCCTTGCATGTAAGCATATCGTTCAGATATTCACCACACTAAAGACACAAAGCCTTAACCTATCAAAATTTTTTTGTATTGTACTAACCGCTTATCCTAAAAATACAATTCGTTTTATGTAATAAAGAAGCTAAAAGGGAAGTAATCTTAGAAAAGGTATAAAAAGAACAAATAAAGTAACACCCATACTATACTCAGGAAGTGCCAAAAGCTAATAAGCATGCGTAATTTTATCTCTTGGTAGGGGTTAGTGCTAATAATAAGCTGTTTCACAGGGTCTTTAGCAGCAGGCCACACGGTGAAAAGTGTATGTCCCAGCCAAGCGATGGCCATGGCCAAGTGAATCAAATGAAGGCCTGTAATCAGATATAAATACGCACCTGAAGCTTTGCCATTTAGAAAAATACCAGAACCGTGTAGCTGACTCCAACCCGCCACTTGCAAAATCACAAACAGCACCGCCAATAAGGCTGTGTAGAGTAAGGTGTACAGGAGTTTATCGAAACGTTCTTGCTTGAGCCAACGAAGACTTCTATCGAACACAAAGCCCGAGCTCATTAGCAGAGCAGTACTGGCCAGAAAGCTTTTGGGGAGGAAAAGGGAATAATTACCTCGAGGATCGTAACTAAAATATAAAGCCAGCATTAAAAACAGGAAAATCAGGAAACTGCCCACCATAAACAAGGTCAGAATTACCCTGTGCGGATGAGCGCGCTCAATACGCTGCCAAGTGCTAAGCGGTGTTCCTTTTTGTTTCGTTGCCGGATTCATTGCGAGGAAAACACATAATGTAAGCAATTGGTTTTAATGAAAAGCACAAACTTGCATTGGGTGCAAAATCGCTCTATTTGCAAAACATTTGTAACTTGCGCCCTGTTTGCAAACGCGTGAAAAACTCAGATCTGTTATCGGTATACCAAGGCGATAGCCTTATTAAGGCCATCAGCGAAAGCATGCGCAAGCAAGCTAGGGCTCGGGTACAACTCAAAGGCCTCAAAGGCAGCCTCGATGCCGTGGTAGCGGCTTGCCTCCACCAGCTGGGCAAAGAACACCAGTGGTTTGTGATGCACGATAAGGAGGAAGCATATTATTTCCAATACGACCTGCAAAACCTCTTGGGCCATGAGGTGCTCATGTTTCCATCGAGTTACAAAAAGCCCTACCAGTTTGAGGAAACCGAAAACGCTAACATACTCATGCGGGCCGAGGTGCTCAACCGCATTCAGAGCAGCTACAATAAAAGCGGTTTGCTGATAGTAAGTTATCCTGAAGCCCTCACCGAAAAAGTAATTAATAAGCAGTCGCTTACCGAAAATACTTTCTCCATCAAAATCGGAGAAAAGCTCGATACCAATTTCCTAAGCGAACTCCTGATCAGTTATGAGTTTGAAAAAGCGGAGTTTGTGTATGAAGCAGGACAGTTTGCCGTGCGCGGAGGTATCATCGACATTTTCAGTTATGCCAATGAGAAGCCTTACCGACTGGAGCTTTTTGGAAACGAGGTAGAAAGCATTCGTACTTTCGATCCGCAAACCCAGCTTTCGGTAGATCAGGTGGAGTTTATTAGTCTAGTGCCCAACATGCAGACCAAGCTGCTGCAAGAAAAGCGTCAGAGCCTCTTGGAGTTTATCCCCGACAGCAGCCAGTTTTGGTTTAAAGATTTAGGTCAGGTTTTCGATGTGCTGGAAGAGTATTTTGATAAAGCCAGTGCCAATTTTAACCAAATCCTAAAAGCCAGCGGCAATACGAAAGTGGTACTGAAGCCCGAAGAAATTTTTGAAACGCCCAAAAGTTTTCAGAAAGGCCTAGAAGCTTTCACGACCATAGAGTTTGGCAACCGTTTCCATTTCCGAAATACCCAGCAGTTTAGTTTCGAAACCGAAACCCAGCCTTCGTTCAATAAAAATTTCGAGCTGCTCAAAAACCACCTGGACGATTATCAGCAGCAAGGCTATTCGCTTGTGATTGCTTCCGAATCGGCCCAGCAAACCGAGCGCCTACGCACTATTTTTGCAGAGATAGATCCCTTTCTAAAGTTTTCTGATTTGAACATCAGCCTGCGCAATGGCTTTGTGGATAAGCAAATGAAGGTGCTCTGCTATACCGACCACCAACTATTCGACCGCTACTACCGGTATAAAATCAAGGAAAAGCACAGCAAGTCGAAAGCGCTTACGCTCAAAGAATTAAAAACCCTTCAACCGGGCGATTATGTAACCCACACCGACTATGGCGTGGGCCGCTTTGCCGGACTGGAATTGGTAGATGTGGGCGGTAAGCAGCAAGAAGCCATCCGATTGGTATACCGTGACGATGATTTGCTATACGTGAGCATACACTCTTTGCACAAAATCAGCAAATACAGCGGAAAAGAAGGTACGCCTCCACCTATCAGCAAACTGGGCTCACCCGATTGGGAGAACAAGAAAAAGCGAGTAAAGAAACAGGTAGCGGATATCGCCAAAGACCTGATTATGCTTTATGCCAAGCGTAAAGCCACCCAAGGTTTTAGGTTCAGTGCCGATGGTTTTATGCAAGCCGAGCTGGAGTCTTCTTTTATTTATGAAGATACGCCCGACCAAGCCAAGGCCACAGCTGATGTGAAAGCTGATATGGAAGAACCACACCCCATGGACCGACTGGTCTGTGGCGATGTGGGTTTTGGAAAAACCGAAGTAGCCATTAGAGCAGCTTTCAAAGCGGTGAACGATGGCAAGCAAGCAGCCGTACTGGTGCCTACTACCATATTGGCCATGCAGCATTACCGTACTTTTTCGGAGCGACTTTCCAATCTTCCGGTGAAGGTGGCCTATATCAACCGCTTCAAATCCACCAAAGAAATTAAAGATACCCTCAAGCAAGTAAAAGAGGGGAAGGTAGATATACTGATCGGTACCCACCGCATTGTGAACAAAGATGTGGAGTTCAAAGACCTCGGCCTGATGATTATTGACGAGGAACAAAAGTTTGGCGTAAAGGTAAAAGAGCGACTCAAAGAAATGCGGGTGAACATTGATGCCCTTACGCTCACGGCTACACCCATTCCGCGTACTTTACAATTTTCGCTAATGGGCGCCCGCGACTTGAGTATTATCGCTACTCCGCCTAGTAATAGACAACCCGTAACTACAGAGATTCACACCTTCAACAACGAAATCATCCGCGATGCAGTAAGCAATGAAATCAACCGAGGCGGGCAAGTATTTTTTGTGCACAACCGCATCAGCGATATTGAAGAAATTGCCAACCTCATCTTAAAACTGGTTCCCGATGCGCGTATATGCATAGGACATGGGCAGATGGATGGCGAGAAGTTGGAAAAAGTGATGATGAAATTCATCGAAGGCGAGTACGATGTGTTGGTTTCAACCAATATCATCGAATCGGGATTGGATATTCCTAATGCGAATACCATAATGATCAACCGCGCACACATGTTTGGTCTTTCCGACCTCCACCAAATGCGCGGCCGCGTAGGACGCTCCAATAAAAAAGCCTATTGCTATCTGCTAACGCCTCCTACTTCTGCTCTTACGGTGGATTCCCGTAAGCGGCTAAGTGCCTTGGAAGAGTTTTCCGACTTGGGCGATGGCTTTAAAGTAGCTATGCGCGACCTCGACATCCGCGGAGCCGGTAACCTGCTAGGTGCTGAGCAAAGTGGCTTCATTACCGATATCGGTTTTGATATGTACCACAAGTTGCTTGATGAAACCATACAAGAACTAAAAGAGACCGAGTTCAAAGACCTCTTCATTCGCGAGCTTAGCCAAACTACCAAAGCCTTGGTGGTAGATTGCAGTATAGAAACCGACATGGAGATACTCATTCCGGAGAATTATGTGAGCAATATTTCGGAACGCCTTAACCTGTATGCCAAGCTGGACAGCATCAAAAACGAGGAAGGTTTGGCCAAGTTTACCGCCTCCCTCCTCGACCGCTTTGGCCCCTTACCCGATACGGTACTAGAGCTGATAGAAACCGTTCGTTTACGCTGGCTTGCTGAAAAGTTAGGCTTCGAAAAAGTAAGCCTGAAGCGGGGCAATATGAAGTGCTATTTTGTGCCTGCCGAAAACGAGCGCTATTATAAATCCGATGTGTTTGGCAAAGTGCTGGCTTATGTACAGAAGCATTCCAAAATCTGCAAAATGAAAGAGCACAAGTCGCGCTTGATCCTGAATATCGATGAAGTAGAAAGTATTAATCGGGCCTTGCAGCTCCTTTCTGAAATGGCCGCTTAAGAGTCTGCCTTACTCAGCTTGTCTTTCATACTAAATATTGCTTTTATTATAAAACAAAGATTATGATTGCCTCAAAAAACAAGACAAATCAATGATTTGGCAAAATCAACGCTTTTCCAAATTTTAGTCTGTTAAAAATTCATTATCAAGCAGTAAATAAAACATTACATTTCTACCGAATTTAAAAACTTAACATTAAATTCACATAAAGACGGGCTTCTTGCCCTAGCTTTGCCTTGTAAAAATCCAAACTAAAAAATCATTTATGAGAAAACTTTTCTACAAGTTAAGTCTGATGGTAGGGTTTGTACTGTTCACAGGACATGCTCTTCTATTTGCTCAAAGTATTACCACCTCAACCCTTAAGGGCGTGGTAACAGGATCTGCTACCTCAGCAGAACGCAAAGTTACAGATGGAGAAGTGCTTCCAGGTGCTAACATTGTTGCTCTTCATGAGCCTTCAGGAACTACCTACGGAAGTGTTTCTAACCTAAACGGTGACTTTACTATCCCTAACATGCGTGTAG
This sequence comes from Shiella aurantiaca, assembly GCA_030412945.1. GTDB lineage: Bacteria > Bacteroidota > Bacteroidia > Cytophagales > Cyclobacteriaceae > Shiella > Shiella aurantiaca. The sequence continues at coordinate 166,009 of JAUHJS010000004.1, read as the reverse complement.
GGGGTCCTTATCGAGTTACTGTATCTTACATTGGATATCAGGATGCCGTATATGAAAACATATACCTAAGCCTAGGTTCCACTACCAACATCAATATCAACCTTACAGAGGATGCTACTCAGTTGGGCGAAGTGGTAATTACAGGTGGCCGTGATGCTATCTTTTCTTCAGACAGAACGGGGGCTGCAACCAACCTGTCGCAAGAAAAAATCAACTCACTTCCTACTATTAACAGAAGTATTAATGATTTTACCCGTTTAACTCCACAAAGTAACGGAACAAGCTTCGCAGGTCGTGATCCTCGCTTTAACAACTACACGATTGATGGTAACATCTACAACAACAACTTCGGTTTGGGAAGTGGACAGTTTGCCGGATCTAGCCCTATCAGTCTGGATGCCATTGAAGAAGTACAAGTTAACCTTGCCCCCTACGATGTACGTCAAGGAGGCTTCACAGGTGCTAACGTAAATGCCATTACAAAATCAGGAACTAACAATGTTTCTGCTTCAGTTTATTATTATTTCCGTAACGATCAATTGATTGGAGATAAAACCGATGAAACTCGATTGACAAATTCGGATGCAAAAAACACCATTCGTGGTTTCCGCGTAGGTGGTCCAATTATCAAAAACAAACTTTTCTTCTTTGTTAACTATGAAAAAGAAGTAGAAGATGTACCGAGCTTCACCAAGGTAGCTGCCCGTGGTGGTCTAACACCTGATGGTTTAACGGTATCACGTGTACCTGCCAGCGAACTTGATTTTGTAAGAGAAAGCATGATTAGTCTTTATGGATATGACCCAGGTCAATACGAAGGCTATAACTTTGCTTCAGAAGGTGAGCGTTTCAATGCCCGCTTAGACTTCAACATCAATCAAAATCATAAATTAGCCGTTCGTTTTAATAATTACACCTCTTTCAGAGATGTACCTGTAAACGGCAACTCAATTCGTTTCATCACTACGCGTTATTTCAATACTAACCGTACGGGTATTGAAGCAATGAACTTCCGTAATGGTAACTATACTATTGACACCAACGTGAAGTCTTACGTAGCAGAATTGAACTCAAGAATTGGCAACAATTTAGCTAACTCATTCAACGTAGGCTATACAAGCATTACCGACCCTAAGCGTGGAATTCCTGGGGGACAAACCTTCCCTTTCATTGAAGTTCTTGAGCCAGATGCCGGTGGTAACTTGTTGTATTATTTCAACATGGGTAACGAATTGTTCTCAGTTGGTAACTTGTTAGAAAACAATATCTTCAATATTACTAACAACACTACCTATTTCATGGGTCAGCATACTATCACGGGTGGTATCAATTTCGAAAGAATGACCTTTGATAATGCCTTCAACCCAACATTCAATGGTTTCTACAGATTTAATAGCTACCAAAATTTCGTTGACGCGGTAATCAATCAAGATCCTAACGTATATCCTGATGCTTTTGCTCAATCATATGCTTTTGATGGCAGCACAACCCCTCCAACTGACCAAACGCGTTTTGCCCAGTTAGGCTTGTATGTTCAGGATGAGTTTCAATTTACAGATCGTTTGAAGTTTACGGCCGGTTTACGTGTAGATTTGCCATTCTATCCAATCGATTTGCCTAAAAACGAAACTCTTGATGCGCTAGACAAAGAGTTTACAAACCCTTTGACTAACGAAACTTTCACCCCAGACGTATCGGTTCTTCCAAGAATTCGTCCATTATGGTCTCCAAGAATTGGATTCAATTATGATGTGAATGGCGATAAAACTACCCAATTACGTGGTGGTACTGGAGTTTTCTCAGGACGTATTCCTTTCGTTTGGTTGTCCAACCAAGTAAATGGTAACGGGGTTATCCGTGGTGGTATTGGATATGAAGGTCAAGAAGTAATTGACAATAACATCTTATTCACTGATGATGTAAACGCCTACCGTCCAGATCCTTCTACTCTGACTGCTCAATTATCAAATGAATTGAATCTAACAGACAGAGATTTCAAACTTCCTCAGACTTGGAGAACTAACCTAGCCGTAGACCAGAAACTTCCTTTTGGTATCACAGCTACACTAGAATTCATGTACAACAGAGATTTATCAACTCCAATTGCTGTAAACCCTGTTCTTGCTGAAGCAGATGGAACACTTTCTGGTGCTGATGATCGCCCATACTGGACAGGTGCAGATCCTATTTCTACTGACCCCGACTTCAGAAATATCTTCCTTCTTACCAATGCTAAAGACCAAGGAGATTATTATTCGATTTCTGCTCAAGTTCAGAAGTCATTTGACAATGGCTTGTTCCTTAGCTTAGCGTATACAAGAAGCCGTGCTCGTGACCTAGGTATGACTGATGGTTCTCAAGCCATTTCGCTTTGGTCGCAAGTAGTAAGTGAAAACAGAAACCAGCCAGAAAGAAGCTTCGCTCGTTTTGATCAACCAAATCGTGTAGTAGGTCTTGTTTCTTATGAAATCAACAAAACTACCACACTATCATTATTCTATGATGGTGGTGAGGCTGGCCGTTATTCTTACACCTATTCTGGTAACTTCGGTGATGGTTCTCAGCGTTTGATGTACGTTCCAAACGCTCCTTCAGAAATCATTTTCCAAGATTATACGGTAAATGGTGAGACAATTAGCGCTCAGCAGCAATCAGATGCATTTTTTGCCTTCATTGAGCAAGATGAATATCTAAGCGAGATGAAAGGTAAAGTCACTGAACGCTTCGGTGCGGTTCGTCCGTGGTTACACCGCTTCGACTTCCGATTGTCACAAGACATTCCTGTCATTAAAGTGAAAGACAACGTAGGGAAATTCCAACTTACTTTTGATATCTTGAATGTGGGTAACTTATTCAATCCAGAGTGGGGTGTTGCTAAAACTCCTGTTCAAACTAACTTGCTGAACTACAGAGGAGTGGATGCCACTGGAAACCCAATCTTCCGTATGAACTTACAATCAGGAACCACCGAGCTTCCAACTGAAAGCTTCCGCCCTATTACTGACTTCGGTCAGGTGTGGAGAGGACAAGTAGGTATACGATTCCTGTTTAATTAATTAAAACTTTACTCCTTCTAAAAAGCCTCTCAAATCGAGAGGCTTTTTTATTTACCACCCCTGTACGATATCTCCCTTTCATTTAATACCTAGGAACAATTACCTGTTCCAACACGTTTCTCCTAATTGGATACCCGTATTTTTGTAGGAAAACGCGCACACTTGTATGAACAAAAGCCTTCGTATTTTTTTAATTGCCCTTGTGGGTCTATCACTAGCTCTTTGGATTATCATCCCACGTCTGAATCTTTCTGATAACGAAAACCCTAAAACTGGACCGATTGCTTCATCAGCTCCCAAAGCCGTTCCGGTAGAAGTGGTAATCGTGAAGCCGCAAACCTTCCTGAATAGCCTTCAAGTAACGGGAAGTGTTGTAGCCAACGAAACGGTAGACTTAAAGCCCGAGGGAAGTGGTATTATCGAGCAGATTCATTTCAAAGAAGGACAGAGGGTGAAAAAAGGAGAGCTTCTTCTCACCTTGAATGACGACAAGCTCCAAGCCCAGTACAATAAGCTCCGCTACACCAAAAAACTATATGAGGATAGTGAGTACCGCCAGCGCGTATTGCTCGAAAAAGAAGCCATCAGTCAGCAAGAATATGATCGCGCCCTTACCGAGCTGAATACAGCCGAGGCCGACCTGCAATTGATCCAAGCCCAGCTGGCCGATATGAAAATCCGTGCTCCTTTTGATGGAGTGATTGGTTTGCGCAAAGTCAGTGAAGGCGCTTATGTCAATCCATCTACCTCTATTGTTCAGCTCTATAATATCGACCCAATCAAGCTTGATTTCGCCATTCCTGGTAAATACAGTGCCATTATCAAAACAGGTACGAAAGTCTTCTTCACTACGGATGCCATCAAAGAGCCTATGGAAGGTGAAGTGTATGCCATCGAACCACAGGTAGATCCGGCCACTCGTACCCTTCAAATTCGTGCCCTGGCCAAAAACAGCCAACAAAATGTATTTCCCGGGGAATTCGCCAAAATAGAAATGGTGCTGGAGAAAAAAGAAAATGCGCTTTTGCTTCCTACTAGTGCGGTTATTCCCATCTTGAATGGCTACAAAGTATTTGTGGCGCGCAATGGCAAAGCCGAAGAATTGACCATCGAAACGGGTATTCGTACCGATACCAACTTGGAAATCCTAAGCGGACTGCAAGAAGGGGATACCATAATTACCACCGGTTTGTTGCAAATGCGTGTAGGTACTCCTGTATCGGTTACTGTTACTTCAAAATAATACTATGGCTAGTTTATCAGATATCAGCATAAAGAGACCGGTGCTGGCCACTGTGTTCTCTATCATTATTGTCCTGTTCGGTATCATCGGTTTTTCCTTCTTGGGTGTGCGCGAGTTCCCCAGTGTGGATCCTCCGGTGATTACGGTAAGTACGAATTACACAGGTGCGAATGCCGATGTAATCGAATCGCAAATCACCGAGCCCTTGGAAGAAAGTATCAACGGGATTTCCGGTATCCGCAACCTTACATCTATCAGTTCTGATGGACGAAGCTCTATTACGGTAGAATTTGATATAGAAGTGGATTTGGAAGCAGCCGCCAATGACGTGCGCGACCGCGTATCGCGTGCGCAACGTAACCTCCCACGCGATTGCGATCCGCCCATTGTAGTGAAATCAGATGCCGATGCCGAAACCATTTTGAGTCTTACCGTACAAAGTAATAAGCGCAACCTGCTCGAACTGACCGAAATCGGAAACAACCTGTTCAAAGAGCGTCTGCAAACCATACCCGGAGTGAGTGAAATCCGTATTTGGGGGGAGAAAAAATACGCCATTCGTTTGCTAATGGATCCGGCCAAATTAGCCGCCTATGGCATCACACCATTGGACGTTAGCAATGCCCTGAATCAAGAAAACGTTGAACTACCTTCCGGTAGGATAGAAGGAAACAATACCGAACTTTCTATTCGTACCTTTGGTAGACTTTCCACTCCGGAACAATTTAATGACTTGATTATCAAGGAAGAAAGCGGTTCAATTATCCGCTTTCGCGATATAGGCGAAGCCATTTTGAGTCCGGAAAATGAACGCTCGATCTTGCGTGGCAACAACTTTACCGCCATGATTGGTATTGCCGTAACCCCACAGCCGGGCTCCAACTACGTGGCTATTGCCGATGAGTTTTACAAGCGTGTAGCTCAAATGGAAAAGGATTTGCCGGAAGACCTAACCCTTGGCTATGCCCTCGATACTACCCAAAACATTCGCAAAGCAATTACTGAGGTAGAAGAAACCATTTTTATCGCTTTTGGTCTGGTGGTGCTAGTCATTTTTGCTTTTCTAAGAGACTGGCGCACAACGCTCATTCCGGTGGTGGCCATTCCTATTTCCTTGGTGGGCGCCTTTTTCATCATGTATTTGTTCGGGTTTTCCATCAATATCCTTACGCTTTTGGGGATAGTGCTTGCCACAGGCTTGGTGGTAGATGATGCCATCGTGGTATTGGAAAATATCTACCAAAAGATAGAAAACGGAATGCAACCTCGGGAAGCAGGCTTTGAGGGAGCGAAGGAAATCTACTTTGCCATTATCTCAACTACTATCACGCTGGCAGCCGTATTCCTTCCTATCATATTCTTACAAGGGATAACGGGAAGGCTTTTCCGTGAATTTGGTATCGTGGTGGCGGGTTCCGTAATCATTTCCGCCTTTGTTTCGCTTACGCTTACTCCCATGATGAGTACCCGCTTGCTCAAGCAGCGTACCAGTCATGGTAAGTTTTATGAAGTCACCGAGCGATTTTTTACCAACCTCACCAATGCCTATCACAATTCACTCAAGCGCTTTATCGAAATGCGTTGGATAGCCCTAGTGATTATGGCCGTTTCTATCGGGATGATTTTCATTATCGGTAAAAATGTACCTTCGGAATTGGCCCCACTAGAAGATAAGAGCCGTGTTCGTATTATCTCTACCGCCCCGGAAGGCACTTCGTACGAAGCCATGGACGAATACATTCTAAAAATATTGGCTGTGGTGGATACCCTTCCCGAAACAGAATCGGTGCTATCGGTTACCGCTCCCGGGTTTGGTGCTACGGCCTCTGTCAACTCAGGTTTTGTGCGTCTAACCTTGGTAGAGCCCGATAAACGTGATCGTTCGCAGCAAGAAATTGCTGATCAGCTCAGCGCTATTGTAAAAGAAATGCCCTTTGCACGCACCTTTGTTACCCAAGAAGAAACCATTGGCGGTGGTCGAAATTCCGGTCTTCCTGTTCAGTTCGTAATCCAAGCTCCTAATTTTGAAAAGCTAAAAGAGGTGATTCCGACCTTCATGGAGAAAGCGCAAGCGGATCCGGCCTTTCAAGTGGTAGACCTTAACCTGAAATTCAACAAGCCTGAAATCACCGTAGAAATCGACCGCGACAAGGCCCGTTCACTCGGGGTTTCGGTGCGCGATGTAGCTGAAACCTTGCAGCTGTATTTCAGTGGGCAGCGTTTTGGTTATTTCATTATGGATGGTAAACAATACCAAGTAATCGGTCAGGCCAACCGTGCTAATAGAAACGATCCTTTGGACTTGAGTACCGCTACAGTACGTTCTCGCACGGGCGAGCTTATTCAGCTGGCCAACTTAGTGAAAATGTCCGAACAAAGCAGTCCTCCACAGCTTTACCGCTTCAATCGCTACGTTTCGGCAACCATCTCAGCAGCCCCAGCCAAAAGAATTACCCTAGGTCAGGGTATTGATGCGATGGATAAAATCGCTAAAGAAGTATTAGACGATGATTTTTCTACTTCTCTTACCGGTACTTCCAAAGAGTTTGCCGAAAGTTCGAATAGCTTGCTTTTCGCCTTCTTATTTGCCTTAGTTTTGATTTATCTGATTCTAAGTGCACAGTTTGAAAGCTTTGTCGATCCGCTCATCATTATGTTCACCGTACCTTTGGCCATATCTGGAGCCGTACTAAGCTTATGGTTATTTGGTAATACCTTGAATATTTTTAGTCAAATTGGGATTATCGTACTGATAGGGATTGTTACGAAAAACGGAATCTTGATTGTGGAATTTGCCAATCAAAAGAAAGAAGAAGGCCTTCAGAAGTTTGAAGCCGTACTAGAAGCCTCTACCTTACGACTCAGACCCATTCTAATGACCTCTTTGGCTACTATTTTAGGCGCCTTACCCATTGCGCTAGCCTTAGGAGCCGCTTCAAAAAGTAGGGTACCGATGGGTATCGCCATCATTGGTGGACTTTTATTTTCTTTGATTCTTACACTCTATGTTATTCCGGCTTTGTATACCTATATGTCGAGGCACAAGGTTTTGCCAGCTGGTCAAGAAAATGCACAGGAAAAACCCGTGGAACAATTCGCTTAATTCATTCTATCCGTATTCAATGAAGAACCTTGTCATATTTTTATTCCTAATCACTTGCTGGCCTTCTTGGGCACAAGAAAATACCGAATACACTTCGCTGGAAGAGCTTATAGCTATCGGCATGGAAAACAACTTTCAGTTGCGGATAGCCAAAAACAATGAGGAGCTCGGTGAGTACCTTTACAGCACCGGCTATGGTGTGCTTTTACCTACAGTTGATTTGAATGGGGGCTACAATGGAGCCGCCCGCAATACTTATTTGGAACAATTCAATGGTAATGTAGTAGAGCAAGCCGGTGCGCAAAGTACCAACCTCAATGCCGATATCACCGCCCGTTGGGTGGTTTTTCAAGGGTTCAGACGATTCAATTCCCTCAACCGCTTTAGGGTAGAATACCAAATGAGTGATTTGATGTACAAAGCGGAAATGGAAAATATGATTACGCTGGTAAGTCGTGCGTATTACACCTATCTGATGGAGCAAGAGCGTCTTCATTTTCTGGAGCAAAGTTTACAACTATCGCAGCAGCGCTTAGACATTGCCCAGTCGAACTATGAAGTAGGTAAAACCAGCCGTTCGGAATACTTAGGAGCTCAGGTAGATTACAATGCCGATAAGTCGGCCATCTTTTCTCAGCAAGAAGTTGTGAATGCAGCTCGAATAGAAATCAATCGACTTCTCAATCGTGATCTACGCACACCTGTTCTGGTAAAAAACGATATTCAAATCAACAGTAATTTATCTGATTCGCTACTAATTGAAGACGCACTGGCACATAATACACAACTGCTCTTGGCTAGAGGCAATAGCCAAGCTAGCTATTTCAGTTTGAATGAACAAAAGTCTACCGTATATCCTACGATAAGTTTATTTGGTACCTATGCCTACAACCGCAACACAGCTGAGGTAGGCTTTGCCAAGTTGAACCGCGCCACAGGTCCTCAGTACGGAGTAACTTTCAGTTGGACTTTATTCAACGGACTGGCTCAGGCACGCCAAACTGAAGTGATTAAAACGCAGGTATCTAACCTGAAACTTCAAGAAGAAGAAAGTGAGCAACAGCTGACAGCCAATTTATTGAGTGTGTATTTTAACTATACCAACAACATCAGCCTCTTAAGCCTTGAGGCAGAAAACGTAAAGTTTGCCCAAGAAAACTATGACTTGGCTCTGGAACGCTACAAAATCGGTAACTCCAATGCTTTGGAAATCCGTGAGGCTCAGCAAAATGCCCTACAAGCCGAAATCCGCTACCTTACGGCCGCTTATCAAGTGAAGTTGGCCGAAATCGAAATGCAGCGCTTAAGTGGAAACTTGATAGAAAGTGTGAATTAAAAGATTAGTACAATTATTTATTCTTATAATCAAAAATAATTGCCGTTTTCGTTGCTCATTAGTAAGTGAAGAACTACCTTTGCTTCAATCCTACTATCCTGAGCATGAAACCAAAAACCGTAAGCGAGCTTTTCCGGCTCTACCAAACCGAGCGGAAAGTCAAAATCACCGAAGAGCAATTTGTAACCTTTGCCGTATTCTTCCCTACCATACTGGTCATTATCAGCGATGGCGTAATTGATATGGAAGAATGGGAATACGTAAAGCAGCTTTCCCGCTTTATGGCCAAATCCTTCCGCGATTCTGAAAATGCAGAAGTAGATGTAAATGCCCTTACCCAAGCCTATCTGTACGAAATCAGCTTTTTGCTGAAGTTCCAGCGCGATTGGCAAGAAGCTTTCATGGAGGCACTAAAAAGCTATGTGCAAGAAAATCCTGAAGTAAAGTCTTCGATTTTAGATACGATTCATTTATTTGCAGAAGCATCTGAAGGAACTTCTGACGATGAGTTGGAAAAGATTCAGTTTATTAAAGAAGAACTCGCTTTAGATGCCTAAATTAGCATAGCTAAATCCCCGAAATACATGGCTTCTAAAATGGATGAATTGTATGAAGAGTATGTGAAAGCACGCTTCATACGTGTCAACAAAGAACAGTTTATCTATATTGTAAATCTCTTGCCCGCTTTGCTGGTGGTACTTTCCGATGGCATTGTGGACCGCGAAGAGTGGACTACCGTGAAGAAACTTTCTAAGATTCTGGGCAATGAGTTTGCTACAGACGACTTAGGAGATGAAAAAGAAGAAAACCTTACCTTAATTTACCGCAGTGAGTTTCGCTACCTTTTGAAGAGCCGCGAGCAATGGGAAGAAAAATTCATTTTGGCGCTTAAAGACTACTTCAAAGAGAATGAATCTTCCAAAGATTTCGTTTTGGAAACCATGTACCTCTTCGCCAATGCCTCCGATGGTATTTCGGAAGAAGAAGACGAGGTAATTTATTCTCTATGCACACGCCTAGGGATTAACGAAGAGGACGAAGATTAAGCCTTAAGCTGTTCTACAATAGAAGCAAAGTCGAGGTTAGGCCAGTTTTTCTCAATATCCGGTTTACTCATTACTTTTTGCATAATTTCATGCTGCTTTTGGCCAATACGTAAGGCATCGGCATAGCTCAAATCAGAGAACGTAACCATGCTATAAAGTGGAATCCAGTCTTTCGGAAATTGCTCGTGCAAGTGGGCTTCTATTTTCTTCTGCAACAAAAACTGCGAATCGGCTACTAAATCGCGCATCTCCACAAAATTTTTCAAAGCCAGCTCCGCAATGGCATCAGCATTGGGCTTACGCGCTTGCTGGAATTCGGGTAGGATAGTATCCCAATTGTGCTGGTGAGTATCAATCAATTCATTCAACACACGGCAATCTTCAAATCCTGCATTCATGCCCTGGCCATAAAAAGGTACAATAGCATGAGCCGCATCGCCCATAAGGCAAGTACGATTTTTCACCCAAGGATAGCACTTCACCGTTACTAAAGAAGGTGTAGGATTTTGGAAAAACTGATGGGTTAAATCCGGAATCAAAGGAATTACATCGGGAAAATAGGTTTTGAAGAATGCCTCCACCTGTTCCGGAGTTTGAAGATTGGCAAAGGAATCTTCCCCTTCATAATCCAAAAACAGGGTACATGTAAAGGTCTCATTGGTATTCGGCAAGGCAATCATCATAAACCGACCACGCGGCCAAATATGAAGCGCATTAGGTTCCATGGCAAATTCACCCTGCTGAGGCTCTATGCACAGCTCCTTATACCCATGCTCAATATAATACTGCGAATAGTTGAATCGGTCACTTCTTTGCATAGCATCACGCAAAGCCGAAAAAGCCCCATCAGCACCTAGCAATACTTCGGATTGAATTCGTTTGCTTCCGCTAGGTGTTTCAAATTCCAAGGCTTGCGTATCGAGGTTTACCTGACTACATCTATGCTCAAAGTGGATGTTCACGCCTAGTTTTTCCGCTTCATCCATCAGCATTTCGTTTAGCCAACTGCGAGACACCGAATTGATAAATTGACCCTCCTTGCCATAAGGCTGATAGGTAAGGTTTCCTTTCACATCATGCATCATCCGGCCTTTCATAGGAATCACCAGACGCTTAATCTGCTCAGCAAGACCCACTTCTTCCAAGGCTTTCAGCCCACGGTTACTCAAGGCTAAGTTGATGGAACGCCCCCCCTGCTGATTGCCTTTGCGCATATCGTCACGCTTCTCATATATGGAAACGGAATAGCCTTTTTTAGCAAGGTAAATGGACATCAATGAGCCCACTAATCCGGCTCCGAGCAGCGTAATTTCCTTTTTCATGCGAATTTCTTCAAGCCATATTCCAATAATAAAGCAAAATCAAAAACCTCCTCGAAGGTATTATACAAAGGGATGGGGGCAATACGAATCACTTCCGGTTCACGCCAATCGGCAATCACCCCCTGTTCGCTCAAATAATCGAATACCAATTTGCCATAGGCTTTCACTACTAGCGAAAGCTGGGCACCTCGGGCTTCGGGCTCGCGCGGACTGATATGTTGCAACTGCGGATATCTCCCAGCCACTTCCATCACTAATTTTTCGGCAAAAGCGGTAAGCTGAACACTCTTTTTCCTCAGTTGCTGAATACCTGCTCGGTCAAAAATCTCCAAAGAAGCAAGATGAGCCGCAGCCGATAAGATATTCACATTACTGTGTTGCCAACCATCGGCTCCGTACATGGGAATAAAACCCTTTTGCATTTTAAAACGCTTGGCTTCCTCATAGCCCCACCATCCGGCAAAGCGGGGTAGTTTTGGGTCGAGGGCATATTTTTCATGAACAAAAATTCCTGAAATCCCACCCGGACCACTATTCAAATACTTATAGCTGCACCAGGTTGCAAAATCTACGTCCCAATCGTGTAATTGCATGGGCAAATTGCCAATGGCATGCGCCAGATCGAATCCGGCCAAAGCGCCTACAGCATGAGCCTTTTCGGTGATGGCTTTCAAATCAAAAAACTGACCCGTATAATATTGCACACCACCCATCATCACCAGCGCCAATTGCTCTTTGTGCTTCTCAATGGTAGCTAAAATGTCTTCGGTACGCAGGTAGGTTTCACCTTCGCGCGGGAAAACCTCCACAATGGCACCTTTCCAATCAAAGCCACCTGATGCCGCATGAAACTTTACTTGAGACTCGATAGCATATTGATCGGACGGAAAGGCCCCACCATCCATCAGTATCTTGAATCGGGTAGAAGTCGGCCGATAAAAAGAAACTAACAGAAAATGTAGATTAGAAGTGAGGTTGTTCATCGCCACCACCTCTTCTTCCTTAGCGCCTACTAATTGAGCGAGCGATTTTTTGAAAAGCTTATGGTAATACATCCAAGGGCGCTCGCCCCGAAAGTGACCTTCCACGGCTTCGGCTTGCCAGGTATCCAGTTCGCGCTGAATATAGTGCTGGGTTTGCTTGGGTTGAAGGCCTAAGGAGTTGCCACAAAAATAGATGCAGTCTTTTCCATCCTTCTGTGGAATATGAAATTCTTGGCGGAAGTTCTTTAGGGAATCTTCTTGATCCAATTGCTGTGCTTGCGCACGAGAAATGCTCAACATGGTTATTTGCTCACGGGTTTTTGCATGGTTTCCCCGCAATTTTTGCAGGTATTGTGGCCAGATTCGAAAAAGCGGTTCATGATAGGTGGCAGCTGATTTACAATGTCAGTCACATGGGCATACTCTTCATATAGCTTGGTTCCGCAGTTTTCACAAAACCACAGAAAACCATCGTCTTCTTTATTCTTACGCACCAGCTCCATCACTAATCCCACCGTATTGGCCGGTCTGCGCGGAGAATGGGGCACGCGAGGCGGCAAAAGGAAAATTTCTCCCTCGCGGATGTGTATGTCTACCGGCTTTCCGTCCTCGATAATTTTCAATACAATATCGCCTTCCACTTGGTAGTAGAACTCTTCGGTTTCATTGTAATGATAGTCCTTGCGGGAATTAGGGCCGCCCACTACCATCACGATAAAATCATCGTTGTCTACATACACTTGCTGATTGCCTACGGGCGGTTTCAATAAATGACGATTATCATCTATCCACTTTTTGAAATTGAAAGGACGTTGTATAGCCATAGTACCTATGTTTGCCTGCTAATTTAGCGAAAGACGGGCATTAGCCCAAGTTAGCCCGCCAACAATCCGCAAACGTTTACAAATTCGGGCAGAATCCGTGAAATATGCCTAAATTACACCGATTTTATACGTATTCTAAAGAATTCCATTGCTCATGATACCTATCGACCTTTCTGGCAAAACCGCTCTTGTATGTGGAAGCACCCAAGGGATCGGATTAGCCACCGCCCTTGAAATGGCCAAACTCAATGCGCGCGTGATACTTATGGCGCGCAACGAAAGCAAACTGAAAGAGCTCGTACAAGCACTTGCGGGCAAGGGACACGCCTACTTAGTGGCGGATTTTTCCAAACCCGAAGAGGTGAAAAAGGCAATTGAGGACTTTATTTCCCAAGGAAATACCATTGATATTTTGGTGAATAATACTGGAGGTCCCGCTGCCGGGCCAGCACTAACTGCTACTGCGGAACAATTTCTTTCGGCTTTTCAAAGCCACCTTATTTGCAATCAGTATCTGGTGCAAGCCGTACAGCCCGGCATGAAAAACAAGGGTTACGGACGCATCATTAATGTAATTTCTACCTCGGTGAAAGTGCCTATTTTTGGACTCGGTGTATCCAATACCATACGGGGTGCCGTGGCCAACTGGGCCAAAACCCTTTCTTTGGAATTGGCTCCATTTGGTATCACAGTAAATAACGTATTGCCCGGTGCTACCAAAACCGGACGACTGGAAGCCATTATCTCCAACAAAGCGGAAAAAAATCAAAAAGCCTTAGAAGAAGTTTCTGAAGAAATGCTGGCGGAAATTCCGGCTAAACGCTTTGCTCAGCCCGAAGAAGTAGGCTATGCCATTTGCTTTCTGGCAAGCCCTGCTGCCGGTTATATCAATGGCACCAACCTTCCGGTAGATGGAGGCCGAACTGGCAGTTTATGATAGAAAAACCCGTAGTTGATCTGCATTGCGATTTGCTTTCCTTCTTGAATGGAGTGAAAAATGAGCCTTTCGCCACGGAGCTGATCGGTTGTGCTTTACCACACTTAAAGCAAGGGAATGTACAGCTACAAGTAATGGCAATCTATTCTGATTATGCCAAAGGTAGCGTGGCACGTGCTGCAGGGCAGGGCCAACATTTTGTAACGCTGATAGAAAACTACCCAGAATGGGTGGCGCCCTATAATGCCAATCGGAAAAGTGATACGATTCAATGTTTGGTAGCCATAGAAAATGCCACCGGATTTGCTGAAGAAGATGATACTTTAGAAGTCTGCTTTCATCAACTAGATGAATTGGAGAAGATCGTGAGTCGCATACTATATGTAGGAATTACCCATCATTTTGAGAACCGTTTTGGGGGAGGAAATTATGCCCCTTCGGGCCTCACGCGTGAGGGAGAATTATTACTAGAATACCTTGATGAGAAGAAAATAGCAGTAGATTTTGCTCATACCAGCGACCAACTGGCTTATGACATTATCAACTATCGTGAAAAAAAAGGTTTAAAAATCCCTGTAATGGCCAGCCATAGTAATTTCCGAGCGGTCTGTGACCACGTACGCAATTTGCCGGATGACATCGCCCAATACATTATCCAACACAAGGGACTCATCGGTATCAACTTTATGCGTGATTACATTCATCCTTCCGAGCCTAGTATGCTTCTAGAACACGTGGCGTACGGACTCGCATTAGGTGCAGAAAATACACTGGCCTTTGGTGCGGACTTTTTCTATACCCTAGATATGCCCGACCAATCGCGGGTGCCGTTTTTTATGAAAGAACATGAAAATGCAACTAAATACCCTTCGGTACTAAAGAGCTTAGAACAAAAAGGAATATCGGATAGACAATTGAATAAAATTGCCCATCAGAATGCCTTAGCTTTTATCAATCGCATATAATTGCCATGGAAAAAATTCAAAACTACATAGGAGGCCAACTCCTCGAACCCATTAGCAAAACCTACCTCGATAATGTCAATCCTGCTACGGGAAAGGTATATAGCCTTATCCCTGATTCGGATGCGCAAGATGTGGAATTAGCAGTAAAGGCCGCTAAAGAAGCCTTCCCTGCTTGGTCTACCACAGCAGCCGAAAAGCGATCTCAGTATTTGTTGGAAATCGCCCGATTGATCGATGAACAACACGAAGCCTTAGCCTTGGCAGAAAGCATAGATAATGGAAAACCGTTAAAATTGGCTTCACATGTAGATATTCCTCGTGCTTCAGCCAATTTTCGCTTTTTCGCCACGGCCATTTTGCACCAGTCTTCGGAATCGCACCTGACTGATCAAGTAGCCATCAATTACACAACACGTACTCCTATTGGCGTGGCCGGATGTATTTCACCTTGGAATTTACCCCTTTACCTATTCACTTGGAAAATTGCTCCGGCATTAGCCGCTGGCAACACGGTGGTGGCAAAACCCTCGGAGGTAACGCCCATGACAGCCCATTTGCTTTCAAAGATTTGCCAAAAGGCTGGTTTACCCGCAGGTGTACTCAATATTGTACACGGATTAGGCCCTAAAGCAGGACAAGCCATCATTGAACATCCAGAAATCCCATTGATTTCTTTCACCGGAGGCACCAGCACCGGAAAAAGCATCGCCTCCACAGCAGGTCAACTCTTGAAAAAAGTCTCTTTGGAATTGGGCGGAAAAAATCCGGCTATCATTTTTGCCGATTGCGACTACGAAAAAGCTTTGTCTACTACCCTACTTTCTTCTTTCTCCAATCAAGGACAAATTTGCCTGTGTGGTTCGCGCTTGTTTATAGAAGAGGCCATTTACGAAAAGTTTAAAAACGACCTTGTACAAAAAGCCCAAGCCTTGAAAGTGGGTGATCCCATGGAAGACGATACACGGGTGGGCGCCATTGTATCCAAGGCACATTATGAAAAAATCCTCAGCTATATCGAATTGGCCAAGCTAGAAGGCGGCCGCGTTTTATGCGGAGGAAAAGCGGTAAAAGTTGCCGGAAGATGTGAAGAGGGCTACTTTATTGAACCTACCATTATTGAGGGATTACCTTATACCTGCCGAACCAATCAGGAAGAAATCTTTGGCCCCGTTATTACCATTACTTCCTTTACAGATACCCAAGAGATGCTCAAGCAGGCCAACTCAACGAGCTATGGTTTGGCCGCCACCGTATGGACACAAAATCTTGATAAAGCCACTTCTGTCAGTCATCAGCTGAAAACGGGAATTGTCTGGGTAAACTGCTGGTTGCTCCGCGATTTGAGAACGCCTTTTGGAGGCATGAAAAATTCCGGAATCGGACGGGAAGGCGGTTGGGAAGCTTTACGTTTCTTCACCGAAGCCAAGAACATCTGCATTAAGCTGTAAAACAAAAAAGGAGTCGAAATTCGACTCCTTTTCTATTCTATCGTAAAGTTATAAGATTACGCAGTAGTTACTGAAGAAGCAGCATCCGTAGTCGTTTCTTTCAGTTTGGCAATCTTAAATGATTTTCTTGACTTATGACCACAATAGGTACACTTAAAGTATTTCATCAATTCACCTTCAGTAGTAGTAGTAGGTGATTCAACGATTTCTTCTTTCACTACTTTCAAGGTCTGGTAGTTACACTCAGAACACTGAAGTGCGTGAAGGTGACCATTGTACTTTTCGATTTTTGTATAACCCGTTTCTTCATCTACCCACACATCGTAGTCAATAGAGAAGATGTTTTCTTCCGCTTGCATCCCTTCATCCAAGTACACATCTTCCTCTTCTTCACTCAAAAGCTTCATAGGCTTTCCGGTTTTAGGAGAGATACGAGGAGCGAAGCGAAGTTTTTTCAATCTCTTTTCTACGTAAAAAGGATAGTAGAACTTCAAGATGTTCGACACAATCACCCCGATGATTAGGGCTAGCATGATAGTAACGAACAAGCGAACAAAGAACCAAGTTAAACCAATACCTACAATAAGAGTGTTCGCAAACAGACCGGCTCCAATAATAACGAGCAAGCTGGCGTACCATAGGTTGTTAATTTCGCTTTTGTTGATAAAGTCGTACTTGTCTTTGAATTCTTTAGTTAAGGCCAAGCGTACTACGTAAATTAATACCACTACCACGGCCGCGGCTAGGAACACTACAGATAAGTTGCGTGCCCATTCGTTCCAAGTTTCGATAAAGGAAAGGTCTGTCATGACTTCAGGTTATTTTATTGGTTTTAACGGATTGTCTAAATTAAATAATATCTCTTACTAAATGCAATATACGTAAAAAACATCTTCTACAAAGATATACTTTGCTAAGTAATGTTTCAATAAAATATCAGGAAAATTCTATTGAATCGAACTTTCCTGATAATTTAATAGCCTGAAAGTACACATTTGGTACTTTAATGACAAGAAATCCAAGTACTTACATGATGTACCTTATAGCTTTCTTAACAAGAAATCTGTCATCTGAGTATACAAATGGAAGGTAGTATTACCTCCGTAAATCCCATGGTTCTTGTTCGGATAGTAAAACGACTCGAATTGCTTATTGGCCTGGATTAAGGCTTCCTGCATCATCACGGCATTTTGAAAATGCACATTGTCATCGCCCGTTCCATGTATCAACAGTAAATTGCCTTTGAGTTTATCTACATGGCTTAGCGGGGAATAGGCATCATAGCCTTCTCCGTTTTCCTGAGGCAATCCACAATATCTTTCGGTATAAATGGTATCGTAATATCTCCAGTTTGTCACTGGGGCTACCGCTATGGCTGTTTTGAATACATCGTTTCCAATAAACAAACTTAAAGAAGACATATAGCCACCATAGCTCCATCCGAATATTCCGATGCGGTCTTTGTCTACAAAAGGCAATCCGCCCAAGTATTTAGCACCTGCTATTTGATCTTCTACCTCGTATTTACCTAACATGCCGTAGGTCATCTGGCGGAAGTCTCTTCCTTTGGCTCCTGTTCCGCGGTTGTCTACACAGGCTACGATATAGCCTTGCTGGGTAAGGTAATGAAACCACGCTTCGCGGCCGCCAGTCCATTGGTTGCGCACGTTTTGTGAGCCCGGGCCACCGTATACAAACATCAATACCGGATATTTCTTGTTAGCATCGAAGTTATGCGGCTTAATCGTATAAGCTTCCATCACTTGTCCATCGCTGGCTTTCAAGGTGAAAAATTCTTTTGTACCAATGGTATATTTGGCCAAACGTTCTTTTACGGCATTGTTTTCTTGCAACACCTTCACCTGCTTAGCACTTGGGGCAGTGTGCAAACTTACAGTAAGTGGGGTTTCGTTGCTCGAGAAGCTATTAATGTAATAGGTAAAATCCGGACTGAAATTCACAGAATGTACGCCCTTGCCCACCGACATCTTGGTTTTCTTTTTGCCATCTAGACTGATGCTATATAAATAGCGCTCGATGGGTGAATCTTCGGTAGAGATATAATAAAGCGTTTTCTTCTTTTCATCAATGCCCAAAAGGCTTTCCGCTTCCCAAGCGCCTTTGGTAATTTGGCGGATTAGGCTACCGTCTATTTTATGATGATAGATGTGTTTGAAACCATCTTGCTCACTGGTGCGGATAAAGCTTTTGCCATCCGATAAGTATTTGATGTCATCCGTAAAGTTGATATCTACATAGTTTTTAGCCTTCTCGGTCAATATCACTTTGCTAGTTCCGGTTTTTACATCGGCATGTAAAATGTCTAATTGATTTTGCAAGCGATTAAGTCTAACCAAACTCAACATATCGCTATTAATCCAGTAGATACGCGGTAGGTATTGGTCTTTTTCAGGACCCGCATCCATCTTTTGTGCCTTTTTTCCCTCAAGGTCATACACAAATACATCCACTACGGAGTTTTTCTCACCCGCCTTAGGATATTTGAAGCGGTAGTCGGTAGGATACAAATCGGTAAAGTACTGCATATTGAACTCCGGTACTTCACTTTCGTCAAATCGCCAGTAGGCAAGGCGCTTGCTATCGGGCGACCATTGGAAAGACTGGCTCAGGTAAAATTCTTCCTCATATACCCAGTCGGCATTTCCGTTGATGATTTTGTTCCACTCGCCATCCGTAGTAATGCGGGTTTCCGCCAAAGTAGGTAAGCTTACGTAGTATAGATCATTATTCCGCACAAAGGCAATTTTGCTGCCATCGGGCGAGAAAGTAGCATAGGACTGCTTATCACCTTCTGCCAGTTTCTTTAAGGATTTGCTTTGGGTATCGTAGATATAAAAATACGCTTTCGTAGATCTGCGATAAATATTTTCCTCTTCGGTGGCCAAAAGAATCTGTTTTTCATCGGCACTGAAAGAATAGGCATCAAACTGGAGCGGCTTACCGTTGAGCTGTACTTCGGCTCCGTTGAATAAGGTATCTACCGCATTTCCCGTAGTGATATCCATCTTCACGATGTAATCCGCATCGGCACCACCCAAAGTTTGTGAGTAGTAGCGGCCATCGTTCATCCAATTGATACCATATACACCTCTTTGCGCGAAAAGACCTTTCTTGAAAACATCTTCTAGGGTAAAGGCTTGTTTTTCTTGGGCTTGCAAAGCCGAGCCTAGGCACAGGGCCAGTGCGAGTGCACTAAAGAATACTTTTGTTCGTTGATTCCACATAAATTTCCTTTTAAAACGATTTTGGCAATATATTTGCTAAATTTACGAGGCTTAGGAGATAAAAAAAGACCGTTTGTCATAAAGAATCTCTTAAAGGAGCAAAAGGACGCGTGTAATTTTTTAAAAAGATAAAAAAACTTTGTTTTGTTTATATCAATTGTAATTTTTTCTATAGTAAATTTGAATCCACTTAAACTAACACGAATTATGAAACAACTTAGAACAAAATTTATGAGCATGCTGGCGATTGCCGGTGTTATCGGATTTGCCTCTTGCGGTGGCGATGAAGAAGTAGAAACTGTTGCCCCTACGGTAGTAGTTACTTATACGGGTGATGCCAACGTTCCAGCCGGAACTGAAATTGAAGCAACTGTAGCCTTTACTGCTGGTGCGGGTATTGCAGGTATCAACTTGACTCCAATTATTGATGGCACAGCTGGCGATAAATCTTTCAATGCTCCTTCTGAATTTGGCGTAGCCGCTGGCGATACAGTAGGTACTTTCGTAGTTACTTACAATCCTGCTGCTTCTTTGATCGGTAGCACAGTAGAATGGGAAATTGAAGTAGTAGATGCTGAAGACAGAACTGCTGTTGATGATTTCTCTATCACCGTAATTTCTGCATTGAGAAACTTCACGGCTGTATTGCTTGAAGCTCCAATTGGAAGTACCCCGGGAACAAGAACTTCTGAAACCTTCTATTCTATTGCTGAAGGTGCCACTTATTCTGCTGAGGATGTAGTTGATGGCCCTGCTGGAACTTCCGCTAAAATTGATTTTGGTTATTACTATGGTAACACAAACGAAGCAAGTATTGCTGCTCCTGCTAACTATCCATCATTAGTTTATGATTTAGCTGCACAAGGTTGGGGAACAAGAAATGCTACTTTGATTAGATCTACTTCTATGACTGAAGCTGAATTTAATGAAGTAACGACCTTGGCTGAAATCGAAACCGCTTTCAATGGTGGAACCAATGAAAATGGAAATATTACTAACCTTGCCGTTGGTGATGTTTTCGCTTTTGAAACGGCTTCAACTAGCACTAACGGTGTAAAAAAAGGATTGGCCTTGGTAACAGCATTAGTCGCCACTGCAAACTCTAATGGTGAAATCACTCTTGAAATCATCACTGAGTAATCAGTAGGATATTCATAACAAGAAACCCTCTCAAAACGAGAGGGTTTTTTTGTGTCTTTTTAGTTTTGAGAAAAGGGGTTGGATTGACCGTGAAGAAATTCGATATTAGTAATAATCCTATCTGATATGAAGGCTAAGTTTGTACGCATGGGAAAAGACAAAGGGTTAATCCTTCCCAAACTAGTTTTGGAAAAGTATAAGATTACTGATTCGGTAGAACTGATTCTGGAAAATGATAGGCTTATACTAAAGCCCATTACCAGGCCGAGGAAAGATTGGGACAAGGCTTTTGAAGAATTGCACAAAAACGGAGAAGATGTTTTGCTTATCCCTGATGTATTCAGGGATGAAGACACTTCCACATAAAACAGAAAAAGCTACCCTTGCGAGTAGCTTTTCTAGTATTTGAAGTATTCTATCCTTAAAAGGGATATTCGTTTTTGGCAATCAGATGTTCGGCTATACTTCTGCGTACTTCTTTCACGTTCAGTGGATCTACCTTCGTGAAGCGCTTCAAGCCCATAAGCATCATGCGTTGCTCATCGCCTTCGGCAAAGGAAGCAATCGCTTCACGTCCGGCTTTGGCCACCACTTGTACGGCATGGTTGAAGTATAGGCGTGTCATATCAATTTGCACTTTGCAAGCTTCTTCTCCTTTCAAGGCTACCAGCTTTTCGGTACGAAGCATCACCGATTCGGCCACATAGCCTTCAATCAACATATCGGCTAGGTTGGTCAAGATTTCTTGCTCATCCGACAGCTTCTGCATAAACTTCTGCACAGCCGCTCCTGAAATCATCAATCCGGCTTTCTTCAGGTTTTTCAATACCTTTTTCTCTGCGGCAAAAAGGCCTTCATCTTCAGAAGCCCCAAAATCAGGAATTTCCATCAGCTCTTTGGCTACGGCCATAGCCGGACCAATCAAATCAAGTTCACCTTTCATGGCACGTTTCAGAATCATATCAATCGTCAATAAACGGTTGATTTCATTGGTTCCCTCAAAGATACGGTTGATACGAGCATCGCGGTACGCACGATCCATTGGTCCTTCGGCACTAAAGCCCATACCGCCATAAATCTGAACGCCTTCATCTACCACATAATCCAACACTTCCGAACCATGCACTTTCAGAATGGCACATTCAATGGCAAATTGCTCCACCGCTTTCAGTTTGGCTTGTGCTTCGTCCATACCACCCGCAATAAGCGCATCGTAGGCATCGTCAATGTTTTGTCCGGCACGATACGCGGCTGATTCAGAAGCATAAGTACGGGTAGCCATCTCGGCAATTTTCAATTTGATAGCACCAAAGTTGGAAATAGAAGTGCCAAACTGCTTACGCTCATTGGAGTAGTTAACAGCCGTGGAGGTCACTTTTTTACAAGCACCAATTGCCGCTGCCGCCAATTTAATGCGGCCAATGTTAAGGATGTTTACGGCTATCTTGAAGCCATTTTCGCGTTCAGAAAGTAGGTTCTCCACAGGTACCTTGCAGTCGTTCAAGAAAATCTGGCGGGTAGACGAACCCTTAATCCCCATCTTTTTCTCTTCCTCGTTCATGGTAACACCGCCAAAGCTTTTCTCCACGATAAAGGCCGATAGGTTTTTATCATTATCAATCTTCGCAAACACGATGTAGATATCGGCAAAGCCACCGTTGGTTATCCACATTTTCTGTCCGTTGATGACATAGTGTTTGCCATCGGCAGAAAGCACGGCTTTGGTTTTACCGGAATTGGCATCGGAGCCACTATCGGGCTCAGTTAAGCAATAAGCGGCTTTCCATTCGCCTGTAGCTAGTTTAGGCAAGTATTTGGCTTTTTGTGCCTCATTGCCATAGTACAAAATAGGCAATGTGCCGATACCCGTATGGGCCGAAATGGCCACGGCAAAGGAATGTCCGGCACCCAATACCTCGGCCACCAACATAGAGGTGTTGAAGTTCATGCCGAAACCGCCATATTGTTCGGGAACGGAAGTTCCCAATAAGCCAAGTTCTCCGGCCTTATCCAATAGAGAAGGCATCAACTCCGGGTTTTTCATCGAGTCGATTTCATCCAAACGAGGGAACACTTCCGCTTCCAGGAAATCTCTACAGGTTTGGGCAATCATTTTCTGCTCTTCTGTCCACTCTTCAGGGATGAAGATGTTCGCAGCAGCGGTTTCTTTGATCAAAAATTCACCGCCCTTGGGCATTGTTTTTTCTTTGGTTTCCATGATGTTTCTAGTTGTAAGTTGACAGTTGTTGGTTGATGGATTTGCAGACCTTCAACTATCAGGTTTCTTGTTTCTCTAAATAATTTATAAAGCCATTAATAAGCTTTTGCAAGTGATGATTTGCTCTATTACTGGTTGACCGTTGTCAGTTTACGGTTGACAGTGGTCTAACCCTTTGTATTTATATTTTTTACATAATTTATAAAGCCTTGAATCAGCTTTTTACTTTGGGTGATTTGATCTAGGAGTTCATCCTGTTTATTCTTTGAAATAAAACCTAAATCAAATGCCAAATAAAGTTGGGTTTCTAGTTCATATAAAGAGCCGCGTGCAATGTAGAAAAACTGCAAGGAGTCATTTACATGTCTTCTTCCGCATCCCTCTGCGATGTTGGAGGGTACAGAAACCGCAGCTCTTTTTATTTGATTACTAAGCCCAAATTGCTCTTCCTTGGGAAACGCTTTTGTTGATAAATAGACAGTCGAAACTAGCTGACGTGTAATTTTCCATACTTCTAGTTCTGTATATTCCATAACCGTCAACCGACAACTGTCCACCATCAACTATAAAAGCTCATAGATTCCTGCTACGCCTTGGCCACCCCCTACGCAGGCGGTTACCATGCCGTATTTTTGTTTGCGTCTGCGCATTTCATTGAAAAGTTGAATCGATAGCTTCGCTCCGGAGCAGCCCAGCGGGTGACCGAGGGCGATAGCGCCACCGTTTACATTCACTTTACTTTGGTCGATATTTAGCTCACGCATTACGGCTAAAGACTGTGCGGCAAAGGCTTCATTCAATTCAAATTGATCGATATCGTTTAAGCTTAATCCACCTAGTTTCAAGGCTTTTGGAATAGCGGCTACGGGACCGATCCCCATGATGCGCGGCTCTACTCCGGCTGCGGCATAGCTTACCATGCGCGCAATAGGCGTAAGGTTAAATTCTTTCAAGATTTTCTCTGACACTACCATCACAAAAGCGGCACCATCAGAGGTTTGGCTGGAGTTTCCGGCTGTTACCGAACCTCCGGCTGCAAATACCGGCTTAAGTTTGCCCAAAGCTTCCAACGTAGTGTCGGCACGTGGGCCTTCGTCCGTATCTACTACATATTCTTTGGTTTTCTTCTTGCCTGAAGGGTCGATAAAGGTTTCCTTCACGGTGATGGGCACAATCTCATCTTTAAACTTGCCATCCTTAATAGCAGCAATGGCTTTTTGATGCGAGTTGAAAGAGAACTGATCTTGATCTTCACGTGAAATATTGAACTGCTTGGCCACTTGCTCAGCTGTTAAACCCATGCTGGTGTAATAATCAGGGTGGTTTTTAGAGATATTGTAGTTAAGGGCGGTTTTCCAACCCATAACAGGCACCATGCTCATGCTTTCCGTTCCACCGGCAATAATCACATCGGCCAATCCGGCATGAATGCGAGCCGATGCAATATTGATAGCTTCCACACCCGAACCGCAATAGCGGTTGATAATCATTCCGGGTACTTCCATAGGTAAAGAAAGTAGGGAAATAATGCGACCCATCTGCATGCCTTGCTCGGCTTCGGGTACGGCATTTCCTACAATCAAATCATCTACCCTTTTCGGGTCAAAGTTGGGCAAAGAGGCTACCAGATGCTTAATTACATCAGCCGCCAAATCATCGGGACGGGTAAAACGAAAGCCCCCTCGGGTTGCTTTCCCCACCGCTGTTCTATATCCTGCTACTATGTATGCGTTCATATTTTAGATGTTAGACAATTAGACATTAGATTTTAGACGGTTTTTGAATGCATAAATCATTTTCTGGAGTTCCATAATTTGATTCTCTACTTTTTCAAAATCCGCAATATTCAAAAATTGTAGTTTGCCCCTGATGGTACATTGGGTTAAAAGCTCAAATGATGAGCCATTAGCAATAGCCAAAAACTGAGCAAACTCTTTATCAGAACTTCGTCCTGCACCTTCGGCAATATTAGAGGCAATAGAAACTGAGGATCTGCGCATTTGAGAGACTAAACCAAATTTCTCTTCTTGAGGGAATGATTGGGTAAGCTGATAGATGTCAATACTTAACTCTACTGCTTTTTGCCAAACTTTAATCTCTTTCAAATTATGCATTCCAGTCTTGTGTCTATTATCTATACTCTCTTCGTCTAATTACGAAGTGGCTTTCCTCCCTGAAGTATCGCCTGAATTCTTTCAAGCGTTTTCTTTTCTCCGGTTAGGCTTAGGAAAGCTTCTCTTTCCAAGTCGAGTAGGTATTGTTCCGATACGGTTTGTGGATAACTCAAATCGCCACCGCACATCACATAGGCGATTTTTTCCGCTATCTTTTTATCGTGGTCGGAAATGTAATTCCCCATGCGCATGCCATTGACACCTGCTAAGAATAACGCCATACCACCTTTTCCTTGTACTTTGATGTCTTTGCGGTGCACCGGTTTGGTATATCCGGCATCTGCCAAGCGTATGGCTTCGGCCTTTGCCTCGGCTATTCTGCGGTCATTGTTCACCACAATCAAATCCGATTTACGGAGGATATTCATATCGCGGGCTTCATGCGCAGAGGTTGCCACTTTGGCCGTAGCAATATTCATAAAGGCATTCTGCAAAGCATTGTATTCCACATCTCCGGTTTCGAGTCCATCGGATACGCGCAAAGCGAATTCTTTCGTACCCCCACCACCAGGGATAAGACCTACACCCACTTCTACCAAACCAATATAGGTTTCGGCTGCCGCCACAACTCTGTCTGCATGAAGGGTAAGTTCACAACCACCGCCTAAGGTAAGGGCATGAGGTGCTACCACCACAGGCACCGAAGAATAGCGGGCACGCATAGTAGTGTTTTGGAACTGACGAATCATGAAATCTACTTCATCGTATTCCTGCTCAATGGCATACATAAATACGAGGGCAAGGTTAGCACCAGCAGAGAAATTGGTTCCGTTGTTGGCAATTACCAGTCCGCGGTAGTTTTCCTCGGCCAAGGCAACAGCCTTGTTGATTCCTTCTACCACTTCGCTGCCCATGGTGTTCATTTTGGTATGGAATTCCAGGTTCAAGATGCCATCGCCCAAATCGTGGACAGTAGCTCCGGCATTCTTCCACACTACAGAGTTTTTGCGGATATTATCCAAAATGATAAATCCTTCGGTTCCCGGAATGGCCTTGTAGCCTTTGCTGGGGATGTCATAATATTTGCGAACGCCATTTTCTACTTTGTAGAAGGATTCCGCGCCAGTGGCCAGCATATCGTACACCCACTGATTGGGCTTATAACCAGCCGCTTCCATTTTGGCCACGCTATCTTTCACCGATACCGAATCCCAAGTTTCGAAAGGGCCCAGCTCCCAGCCGAATCCGGTGCGGAGGGCATCATCGATTTTGTATAAATCATCCGAAATCTCCGGAATGCGGTTAGATACGTATTGGAACAAGCCATAGAAAGAATCGCGGTAGAATTCTCCGGCCTTATCTTTACCGCCCAAAAGTACTTTGAAGCGGTCTTTTACGCGGTCTATGGTTTTGGTGAGCTCCAGCGTAGGGAATTTCACCTTTTGCTTTTCTTTGTATTCTAGGGTTTTTAAATCCAGCGTAAGGATTTCGGTTTCGCCCTTGGCATTTTTGGTTTTCTTGTAAAACCCTTGGCCCGTTTTATCGCCCAGCCATTTGTTCTCTTCCATTTTGGCAATCACCTCTGGAAGTTTGAAGGTATCGCAGGCTTCATCTTTTGGTAAACCTTGGTAAAGACCATTGGCCACTTTTACTAAGGTATCCAAACCTACCACATCGGAGGTACGGAAGGTAGCCGATTTCGGACGGCCAATTACTGGACCAGTAAGTTTATCGATTTCGTCAATGTTCAAATCCAGCTTGCGCATAGAATCTACCACTTTCAAGATGGCATAAATCCCCACGCGGTTGGCAATAAAGGCGGGTGTATCTTTACACAATACCATGGTTTTGCCCAGAAACACATCGCCATAATGCATCAAGAAATCTACCACCGACTGGTCGGTTTTTGGAGTAGGTATGATTTCGAGCAATTTTAAGTAGCGGGGCGGATTGAAGAAGTGCGTTCCGCAGAAGTGGTTTTGGAAATCATCACTTCTACCCTCCAGCATCAGGTGAATTGGAATACCTGAAGTATTGGAAGTGATGAGTGTACCGGGTTTGCGGTGCTTTTCCACTTGTTCGAACACCTTTTTCTTGATGTCCAGATTTTCCACTACCACTTCTATCACCCAGTCGTAATCTTTGATGTCTTTCATGTTGTCATCAAAGTTTCCGAGGCTGATGCGTGATGCAAACGAGCTGTGGTAAAGTGGTGCGGGATTTGACTTTACGGCCGACTGAAAAGCTTCAGTAACGATACGGTTTCGAAAAGCCGGATGCTGTTCATTCAGGCCTTTGGCCTTTTCCGCTTCGGAGAGCTCGCGCGGAACGATGTCGAGCAGAAGAACTTCCAAGCCAATATTGGCAAAGTGGCAAGCAATGCGCGACCCCATGATTCCTGAGCCCAAAACGGCAACTTTTTTAATGGTTCTGTTCATATTTGGAATAATTGCAGGGAGTTTATACAGTAAATAAAATTTTGTTGTCTTCTATCAGTTCATTGATTTTGCCTACCACTTCGAAAAAGGCATTGAGTTTATCCTGAGGTACTTCTGAAAGCACGGCTTGGTTAAAGGCTTTCACCGTGCGCCTGCTCACTTCTTTCTTCTTCTTGCCTTCGGGGGTAAGGTAAATACGTACCGAACGCTTATCAGTAGGATCGGCTTTTTTGAAAATGAGACCTTTCTCTTCCATGCTTTTGAGCATGCGGGTAAGGCTTCGGGCTTCGAGGCCCATAAGAGGGGCTATCTTGGTAGCGGGTGTTCCTTCTTCGGAATCGATGTTCAATAATACGAAACCGATAGAGGTGGTGATGTCATACTTGGCCGCTTGCTGATTGTACATGCGCGAGATGGCATGCCAGCTGGCCTTGATGTTGTAGTCTATGGATTCTTCGCGTTTCAATCGATTGTTGGGTTTTAATTAAAAGAGGACAAAAAGATGTCCTTTTTGGAATTGAACCCAAGTTAAAAAGAAAATAGTATGCATGCATACTATTTTCTTTAAAATTTTATCGCTTGTGTGGAAACGTTTGTGCCAAAGACTTAGCTATACATTCCTTTTATCGCTTCCGCATAATTTGTTTCAATCTGCTTTCTGCGCAAAGAAAGTTTGGCAAGCATTAAGATACAGGATTCATGACGGATTTCTTAATAGTATCAACTACTTTCTTGCGCATCTCTTCGGTAGCCATTTTTTGAAAGGACAGATGGTAGGTCCAAAGAAGTGTAACATTTTGATTATTTAGCTTAAATG
Organism: Shiella aurantiaca; assembly: GCA_030412945.1. Classification (GTDB taxonomy): domain Bacteria; phylum Bacteroidota; class Bacteroidia; order Cytophagales; family Cyclobacteriaceae; genus Shiella; species Shiella aurantiaca. The sequence continues at coordinate 137,774 of JAUHJS010000004.1, read as the reverse complement.
TATGCGTTCCGATTGATTCAGATTTCACCTCAAAGTCTCCTTCAAGTTTCAACATCTTAACAAAGGTCTTTAAGGTTTTTCCACCATGAATAAAAATCACTTTGGGGTTGCCAGAGCTTTTGAAAAGGGACAGGAGTTCGAGAAACTGATTAGCATTTCTATCTTCCTTCTTTAGTTCTTTTGCTTTTGAAGTTGGTTTAAAATACACATTCGTTTCAAGGGTTTTGATACCCTCTTTCTCCAAATGGGTCGAGATAAAATCTATACCCTTTCGTGTTTTGGATAATTTGTTTTCATCCTTCCCAGCTTTCTTACGTTGCTCAGTTCTTGCTGATTGATATATAGCGGTGAACTTCTCCTTATCAAAAACACCATCGCTGAAAAAGTCAGTAAACTTACTATTCTCGATTGTAGTGGCTGGGTTAAACCCTACTATAAAAACCTGACAATTGAAGGGATTTCCGTCACAAACAAAGGGGCGAAGATGTAGCCAATCTTTTTCTACCTTTTGGCTTAATTTAATAGCGTCATTATTACTCTCCATGTCGATTAGGTTTAGTTCTTATTAATTTCAGTTCTATTAGGCCAATTGATCCAAGTAATGTGTCAGGGCTTTTTATGTCTAGCACTATTCCTCCTTGCAAATTATCGCAAAGTATAAGTCTGTTGTTTAAACGTTTATATGTACAAAAGCTTTGGCCGTTTCCCAAAGACATCATACCAGACATTACAATAATGCAGTTTTTGTCGTCAATAAACTCAATCTCATCGATGTTTCCAAGACTATTACTTTCAAGATTAGTCCATCTGCCAATTACACTCTTCTCTTGAGAAGTTTGACATGATAATAATGTGGTGATTGCAAAAAGCATCAATAGTAACTTTTTCATAATTAGTTCATTTGGGTTATATAAGACTGCAATAGCATATTTTCATTCTGTTGAATCGAATCCATTTTTTTTCTGGATTTAAAAAAGTGTTTAGCTAAACGTATTGCTTTGATATATCCTATTTTGCGAGATAAAGCATCAATCGATAGACTTTCGTATGCAGGGTTAATGGCTTCTAATGAAATGGCGTTTTCTGTAAGATCTGCCTCACTTATAGCTTGAAATACGTCTTTAATAATGTCAAAATTATCTATGTTTAGAAGCTTTACAACTGTCTTTTCGTTGTAGCCCAAAGCTTTTAAATTCATATAGATTTGGTTCTGTTCTGCCAAATACTTTAAAATATTGGATAGGCTATATAGCTCACCATCCACAAATTTCACCTTTGTGACTTTCGGATGCTGTATAAGCTTATCCAGAATAAACAGCTTACTATTGTTAATAATTTTGATTCCAAAAAGGGAATAAATCTCTAGTTCGAGCGGGCCAATAGATGAGTCATTTTTTAAAAAATAAAGTTGGGTGGCTTTTAAAACCATATCAAAGTGTTTTACTCTGATAGGAAAATCATAGGAAATACTTAAACAGCCTTCTTTATTTATTTCCGCTTTTGATTTTAAACTGAATAAAACATTTGAACTGGTTATTATATCTAAATCTTCATTATCAACTAAAAGAGAAACTCGTAGCTTTTCTGTGAAATTTTTGGAAATTAAAGAGATTTCTACAACAGCGTCTAATTTTGAAAATGTTTCATTCATTAGGTATCTTTTGATATACCAATTGTGGACATAAAATAGCTTTTGTCTTTTTATGGGTAAAAAGTATAAGGATTTCATATCATTCTTTTTCCCAAAGTTCTTGAACTAATAACTTCAAACTGTCAGAAATAATGACCGGAATAAAAGGAAATAAAGACCTCTTTCGCTTCAAAGTAATTCATGATTGCTTAAGAGGTCGTAAAGAGAACGGAAAACTAGAATGGGACAAAAATGAGTTGGCTATCGCCTGTGATGATTTCTTTTTAGAAACTTTTGGTGAGGTTGTCGATACAAATCCCGAATCGTTGCGAAAGACCGATATTAAGAATATGAAAGTCATTTTCAATGCACCTATTGAAACTGTAAAGAGAGGAAGAAGTCTTCTTTACAAATATTCAAATCGTCATTTTACCTTCAATGATAATGTCTTTTTCAATAGTGAAGATTTAAATAATTTTTTGTTTGCATTTTCGTCACTGAAAAGCAAAATGAAGAATGAACAACTTCGAGATTCGTTGCTAGCAACATTCGAAAAATTCAATCAGATACTCTCTTTTGACTCTACAAATAACTCTAGAGTTATACATTTTGAGGAATTGCCTGATAGCGAAACTAGTAATCCCATTCTGTATGTATTATTTGATAGCATTAAGAACAAGCAAAACCTTACTTTTAATTACCAAAAACGCTATTTATCTGATGAAGATTACAAGGTTTGTCCATATATGGTGAGGGAATACAAATATCAATGGTACTTAATCGCCTTGGATGCGAAGTCAAATCGAATTAAAACCTTTGCTTTAGATCGAATTTCCAATCTTACGTTTGATTCATCCGTTTTCATTGAAACAGACATAGATTCCTTATTGAAAAGATACAAGCATGTTTTAGGTATTACCTACAAAGACAAAGAAATTGAAACCATTCAAATCAAAGTGTCCAAAAAACAGTTTTACTACTTTAAGAGTAACCCGATTCACTGGACGCAGAAAACAGTTATCGAAACAACTGAATACGTAATTCTTGAATTACGACTTATTATTAACTTTGAGCTAAAAGCTCTAATTATGAGTTATTTAAGAGATTTGACTGTAATTTTGCCAAAATCATTAGTTTCCGAAATACAAGAATTATTATCTGAAGGTAATTCCCGTTACATAGAAGTTTTACGTTAACTATTTAAGCCTAATTCTACCTTCTATATTTTAGGTATACATTCCTTTTATCGCTTCCGCATAATTTGTTTCAATCTGCTTTCTGCGCAAAGAAAGTTTGGCGGTGAGTTCGCCTTTATCGATACTGAAAGGTTCTTTGAGCAGGGTAAACTTTTTGATTTGCTCGTAGGAGGCAAACTGTGCATTGTAGCGCTCCATTTCCTTCTCGTAGCGTTCTACCACCTGGCGGAAGGTGATCATTTGCGAATCGGTAGTATAAGGAATATTATGTAGTTCGCACCACTTGCGTAAGTGTTCAAAATTAGGCACAATAAGGGCCGATGGAAATTTTTGACTTTCGCCCGTTACCAATATCTGCTCAATAAAAGAAGATTCCTTGAACTTGTTCTCCATCAGCTGAGGGGCAATGTATTTCCCTCCCGAGGTTTTGAACATCTCCTTTTTACGGTCCACAATTTTCAAGAACTTTCCTTCCACCAGTTCACCAATATCTCCGGTATGGAACCAACCATCGGCATCAATCACCTCGGCCGTAAGATCGGGGCGCTTGTAATAGCCCATCATAATATTGGGACCTTTGCAGAGTACTTCTCCGTCTTCCGCTATTTTGATTTCTATGCCTCCGGGAAGTACTGGCCCTACTGTACCAATACGCATATTGGCAATATCGAGTCGGTTAAAGCAAACACCCGGTGAGGTTTCGGTAAGTCCGTAGGCTTCCAAAGTGGGGATTTGAGCCGCCCAAAAGAGGGTAGCCAATCGGGGCTGAAGGGCAGCTCCACCCGATATGATAAGCTGCACATTTCCACCGAGGGCTTCTCTCCATTTAGAGAAAATCAGTTTATTCGCCAGCTTCAATTTGGTATCGTACAGGAACCCTTGGTTTTCTTGAGGAAGGTATTTCTCTCCCACCGACATGGCCCAGAAAAACAATGCCTTTTTGATTCCGGTCAGCTCGCGGCCTTTGCCAATTATCCGCTCGTACACCTTTTCGAGCATGCGCGGGACCGTAGCAAAAAGGTGAGGTTTAATCTCACGGATGTTATCGCCAACCGTTTCCATACTTTCGGCATAGTACACGGCTATTCCGGCATATTGAAAAAAGTAGCTGGCGGTGCGCTCAAAAATATGAGAGAGTGGCAAGAATGAAACCGTACGCATGTGGTGGGTATCTTTCCAAGGAAGGATTGCACGCACGGCTAGGGCATTGCTCAACACATTGCTATGCGAGAGCATCACTCCCTTTGGCACACCTGTGGTTCCCGAAGTATAAATGATAGTGAGTAGGTCGCTGGGTAATACTTCTTCGGATAAAGTGGTTACAATTTCCTGCTCGGAGAAATCGGCTTTGCGCAATACACTTTCCCAATACGGCAGCTCAGGGAGCTTGTCAAAAGTAAAAACTTCCACCGGCCAGCTTACTTGGGCTGCCGCTTGCTGCATTTTATCGTATAGCTCCTTATTGGAAACAAATGCAAGTTTTACTTCGGCATCGTTCAAAATAAATTGATAGGTGTCTACCGTAACCGTGACGTAAAGCGGAACGGAAATGGCACCGATTTTTTGCAGTGCCATATCCACGAAATTCCATTCGGGACGGTTTTCTGAAGCAATGGCTACTTTTGAGCCTTTGGATATGCCTTTTTTATAGAGACCGAGGGCAAGCTGATCTACAATTTCAACGATTTTTTGGGTACTGTAGCTCACCCATTCTCCATTCACTTTGCGGTTGAGGGCGTTTTCACGTGGAAAATTCTGAAGCTGGAGTTGAAAAATGTCGAATAAACGAGTTGGCGTCATAGTTTTGTCGCGTCAATTAGGGTTATGCTTCAATATAACACTTAATTGACAAAATCACCGCGTAGGGTACGAAAACGTTTGCGCGCTTCTTCTACAAACATACTTCCGGGATATTCAAAGAGTAGTTTTTCAAAAGATTGCATGGCTTGTGCATCCTCTTTCAAATATTCTTGCTGAATCACACCTATGGTGTATAGGGCATCATCAGCCAGTATGTCGTAAGAGAAATGAGTGGTTATTTCTTGGAGATAGGTAATGGCTTGCAAAAAATCGCCTTCCTTTTTGGCAATATCTGCCAAGAGCCAATAGGCTTCATCGGCCACATTGTGTGTGGGTTTGGTTTTGACCAAGTATTCGAGGGTGTCTTTAGCGCTTCGGTAATCTTGAATGAATGAGCGGAAACGAGCGAAAGAATAGATGTCCAACTCAGTGGTGGTCGAATCATACCCGAGGTTATCTTTAATCAGTAGGCTCATCTGGATAGCATCGTTGGCGATTTCGCGGGTTGTGGCTTTTTTCAGGATATCCAGATGCGATTGGGCCAAGGTATATTTTCCTTGGTAAAAAGATAGTTGCGCGTTTTTCAATTTAGCTTCATAGCCTAGGGGACTTTGCCGCTCGGCTTTTTCCACTTGTGCATACAGAAGTGCGCTTTCCCAAGGCTGCTGGTATAGTATGAAGATATCGCCAAGGTCGAGCTTAACTTGGGATTTAAAATGAGGACCAACTTGTGGCGAAGCCACTAAATTTTCGAGAATTTGGATAGCGGTATCCAGCTGATTTAAATAAAAAGCTTGCAAAAGCGCCTGCTGACGTAAGGCTTCCTGGGTGTTTTTATTAATCCCGTATTGAGCTACTAGTTTTTTGTATTCTTGAATCAGTTCGTTTACCTGAAGGGTATTTACCGGCAAGGTATTTTTTATCAGTTCTTCACGCGCCTTTATTTGACTGCGCTTAGCGGTGATGTAGGTAATTTCATCAGGATACTGATCTATTACGTATTGGTAAATATTAATGGCCAGTTCGTACTCTTTATTTTCGGTAGCGATGTGTGCAATAGAGAAAAGCTGTTGTCCTTCTTTTTTTGCTCTTCGGTCGAGGGCCCGAGCTTGTATATAAGCTTCACGAAAATTTTTCTGTTGAAGGTAATTCCAAACTAAGAGTTCGGCATAATTGGTATTGGAAGGATTGCTCTGGATTTTATCAAGCAGCAGTTGTTCCATAGCTTCTTTATCTTCCTTTTCGGTAAGAAAAATTTGAAGGCTATTTTGTACATAATTCATTGCAGCCGGATTGGTCTCTAAATAATTGAGGTACTCATCTACCATGGCTTGCTTTTTTCCCAAGATGCGATACACCAAAGCCAAATCGTTGGCAAATGCATAAGGTTCGCGATAGGCTTTACGTGCACTAAGGAAAAGTTTTTCGGCTTGTTCAGTGAGCTGCTTATTGATTAGGTAATTTCCATAAGGCCTGATACTGTTGCTTTGTTTTACGGCAAGTTCTATGGCCTGATCAAATGCTTTTTGGGCGGCCGCATTTTGGCTGCGGGTATATACTATAGCTTTATCGGTAAGGAGGTATAAATCTTCGGGAGAGCGTTTTACCCTTTTTTCAATATAGTCTTCTGCTTCGTTAAACTTTTGCGTATTCAGCATCAGTTCCAGATAGGTCTGATGGATATACGGCAAGTTTTGCTCTTTCTTGGCTAGCTTTTGGAATAGCACATAGGATTTATCCACATCCCCTTGTTGGTAGTAATACTGAGCCAGCTGTATTTCTTCTGAATCATTAGACTGAGCACTTGTAGTAAAACCAATAAGGAGAAAAAGAGGAAGGAGTACCACTACTATTTTTGCGTTTATCCACATCTCTTTTTATAGTGTTAATATTTAAATAATTTTTTAAAAATCTTTTTGTCTCTTCTATTATACTGTGGATAAGTGGATAAGTAAAAAACATACTTATTGCATTTATCGAATGTTATTGATTTGTCTATAAGTTTTTGGTTATTCAATAGTTGTCAACACGTATCTGGTTTTAAATGAGTGAATTAGCTGTATCCGTATAAATTGTTAATAACTATAAATTTTTATCTCTCACCTGTAAAATTGTTGGTATCGCGTTGACTGTATACTCACTTTCATATTCTTATCCTTAAGAAGACTTCATCTGAGTTTAGCTTTTAACTTGCCTTGTGGATAAATTGATTTATGAGTCAGCTGTTAGCTATTTGTTCACATAGTTATGTCATTGTTTATTACTTCCCATCCTGCACGTAAGGGTATCTTGTTGGGGTATACCAATACGGGTTCTGACTCACGATTTTCAAGAATATTACCCAGCTCCCATGTTCCATTTTCATTGACATCTATTAATATCCGTAAGTAATAGTCGAGTCCACCAGTTAAATTCGTGAAGTTGTACTCTTTTATGTCTTTAACTTCCTGTAGTATTTTTTGATTCTTATCCAGTAGTTGTACGGTATAAGATGAATAAGGAATAAGTACCTTGCCTTTTATCGATCCGGTATTAGCCGGGTTTTTTAGTTTGTACGATTTTTTGATTGGTTTAGCTGAGTCGCCTTCTATGCTTATAAATGCTCCTTTTCCAAAGTAGATATCAAATGTACTCATGTATATCTGTTCATTGGGTTCTCTTTTAATGATGTTACCCATCCGGTCTTTCACTGAAGTGGTATCAATCTTTAACTTGGCTTTGTCAATGCTTATCTCAAATTGAATGATAGTCTTATTATCATTTATGGTTATTTTATCTTGATTGAAGAAATAGTCTTGCACTAATGAATCGTATCGGATGAATATGCTATCGGCATTGTAGCTTGTCATAGGTTTGTTTAGCCGTATTTCTGCTGAGAACTTTTCATCCACTTCACTTCTTTCAGGTAGGGTTGTATTTATTTTGAATTCATCAGCAGTCATTTTGCTTTCTTTGAATTTTACGTAAGTGGTATCTATTCTGGTTTGTCCGATACTATCCGTAACGTATAAATAAGTAAGCGTGCTATCGGTGAAGTTTTGTTGTGTATTATAGAAGCGTATTACACTATTTTTATCATATAAATTATTGTAAATCAATGTATTAGATTCAATATTATAGCTTGTAATATACTTGTTATACTTAGCTTCGAAATATGGGCCGTAGTTACTCGTATTGTTAAGTTTTAATTCTCGTATATCGGCATTGTATAGAACCAAATCCCTATATACAATAGAATCTAATTTGAATGGATCGGACTTAAAACCATATGCTTCATATTGCGATTCGCACATGGCGTTATCATTTACATCTTCGAAGGCATAAATCTTATAGTTTCCGTTTTTGATGTTTTGTAAATGGTAGGTTCCTGCAGTGTCTGTTTTTGTAAAGTATTTGGGTGCAGCTTTGAATATATCTACTGTATCATCTTTTTGGTATAATGCTACTACTACGTTCTTTTGTTTACTGCCGTCCATTAGTGCTGTTACTTTGCCTTTTACCTCCATAGAATCTAAATACGATCCGGTACTGAATACAAGTACCAGGTTACTTGCTTGGTTGCCTTCCGTTATGTCTTTAACAGCATCTCTGAAATTAAGCGTGTAAGTAGTATTTTCCTCTAGCTTTTCGGCAAACTCAATTTCTACCCTATTTTTTATGACCTTGTATTCATATTCTGCTTCTACCCTAGGTGTGATGATGAGCTGTTTTTTTAGGTTTTCAATTTTAATGAATTCATCGAATACCAATTCTACTGTTAGTCCTTGGTAGTTTAAGGATTTATTAGTGGGAAGTGTTCTTACTAAGTTAGGAGCTAGTGTATCTTTCGGTCCACCCATAGGTGCCCCTACATTGGCACAGTTTGATAGAAGACCAGCTGAAAAAATTATAGAGAGAAAAAGTATGAGTTTGGCGTATTTCATTTGTTTAAAATATACAGTACACTTGAGTAATTGTTGTTGTGGTTTCTGGCCCATGTGTTTGACCTTAGCCCCATGAATAATCCTTTGAGAAACGGATTTGTATTTCCTTTATTCTTTTCGCTTAGCATGCTTACGTAAAACGAGTCCCATTTCATGGGTAGTATTTTCTTTACTTTAAGCTTATTTTTCTTAGCAATTTCTTTCAGGGTTTTCTGATTGAAATGGTATAAGTGCCTCGGTACATCATAAGCTGCCCAATGTTCCCCATAATGCTTAGCATCAAAAGAGGCTTCATTAGGAACGGCTATTACTATATATCCATCTTTCTTTACTAATTTTCTTATGCGTGTAAGTGTTTCATTCAGCGTATGAATATGTTCTAATACATGCCATAGTGTTATTACATCATAGCCTTGATCTTCTATCTGTGACAAATCTTCTGATATGATATTGCCATTTTTTTCAATAGCTATAGCCCGCGATTTAGTACTTTTTTCTACTCCACGAACTTCCCAATTACGGTCTTTAAATTGTGTCAAGAAGTCCCCAGTGCCACAGCCGATATCCAGTATTTTACCTTTTGCTACTAGCTTGCTAATAAGACGATACTTTCGGTAGAGGGTTATTCCCCTAACGAGCTTGTAGACTTGTTGGATAAATCCTTGTGCCTTATCTGTATGAGAAATGTATTCTTCTGATTCATAGTATTTGCCTATACTTTGCTCATCGGGTCGTGGGTTGGTAAATTTAAAACCACAGTTTTTGCATTCCACAATGGCGAATGTTTCTCCACTTACCGTATAGTCTTTACAGATTTTGAATAAAGTTTGTTCTTTGCTATCACAGCTGGGACAAGCTTCTATTTTTTGATACATAGTTTATTTACCTAAATACACCATTACGATTGATATATCTGCCGGATTCACGCCACTTATGCGTGAGGCCTGTCCAATGGTTTGGGGTTTATGTTTCTTTAGTTTTTCTTTTGCTTCAGCCGAAAGAGCGGGTATGGCTTGATAGTCTAAACTTTCGGGAATACGATAGTTTTCATAGCTATCTATTTTCTCTACTAGCTTTCTTTCCTTATCAATATAGCTTTCGTATTTTATTTCGATTTCGGCTTGTTCGATGGCTGCTTCCGAGTAGGAGGAAAAGAATTCATCTACCTTTCCATCAATTTGCCTTAACTCCGGAACACCCAGTTCGGGTCTTTTTAGCAAATTGAATAAACTGATTTTCTCCCGAATTCCAGCTGTGGAAATTTCATTTAAGGTCCGATTTGCTTCTTCAGGAGTTAACTTCTCTTTTTTGAGCGCTTCAAATAGTTGCTTACTCTCGTTCTTTTTATCGAGTACTTTATCAAGACGTTCGTCTGATGCCAATCCGATTTTATGACCAAGTTCTGTCAAGCGTAAGTCTGCATTGTCTTGGCGAAGCAGAATACGAAATTCAGCCCTTGAAGTAAACATACGGTAGGGCTCTTGTGTACCTTTATTGATAAGGTCATCGATTAGCACACCAATATAAGCATCTGATCTTCGTAGGGTGAATTCTTCCTTTTCATGTGCTTTATTATGCGCATTGATTCCTGCCATCAATCCTTGGCAAGCTGCTTCTTCGTATCCGGTAGTTCCGTTTATCTGTCCTGCAAAGAAAAGGTTTTCTATAAGATGCGTTTCTAAGGTTGCTTTTAGCTGGGTAGGTGGAAAGAAATCATACTCTATGGCATAACCCGGACGGAACATTTTTGCCTTCTCAAATCCTGGTATTTGCCTTAAGGCTTTTATCTGTACATCCTCGGGTAAGGAGGTTGAGAATCCGTTTACATAGATTTCTACAGTGTTCCAGCCTTCCGGTTCTACAAATATCTGGTGTCTGTCTCTCTCAGAGAAGCGATTAATTTTGTCTTCAATTGATGGACAATAGCGTGGACCTAAGCCTTGTATGCGGCCATTGAACATAGGCGAACGATCAAAGCCTGTTTCTAAGGTTTGATGGACGTCTTTATTGGTATAGGTGATATAGCAGCTTCTTTGTTTTTCTAAAGGTTTGGTTTCATCACTGTATGAAAACTTGCTAGGCTTTTCATCTCCCTTTTGCTCTTCCATAGCCTCATAGTTTAGACTTCTCCCATCCACACGCGGTGGCGTTCCTGTTTTCATGCGGCCTGCTTCAAAGCCTAGTGTAACGAGTTGTTCCGTGATTCCGGTAGCTGCCTTCTCTCCTGTTCTTCCCCCTCCAAACTTTTTTTCACCAATATGGATAACCCCATTCAGGAAAGTCCCGTTGGTAAGTACTACGCTTTTTGATTTGATTTCTATCCCAAGTGAGGTTTTGACTCCTATTACCCTACCATCTTTCACTAGTAATTCACTGACCATTTCTTGCCAGAAGTCAAGGTTCGGAGTTTTCTCTAAAGCATAACGCCACTCTTCTGCGAATAGCATCCTATCGTTCTGCGTACGTGGGCTCCACATGGCTGGTCCTTTTGATAGGTTCAGCATACGGAATTGTATCATTGATTTATCTGATATAATCCCCGACATCCCTCCTAGTGCATCTATCTCTCTAACAATTTGCCCCTTAGCCACACCCCCCATAGCCGGATTGCACGACATCTGGGCAATGGTTTGCATATTCATGGTGCAGAGCAAAGTTTTAGAACCCATCTTTGCAGCCGCAGCCGCAGCCTCGCATCCTGCGTGCCCCGCACCCACTACTATAACATCATACTCTTCAAACATAAATCATGTGTTCCACGTGGAACGTTTGGTATCTTCTTACTTAAGTGTTTCACGTGGAACATCAAACCGTGCTAAACTTTGGTTTTCCATTTCACGCATTTGTTTTTTATCTGCCGCACTTTTGTCGCCATAGCCTATCAAGTGCAGAATGCCATGTATCAGTACCCTGCGGAGTTCTTCCTCAAAGGGTATATTCAAAGTGTTGGCGTTTTCTTTTACCCTATCGATACTGATATAGATATCTCCCTCTATCTCTTTATCAGTTTCAGAATTATCGAATGTGATAATGTCGGTATAGGTATCGTGTTGTAAATACTCTTGGTTAATGCCCAAAAGGTGTTCATCCGAACAAAAGATGTAGTTTACCTCTTTGAGCTTTTTGCCCTCTTGCTGCACCACCTCTTTGATCCATTGCTTAGTTCGAAGGGCGGATTTGATTTTAAACGCTATGTCTTCCGTAAAGAAGTGAACCGCCATATCAATTGAAATAAAAGGTAAGCGAAACGGCACGTCCTTCTTTTGAGAAGGATACTTCATCGCATAAATGTTTCATGAGAAAGATTCCTCTCCCTCCGGGTTTTTCCAGGTTTTCAGGAGCCGTAGGGTCGGGCAAACTTACGTAATTGAAACCTTTGCCTTCGTCTTCTACCTGAAACTGGATTTTATTTTCGGCCAAATCGAGTTGTAGATGCACCATTTTTGACTTGTCGCTTCGGTTGCCATGCTTGATGGCATTGTTTACGGCTTCGGTAACGGCTATCATGATGTTGCCATAAATGTCGTCATCCCACTCGTATTTGTCCTTAGCGTTGTCGATAAAGCTTTCCACAATACGGATGTTCTCTACCAAAGAGGGAATTTGGAGTTTGATTGAATTCATCTTATTGATTTATGCGTTTAAAATAATTGTTCACTTCTTTCTTATAATACGGACTAAGCTTGGGAGGTACAGTTTTATACATCTCCAATTCCTTTTTCTTGCTCTCTATATACTTTTCAAAGGCGGGAGGTAAGTCTTTGTTTTGTTGCTTGGCGCTTTCTGCTTTGCGTTCTTTATCTAGCTCTCTTTCTTTCTCGGCATTTTCCGTTTCCAACAAGCGTGTCAGGATTTCCTGCTGACGTTTGATGGTTTGAGGAGTAATGCGCTTGTTCACCAAATCGTTTTCCGTTTGTTCCATCTTACGCATAATTTCTTCCGGGTTACCTCCTAAACCTTCTTTCCCTCCTGACTTCTCATTAAGCTCACGGAGCATCTCACGGATACGTTCTTGTTCTGCGGCCATTTCTGCTAGTTGTTCGGAAAGCTGCCTGCCCGATTTCCCATTTTTCTGAAGGTCTTGAATCTTTTGGTTGAGTTGTTGCTGCAATTGGCTCATGCTAGGTGTGCCCTGTTTTTTCTTGTTTCCTTTTTGCGGATTGCCCATAGCATCGGCCATTTGCTGTTGCATTTGTTGCAATACCTCATCCAACAGCAAAGCAAGGTTGTTGTAGCTACTCATGGCAAATTGCTGCTTTACATTAGCTGTGCCTTTATTGCGTTCCCTAAGGGCCTCGGTGCTTTCGTTGAGGTATTGGTCGAGGTCAGTTAGTTCGCGCGTAATAAAGCTTTGAATTTGAAAAACTCGTTGGGCTAAGGATTCGAGACTATCTTTTACAATTTTAGTGTCGTTTTGCAAGAATAGTTGCTGCTGGCTCAATTCTACAAAGCGCGGGTCGGATGGGTTAATCTCCCGAATGGATTTCATAAGGTTTTCTTGACGCATGGAGAGTTTTACCAGATTGTCCACTATATCGCGCAGGTTATCCAAATTTTCACTCAAGCTTTCCATTTGCATGCTGCTTTGCATTTGCTGCATCTGCTCTTTGAGTTGTTGCATTTGCTCAGCGGCTTTTTGCTGCGATTGCTTTGCATCTTTCTGTTTCTGTTCTTGTAAAGACTCCGAGCTGTTTTTCAACTCTTGCTGTATGCTTTCCTCTTCTTCTTTCGTATCAGGAAGTGAATTCGGATTTTTGAGGTCCTGATTAAAATCTTTCAGTTTTTCTTGCTCTTGTTGCCATTCCTCAAACTCTTTTTCTATTTCCTTTTGCTCTTCGCTAAGCGATGGCATCTCTTCTTTAGTAGACTTTTCTGTTTTTTGATTCAGTTCCTTTTGTTTTTCTTCCAGTTTTTCAAGTGCTTGGATATTCTGTTCTAGCGCTTGGTCAAACTTCATCCTTTTGAAAAGTTCTATGCTCCTTTCTAGCTCTTTTTCGAGGTTATTTTCCTTTTTGCTGATTTTCTCTAATTGATTCTGGATTTGATTAATATCGGCTTTTTCTTCCAATAATCGCTGCAATTCTTCATAAAGCTTACGGGTTTCCTCGTCCAGCACTTCGTCCATCAGTTTTTTCAACTCTTCAGCCTTTTTCTGAAGCTCCTCGCTTTGTGTGCCCAAGGCTTCATTTTTTTCTTTCAGGTCTTCATTGAGGTCTTTTAATCGATTTATCTCCTCGTCCAGTTCTTTTCGCTTTTTAAGAAGCTCTTGTAGTATTTTTTCTTCCTGATAATTGACCTCCTTTTTTCCCTTAAGCCGCTCGCTAATTTCTTTAACACTTTCTTCTAGTTTCTTGGCCTTATCAAGCGTTTTATCTAATTGATTTTGAGCTGCTTGTGAGGTTTTTTCCGCCATCTCACTACGCTCTTTTTCTGTAGGGATTTTAAAGGCAAATCGGGTACTTTTGGTCGATTTGCGTCCATTTACCCCATCGTTGTCCCATACTTCAAGGTAATAGTCTATGGCTGTGCCTTCTTGCATTTCTATTTGAGGAAGGTTCCATTGGTACAGAAAACTTTGGTTACTGCTTTTGTCATTGAAAGGGATAGACTCTTGTTTTTGCTGGATTTCGCCTTTATTGTCGGTATACGTATAGTGTAGCACAAAGCGGCTTAGGCCATGATCATCGGCAATATTACCTCCCAGCATAATAAAGCTGAACAGACTAGTATCTTGATACTGTTCTATTTCAAGCTGTGGATATTCGTCTTTGGTAACGGATAGGCGATATTCAATGGGCATTTTATTCGTGCTGTAGGCATTGCTGAGCCTAATTTCATAAGGACTGGTATTTTCAGCAGCTAATGTGCATTTGAAACGACCTTGGCTTTCTTCTAATGCCAGTTTTACATTCGGAAACGAAATGTGAGCGCTATCGGCACTCGGGGCTTGTATCTGCCAGGTAAGCAAGGTGCCTTCCGGTACTTCTAGGTTTCCGGTATTGACAAACTTCTCAGGATTTTTGCGTAGATACGAAGGGTATTCAGCCGTAATCGTAAATGATTTAATATCAGGCCTTTCTACCATTTCTAAGCGATAATCTGTAGAACTAAAACCAGCGGCACTGAAAGAGAATACTTCGTTGTGTTGAATTTTGCTGAGTGTGTAGGTATATAGCCCCGAAGAATTTTTGCTGAGCGGTATCTCACGGTTATCCATCACTAATAAAAGCTCGGAAGGAATGCTTTTACCTTCAAGCTTTACCTGTATCTCATAATCATCGTTTTTGAACGTCCTCAGCTCACTCACAAGCACAAACGTAAAGGGTGCTTCAGGTTTGTACGAAGTTTTATAGTCGATAATGCGTGCCGTACCTTCTGTGTAGAACTGAGGAATGAGCAGTAAAAGCAGCAAAGCAGCGCCTAGCGGCCAGTAGAGGTAGCGCAGGTAGCGTGTATTCTTTTTTAGGTCGATGGATTGCACAAAAGGAATAACCGAAAGGGCTTTTGCCTTTTGATTGATACTGGCCAGTATCAATTCATTTTGATTCGATTCTAATTTGCTTAACTGAATGATGTTCAATAGTTTATCATCAATTTCAGTAAAGTATTTTCCGATTTGTTCGGCTGCTTCCTCATCACTTAGGTACCGTTCGTTCTGGCTCAATTGATAAGCCGGATACGCCACCCAATAAGCTAAGGTGAAAAGCGCTAAAATACCCGAGATACTCAGGATAAGAATTTTAACCGTGCTACTTAGGTACAGAAAATACTCCAGCCCATTAATGAGCAAAAAGGTAAGTAGCAGTAGGCTTAGGCAAATAATTACCCCACGGATTATCCGGTTCAGGAAGTACTTTTTCTTGTACTGCCTAAGTTGGCTTTTAATATGGTGGAGTGATGTATGCATGCACTAGATGTAACGAAAATTGTCCAGCTTTGATTTAGTCAATTTCCAATAATACCGGACAGTGGTCGGAATGTTTGGCTTCCGGAAGTATCACGCTGCGTTTCAGTCGTGGTTTCATAGCCTCGGTAGCCATGTGGTAATCGATACGCCAGCCCAAGTTTTTGGCGCGGGCATTGGCACGGTAGCTCCACCAAGTATATTGATGTGGCTCTTTGTTGAATTCGCGAAACGTATCTACAAAACCCGAACCAATAAAGGCACTCATCCATTCGCGTTCCTCGGGAAGAAAGCCGGAGGAGTTTTTATTACTCACCGGGTTATGAATATCGATGGGTTGATGGCAAATATTGTAGTCGCCACTGATGATGAGCTGAGGAGTTTGTTTTTGCAAAACTTGACTGTAGCCGTAGAAATCGTCTAGCCAATCAAACTTAAAGGCTTGGCGGTCTTCTCCACTGGATCCGCTTGGCATATATACGCTCATAAGCGAGAAGTCTTCAAAATCGGCACGGATTACGCGCCCTTCCCTATCGTATTTTTCTATTCCGCAGCCATATTCCACGTGGAGCGGTGATTTTTTGGTAAGTATGCCTACTCCGCTGTAGCCTTTTTTCTCAGCGGGCATGGCGTAGAGTTCATATCCCAAGCTTTGAAAAAGGAGTGTATCGATTTGAGATGCATCCGCTTTTAGCTCCTGTAGACACACCATATCGGCTTGACTGGCGCTGAGCCAATCCAAAAAACCTTTGTTGAGAGCCGAACGAATCCCGTTTACGTTGTAGGTAAGAATTTTCATACGACTACCAGCCTATTTCTGTAGAAAAATATTCAATAACGTGCATTTTTAAAAGCTTTTCCTGTTCCCCTAGTTTAAAATGGGGGAGTTTCTTCACCATTTTCCAATGTGGCCAACCTTCTTCGTCTAAGCCTTCGAGTTCATAAAATCCGGATAGGCTCAGCACTTTGCAAATGCCGATATGCATAAGATCTTGCTTTTCTTCTTTGGCAAAAGGCTTAGCACCTTTGCCTAGTTCCTGCACGCCAATCAAAAAAAGCACCGCATTCAAATCCTGAGGCCGCTTGCCCAAAGTTCTTTCCAAGGTATCGAGCAGGCCGGCCCACTCTCTGTCGAGGTCTAAGTCTTTTTTAATCATGCGGGAGGATTTTGCTGAAGCTCTTCCCAATATTCTACCGCTCTGCGGAAGTGAGGGATGACAATTGAACCCCCAATGATATTGGCAATGGCAAATACTTCATAGATTTCTTCTGTAGTCATGCCCACTTCGTGGCATTTACCCAGGTGGTATTTGATGCAGTCATCGCAGCGCAGCACCATGGAACAGGCCAAGCCGATCATCTCTTTCGTTTTTACACTTACATGGCCTTCCATGTAGGTATTGGTGTCCAGGTTGAAAAAGCGTTTGATTACTTTATTGTCGGCCGCCATGATTTTCTCGTTCATGCGGCTTCTATAGTCATTGAATTCTTGTACTAAGCTCATGGAAATACTAAGAGTTAAACTGCAAATATATGGCTATTTGTAGAGAGGTTTAGTAATTTAGATAAAACCCTATGTAAAATGCTTTCAGATTTTCTCGGACTGATCTTCCCATCGGTCTGTCAAACCTGTCATAATCCTCTTTTGACTAAGGAGGAGCTTATTTGTACGGTTTGCCGCTACGATTTTCCCCGCTCGAATTACCACCTGCATCCGCAGCGCGTGGATGAGGCCATTCATTATGGAATTCCCAATTTTGGGCTGCTGCTCCCTTATTTAAAGTTTGTGAAAGGCGGAAAGGTTCAAACCCTGCTGCACAAACTCAAGTACGGAAACCTTCCGGCTCTCTCTAGCATCATGGGCGAGTGGTATGGCTACGATTTGGTGGATGCGGGCTTTCAAGGTCGGTTTGATATGGTCATTCCTGTGCCTTTGCATCAGGCTAAGCAGAAAAAGCGCGGTTACAATCAAGTAGATGGCTTTGCTCAGGCCTTGGCAAATCAACTGGATTGTGAAGTCCGAACCGATATATTGCAACGCATTACTGCTACTGAAACGCAAACCAAGAAATCACGGATTAGTCGTTTTTTTAATGTGGATGAAGTTTTTCACGTGAAACCCAGTCTTGGAGAGCAATTGAGCAAGAAAAGGATTTTGCTAGTAGATGATGTGATTACCACCGGAGCCACGCTTGTAAGCACAGCTACCGTATTGAACGAATATCAACCCAAAGAGATAAGTTTTGGGGCGATTGCAATTGCGAGGCATTGATAGTATCCTTTTCAAGTGGGGATTTTGGACTTTTTCCAATACAAAAATTGAAGATTTTCTTTAATCTTGTAATTTATCCCGATTAATAGTTCAACCGGCAATCCATGAAATCCATTATTTACGCCATTCTCTTGACAATCACCGTTACCATGAGCTATGCTCAGGAGTCGAAACAATACCAAAAGTTGAAAAAGGACCTTGATTTTAGACCGGCATACATCATAAAGAATGATTCGGTTAAAATCCATGGTTTAATAGAAGATAAAGGGATGGATTACGATGACTTCAAATATTCTTTCATTGTCTTTGCAAAAGAGGGTGGAACCGAAGCAAGCTATTCACCTAACGATATATTGGGTTTTGGTTACTCTGGTTATAAGTTTGTTTCAGATGGCAAATCATTTTATCAAATCGTGCAAAAGGGAAGTCGGGTGACCCTATATAAGTGTAATAAGGTAACTAATAGGTCTGCTCCGGGAGCTCCTGGAATGGGCTCCATGCATTATCGTTCTGTAGAGGAACAATTTTTTGTAAAACGCCCTGAGGAGAATGAATTTAAGCAGGTTAGAAAACGGAAGTTCAAACTAGAATTTGCTGCCTATTTTGAAGATTGCGATGAGCTTGTTCGCAAAATTCAAACAGGTGAGTACACGCACAAGGACATTACTGAGATTGTCCGTAAATACAATCGTTGTGAGTAACCGATATCCATCATTTTGGCGTATGCGAAGTACCTGTTTATTATCTCTGCTATTAAGCTTCTTGCATGGTTTTGCCTTAGCTCAGTCTGTAGAAGAACCCAATCCGAAACCCGATTACTTAGCCTTTCAAACCGGCTTTATGGCAGATAGATATAATTCGCTAGGCGTCAGGATTTTCTTTGAATACCAAAAGGGTATAAAGAATAATTGGCAATACGGGATTACTTACGAACAATCGCGACACCTAGGCCTGCTTGTTACTGACCAAATCAACGAATTGCCGAGCAACTTGAGTCAATTAAGTTTCAATACATATTATGATTTACACCTTATAAAAGACCGTCTTTTCTGGACAGTAGGATTAGGGATAGGTGCAACGCATGTGTACTGGGATGATAAGAATCATCTGGGACTTAGCATTAATGCGAGCATGACCTTGAATATACGAATGGGTAAAAGACTATACCTTCAGTCCTCTCCTTTGCTTGTATTAGCTCCTTTCAGTAGGATTTATTACTCTCCGATGAATGTTGAATCTTTTGATAACTTTTTTTCCTTTACTGCTTTTCCGATAGGAATCAAAGTAAAACTATAAGATGAGGCTTAGGCTTCTAAACAAAAAACCCTCCTAGGATTTCCTAGGAGGGTTTGCGTATGTTAGTGTTTGTTGATTAATAGTTAGATCCGGCACGAATCATGGCACAACGGAAGCCTAGGGTTGACAAAGATGAATCTTGCTCTAAGAAACGTCTTGTACCGGGTGACATCCAGTAGGCTACATCTTTCCAAGAGCCGCCTTTGTACACACGTACATCATCATCAATTAAGCTGTTGAATTCAGCAGGGTTTTTCGATTCGTTATCGTACATAGAAGCCTCATCTAGGAAACCATCTCTACGAACGGGGTTCAAATCTTCCATGTCTTGGAAAGAAAGTGGACGGTATACGTCAAACACCCACTCGTTTACGTTTCCAGCCATGTTGTACAAACCGTAACCATTTGGTGGATATTCGTAAATGTAAGAAGTAATCATAGCCCCATCGTTCAACTTTCCGGCAATACCGGCATAATCACCTCTTCCTCTTTTGAAGTTGGCCAAGAAATAACCCATTTGTTTGCCATAAGGGTTTCTTAATGCATGTCCATCCCATGGATACAAGCGTTTATATAATTGAATTTCGTCTAACCATTGTACATCGATAAGAGCCTGAGCGGCATATTCCCATTCGGCTTCGGTGGGAAGACGGTAATCTGGAAGTACCACACCTGTTTCAAGAGCGATACGTCCACCTGTTTCAGCAGGAATTTCCAAGTCAGATTGTTCAGCCAATCGGTTGTTCACAAACAAAGTTCTCCATTTGCAGAAGTCATTGGCTTGTTCCCAGCTTACACCTACAACAGGGTGGTATCTGAAGCCAGGGTAACGAAGGTAATGATCTACATACGGATCGTTGTAGGCAAGTTCGCGTGCCCACACGGTAGTATCAGGCAAAGCCGACTGATAGAATTCTCTCGAACTATCACGCTTTACATAAAATAGGTACTCTAACCAGTGTACGTTAGCCACTTCGGTTTCGTCCATATAAAACGAGGCCACCGTAACGGTTCTTTCCACGTTGTCTCTTTTGTTTAGGATATCCTCTTCAAAGGATCCGAGGGTAGTTCTACCTCCTTCGATGAACACCAAGTTGGGGCCATCGGGTTGTCCACGGAATTCCGATACTTGGAATCCCTCATCCTCATTGTACGCTACTCCGGTAGTAGTACTGATGTTTCCGGGAGAAACAGCTGTAGGATGAGTTTTGGAACAAGCACTAATCACTATTGCACTCAGTGCAATAAACGATAAGGCTTTTACCGGTCTCACAATTTTTTTCATAACCTGTTTATTAATAACAAAAACACAAACATAAAAGTACTATAATTTAGGCAAGAGTCAAATTACCTAATTTACAGCCCTCTAAATTCTTAACATTCTTTCAAATTAGCACGAATTCTAGCAAAAAAATTAGTCTTATGTAAGATATCATAGGAATTTACTAATAGTTTTTTTGAAAAGAGCCCTATAAACCTATTGTAGATGGAAATAAGGCTCTTTTACGTCTAAAAATACTTTGTAGTAAATCAGGCCTATTGTTCACTATTTAGCCGCCAATGGCATCTTTTAGCTTGTCCTTCGCTTTCTTTTTTAGCTTTTCGGCTTCTTCTTTAGCTTTACGATCGGCTTCGGCTTTCGCTTTGGCCGCTTCTTCTTTCGCTTTTTTCTCTGCTTCAGCCTTTTGTTTATCCAATTCTTCTTTGGCCTTATCCTTTTGCTCGTCTACGGCTCCTTTCACTGCGTCTTTTGCTACGCTGCCTGTACTTTCTCCTGCTTCAGATCCTGCTAAAGACACTTTTGGATCGGCATAATTGCCCCCTACCTTGAAGTTTACTTTCACTTTAGACCCGCTAGCAGCATTGCCACTTACCGAGGAAATAGCACTATTTAGCATACTTCCGGCTGCTCCTGCATCCATATCCATTTTTAGGATATAATTCAGGCTTCCGTCTATGCCGTTGCTTCCTGAAATATTGGTTTTGTTACCCCCAATGTTTAAATCAAAAGGCTTCACGTGGAGCCTTCCTTCTTTTACTTCTGCTTGTACAAGTACGTCTTTCAAGCTAACAGCATCCGACTTAGTACCCATTTTGGTAAGGGAATTGACACCACTTATTACTTTGCTTTCGGTTAGAGATGCTTGTGCTACTTTTAGCATACCACCACCCAATAGAGAGGAATAGATAGGCATCATATCTTGCCCCATTTCACCATTCAGCTTGAATTTGGAATCGAAGGTTCCTTCAATGCGCTCGGCAATTGGCGCCAAAGTTTTTACAGTATTGAAGGTTTCATAGGCTTTATTGAAAGCGAGGTTTTTGATATCCATCTCGAAATCGAACTTGGGATGTTTCAGATCTTGGGTATCGTACAAACCACTTAATCCAAATTGGCCACCTAATGAGTTGAAGGTGACTCCTTCCATGCTCATGATACCGTCTTTCATACGGATTACCCCTTTCAAGTCGCTTAGCACCATATTGGTATAGATCACCTCTTTCATTTCGCTTTTCAGGCGGAAGTTGAGTGTTTTAGGAATTTCTACTACGGTAAGAGGCATTGTATCCGATGGTACTGTGGTGGCGGTAGTATCTTCCACCATCCATTCGTTTACATCAAATTTGTTGGATCGAAGGTTAAGTTCTCCAACAAGTATTTCATTGTCTTTCAGCGCATAAGCGATGTAATTAGCAAAATAACCATCCAGTTGGATGTCGCTTTTCCCTAAAGTTCCGGTGTAAGATTTCACAACGATTTTTTCAGGAGCGAGGCTGATTTCTGACTGTTCGATGGTTAAGCCTTGGGGCAAATCGGTGCTAACGACTTTCAATCCGGTAACGGTGGCAATACCACGGGTAGGAAGTTTATCATATCTTCCGGCATCTACATCACTCATTTTTCCTTGGGTGATGATGTTGGCCTTGATTTTACCGCTCATCTCCATACCTTCGATTGGATAGATTTTGGAGATGGTTTGCAAATCGATGGTGCCATCGGCAAAGAGGTTCCAGGTGTAGTCGTCAAGATTTTCAAAGTGAAGTTTGGCATGAAACTCCTCTCCATCCATCTTCATTTTGTATTCTGAAATATCTACACTGGTTTCGGCCATTTTGCCTGAGGTATTACTCATGGTGCCTAAGAAATTCATTTCCTCAATTGGGATTGGGAATTCACTGGTTTTGAAATAACCATCGGCCATGCTCATGCTTCCTTCAATCACAGGAATTTTAGAGGTGGCCTCATCGTAGGTTCCGTTGGCTTTTAAGTTCATGGCAAATATCCCTTTCATTTCAAGTCCTTCTGTAGGGAACATTTGATTGATTTCGCCCAGATTGAGTTTGGCGTTGATATCGGCCAATACCTTCATTTTGTCAAGCCCTTCAATGCGCACTTTACCATTAAAGGGGTTGTTGCCCATATCCATGTGGAAGTTTTTGATATCCACCAATGTCTCGTCAATGATACCATTGGTATTGTCAACCAGCATATCGAGTTGGATATTGGTGACTGAAGAGGGCAAGTCAGTGTATTTCATACTTCCGTCTTTCACTTGCATGTTTAGCTGAAAGGCCGGCATAAGGCTATCGGTGTACATACCTTTCACAAAGCCATTGAAACCTACTGTTCCGTTGGCTTCCAGTCCGTGGTACTCATCGGTGTAAATGCCCGGCACTAAGGAGAGAAGGTTTTTGAAGGAGTTTTCTTTTGCATCGAACTGAATATCAAGATTGAAGCCTTCTTCAGGCATGCCAAACAAACCACTGAAGCCAAAAGCAAATTCGTTGAGCATTACATGGTTGTCTTTAAAGGTGAACTCAAACTTGTCTAAGTTCATACTCATGGTGATATCGGCATCTACCGATTTATCGGATATATAAGCCACATCTTCGTATACAACGTTGAGATTTTTGAGAGAAGTTTGGGTAACCATATCGAAAATGGCTGCACCAAAATCGCCCGAACCACTGTGGTTTACGGCTTTCATGCTCATCATAAACTTGAGAGATTCATCCACATAGGCAATGGCACCATCGGTGATGGTCCAGCTATCGATTCCCAATTTGAAATCCTCACTGCCCTCTTCGCTTACTTGCTCCATCTGTGTGGTGTCGGATATCATGATGTCGTAATTGGCCTTGCCGTTTTCCAATACCATCACTTGAATTTTCGGTTGAACCAAGTCAATGGCTTTGATATGAAGTTCATCACCAAACAATACACTTTTGATATCTATCACCAAGGTAAAATCCGAAACAGCTATGAGGGTATCACCAGTAAACTCCTCACGGCCTACCAATCCAAAATCGTGCAGGCTGACCGATGCATTTGGGAAATTACGGAAAAGGCTGAGGCTGAATTTATCGGCATCGAAATACACTTCGGCATTAACCGACTTGGCAATTTCCGCATCAATTTTTTCTTTGATTTTGTCTTTAAAAAGAATGGGAACTAAAACGGCTGTGGCTAGCAGCAGCACCACCAAGCCCAGGATAACATAAAGTACTTTTTTCATAATTCTGTTGGTTAAAAAAATGCAAGCGCACGTGTGAAAGACAGGGCGTACCTGCCCAAGCAAGTCAAATATCCGATGAATTTAGGCAAATGGCAATTTTCAAATATTATTTAATACGGAATTAACACCTGAGTATCTCAGGGCAAGTAAAAACGGGTGAGATTTACATGGATTTCATCAAAAAGAAGGAGCTTGATATGGGTGGGGCTTTGGGAAAGCACCTGATAAACAAGCGCATGGCTATTCCCGATAATCAGTTGATTTTCATTTACATGCCATGTAGCAGTATATTCGGTGGTGTCACTTAATAGCATAGATTGGTCGCTACCCAAGGCTTGAATATGTACTTCCCCATGTTTTCCAAAATGAAAACTACCCTGAAGGGTCTCCTGTGGAGCGAAGGGACTTTCCCATACCGCTGCCCAAGTGCCTTCCCACGCCATGGGTGCCACTTCGCTAGTACTTTGACACGAAGAAACACCACACAAAATCACGCACACTACTATGCTAATCCACTTATTCATACTCTTAGCAGTAACGCCAAGCTGTAAAATACATTGTGCAGGAAATTAAAAGTACTTGATGAGCGCATTCATGAGGGTTTTGCTCTTTTTACCATAAGGTGGAAATAGAGGACTTACTGTGGTAAAACCTATGCGCTGCTTGATCACGGGTTTTTCATTGGAAAATGCCCGGAACCCGTAAAAACCATGGGCTTTGCCCAGCCCGCTATTGCCCACTCCCCCGAATGGCACTTCGGGATAAGTAAATTGTAGCATGCAATCGTTGATGACCAAGGCTCCGGCTGAAGTTTCACGCGCTACTTTTTGATTCACAAAACTGTCTTTGCTGAACACATACAAACCGAGCGGTTTCGGCAAAGTATTGATGTGGGCAATGGCATCCTCCAACTGATTGTAGGTAATATAGGGCAGAAGTGGTCCAAATATTTCCTCCTGCATGATTTTACTTTCGGGCACGCTTTTGATAAGGGCGGGCGAGATAAAGCGCTCATTGGCTTCGGTCACCATTGGCAATGCGACTTCATGTGGATGCGCAAGTGCCTCTTCCCAAAGATGAAGCAGTCGCTGAACATTTTTAAGGTTTACTATACGGCAATAATCCGGATTACTTTTCAGGGAAAGCCCCGTGCCTCCATAAATTTTGGCTACTGATTTTTTGTAGGCTTCAATGAATTTATGTTCTACCTCTTCATGAATCAAAAGATAATCGGGGGCTACGCAGGTTTGTCCATTGTTAATGCCTTTGCCCCAGGCGATTTTGTAGGCGGCATCTTTAATATCCGCAGAAGCATCAATAATGACAGGCGACTTGCCGCCAAGCTCTAAAGTGACGGAGGTAAGATGCTCAGAAGCCGCTTTCATCACGATTTTCCCTACAGCCGGACTTCCGGTGAAGAAAATATGGTCGAAGGGAAGTGCCAATAAGTGGGTGGTTTCTTCTACACCACCTTCTATTACCGCTACTTCTTCCTCAGTAAATAAAGAATCGGCCATTTCTTTGATAAGCCTTGAAGTGGCCGGAGTAAGCTCAGAAGGTTTTAAAATAGCGGTATTGCCCGCTGCCAAGCAACTCACCAAGGGCCCAAGCGCCAGATTGACCGGATAGTTCCAGGGGGAAATAATCAAACAAACCCCTTTGGGCTCATACTGAATGTGTGCCCGTGTACCCCAAAAAGTAAGTGGCGTTTTTACAGGCTTATTTTTTACCCAAGCTGAAAGATGCTTGAGTGTGTGCTTGATTTCGGTAGTAATTTGATAAACTTCCGTGATGTCCGTTTCTACCGCATTTTTGTTGAAATCGCTATGCAAAGCATTGGCAATGGCTTCTCGATGGCTGAGCAACCAATTTTCCAATTTTTTGAGGCGTTCCACGCGCAAATGCAAGGGTTCTACACGCTGAATGAGCATGCGCTCTTTGTGCTTGGCAAAAAGCGACTGATACGGATTCTGGTTTGTCATACAGGAAAATTAGAGGGAATGCACGGTATTTCAAAGGCATACATCACAAATATCCTCCGCAAAATTTGTCCAATGTTACCAAATTGTTAAATTTACATAACATTGAAGTAACACAAAGAAAATGCGTCTAGTTACCTGCCTATTTATCATTAGCTTATTAAGTCTGAGTACTCAGGCTCAGGATAATGAATGGGCAAGTATTTCTTTTGCTTCAGAAACCGAAAAACAAGCATTCGAATCCGCTAGTGGCGATTATCTTGGAGTACAACTGGCCATGAATGGCGCAGCTTCACAAGCGGAAATTCAGGAATGGAAAAACCAATTGACAGCATTTGCTACAACGCTTAAGGAAAAGTTTTCTCTACCTGAGCGCAAATTTTTGGCCTATGTGTTTTATCAAACTCACAAAGTCTTCTTGCACCAATATGCCCAAGAAACCCACTTGGCCGATGTGTTTTCACAAGGAAAATACAATTGCTTGTCAGCTTCTTTGTTGTATGCCCATTTATTAAATGAGCTTGGCTTAGGGTATGAGTTTATTGAATCTCCTCATCATATTGTGGTGCTGGTAAAAGGTAAAGAACAGACCTACTTATTTGAATCTACCGATGCCAGTAATGGGTTTGTTTTCAAGCCAGAACAGGTAAAAAAACGCATACAGTCCATCAGTGCGGTGAACAATCCTATCCAGTCACCGAGTCTTATCGGAACTTCTACTTCCAATGAGTACATTTTTACTACGGACGAGACCTTTACTATTGGTATGAAAGAAGCGACCGGCCTTTTGTTCTATAACCAAGCCATAGTAGAATACAATGCACAAAAACTGGATGCTTCATTTATGACCCTCTACAAAGGCTTGTATTTTTATTCTTCTCCTCGCATGCAGGAGTTTTTTCAAGTGTTGGTTCAAACGATTAACCAAGCACCCAGCTTGGGCGAAAACACTCGTCAGCAACTTATTCATAAATACGCCCAGTACAAGGCACAGCTGAAATAAGCCGGTAGATCTTATCCTAAAGTTGGAGTAATCACTAATTCCATTTTTTCCTTTTTTAAAAATCCGTATCTTTTTTCCTTTAATCACCTAGCTTATGGAAATCAGTCTGAGCGGAAAAAACATTTTACTTACCGGAACTTCACGCGGTATTGGGGCGGGTATTGCCAAGCAACTTATTGCCTCGGGGTCCAAAGTAGCACTCCACTATAATCAGAATAGCGAGGCGGCTCATCAGCTGCAAAAATCCTTGGGCGCGAAGGCTCATCTTTTTCAAGCCGACTTATCAAAAGCCTTAGAGGTAAATCGACTGTTTAATGAAGTGGAGCAGAAGTTTGGTGAAATCCACGGTTTGGTGAATAATGCGGGAATCGCGATTAGCTCACCCATAGAAAGCAACGATGTGCAATGGATAGACGATTGGCTCAAAACAATTGATATCAACCTAAATGCTGCGGCTTTGCTCTGCAAGAAATCGGTTCAGCACTTTTTGGACAAAGGAATTGCCGGACGCATTGTCAATATTTCTTCGCGCGCGGCTTTCCGAGGCGATACGTCTGATTACATGGCCTATGCGGCTTCCAAATCGGGGATGCTAGCCCTAACGCGAACGCTTGCTAAAGCCTATGGCAAAAAAGGCATAGTGGCGTTTTCCATAGCCCCCGGATTTACTAAAACCGATATGGCGCAGCAGTTTATGGATCAGTACGGGGAAGAATATGCCAAAAATGATATTGCTTTAGCAGAACTCACCTTGCCGGAGAATATCGCACCTATGGTGGTAATGCTGCTCAGTGGTTTGGCCGATCATGCCACCGGAACCAGTATAGATATGAATGCAGGAAGCTATTTTCATTGATAGGGCTTATGGAACGTTGTGGATGGTGCTTGGGCTTTCAAGCCTATATTGATTATCATGATACCGAATGGGGCGTGCCCAATCATTCGGACAAGGTGCATTTTGAATTTTTGGTGTTGGAATCGGCTCAGGCGGGTTTGAGCTGGTCAACGATTTTAAAAAAGCGGGATGGTTACCGTAGGCTTTTCGCTGATTTTGACCCCGTGCAAGTGGCTCAGTTTGACGAGGCCACTATTCAAGCCCTTAAGACAGACGCCTCCATCATACGAAACGAAGCCAAAATTCGGGCAGCGGTAAACAATGCACGTTTATTTCTGGAAATTCAGCAGGAGTTTGGCTCTTTCGATACTTTTATTTGGTCTTTTGTGAATCACCAACCCATTGATGGCGCTTTGCGCTCCATGGGCGAAGCACGCGCTACTTCCCCCGAATCAGATGCTTTGAGTAAAGTATTGAAAAAACGAGGGTTTAAGTTTCTGGGAAGTACGGTAATGTACGCGCATATGCAGGCCATGGGATTGTACAACGATCATCTCAGTACTTGCTTCCGCTATCGGGAAGTTAAAGCCTTACAATAGGCTGAGGATTACCTGCTTTTTGCTTAGCCACACTACTTGAATTTCCAGCGTGCTGTCCGAATTGATATGGGGTAAGGTATATAGGATGCTATCTTCCCCTACCAATTGTAGGTTTTTGATAAGGCTTTCTTGTACAGACAGTGCGTATTGATAGGCGGAGATGATTTCTTTTTCGGCAAAAGGAATATTGTTGGCCGTATCGGCTGGGTAGCGCAGACTAAAGCCTAAGGATGTTTGGCAAATGGAATCGCCCCAGGCTTCGGCTTGAGCCAAAATTTTGCCCTCGGATACAATTTGAATTTCGCGTGATTTCAGCTCTTCTTTATAAGCAACAGTGTCTGTCTGATTGTTGGGCAAAGGGCCACAACTTATCAGACAGACACTGTATAAAATGATTGCCCAGATGTTTTTCATTAGGCTATATCCAAACTACTAATATCGGCTCCGAAGAATAGATAACGATTGGTACCTTCTATTGGGTCGTAAGTTTGTCCGGCCGAAACCTGAACTACTACGGTGTCGCCTTTGCTGGTTTTGAGGCGCATAGTGCCTGCCCAAGTGCGACCGTCTTTTAGGTTGCTTTTCAGCTTTTCGAAACCATCCTTATTGGCTGCCAATACATCAAAGGATTTACCAATCAACTCCCCACTCCCATATTTCAAGACATCACGTACCATTTCGTTGGTGCTAGTGATGGTGAAATGGTTGTCCATTTCAATTTGCATATTGGTGGAGCTGATGATTTTTTCTTTGTCTTCGCGATCGCGCTGGCTGCGGTGCATTTCTTCTTGTGTGGCTTGCAGCTCTTCCATATTTTGGCGCATCTCCTCTTCTTGGGCGCGCATTTGCTCTGTAAGCTGGGTCGACTCTTCCAAAAGCTTGGAAGTACGCTCGTTGATTTTTACAGAAGAGATAGTGGAGGCTATACTTTCAGCAATTTTCTCCACAAACTCGATTTCAAAATCATTGAATTCCACAAAAGAGGCGATTTCAATCACCCCGTATACTTCTTCATTTACTTTCAAAGGAACGATGAGTATCGCTCTTGGATTGGCCTCTCCCAAACCGGAGGTAATAGCGATATAATCTTTAGGAACTTCGGTAAGGTAAATGGTATCTTTTTCGAGCCATGCTTGCCCTGTTAGGCCTTCACCTTCGTAAATACGCTGTTCCAGGTATTTCTTTTTGTCCCAGGCATAGCATGCATTGAGTTTTAGATACGCTTCGTTATCGTCTTCATCACTGATGATGTACAAGCCGCCTTGGTTAGCTTTCATGTACTTCACCAAATTGGAGATAATTTCGTCAGATAGCTTGGCCAGATTGTCATTGTTTTTACGAAGAATTTCACCAAAGCGGGCCAAACCTTCAGTAGCCCAGTTCCTTCTCTTATCTTCTTCGGCTACTTTTTGTAGGTTATCGCGCATGTTGATAAGGGCATTGCCCAGCACATCACCTTCGCTTAGCGGTTGATATTCGGAGTTGTAGTTTCCATTACCAATGTTCTCGGCAAAGTAAGAAGTAGACTTTAAACCCGCTACGAGCTTGTCCATAGCTTTCGCCATTTCTCCTATTTCATCGTTGCTGAATTTCCGATCTTGGTCTTCCGGTAATTCACCCGTACCCAATTTGATAACAATATTTTTGATGTAATTGATAGGCCCCGTGATGGATAGCGCCATAAAGAAGGCGCCCATAAAACCGACTATGGTAATGGCTACCCCTAAATAAACGGAGGTGTTGCGCAAACGGATAGAGGCTTCTTGAATGGTGGCCTCTATTTCATCGGCTTCTTTTTGCTTCACTTTCACCAGTTCTTCCAAGCTTTTGTCGATAGCCGAAGATTCAGGCAATACTTGGCTTTCAATAGACTCTACGGCCATGAACTTGATCATGAAGTCTTCATAGTCTTCAAAATCCACCAGTTCTTCCATGATTCCCTTATGCACACCCAACAGGTTTTCGAAGCGCATAAAAATGGTATCCATTTTCATACGGTCGTTTTCGTTGTTCCAGTTCACCATTAAGGCGTTGATATCCTCTTTCAGTTTGGGGTATTCAGAAGAGTGCAATACTTTGAGGGCTTCCTTGTCCTCTAGGTTTGACTGCAAATACACCCAGTTGGTAATCAACATTTTTGAGCGGATTACCAATTCTTTAAAATCCTTAATAGCCGTTAAGGAAGGCGTAACCACCTGACTACTTAATTCGGTAACCTTACTGTTACGGTTAATGGTAATGATGGTAATGGCCGTGTAGGCAATGAAGGTGAGGATAAGAAGAAAAAAGCCACCTAAAATTTTGTTGCGAATGGTAAAACGAAACTTCTTCATATGGGAACAGGCTTGTGTATAAAAACAAAATCCAGTAAAAAGACTCTCTTTACTGAATTATTGCGCTATGTGGTATAAGGTACAAAACTTAAATCTCAATTGCTAACCGGGCAAGCTCACCCGAAATTTTTAAACCTCCTTTATCGGTAGCTGCTCGGTTCAGTTCAAACTTCCACTTGCCATCAACCAATATAAAGTTGATACCGCTTCCCTTTTGGCCGAGTCCGGGTTTTTCGGTAATCACCAAGGTTGGCTGGGTACCCACCTTACCGATCACTTCTTCCAAAAACTTACTGCGGGCATTGGGGATAAACAAAATCTGCATTTTGTTGACTTCGGCCACACTCTCGATTTTTTTGATAATAAACTTCTGAGAACCGGCCGTTTTGGTGGAAGCCATTTTTTCCAACTCTGCGATAATGGGCGATTCACCCAGCACACCAATCACAAAATCACCTGAGTTATTGGCCTCGGGCCATTGAATGTATTTGGTGAAATTGTAGATAAATACAGAGTGAAACCTGTAATCCTGTGCGAATAACTTTTGCTGAGAGCTTCCTATGAGCACAATCAATAGGAATAATACACTACATTTTTTCATATCCATAAATAGATTATCGCCACCTGTTGGATTGTATAAAAGTATGTAAAAAATATCAAATTGGTTACTGATTGTTTTAAAAGTTACGACCAATTTGCATTATTCTTTGTTGGGTTTTATACTTCCTGCGAGCAGCTTTCGTTTTACCTACTAGCCCTAATACAAGAGTTATGCCAAACCAAATATCATAAAGTTTACTAATTTTGCAAATTAGATAAATGAGGTATGATTGAAAAGCTTGAGGCCATTCGCGAACGATTTGAAGATGTAAGCAAAATCTTGCTAGATCCGGCTACTATGACGGATATGAGCAAGTATTCAAAGCTGAACAAAGAATACAAAGAGCTAGAAAAAATCGTCATAAAATATAAGGAATATAAAAATGTGCTGGAGAACATCAGCAACACCAAGCGCATTTTAGAAACCGAAAAAGACCCAGATTTCAGGGAGATGGCCAAAGCCGAGC
Organism: Shiella aurantiaca; assembly: GCA_030412945.1. GTDB lineage: Bacteria > Bacteroidota > Bacteroidia > Cytophagales > Cyclobacteriaceae > Shiella > Shiella aurantiaca. Next base: position 106,420 of record JAUHJS010000004.1, on the reverse strand, counting down.
TAGACGAGCTCTACCCTCGGGAGGAGATTTTGGAAGATGAGCTGAAAAAAATGATGATTCCAAAAGACCCCAATGATAGTAAGGATGCCATTTTGGAAATCCGTGCCGGAACCGGGGGCGATGAAGCAGGTATTTTTGTGGGCGATTTGTTCCGTATGTATCAGCGCTTTGCCGAAAAAAAGAAATGGAAACTTTCTGTGCTAGACCTTACCGAAGCCAGTTCTGGAGGCTATAAAGAAATTATCTGCCAAGTATCGGGCGATGATGTGTACGGTTCGCTCAAGTTTGAATCGGGTGTGCACCGTGTGCAGCGCGTACCCGCTACCGAAACGCAAGGACGTATTCATACCTCTGCGGCCAGTGTGGCCGTACTTCCTGAAATGGAAGAAGTGGAGGTAGAGCTGAATATGAACGATATTCGAAAAGATACCTTTTGCTCCAGCGGTCCGGGTGGTCAGTCTGTAAACACTACCTACTCGGCTGTTCGCCTTACCCATATTCCTTCGGGCATTGTGGTAAGTTGCCAAGATGAAAAATCGCAAATCAAAAACTTTGAAAAGGCCTTGAAGGTATTGCGCTCGCGTATTTATGAAATCGAACTGAAGAAGCACAACGATGCCGTGGGCGCCCAGCGCAAATCTATGGTAGGTAGTGGCGATCGCTCCGATAAAATTCGTACCTATAACTATCCGCAAGGCCGGGTAACCGATCACCGCATTGGTTATACGGTGCACAATCTTCCGGTGGTGATGGATGGGGAGATTCAAGACTTTATCGAAGAACTGCGTATTGCCGAAAACGCTGAAAAACTTAAAGACGGAAGCATTGACTAAATTGCTCAGAAACTTCCTCATACTTTTTTTGTCCGCTTCGTGGGTATTTTCCTGCACGCCCATAGATGAAAAAATCACTAACCGCGAGGGGATAGAGCTATCGTTTTCAGCGGATACCCTTTCTTTTGATACCTTATTTTCTACCTTACCGAGCGTAACCAAGCGCTTGCGGGTGCGCAATACCGCCCACGAAGCGGTGAAAATAAGTCAGATTCGCCTAGGTGCTGAGGAAGATTCGTATTTTACCCTTACCGTGAATGGTGTGAAGGGAAAGTCATTTCGCGATCAGGTAATTCTTGGCCAAGACAGCATATTACTGCTGGTGGAGGTGAATCCGGAGATGAACAATACCTTGAGCCCTTTTTTGTTGAAAGATTCTATCGTGTTTGAAACCAACGGCACAAGGCAAGAGGTGAAGCTGATATCCTGGGGACAGGATGCACATTTCTTGAAAGACTCCGTAATTGCCTGCAACACAACATGGCTGGCCGATAAGCCTTACGTAATCCAACGGGCGGTATTGGTGGATTCGTTGTGCGAACTGCGGATAGCGGCTGGTGCCCAGATTTACTTGGAAAAGGACGCTCTCTTTTTTGTGGAAGGAACTTTGCTGAGTGAAGGCACTCCCGACAATAGAGTGGTTTTTCAGCAGCTTCGCTTGGAGGAGGCATACAAAAATATCCCCGGTCAGTGGGGAGGATTGGTGTTTTTGGAAGGAAGCCGCAATAATCGCTTGGCTTATACCACCTTGCGCAATGCCAATTTTGGCATCAACCTTCTGGGAGCTAAGCCCGAACAATCCATTGATATACAGCTATCTGGCTGCGTGATGGAGAACATGTTTAATGCGGGCATCATCGCAGTAAATGCCAACATTACCGCGGAGAACACTTTGGTGGCGAACTGTGCTGATTACCTAGCTGGGCATTTTGGGGGAGGTCGGTACGACTATCAGCATTGTACCTTTGCCAATTTGGGCATTGGGATGTTTCGCGATAACGCTTCGCTTTTGTTTTCTGATCGTGTGATGCTGAATGACGGTAGCGAACTTACTCAACCCTTGGATATTCGTTTTCAGAACAGCATCATTTATGGTAATTTTGACGAGGAAGTACTAATAGAAAGCGAAACCCATCCGCTGACGTTTTTCCAATCGCACAATCTGGTGAAAAGCCAATTGCCTCTTTGGGACGGAAATGCCAGCCAGAGGAATGAAGATCCCCGCTTTAAAAACCCTATCCGCTTCGATTATTCATTAGATACGCTCTCGCCCGCCAAAGACCGCGCAGCCCCCAGTACTATACTCTTGGATTTGAAAGGACAAGCGAGAGGCGCACAACCCGATATGGGTGCCTACGAACGGGTAGAAGAATAAAAATTCGACTAGTCCTTTTTACCAGTTCTGCCTTCTTTTCTTTAGTTTGGATGTACCAATTCCAGTTCATGAAAAGAGCCATACTTTTTCTTTTACTATATGTGCTTGCCATTGGCGCAATTGCCCAATCGGATTCGTCTGCCCAAACTATCAACAAAAAGCGCTTGCTGCTGGTAAGCGGAGTGGAAACGGCTTTTTACGTGGGTGGAATGTTGTACCTAAGCGAAATCTGGTACCGCGATTGGGAGCGTGTGCCTTTTCATTGGTACAACGATAACGCGGGCTATTTGCAAATGGATAAGTTGGCCCACTCGTTTGTGGCCTATCAAGAAAGTAAGGCAGGCTATCATGCTTTGCGCTGGTCGGGGGTGAGTAAAGGCAAAGCCTTGCTTTTTGGCGGAACTTTGGGTTTTGTGTTGCAGCTTCCGGTAGAAATATTCGATGGGATTTATGAAGACTATGGCTTCTCACCGGGCGATGTAGCTGCTAATACCTTAGGTTCTTTATTGTTTATCACGCAAGAAGGCTTTTGGGATGAACAGAAAGTGGTGATGAAGTTTTCGTACTATCCTTCGGAATATGCTCAATATCGACCCGATTATCTGGGTGCCAATCCCTTGGAACAGCTTTTTTTAGATTACAACTCCCAAACCTATTGGCTCTCGGCCAATATCCGTTCGATTTTTCATCAGGCTAAAGTGCCCGCTTGGCTCAATCTAGCGGTGGGGTATAGCGGAGATGGGATGTTGGGTGAATTTACTAATCCTCGTGTTATCGATGGAAAGCTAGCCCCTGTTTTAACCCGCGAACGTCAGTTTTTGCTTAGTCTCGATGTGGATTTTACGCGTATTCCAACTTCACGGCCTTGGCTGAAAAAGACTTTTAAGGCATTGAATGTGCTGAAAATACCCTTTCCGGCTTTGGAATACACAAAAAAAAGAGGCTTGAATATCAAGCCCCTTTATTACTGATTGATTTGTGTGTAAGGATTATATTAAAGTGATATTTCAAGTTCTAATGATATTTCGGTGTCAGTTTGTGCTTTTACTTCCACATCTTGCTGCTCCCCAATAAGGCTAAGTGAACTGCCCTCTTGATCGTAAGCTACAAAGTATAAATCGTAAGTTCCTTGGTTGATAAAGGCCAAGGTAAACTCACCCGCTTCATTAACTAAAGCACTAGAAACGGCATTGTCAAATCCATTGCTGCTATCCGTAGTTTCAAGTTCCGCTTCAGTAAAGGTGTCGTTTTCATAAATGAAGACCACCACTTTGCTATAATTGGTCAAAGAAGAATTGATGGTTCCATTAATGTTCCCGATGTTTTCATTGGAAACTAAGCGAAGCACAGGTTTTAAGATATACTGACCAGAATTTCCAGCCTCCACAACCGCCTTGCGTACATCGAAATCGATAATCACATCGGTTGTGCTATTGGCTGAAATGGTGAAGTCACCTTTGGCTTTGTAGCCGCTTTGCGAACCGCTAGGCACAAATAAAGGCTGCACTTCGCCATTGGCGAACTCCAAATAACAACCCGGAGTTACGTTACGACTGCTTTCAGACTTTTCGGTAATATCCAGAATCAAGCGCGCCTCAGAATAGACACCGGCATCCATGGTCTGATCAGCTAGAAAATAACTTTCCCCATTTTGATAATCCAAAAGGTTCAAGGATTTGGGTTCTTCGAAAGAACTAACGGTAACCCAACCATTGGGCCCGTTAAGTTCTACGCCCATAACAGAAATATATACACCAGTTACATTTTCAGCATCAATAGGGGCATCGGTCAAGTATACACTCGCTTTTCCCTTTCCGGCCACGTTTTCATTATCTGTACATGAAGCCAAAACGCCAGCACTTACCAGAAGAGCAGCGGATAGTTTAAAAAGTTGATTTCTCGTTTTCATCATTTATAGATAATTGATTCGATTTTCTATATTCAAATGCCGTGCAAAGGGTCGTGCCAAAACCATAAATTCCGAACCATGTATTTAAACAACTGATAATCAATAGTATATTTTTTACAATCAACCAAAAAAGTTTCTCAAAATGATAAGAGTTGTGATTTTTTGATAATAGGATTTACCCTGATAATATCTTGCTAAAAGCCAAAAAGAGACTTAAATTCAATTAACCAAAATCAATTACCTATGAAAAAAACCACTTTTAGCTTATGCTTGCTTTCGATACTGATCCTAAGTGCCTGCGGAAGCGGAGAGAAAAAAGCCAATCCTGAGGAAGAAAAAGCCCTCGAATTGCAAAAAGTAGATTCTATCACGCAAGAAATGAACGAGGCCGTTCAGGAAGTAGAATCGGAAGTAGATTCCGTAGCTGCTGAAGTAGATGAATTATTGAAAGACATTTAACCACCCCCTTTATGAAAACCAAAGTACTTATTTATGTATGGAGTTTGGCGCTGATCTTAAGTGCTGCTCCCTTATTGGCGCAAGAAAAACCGGAGAAACCCGGGAAGAAGGAAGAAAAGAAAGAAGTAAAAGATAAAGACAAGAATAAAGAAGAAATCGAGCGCGGAAAATCAGGTGATAAGGGCAAGCCCGGTGATAAAGGCAAACCTTCGGATAAAGAGGAGGCCAGCGAAGAAGAGGAAGACGATACATCCGACATGGGCGCGGGTGAAGCCGAGGATAGCGTGAAAAGCAAAAAAGAGAAAAAGGATAAGGAAGCCAAAGACAATTCCGGTAATGCCTACGGAAAAGATAAGGGCGAAATGAGCGGACGGGAATTTGGCGAGCTGCGTTCCGAAGAGGCCAAAGCCAAGGCGGAAGAAGCCGTGAAAAAATCGGAAGAGAAAATGAATGGGAGTGAAGCCAAAGTGGCCGAAGCCCGCAAAAAAGTAGAGGAGGCAAAAGTTCGCTTAGAAGAGAAAAAGCAGAAAAAGGAGATCACCGATGCCGAGTATAATGAAAAGAAAGGCAAAGTGGATGAGGCCGACCGCAAGGTGAAAGCCATGGAAGAGAAAGTGAAAAAGGAAAAAGCGAAGTTGGGCAAAGAGGAAGAGCAGGAAGGCGATGACTCGGCTGAAGTGGAAGAAGAGGAAAGCGAAGGAGAAGAATAAAAAGAGATATAAAGTAAAAAGCCCCTGATAATACGTTATCAGGGGCTTTTTTATGGATTATTGACTATTGCTTGCGTAGTTTTTCTTGGCCGTATCGAGGAACTCGATGAAATGACTCACATCTAAATCATAGGCAAGCGGCTGAATCAGCACATTTTCCTCTCCATCCAAAATCACATAAAAAGGCTGCGCATTATTATTGTAGCGCGTAATCTGCAAATCGGCATTTTGCTTACCGATGGATTTTTTCACCTTATTATCATAAGTAGAGGTATACCACTCGCTTTCAGGCAGTTCGGTTTTTTCATCTACATAGAGTGCTACTACCACAAAATCATTCTTCAAACGCTTTAGCACTTCCGGATTAGACCATACGCGCGCCTCCATTTCCCGACAGTTTACACAGCCATGTCCGGTGAAGTCGATAAATAAGGGTTTCTTTTGCTCCCGGGCGCAGGCCAATGCTTGTTCGTAATCAAAGTATCCTTCCAAACCATGCGGTAGGTGGAGCATATCGCTGTACTTGGGTGTATCGCAGAGGCTCGAAACCTCTGCTTTAGCCGTGCCGTTTCCTGCATTTTGGCGGATGATTTCGGTCAGGTTAAAGTCATGCGTGGCCTGAGGAGGCAGATAGCCGGCCAAACCTTTGAGCGGAGCACCAAACATGCCCGGAATAAGGTATACCACAAAAGTGAAGGTAACCACGGCCATAAGCACACGCGGAACGGATATCTTCTCGATGGCGCTATCGTGCGGCAAGCGGATTTTGCCCAAGAAGTACAGACCCAGCAAACTGAAAATGACAATCCAGAAAGCTAGATAGATTTCGCGGTCGAGGATGCCCCAGTGGTACACCTGATCGGCCACGCTCAAAAACTTAAGTGCCAAGGCCAATTCCAAAAAGCCAAGTACCACCTTTACGGAGTTGAGCCAGCCACCCGATTTGGGCAGAGATTTTAGCCATTCAGGAAAAATCGCAAACAAGGTAAACGGCAAAGCAAAAGCTAAAGAGAAGGCAAACATGCCGAGTACGGGCTTGATGATTTGGCCTCCGGCCGATTCTACCAATAAGCTACCCACAATAGGCCCCGTGCAGGAAAAAGAAACCAATACCAAAGTGAAGGCCATAAAAAACACTCCGGCCCATCCACCTCTATCGGCCTTTTGATCCATTTTATTTACCCAGCTGCTGGGTAACGTAAGCTCAAACATACCAAGAAATGCCAAGGCAAACACAAAGAAAATGAGGAAGAAAAGCACATTGGGCAACCAGTGCGTACTTAGCCAGTTGGCAAACTCAGGCCCATTGATGGCCGCCACCAGCGTACCAAACACCGTGTAAATGAAAATGATAGAAAAGCCATATACCAAGGCTTTCAGAATAGCATCAGAACGGCTTTTACTTTTTCCGGTGAAGAAAGTCACCGTCATCGGAATCATGGGGAACACGCAAGGCGTGAGCAAAGCGGCCAACCCACCCAAAAAAGCAAAAAACATAAAGCCTAAAAGGCTGTACGGATCATCGGAAGATTTTTGACTAAGGTCAATAGCTACTTTCGTTTCCGAAGACGCTTCCGGCTTAGCCGAGTTTGTTGCAGAATCGACTTTTGCTACAACAGACGCTTTCGTGCTATCTTCCGAAGTGGAGGCAAGCGCTTTGTTCTCCGTTTCAGCTTTTGGGGTTTCGCTTATAGCAGTCGCACTTTTAGCAGCAGCTGGTTTTACCACAAAGCCATCGAATACAAAGTCGTCTTCAAAAGGGATACATTTACCATCGATATCCGAACAAACCTGGTAGGAATACGAACCTTCGATTTTAAGCTTCTCCGATTTTACTTTAATTTTTTGTCTGAACTCCCCTTTTCCTGAGAAATAGGTGTACTCGCCTTCCCAGATGTCATCGTATTTTTTCTTGGGGTTGATTGGCTGAATACCGCCTACTAGTTCGTAGCTATCATTGGTCACAAAGTTGAACTCCGTTACCATGGGCCCAAGCTCCGGGTCGAAGTCGGTAGAATAGAGGTACCAATCTTTATCGATAGTGGCTTTAAAAATCAGCTCCAGCTCTTGACCCACCTGCACTTCATTTTGTGAGCGGTCGAGGCGCCACGTAATGGGTTTTAAGATTTGAGCTGATGCACTTAGTGCCAAAAAAATTCCCCATACGCTGAGGGAAAGTACAAATAGTTTCTTCATTGCTATTGGTTTTCGATATGCCTGCGATTTACGCACAACACAAGGCTAAGTTAGGATATTTCTCCAAAAGTTCGCCCGAATGTCTGACAGGCGGCATTTCCCTGTACGGGCTTAAACAAAAAAGCCTCACGTATAACATGAGGCTCTTCGATTAAGTTTGTTTCTTTTACTTTTTGCAAGCCGCATAGTGCTTGTGGAACAAAATAATGGTTTCTATTCCCTTGTAGAAATTGAACACACCAAAGTTCTCATTAGGCGAGTGGATGGCATCGGTATCTAGCCCAAAGCCCAAAAGCACCGAATTCAAACCAAGTTCTTTTTGGAACAAGCTCACAATCGGAATACTTCCTCCATCGCGGGTAGGCACAGGTGTTTTACCCCAGGCCTCTTCAAAAGCCAAGCTGGCGGCACGGTATTCTACCGAGTCGGTAGGCACCACGGCCGGCTGACCGCCATGGTGTGGACGTACTTCTACTTTTACACTCTTAGGCGCAATGGCTTTGAAATGCTTGGTGAAGAGTTCGGTAATCTCTTTATTATCTTGGTCGGGCACAAGGCGCATCGAAATTTTGGCAAATGCCTTAGACGGAAGCACCGTTTTGGCACCTTCACCAGTATAGCCACCCCAAATTCCGTTTACATCCAAAGTAGGGCGAATACCTGTACGTTCCAAGGTAGTGTAGCCTTTTTCCCCACGCACATCGGCTATGTCCAGTTCTTTTTTATACTCGTCTAGGTTGAAAGGCGATTCGTTCAGCTGTTTGCGATAAGCTTCCGTCATTTCCTGCACCTTTTCGTAAAATCCCGGAATGGTAATGCGGTTGTTCTCATCGTGCAAGGAAGCAATCATCTGGCAAAGCACATTGATAGGATTGGCCACCGCCCCACCATAGGCACCTGAGTGCAAATCGCGGTTGGGTCCGGTCACTTCCACTTCCAAATAGCTCAAGCCACGCAAGCCCACGGTAATAGAAGGCGTTTCGTTGCTGATAATGCTGGTGTCAGAAATCAACACCATATCGGCCTTCAGCTTTTCTTTATTGTTTTTTACGAAGATTTCCAGGTTATCCGAACCGATTTCCTCTTCGCCTTCAATCATAAACTTCACATTGCACGAAAGTGAATCATTGGCCATAAGCGCCTCAAACGCCTTCACGTGCATATACATTTGCCCCTTGTCATCGCAGGCACCGCGTGCATAAATCTTCCCGTCTTTAATCACCGGCTCAAAAGGCGGAGAATTCCACAGTTCATACGGGTCGGCAGGTTGCACATCATAGTGGCCATACACCAAAATCGTGGGCCAGCTAGGGTCCACCATTTTTTCTCCATACACAATCGGATGGCCAGCCGTAGGGCAAACCTCCACTTTATCAGCACCAGCGGCTATCAATTTCTCTTTCAAAAACTCAGCCGTGCGCTGCACATCCGCCTTAAATTTGCTGTCGGCACTTACCGAAGGAATGCGGAGCAAATCGAACAATTCGTTCATGAATCGCTCTTTGTTGGCGGATAGGTATTTGGTGATGTTTACATCCGCTTGGGTAGACGTTGACATAGGAATGCTATTAGGTAAAACAAGAGAAGCAAACCTAGCACATCTCCACGATTTTTCATAAAAAAGGCGCATTTATCCCCCATAAGTAGAAGTATGTGTTGGAATTGTTCAATCACCCGCAAGAGTGACTGAGGCTGAGCGCATTCGGTAATTTGGGCAGTGCCTGCGGCCCGGGCACTACGCTGCAAGTCCGGCCGCCCACAAGTCCAAGGAGCTTCGGGCTTTCCGCTGCGGTCCCTACTGCGGGGTGTTTAGAAAGTCTTAAGCGGAATTTGCTTTTGTAGCTCTTCCGTTTTCTTTTTGATATACTCCTCATGCCGCGATAGCAGTCGCCACCATTCGGTATTATCTTCGCGGTAGGTGCGCATGGCGCCCGCTCTCACCAAGATTTTGCGCAACTCATCGTCATCAAAGCCACCCAAGTGTTTTTTCAAGGCTTCAAAAGATCGGTCGGTATAGCCTTGGTGACTCAAAAAATAGTGGGCCGTGCGTTCGGCTACAAACTCAGTTTTGTTTTGCTCGCGGCTGAGCTTTAGCTGATGGGCAAATTGTTGCCTTTGCAGCAGGTAGGTCACGAGTCCGCCCGTAAGCGTACCCAGTAAGGTAAAAAGTGCAGTTTCCATAGTCATGTGGTTTAGCCTCGAAAGATAAAGGATTTTGGTTTTTTCCGATTCGCGTATCGTTAAATCCACCTTAGCTGCCTTACAACTACCCCATCAAATCGGCAATTACCTCTTCCAGCTTACCAAAGCTTTTGATTTGTATGCCTTTGGGTTTCACTTGCAGGCCTTTTACATTGAACTTGGAGATGTAGATTTCTTTAAATCCGAGTTTTTCGGCTTCCGAAATGCGGTTTTCAATCCGGTTTACCGCGCGTATTTCTCCACCCAGCCCCACCTCGGCTGCAAAGCAGGCGTGCGGATTGAGTGGGATTTCTTCAAAAGAACTAATCAAGGAGCAGCACACTGCCAAGTCGATGGCAGGGTCTTCCACGCGCAGGCCTCCTGCTATGTTCAGAAACACATCTTGCGCACCCAGTCGGAAACCTCCGCGCTTTTCCAAAACGGCCAAGAGCATATTGAGTCGCTTGCTGTCGAAACCCGTAGAACTACGCTGAGGCGTACCATAGGTAGCAGGGCTTACCAGCGATTGGATCTCAATCAAAAGTGGACGGTTTCCTTCTAAAGTAGCACCAATGGCCACTCCACTAAGCTGGCTTTCTCGTTGAGAAAGCAGAATTTCCGATGGATTGGAGACTTCACGCAGGCCTGTGCCCAACATTTCATAAATGCCCAGTTCGGAAGTAGAGCCAAAGCGGTTTTTGGTGGTGCGAAGTATGCGATAGGCCAAATGGCGATCGCCTTCAAACTGCAAAACTGTGTCTACCATATGCTCCAATACTTTAGGGCCAGCCAAGGTACCTTCTTTGGTAATATGTCCAATCAGGAAAACCGGAGTGCCACTTTCCTTGGCAAACTTCATCAGCTCGGCCGTGCATTCCCGCACTTGCGAAACACTGCCCGCAGCCGATTCAATAAAGGCGGAAGAAAGGGTTTGAATGGAGTCGATAATGAGCACCTCAGGGCGCAGCAGTTCGATTTGTTTGAAGATATTCTGCGTAGCCGTTTCGGTCAGGATATAGCAATTGTCAGAGGAGGAACTCATGCGCTCGGCACGCATTTTTATCTGCTGGGCACTTTCTTCTCCTGAAACATAGAGCACCTTGTGAGCGGATAAACCAAGAGCTATTTGCAACATCAAAGTAGATTTGCCAATGCCCGGCTCGCCCCCGATGAGCACCAAGCTACCCGGCACTATGCCTCCGCCCAGTACGCGGTTTAGCTCATTATCCGTAGTGACCAGACGGTGCTCCTCATTGTAATCAATAGCGGTAAGGGGTGTGGGCTTATTGGCCCGTTGAAGCGAAGAGCCTTCTTCTTTCCAAAGCGTTTTGCTACGGTCTTCTTTTTGCACCAGTTCCTCCACAAAAGTATTCCATTCCGAGCAGGAGGGGCATTTTCCTAGCCATTTGGCCGATTGATAACCACAGCTTTGACAGTAGTAGGTACTCTTGATTTTGGACATGGGGCAATTTAATCCAATAAACTCTGGATGTCTTCTTTAGTGAGGCTTTTTACAAAGCTTTCTTCGGTGGTGATAAGCTCGCTGGCCAGTTTCATCTTATTCTGCTGCAAGGCGAGAATTTTTTCTTCCACGGTATCGCGGGTAATGTATTTGTAAGTGAACACGGTATTTTTCTGTCCGATGCGGTGCGCCCTGTCTACGGCTTGTGCTTCGGAAGCGGGATTCCACCAAGGGTCGAGGATAAACACATAATCAGCCTTAGTAAGGTTAAGGCCCAAGCCTCCTGCTTTGAGGGAAATTAAGAACACTTGTAGGCTATCGTCCTCCTGAAAGGTATTTACCTGCTTCTGTCTTTCGGTGCTAGGTGTGCTGCCATCAAGGTAAGCAAATGATACCTTTTTACTTTCCAGATAGTTTTTGATGATGCCTAGGTGTTTTACAAAAGAACTGAATATCAATATTTTGTGACCCTTTGTAATGGCGCTTTCCAGCATGTGCACCACATCGTCCATTTTGCCTGAATCGCCCTCGTAGTCTTCGTCTACCATTTGCGGATGGTTGGCGATTTGGCGTAGCTTGGTTAGGCCTTGCAAAAGCAGTAATTGAGAACCCTTCAGCCCTTCCTTTTCGATTTTCTCTAAAATCATATTGCGGTACTGCGACTTCGTCTCCTCATAGCGTTCGCTTTGGTCGGGCGTCATGGCGCAATAGCGGATGTTCTCAATTTTCTCCGGTAGCTCAGTAGCTACCTGTGATTTATGCCTACGGAGAATAAAGGGCTTAATAAGGGCATATAGTTTTTTGATACGCTCTTCATCGCCTTTTTTCTCAATAGGGTTCAAGTATTGGTTTTTGAAGAAGGATTGGCTACCGAGGAGGCCGGGGTTCACAAAACTCATTTGCGACCACAAGTCCATGGTACTGTTTTCAATAGGTGTACCCGAAAGAATGAGTTTGCGTCTGCTCTTGAGCTGCTTTACCGCCTTGGCAATATTAGAATCGGGGTTTTTGATGGCCTGCGATTCGTCCAATATGATGTAGTTGAAATAAAAATCTTGCAAAAGACTGGAATCGAGGCGCACGATGCCATAGCTGGTAATTACCAAATCGTATTGGGCAAAAAGAGCCGGATTTTTCTCTCGTTGGGTACCGGTATAGAGCAATACTTTTAGGTTGGGTGTGAATTTCTTCGCCTCCATTTGCCAGTTGTACACCAGCGAGGTGGGCATCACTAGCAGCGAAGTACCCATTTGGGTTTCGGCTTGCAACTGCATGAGCGCCAGCGTTTGCACGGTTTTACCCAAACCCATGTCATCGGCTAGGCAACCTCCAAAATTGAACTCGTTCAAAAACAGCATCCAGTTGTAGCCCGCTTTCTGATAAGGCCTTAGCTCGCCTTTGAACTGCTGCGGCATAGCTTGGTCGTCAATCTGATCAAAGTTTTGCAACTTTTGCAGCTTGCGGTCCATCATCACCTCGGCTAGGTTCGATTGACTGAGCTCGTTTACCAATGTGAGGTGATGCTTTTGAAGAGTAAGACCATTCGCCTCGCCTTCGGCTGAAAAATGAAAAAGATCGGCATATTCTTTCACCCAAGCCTCGGGGATAAAGGCCGTTTCACCATTGGGCAATACCAGCTCGCGCTGGTTTTTCATAATCATTTTGCGTAGCTCCTTGAAAGGGATTTCGTAGGGGCCAAACTGCACCACGGCATAAATATCGAACCAGTCGATGTTCTCTTTGATTTCAAGGCGGATGGAAGAAGTACCCAGAAAATACTTCTTGGTATCTTTCCCTTGCTGCTGCAAGTGTATGCCAAAATCGCTGAGTAGTTTGCCGTATTGGTGCATCCAGTCGAAGGCAAATCCTTTTTCTACCGTTGCCCGGGAGTTTTTAAAAGGGAGGTTCCAGCTACTAAAGAGATTAAGGAATTCCTTTTCTTTTTCCAGATCGCGCACGATGCGATAAAAGGTATACTGGTTGTCTACCTTTTCCACATCTACCTGTACCGGGTGTTCATGATCGGCTCCGAAACTATGGGTACCATAATGAAACTGCAAATCGAATACGATTTTGCCAGCATCTGTTGACTCTTCGGTTTCGGCCTCTTCTTCACCAAAAAGACTCAAAACCTTGGCCGTGGTAGCGAGCTCGGTAAAACTGAGCGATACCGTAGGCGTGTGTTTCTCTGTTACAATTTCGAAGCCTTTAGCAAACACATCGAATGATGCGATAAGTGGCGCCACAAATTTGCGGTAATAGGTATCTTCTACTTTGGTAGGAACCTCTATGTATTTTTTGTTCAGGAAAGGCATCAGCTTGTTGCCATCTACTTCTTTTTGGAAACCAAAAAGTTTGCTTTCGCAAATCATCCAAGCGGGTTCTTTGCAGATGATATAGGCGCCTTTGTATTGAAAATCTACTTTTTGTCCTGCATATTTTAAGGTAGGGAAATAATGGGTGTTGTTTTCGTTGCGGAAAAACTGGAACAACACGCTGGTTTTTTCGGGCAATACAGCTATGCGTTTCCAAGTAGGATTACCGTCATTTCCCATTTCAAAAAGCATTTTACCCTGAATCAGGTCCAAGACTTTGGCACGCCTCCGCTCTAGGTATTTTTCAATTTCTATTTGAAGCTCCTTATTGCCTTTTTCGGGGTGATACTGTTTGAGGAAAAACTCGGCCGGCTTGATCTGCTTTTTCATGAAATACCTCACCACAGCTTCTTGCTGCATGCTATCCATCAGGCGGATGAGTTCGTAGTCCTTTTCATCAAGTCCCTTGGCAAACTCCTTGGCATTTTTGGAGGAGATGTTTTGGTACTGATAGCTCAGGCGCCCTTTATCATCACGCTGCACCACAAATGACTCGAACAAATAGCCCAAGTACTCGTGCTGAAAAAGCGAGTAGATAATTTGGAACGGCTGGGAGGTAGAAACCTTCATATTGAGGTAAAAACAGAATCGCAATCTAAAAATATTCCGCTAACTACCGAAGCTTTTCTCTGGCTTTTTCCTAAGCTATAAATAGAAACAATTTGTGCTTGAGGAGGTTATCATCAAAAAAACCTATGTTCGGACTATTCAAGAAGAAATCAGAAAAAGAGCAGCTCACCGAGAAGTATAAAAAGCTATTGGAGGAGGCCTATAAACTTTCGCATACCAACCGCAGAGCGGCTGATGAAAAATCGGCTGAAGCCGAGACTGTGCTCAAGCAAATTGAAGCCTTGAAAGAATGATTATAAATGCTCGGCCATGGAGGTCTTGCTGGCTAATCGGGCCGGGTTGAAAGAAGCCAACCACGTGATGATAATGACGCTTAACCCCGTGAAGACAAAGTCCAGCGGGTTCATTTTTACGGGGTAAGCATCGAGAATGGATGATTCCATGCCCATGGAAATAATGCCGAAGCGGTCTTGGATGAAACATACGGCCAGTCCGGCTACTAAACCAATCAGTGCTCCGCCCAAGGATATAATAGCGCCTTCAAACTGAAAAATCTTTTTCACTAAAGAGGTGGTAGCGCCCATAGAACGCAATACGGCTATGTCTTTTTTCTTATCGATGGCCAACATGGTGAGGCTGAAAAAGATATTGAAAGAAGCTATGGCCAAAATAAATGAGAAGGTGAGGTACACAAACAGCTTCTCTATGCGGATGGCTTTGAGGAGACTGGCATGCTGCTCATCGCTGTTCTTTACTACAAATTGAGTCCCCAAGCGTTCGCTAAGAGCCTTTTGTACTGTGCTCCGCGAATAGCCTTCGGCTACTTTGATTTCAAAAGAAGTACGCTTATCCCCATAGCTCATCAGCTCTTGCGCTAAGGAAAGAGGCACAAATACGTATTGTTCATCGTATTGACGCTCCAAGGCAAACACCCCCGAGGGCATTACCAGCTTGCGGTTGGTCAATCGGCTAGGGTCGGTCAGTCCGGCTTGAATATTTTTAGGATAATAGAGCTGCAAGGCATAAAAATCGTTGCTGATAGAAATACCCAAGCGGTACTGCAGTCCGCGACCAACCACAGCATAAGGAATATTGCCCTCTTGCAAAAGTAAGCGTCCGGCCACGATGGAATTTTGCAGGCGGTTTTGATCCAGAAAATTATCCGATACGCCTTTCACTTTCACCACGGCCTCATTTTCCATATAGCGCAAATAGGCGTTGTCTTCAATTACCTCCGTTACCAGCGCCACGCCCTCGGTATTTAGCACCACTTGGTACAAACTATCGGTGCGAACAAAGGATTTGCCCTCATAGGGCTGCACTTGCAGCTCGGGGTCGAAAGACTGATACAAGCTTCGGATGAGGTCTTCTAGTCCGTTGAATACCGAAAGGACCACCACCAGTGCCATAGTACCAATGGCTACGCCTACCATAGACACCAGCGAAATGATGTGAATAAAATTCCGCTTGCGGGTAGAGAAAAAATATTTGCGCGCTATGAAAAAAGGAAGGTTCAGGATGCAGGGTTTATTGCGTGAAAAATAGATTTAATCTTCTTCTTCCTCCTCTTCGGGTGGTGCAGGCGGAATATCGAGTGCTGAAATGACTTTGTCCATATAGGAAGCGTACTCGGCTCCTTCATCCAACACAAAAACCAGCTCGGGAATAATGCGCACCTGCTTGCCAATGCGTTGGCCGAGCATTTTGCGGATTTCCCACTTGATGCTATCCAAATGCTTCATAAAAGCGGGCTTGTCGTCTACCATCATCACACTGAGCCATACTTTGGCCACGCCCAAATCGGGACTCATGCGGGCGGCCATTACGGTAATAAAGGCCTTCCCAAATTTCCCTTTGGTATCTTTTTGAAATATCTCGCCTAATTCTTTTTGTATCAGCTTACCAAACTTCAGCTGTCGTTTACTTTCACTCATGGGGCAAATATCGGAAAAAAAGCGGGGAATCGGGCATAATCGTAATTTGCGAAAAAAGGTAGGTTGATTTGTGCCGAATTCCTTTATTTTCGTGCTGAGAAGTGAACGCGTACCTTTTTTGTCTGAACTCTTTTGGTAAAGTTTTTTAGAATTAACGATCCCTACCGCCTGGTGAGCCTTTTTGTCTTGCTCATGCTGCTGCGTTTGCCTGTATTTATTTCCAATATGGGTTTGAGCTTGCCGGAGCTCAACTGGATGCTGGTAGGTGAAAAAATGAGTGAAGGCGCCATCTTGTACAAGGGCGTAAAGGAAAACATCGGGCCTTTGGCGGCATTTGTATACTGGCTGGTAGATGAAGTGGTGGGGCGTTCGTATTTCACGTATCAGTTGCTGGGTGCTTTGCTCTTATTCGGTCAGGCGGCCATTTTCAATGCCATGCTGCTGGGCAATAAGGCATATAATGAAAATTCCTACGTACCGGCTCTTATTTATGTAATTCTGGGGCTGAGCTTCTACAATCTCAGCACGCTCTCACCTCAGTTGATGGCCACCACGTTTTATCTTTTGGCGCTCAATAATGTCTATCAGCGGATTGGGCAGAAGGTAGATGATTATACTATTCTAAGAACGGGCCTTTTTCTAGGCATTGCCATTCACTTTCATATCGGTGGTGTATTGTTTGTATTGGCCACGCTGGCATCTTTGTTGATTTTTACTGGCACTATCCTGAGGAGGTATTTGCTTTTGGTTTATGGGCTATTATTACCCTTTGCGTTTTCCGCAGCGTATTTCTATTGGCACGATGCCTTTAACGATTATTCTATCAACTTTTTATACGCTCCGCTAATTGATTTTCAAGAAAACTACTACCTCTCGGTGCCCACGCTGCTCTATATCGGTGCAGTGCCTTCGGTGTTTTTTATTCTGTCGGTACTGAAAGTGATACAAACCAACCGCTTTGTAAACTACCAGCAGCGGGTGCAGCAAACCATGGTGTTTGTTTTTATTATTTGCTTTTTCATGGCCGTAGTAGATACAGAAAAAGGAAGTTCGGTGCTGCTACCCTTTATCGTACCGATGGCTTTTTTCATTACCCACTATTTGCTCTTGATTAAAAAACGTTGGAAACAAGAACTCACTTTTGCTTTGTTTTTCCTCTCGGTATTATACCTATCCTACGATAGCTTTTACCAATGGGGACTTACACAAGATTTGATACAAACCGAATCGACTTTGGTGAAACCATCGAAGTATGGAAAATGGGTGAATGGCAAACGCATAGCCGTTTGGGGAGAGGATCTGTCGGCTTATCAAGAGGCACAGCTGGCGGGCCCTTTTTTGAATTGGAACATTTCCCGACTGCAACTGGAATCTCCGGCTTATTACGATAACCTTAGCACTATTTATGCAGGGTATTACCAAGATTTGCCCGAGGTGATTATTGACGAAAAGAACATCATGCCCACACTGAGCCCTTATATTCCCTTATTGAAAAACCACTACCTGCGCCAAGGTAACACGCCTGTATATCTTTATAAAAGATAATGATTTGTTAATATCTGAATCACTTGGTAGATTCACCCCCGAATTTCCCCTTGATGTATGAAGCGCATTGCCAGCAGTATCTTTTTGATTATCAATTACAAGACTCTCCTTTTGGTGATTCTTTCCTTAGCATCCACCTATTTGTGCCATTATTATCAGTTTACCGCTGATTTTCCCCTTACCTTGGTGAGTGTGGCCATTGTGTTTCCGGTGGTGTTTTCTATTGATACGGCCTATAAAAGACGTGAAAATGCGCTCAAACATTTTGCTGATTTCAAAGGCCATGCGGTTTCTATTTATTATGGCTGTCGCGATTGGGTGGAGGTAAGCAATTCAGAAATTCCGGAGCGGGTAAAAAACCTAACGGTGGAAATGCTTTATACCATCAAAGCCTTGTTCAAGAGTAGCACGGCTGAGGAAAGCCACAAGCAAGAGGTAAATATCTACCAAAAATTCTCTGATTTATCGCGCCTTTTGCAAGAGTTGCGGGCACAAGGCCTTCCAGCGGGTGAGGTGTCGCGCGTGAACCAGTACCTTAGCAAAATGATTATCGCCTTCGATAACATGAAGATTGTTCACCACTATCGCACGCCCGTTACGCTTCGTGCTTACAGCAAAGGCTTCATTTATCTTTTCCCGATTTTGTACGGCCCTTATTTCGCATTTACTTTCGAACAATATGCCTATGGGCTCGGCTATTTAATGCCCATTTTGTACAGCTTTATATTGGTGAGTTTGGATAATATTCAAGACCACTTAGAAAATCCTTATGATGAAGTGGGCGAAGATGATGTACGGATTGAGGTGGATGAGTTTATCCGCATCCTGTAAATATAGCCTTACCCTGCTTTTGTACCAATTTTTACCCAAATCCTTGCTAATTATTCCTACCTTTATTCGTTATAGCCAGAACAGTTCGGACGAAATTGTATGAATAAAGTAAGGGTGCTTTTCTTTTTTTTGAGCGCGTGCCTAAGCCAAGTGTATGCACAAAGCCAAGTGCCGTTTGCCGATGCCAATACCTTTGAGCAAGATATTGACCAGCTCTTTTTGTCGGCTCCAAAATCAGCCGATTCGTTGGCGCGCTATACTTTTATCGGCCACTGGCAAAGCAGCACCTTTAGCGCCAGTCAAAAAGACCAGATTTTACAAATTGCAGCCGAGCTTCATGCCAAGAAACAAAAGGCCGTACCCGACTATACCAATTTCTTTGCGCTGGTAAATAGCCTCATCGCCAAGGAAGGTAGCGCAGGTGTACAGTGCGATAGCCTTTTGTTCAGTCTGCATCAAACACTTTTAAATAATCCCATTAAAGAGTACCACCAGATGGTGCTTACCAGCCGTCTGTTTTTAGAAAAAGGCATGCTCTACGATTCGCGCTACAACCGCGTGTACGTAACAGCCGATCGATACCGATTCCGCTATTTGGGCTTTCAAACGCCTGTGGTTGAGGAGGTAGTAGAAGAAAGCGAAGAGATTAGTGAAGAAGAGGATGAGTCGTGGTTTGATGAATGGGATCAACCAGCGGACGAGAATGAATCCTCTTGGGGCAATGATGACCCTTGGGGCACAGAAACAGCTTCGGAAGAAACTCCCGTAGAAGAGGAAGTGGCCGCTCCGGCTTATTTTGAACCAGCCGCCTTGCCGAGTCAATCAGGTGCCTTGCTGGCCTTAGAAAATGCCACTATTTGGATAGTGAGTCCGTACGATAGCGTGCCCATACGCCAAACCGAAGGTAGTTTGCAACTCAGCGGCTACTACTGGCTAGGTCAGGGAGGAACTTTCGACTGGCGCAGTGCAGGCATTTCGCCCGATACCTTATCGGTGGCTTTGGATGCGTATCAGTTTTTTGTCAATAAAATAGAGTTTTCAGCCGAGGGCGTAAGCCTGAGCCATAAAGTTCGACTGGAAGAACCCGTAAAGGGCGTGATGGAGTTCAAAAGCATGGCACGCAAAAGCGATGCAGAGAATACCTATCCTCGATTTAAATCCTATACCAACGATATCCGACTACTAGGTCTTGGTGATCCGCATCTTATCTACAAAGGTGGTTTTGCGCTCTCGGGTGCTAAGGTGTATAGCTCCTCCTTACAGATAGGTCGCTCTAGTTTGGAACTGCAAGATGCAGCCGTACCCAAATTCTTTGCCCGCTCGCATCGCTTTACCTTGGGCGATAGTGTAATCACGGCACAGAAAGCCTCTATCGTATTGTACCATCGCGAAGATTCTATATACCATCCTTCGGTACAGTTTGAATACAACACCTCCACCCGCCTGCTTACTTTACTGGAAGAACAAGGACCCTTTCGGAATACGCCTTTTATAGCTCCGTTTTACGGCATGGAGTTTACGGCCGATTTGGTGAAATGGTATGTAGATTCCACCACCCTTGACTTCTCCATTTTGGAAGCGCGCAACCGCGTACCCATTACTTTTGAGTCTTTGGACTATTACGATGAGGTAAAATTCAATCGCCTGAGTGGCATTTACCCCTTCCATCCGCTTATGCTGGTGGTTTCCTATGCTCGGAAGATGCGCAAAGAGGAAATCTATATTTCTGAGTTGGCCGATTATTCCAAGGTGAATGCCGATATCTTGAAAGGCGCCATGAATGGTCTTTTGCAGGAAGGCTTTATCCAGTATGATAACCTTACGGGACGCATCGTGCCAAACCCTAAAGCCTATCATTACATCGATTCCTTCAAAAAACGTAAGGATTACGATAATATCAGCCTCGATTCGCGCACACCCGGCAAAGCCAATGTAAGCATGGATTTGCGTTCGCAAGAAATGCTGGTGCGGGGCGTAAAACGATTCGACATCAGTAAGGCCTTGAACGTATACGTGGAGCCGATTAACAAAGAAGTAAAGATTTTGCAGAATCGGGGCATTGTGTTTGACGGGACAGTATTTGCCGGAAACTATAAATACATAGGTAAAGATTTCCGCTTCGATTATGATTCCTTTCTAATCAACCTCAACCAAATCGACTCGCTAAAATTCAATATTGCTACCGATAAGCGCGATAAGAATAATCAGCAGGTAAAAAGGCAGCTTGATAACCAATTGGTAGAAACGGCCGGTGTCTTGTACATCAATGAACCCGACAACAAATCCGCGCAGCGCGAGCTAGGCCAATATCCTCTATTTAAAGCCAATAAAGGTGCTACCGTATACTTTATCGGAAAAGAAGTACTGGGCGGAGCCTATGACAACAGCCTGTATTTTGAAATTCCGCCATTCGAAATTGACTCGGTGAGTGCCTCCGACCCCAATACCATTGGTTTTGAAGGGGTATTCCATTCGGGTGGAGTATTTCCGGAGTTCAATGAAATTCTGAAAGTAATGCCCGATGGTGCCTTGGGTTTTGAGCACAAGTTACCTGAAGAAGGTTTTGAGCTCTATGGTCGCGATTCGCGCTTTTATGGCGACCTGCGCCTCGACAATGGAGGCTTGCACGGCAAAGACCGTATCGAACACCTCAGCACCACCCTATATTCCAATGATTTTGTGTTCTTTATGGATTCCGTTTCGGCACGAGGAACCTTGGCCGAGATGCGTGCCGGGACACTCAATGGCACCTCCTATCCGAACATGACAGCCAAAAATTACAAAATGAAATGGCTGCCTCGTAAGGACAGTTTGTATATGAGTACCATACGCGAACCCTTTGAGTTTTACGAAAATACGGCCACATTCCGAGGAATATCGGTGGTAAGTAGTAAAGGTGTTTACGCAGCCGGACTTCTGGAAACCCGTGGCTCAGAAGCGCGCTCGCGTGGATTTACCTTCCGGGAGAAAGATTTCCGCGGACGTCATGCCAATTTCGTTATCAAATCATCGAATCCTGAAAAACCTGCCTTGGCTGCTACGGATGTGAAGCTGAACTTTGATTTGGAAAACAACAAAGCCGATGTGAGCCCCGAGCGCGAAGGGGTGGCCGCTATCAATTTCCCTTACGCCCAGTATAAAACCTCCATTTCTAAGGCGGTGTGGGATTTGAACGACAAAACGGTATCGATGACCAAGCCGGCCTCGGTGCCGCTCAGTAAATCCTACTTCTATACAACCCGTCCTGATTTTGACTCTTTGGTATTCAATGCCACAGGGGCCAAATACGATATCAATGAGCTAAAGCTGAACATCTACGGAATTCCTTTTATCAAGGTGGCCGATGCCAAAATCACACCTAAAAATAACGAGGTACTGATATTGGAAAATGCCGCCCTGCAAAAACTGGAAGATGCCAAGCTGGAAATAGACACCCTCAATGGTTACCACCGCTTGGTAAAAGGAAGTATCGATATTTTATCGCGCAAGAAATTTGAGGGAGATGCTACCTATCAGTTTGTGAGTGTGCTTAAAGACACCACCGACATTAAGTTTGGTGAGTTCCGCCTTGAAAGTTCTACCGATAGCCGAGGCAAACAATTGGCAATGCACACAGTAGCTAGTGGAGAAGTGTACGATGTGAATAATTTGCTGATTTCGCCCGGTATGTATTTTAAAGGCATGGTGACCATGCGGGCCGATAAAAAGGCACTGGAGCTGGATGGTTTTGTAAAACTCGACCTGAAAAGCCGACCGGGCTACGATACCTGGATTGCTTATAAAAGTGATGCCGAACAGCAGGAGATTGTGTTCGACTTCAACAATAGCTATACCGAAAGGGGCGAGCGTCTGATTGCGGGTGTACATTTTGAAAGCGGTACGAATAGCTTGTACAGCACCTTTGCCAGCGATAAGCGTACACCGGCTGATATGGATTTCTTCAAGCCCAATGGTCAACTTTCGTACGATGCCCAAAAGAATGAATTTAAAATAGAAACGGCCTCCAAGGAGGCTGGGGAAACTTTTTCGGGTACCCTATACGCCTATAATGATAATACCGGAGAGATACGCATGGAAGGCCCTTTCCGCTTTTTGGAAGGTACACCTAAGGCACTAAGCATGAAAGCGGCCGGAAAAGGTACAGGCAATTTGGAAACCAACGATTTCAGCTTCAATGCCTTGCTTATGTTCCAGTTTGGCTTGCCTAGTCTCATTACCGATGCCATCGGGCTGGATATGCTGGAAGTAGTAGAAATGCTGGGCGCACCCGAAGCCAATAATAACCTGAACGATGTGCTCGACCGCCTCGCCTCGGTGGTGAACGAAAATGCCGCTAAGGCCTATGAGGAACGTGCGCTTAATGACTACACGCCACTCAATAGCATGAGCAATGAGCTGATGAAAAGCTTGGTCTTCTCCAGTGTAGACCTGAAATGGTCGGAAACGGAAAAGGCTTGGTACAGTACCGGAAAGCTTGGTTTGTCCAACATCACGCGGAACGATATCAATGCCAGCCTCGATGGCTTTATGGAAATCCGCAAAAACCTGAGCGGGGAGTCGGTACATATTTTTATGCAGCTGAGCCCTTCCTCATGGTATTATTTCGGTTATGAAGAAGGCCGCATGCTGCTCTTTACCTCCAATGCCGAAGTGAACGACATCATTGCCAAGAAGTCTAACGCGGCCAAAGCCAAAGTGGGCGAGTTTGTGTATGTAGATGGCGATATGGAAACCACCCTCAATTTCATCAATCGATTCCGCAAAACGTATTTTGATATTGATGTGCCCTATACCCTCGATATGCCTCAAGTGCCTTCCGAAGACGATATGGGCCTAGGCGACCCGGGCATTCTCCCCAGCACGGATACAGAAACCGACACAGAAGATGAGGATGATGGGTTTTGATAGTCATTTATAGCTCCCTTTCCCTTTTTATTGATTTACGGTTTAGGGGTTTATTTACTCTAACACTATTACTCATGTCCACTAAGTACGTAGGGAATTGCTCCTGTTAAGACCTTCGAGGGGTCGTTAAAACCTTAATTCCTTATAGGTAATCTACCAGTATACCACCAGTATTTCCTTGTATACCACTTGTATACACTCGCAAAGAGTCAAAAATATCGTTTTAACCTATCTTCCATAGTTGTCATATCTAACGGATAATTATGGAAATACATGTTTATTCAAATTCAAGAAAGGGCCTTTGCTTAAACTCAATAAAGAAGGACTTTAAAGGATTTTTGGTAATCCCTGAAGGGTCCATAGGAATTGTATTTGTATTAAGTGGAAGTGCCGTAATTAATGCCCAATCATTGGAAACGCTGCTTGGAGAAGGGGAGGGTTTGATGATTAAAAGAACCAGCAGCATAAAAGTTATCTCTTTAAAAGAAGACTTTACAAGTCTTGTCTGTTCTCTTGACATTCAGGTTTTAAGCGCTATTTTATCCACATTGCCTTGTTATGCTTTAGAACCTAATCAAGTCGTGTGTGCTAATCAAATACGAGTTCCGTCTATTGATTCTATCAAGCTACTAGTTAAGTCCCTTCACAGTTATCATCAAAACAACTTTCATCTTTCTCCAGAATGGTCTGAAATATCAGAGAATATGATTAAAGAATTCTTTTGGCTGCTTTACCATTCTAATATCCATAAAGAGCTAAGTGGATTTTTGTATAGTATAAGAAGGCCAAATAGATTCGTTTTTGATGATCTAATAGAGAAACACTTTAAGGATAATTTAACACTTAGTGAATTGGCCCATTTGGGAGGATATAGTATTTCCACATTCAAAAGAAAATTTGAGTCTATTTATAATTCTACCCCTGGGAAACTGATATTAAATAGAAGGCTCGAAGAAGCCTTTTTTCTGCTACAAAACTCCGATAAAACGGTAAATGAAATATGTTATGAAGTAGGTTTTAAAAACCCCTCACACTTCATTAAATCATTCAAGTGTAGATATGGAATAACTCCAAAGCAACAAACAAAACGAAATGTAGCATAAGTCTATGGAAAGTATAACTCAAAATATAGGATTTATGAATGGCAGTCTTGAATTGACTGAAATTCAAAATAGGGTTGCAATTGTTTTTCATTTTGAGGGTCTCTTAACCCAACAGAAAGCTCAAGAGTATGTAAAACAATGGCATAAGATTTTTCTAAGCCATAATAAGGAAAAAATAATAATAGTATTCAATGCATCTCAGATGTCTGATTACCAGCCAATGGCCAGAGTTGTTTTTCAAACAGCCATAAAAGAACTCAAAACACAAATAGACAGCATTTGGGTAATTAGCAACTCTAAAGTCATCAAAGCTGGTGCTGCTTTGATGAGTATTTTTTCATCGTTCCAAATAGCAACAGTTGGTAGTTTGGATGATATAAAAATGAAATAGTTGGAACCCTTCTAAACACTAAAAGAGCTAAAAACGATACAAATTGAACCTTAAAGCGCATTTATAGAATCAAATTTGACTGAAATTTGAATAAAAAATTTATGAAAACGCTATATACTTTTATGAGCACGATTATCCTTTTAGGGATTCTGGCTCAATCGAGTTTCGCCCAGTCCGAACAAAGCGCTGATTTTATGGAGATGTCGCTCGAAGAGTTGATGAATATAGATGTGACTACAGCCACCAAAACTTCAGGAAAAATTGACCAAGTTCCCGCAATTATTGAAGTAATAACTTATGAACAAATACTGAGCAGGGGCTATTTAACGCTAAGCCAAGTACTCAACGATATATCCGATAATCATCAAGATAGAGCCAACTGGGGCATTGGTGAGCCTGTTAGTCAAAATGTGGGCTTCGGATTCAGGTTTGATACAGGACAAAACATGCTATATCTTTTTAATGGACAACGTATAAACGCCTTCTTACCCGGAAACAGGTTCGGGGGGGAGGAATATTTATTAGAGAATATCGATAGAATTGAAATAATTAGAGGACCGGGTTCATCACTTTATGGTACCGGGGCTTTCACTGCCGTAGTGAATATCATTACCAAAAAAGTAGCAAACTCCAATGAGGAACGTTTTCAGATTGGTACGGAATATACACCTACAGCCAAGGGTTTTAGAAATACTGCCTCTGTCTTAACTCAGGTGGGGAATAAAGGGAGTTTAAGTGGAGCATTTCAGCAGTTGACCCAAGAAGGACAAACACTTAATGTTAAAAACTCACTTTTTGGAAACGCAGAATTAATGGACGGAATAAACCAGGCGTCAAGTGGCCAAATTATGTATTCTACAAAATCTTTTAACCTTCATTCCAGTTTTACAAATCAAAGCAGAAATGCATTTACGGGTTTCAACGCCATCAACCCAACTTCAATGGAGGAATTAGAATTGTTTACCTATGCATATTCAGTAGGCTCAGATTATACTTCTGCTATTGGCAATAAGTCTTCAATTAAGGTATCAGCCGGCTGGCATCAAGATAATTGGACCGAAGTTCCGCTAATTCCACTTTTTAAACTAAATGATAACGGTACGGCTCTTCTACAAGATGAGTTTGGTAATTCTGTGTTAGATACTGTTACTTTATACCGAGGTGGTGAATATATCGAAACCTCCTTTTTTATTGACGGTCAAAGTGCAGATACACGTTCTTTAGATGCAGAAATCCAATATACACTAAACTATACAGGCCAGAACAACATTGTTATTGGTGGGTACATTGGTGACGATAGAATTCTAAAAGCCAGCAGACCCTCTGAACTCAACTTGTCTCCTCTTGAGTTTGTACCTTTTAGAAATATTAATGACCAAGCCAATAACTGGATTTCTGACATTAATTCTTCAAGACAGACAATAGCCTTGTTTGGCCAGGCGGATTATTCAATATTCGAAAATCTTAATGTAAGTGTGGGTGCCAGATGGGATAACTATAGTGGAAAAGGGGCATTGTCAAATCAGGAGTATTCTGAATTCAATCCCAGAACTTCTGTTGTTTATTCTTCAGGTTTATTAGGGGTCTTCAAGGCTTTATATGGTCAAGCCACCAGAATTCCTAATGGTTTTGAAACACTTTCATCAGTTGGCATATTGGGAAACCCTACCAATAAGCCTGAGCGGATAAGTACATTCCAATTTCAATGGATAAAAAATGTATCTAATGATTTGCGCTTCGAAATCGGTGCTTTTCGCTCCGAAATTTCAAACAGGTTAGAAACTAATGCTGAGATTTCGGATGAGCTAAAGGCACAAGGCTTTATTGGTCAGTTTGTAAATGTGGGAGAGGGTTTGGTGCAGTCTAATAATGGTATTGATGGCAAAGTAGTTGCAAGGCTGAACAAATCAACGGCCATGATAAACTTCACGCAGTATTTTGGTAGCAATGATGGATTTGGGAATAAAATAGCCTATATACCAAACACAATGATAAATGGTGATATAAATGTTCCTCTTGGCTTAGTTAACATTAATTTTGGGTTTAACTATAGAGGTGAGTTTACAAAATCATCTCAGGATAATCGCCCACCCGTATCGAGTTATCTAATCGGAAGACTAAATGTAGTTTATAAACCAAAATCCGTACCATTACAAATTAACTTGGGAGCCCAAAATCTTTTTAATACTGATTACAGATATCCCGCATCATCAATAGATTTTATTGACCATTTTCCTGCTAGAGGTATAGATTTTCTTATAGGCTTAAAGTATAAAATTGGATAACCTTTCAATAAGTTTGATTGGATATGTGCCAATTTATGACTTAGCTGAATGGCAATATTGGTTTGGTACAACGCTAGATTGTGAAATAATTAGCAAAAACAGATTAAGTAATCTAATGACTTATAAATGAAATGATTCACTAAAGCTCAATCATTAAAGAATAACATCTATTTTGCTATTTTAAGATATCTACTACTTAGCCAACCCATCATTTTTTCATTAAATCCTTCTGGTGTTTCTGCATCGATATAGTAGAACTCATTAGGGCTTTTTCTTATATTATTCTCAACAATTACAAAATACCAAACTCGTCCTGTTGCATCAGTTTTTTCGGCCAAAGCCAAGCCCTTGTCACCCATAGTCAGTTCACACACAATGTTGCTGTCGCTTATTAATGGGCTAAGTCTTAACCTATATTTTGATTGAGTTACTTCAAAGGGTTTAGAAAGAGTAAAAATTTGGGGAATTTCCGTACCCCCAAAATAGAGGTAGCTATCAGAAGAAATGAAGGTGTCCGTTTGAGAGGGGTTAATATTTATTAGATGATACCTATTTAAAAAAGGGGACGATGTATATCCAACTTCATATAGGTTCAAAGAAATCTGTCCATTCATTCTATTTATATCCAACTTGGTAATTTTCCCTCTTTTTTCGAGAACCATAGCCAGATTATCACCTTGATTTAGATAAAACTCTAAAATGGGTTCATTAGAATTATCTGGCCAATAAAATAGAATATCAGGGTATAAGTCGTTGTTTAAATTGATGAGATGAAATAATTCCGGTAAGTTTTCATGCCTAAATTTCAGTAGAGGCTTTAGTTTACAAAGTGATTTGAGGGTAGAATCGTTCTGACTTATTTCAATTTGATTCCATGGAATTACGTATTCCACATTTGAATTAAATAGGTGTAATTGACAAAATGAATGGGTGGTAAAGAACGTAAGTATTAATAAAATTTTAAGTCTCTTTAGCATCATCTATATACTTTTGAAGTGATAGTGGTGCTGTAAGTTGTGTAAACTTTTAAACAAACCAAAAAGGCCGCTTGAAAGCGGCCTTTTTGGTTTAGTAAGGTATTATCTGTTAAGCCTTCTGAGTTACCCCATAAATCTCGGCCAGTTTTTCTACGGCATAGTCAATTTCTGCTTCGGTGCTCATGCGGCTAAACGAAAAACGCACCGCTCCGCGGGTGGGGTCGGCTTTGATGCCGGCCAGCACATGCGAACCAATGCTGCTACCGCTGCTACAGGCACTACCGCCCGAAGCACTGATACCGTTGATATCGAGGTTAAAAAGCAGCATATCATTATCTTCATGAGGAGGCAAGCACACATTCAGTACCGTATACAAGCTACGCTCCATATTGGCTGAATCACCATTGAAGCCTACTCTGGAGATATCCTCTTTCAGCTTGGCAATCATGCGGGCTTTTAGGCTTTCCACATGCTTGCGGTGCTCGTCCATATCGCGGTAGGCAATTTCCAAGGCTTTGGCTAGGCCAATAATGCCGTATACGTTTTCTGTACCGCCCCGCATATTGCGTTCTTGTGCACCTCCGTAAATAAAGGGCTGTATTTTATGCTCCGCATTGAGGTATAAAAAGCCTACGCCTTTTGGGCCATGAAATTTATGAGCCGCGCCTACTAGGCAATGCGCTTTTATTTGCTGCAAATCGTGTACATAATGTCCCATGGTTTGCACCGTGTCAGAATGGAAAACTGCTCCGTATTCTTTCGCTAGCTCGCCAATGCGCACGATATCGTTCAAGTTCCCAATTTCATTATTGGCATGCATAAGCGTGATTAGCACCTTAGGCAAGGTTTTTAACAAACCCTCCAATTCAGCCAAATCGATGTGGCCTTTTTCATCGAGCGTAAGATAATGCGCTTGTATGAGTCCTTTTTTCTCAAGGTGCTCAATGGTGTGCAAAACGGCATGATGCTCAATTTTGCTACTTATGATATGCTGAATGCCTTTGGCGGCTACCGTACAACGGATAGCGGTATTATCGGCCTCGGTGCCTCCCGAAGTAAAGAAAATCTCAGAAGGCGAAGTGTTTAGCAATTCGGCTACCTTTTTGCGCGAACGCTCAATGGCGGCCCGTACCTCGCGGCCGTGGCTGTGGATAGAAGAAGGGTTGCCAAACTGATTGAGCATGAATGGCGCCATGGCATCAAACACCTCCTTATCAAGAGGAGTAGTGGCCGCATTGTCTAAATATACCTTCATGTTGTGCTTATTTCGAGCTGATGATTTCTTTGATGTCGCTGATAATTTTATTAGCTAGGTAGTCGGCCGTAGCCAAGGTTTCCGACTCCGAATAGATGCGGATAATAGGCTCGGTGTTGGATTTGCGCAAATGCACCCATTCCTTATCGAACTCTATTTTTACGCCATCTACCGTATTGATGGGTTGCTTGCTGTATTTTTCCTTCACCTTTTCCAATACCAAATCCACATTGATTTCGGGCGTTAGCTCAATCTTATTCTTGGAGATGTGGTAATTTGGGTACGAGGCACGCAATTGCGAAGCCGATTTGCCTGTTTTGGCCAAATGGGTCAAGAATAAAGCGATTCCTGCCAGTGCATCGCGACCGTAATGGATTTCAGGATAAATAATTCCTCCGTTTCCTTCTCCCCCAATCACCGCTTGGGTAGCTTTCATTTTTTCCACCACATTTACTTCACCTACAGCCGCAGCCGCATAGCTTCCGCCCCGCTTTTCGGTGACATCGCGCAAGGCGCGGGTAGAAGAAAGGTTAGAAACCGTATTGCCGGGTGTTTGGCTCAGCACGTAATCGGCTACCGCCACTAAGGTATATTCTTCCCCAAAAGGAGTACCATCTTCACATACCAAGGCCAAACGATCTACGTCCGGATCTACGATAATACCTAAGTGGTAATTTCCATCCGCCAGTTCATTACAGATAGCTGTAATGTTTTCGGGCAAAGGCTCGGGATTGTGTGGGAAATGTCCGTGCGGTTCGCAGTACATCTCTTTGATGTTTTTTACGCCCAAGGCACGCAAAAGTGGAGGTACTGATATGCCTCCGGTGGAGTTTACGGCATCTACCACAATGCTGAAATTAGCCTTTTCAATAGCGGCTTTGTCTACCAAAGGAAGTGCTAATACCTGATCGATGTGTTTTTGGATATAGGTAGTATCCAATCGGTAGCTACCTAGGTGATTGACTTCGGCAAAATTGAAATCTTCTTTTTCAGCCAAGGCCAATACATCTGCCCCATCTTGAGCGGAAATGAATTCCCCTTTATCATTCAATAATTTTAGTGCGTTCCACTGAACAGGATTATGGCTGGCGGTGAGGATAATGCCCCCTCCGGCTTTTTCTAGTGGAACGGCAATTTCTACCGTAGGTGTAGTAGATAAATCGAGGTCGATGACGTCCATTCCAAGGCCTTGCAGCGTAGCGGCCACCAGTCGGGATACCATTTCGCCTGAAGGGCGGGCATCGCGGCCAATAATGATTTTGTTATTGCCGGTTCGGGTTTTCACCCATGAACCGAATGCTGCCGAAAACTTCACCACATCCAATGGGGTGAGCGCCTCTCCGGTGCGGCCACCAATGGTGCCGCGAATACCTGAAATGGATTTTATTAAAGTCACTGGATAATTCTTTAAATAACGTTTGCGAGGGCAAAGGTAAGAATTTTTTCAATGACACTATGAGGATGTAAGAATTGTGCCGATTAGGCTTTCTGCGTGGCCGTTTTGTAGGCATCGGGGTCGCCACAGGCTTCGCCTTCGCCTATCACCTTGCCGCAAAAACCGCAGGCTTCGCCTGTTTTATTCAGGTAGGGGCTTTGAGAAGCACAGGTGCCTCTGAACTCGCCATTCTTCAAGAAAAGAAGACGTACCGATAACAAAACAAAAAAGATGGCTAAAATGCCTACTGCCAACAGGATAGTTACCATGATCGTGTTAAATTTGCGCTAAGTTACTACTTCATCTCTAAACATTCTCCGGAAGCACTAAGTTTCTGGTTTCAGTATTATGTCAGAAATCCGCTCCACGCCCGATACCAACCGCCAAGCCAAGCTCCAAGCCTTCGATCGCCTGCTCACCATTATGGACGAGCTCCGCGAAAACTGCCCTTGGGACAAAAAGCAAACCATAGAAAGTATACGCCACCTTACTATTGAGGAAACCTTTGAGCTATCGGATGCGATTTTGGAGGGCGACCTGAACGAAATCAAAAAAGAGCTGGGCGATATTATGCTGCACCTTGCCTTTTATAGCCGCATGGCTAGCGAGCAGGGCGCTTTCGATATGGCGGATGTGCTCAATGGTATTTGCGAAAAGCTGATTATTCGCCATCCGCATATTTATGGTGATGTGGTGGCCGAAGATGAAGAAACCGTAAAAGCCAATTGGGAACAGATTAAACTGAAAGAAGGGAATAAATCGGTGTTGGGAGGTGTGCCCAAATCCTTACCAGCTCTTATTAAGGCCATGCGCATACAGGAAAAGGCGCGGGGTGTAGGCTTCGATTGGGATCATAAAGAGCAAGTATGGGAGAAGGTGGAAGAAGAGCTGGGTGAGTTTAAGGCGGAATACCACACAGCCGAAACCATAGATAAGGAAAAGGCCACGGCCGAGTTTGGTGATGTACTTTTCTCCCTTATCAATTACGCCCGCTTTATCGACATTAATCCCGAGGAGGCGCTGGAGCGCACCAATAAAAAATTCATTACCCGCTTTCAATACCTCGAGCAAGAAGCGGCCAAAGCCGGGAAAAAACTCTCCGAAATGACCCTCTCCGAAATGGATAAATACTGGAACCGCTCAAAGGGTTTGTAATGGGATTGAGGCTATTATGAGTTTCAAAACCATTCTTTGGTGTAGTTTTTTAACTATATTGCATTAACATACTCTTTATCAAGACAATGCTTCTATCCGAATACAGAATTACAAAAGCCTAAAAGATACCGTTATTCACTTGGATAAAGTGAACTTATTGATTGGTGCTAATAATTCAGGGAAAAGTAATTTTTTAAATGCGCTTGTTGATTTGCAACATTTGATAAAAGTAATATTCAGTCAACCAATAAACCGGACTAACCCAAAGTTATTGAAATCATTAGTTGAAAAGGTTTATAAACAACAAAATAAGCCTTTGGATGAGATGATGTTTGAATTAGGTTTTGATGAAAATTTATTTTTATCCTTGAAAGTAAATTTTCATCAAAACAGAACAGTTTCTTATTATGGATTCATTTCAAAAGTGAGTTACTGGAGTCAATTAAATGATTCAAAGGAATGGGATTTAAGTGATTCTTTTTTGGTAAGTAATGGATTAGTAAGATTTAAGAATAATCTGTTAGAAGGTACAATTGGATCTTCAGGTTTGGATATTGCAAGATATGAAACGGTTAGACAATCTTTAACCAAGCAACTAAGGAATAGTATTAAAATTGATCATTTCTTTTACTTTAGACCTAATATAAATTCTTTTTCAGGCTTATCGGAAGCCAAACCGGCACAAGAGCTTAACACCGAAGCCTCTAACCTAGTTTCTTTTTTGTATAATCTAAGTCAGGAGAATAAAACCATCTATCAAGAATTAATTCATGATTTGAATAAATGTATCCCTGAAATTAAGGATTTAGCTCTTCCTATTGAAGATGTAGGCAAGCTGAGAATACGTTTTTTTGATTCTCATGGTAATAAATTTGGAGCTGATGAAGTCTCGGAGGGTATTTTATATTTCCTTGCTTTTCTAGCATTAATCCATCAACCAAGTCCGCCTAAAGTGATTAGGCTTGATGAACCTGAAACGGGTATTCATCCGCGCAGAATATCAGAATTGATAAATTATATATTTCAATTGGCTTCTGAAAAAGACATTCAAGTAATAATGGCTAGTCATAGCCCGCTTGTTCTTAATGAATTTAAAGATATACCCGAGGCTGTTCACGTTTTCGATAAAGAGGACGGGAAAACCATTATAAGAAACCTTGAAAAAGACATAATCAATCCACAAAATGAAGCTTTTAAAAAGGCTGGACTCAAAGAAATTGATTTTACCGATGAACTAAGCGAGAATTGGTTAATGGGGCTACTTAATGGCGTACCTAATGACTAAGTTTCGCTATACATTGATATGTGAAGGTAAAGATGATATTGTTGTTTCTACTCTCATAAATAAGATTGGGGAGCAGTGTAATCAAGAGTTCCACCAGTGCTCAATCATCAAAAGGAAAGATACTAAATGAGCTTGAAAAATTAGTTCAGGCTAGTTATACCAAAGAAGATGTTAATCTTTTTATAGTGGGTGTTGATTTAGATGAGCCAGATCACACTGGTGAGATACATAAGAAGCAGCTTCAAGAACTATATTCAAGAATTCCACAAAGAATTCAAGAATCATCAAAAATGAAAATTATCTGCTTTTCGCCCGTTCAAGCCATTGAAGCTTGGCTGTCATATCAGCATAATAAAACGATCCAAGCCAACTCATTAGAAAAGCTGAGCCCACGTGAGCTTAAAAAACTACTTTACGGTACGAATAGGGTTAATCCAAGAATAGCAGAAAAGTTGGCAAAGGATATCGATGTTGAACATCTAATAAAGCAATCTAAAAGTTTTGACCATTTTTATAAGCAGCTGAACCCTCCTAAATCCAAAAAGCCTAAGATTACCTAAGCTTTCGGTAACTAATTGTCTTCTAATAAAAGTGTTATCAGCACCATTTAGAGCTTAGCCATTGCATCGGCACTATTGAAAGTTTAATTTTCTGCCTTTACTCTATTTTGGCACCAAATACCAAGATATCATCTACTTGGGCTTCATCGCCCATCCATTCTTTTAGGGTGGTTTCTAACAAATTTTTTTGCACCGAAAGCGGCTGTGCGTGGATACGCGTTAGCATTTGCTTGAAATGAGGAGCCATGAATTTCCGCTTGTTGGCTCCTCCAAACTGATCCTGAAAACCATCGGTGTATAGATAAAAGGTGCAGGGTTTCTCGAGCGATAAATAATGGGTAGTGAAGGTATGCTGATGGGTTTCGTTTTGCTTTAGCATATCGCCTATCGACTGCCTATCGCCCCGTATGGTGCGCGCCTCTCCGTTTTGGAAAAACAATAGATTATGTCTAGCCCCAGCAAAGCGCATTTCTTTGGCTTTTTTATCGATCAGGCAAATGCCAATCTCCATGCCATCGCGGTTATCGAAGTGGTCTTGCTTAAGGGCTAGGCGAACCTCTTTGTCCATTTGCTCCAGTATGGCACTTGGCTCGATAATGTTGCGGTCGGTTACGATGCGATTGAGTAGCGAGTTGGCAATCAAGCTCATAAAAGCCCCTGGAACCCCATGTCCGGTACAATCTACAATGGCTAAGATGAGCTTTTCAGAGCCATCTTCTAGGGTTTTTACCTGAAACCAATAAAAATCACCCGAAACGATATCGCGCGGTTTTAGAAATACAAAAGCTTGAGGTAAGTACCAGTTGATTACGTTAATTTCTGGTAGCAAAGCCGATTGTATGCGCTGCGCATAGCTAATACTGGCCGTGATGTCGATATTCTTCCTTTCGATGATGTCGCTTTGCAAAGAAACCCTATCGCGTTGCAGCTCAATTTCCTCTTTCTGCTTGTTCACCTCATCAATAAGGGTCTGCAATTTATCGCGCTGGGCGCCCATTTCGTTTCTTTGGGCATAGAGAAGTTTGTTTACCTTCTGCTTGATTTGGTTGTTGCGCACCAATATGAGCACCATAATCAAGAAAAAGAAAGAACTGATAACGAAGCCATTGCGAATAGCCCGCTGGCGCGAGAGCTCTTCCTCTTTCAGCAATTTGTCTTTGTTTAGCAGGTCGATTTGGGCTTGTTGCTTTTCCGAATCAAACTGCTGCTGCAGTTGGGATATTTTCTGGGCCGACTCCGCATCATACATGCTATCATGAGTGGTGAAATAGCGCTGGTGATACTGATAGGCGTTTTTATAATCGCCCATTTGGGCGTATACCTCAGCATAGGTTTCGTACACCCACTTGAGGTAATAGAGCGAGTGCATAATTTCGCAGGCCTCTTGGCCATGTTTAAGCAAACGCAAGGCTTCTTTGTACTGTCCTCTGCGGGTCAAGATTTTCGCTTTGGTAATATCATATTCCACCTCCAAGGCCAAATCCTTAAATCCCCATTCAATGCGTTTTTCGGCTGAGCTTTCTATCAGTTTGAGCGCTTTATCATCTTCTTTCAGCGCCTCATAAGCCAAGGCCAAGTTGTTTAAGCAAACCACTTGCTCGTAATGTAAATCGTTACCTCCGGCTATTAATTCGGCTTCAATCAGGTATTTGAGGGCTTTTTCGGGTTCATCTCTCCGAATCAGGAAATCGCCAATATTGCCCAGGGCGTTTACAATAGAGCCGGGGAGATTATTTCTTCGGCCAAATTCCAGGTTTTTTTGGTAGTAGTAGAGCGATTTTTCATCATCGCCTTGTTCATCATACACCACCGCCAAGCTATTGTAAATATTATCGAGACCGCGCTGAAACTGGATGGCCTCAAACACTTTCAGGCCTTTTAGTCCGTAGTCGAGCGCTTCGGAAAGGCGACCCAGACTGTGATAAGCAGCCGCCAGACGGTTGTACGCATAGCCTATCCATAGGCTGTCGTTTAATGAAATGGCCTCAGCCAGCATAATATGGCCATATTCTACCGCTTTGGGCGTTTCTACATCGGTATATTCGTAAATGAGGAGGTTGAGGGTGGCCAAACGCAGGGAATCGTTGGCTTCGTTCTCGTAGACATAAATAAGGCTATCTATCGAAAGGCTCTGGCTGCTAAGCGGCAAAGGACGTATCAGGCTTCCAATCAGAAGAAGCAACAAACTCAGTGAGAGTTTGCACGAACTGAATAAAGTCCAATAGGGGCGTTTCATGTTCTCATTAGGCTGCCAAGTGGGTAAATTAAGCTATAATAGCTGTATTTTGTTTCAATGCCTTGATTTTTATTGTTTTTTGTACTGAAAATAATCCCTTACTTCTTGTTTTATCTCGAAAATGTACAAATGTATCGCTTATCCCGTCTCCTTCTCTTTGGCTAGCTTCAGACAATATTTCATCAGTGGAGCAGAGGTAAGAATGGTAATCATTACCACTACCAATACCGAAACGAAAATCTCTTCAGAGATAATCTCATTGTTTAAAGCAATGGCCGCCAGAATCACCTCTAGCGTACCGTGGGTATTCATCCCAAAGCCTACGGCTAAGGCATCGTATTTGGGAAGTCGACCCAATCGGGCACCTAAGGTAGCCCCTCCGATTTTCCCTACATAAGCCGTTATAAGCAAAACGAGTATCGGGAGGAGAACGAAGCTTTCGAACACATTGATATACAAGCCAATCGACACAAAGAACAGCGGAGCAAAGATATTATTGATAAACTGATGGATAATCTCCTTGGCACGCTCTGATAAATGCTCAGAATCGCCCAAAGCCACCCCAATAATAAAAGCCCCAAAGATGGCATGAATACCTATGTATTCGGTAAATGCTGCTGCCGCAAAGCATAAGGCCAGCGAAAGCGAGAGGAGTCCGCCTGGCCAACTCAGCTTTTTGTTAATCCAGGGAAGGGAAAAATTGATAAGCCAGCGACCCACCGTAAGCATAAACAGGGTGAAGCCCAGCGTGAGGCCAATGGTGGTTTGAATATTCATTTTTTCGCCCTCGCTACCCATTAAGCTGAGGATAACCGAAAAAACCAGCCAAGCCAAAATATCAATGATCATGGCCGAAGCGATGATAAGCATGCCGATATTGGTTTTGAAAATGCCCAAATCCATCAGAATACGGGCAATCACCGGTAGGGCGGTTACCGAAAGTATGGTACCGATAAAGAGGGCAAAAATGATGCGGTCGCCATCGGCAATATTGAACAAACCGGGCATGAAATAACTTGCCAGAAACCCCAAGCCAAAAGGCAGAATCATGGAAAAAAGACTGACCAAAAGCGCCTGGCGCCCTTGCTGCCATACAATGTGCAAATCTACCTCCAGGCCTGCTATGAAGAGGAGAAGTACTACGGCTACTTGTATGAATCCGTCAAGCACCATAGCTGAACTGCCCGAAGGAGGGAAAAGCATGAAAAAGTAATCGGGCGCGATGGTGCCAAATAGTGTAGGGCCTAATAATACCCCGGCCAAGATTTCACCCACCACTGCGGGCTGTTTTAAACTCCGCGCAATTTCCGCGAATATGCGTGCCACCACCAGCATAGTGGCTAGCTGCAATAAAAGGACGATAATTTCTATATGCTGAAGTTTCTCCATGGGGAATGTCAAGAGTTAACGATTAACACATCGCAGGGCATTTCGGCAAAAATGTACTCGAGGTGATGGGGAAAAACCCGACTAAAAAAACTGAAAGAACGCTGGGGCGCTCCCGCCACGATGAGGTCGGCATGAAACTTTTCGGCAAAATTGGCCAGTTCAAATCCCGACTTGCCCGCTATGATTTTGATGTTGATTTTCAGGCCTTCGGTATCGAGGGTAGCCAGTATGTCTTCCACCTTTTTGATTTCATCGGCTACCAGTTTCTTTTTGGTGTCCGAATATTCTTCTTCGGTTTGCTCGGAAGCCACCGACATGGTGAGGCCATACATTTTGATTTCGCGGATAATGTGTACCTGCTTGCTTTTTTGCAGCTGGGCAAACTTGCAGCCGGCTTCTATGGCTTTCACCACATAAGGGCTGTCTTCTCCTTGAATCACTATACTTTTGATAGTGGCCGATTCCACAGCCGGATTTGTCAGCATCAGCACCGAGCATTTGGCCTTGCGCAGAATCTTACGGGCAATAGAGCCTACATAATGTTTGATGAGGTTTTCCTTTTTCAGTGCGCCTGCCAGCAACAAATCGATGTGCTCTTGCTTGCATACAGCCAGAATTTTTTCGGCCGGGTCGCCTTGTTCCCACACCACTTTTACACGCTCCGTGCCGATCCCCGTTTTTTCCAGAAGCTGGTTCATGTGGGCCTCATCTTCAGGAAGTTTCTCTCCTACATGAATAATGACCAACTCGGCTTGAAACATATCACGCAAACGCCTGGCCTCACTCATAAGGGCCTCACAGCGAGGAGAAAAGGCAATAGCTACAGCAACTTTTGAAAACATAGGTATGCGTATATTCTTTTGTGCGAGGGTATAATATACACATTAATCTTTAAAGAATGGTATAGGCTAGTTACAAGACCATGCTTTCCAAAAGGGGTTTTTTACACGTTTTGCACTTTTTTGCGCAGTAGCCAATCGATCATTTTTACCGATGAACCTTCTCCACATTGCATCCGGAATTTGATAATGAGAGCGGACATAAGGGTAAGGGCACCGATAAAAAGTATGGCGACCTCCAGACTGAACCAGTCAGCAATAATACCCGTAAGGATAGCGCCCACGGCATAGCCCAAATCGCGCCAAAGCCTAAAAATACCGATACTCTTGGGGCGGTCTTGCGGATGTGTGTTTTCGGCTATAGTGGCCAAAAAAGTAGGATAGACCATGGCCGTTCCCCAGCCTAAGATACTGGAGAGCACCACAAAATGCAGAAAGCTATCAGCCCAAGCCAATAGGATAAGCGCCACGGCTTGCAAAAACATGCCTGTATAGAGCATATCTTTTTTACAAAAATAATCGGCCATTTTGCCCGTAAACAGCTGGCCAATGCTCCATACAGCCGGATACACTGCGGTAATAATGCCTATTTGCTCTAAGTCGAAACCCTTGATGGCCAATAAAATGGGAAAAATGCCCCAAGCCATGCCATCGTTTAGGTTATTGATAAGTCCCGCCTGCGAAACCGAACCCAAATTGGGGTCTTTCCATGTAGTGTCCCAAAATACCTGTTTGAGTCGGGCTTGGGTAGAAACGCCCGCCTCCTTGGCCACATGGTGCTTGGTATCTTTGATAAAAAAGATACTTCCGAAAAGTCCTAATACTACCAAACCAATGCCTAGGTAAAATGGATAGGGGCGCACGCCATATTCGGCTGCTATCCAGCCCGTAAGAAAGGCTACAATGGCCACCGATAAATAGCCTGCAAACTCATTGATGCCCATGGCCAAGCCGCGCTGCTTATCGCCTACCAAATCGATCTTCATCACCACCGTACTCGACCAGGCCAACCCTTGGTTAATGCCCAGCAGCACATTGGCCGCGATGATCCAATTCCAATTAGGGGCGTATATAAGCATAAATGGAATGGGAATGGCAATAATCCAACCGGCAATCAACAGGTTTTTACGCCCAAAGTGATTAGCCAAGCTACCTGTATAGTAATTGGTGAGGGCCTTGGTGATGCCAAACACCACGATAAAGGAAAGAATGGCTGTTTTGGCGGCCATGGCAAATTCCTGATCGGCTATTTGCGGCAAAATGGAGCGTTCCAAACCCACCATACCGCCCACAAAGCCATTGATTAGCACTAGCAGGGCAAATTGTCTGGCGTTTTCTTTCAATCCTAGTTGAACATTTTCCATAGTGGCGTACAGGCTTTTTAAGCGCGGCTTATTTCGTGAACCTACAAATTTACACGCTTTTTCTTGTGGCCGCTTGCTCTGGTATGTCATGCTGCACTTGGTGCAACAAGGAATAGTTCCGTCATCTGAGCAAGAATTAAGTTACTCTTCCTCCCATTTGATTTTTCATTTTTATACCTGAGTAGAAAATATATCTTTGAATAGCTGATTATATATTGATATACATAGACCTACTCCGAAATGAATAGCAAAACGAAAAATGTACTAATAGCCATCGGCATTCCGACAGGATATGCCCTAATCCTTCGTCTTCTTTTTGGTGTGAATACCTGGAGTGATTTATTCTCAGTTATGTCAATTACCTTTCTGTTTTTACTACCTACAATTGTTGGAGCCTTGACTGTATATCTTTCAAGGCCTGAAAAGACAAAAAGTATATCGTACAGGATTTTTATTCCATGGATTCCTGTCTTATTATTTCTAATTGTTACTATCAGTCTTAGCCTCGAGGGCTGGGCCTGCTGGCTTATGATTTTGCCCGTATTTCTAATCGCTGCCTCCATCGGAGGTTTGATTGGTGCATATTTAAAAAACCGTGGGAAAAACGAAAGGCTTCATATTTCCATAGTAGTTCTTTTACCATTTATTTTGGGGCCAATAGAGAGTTTGATTGAATCGATTCCCGCCACTTATCAAGCCTACACCTATATTGATATTGATGCCCCTGCGGAGGAGATTTGGGACCATGTAACGCGCGTAAAAGAAATTCCAAAGGAACAAGACACAGGCTATTTGACCCGATTTCTTGGTTTTCCAAGGCCTGTAAAGGCAGAATTAGATTTTGAAGGAGTGGGAGCTTGCCGAGAAGCAATTTTTACCAAGGGGCTGGTTTTTCATGAAACTGTTACCGAATACAAGGATAACGAAAAGATGGTTTTCACCATCAGGGTTAATCCTCATGAAATCCTATCAACTACGCTAGACGAGCATGTAGTTATCGGAGGCCAATATTTTGACGTACTCAATGGAACCTATGAACTTGAGAAATTACCCAATGGGCTGCATCGGCTCCATCTTTACAGCCATTTTAAAATGAACACTACCTTTAATTTTTATGCAGGCTGGTGGGGCAAGTGGATAATGAAAGATATTCAAAATAACATCCTTAAGGTGGAGAAGCAAAGAGCTGAAAACCCTAGAATCTAAACTGTGTACGAATTGCACAGGCTTCTTGTATTACTAAGGTTTAAACCACCCTTGGTAAGCAATCCATGAAAATACGGCCGCCATTCACCAACCACATGGCAGCAATCAGGTAGCGGATAACGGTGGAGAATAGGCGCATGTAACGATTATTTTTATTCAAACTCAGCCGCTAAGTTTTGCATTTGATTTAGAAATTCGGGCGTATCCGTGCTAGCGGCTTCTAGCAATTGTCCCGAGGAATTGATAAAGAAATACTGAGGGATGGTAACGGCAAAAAAACGTACTTTTTCTGATGAATATTGAAAGGTGAGTAAA
This sequence comes from Shiella aurantiaca, assembly GCA_030412945.1. Lineage (GTDB taxonomy): Bacteria > Bacteroidota > Bacteroidia > Cytophagales > Cyclobacteriaceae > Shiella > Shiella aurantiaca. Next base: position 65,340 of record JAUHJS010000004.1, on the reverse strand, counting down.
TCAAAAATAGGGGTATGAAGCTTTTTATCGGCCAGAATGTGAGTTCCTTTCCACTTCTTTTTGCGGGTAAAGTTTTTCCATTTTTCCATCTCCGTATCGATGGAAAGATACACCACATCCACCTTATCAGCACCTACCTGCTTCACCAGCGAATCTACCTTAGGCTGCGCCTCAATGCAGGGCTTGCACCAGGTAGCCCACACATCAATCAGCACGAGGCGCTCCGGCTGGGCACTAAAGCGAAATTCCTTTTTGCTAGGAGTGGGAAACGAAAGTTGAAATAATTGCCCAGTACTATCCTTGAGGAGGTATTGAAGGCTATCGGGGCGGTACGATTGTGATTGCTGGGCGAGCGCATGGGGCATACCCAAAACCACCAGCAGGCACAAAGCCAAAAAGGAGCGTATCATAAGCGGATAAGTTTTCTTTACAAAAGAGTAAGGTACGGGTTTTTCCTTGGCCACACAATGCCCAAACAAAAGCCCGCGACTACGGTTCTATGTACAGCCTTGTAGCCTATGGAAAGCCCTACTCAATTTCTTCTCCAATCCGATGAAGTGCTGGCACGGATTATTCCCCAAGTGCCAGCGCCAGTGATTATATCCACAGGTGATGTTTTCCATGATTTGATGAGTTGCCTTATCGAGCAGCAGATTCATTACCGCAGTACCAAGCGCCTTTTTGCCCGCTTGCTTGAGCAGGCGCAACTCGGGCGGCTCAGTCCTGCCAACTTTTCGCAGTTTGAGGAGGTGCTAATGGCCAAGACGAAACTATCTACTGCCAAATACGCCAGCCTGGTGGCAGTGTGCGCGTTTTGGGCGCATCATCCGCCTGATTTTAACAAACTTTCCGATGCCGAGGTGCGCACCGCGCTTTCTACCATCAAGGGCATTGGGCCCTGGACCATCGATATGATTTTGCTCTACACCCTGGAGCGGCCTAGTGTTTTTCCGGCTGATGATTACCACCTAAAAGGGATTATGGGCGAGCTGTACGGATTGCCCTCGGATTCTACCCTGAAAAAAAAGATGCTGGCCATTTCCGCAGCTTGGGGCGCGCATAGCTCCTTGGCCGTAAAATACCTGCTGGCCTACAAAGCGCTAAAGCGAAAGAAAAATTTATAAACAGGACAGGCTAAGCGAACGGTTCGGGAATTCCGAACGCTTGAACGCAATCTGGCGCGTCTTCCAATCATTTTGTTGCCTTGCAAGAGCTGCTGTAGGGAAGAAATGCCCGCACAGACCCATTCGGCCCCGTCAAAACCTCACTCGATAACTTGGATATATAGGTTCTAAGGAATAGCTTTAGCATACGCCTACGGCAAGCAAAAGATAAAGTGGAAATAAATGTAATACTGCGGATATTAGGGTGCAATTAAAAAAAACAAAATCGGTATCTTGCAAAGTTTTAGCAGGGGAAGAAGATAATGACAGAACTTGACATAATACAAAGTGTTTACAAAGAACTAATCTCCAAAATAGGAAAGACAGGAATACCTGTGGACCTTAGAGCTAAATCCGTTATCGGAACTGTACAGGACGATCCATTTGACACTTGGATTGAACTTGAAATAAAAAAGGCACTTCCCAAGACTTTTGAAATCTTTCATTCGGGGTCATTGACAACTCCAGACTTAATTGTAAGAGATAAAAAATCAGGAATTATTGTCGGTCTTGAAATAAAGAAACTTATTCAGAAATCGAATGGAAGTGACTCAAGGGGATTAACTATTGACTACAATAGTTCACTTCCATGTGGCTCGACTTTGATTAAGGTTGGAGAAGATACAATTGTAATCCCTTGTTTTTACTTGTTTGCGTTACTTGATAACTCAAGTAGAAACATTGTGACATTGATAATTATTGACGGTGACTTCTTAAACTATGATTTTGATTTGCATAAAGAAGCAAAGTATTCAAACTATACGGAATACAATCATGGCCCATATGGAGAAGGGTCTGTTCGCCATAGGAAAATGTACACCTATCCCAACCCTCTGAATTCGAAAATTTCCGAATTTCATTTACGTCAAATACTTATTGCCAAGAAAGCCGATTTTGACAAGGCCAAAGACAAGAAAAACATAACCGAACAAATTGTCAGAGAAGACAAATATGGAAACTCCTTTTACTACTATCTAAAGGATGATACTAAATCTGTTATAAGCAAAGAGTCCAGTCTAGCAACGCTCAAAGACATTTTTGATGCGTGTAAGAATCGTCAGCCAAAAGAACGAACAGCAGCTATGCCAGTAATTCCACCATTAAAAGAGAAATAAGGTGCTGAAATATAAGATTCATAATAAAAACGATTACACATTTCTTGGCCTATTTACAGGTGCAGGTGGCCTTGACCTTGGATTTGAGTTAGAGGGCTTTCAACATACTGAGTCAAATGAGATTTTAGACTACGCAGTAAATACTTTAAGACATAATAGGCCGAACTGGACTATTATTCACGGAGATGTTAAAGAATACACTCCGAGCTTTAAAAAAGGTCTAGACGTTCTTTTGGCAGGGTTTCCATGTCAAGGGTTTTCTCTCGGTGGCAATCGAAATGAAGCAGATGAAAGAAATACACTATATAGAGAAGTTGTGCGAATTGCTTATATAATGCAACCAAGAGTAATAGTTCTGGAAAATGTTTTGAATTTGAGAACTATGAGACACCCAGAAACAGGAAAACCCTTTGCTCAACAAATTTCAGAAGAATTAGCTTCAATTGGTTATACAACCAAGTTTGATTTTTTTAGAGTATCAGAACATGGTGCTCCTCAAACTCGGAGAAGGTTTATTTTCATTGCCTATAAAGGAGATACCTTAAAACACTTTAGGTTTCCTAAGAAACAAAGAGACACCACAATTAGGGACTTCCTGTATGAATTGGGACAGGATTTAACAATTGAACTACCGAACCATAACCCAGAATGGGGTTTTAAAAGTTATGCCCATACTGAAACAGGTGAACCGTATGCTGAAAATGAAATTGCCATTCCAATTAGACTAAGTAGAACTGCTTCAGATGGAAATCCCATAAGGAACTTTGATTCTCCATTTCCTGCTATAGACACTGCAACAGTTTGGGGGTGGGGAATAGGAAATGTAACTGCCAAAAGAATTGAGAAAGAGAGGGATAATTCAAAATTCGTCAGAAACCCAAATTCTGATGCAAAACTTTGGCGAATTAGTGCTTCTAAAATTAGACCTTTTACCGCAAGAGAATATGCCCGCTTACAGACATTTCCTGACGATTGGGTGTTTTTAGGAGATAATAAAAGAGAGTTACAACTACAAATAGGGAATGCTGTTCCTGTATTATTTGCCAAAAATATTGCTTCAAAAGTTCGACAAGCCTTAGAAGTTTTGGACGGAAAAAAGGAAGTGAAAGTTGAAGCAGGAGAACAAATTACGATGTTTTAAGAAATAAAAACTTTATTCCTCACAGAGCCTCCTGCAAGGGACTCTGTGGAGAAGGAACGATAACACTCTCTATTCCCCCAATAAAAACAGCAAAGGCGTAGCCAATCGCCTGCTCCAGGCGCGTTCGCTATGGTCTTCTCCGGGAAAGTACAGGCTGCGCCACTGGGCTTCACCATAGCCTTTGGCGCGCAATACTGAATCGGCCTGTTGCTGTATGGCTGGGTAGAGGGCGTCTAAGGTTTGATCGCCATAATCAAAATACAAGCGTTGCTGAGGTGGACTTGGCACATGTTGCTCTAGGTATTTTAGAAAAGCAGCCGGAACCGGATTATTGGCCAACTGAAATGTACCTACCCAATGGGTGGAGAGGCAAGCCGCTCCACCAAACACTTCAGGATATTCGCAAAAGGCATACAAAGAGATAAGCCCACCCATGCTGCTGCCGGCTATAAAGGTATTATCCTTATCGGTATACACCGAATAGTGTGTATCTATATACGGCTTCAATTCTTCCACCAAAAACTTCAGGTAATTATCAGACTTGGGCAAAAAGGGCCCATTTCCCCTGCCACTGGCACGCAGTTGGGCGCTTACGGTATCTTTCTCGGCTGCGCTTAGTGCATCAAAGGGCTTTTGTGGGAAATAATCGGAATGCCGCGTGTTGCCTCCATTCCAAATGCCCACCACAATAAACGGCCTTACCTGCTTGTTTTCCAACAAAGCAGAAGCCACCTCATCTACCTCCCAGCTTTGCTGATTCCAAGTAAGGCTAGCGTCAAACAGCATTTGGCCATCGTGCATGTACAATACCGCATGCTTCGCGGTGTCGGAATAGTTCGGAGGCAGCCAAATATCCACATGGCGTGCCGAAACATAGGCAGAGGAGAAATTGGCTATTCGCTCGATTTTTCCACGCTGCGGTACAGGGAGTGGATTCTGAGCCCACAGGGCTGGCATGCTTAGCAGGATGAGGACAAACAAACTACCCAGGTGTTTTTTCATACCATGTTAGGGTTTGGCGAATGAGTAAATGTACGATGATCTCTTCAAAAACAGATAATGTACCGCTCGCATTCTCTTGTTAGGAGACTTCACCGTCCTCTTCTTTTTTAGAAAATCCATGGAGGGTTCTGCCGCCATATTTCCATGCATCCTCTTTTTCTTTCTGTACTAGCGACTCAAAAGTATCCTGTGGAATAAAGTTAGGCTCTGACTTTTGTGCCAACTCGGTCAGTTTCTTTATGGCATTTTGTTTATCCTTATCCCCTATTTTAGCTTTCTCTACCGACTGGCTAAGCGTGGCTATGGTTTGATCATATACATGGGTGGGCACAGGAAAGGGTCGACCTCCTTTCCCACCATGAGCAAAGGCAAATCGGGCAGGATCGGTAAATCTTGAAGCCGTACCATGAATTACCTCACTCACCAAAGTCAGAGATTGAAGGGTTCTGGGGCCTAGTCCTTTCAGCAACAGTATGTCTTCAAAGTTTTGTATTTCAGCCTCCTGAGCTAACCATAATATGCTGCCTAGTCGTTTCAGGTCTACATCTTTTGCCTGTATTTCTTTATAGCTGGGCAGGCTTAGGTGTTTGAATTCCTCTAGGGTTTTATCTGGGTTTTCTTTGGCTATGGTGAGGATGGATTTCTGCGTAGGTTTGGCATTTCGGTCGACCAAGTTTAAAATATCTCCTTGAAAATCGCCACAGATAGCGGTATGGGGCTCTTCTACAAAGGATTGTAGCGTGCCGGAATGCCAGTGGTAGCGTCTCGCTCGTGAGGTCTCTGTTTTCATGCCTTGCTGCACCACCGACCAGTCAGCCATGTCGCTCACCACAAAATAATGCATATATACCTGAAAGCCATCTTGAATGGCGGTGCTATCCACCTTAGCAGTAAGCCTACTGCATTTGGCTAATTCATCACCGTTTAATCCGGTTTTTTCACCTACCCTGAAAAGTTCATCAGGGGTTTGCAAAGACTCTTTCCCTTTGCCGCCACATACGTATATGCCCAGGTCTTTTGCATGTGGATTTAATGATTTTTTTAGGGCGCTCATAACAGCCGTAGTTACACCCGATGAGTTCCAGTCCATGCCAATTACCGCACCAAAACTCTGAAACCATAAGGGGTCGGACAGGCGCTTGAGAAATTCCTTTTTCCCATAATCCAGAAGGATAGATTCGACAATGGGAAGGCTAAGCTTGGTCATTCGGTCAAACAACCAAGGAGGGATACTTCCTCCCATCAAGGCCAAATCGGCAGAACCGGCTTTTTTCATGCTTTAGGAAATTAGGTAGGAGTTTTTGATATACTGAAAGTACTTTTGATGCAGTTGCCCCTCATGGCTTACCCGGATAACGCCTTCATATTTACTGTTCCATAGTCGGCATTTGTGGAGCTCATCGTCTTCTATGGGCTCCTTGGCGTAAAACTTTATTTCCAGGCATTTAGTCAGGGGCTTCACCACCAAGAAAGTCTTGTTTCTGAAAAATACTACGCAGTTTTTAGTAGCGCTAATTTCTACCTCCTCCCAATCAGCCAGAGCTTGTAGCAACCTATCGAAGGCCAACACAATCGCATCGGGCTTTTGGAGAAAAATATCATCAATAGCTACCTCTTTGCAGTAATGATAGCTATGTAAATTCCTCAGCACACGTTTACATTTTGGGCAAGTTATTTTGCTGGTGGTCATTTCTCTTGGGTGGCTAGGGCAATCCCATGCATACAACACCGCTGAGGATATTTGGTTTGTATGGTCTGAAATAAGTTAACGGTTTGTGTAAACCTACTTCAGGACTAGACAGGCTACAGGAAATTATAACAAAATTATTACCACAACTGAAACGGTTACGATACGTGAGAAATTCTCCACTTTGCTAGAACTGCTACCTCAAAATGAATTCTTACAGGTACATAAATCATTTGCGGTAGCTCCGAAATATATTAAGAGCATCGAATGAAACACTATAGTTAGAGGTGATTCTGTTGTTCCTATTGGTAAAATGTACAAATCCAATATTGCTCGGTTGTAGAGCTAAAAACAAGGTACGCTTACGCACTTGATTTTTGCAATTCTCTATCTCAAAAGCTCCCAATGAACCTTTGATTTGAATCCAAATAGTATTTATGCTTTTGCCGCAAGTGTGTTTTGCTTAGGCAAAACCAGCGGCTTTTCACTGGCAAGGTACTTACTCATTCCTTGGAAAATAAAACCATGAAAGGGCAAAACAGTATACCAATAAAGCCTGCCCAATAGCCCCAGCGGACGAAAGGTGGCGGTTTGGGTAAGTACCTCGTTTTTATCAATCTTAAATTCCAGCCAGGCCTCCCCGGGGAGTTTCATTTCGGCATAGAGCAACAGGCGTTTTTCTTCTTTATCCGCCAGCAGCACCCTCCAGAAATCGAGGGTGTCGCCCGTATCAATTTCGGTATCACTTTTGCGCCCTCTGCGCATGCCTACGCCTCCTACCAGTTGATCTAGAATGCCACGGATTTCCCATAACCAATTGCCATAATACCAACCGTTCTTGCCGCCTATGGCCCATATTTTCTCCAAGGCGAGGGCGCTATTCTTCAGCTTTTGTTGGCGTACATCTTTGAAGCAGCCATTTACTGGTACCTCTATAAATTTGGATAAACCCTGACGAAAAATATCGCTCGTTTGGGCGTCTTTCCAGCTCGAAAGCACCTGATTTTGCTCAATTTTACCAAAGGCCAAGCGGATGGAGGTGTCATAATCAATCAGCTGAATGCCCAGCCGCTTGGCGAGGTCATTGGGCTGACAGATTACATCTACCTTCATGCTATTGACCAAGTTTTTGGCCAAAGCATAAGAGGTAGCCGTTACAAAATATAGCCAGTAAGAGGATATGCGCGGGGTCATTACGGGTACAATGACAATGCGCCTTTGTAGGCCACGGATTTTCGCGAAGCGAAGCAGCATTTCTTTATAACTCAGCACATCGGGGCCACCAATATCGAAGGCCGATCGGTAGGCGTCTTCCCTGCCGATTACGCCCACCAAAAATTCCACCACATTGCGAATGGCTATGGGCTGACAACGGGTTTTGAGCCAGCGTGGGGTAATCATAAAGGGCAGCTTTTCCACCAAATCGCGAATGATTTCGAAAGAAGCACTGCCCGAGCCTACAATGATACCCGCTCGCAGACTGGTAAGGGCAAAGCGGGCATCGGATAATATGGTTTCTACCTTCTTGCGCGAGGATAAATGTTTGGATAGCTCTTCCCCGTGGCTAATACCGCCCAGGTAAATCACCTGCCGCACTTGGGTTTGCTCCAGCCGATTTTTGAAATTAAGGGCACATTGCTCTTCCATATTTTCAAAATCGCCCCGCTGAATGGCCATGGAGTGTATCAGGTAATAGGCCACCTCAATATCGTCCGGAATTTGCAGTAAGCTTTCGGGATTCAGAAAATCGGCCTCAATGATTTGCAGCCAATCAGCCGGATACTTTTTATAGTGGAAGCGTTTTTTGTCGCGTACACAGCAGACCACAAAATGCCCATTTTCGAGTAAAACGGGCAGCAAGCGCTGGGCAATGTAGCCGGTGAGTCCGGTGAGTAAGATTTTCATACCTTATGGGAATGCGAGTAGGATTTTAACCTTTTGTGAATCAATTTGTTCGGAAATAAGCCAAGTATAAATGAACAAGTGAAAGCTAGTCTTTTACGGGTTAAATCAGGTAAAGGGCTTGGGTTTTATTATTTCCCCTCCAATTACTACCTTAGGCCGTTCTAGCCTGATATTGCTATGCGTGCAAAAGCATTTTTGCTTATTTATTTTCTTTCTTCGGCAGCCATCGCGCAAGAATCTCCGATTCAGCGCATTGCGGCTTTGCAAGCACAAGAAGAAGGTTTCTATCCGCTGGGCACTTTTCCCAGCCAGCTGGTTTGGAAGAAGGGAAAACAGGTAGTGGAGGATAATAATATCTTTTTCACGGGACTGATTTTGTACACCCTACAATCGGTGCAGGCCGACTTGCCTGACTCCGCTCAGCAGCAAGTGAAGCTGATGTATGCACGAGCGCAGCAGAGCTTTTGGCGCTACCAAAATAGGCGCGGAGGCATTACCTATAATTTTTATCAAGTGCATCCTGATACGCCCTTTCCGAATCATCCACGCTTTAGCAAATGGGATAAAATGCGCCTGCCCGATGACCTAGACGATACCAGTATTTTGGCTCTGGTGCAACATCCGTCTGATAGTCTGGCTGCGGCTTTTCAAAACCTTATGCGGGCGGAGAGCTATGAGAGCCCCAAAGTGCTTTCCACTTTCAGGCCTTACCGCGAGAGCAAAGCCTTTCGCACGTGGTTTGCCGATAAAATGAGGCAGGATTTTGACCTCTGTGTGATGGCCAATACCCTCTTGTTCGTTTTTCAAGAAGGTTTACTACTGGGCGAAGTGGAGGAGGCGAGCATAGACTTGATTGCTGATATGGTGCAGGCAGATTTGCATCTGCACCAAGGCGCCTTGGTGGCCAGCCATTACCAACATCCGGCCATTATCCTTTACCACCTGGGGCGTTTGGTGGCACAGAGTTCGAATCCTCAGCTGAAGGCACTTCAAGCCAAATTAGTAAGCGATGCCTATGCATTATTGGGCAAGGCTGCTAATGAAATGGAGCGGGTGATTTTACTCAGCACCCTCTACCGACTAGGCGAATCGCCTGCTTTCGTGCTGGACTATGCCCGGTTGCCTTCAGATATAGGGGATTTTTATTGGTTTGTAGCCAATCCGCTCAGCGGCAATCGTCTATGGCTGAAAAAACTGTTGAAAAACAGCAGCCGACTGCGCCTTTATTATAAAAGCGAAGCCTATTATTGGGCCTTGGTGCTGGAAGCGGAGATGCTAGCTACAGGAAAGAGAGAGCGGTAAAGGCTCCCTATTCTCTTAGATTTTTTCCCTTTTAAATACGGTTAAGAACTTACTGGTTCGGCCCCAGAAAATCCAGGTTCCACCATTTACGGGTTCCATTTTTACTAATTCCCAGCCTTCTTCACCCCATTGTCTGAATTTCTCTTCTAGTTCCGCCTGGAAGTCACGCTTATTCAAGTGAAAGGCGCTAATGGTCAGTAATTTGTATTCGTATTTTTTCATGTGTTTATGTTTGGTTCATTAGTTAGGGTACGTGCTTTACCTGTGGTTCTTCCAAATGTGCCAAAAGTATTGCATAAAGTCATTCATTTTTATCAGCGAGGCTTTTTATGTATAGCATACGCGAAATGCGTGCGCCAACTCGGGAGCATTGAGGGCATATTAATTCTAGCCACAGGAAAAGAAATTGACTCTAAATTTTCTATCAATGAATTTATTGAAAGCGCTACTTCTGAGCGAAGCTTTTGGATGTGGTTCAGTGAGAAATTCCTAAGCCACCCCTTGCCTTTAAGTGCCTTCGCGCCATAAAAGCATACGCTCAAAACGCTCAATAAATATAAATCGCACCTTGAAACGACACTACTTAACTTGTCTCAAGGTGCGATTAGCATTGATTCTGAACTTATTCGGTTATTTCTTCTCTACCACTGTGCCATCGGCATAGCGGGCAAAGCGGCCTTTCTCCCGTGGGTGCACATGGGCATAGCTTGGCCATGGCCAGCCACCAAACTCGGTACGCTGAAACTCATGCATAGCCTGCTGAATTTCTTCCCGCGTATTCATCACAAAGGGGCCGTATTGCACTACGGGCTCTTGCAGTGGCTTACCTTGTAGCAAAAGCAATTGGCTTGGTTCCGGGCCATTCACCAGCTCCACTTCTTCGTGAGCAAATACCTGAGCGGTATGATTCAGCGCTAAAGGCTGACCGGCTACTTGTAAAGTCCCTCCTTTGAAAAAATACAAAGAACGATTCGTTTCTTTGGCCGCCAGTGGCAAGGTCCAGCGGGCATTGGGCGCCATCTGAATCGTCCAAATACCTACCTCATTGGCAGGGTTCGCAGCCCAAGAGTTGGGCGCTGGCGCAGGGGCTTGTACTTCTCCTATCTTTCCGGCAATTACCTTCACTTCCGTAGCAAGGCCTTGCGCATCGTGGTGTACATAGGTAGGAATGGTATCGGCCCAAAGCATGGCAAAGTGAGGTTCCACCAATTTGCTCGCCCGCGGCAGATTAAGCCAAATCTGGAAAATCTCAAAAGGATTATCGGCCTCTTTATTGACCAAAGGAAACATTTCGCAGTGCTGCACGCCCTTTCCGGCCGTCATCCACTGTACATCACCAGCACCAAAGCGTCCGGCTGCGCCTAGCGAATCGGAGTGATCTACAAAACCTTTGCGCGCAATGGTTACCGTCTCAAAGCCTCGATGCGGATGGGCTGGAAAACCCGGCACGGTTTGCCCATGATACATACGGAATCCATCTCTTATCGTAAAATCATTACCCAAGGCTCGGCCAGACAGCGATACAGCCGGGCCCATGGCCTCATTGCCCTTGGGGTAGAAATCTTCGTGATGCACACAAAACAAAAAAGGATCTTGGGTTTCCCATGGGAAGCCCAGTGGCGCTATTTTTTTAATTTTAGGAGATGACATAGTACTAGGTTTATGGTCGAATAACCGCAGGAAAGGAAAAATAGTTTTTCTGCTACCTAAAGATACTTATTGTCCTTTCATTTGGCAATTGGCCTTACATTTTAGCAATTTGTGTTTTCATTGCTAAACTCCCGTTTTCTATGCGCTTGTGGTGTCTGTCTTTTTGCCTGCTCGTTTTTTCTCAGGCCTTTTCGCAAGATTTTGTAAAAGAAACCCTTGCAGAGCTGCAGCAAGCCCAAACCGGAGAAGACAGTCTGTATACCTATGTAGGCTTGGCCGACTGGTACATCGATATGCATACCGATAGTGCCCTATATTATACCGAAAAAGGACTGGAAATCTCCAAACGATTAAGGCATTATAAAGGCCTTAGCACCTACACCTTTCTATTAGGGAAAATTGCCCGTAGCGAAGGGCGGGCAGCCAAGGCCAAGGCGTATTTCCATCAAGCAATTGACTACTGTGCGCCCATAAACTATACTTTTGGTCGCACCATGATATATAGCGAACTGGCCTATCAGTTTCGCTCCGAAGGCCAGTCCGACTCCTCCTATTTTTACTTCGATAAGGCTTTTCAAGATGCTCTTTCCGATGCCGACTCCATCAGCATGGCTTCGGCTCTTAACGGCATGGCACTTAATCTGAAAGATGCCGGAGGTTATCAAGAGGCTTTGGAAATTTTCTATCGCATTGTACCCTATGTGGCCGAAAATGATTACACGTATTTGTCAGCCATCTGGACAAACATTTCTTTGATGCAAATGAAGCTCCAGCGCCAAACCGAAGCGGTGCAAGCGGCTGAGCAGGTTGTGCACTATGCTAAGCAAAGCAAAGAGGATGATTTTATGGCAAGAGCGCTGATGAACAAGGGTATGATATTCAAGGGCTTGAATATGCCCGATTCGGCCTTGGTGTATTTGAATCAAGCCAATACCGCTTTCCAAGACATCGACAACCGAAATGCACAAGCGGAATGCCGCATTCAAATGGCGGGAATCTACCTAGAAAAAGATCGTTTATTATTAGCTGAGGAACTTTTACGTGAGGTAGCACAGCAAGAAGGGCTTACTAAACTTCTGGAAATAAGTCGACTGGTAACTTTAGCGGAATTATGTCTGAAAAAGGGAAAGGCCTTTTATGTCGAAGGCCTCCGGTTGCTTGATGAAGCCGAGCAATTGAGTCGCAATGCCCTGCAGGTAGATAGGCTCGTCACCATTTACGGGCTGCGCGCACAGCTGCTGGAATCTACGCAACCCACCCAGTCTATCATGGCCTTAAAAAGGCACTATCAGCTTCGCGATAGCATCCGAAGTGCCGAGAGCAATCGCTATGCAGCGCTTCTACAAACCCAATACGAAACCGAGAAAAAGAACCGTGCCATTGCTTCGCTCACGCAAATCAATCAGGCACAAGAAGCACAATTACTATGGCAACGCTATGGCTTGATAGCTGGGGCCTTGGTACTGTTATTTGGATTTGGTTTCGGCTATGTGGTGTATTTGAATACCAAAAATCGGCAAGCACGCAAAGCGGCAGACCTTGAGCAGCGTTTGTTGCGCTTGCAAATGAACCCGCATTTTATATTTAATGCCTTGGGGGCCGTGCAAAGCTATATGCTCAGCGCCAATTCTGTAAAAGCGGGAATCTACTTAGCCAAATTCGCCAAGCTGATGCGTCAGGTGCTAGAGGCCTCGCGCGAGGAGCGGATCCCGCTGGAGCGGGAAAAAAGCATTTTAGAAAATTACCTCGAAATTCAGTCGCTTCGCTTTCCTTCAAACTTTGCCTATACCATTAGCATAGAGGAGCGCCTGCTAGACAAAGGCGTTCAAGTACCCCCCATGTTTGCACAACCCTTTATTGAAAATGCCATTGAGCATGGTAAGTTCTACGAATTTCCGGATGGACACATCCACATCCGTTATACCGAAGAGGCGGGTCTTTTAAAAATTGAAGTGGAAGATAATGGTCTAGGCATTCAGGAAACGCACTCCCCGCGGGAGCACCATTCGCTTTCGGGCACCATCACGCAAGAGCGCCTGCATCTGCTCGAAAGGAAATTTAAGCAATCGCTTTCCTTTACTATACAGCCATTGTTCCAAGAAAGTACACGCCAAGGTACACGAGTTGAGTTGAACCTTCCTATGCTTTATTAAACTGTTCGCACTGTCCGATATCGAAATTCGGGTGTCCGCATTCGGACAAAGTGAGAATACAAAAATAAATTCAATTACCTGATAATCTGATATTTATAATTTTGGCACGAGTCTTGGCATAGGCTGTTCGGTCAATTAAACAAACAACAACATGAAAACTCAAATGCTAAAAACATTCGCCCTTGCCTCGGTTCTTTTTCTCGCCTTTAATGCAGAAGCTAAAGTGAAAAAAGCTTTGGCCGAAGAAGAGGCTCAAGTATTGGAAGAGGTCGTGGAGCAACAAGCCGCTCAAGAAGATTTCTTGAATGCCTTTGAAACAGAACCTAGTCTTTATTTCTACAATAGCGCAGGCGAATTAGTAGGAACTGTTAAAAGAAAAGAAGCACAACGCGTAGCAGTTAGGAAATTAATCAACCGCAGCGATTTAATGGGAGAATTCGGTAGTGACACTTACTACTTAGTAAACTAATATTCAAAACAATACATAGGTCAAAAACGGGAAATGGTCGCAGTGCTACTGCGGCCTTTTTTTATTTCTCGTCTTTCATTTTTCACTTATGTTGATCAGATTCATAGATTTTCATCTCACCCACGGTCATGCCCATTTTGCGGGCTCTTTGCCGCTCTAGGCTAGCCTCATAAGCCGATATCCCATGCAGCTCCGATAGATAGTCTAAGTGGCCGGGCGAAGTCACTACCATAATATCATCAGCTGTAATTTGGTTAGGATTATCGTATCCACAGGCTTCGGCCAGCATTTGGGTTTCGGTATATAAGGTTTTGGCATAGGTGGCTATGCGCTGTGCAGCTGCCTCCACATTTAAAGCCTTTTCCAGGCGCTTATCTTGGGTAGCAATCCCCGAAGGGCAAGTATTAGTATGGCATTCCAGCGCTTGTATGCAGCCTAAGGAGAACATAAAACCACGGGCAATATATACTGCATCGGCTCCTAGTGCCATGGCCACGGCTATTTCGATAGGCGTAGAGATTTTACCACTGGCAAAAATCACCACTTTATCGCGCACTTTGTGGCGTTTCAAAGCCCAATCGGCCACCGCCACGGCTTGTTTCATAGGCAAACCAGCGTAGGAACTAAGCACCAAAGGCGAAGCCCCCGTACCGCCTTCTCCGCCATCAATGGCAATGTAATCGGGCCCACGGCCGGGTTCGCGGCTCATTTTTTCGGCAATATCTTCTATCTCCGAAGTATGGCCAATTACCATCTTTATCCCCACGGGCTTTTGTGTGGTTTTACGCACGGTATCGATGAAATCAAAAAGGCCATCTACATCGCTAAACTCCTGATGGCGGGCCGGAGCGTAGGCATCTTTCCCCATAGGAATCTTACGAATGCGGGCAATCTCCGGAGTGATTTTCTCTTTCAACAGCATACCGCCCTTGCCGGGCTTGGCTCCTTGTGCCAGTTTCACTTCAAACATTTTGATTTGTGGATGCTGCGCCAATTCTGCGAGCAAGGAAGTATCTAAATTTCCATTTTCATCGCGCACACCATATTTGGCGGTGCCAATCTGAAAAATTAAATCGCCCCCTTTTTCATGACAGGGTGCCAAGCCGCCTTCACCACAATTATGAAGAATTCCGGCCATTTTTGCCCCTAAATTCAAGGCCTCGTGTGCCCGCCCCGAAAGCGCCCCGAAAGACATGGCGCTAATGTTGACAAAATGGGTAAGCGTAACGGGCTGCACACCTGTATGCGCACCAATCACCTTTTTGTAGGAGTGACCCACTTCTTCTCCGGTTTTGGATTTTTTATTGGTAAAGGTAGCCGGCATAATCAGATAAGAGCCTACTTTGTCCATATCGAGCTGGGTACCAAAGCCTATGGTATTGCGCGCACCACGCGAAGATTCGTAAATCCACTTGCGGGTAATACGGTTGTAGGGAAGTTCTTCTTGGTCGTTTGAAAAAATGTATTGGCGCAAAAGTGGCCCTAAGGAAATCAAAAACTTTCTTCCCCAAATCACCACCGGAAACACCCGCTGTATGGGGTCATCTTTTTGACTTCGATCATGAATATAGAGCATAATAATGCCCAGAATTGCCGCCACTAGTGAGAATTCGGAAACCAAGGTGGTCATCCAGCCAAACAAGCTCAAATGTGCCAGTTCTTCTAACTGGAAATAATAGCCGTAGGCAAAAGTGATGAGAGAGGAGATAAGCAGCCAACTGACCGTCCATACATTGATGGATTTGAGCAAAGCGCTTAGGCGCGGAGGACCGGCCTTGCCGGGGTTTTTGAAATTAGAGGGGTACGCGTTCATAGGGTTCAGGTTTTAATCGCATAAGAAATGTACTATTTCTTATCGATAAGATGAAACCTTGCGCCTATTTTATTAGCTCGTAGTCAGTGTATTAGCGGAAATTGCCAAGTAAAGATTTTGGCAATGATGATTATTTCTCTTCCTTCTCGTACTTTTTTGGAGCATACAAAAAGCCAAAAGCTTCAGCTCCTTCTTTGGTATGTACGGTATGATGCACATAGTGGGCGCGCATAATGCGCTTCATGTATCGGCTGCGTGCCACAAATTTGATTTTGATACGTCTGTGTACAATCACATCATGGAAAATGAAATAGAAAATGCCGTAGGCCGTCACCCCAAAACCGATATACATCAGAAATTCCCAGCCTTGTTCTTTGAGTAGGCTACCCGCCACGATAAGCGCTACAGCCGGAATACTGAATACCAAAGCGAAGAGGTCGTTGCGCTCTAGGGCATGATTATGATGCACATGGTGTGAGCGATGCCATATCCACAAAAAACCGTGCATGATGTATTTGTGCGTAAACCAAGCCACAAACTCCATGAAAAAAAAAGTGGCTATGACTAAAAAAATATGAAAAGCGAGTGTCATGATATCAATACGTTAATAGGGTGTTGCGCACTTCTTCCATTAGCCACATGGGCGTAGAAGTGGCACCACAGATTCCAATTTTATCGCCTGCATTGAACCACTCCGTTTTAAGCTCCGAAGGGTGAGAAATAAAGTGGGTATTGGGGTTTTTCTCCTTACATACATTGTATAGCACCTTACCGTTGCTGGATTTGGTGCCACTCACAAAAATAACCACATCGAAGCGAGAGGCAAAGTCGCGCAGTTCTTTATCGCGGTTGCTCACCTGTCGGCAAATGGTATCGTTGGCATTTACTTCTATTCCGGCCTCGGCCAAGGTATTGGTAATGTGGTAAAAGTTGTCGGTACTTTTGGTAGTTTGGCTGTAGAGGGTCATATTCTTGGGCAAGGTGCTAATATCTAGCTCATTGATATCCTGAAAAACCACCGCTTCGTTATTGGTTTGACCAAGCAGGCCAATCACCTCGGCATGACCGTGCTTGCCATAAATGTAGATTTTCTCCTCCTTATCGAAAGAGTTTTTGATGCGGTTTTGCAGCTTAAGCACCACCGGGCAAGAAGCATCTATCAACTCCAGGTTATTGGCAATAGCCATTTGGTAAGTAGAAGGCGGCTCTCCATGGGCGCGAATAAGTACTTTTTCATCTTTCAAGGTTTTGAGCACCTCATGGTCGATGATCTTAAGTCCCTTAGCTTCCAGGCGCTTTACCTCCTCATCGTTGTGCACAATGTCGCCCAAGCAATAGAGATGACCCGATTCGTCCAAAATCTCCTCGGCCATTTCTATGGCATACACTACGCCAAAACAAAATCCTGAGTTAGCATCGATTTCAATATTCAAGTGTAACATAGCCGAGCATTTTAATTGTGTATAACCTATTTAAGAGGGAGTTGTTTGGGTGGCCGAAGCCTTTTGTTTGCTAGTGAAGTATTCAAAAAAACTGATATTCATCAAAAGCAGGGTAAATGAGTACACCGTATCTTCTAAGGGAATGGTACCGAGGCGTATACCGTAGTTTTCAGCATCGTTGTAAATCACTACAGGTAGGGCTGTAAGCACCCCGTTCACCAAACCAAATGGGATTAGGTGAATGAGATAGGCTAGGTAAAATTTACTTAAATATTCTGAATTGAAATACTGCACGTGTAGGTATAAGGTAACAGCCGCCACCAAAAAGTTGATAGAAGTATACCATTGGCCCCAGTTGAGCACACCCAGCATCAAGAAAAAGGGAATCAGAAAGCGGCTGATGGTAAGGGCCGGTTTAGCAAACTCTAATTTGGGAAAATAGGCTTTCAGGCATTCATAAATAAACACACTGGCAAAGGGCACCGTAATGAAAAACAGCCATTCCTCGAGTGGCAAATTGATAATATTGACGCCAATTAAATGCTCCTCGTTGAAACTCCAGATACCGTAATAGGTAAAGAACACATCCCAGACCACAAAAACTATCAGGGTAAGCAAAATGGCCAAGCTCAAGTTTTTCCATTTGCCCACATAGTGCACCTTTTTGTCAAAAGACAGAAGCAAAGGGAATATTACCGTACCGATGTTGAGCAAGAGATAGGTTTTCATTTAGATAGCGTTAAGTCGGTACTTGAAATAACTCTGTAGAAGCAAGGTAAACTTACGCCCATCGGGTATGCGAATGCGCTGATGCTGAATTACATGCACCGGAGTCTTTTTGATTTTTTTGAACAATTTGATATAATACACATAGGCCAAATACACGCCCATGCGGGCTCCATCGGGAAGCTGACGAATGCCTTCCAAGGCATGATCAAAGTCTTTTTGGATATCCGCTTCGATCCAGACTTTCATATCAGGCGTAAACTGCTGAAAATTCACTCCGGGAAAATAGGTGCGTCCACGCTCGGCAAAGTCACTTTTGAGGTCGCGCAGGAAATTCACTTTCTGAAATGCCGAGCCCAAGCTGCGGGCCGGTGCCTTCAACCTATCGTACGCTTCCGCATCTCCTTCACAGAACACGCGCAAACACATAAGGCCCACCACCTCTGCTGAGCCATAAATGTATTCTTCATAGCCCGACTGATTATAATCGGTTTTGTACAGATCCATCTCCATGCTTTTCAAAAAAGCATCGATTAGTTCCTTTTCGATATGGTATTGGTTTACCACCGCCTGAAAACTATGGAGCACCGGATTGAGGCTAATGCCCCTTTCTATGGCCTGATAGGTGTCTGCCTTAAACTCTTCTAGCAAGGTTTTTTTGTCTTGCTCATGAAAAGTATCCACGATTTCATCGGCATACCGCACAAAACCATATATCGCATAAATAGGATAATGGAAACGCTTGTCCAAGGTGCGGATGCCCAAAGTGAATGAAGTACTGTATAAGCGGGTTATCAGTTTGCTGCATTCAAAGGTGGACTGGTTGTACAAAGTATCCATAATCGCTTAGTTTAATTCTTTGTGTATTTGGTCGGCTACCACTTGGCCTGAAATCAAGGAAGGAGGTACGCCCGGCCCCGGTACGGTAAGCTGTCCGGTAAAGTACAGGTTTTTCAACTTCTTACTCTTCATGCTTGGCTTCAAAATGGCCGTTTGTTTCAGCGTATTGGCCAAGCCGTAGGCATTGCCTTTGAAGGCATTATAGTCGGAAATAAAATCATTGTGGGCATAGCTGCGCTTGTACACCACATGTTCGCGAATGCTCTGTTTGGTCAGCGCTTCCAGCCTGTCCATCACTAGGTGATAGTACTTCTCGCGTGTTTCTTCGGTATCGGTAAGTCCGGGTGCTACTGGCACCAAGAGGAATAAGTTCTCCTGACCTACGGGTGCTACGGAAGGATCGGTTTTGGAAGGAACCGAAGCGTAAAAAAGTGGTTTTTCCGGCCAATCTGGGGTTTCATAAATCTGACGGGCATGCGGGCCAAAATCCTCATCAAAAAAGAGGTTGTGGTGGTTCAGGTTTTGCAAACGCTTGTTCACACCCAAATAGAAAAGTAGTGAGGAAGGCGCCATTACGCGTTTTTCCCAATATTGATGACTATAGTTGCGATGTTCCGGTGCAGTAAGCTCTTGATCCACATGGCGATAATCGGCACCCGCCACTACCAAGTCGGCCATAAAATCACCCTGATTGGTTTTTACGCCCAGCACTTTATTGTCTTCGGTAATAAAGCCCTGCACCTCATGACTGGTTTTGATTTCTACGCCTTTTTCACGGGCCAAAGTGGCCATGCCTTCTACAATTTTGAACATACCGCCCATAGGATACCAAGTTCCCAAAGCGATATCAGCATAATTCATCAGGCTATACAAAGCAGGGGTGTTTTGAGGCAAAGCGCCTAGGAACAAAATAGGAAACTCGATGATTTCGAGCAGCTTGGGATGTTTGAAATATTTGCGGACGTGCCTATAGATGGAAGTGAAAATATCCATGCGCACCACGTCTATCAGCAATTTGGGGTTGGCAAACTCAGTAAGCGAAAGGCCGGGCTTATACACCAAATCATTAATGCCTACCTGATATTTATAGGCCGCTTGGCGCATAAATTCTTTGAGCTTTTCTCCGGCTCCCTTTTCGTAGCTTTCAAATAACTCGGCTACTTTATCGAGGGTAGCCGGTAGATTGACAAAATCGTTTTCACCGAAAATTACGGTGTAAGAAGGGTCGAGGCGATGTAAAGTGTAGTAGTCGGAAGCTTTTTTGCCAAAGCGGTTAAAGTAGGATTCAAACACATCGGGCATCCAATACCAGCTCGGACCCATGTCGAACACAAAACCTTGGGCTTCAAACTGGCGGGCACGTCCGCCTATGCTGGAGTTCTTTTCGAGTACAGTTACTGTGTAACCTTTATCGGCTAATGAGGTGGCTACGGAAAGTCCGGCAAATCCCGACCCAATTACTACTACTCGTTTGGAACTCATACACAACCTCAATATTTACTTGCGTAGGATTTGAGCATCCCTTTTAAGTCTTTTCTGGCAATATGAATGCGGTTTTTCACCGTTCCGATAGGAATGTTCAGCTTCTCGGCAATCTCGTGGTATTTGAACCCACGGAAATGCATAAGGAACGGAGTTTTGTACGCATCTTCCAATTTAGCAATTGCTTCGTTAATATCTTTCATGGCGAAGCTAGAATGTGCTAAATTTTCTGCCAAGTTATCGGTAGAGTTAATAAAGTGTAGGTTATCCGTAGTATCGATGAAGGTATTTCTTCTTACCATACGCTGATAGTTGGTAATAAAGGTGTTCTTCATGATGGTGTACAGCCAAGCTTTCAGATTGGTGCCATCCGAAAACTTCTCGCGGTTGGTATAGGCTTTCAATACCGTTTCCTGTAACAAATCATTGGCGTCCTCGCTGTCCTTTGTGAGGCGATACGCGAAAGGACGAAGTTGCTTGGACATTTCTTGCAATACGTAACTAAATTCTAGGGCTGTCATACTAGTACGATTTTTAATTTGTGTAAGCAATCTAGGAATTAATTAAACACGAGTCAAATATTTTGTTTAATTATTTTTCAATTTACTTAAACATAATAAAATGAGCCAGGTTGCCAATTTCGGACAAAACATTGTTGAAGTGATTTAAAAGGCATTTTAAATGTTTAAACGCACAATTTTATCCAAAGTTGCGTTAAGGGAATGTTTAACAAATTTTTTAAAATAATTTGAAATTAGCGACTGTGGCTCATGCCATTTCCGCGGTGAGCGGTGTCGTTCAGTCCCTTAGCTTGCTCGATAAGCTCTACCAGCTGATTCATGTTGGTGAATAGGTGCACATTAGAGGGTAGGTCCAAGTCTTGGGCAATCACCTGGTAACCACTAAGTACCAAGTCGGTATCTGGGAACGTATTGGAAAGACGATAAATGTATTCCTGCACATTGGCCGAGCCGGGGTAGGTGGTGAGGAAGGTAAGCATATACTGAGGCTGGTATACCTTATGGGCCGATACCAAGTCGTGGAAAGGCAGTGACTGACCTAAATATACTACACGCATACCGCGCGATTTTAAAAGGTAAGCCGAAAACAAAAGGCTGATTTCGTGCAGCTCGGTTTCGGGCAGATATAGGATAAAGCGAGGCGCATCAATTGGTGGAGCATCTTGTCCATCAATGGCAACCACAATTTTCTGACGGATGAGGTTGCTGATAAAATGTTCTTGAGCCGGATTGATAGAGCCGGTTTGCCACAAAACACCCAGCTTAGACAAGAACGGATACAAGATGTTGATCATAGTAGCCTCAAAACCTATTTTTAGCAGGTTGGTGCTTATGATTTTATCAAACTTAGCCTCGTCCATTTCAATCATAGACAGGGTGATGGCGTGAATTTGCTCTTCGTACTTTAAGGATTTCTGCGTGAGGTGTAAGATTTCCTCACCCATTTCTTTCTCGCTCATAGTAGCAATGCGCGAAATCTTAAAGCCATTATCTTTCAAAAGGGCCACGTTCAGGATCAGTTTAAGATCTGAATCATCGTAAAACCGAATATTGGTATCGGTGCGCTTAGGTTTCAGGAAATTGTATCGTTGCTCCCAAATACGTAAAGTATGGGCTTTTATACCTGACAACTGCTCTAAATCTTTGATCGAATAAAAACTCACGGCTCAGTACTTTTCTTGTGTAACTTCAAAAATACATTTTTGTTTAATCAGTAGTACTATTTATTTAAACAAATATGTAAACCGTGCCGCGTTTCTATTCCTGCGCGAATGCACTATCTTTGCCTTGTATAAGGCAAAAAGCAGGAATTATGATTTTGTATAACGTAACAGTAAATATAGAGGCCGAAATAGAAGCCGATTGGTTGCACTGGATGAAGAGCAAACACATTCCCGATGTGCTGAGCACGGGCTATTTTGTGGAGAACAAGCTTTTTAAGCTGTTGCACGAGCCCGAAAATCCGGGCTGTACGTATTCGGTGCAGTACTTTGCCCGCACCATTCAAGACATCAATGGCTATTTGCAAAACGAAGCGCCCCGCTTACAAGGCGAGCACCTCGACCGTTACGGAAGACAATTTGTAGCCTTTAGGACTTTGCTGCAGGAGGTGAAGTAATATTGTTTTGCATT
Organism: Shiella aurantiaca; assembly: GCA_030412945.1. Classification (GTDB taxonomy): domain Bacteria; phylum Bacteroidota; class Bacteroidia; order Cytophagales; family Cyclobacteriaceae; genus Shiella; species Shiella aurantiaca. The sequence goes on along the minus strand of JAUHJS010000004.1, from coordinate 43,297 downwards.
ATTTAAGATTACGCTAGGCCGGCTCTACGGGTATTTTAATGCCTTTAGGTACTTAAAAAAAATTTCCCAAAGGTACACTTTCGATAAATTAGTGACGGATTTAATTACACCTTGTTAATAACTGAGAAGAGAGAATTAATTTCCTTGTTTTACTTTTTCAATCAATGCTTCTACCCAAGTTTTAAATCTCGAACACTTTTGCAGAACTGTATCAATTCCAGCTTCTTCAATTATCATTATTCCATCATTAACTTTATTATAACCTTTGATTAATTGGTTATTTATGAGTCTTTTTGAAGGAGCCGTTTGTGGGCTATCATTTATGTCCTCTGGATTGGGATAAGCAAGTATTATTTGCTCTAACTCATTTAATTTTGCATCTTCATTTGAATATAATGATTTGATAGCATCTATTGAAGAAAACACTAAGGCTTCAAATTCATGAAGTTGAATGTAGGGTAATAAATTTGGGAAAGATTCACCTTTTTCAGATTCTAAATCCACCGAAATGGCATTTTCCAAAAAAACTAATCTTTCTACTTTATTGATAATTTTCTTTGCTTCTTCATACTTAGGGAAATCTTTAGGCAATGCATAAAAATCAATTAAAGTAGTTACCACCACATTTTTTTCATAAACACAGTTAATTAAGTCAGTTTTTAAATGTTGGTATTTGGTAAGCCCTCCTCTCGTATGCTTTATCTTAAAACAATTAACACTCAATAAACCTTTTGAATACAAATAAGGACTTAATACTTTATCTACAAATTCTTTTTCCGTATCGCCCTCTACTACTATTATTAATCTTTTCATAGTGGTTGGCCTTTAATGATACTTTTTGTCCATAATTCACCAATTGAATAATCCTCTATCCAATTGCTTAAAAGTTCCTTGTCCAGTCTTCTAAAAACTGACTGATTATTTTCCTTGTCAACAGTAATAATATCTTCGGCCTCAAAGTTATTGAGTAATGTTACTGATTGAGTTGAGATAATAATTTGACATTCTTTTGCAGCAGCAGATTTTATTAGTCCAGACAATTTGTTAATAGCAGTTGGGTGCAAGCCCAATTCAGGCTCATCAATAATGATAACTTTTGGTAGCTTGGGTTGCATTAATAAAGTAACTAATGCAATAAAACGTAAACTACCATCAGATAAATGTCTAGCACTAAAATAAGATTCGGGGTGTTCTTTTTCTCTCCATTCTAACTCAATTTTATTTTCATCCAAGAGCCTTGGAGCTAAATCAAATTTTTCAAAAAAGGGCACCATCGATTGAATAGTTTTTTCAATTCGTTTAAAGTTCATAGGATGTTTCTCCTGCAAATAATATAGATATGGCGCTAGGTTTGAACCATTTTCCTTTAAACTTCTATTATCATTGATATTAGCAGCTGAGCGTAATGGTGCACTCTCACTTGTATCGTGAAAGTGATAAATTTTATAGCTTTCTAGGTGATCGCTTAAATACTTATCACGAGTAGTTGAAGATCCTTTAATTAGACTTTCTTTAATGTTTTCATTGTAAAAAGTTCTATTAAATTGAGTTTGGTAATTTAATAGGCTATCCTCTCTACTAATAAACATTGAGCCTTCATCTGTCGGTAATAAAGTAAACATATAAGCATTATTACCGAAATCAAGATAACCCATTATTTCGGAGGTATTTTTGCGACCAAAATGGAGCAAGCTGTCAAGACCACTTTTTAATGAATATTGTTGAAGCCTTTGTTCATAAATGTTATTTACCAACTTAAAAAAGGAAATAAAATTAGACTTCCCGACACCATTTGAACCTATCAAGAGATTTATTGGATTAAGTTTTAGTTCCATTGTCTTTATAGACTTAAATCCTTCTATTTTGATATTTTGAAGCATAGCTATATAGTTATAAATTCAATGCGTGCATCTTTCATTAGCAGTACGGTATCAACCCTTATCTGGTCATTGCCTTTAAAAAACTTGTCTAGTGCAATGGCTTTGATTAATTTTTCTTGTTCGAGTTTTAGGCTTTTCGCGTCCATATCTTAATGCGCTCTTCTTTCGATTAACAACTCTTTCACTTCTACATCGAGTATTTCGGCAATCTTATACAAATCCTCTAAACTTGGTTGGCGTCTGTTCTGAGCATAAGAGTTTACCATATTGTAACTTTTACCCATTTGCTCGGCTAGCCAAACCTGCTTTATTCCTTTCCGCTCTAAAACCTCTTTAATCCGGTTCATTTGTGAACTTATTGTACACCTTAAAACTAAGAATAAAACCATACATCTCATTATATGAGTAGTTAAATAATCAACATGTTTGGTTAAAGTAGATAAATGAAATCAAAACCCTACCTTTAGCGATGATTCTTATACGCTTATAAGAAGTACGGCTTCTTTAGAAATTAAGCCAGCCAATTTGGCAATACAAGGCTCAATGAAAACAGAATTCAGCTTAATCCATTCACCTACAAATAAGCCTTTACTCCCACACCACCAAGCCAACTTTTCCTTTGCCTCCGGCCAAAATCGCTCTTTTGCCAGATGGAAAGGTCTTTACCACATGGAAGCCTTCTTCGCTTAATACGCGCCAGGCCAATCCACCATTTTCGCTAATATCTATTCCGGAGGTGCCGCAGGCCAGCAAGCGTGTGGCGGTGAGATAGGCCACTCCTGAGCGGTAGCCTTTGGTGGCGGGCGAAGGAAATGTCCATTGGCTGCCGCCATCTGTTGTTACCCATACGTGTTTTTCTTCCAAAAGTGCTTGGGTGTAGTCTCCGCCCACTAGTAAACCTTGTGTTGGGGTATAAAAATCAAAAGAAAAAATCCCTTGAGCCGATTCGCCTTGTAGTATGGGCGTTTCTATCGCTTTCCAATTGGCTCCTTTGTTTTCAGAAACCCACAAGCGGGATTTCTTTCCCCCCGTAGCAATACGTACTTCGGCCTCACCCATGCAGCGAATATTGGTACCACTGGCCGCAAAAGAAGCTTCTCCTTCTTCGAGCTTGGGTCGCTGATTAAGTGGTAATTCCTGCCACGTACGACCTCCATCTTGGGTTTTCATTAGCAGCATATGTCCTTCTATAGGATCGCCATAAATAAGGCCTTCGTTTTCGTTCCAGAAATCCACCCCATCCATAAAAGCATCGGGATGGAGCAATTCGCCTACTTTTTGCCAGGTCTTTCCTGCGTCTTCCGTGAGTAGTATATAGCCGGGCGAACCCGCATTGGCTACAATGGCTTTCTCGGCTGAGAAGGCATAGAGTGAGCGGAAATCGAGGGCCTCGTATCCGCGGATTTGCTCAAAAGCCCAGGTTTGACCGCCATCGGTAGAACGACCTACCCAGCCTTTGCTGCCAGCAAGCCACACTGTCGTTTCATCTACCACAGAAAGTCCCCTAAAGCTGGCATTTACGCTATCGGGCAAAGAAATAAAGCTAAGGTTTTGAGCCAAGGCCCAAGGGGCTGACAAGAAAAGGGTAATCAGTAGGACAAATGCTTTCATATCGGTTGTTTATTGGTCAAGCCATTGTTTGAAATCGGACACTTTTTCGCGGCTCATCAGGATATCCTTATCCTCACAGGCATGCAAGATGATTTTCAATCGGCTATTGGAATAGCTGATAATATCCGCAATTGCTTCCATCCGTGCAATATACTGGCGATTGAGGCGGAAGAAGTTTTTTGGATCCAACATAGACTCCAGCTGGTCGAGGGTAGGGTCGAGGATATAGCGTTTGCCATCGCTTAGCACCGCAAAACTGGCCTTTTCCTGACTAAAAATATATTGAATATCGTCTGCCGGAATGGATTTGATATGCTCCCCGATTTTTACCAAGAAGCGATTCTTATAGGTAGGCGTAAGCGCTTGTAGCAATTTGTGCACTTGCTCGGTGGCTAGTCCGGAGGGATTTTGTAATTGCTGAAACTTACGGATGGCCTTTTCCAAATCTTGCGGGTCGATGGGCTTGAGCAGGTAGTCGATGCTATTGACCTTGAAAGCTTTGAGGGCATATTCATCGTAAGCTGTGGTGAAAATCACGGGCGATTTCAGCGGGATAAATTCAAAAATTTCAAAACTTAGCCCATCGGCCAGCTGAATATCCATGAAAATCAAATCGGGAGCCGGATGGCCTATGAACCACTGCACGCTTCCCTTTACCGAATCGAAGGTCCCGACAATCTGGGCTTCGGGCAAAAACTCCAGCACCAATTTTTGCAGCCGCGCAACGGCCGAAGGTTCATCTTCAATGAGTACTACTCGCATGGCTAACTATGGGTAAGTAAACAATAAATTCCGTGCTGGTAGGCTCCACCCTAAAGGGGGCTTTGCTTAGGTATTGGTAACGCATTCGGATATTCTGCAATCCTATGCCCGAGGAGCCCTTCACGATATTTTTCTTTTGGAGGTTGTTTTTCACGACTAAGTAATCATCCTGTCGGCTAACTTCTACCAACAAAGGGTCATCAGTGGAAATTACATTGTGCTTGATGGCATTTTCCACCACCATTTGCAGGGCAAGTGGCGGCACATAGCCACTCAGGGGTTTTATATCGAATTGTATGCGCAGTTTTTCACCAAAGCGGCTTTTCTCCAAAAACAGATAGTTTTGGGTAAAGTGTATTTCTTCTTCGAGGCTTACCAGCTCCTTATCTTTTTGTTCCAACACATAGCGATACACCTCCGATAGCTTTTTAATAAACCGAGCGGCTTGGTCTTGGTCTTCATACACCAGTTGGGTGAGGGAATTGAGAGAGTTGAACAAAAAGTGAGGATTTACCTGCTGCTTGAGGGTTTCGTATTGGGAAACCACCGTTTCTTTTTGCAGTTTTTCGGCTTGTATGGCCGTTTCGCGCCAAGAAATCAGGAAAGCGCGGGCGTGCAAAACAATAGAAATCACGAACGTGATGCCTAAGCTAATGTACATGTTCCACACCATCATGTCATAGCTCATGCGTAAGCCAAACTGGTGGAAGAAGTACAAAATGATAAGAACGATAACACTCGTGTACAGAACGGTGGATATCAAGCCGTATATCAGTCGCTTAAGGGGTGAATGAATCCAGGAAACTTTATAATTCAAATAATCGGTGAGAAGGCCATTGCCAATCCATAGAAAAAACCAAAGGGCAAAAGAATAACCCCAAATGAGTACCGTCTTATATGGGTCCGACCAGCAAGAGGTACACATCCCCACCGACATAAGGCCCGAAAGCGGTATGATCAGCAGGGTAATCCGCCCAAATTCTTTCCAATTGATTTTCACGGAATCCTATTTACGAAGAATACTGTATAAATCCAGCCTACGGTCTTTCAGATTCCGCACGCTGCCCTTGTTGTGCAGTTCTTTGAGCAAGTCGAGGTCTACGTCCACAATCAAGGTCATTTCCGTATTGGGGGTGGTTTCTGCTTTTACACCATTATTGGGGAAAGCGAAATCAGAAGGCGTAAACACAGCCGACTGGGCATATTGTATGTCCATATTGTTCACCTTGGGCAAGTTGCCCACGCTTCCGGCTATGGCCACGTAGCATTCGTTTTCAATGGCGCGTGCCATGGCACAATTGCGCACGCGGGTGTAACCATTTTGCGTATCGGTAAGGAAGGGCACAAAGAGCAGTTGCATACCATCTTCCGCCAGCATACGGGGCAATTCCGGAAATTCTACATCATAGCAAATCAAGATGCCGATTTTGCCACAATCCGTATCGAACACGCGCAATTGGTTTCCCCCCACCATGCCCCAGCTGTCGGCCTCGCTAGGAGTAATGTGTATCTTCTCATACATTTCGTAGGTACCATCTCTGCGACAAAGGTAGCCTACGTTTTTCAGGTGGCCCTCTTGCAATAATGGCATGCTGCCCGTGATGATATTGATATTATAACTCACCGCCAATTGCTTGAAACGCTCAAAAATCGGCTGGGTGAAGGAGGCCAATTGCCTAATCGCTTCCGCTTCGGTAAGGTGATTATAATCGCGCATCAGAGGCGCATTGAATAATTCAGGAAACAAAAGGAAATCGCTTTGGTAGCCGCTTACCGCATCTACAAAGAATTCGGCCTGCTCAAAAAGAGCTTCCAAATTATCCAAGCTCCGCATTTGCCATTGTACTAAGCCTAGGCGTACATAGGTTTTGTTTTGGGTGGGGCTGGTATCTTCTTCCGCATAATAAATATTGTTCCACTCCAGCAGGGTGGCATATTCTAAGGAGGAGGTATCGCCCGGAAGGTAACCTTTTATAATTTTTTTTACGTGAAAATCATTAGAAAGCTGAAAGCTCAAGGTAGAATCGTGAATCTCCTTAAGCTTAACTTTGTCGATATATTCTCTAGGACTCAGCTTATCGGCATAGGCGGAGTAATTAGGAATTCGGCCTCCGGCCATGATGGAACGTAAGTTGAGGCGCTCACACAAAGCCTTGCGGGCATCGTATAGCCTGCGACCTAAGCGCAAACCGCGGTATTCGGGATGCACCAATACCTCCACACCATAGAGCACATCGCCATCGGGATCGTGAGTGGAGAAAGTGAAATTCCCAGTGATGTCTTCGTAGCGGTGTTTATCGCCATATTTTTTATAATCCACTATGATAGAAAGTGCACAGGCCACCACTTTGCCATTTAGCTCGATGGATAGCTGCCCCTCAGGAAACAAGTCGATTAATTTCTGAATAAGCCCCTCACTCCAATAACTTCCTCCCATATCGGCATAGGACTGCACCATAGCCTCTTTCAGGGATTTATAATTATCGATAGTAAGTAACTTAAGATCAATTTTAACTTCAGATTCCATGGGGTTTTCGGTGTTTTGCATCAATACGGGATTAGATAAAAAATGAGATTCTACTTAAATATAAGCCTTTTTAGGCGAAAAGGTTCAATTTTTCTCAAATTTGGCCCGTGCATTGGGGTAATCTACCGTTATGGTAAAGTATTGAAATGCCGATCCGCCCAAGGCGCCATACACGGTTTGGTCCATCCACTGCGACATGTATCCGGTAAAGTTTTCATTAGGACGAGACGTAAACCATACCGGCCCCACTTCATGGCCGGCCACCTTGATAGAAGGCACCTCAATACTGCGTACTACATAGTCGTTTCCACCCATTTTGGCATCCGAATTTATAATAATGCGCCAGTCGGGATGCTGCTCTGCCCAGCGATTGAGCACTGAATCGATGATAAAGCTCGTACCAATTTGTGTATGTACCGTATCGCCCATGGCTTTGCCTGCTTCGGTACTGGGAAATAGGCTGGCTCCGGTATCAAAAAGCACATCCAGCGCTTCGCCCTCTACTTCCATCTGAATGCGGGGAAAATTCATTTGGCGCATGCCTAGTTTGTTTTCAAAGAAACCCAGTGGCGCGATGTGTTCGCCTTCTTCTTCCACCGCTGGCACATTTACCGTTAATTGGCCCGATTTATAATCCATACGCCAGGTATGATTGGCAAACCATGCTTGGCCGAGCATGCCATCTACCGAGGCATCGAACATATTCTTTTTGGCAATCACCTCTTCCGACATCACCGGAATAATCTGGCGCCCGCGCATGGATACCACCGGAAAAGAAGCATCGGCACAGAGGTCGGCAAACTGCGCCAAATTACCTTTTTGCCCGTCCATATCTTCTTCGGTAAGGGTGAGGTTCAAGTCTTTGGCCGCTTGGGGCATCAGAAAAACGCCTCCTCCCGTATCGGTAAAAAAGCGCAAAGAATCGCCTGTGGGCGTGGCCACATATACATAAAACTGATGGGCAATCATTTCTCCGGGCAAGGTGTAGTTGGCACCTCCGGTGGGTTCATCGGCACTGCAAGAAAAAAGCAGAGCAAGGGTAGATAGGTTGAATAGTTTTTTCATAAGAGTTAATCGTTTTGCTAAATCTACCCTTTTTTTCAAATTTCTTAAAGTCCACACTTTTCTTGCATAGAAAGTGCACCTTTCTTGCCCCATTTGGGTGCTAGTGAGTCCGTTGGCGTAGCGGTTTCATACAAACTTACAGCTTGACTCACCAAGGCGCAGGCTTGCTCGGTGCTTTGGCCGAAAAACTGAGCCGTGCCGTAGCTCATTTGCCCTAGCAAAAAGGCCGCCCGTGGGTTATTAGGATTTAGGGCTTTTGCTTTTTGCAAGATTTCCATGGTTTTTCCGGCATAGAGCTGTCCGTAGGTGGCCGGATCCAGGCTTACGCGAATCATCCACACAAAACCCTGCAAGGCCAAGAGCTCGGAATGCTGAGGAAAATCCACCAAGGCCTTGTCCAGATAGGCTTGGGCTTTATCCAAATACTTGGCTCTTTCTGCGCTTTCTTTGAAATAGAAGTTTTGGTGCAGACTGGCATAGGCCAGATAATAGCGTGGATGCCACTGGGCTGTTTCTACCTGGGCTATGCGCTCCATCGTATTGATTACGGCTTGCAAATCATCACTGCTGTGTGCAGAATCCAGCAGCACCAGCTGCGCCTGCATGGCTTCGGTGTAAGCGGTATTGTCTTGGGCTTGGGTGCTTAAAAAAGCGACCACTAAGCCGATAAAAAGTAGGATGCGTTTCATGGGATTAATTGATTAAATGTGGGAATTAGAATTGTAAGTCCAGACTTTGGTCTTGGGTAATTTCAAATACTGCTTTATCAAAGCTAGGAGGACCATACATGTTTTTTCCGTCTTTAGAAATGGCATAGGGTTCGGTAGGCATGCCAAAGAAATTGGTATCCAACTCCCCATTGCTGTTTACATCATGTACTGCACTTACGGTATAGGTTCCGGCTGGCAAGTCGTCAAACACCACTTGCACTTCTTGATTGGCCACGGCACTTACTTTCTGTTTTTTATAGGCTGTCTTCAGAAAACCATCTTCCGTATTATAAATGGAAACAGAAATAATCCCTTCCGATTTACTGACATTCTTTACTGTAACCGTAAGGTTGTGGACATTGTCTGGGGTGTTTTCCGGTTGATTTTGGAAAAAGAAAAGCGAGAATACGAGAGCGAACATTTTCATAATGGTAATTGATTAGAGGGTTTATAAATTGTTTAATTGATTATCGTTTTTGTTGGATGACAAGGTGATGAACAGCCCTACAAAGAAGAAGCGCGGAGCGGCTTGCCCAATAGCACGTCTGGGGTATATCCCTTGGGCATTGGGCTGAGCGGCATATTCATAGCCAAATACATTTTGGTATCCAGTGACATTGCTTACCGAGGTGTACAAAATCACCTGAGGACGAAGGAGATAGGCCACATTCATGCTCAAGTCCATATAGGGCTTGGCTTTATCGCCTAAAAAGGTAGGATTCTCCGGATTATAATACGGACGACCACTGCCTACGCTATAACTTGCCCCTACCTGGGTGCGCAAGGCGGAAATAAAATGCTTCACCACCAGCGATACCGAATGCTTAGCCGCGAACGTTGGCATAGCCTTTTGCGGATAGTCGCGGTAGAGACGCTCGGTATCTAAATAGCTGTACGACAGCCAATAGTCGGTGCGCGGAATGGACTTCTGGTCGCGCCAAAAAAGCTCTATTCCTTGCGCATAGCCATGCCCTGTGTTGGTGTATGCCGCAGGCTGATAGCGCTGAGCCGCATCAAAGCGTACCAGCGAGTGGTAATTTTTATAATAGGCCTCCACGCGTAGCGTGCGTTTATTTTTGATGCGTTGTACATTCAAAATATAATGCTCGGCTTTCTCCTGATCCAGCGATTCGTTTAATGCCCAGTAGGCATTTTGTGGCTTTTGGTAAAAGCTGCCATAGGCAAAAGAAATCTGACTGAACTCGTCCCACTTATAAGCCAAAGACGTACGAGGAGCAATCGTAAGCTGCTGATTTACATTGGTATGCTCTGCCCTAAGGCCTATGCGCGCGGCCAAGCGCTGGGTAAGGTATACATCCGCTTCGGCAAAGAGCGCACTAAGGCCTCCACTGAGTTCGGTGGCATACACCGGCAGCTCTTTTGCTTGGATATCCTGCTCATACTGCGAACCGATAAACTCCGAACCGAGGCGGGTAGAGAAACGCTCCGTCCAGTCAATAAGCCATACATTTTTCAAATGAAAACTTCTTTCCTTTTCTTCTATGGCCAAGGTATCGGGATGCAGGGAATCGTGGTTGCTGCTTAGGCTAAGGCCGCTCTCCCAGGTGGCGCGCTTGCCCACCGCCATTTGGTAGCTGAGGTTTACAAACTGAAAGTCATTATCGAGCGCAATGCCATAGCGGCTATCGGCTTGTTCCAAGCGGCTTCTTTCTATCTCCACGCTATTGCTGCTGGCTTGGGCATAGGCTTTGAGCAAGCCCGTTTTGCCGAATTTTTGATAGAAGGAAGTTTCTCCTCTGTATTCCTGAGGCGCTTGCGTCCACAATACTTGCTGAGGCACCAGCGCTTGGTAAGGTCCCAAGTGGATATAGCCGAGCTTGGCCGAAGCGGCCGTTCTTTCTCCGGCTTGGGTATGGGCAATATCACCCCCTACCGTCATCAGGGAGATTTCGGTTTTGCTTTCGGTAGGAAAGGCATTGGTTTGCAACACCAAGGCGCTTGACAAGGCCTGACCAAACTCAGCCGAGTAGCCGCCTGTGCTAAAGGTGGTGCCGCTAAACATAAAAGGCGAAAAGCGGCCACGCGTTGGCAAATTGGGCAAGGCCGAACCGTAAGGATTCTGCACCAAGGTGCCATTGATATAGGTTTGGGTTTCGTAGCCATCGCCCCCGCGCACAAAAAGGCGACCGCTTTCCCCGTTTTGCGTAGTGCCGGGCAAGGTTTGCAAGGCGCCATTGATATCGCCTACGGCCGAAGGCGTAGTAACGATATCGAGGGGTTTGAGCACGGTTACTTTTTTGGTATCGCTGGCCTCGAAAGCTCCTGCGGTAATGGTAACGGCCTCCAACTTATTAAAGGCTTCTTTCAGGCTGATGCGTAGGTATTCGCTGGGGCCATTGAGTTGGAGAGGTAGTTCCTGACTTTCGTATCCGGTAAAACTTACCACCAACACCTGCGCGCCTTTGAGCGTGGTAGGGAAACTAAACTCGCCCGTAAACGAAGTAGTAGCACCCACATAGGTGCCTTTGAGGTAGACATTGGCACCCAGCAAGGGCTCGCCCTTTTTATCGGTGACGATGCCGCGCACCTGAGCCGCCAACAGCAGTGGGAAAAGAAGAAAGCCGGTAATCAGTAAGGTTTTCATAAGGCATTTTGTGCTTTGGATGAAACAAAGGTGCAGCACGGCCCTCAGCCCTGCGAATGAAAGCTACCGAAGTGTAGGATAAGACGGATGAAGTGTAGAAATGCCCTACCAGCCGAAAAGGTGATTGGGGAAAAAGATGGATTATGCCCCTAAACCGATGGGGGACAAGCCCGATAAATTAGCCGACCAAGCTTGCGAAAATGATGGGAAATGAGGTAATTACTAATTGCTCTTGCGTAGAGTCCCTTGCAGGAGACCCTGCGGGGAAAAACATCTTGTTACATGAATATCGAGATAAGGAAGAAATATAAAACAAAAGCGAAAGATAGCTTTAAGACCAAAAAAAATTTATTTCTATTTAATACTGTGCTTAATAAGCACTTGACTTTTACTAAATCCAATTTTGAGAAATTCAAGATTACAGATGATTTAGTAAAGTGCTATTCGGCTGAATATTGGCAACAAGAAACGGATTATCAAATAAACGGATTAAAGATTTCTGAAATTGAATCAGAAATAAATGTAATTGTGAAAAAATACACTGATACAATAAAAGAACTTGAAACTGATTATGTTGATTCATTTTCAAAGATTTTCCCCGTAGAAGATTTTGAGAAACTTCTATCGGCTAGAGAATGTCATTATTGCAAAATTACAATCGGTGAAATTGAAGAATTGGGTATAAGAAAACTTTTGTATAAAAAAACACTGAGAGGTTGGAATTTGGAGATTGACAGACTTAATTCAAACTTTGAATACACTCCGAAAAATTGTGTTATGTCTTGTTATTGGTGTAATAATGCAAAAACGGATGAATTTACAGAAGCAGAATTCATAAAAATAGGAGCCGAAATAAAGAAAATCTGGCAGGATAGGAAAAAATGACTTCCTTCCCATCTTCCTAGAAGAGTCTCCTGCAAGGGACTCTGTGAAGAAAAATAGCCAATTTTGAACGAACGATTAGGATGAAATACACAATTCTTATACTAATACTTATAATTTCAATTGAAACCTTTAGTCAAGACAAACCTAAAGTAGTTGCTAAATACAAGGATGTTGAACGTCTTGGTAATATCTTAACGAGATGGTACTATGATTTAAGAGGTACTTCTTTAATTTGGAAAAGAACATTAACTCTATATTCTGACTCGACTTATCATTACATGTATGATGGTGGAGAATGTGCTACTTTTGATGAGAATATAAGAGGGATTTGGACGATAAATAAAGACACACTTAAATTAAGTACAGGCAACGAGATGTTTATATGGCTTTATATAATATCTAATGGAAAACTCTATAGCCTGCAAAATAATATAGAAAAAAATCCGAATAACTGGGAAATGAAATAAGAAACTGTATTGTCCTAAAATAAGTTTACGGTTTTTATGATAATCCTAGAATAGGTTTACAATGTTACATATTGCTTTTTTTTACTCCAAGTCCTGTTAATTAGTAATTGTTTTTCATGAACAACTTCGGGTGTTACCATGTTAATACTTTGGTGTGGTCTTAGCCTGTTGTAACGATCAACGACATCATCAACCAACGCTATTACCTGATTTAAATTTGTAAGAGGGTAATGGCGCAGATACTCCTCTTTGAGTATTCCATTTATCCTTTCTGCGACCGGATTCTCTAAAGGATCCCCATTCTCAGTCATGCTTATCTTGATATTGTTTTGTTTGAGGGTATTGACGTATTCAAAACTACAATACTGTATCCCCCGATCAGAATGATGGATAAGAAAACCGGGAACCTCTGTAAGATTACTTAAGGCCATATCAAGCGCCTTAGTTGTATTAATTGCTTCCAAATTATCAGCAACAGCGTATCCCATTATTTTATGAGAGTAAGCATCTGTAACTAAACTCAAATACAAAAAACCGTTCATGAGCGGGATATATGTGATATCCGATACCCAAAGCTCGTTCGGTTTTGAGGGATGCCAGTCCTTAACCAGGTTGGGATATTTCTTTAACCAGTGGTGTGATTGAGTTGTACTAATCCTTCTTTTTCGCTTCCTTACTAACAGTTTATTAGCTGCCAATAAGTCAAACAAGGCATCTCGACCCATTTTAATTTGATGTTCCAATAAAAACGGCTGAAGTAGATACAAGAGTTTTCTTCCCCCTATAGCAGGATGTACCTGACGAATTTCAACCACCCTATCTAAGATTAGTTGATGTTCGATGGTGATATCAGAGACCTCCCAATAGTGTTGATAATAAGCTTGCCGTGTAATACCAAGTAACCGACATAATCGAGCCAAGCTGATTCTCGGATAGACGTCTTTCATTTCAAGGATTACTTGGTATTGTGCTTTTTTTAAATTGGAACTTTTAACTCCTTTTCAGCTTTATCAATCATCCTTAAGTACGCTTCTGAGCGAAGTTTCTCATCCAGTAGCTGTTGCTCCAGCTCTTGGATTTTCTTTTGAAGTTCTCGAACATTTTCACTTTTAACAGGCATGGCTAAGGTCAGTGGAAGTGAGGTTTCAAATTTAATCCTTTGAGGCCTTACGGTATCCTCGTACCCTAACTTTTTCATCCATGTTTGAATGGCGCTTTTGAAATGGATATTATACTTTCTCAATAACTCCATTTTACTACATTTTGTGGCCAAATATTCTTCGATAACCATTCGCTTGAATGACTCATCAAACATTTGCCTAACTTCGATCTGGTGTTTCATAAATTGTCCTGTTTTAAGTTTACGATTTGTGTAAACCTATTTCAGGACTAGACAGCCTTCTATCCAAAAACACCTTTCTGCCACTCATATAAAAGCCTAATAGGGTTGTTTTCAAACGCTTACCTTTGGTAGGTAATTCAACAATCGTACTGTTATGAATAAACAACCGCTTTTTATTTTAGGCCTAATGACTACGCTATTTGCCGGATGTGCACCATCCGAGAAGAAACAAGACCCTATAATCTACCCCAGCACTGCTAAAGTGGATACGGTAGACACTTATTTTGGCACGGTCGTGCCCGATCCTTACCGCTGGTTGGAAGACGACCGCTCAGAGGCTACAGCCGCTTGGGTGAAAGCTCAAAACGAGGTAACCTTTGGCTATTTGGATAAAATCCCTTTTCGCGAGCAAGTGAAAGCGCGCTTGGAAAAACTATGGAACTACGAGAAAGTGGGTGCGCCCTTCAAACAGGGCGACTACTACTACTTCTATAAAAACGATGGCTTGCAAAACCAGTACGTGGTATACCGCAAAAAAGGCATGGATGGCGCGGTAGAGGTGTTTCTTGATCCGAACACCTTCTCAGCCGATGGCACCATTTCATTGGCGGGCATGAGCTTTACCCAAGACGGCAGCCTCTGTGCTTACCAAATTTCCGAGGGTGGCTCCGACTGGCGCAAGGTGATTGTAAAAAATACCAACACAGGCGAGATGGTGGAAGATACCCTCCGCGATGTGAAGTTTAGCGGTATCGCTTGGAAAGGCACCAAGGGCTTTTACTACAGCAGCTATGACAAGCCTAAGGAAGGCAGCACGCTGTCGGGCTTAACGCAATACCATAAATTGTACTGGCACACCGTGGGCACGCCCCAGAGCGAGGATGTGTTGATTTTCGGTGGCGATAAGCAGCCCCGCAGGTACATTGGCGCCAGCCTAACAGAAGACGAGCGCTTCTTGGTGATTTCAGCCGCTACCAGCACCAGTGGTAATGAATTGTACATTCAGGATTTGTCTCAAGAAAACAGCCCTATCGTAACGGTAGTAGATAATTTTGAGAACAACCACTATGTGTTGGCCAATGAAGGCGATCGTTTGCTTATTCATACCAACTGGGGCGCGCCTAATAACCGCGTAGTGGAAACCACCGCGGCCAATCCCGTGCCTAGCACCTGGAAAGACGTGATTGCGGAATCGGAGCATGTGATGGAAGCCGGAACAGCCGGAGGAAAGATTTTTGCCAATTACATGATCGATGCCAAAACGGCCATTAAGCAGTTTGATATGAAGGGTACTTTAGAGCGCGACATCGAACTACCGGGCATTGGTACGGCCGGAGGCTTTGGTGGTGAGTTGGAAGATAAAGAAATCTATTATTCCTTCACCTCCTTCTTATACCCATCGGCTATTTTCTCGTACGAAATCGCTACGGGTAAGTCTACCCTGTATAATTCTCCCAAAATTGATTTCAATCCAGAGGAATATGTAACCGAGCAGGTGTTCTATACCAGCAAAGACGGTACGAAGGTGCCTATGTTTATCACCTACAAAAAAGGCTTGGAGCGCAATGGCAAAAATCCTACTTATCTATACGCCTATGGCGGATTTAATGTAAGCCTTACGCCTAGCTTTAGCATCGCGCGCTTGGTGTGGTTGGAAAACGGAGGCATTTATGCCCAGCCCAACCTTCGTGGTGGTGGCGAATATGGAGAAAAATGGCACGTAGCCGGCACTAAAATGCAAAAGCAAAATGTGTTTGACGACTTTATTGCCGCAGGCGAATACCTCATCAAAGAAGGCTATACCAGTTCCGATTACTTAGCCATAGCCGGGGGTTCTAATGGCGGCTTGCTAGTAGGCGCTACTATGACACAGCGCCCCGATCTAGCCAAAGTGGCTTTCCCTGCCGTGGGTGTAATGGACATGCTGCGCTATCATAAGTTTACCGCAGGGGCCGGATGGGCCTTTGACTACGGTACTTCGGAAGACAGCAAAGAGATGTTTGAATACCTCAGAAATTATTCACCTGTGCATGCCTTGAAGCCCGGCACAAGCTATCCGGCAACGATGGTGACCACAGCCGATCATGACGACCGTGTGGTGCCCGCCCATAGCTTTAAGTTTGCCGCTACTTTGCAGGAGCATCATGTGGGCGACAATCCTGTCCTTATCCGCATCGAAACCAATGCCGGACACGGAGCGGGAACGCCCACCAGCAAGCAGATTGAGGCTGCGGCCGATATCTACTCCTTCGCTTGGTACAATATGGGGATTACGCCCGAGTTCAAGTCGGCTGAGTAAACGATAAGAAAAACAAGAAGAAGCGGTGTAAAAGCCGCTTTTTTTGTGCTTATTCGTAAGCATTCACGCAAAGCTTATGGACTATCAAGCGATTCTGGAACAGATTTACCAAACGGTGAAAGCCGGAGAAAACCAAGGAAGAGTAGCCACCTATATCCCGGAGCTGGCCCGGGTAAACCCCGATCGCTTTGGCGTGTGCCTCACTACGATTGGTCAGCAAAGTTATGCCGTGGGCGATAGCCAAGAGCGGTTTTCTATACAAAGTATCGCCAAGGTGCTGGCACTTTGCATGGCGTACAAAAACATTGGCAATACACTTTGGAAGCGCGTAGGCGTGGAGCCTTCCGGCACGGCTTTCAATTCGCTGGTACAGCTGGAATCCGATGCGGGCATACCGCGCAATCCGCTTATCAATGCCGGAGCCATTGTCATCTGCGATGCCCTGCTGAGCTATTCTCCGAATGCCAAACGCCTATTTCTGGATTTTGTGCGCATGGTAGCAGGCAATCCGCAGCTGGAATATTCCCAACACATTGCCGAAAGCGAAAAAAGTGTAGGCTATCGCAATACCGCTTTGGTAAACTTTATCAAATCCTTTGGCAATATCCATCACCCAACGGAAGAAGTTCTGGACTTTTACTTTGCCCTTTGCTCCATCGAAATGAGCTGCGAGGAGCTATCGCGCTGCTTTCTGTTTTTGGCCAATCAAGGCAAGCTGCCCGGTACGGAAACCGAAATCCTCAACCCTAGCCAAACCAAGCGCATCAATGCCATAATGCAAACCTGTGGATTTTATGATGAAGCAGGCGAATTTGCGTATAAAGTAGGCTTGCCCGGCAAAAGTGGGGTTGGCGGTGGCATAGTAGCGGTGCGGCCCGGCCGATATTGTGTGGCGGTATGGAGTCCGCGGCTCAATCCTAAAGGCAATAGCTACCGAGGTGTGGCCTTGCTAGAGGCGCTTACCACTACTACACAAGACTCCATTTTTTGAGCTATACTACTGCGCTAAATGTAATCAAAACATGGTTTAATTGGCCTTCCTGATGACCATCACATTCATACTGCGCTGAGCATCCACCACCACGGTTTTAAGCGGTTCAAGCCATTCGATGGCATAGTGTGACTCAAGTTTTTCGCGGATATCGGGGCGAAACAAAAAGCGTTGTGAACCATCCGGCAGGGCATAGCGCCCATCACCCAGCGGCTTGGCCTCATTTTCCATTCCGGTGAGGCTGGCCATGCGAATAAATAAAATGCCCTGAGGCGCCAAGACACGCCAAAGTTCGTCCCACATGGTATAGAAATGTGCCTCCGATTCAGCAAAATGCAACACAGCCGAGCAGATAATAGCATCAAATGCCTGATGGGGAAAGAGGATTTTCTCCAGCCCCATTTCCTGAAAATAGTCCGTTTGAAAAGTAGGATTCAGGCTTTTGGCTGCCAAACGGGCATAGTGCAGGGCTTCCGAGTGGCGATCGATTCCGTAAATGGTGTATCCGTTTTTAATAAACCAATGTAGGTTACGACCTTCGCCACTTCCGGCATCGAGCAGTTTCATACTGGGTTGAAATCGACCCTTTAGGATTTGATCAATCAAATACACATCGGTATGCGCCAGCGCACCCTGCAGCTGCTCAAGTGTCATTATTTAAGATCTTGTTTACGAAGTTTATCGTCAAGGTACTTTACAATGTCCAGCAGGGTATTGGTGGTATTGAGATAAAAGCCAAGGTCTATCTTCTCGAAATCATCGCTAGGCTTGTGGTAGTCGGGGTGATCTTCTACACCAAAGTACAAAAAGGGAATGCCCTGCTTATGAAAAGCTGCCTGATCCGATTGATTGGTCCAGTCGTGGATGCCGGTTTTAGGATTATCATGGCCCAATTTCACCTGTACGGGCAAGGCCGGACGGTAGTCACTCATCCATTTTTTCAAAGTCTTATTATAATACGTGCCACTGGCATAGATTTCCTTTTTGGCACTTCGGCTCACCATATCCATATTGAGGTTGAGCAAGGTTTTTTCCTTCTCGAATACAATGGAGTTCACAAAAGCATCGGCTCCTTTCAGGCCATGTTCTTCGGCATCGAAGCAAACAAACACCATGGTATGATAAGGCGTGTTGGCTTGAAAATATTCGGCAATAGCCAATAAGGCAGCCACACCCGAGGCATTGTCATCGGCTCCATTAAATACCTGACCATTGCGCATGCCCATGTGGTCGTAGTGAGCGGTAATCACTATCATTTCATCACTCATTCCTTGCACAATAGCGGCTAGGTTCACACCTTCCAGCTCCGTTTTGGTGATTTTGCTTTCGAATTTAAACGCCTGCTTATATTCAGGGAAAAAGGCTCTTAAGCCCATTTGACTAAATCGGTTGACGATATAGTCTTGCGCTATGGCATGACCTGCTTGCCCTGTAAAGCGGCCTTGCAAGCTATCGCTTGAGAGAAACTGAAGGTCGGTAATTAATTGGGTGGAGTCTACCTTTTGCTGGGCAAAAGAGGAAACACTCAGTAGAAAAAATACGATAGGGGCTAAAAAATATTTCATAAGCGGAAGTAAACAAATTGGTACAAAGCTATCAATAAACTCAAACAGACTTTCGTTTATTTTCAAGAATAAGTCACATAATTGGCCACAAAAAGATAGTTTTGTTGTATTGCGCCATTAGGTGCTACCCAATACCTACAAAAAACATTCCGACTCCTAGTACTTATGTTTGAGTTTCCTCTGTATTCCTTTCCCATTAAGCGCTTTATTCTTGCCATAAGTTTGTTTTTTGGTCTTGCAAGTTCAAGTTTGGCGCAGGAAAATTTTCTGATTGAAAGCAAACTCCGCTCGATGCAAGCCGATACGCTTTTACCGAGCAATTTGCTCATGGAGCGCACGGTAGTTATGGTGTATGCGCCTTATTATGAGGGACAAAGTGCCAATGAATGGAACGAGGTAGCCAAAAAAGTACATGGCTACCTGAAAAAAGCAGGCATTGATGCGGTGGCCTACTATAATATGTATGAGATATTTGCCGGAGGCGATGTAAGTAGGGCGTTTGCCCGTGATTTGAGCAAGCGAAACATTCAGAATATGATTATCGTTGAGTGGAAGCCTTATCTGGCTGGCAATGAGCGATTTCGCTTAATGGTAACGAGTTTTTCGGGAGACGAAAACTTTATATCCTTGGGGCAAAAAGGATGGATACGCCAAGGAGCCGAGCCCGAGAGCGTAAGTCAGCAACTCTACCTGGCCAGCCGCAGCAGTGGCCTGAGTTTTTCCAATTACCTCATCATTGATCAGCCCGAATTTTTCAGAGGCACTCAGGTATTTTCCGGCAAGCGCTACGAGCTTTTTTGGAGTGATCTGCGCATCGATAAACTGGCCATTCCTCGCTTTCCTCTAGCCGATTCTACCCAAAATAGCCCTTTGGTGGCCGAAGTAAATCAGGCTGTAAGGCAAGAAAACCTTCTACTAGACTCGTTGATTTCAGCCACGTACCCGTTTCAAGGAATTCTGACTACCAGCAGCGACATCGAAGTGCTAAAAAAAGAAGGCTTTCAGTATATTCTCTTGTACGTAAGCGGCCCAGGCCGCTCGGTAAGAGAGCTATTGGAATACAAAAAAGTGCCGGGTGAAACCCATTACATTTCCCAAATCTTGGACGGACCGAATAAGGGATTGAAGCGCTTGCCCGCAGAAGCACCTGTGTATAAATTCTACATTAAGCAGCTCTATAGTGGCAATGTATACCTAGGCAGTGTATGGGATGCCGATACCGACTGGGAGCAGGCCCTAAGCCATTTTATTCAAAATATGCGGGTAGAACTAAAAGTAGACCAATAAAAAGGGCCACCGCTAGCGGTGGCCCTGATCAAACCAATTTAGTTTAAAAAATTATACAAAGATTACACAATTCCCTGAGCCTTCATAGCATCGGCCACTTTTACAAAGCCCGCGATATTGGCTCCGGCCATGTAATTGCCTTTAAGTCCGTATTGCTCAGCGGCATGCAAGCATTTCTGATGAATGTTTTTCATGATGCCTTGTAGCTTGGCATCTACCTCTTCGGCTGTCCAGCTCATGCCCATGTAGTTTTGCATCATTTCTATACCTGAGGTACCCACACCACCCGCATTAGAAGCCTTACCCGGAGCATATTTAACGCCATTGGCATGCAATACTTCGATGGCTTCGTTGGTGGTAGGCATGTTTGCCCCTTCTGCTACCAACTTCACCCCATTGTTCACCAGGTGCTGGGCATCTTTTTCGTTGATTTCATTTTGAGTGGCGCATGGGAAAGCACAATCGGCTTTATGATTCCAAATTGGATTGCTCGCAGCGCCTTCTTTCACTGCCGTGTACACAGCCTTAGGGTATTTGGCTACATACTCTTCTATCCTTCCTCTGCGCACATTTTTCAGTTCCATTACAAAGGCCAATTTTGCTGCATCAATTCCTTCTTCGTCATAGATATAGCCCGATGAATCAGAAAGGGTCACTACCTTGCCACCAAAGTGGTTGATTTTCTCCACGCAATATTGCGCTACATTACCTGAACCTGAAACCAAACAGGTTTTTCCTTTTAAGGAGTCGCCTGCCTCGTGCAGCATGTTTTGGGCAAAATAGATCAATCCGTAACCGGTAGCTTCCGGACGAATCAAGCTTCCACCCCATTCTATCCCTTTTCCGGTAAATACGCCTGTAAACTCGTTTTTAATCTTGCGGTAGGTGCCATACATATAGCCAATCTCGCGGCCGCCCACACCAATATCACCTGCTGGTACATCCAAACGATGCCCGATATGACGAGAAAGTTCCGTGGCAAATGCCTGACAGAAACGCATCACTTCCGCCTCTGACTTCCCTTTCGGGTTGAAGTCCGAGCCTCCTTTACCTCCGCCCATGGCGATACCCGTAAGGGAGTTTTTAAAGGTTTGCTCAAAGGCCAAAAACTTCAAAATGCTTAAGTTCACACTAGGGTGAAAGCGAAGACCACCTTTGTAGGGCCCTATGGCACTATTCATCTGGATACGGTATCCCCGATTCACCTGAACTTCGCCTTTATCATCTACCCAATTGACCCGAAACATGATGACACGCTCAGGCTCCAGCATGCGCTCCATGAGCTTAAGCTTTCTATATTCGGCATTTTTATCAAGCACAACCTTCACAGAATCAAGAACTTCTGCGGCTGCTTGATGAAACTCTACTTCGCCAGGATTTTTGGCAATTACATCTTGTAAGATATCCATATAGGGTTGTTTTTCGGGTTTTGCAATCGTTTTCGAGCAGCAATATTACCGAAAATCCTGAATTTATTTTATCGCCTATTAATTTCTTTCAATTTCTCATCTTGAAATTCTCCTCCCTAGATTTGACTCAGCCGGGAATTTTTCGTTTTTTTATTCCGTTCACTACCCATAAACCCATTCCCTTATGCATACTGAAACAATAGAAGAAGAAATCAAGGCATTGGAAGCCCAAATTAGTGGCGACATGTTTGCCGATATGGAGATCAGAGACAAAATCCATAACCTTAAAATGAAACTTAGCGGAGCAAAGCCTGCCAATCAGGAAATTGAATGTGTAGGCTGCGGCAGCTAACAAAAAAGGCCTGAATCGTACGATTCAGGCCTTTTTTGTGGAAATAACTTTGGCTTATTTCTTATCTACCACCAAGCGGTTCTCGCGGTTGGCAATCTCCCAAGCAGTATAGAATACCAGCTGGGCTCTTTTCTGCAACATTTCGTAATCAATCTTCTCTACCGTATCGGTAGGTTTATGATAGTCGGCATGTGAGCCATTGTAGTAGAAAATGATAGGAATATTGTTTTTGGCAAAGTTCCAGTGATCGGAGCGGTAATAAATGCGCTCAGGATGGGCTTCATCGTTATACGTATAGTCCAGTTCCAGTTTGGTATAGGTGGCATTGGCTTTTTCACTCAGCGTATGTAGTTCAGAAGAAAGTCTATCAGACCCTACCAAGTACACATATTCTTTGGCTTGCTCGTGCTTAGGGTCAATGCGGCCTATCATATCAATGTTCAAATCGACCACCGTATTGCTTAATGGGAAAACCGGATTGCTGGCATAATAAGCCGATCCTAATAATCCTTTTTCCTCTCCGGTTACGGTCATGAACAAAATGCTTCTGCGCGGTCCTTTGCCTTCTTTCTTGGCTTTGGCGAAGGCCTCGGCCAATTCAAGCACGGCTACGGTTCCGGAGCCATCGTCATCGGCACCGTTGTAAATTTCCTCGCCTTCCATACCTACGTGGTCGTAGTGGGCGGTAATTACCAATAGTTCTTCTTTTTTATCACTTCCTTCCAGATACCCCAGCACGTTTTCAGTAGGCACATCGCTTACTTTGGCTTTCACCAAAATATTCACGGTGCTGTTTTTGATTTTCTTTTTGTTGGTTCCTTCAAATACCGACTGCAAGGTTTTGCTATTGATGCCCATCACCTCAAGCGCCACACTGGGTTTGATGAAGAAGGTACCGGAGGCGTTTTTGTCGGGCTTGCTTACGCTCAAGCGACCTGAGGTAAAGTAATGCCCCATGGCTTTGTTCCATTCGGCAAACTCCTCATCCGTCTTTTTATTAACCACTAAAGCATGGGCAGCGCCCTTATCCAAGGCAAGACGTGAAGCACCACGCGCTTCTGATACAATAAGTACTACTTTACCACTAAGGTCAAGTCCTGCCAAATCTTCTTCTTTTCCTGCTCCTCCAAATACAAGCTCCATAGATTGCTCTCCTTGGGTGTCTACACTACCCAAAAAAGCCAAATCTTGCGTGCTATTGCTGAAGGTTTTCTTTGCCGTACGAATGGTAGCCAATTCGGTAGTTGCCTGATACAAAGCCACAGGCTGATAGAAGCCTTTGTTATCGCCCCCTTTTACAGGTCCTTGTAAGCCCAATTGCTGAAAATGATGGGCAATGTAAGCAGCTGCCATTTTTTGACCCACCTCACCCGTACCACGGCCTTGCATAGCATCCGATGCAATCACTTCAAGGTGTTTCTTTAAATCGTTTTGTTGGATGGTTTCAGCGTACGAAACCACTACGGGGTCCTGCTGAGCCCATACCGAGAAGCCCAAAAAACAAAGGGCCAGCGGAAATATCGTTTTCTTCATAAATAAAATGTATCGTTAGTCCAGATAAAGCAAGGTAGAAAACAAAGCAGAGGGCTACGAAGGAATTGTGATGAGTGGTGGATTTAGCCCACATTTGTAAAGGGTATACAGGGATGAGCATTATTGTGCACCTGATGATGAAATTCTCTCCTAAGAATAGAATTCAATGTGAGATGGAGCAACCCGAGATGCTATTTTGGAGTCTTATGACCTACACTCAACAACAACTCAAAATCAAGGACCTATGATTCGCAACTACCTACTGCTGAGCTTTCGCAACTTATGGCGCAATAAGTTGTACGTAAGCATCAACCTCGTAGGTATGGGCATTGCTATTGCCTGTACCATCGTGGCCTACCTCAATTACCAATTCAACCATCAGTTTGACACCCATTTTCTGCAAGATGACAAGTCGGTATACCGCATCAATATCCAGCGGGAATTCAATGGGAAAACCACTCCTTATGGCATTGTGCCTTTTGCCTTGGTAGAAAACCTAAAGCAAGAAAAAGGCTATTTTACCGAGGTGTCACACTTTCGGCAATCGGGCCTCAGTGTGCGCCACCAAGAAGACGTGTTCGGACTGGAAGTGGCTTTCGTGGATGCCGAATTTGCGGCTATGTTTCCTATGAATCTTTTGGAGGGATCATGGGAAGGGCTGTCCGACAAAAAGAACATTTACCTCACCGAAAAGGCCGCTATGAAACTCTTTGGCAATCAGCCAGCCCTAGGCCAAACGATTAGCCATATGGGCGATTCCGCTCAAGTGGAATGGTTGGTGGCCGGTGTAATAGAAAATCCTCCCTACAATTCCAGTTTTCAGGCAGAAGCCTTTACCCAGCTCGACAATGTGTACCCACTCGATACCCAGCTAGGCCCCGATAACTGGAACTATTTCACCACGGCCTTTGTGGCTTTGGCTCCCACACAATCGGTGGAGGCTGCACACGAGCAGTTGAGCCGCTATATTGCCATTCAGAATGCCGCTCGCGAAGATTTCATCATCACTTCCTTTTGGCTCGATCCGCTGGAAGGTATGGCGGCACGCTCGGTGGAACTATGGGGCACCTGGACCCACGATGCCCTACCCGTACCGGCTGTGATTGCACCCATAGTAATGGCGGTTTTGATTTTACTTATCGCCTGTTTCAATTTTACCAATACCGCTATTGCCATGGCCGGAAGGCGCCTAAAAGAGATTGGCATACGCAAGGTGATGGGCGGACAAAAAAGACAATTGGTTACTCAGTTTTTAGTAGAAAACAGTGTGCTGTGCCTGCTTTCCCTACTGCTTGGCGTACTACTGGCCGAACTGCTGGTACCTACTTATAGCGCCATGTGGGAGTTTTTGGAAATATCCACCAACTATTCCGAAAACCTCTCGCTATTAGGCTTTTTGCTCCTTATTCTATTGGCCGTGTCGGTGTTTTCAGGTGCTTACCCTTCTTTGTATATCAGCAAATTTGAGCCTACGGCCATCTTGAAAGGCACTTTCCGCTTTAGTGGGAGCAACCGCCTCACCAAGGTTTTGCTCACGCTTCAGTTTGCTATTTCTTTGATTGCCATTGTATCGGGTTTCACCTTTATCGAGAACTCTGATTACCAAAAAAGCCTAGATCTGGGGTATAAGCCGCAGAAAATCGCCATGGCGTACATGGAAAATGCCGATGCGTACGAACGCTACAGATCCAGCTTGCTGAGTCGCCCCGAGGTGAGCCAAGTGGTAGGTGGCAGACATTCCCTTAGTAGTGGTGGTCGCTACACAGCTACCTTAGGGTATAACAGCGAGAAGATGGAAGTAAATGGCTACAACCTGAGCGAGGATTATTTATCTATGTTGGATGTTCAGTTTGTAGCAGGAAGAAATTTTACACCAGACTCGGAAACCGACAGAAAAGAGTCTGTCATTATCAGTGAAGGGCTGGCTCGCGAACTTATGCCCGGCCAAGAAGCCCTCGGAGAGCGGCTTTTGCTAAACGATACGCTTAGCCTCTACGTGGTAGGTGTGGTGAGAGACATCTATAACAATGGCTTTTGGGACCCTTTACAACCTGCCATGATACGCTATGCTGCACCCAGCGACTACCAATATATTTTTGTAAAATCCGATGGCCTAAGCCGCAGTGCACTAGCTACTGTAATGGAACAGGAGTGGAAAAAGGTATTTCCTAGCCGCCTGTACGGAGGCTATTTTATGGATGGTGGCATTGAAGGCTCCGAAGAGGTGAATACCAACTTGGTGAAGGTATTTAGCTTTCTGGGTTTGGTGGCCTTGCTTCTTTCCGCCACCGGCCTGTTTACCTTGGTATCACTCACCATTCTCAAGCGTATGAAGGAAATAGGAGTACGCAAAATATTAGGTGCCTCCATTCCCCATATTGCTTTTGTGATTAATAAAGACAGCCTAATTATATTGGCCATTTCAAGCGCACTAGGTGCAGTAGCGGGTGTATATTTGGCACAATTCCTAATGTCTACTATTTGGGCCTATTATACCCATGTCACTTGGCTCACGGTGGCACTATCCATCGTTTCACTATTGGCTTGTGCCTTGCTTACCATCAGTGGAAAGGTATTATCCGCTGCGCGTACCAATCCGGTAGATACGCTACGTTCGGAATAGGGGAAGACCAAAAAGATGTAGAAACCCTTGCTAAGCAAAAGCTCAGCAAGGGTTTTTTATTGTTTACCTGTCGTCAATAGGCGGCCAATTGGAAAGTCACGATTCACTAAAAAAGGAAGATTTGGGTCGCTTTTTTATGATTTAATAAAACATTTCAACGATTCTGAAAAATAAATTCATTGTACTTTTCTCATATAAATCGGGGCTAAACAAGTAAATAGAAACGTCTCTTATAGGAAAACCAAGGTTTTATAAATTGTACTTTTCAAACAGGTTGCATCTGCCTTTACTATTTTTTAACAAATAAAATACAACCCTAGCACCCGAGGGGCGTATAACCCCCTACAACGGTCAAAATAAACAACAAAACAACAACACCATGAAAACTACAATCCTATTAGGAGCTCTCCTAATGGTTGGAACGCTTGCGTTTGCCAACGAAAAAAACATCGCTTCTGTATCGGTTACTAATGCCACCCAAGATGGCATTGTAAAACTCGCCTACGTTTCCTCAGAATCACAATCAGTGAAAGTGAGTATTTATAATCAAGAAAACGAATTGATTTTTTCTGAGCGTATTACAGAAGAATCTTTTGTTCGTCCCTATAATCTATCCGATGCGGGTGAAGGAACGTATACAGTGGTTGTAGAAGACAAAAATGGAAAGAACGCTTCAGAAGTCGTTTACAAAAAGACGGCTCTAGCCAGTGTGGTGCATTTGCAAAATGTATACCCCGAGGAAGGTAAAGTATTCCTCCGTATCAACAACCTCGACAACGATGACTTTACCGTGAAGGTTTATAATAACAATAAACTGGTACACAAGCAAACCATTGAAGACCAAACACAATGGGGACAGGTATACGATGTTTCCAAACTTAGCGAAGGAGCGTATTTTGAGGTTACCAGTACCAAAGGATTAGAAAAAATTATCTCATTATAATTTTAAAGAAAAGGTTAATAGATGGAAAAAGGGGGAGGGCTTTGCCTTTCCTTTTTTTGTTTTATAACTTCTCTTTTAAATACTGTGCCGTATAGTTCCCGGTAAGCTTTGCCATTTGTTCGGGCGTACCGCTAAATTCAATCTTCCCTCCCTGCTCGCCTCCTTCGGGGCCAATGTCGATAATCCAATCGGCACATTTCACCATCTCCATATTGTGCTCGATGACAATCACGGAGTTCCCCTGATCTACCAAGGCATTGATAGCATCCAATAATTTTCGGATATCGCTAAAGTGCAAGCCTGTGGTAGGCTCATCGAATATAAATAGAATGTGATTTTTACTATTGCTGCTTTCCCCCTTGCTGATAAAGCTGGCCAACTTAACTCGTTGCGCCTCGCCTCCACTCAGTGAGCTTGAGGACTGGCCTAGTCGAATATAACCCAAGCCCACATCGCGCAGAGGAAGCAGTTTGCTCACAATGGCATTTTTATCTTTAAAAAAGTCAATGCTATCCTCCACCGTCATGTCCAATACTTCGGCTATGTCTTTTTCTTTATAGCGCACATCCAGCACCTCTTGCTTAAAGCGCTTGCCATGGCAACTTTCGCAGGTGAGGTGGATATCGGCCATAAACTGCATTTCTATTTTCACCTCTCCTTCCCCTTGGCATACTTCGCAGCGGCCGCCTTCCACATTGAAACTAAAGTGTGAAGGTTTGTAGCCTCTTTGCTTGGCAATGGCCTGATCTGCATAGAGCTGACGAATGGCATCGTAGGCTTTTACATAGGTCACCGGATTGGAACGACTACTCTTTCCAATCGGGTTTTGATCTACAAACTCAATCTGGGTGATGGTTTTATAATCACCTTCCAGCTTGTCAAACTTTCCGGTGGTTTCTCCTACTGTACCCACAATCTTGCCAATGGCCGGATATAGGATTTTCTTCACCAAGGTACTCTTACCCGAACCGCTCACGCCCGTAACCATAGTCAGCACGCCCAAGGGGAATTCGGCATCTACATTTTTCAGGTTATTCTCTCTAGCACCCTTTATCTTCACCGACTGCGTCCACTTTCTTCTGACGGAAGGAATGGCAATTTTATCTACCCCATTCAAAAAGCGAGCGGTTTTGGAAAGGTTCTCTTCTTTCATTTCAACCAGCGTACCCTGAAAGATCAGTTCTCCCCCATGGCTACCCGCATCGGGGCCTATATCGATAATTTGATCGGCTACGCGCATGATGTCCTCCTCGTGTTCCACCACCACCACGGTATTGCCCAAGTCGCGCAGCATTTGCAATACGCTCACCAGTTTTTGGGTATCGCGCGGGTGCAGACCTATGCTGGGCTCATCTAAAATATACATACTTCCTACCAAGGCACTGCCCAAGGAGGTAGCCAGCTTAATGCGCTGAAACTCTCCTCCGGAAAGGGTGGAAGATACGCGATTGAGGGTGAGATAACCCAAGCCTACCCGATCGAGGTAGTTCAGGCGATTGGCAATCTCTTTTACCAAGCGTTCGGCCACTTTGGCTTCATGCGGAGGTAAATTTAGGGTTTCAAAGAATGGAATGAGGCTGCTTACGGGCATCAACACCAAATCGGTGATGGATTTGTCCGCAATTTTTACATACTGAGCATCTTTGCGTAGGCGCGTGCCACGGCAATCGGGACAAACGGTGCGCCCGCGGTAGCGGCTGAGCATTACCCGATACTGGATTTTATGGGTTTGCGATTCCAGAAAAGCAAAAAACTTATGCAGGCCATCAAAGTATTTGTTTCCTTTCCATACCAACTCCTGCTCTTCTTCGGTGAGCTCGTTCCAAGGACGGTGGATGGGGAAATTGAAATGAATGCCATTTTTTAGCAAGGGCGCCAGCCACTCTCTCATACCTTCGCTGCGCCAAGGCACAATAGCCCCTTCGTAGACCGAAAGGCTCTTATCGGCAATCACCAAGTCATCGTCAATCCCCAAAATATTGCCAAAACCTTCGCAGCGCTTGCAGGCTCCGTAGGGATTATTGAAAGTGAAAAAGTTGGCCGAAGGCTCTTCAAATATCATCCCATCGCGCTCAAAGCGGTCGGAGAAATGCTTTTGGCCTTGTTCGGGCAAATCAATAATGCATTCACCCTCTCCTTCAAAAAAGGCCGTTTGTACCGAATCGGCTAAGCGGAATCGACTGTCTTCGTCTTCTTTCTGCACACTAGCGCGGTCGATGATGATAAAGATATCGTCTTTGGCTGTCCATTTGGGTTTGCTTTCTATTACTTCCTCCAGAAACACCACTTCACCATTGACCAAAATCCGGCTATAGCCTTTGCTCATGAGTATGCCCAACTCTTGCACCATGGTGCGGCCGCTGCGTACATGCAAGGGACAAAGCACCATTAGTCGGGTGCCTTCCTCCAAAGCATAAATATATTCCAATACACTATCTACCGTATCGCGACTTACTTTTTCGCCACTTACAGGCGAATAGGTAGTGCCAATGCGGGCGTATAGCAATTTCAAATAATCGTAGATTTCGGTGGTAGTGCCTACCGTAGAGCGCGGATTTCGCGTATTCACTTTCTGCTCAATAGCAATGGCTGGAGAAACCCCACGGATATAATCCACTTCGGGTTTTTCCATACGGCCCAAAAACTGGCGGGCGTAGGAACTCAAGCTTTCCACGTACATACGCTGCCCTTCGGCAAAAAGAGTATCGAAAGCCAAGCTCGACTTGCCGGAACCCGAAACACCCGTAACCACCACCAGCTTATTGCGCGGAATGGCCACATCAATGTTTTTAAGGTTATTGACCCGAGCTCCTTTGATAAGGATGAACTCTTTGGGGTCGAGGGTATCGAAAGACGGGCTTTTTTTGGATGCGGCAGCGGCTGTACTCATAACTTGTAAAGATACCATACAACACCCGATTCGCATAGAAGGTTTGTGAAGATTTTATCCCCACCTGAGGTCGGACTTTTTAAAGCTGCTAATAATTCGTGTATCTTTGTAGCCTTATTTTTACATAGCATGATTTCAGTAGACGGAGTAACCGTAGAGTTTAACGGTTCGGCACTTTTCAGTGACATTTCTTTCAATATCAACGAAAACGACCGCATCGCCCTGATGGGCAAAAACGGAGCAGGAAAATCGACCTTGCTCAAGATTATTGCCGGGGTGAACAAGCCTACGCGCGGAAAAGTGTCGGCTCCGAAAGATGCCATTATCGCCTACTTGCCTCAGCACCTGCTTACGGAAGATAAATGCACGGTTTTTGAAGAAACCAGCAAAGCATTTTCCAAAATTCTGGGGATGAAAACCCGCATGGAGGAGCTTAATCACCAATTGGAAACCCGCACCGATTACGAATCGGATGAATACAGCAAGATTATTGAAGAAGTATCGGACCTGAGTGAGAAATACTATTCCATAGAAGAAGTAAACTTCGATGCCGAAGTTGAAAGAACCTTAATGGGCTTGGGCTTTCTGCGTAGCGACTTCACTCGCCCTACCAGCGAATTTAGTGGAGGCTGGCGCATGCGCATTGAGCTGGCCAAAATCCTTTTGCAAAAGCCTGATCTGATTTTGCTCGATGAGCCTACCAACCACATGGACATAGAATCTATCCAATGGCTGGAAGATTTTTTGGTAAACAATGCCAAGGCGGTGATTGTGATTTCGCACGATAAAGCCTTTGTGGATAACATTACCAACCGCACCATAGAAGTAACCATGGGGCGCATTTACGATTATAAAACCAATTACTCTCATTACCTGCAGTTGCGTCAGGAAAGACGCGAGCAGCAACAAAAACACTACGAAGAGCAGCAGCGCGAAATTGCCGATATTCAGCAGTTTATCGACCGATTCAAGGGGACTTATTCTAAAACCCTGCAGGTGCAGTCACGGGTGAAAATGTTAGAAAAAATGGAGCTGATAGAGGTAGACGAGGTGGACACTTCGGCCTTGAATCTTAAATTCCCTCCAGCACCACGCTCGGGCAATTATCCGGTAATTGCCGAAGGCTTGAGCAAAAGCTATGGCGACCATGTGGTGTTCAAAGATGCTTCTGTAACTATTGAACGCGGGCAGAAGATTGCTTTTGTGGGGAAAAACGGGGAAGGGAAATCTACTTTCGTGAAGGCTATCATGGGGGAGATTGATTTTGAAGGCAGGCTACAGCTTGGGCACAATTGCCAGATAGGCTACTTTGCCCAAAATCAGGCCAGCTTGCTCGATGAGGACCTGACCATTTTTCAAACTATAGATTCCATAGCGGTAGGCGAAATCCGTACGAAGATAAAAGATATGTTGGGCGCCTTTATGTTCAGTGGCGATACCATTGAGAAAAAGGTGAAAGTGCTTTCGGGTGGTGAAAAAACCCGCTTGGCCATGATCAAGCTCTTGCTTCAACCCGTGAACTTGCTGATTCTGGATGAACCGACCAACCACCTTGATATTCGTACCAAAGACATCCTGAAAGATGCGCTTAAAGCCTTTGATGGCACTTTGATATTGGTTTCCCACGACCGCGATTTCCTCGATGGATTGGCCACCAAGGTATTTGAGTTTGGCAATAAACGCATCAAAGAACACTTTGAAGACATCGGAGGATTCCTTCGCAATAAGAAGTTAGAAAACCTGCGCGAAATCGAGCGAAAATAACACGCCATGCCTTTTACCTTTTCCCATCCGGCTATAATACTTCCTCTTCGAAAAAGTAGGTATGTATCGGTGTCGGCATTGGTAATAGGCAGCATGTCGCCCGATTTTGAGTATATCCTCAAGCTAAAGCTGCATGCCACCATCAGCCATACTTTCTTAGGGGCCTTTATCCTTGACTTACCAATATGTATCGGGCTATACTTGGTTTTTCATG
Source organism: Shiella aurantiaca (assembly GCA_030412945.1). Lineage (GTDB taxonomy): Bacteria > Bacteroidota > Bacteroidia > Cytophagales > Cyclobacteriaceae > Shiella > Shiella aurantiaca. Next base: position 11,573 of record JAUHJS010000004.1, on the reverse strand, counting down.
CCTGGGTAAAACGTCCGCTGTTACGTAATAGTCCACATTTTATCAGTAGTCGCCTTGGCGATTTGTATGCATTAAATGTTTGGGAGGAAGTAAAAAAACGTGGGCATATCCTTATCAGTAGCTTTTTGATAGGCATTTTTTCTCACTTTCTTTGGGACAGCTTTACCCATGAAAATACCTTTTCGGTAAACGCACTACCTTTTTTGCAAACTACCGTAGATCTTGGAATTTTCAACTTGCCCCTGTATCGGGTCTTGCAGCACGTCAGCACCTTACTGGGCGCTTGGGCCATTTATTATTGCTTACAACAAATGCCTGTACAGTCCATGAATTATAAAAAGGATAAGGCTTTCTGGTTGGTATCCCTATTGGCTATGGGGTTTATTTTAGGACTGCGAGGTGCTATGGGCTTTATTCATTTTGGCCATTTTGTGGCCAGCGTTTTGGGTGCTTGTGTGTATGCACTTATGCTTAGCGGTCTGTTGTTTAGTATTTATAAAAAGAATTGAGACTTACTCTTTTTCCACCAAGCTCAGCCATTCTTGCAGGGTGTCCTTCAAAAGAGCTTCCTTGCTTTTTATATCTTCCAAATCCCTAAAAGATATCATGCGCCTTCCATCTGTATAATCCCCTTCCAGTAAGGCAGTGTTTTTCTGAATACTAGCCCCGGTAGGCAGCACACATAAAATATAGGCCTTGCGAAGGTGCATAACCAAGATATCTCTTTTATAGGTTTTGGGGTCAAAGGCTTTCATTTCACCAGTATAATAAAAGGCGGGAGCATTCCATTTGATATGCTCTCCGATTTGCGCATCTACCGACAATATACGTTCACGGAGATAGGCTACCGCAGGTCGAATTGCTTGCGGTAATTGCTCAATATACTCCGTCACTTGTTCCTGCGCACTTAGCTTTTCTTTAGCCATAGGGATTTTCTATTTACGCATAATTTTTTCCATGGCTTTGCCTTTGGCCAGCTCGTCAATCAGTTTATCGAGGTAGCGGATTTTTTGCATTAGTGGATCTTCGATTTCCTCCACACGATAGCCACAAATCACTCCGGTGATTTTATCCACATTCGGATTAAGCTGAGGGGCTTGCGCAAAGAAAGTCTCAAAATCGCATCTTACGTCTATCTGTTGCTGTAAGGCTTGGAGATCGTAGCCGGTAAGCCAAGTAATAAGGCTATCTACTTCTTCTTTGCTGCGGCCTTTCTTTTCCGCCTTTTGCACATAATGCGGATATACACTGGCAAAAGCCATTTTAAAAACTCGAGTATTATTGTTCATAGGCGTAAATCGGATTTAGAAAAACGTAAGCCCTCGTCCACTTAGGGCTGAGCTTTCATTTTACGTAGTTCCTGTTCAAGCTTATCAAAATTTTCTTCATTCTTATCGACTACAAATTTCTTGAGCTTATTACATTCTTCCTCCGTATCAAACAGCATTTTGAAGACCAAGCGCGTTTCCTCGGAGGAAATCTCCTCAAAAGTAGCCAAGACCCGAAAGTAGGGCTGGGAGTGCCGTTTCCAGGCAATCAAGGCTGGCTTTTCAATTTTTATAAACTCACATTTGTTCTCATAGTTCCCTTTTTCCGGGCCGTGCATGGTAAAGCGCCATATTCCACCCTCCCGAAAGTCGAATTCCCAAAAGGTATTGGTAAATCCGGCAGGCCCCCACCAGTTTTTCAAATGCTCGGGTTCTTCCCAGGCACGAAATAGCAGGGCACGCGGCACGGTAAAAATTCGAGTGCTTACAATTTCATGAGAAGGGCCCAATGAGGTGATTCCGGATTCCATAGGCTTTCGGTCTTGAGAAATGCTTACCCAAGATACGGAAGTGCCGGGAAAGCATCAATCCTATGGCTAGGTTTATCGCTTGAGCCAAAGTCGCTGATGGTTTCCCTCGGGATCGTAGCGTTCGCCTTGCGAAGCAGGAGAGAAATAGCGATTGGGGCGAGGGTCATTGCCTACTCCGGCCAAATACGCCCAGTTGCCCCAATTACTGGCTACATCGTAGTCAATCAGCATCTTTTCAAAATACGAAGCGCCAAGGCGCCAGTCTATCCCCAAATCGTGAATCAGGTAAGAAGCCACCCACTGTCGGCCTCGGTTACTCATAAATCCGGTGTGTTTGAGCTCAAGCATATTGGCATTGACGAGCGGTTCAGGCGTGCGCCCATGCACCCAATCGGCCAATAAAGCTTCCGAACGAGACCATTCTCTGGTGGCTTTGCCTTTGATGCCGTACAGAGAAAATAATCGCTTACCGTACTTACACATCACCCATTGGAAATAGTCGCGCCATAGCAATTCAAAAACCAGCCAATAGGTGCTTTCATTTTGAATTCTTTCTGATTCAAACCGCTTTACAGCCGCATAAACACTTCGAGCCGATATACAACCCCACGCCAGCCAAGGAGAAAGTTTGCTACTGTAATCGGCTCCTATAAGTCCGTTGCGTGTGTTTTTATAATCGGCAATTAAGTTGCTCTCCCAAAGGTAAAATTGTAGGCGCTGATGGGCGGCTCGTTCTCCACCCGAAAAGGGGAATGCCGTTCGTGAATCTATCGGAAAGTCTTGGATTCCAAAAGTAGTGGCTGCAGGCCATTGAGTAGGAAGTGTAGTGGATAAGCCCCTGATTTGTTGGGGCGCTGAAATGGGGGCAACCACACGGCAGTTTGCTTCTACTTTTTTTCTAAAATCAGTGAATACATTCGGCAGCTGTTCAATGGAGAAACCAAGGTCTTCTGGCGCAATAAGGGTATGCTGAAAATAAAAATGGCAGGATATGCCTTTCGTCTGCAAGGCCTCCATGAGCTTTTGTTCCTCTTGTTGCTCATAATAGCCTACTCCTGCAGAAGCGTATACGGCCTCAATCTCCTCCGCCTGACAAAGCGCTATCCAGCGGCTTAGGTCCCAGTCGTGTAAAAAATATAAAGTAGCACCTTTCTCTTTCAATTGTTCCGAGAGGTCGAGCACGGACTCCTCCAAAAACTTCCATTTATAAAAGGAGAAATTGCTAACAGCATCTGGGGGAATAGCATACACAAACAAGATTTGCTCCGCCTTTTGTATGGCTTTTTGTAGGGCGAGGTTATCTCCCAGTCGTAAATCATTCCTAAACCAAAAAATGGCTTTTTTCTTCATATCAGAGGCAAAACCCCGCCTGAGGTATTTTGTTTTGAGGTGTCCTCCAGCAAGAAAAAAGCCCTTGCACTTGCAAGGGCTCCTCTTAATATTCCATTTCTACTTTATCGCGCTTTTGGTACAGCTCCCAGAATTTCTCTCCCAAAATTTTCGGAGAATGGGTTTCGCTTTCCCATTGTATCCAGCCATTGATGGTGAGCGTACCTACATACACTTCCTCCTTTTTGCATACCTGATGCAGCTGGTAAGCCAAGTTGCGAATACCTGCTTTGCCTAGGGAAATACTGGCCATATTCGGATTCGGGTAATTGGCACTACCGCCTCCTGTCAACAAAACGGCCCCTTTGCTCGCTTTAAGTTGAGGAAGCAAATGGCGTACAGCTGCCAATGCATTCCCCACACTGAGGGTAAAACCCTTGGTAAGGTCTTCGATTTTTTCTTCTAGTAAGGGCACAAAGCGTGCGTCCACCGCATTATAGTTCACCACATCTACTCGGCCCATCTTGGCCGAAAGAGCATCTAAAGCGGAAAGCAAACTCTGGGTATTGGCCACATCGGCTGTGGTGTAGTCAGAAGAAATGCCTTGGGCTTTCAACTCTTCCTGAAAACCTTTTAGCTTTTCGGCATTGCGGCTAATCATGCCTATGCGGAAGCCTTCCGCACCAAACTTCTGTGCTAGGCCCATGCTTAGGCCGGGGCCCATGCCTACAATAATCAGGGTTTTGCTCATGCTTTTTGTGTTTTTCCTCGTTAAATAAATTTGATTTTGCGTGCCGCAAAGGCTGTCATGCGCAACAAGATAAAGCCGTGTCGGAAACGTGAAATATTGGTATCGCCATAGGTACGTTCTCGGTAGCGGATAGGCAATTCCACCGTTTTCAGATTCAGCTTGTGTGCGCCAAAAATTAAATCGAAATCGCCAAAAGGGTCAAAATCCCCAAAAAACTCACGGTTCTGAATCAAGCGCTCATAGTCTTTGCGGAATAGCACCTTCGTGCCACACAACGTATCTTTATAGGGTCTATCAAGCAGCCAGGTAAAGGCCATGCTGAAAAAGCGATTTCCCATCAGGTTCAGGAAGCGCATAGCGCCCTTTTCCATAGCATAGACCAGTCGGCTTCCATTGATAAAATCACCTCTTCCACTAGCAATGGCATCATAAAACTTAGGCAAATCTTCCGGTGGTACGGTAAGGTCGGCATCCAAAATCATCAAGATATCGCCCGTGGCCATACTAAAGCCCTTGCGCACGGCATCGCCCTTGCCTTTGCCCGGTTGCTGACCGATTTTTATATCATGGGTATCTTTATATTTTTCCGCAATGCGCTGTATGGTTTCCCAAGTATCATCGGTCGAGTTTCCTTCGATGAAAATGATTTCTACATGCTTACCAAATTCTGGCAAACGTAAAATGGCATTTTCGATATTGCCACTTTCATTTCGAGCCGGAATTACCACCGAAGTGGAATATTTCTTGGAATAGTCTTCCGTACGCATAGCAGGAGCCGGCTTCGCAAAGAAATAAGAGTTCAGTCCCAAAGCCCTGATTAATGGCAATTTAGCCACATACTTATTCAAGAAATGCGAAAGCAAAGGAAACCAAAAAGGCATCAACATGCGCTTGGTATTGCGATACACATCGAAGCCCGAAAGGAAGAGCAGGTTGTTGATATCCTGGCGGCTGAGCCAGTTTTGTACAGGCGTATGTGTTTTTAAACCGAGTTTTTCTAACACCTTTAGCACCGGCTCCCAGAGATAATTATAATAGCTTACAATAATTTTTGTACCCGGATGACACACCTTGTGCAATTGCTCGAAAACCGCTTGCACATCGCCTACATAGCCCACCAAATTGGATAGGATGATTAGATCGAACTTATCCTCAATTTCCAGATTTTCTGCTTCCATCACCCGAATATCCAAGTCAGGAAACTGCCCTTTGGCTTGCGCCACCATAGCAGGACTATAATCTATGCCCATTTTGCGTGATGCCCTGATTTCATGTAGCAATTCGCCCGTGCCGCAGCCAATCTCTAGTACCGAGAAATCCTTGTGCGAGAAATAATCAATGTATTGGGTAATCTCATTCCAATAATAGCGCTTGCGTTTGCGCAGCTTAATGCGCCTGGGCGCCAATTTTTCAAAATATTCGAAGTTCTTCCGTTTTCCTGACCACTCAGGCATTTCCACACGCGTCATGCTCGATTGTTAATAGTTGATTTTAAATAGATACGTAGCACCATTATCGGTGCCGGCTTGTACTACCAAGCTTAGTTTTTCGGGATAGGCCGCCTGCAAGGTTTGGTAAGCAAGGCCTGCATTGGCACCCAGCCTGTCCACCATCAGATACGTAAATCCTCCTTCTTTCAGCAAAGCCAAAAGCTCATCGGCTGTTTTGTTTTTGGCATTTATTCGCTCAAAATAATTGCCTCCGGCATACATAAAAGCCTCCTCGGGTTTATTGGTCACCACCTTAGTATCGGGGCGAGGAATATTTTCCCCTATCCACTTACTTACCTCCACAAAACTGACAATAGAGGGCATAAAGCCATAGGCCACATAGCCCTTGTTTACCTGCTCACGGATTTGGCTATTCGACTTGGCTACCTTTACCGACAAGGGGAATTGCACTAGTGGCAATAGCAATAGGCCAAAAGCCAAGACCGAAGAGGCCAGTGAATTTTTAGATTCCTTAGACCAGTAGTACAAAGCAGCAAAAAAGCCCAACAATACATAAGGTACGTAGGGGATGATAAGGCGATCTTGATTCCAGATAGTCTGCAAAGCAAAAAAGCTCACTACAAACACGGCAGCGGCATACAGCAGTACCACCAAGGCCAATTTATTATGCTGATAGGTTTTCCAAAGTGCCACTATAGCCAATGCAATAAACAGGATGGATAACACGATAGATGCCTCCGGCTTATCAGGCATGGTTTCGCCTATGATGCCAAAGGAATGTGGGCGAAAGCCCAAAATTTTATAAAAATGTACGGAAATATAATTGCCAAAATTTTCGGTAAAGCGGGCAATGTATCCTGCCATATCTTCCTGACCTTGCGAAGGATCATAAAAGTTTTTGCGGGTAAGCTGCTCTAGCTGCGAACTGGGCGTAATGCCAATAATGAAACGCAAAAAACCCTGATATACCATCATCCAAAAGCCAAGACTTACCAGACTAGCGCCTGCTTGCGCCCATTTTTTATGAATAAGAAAGTATACGGCAAAAGCCAATACCGCCACCACACTTACCGACTTGGTAAGCTGCAAAAGCAATAGTAAAAACCCAAATAGCAGCCAAATGCCCACATTTTTTTGTACCGGCTCATTGGTATAGCGCTCCCAATGGCGGCTAATCAACCAAAAAACCAAGGCTTGTATGCACAGCATAAAGGCCTCGTTGAAGGTATAGCTTCCGTAATACAGAAAATATGGGTTCAAGCTCATGATCACCAATACCGAAAGCCACACAATGGGCGGCATGTGGCTACGAAAGGCCTTATAGAAGAAAAACACCTGTGCCACGAGCAGCAGGGTAGAAATCCCTTTTAGCAAGGAAATGCTTATGCCAAATAAATACACAAATACACTTAAAAACAGTGGATACAAAGGCCCCTGATAGGTGGGAAAATTGCCTTGGTCAATCAGCAAAAAGGCCCTGCGTACATAGCCTGCGTCATCGGTGGCAAAGCTCATCCGAGGATTAAACTGCCAGATGCAGAGTAAGGCGGTAGCCACCATGCAGAGAAATACCACAAGGAGTTCGCGTTGGGTAATCCAGTTTTCTACCGAATCGATAAAGGAGGAAGAAGGGCTTTGCTTGGGTTTAGTAGTGTTTGGCGCCATATACACACAGTAATGTAACCAACAAATATAGTCCTGTGCATGAGGCAATACCAAAAAAGAAGGACTGAAATTGCAAAGAATAAAAAAAGGGCCCGTAACCAGCGGGCCCCATTACTATCCAACCAAACCCTATAGAGAGCTTCTACAAAAGTTTGTACACAATATTAGAGCAATTTTCAGCACCGCGAAATACCCCTTTCTAGGTATTTTTAGGAGAAATCGGATGTTTTTTTTCATAATAGCGGCACCAAGCCGTGATTTCACAGCTGCCGCACTTGGGCGAACGCGCCAAACAGACGTAGCGTCCGTGCAGAATCAGCCAATGGTGCGCCTTGGGAATATCTTCTTGGGGAATGTTTTTTACCAATTGCTTCTCTACCTCCAAAGGCGTTTTGGCCGTTTGGCTCACCAAGCCTAGGCGCTTCGATACGCGAAACACATGCGTATCTACGGCCATGGCAGGAGCATTGTAGACCACAGAGGCAATCACATTGGCCGTTTTTCGGCCTACGCCCGGGAGTTTTTGCAAAGTTTCCACGCCAGCGGGCACCTCACTGTTGAACTCATTTACCAACATCTGCGCCATGCCTATCAAGTGTTTGGCCTTGTTATTGGGATAAGAAATACTTTTGATTAAAGGAAACACCTCATCGAAATGGCTGGCTGCCAAGTGGGCCGGAGTAGGAAAGCGCTCGAAAAGAGCCGGAGTAACCATATTTACCCGCTTATCGGTGCATTGGGCACTCAATATCACGGCCACCAACAGTTCGTAGGGGTTGGTATAGTGCAATTCGGTTTCAGGCTCAGGTTGCTGGGCTCTGAAATAATTGAGAAGGGACTGATAACGCTCTTTTTTCTGCATCTCTGTTATTTAGGAACAGAGTGCAAATTTATGGATTTTGAATACGCCAAAATAGCATCTACCGATTTTTGAGAAGGCTCTTCCTTCACAGTCTCTAAGGAACTCATCAGTGTTTTTAACTGCCGATATTCGTGTGCGAAATCGGTGTCCGTTACTAAAGCCTGCTCAATGGCAGCCTTCTCAGCATCTGTAGTTTCATGATACATGTACCTAATCAGATCATCAGGGGTAAAGGTTTTTATCATACGCAATATTATATTTTTCCATGCTCTTTCGTAGGTTGATGAGCGCATATCGCATCCGTCCCAGAGCCGTATTGATGCTTACTTGCGTCACATCGGCTATCTCCTGAAAGCTCATCTTCATATAGTGGCGCATGATTAACACTTCTTTTTGGGCATCGGGCAAGTCTTGTATCAGCTTGCGCAGTTTGTGATGCACCTCCTTGCGAATCTGCTCCGTTTCGGCCGACTCATCGGCAAACGACAGGGTGTTAAACACGTGGCTACCATCTTCCATAACAATCGTAGGATAGCGTTTAGCTTTGCGGAAGTGGTCTATGGCCAAGTTGTGCGCTATGCGCAGTACCCAAGGCAGAAACTTCCCCTCTTCATTGTAGCGCCCACTTTTTACGGTGTTCACCACCTTGATAAAGGTATCCTGTAATAAGTCTTCCGCTATGTACCTGTCTTTCACGATCAGGTAAATGGTGGTAAAAACTTTTGACTTGTGTCGCTTAACGATTTGCTCAAATGCTGCTTCGTTACCGTTTCTGTACAGCGACATTAGCTGGCTGTCGCTCGCTGTCAAATTATTCATGTACAAACCTGTTTTAGTAACGTAGAAGTCTAGTCGATAGTGTGTGGGTTTACGGTTATTTGATGTTTTTCTGTATTGAGCTAGTGTCGAATGTAGAGAGCCGATTCTTTTTTTGCAAGTGAAAAAACACATTTTCCTGAAAAAAAAGATTTTTTTAGAGAGTCATACAATATTCATGCTAGCTCCTCAGTTTTAGCGATTTTTTATCGGAGAGGGCATTTTCGCACTTGTTATAGAGATAGTCTAGGATTTAAACTGCGCGCTATAGGCGTAAAAGTAGCTACATGCTCCGCGATTTAAACTAGAAAGGCTTAACTTGTTGAGTCCTCTGCTCAAAAAAAACTCCAAGGCTATGCCCATGTAAAGCCCAAAGGATTCGACCAAATGAAAACTCTGCACGATAACTTGGATAATTAAGTACAATAAGATAGATTTAAAGACAATATCTGACGGAAATCCGACTAAAAGATAAAGTGGAAATAAACGCAGTACTGCATTTATACAGATGTTGTCCGTAATTAGAATATGCCATGGAAGCATTGACAAAATCAATTGAGGAATCATTAGCAACTAAAAATTGGTATGCAGCCTTGACTGTAACTTTGATACTGCCAGACATTTCAGGAAAAATTGAGTATCCTGGAATTGGCTCGAATAAAAGATATGCAAATTGGTTTAACAAATATGTTGGTAACTGTTACAAAAGTCAGGTTGGAGCCTCAAGGAATGAGTACATATTTTTGTCAGGTGATGACTGCTATGCACTAAGATGTTCTTACTTACATGAAGGGACTTCTTCTATAACTCATCAAAGAGCTAGAGATGTGCTGGATGACTTTAAATTTGTCTCACCACCACCTTCTGGACAGATCCACTGCAATCAATTTGACAATAAACTCCAATTACAGGTTGACATATTTTGTAGAGACATAATTAAAGGAGTTAAAAACTGGAAATTAGAAATTGAATCGGACAGCAGTAAGACATCAAGACTTAATGAATTTCTAAAAATATATGAGCTAAAGTAACTACGCACAACAACGGCTATAAAGCATTACCTCCGTTCCCGCCATGTTCCGCATGGTGGTATAAACCCATTCAACCTGTTTATTTAAATTGTAGATTTATAGGGTTCGTGAAGACACGAACCTTGGCATGGTCCTCTGCTCAAAAAACCTCCGAGGGTTTTCCATGTAAACCCCAAAGGTTTCGACCAAATGAAAACGCTGCACGATAACTTGGATAATTAACTACAATAAGATAGCTTTAAAGACAACATCTGCCGGAAATCCGACTAAAAAGATAAAGCGGAAATAAACGCAGTGTTGCGTTTATACAGGTGTTGGGCGCAAGGCGTTGAAACAAATTTGACAAACAGAAAAAAGACGAATAAGGAATGTTTCTATTGACATATCACGTTAAACCGACATCAAACAAAAAAGACATTAACGATACAAAAGGAGCTTTTGTAAACTGTTATATAGTGACCGACACACTAAAAAATGCAGACAAAATTGCAAGACAAGAAATTGAAGAAATGGATTGGTTTATTTTAGAAAGAGAAGAAGTGCAAACCATAGACAACGAATCCATTGAGGACGACAAAAAAGAATATTACGAACAAGCTTTAATTGACAAAACTGTTTTTGTATTTTACACTTACCCTGAATTATAATGTAATTGTTGCTGGACTTTTAAGTTTGACCTTGAGACTGACTTAGACTCGTTGGAAATATTTATTAATGGTCGATAGAAGACGCCCAGCGCCCAACAATTTATTTTTCAAGGCTGTTTTAGTTGTTACGAAAGTTCGCTGCATTTTTCTAGCTTTAGATTGGGCTTAGGCTTTTAAGCGGTTAAGTCAGCCCAGCAAAAATAAGAACCGTTGTGCGTCATGCTGAAAAAAAGATAAGAAGTGAAAAAGCTAAAAACGAAAGTTCAACTATGATAGCAAAACGGAATCATATAAGAGTGTTTGTTGCGTCAACGGTATACAATTTTGAATACCAATTAAAGCAAACTTATGAGCTGTTGGATAGTTACGGATATGATGTATTGATGTCGCATAAAGGCACCATTTTGCTTGATAGCTTACAATCGAATCTAAAAAATTGCACGGATGGTGTTGAAGAATGCGATGTGTTTGTTGGTTTCATCAGGCCAGACTATGGTTCGGGCGTTTTAGATAAGGGAGGGAAATCAATCACCCATTTTGAATTTGAAACAGCCTTTAATCGTAACATTCCAAGATTCGTTTTAGCCGATTATCGGGTTGAGTTCACAAGAGCCTTATTTAAAGATTCATTCGTTATTGAAGATATGACTTCAAAAAAGATTGATTTCGATAAAATATCATACTAGCGCGCGTTTGCAACGCGTGCTGAACAGTAAGTTGAGAAGAATTAACACGCGTTGCAAACGCGCCTTGCTAGCGCACGCGTTTCGCGTGTGCTTAGTTTAAGTTACTAAATGCGTAAAGTAAAGAACTTATCCAGTCAAAGTCTTTATTTTAGCAGTAATTATCCTAATTAGGAAACACGTGCACCAGCTTAGGCGACTCAACAATAATTTTTTTGGTAGATTCAGGCAATAATAAATCGAGATAATATACTGCACATTTGTTAGTAGTAAAAAATTAGATGTTATATGCAAAAGAAACTATATATTTTTGGCAGATTAGATTTTTCCTTACCTAAAGGAATACTTGGATATTCTAAATCTCAAAATATTGAAATAATACAGTATGACCTTTTCAAAAAAGCAGGTAGAACTTGGAGTAAGAAATTTCGAGAACTCTCCGAAAAAATTGAAAAAAAGGAAGTGTAAGCTCCCCCAAAAACAGTACGGTTTAAAAGTAGAATAATTAACTTTAAAACTGTAAGATGAAACGGAGTAAAT